>NZ_JAPZBF010000001.1:4800000-6758121 GCF_027460165.1 Micromonospora sp. WMMC241
ACCGCGCGCCGGGCCTCCCCCCGCCAGACCGCCTCGGCGGCGGCCACACTGGCGCCGGCGATCAGCGCGCTGGACTCGTGCATCCCGTCGAAGACCGGGTTGTCCGAGGTGCCCACCCCGAAGCCAGCGAAGAGCGGGTCGTGCGGGGCGGCGCGGACCGCGGCCAGGTAGGCCGGATCGTGAACCCGGGTCAGCAGCGCGTCGTCGGCCGGCTCGGGCTTGACCAGGCGCACCCCGGGCCGGTCGAGCACCCCCAGCTCACGGGCGAGCGCCATGGTCAGCTCGACCCGCACCGGGTCGAGGGGATGGTCCCCCATGTCGTAGGCGAGGAGGGCGGGATCCCACACCACCACCGTGTCGTCGGCCATGCGGCCATCGTCGCACGCGGGCCGGGACGCGCCCACCAGCCGCGCGCTCACCGGCCGGAGGCGTCGCCGGTCGCCACCGGACGGTCCGGGTCGGCCACCCACTCGCTCCACGAGCCGACGTACAGGGCGGCGTCCGGGCGGCCGGCCAGGTGCAACGCCAGCACCGCCTGCGCGGCGGTCACCCCGGAGCCGCAGTACGCACCGACCGGCGCGGCGCCGTCCACCCCGGCCTCGGCGAAGCGCGCCCGCAGCGCCTCGGCGGCGGGGAACCGACCCTGCGTCACGTACGCCGGGGCGGGCAGGTTGACCGCGCCCGGGACGTGCCCGGCGACCGGGTCGACCGGCTCGGACTCGCCCCGGTAGCGCGGGGCGGCCCGCACGTCGAGCAGCACCCCGGCGTCGGCGGCGGCGAGCCGGGCGGCCCGCGTGGCGTCGAGCACCGGAAGCGCGCCCGGGGCGACCGTCACGTCGCCGGGCACCGGCTCGGGCACCGTGGTGTCCACCGGCAGCCCGGCAGCCGTCCAGGCCGGGAAGCCGCCGTGCAGCACCCGCACCGCCCGGTGACCCGCCCAGCGCAGCGTCCACCAGGCCCGCGCGGCGGACATGCCGTCGCCGCCGTCGTACACCACCACGGGGTGAGCGGCGCGGACGCCGGCGGCCCGCAGCGCGGCCTGCAACGCGGCGGGGTCGGGCAGCGGGTGCCGCCCGGCGGCGCCCGGCCGCCCGCACAGCTCGGTGTCCAGGTCGACGAAGACGGCGCCGGGCAGGTGGCCGGCGGTGTAGTCGTCGCGGCCGGGCGGGCCGGTGAGCCGCCAGCGGACGTCGAGCAGCACGGGTGGGTCGGCGCGGTCGAGCTCGGCGGCGAGCCGGTCCGGCTCGACCAGCAGCTCTGCGGTTCCGGACATGCGGTCCAGTCAACACCATCCGGGCATCGACCTCCGGGTTCGCCTGCGGCAGGCCGTCGGTCGTTACGGGTAGCATCGGACGCCGGGAGGCCGCTGACGTGAAGCATGACCTGGTCGACACGACCGAGATGTACCTGCGCACCATCCTCGAACTGGAGGAGGAGGGTGTGCCACCGCTGCGCGCGCGCATCGCCGAGCGGCTGCGGCAGAGCGGCCCGACCGTCAGCCAGACCGTCGCCCGGATGGAGCGGGACGGCCTGCTCACGGTCGAGGGCGACCGGCACCTGACCCTCACCGCGCTCGGCCGCAACAGCGCGGTCTCGGTGATGCGCAAGCACCGGCTGGCCGAGCTGCTGCTGGTCAACGTGATCGGGATGCCCTACGAGGAGGCCCACGAGGAGGCCTGCCGCTGGGAGCACGTGATGAGCGACGCGGTCGAGAAGCGGGTCTACGACCTGCTCAACCGTCCGTCCCGCTCGCCCTACGGCAACCCGATCCCGGGCCTGGAGGAACTGGGCGACCCGGGCCAGCACCCGGCCGAGACCGTCGAGGGCGAGCGCAACCTGGCCTTCCCCGGCCTGTCCGGCCCGGTGGTGGTGCGGCGGATCTGCGAGAGCGTGCAGACCGACGCCGACGTGCTCCGGCAGCTGCACGCCGCCGGCGTCGACCCGGGCGCGACAGTCACCGTGGCGCAGGAGCGCGACGGCGTCTCCATCGACCGCTCCGGCGACCGGGTGCGGCTGCCCCGCGAGGTGGCCTCCCGGGTCTTCGTCGCGGCTCGCTGACCTCCCGGTCCGCGGCTCACCTTCTCCTCAGAGCTTCCTCGTGTCGATCACCTTGGCCAGCGCGACCAGCTTGGCTGTCGCCCTGTCCGCCTCCGCCGAGGCCGTGCCCGGCGGAGTGGCCCAGCGGAGACTGGCCAGCCGGTCCTCGCCGGCCAGCCAGCCCACCTCGGCGACCGGGCCGGCCTTCCCGGTCTTCGACACCGTGCGCCGGTAGGCGATCTTCCCGAGCTTGGTGACCTTGGCGGCGCCGCGCGGCTGCACGTCGGCGGTGAAGGTGGCCGCGTCGATCGACGTGTCGGTCACCGAGAGCGTCAGCTCCGGTAGCGCCGCCGCCTGGGCGCGGACCACGCAGGTGTGCGTGTCACCCCGGTCGGTGGCGGCGGCCACGTCGAACGTGCCACCGGTGTGCGCGGCGATCACCGCGAAGTCGAGCAGCCGGCAGGCCCCGCCGGAGGAGGCCGCGGCGACGTCGGCCGCCGGCGGCGGCGCGGCCGGCACATCGACCGCCGGGGCGTCCTCGGCGCAGCCGGTGGCGAGCAGGACGGCCGAGACGGCCAGCCAGGTACGGGCGCGCACGGGGAGACCTCCGCGATCGGCGGCGGGGCGGGTGGCCCGCCGGAGTTCCGTCGGACACCGTACGGGGCGCACGACCGGGACGGAAGGCCCTAATCGGCCACGTACGGACAGTGCCGGCATCCTCGCCCGCAGCACGTGCCCCGCCGGGCCAGGAACCCGGCGCTGAGCACGAACAGCCCGGTCTCCGGGTCGAGGTAGCCGGCCTCCCCGGCGGCCAGCGCGGCGGCGTGCGCGGCCAGGATCCGCGCCCGCCCGGGATGCCTCGGCGGCAGCCGCGACGGGTGCGGCTCGGTCAACGCCCGGTCCGCCAGCTCCTCACCCACCGCTGAAGTGTAAGGAGGGGCCCCTTCTTAACGTTTTCCGCATAGGCGGGGCCCCCTCTTAACACCCGTGCAGCGCGAACGCCTCGGTGATCGCGGCGGCGTCGGCGCGGGTGGCGAGCAGCAACCGCAGCAGCACCTTCGCCTTGTACGGGTCGAGCAACCCGCCGTCGACCAGCCCGCGCCGCCGCAGGTCCCGCTCCGAGCCGACCGCGCCGTAGGTGTCCCGCAGCACCGACCCGGCCCCGGTCCGCGACGTGAGCACCACCGGCATCCGCCCGGCCAGCGCACCCAGCGCCGGGGCGAACGACGGCGGCACGTGGCCCACCCCGAACCCGGCCACCACCAGCCCGTCGACGCCGGCGGCGAGCGCGTCGAGCAGCGCCACGTCGTCGTCGAGCGTGACCGTGTGCAGCGCCACCCGGGTGGCGGCCAGCCGGTCCCGGTCCACCGCCGGCAGCGGCACGCGCCGGGGCGGCCGGGCCAGCACCCGTACCCGTCCCTCGATCACCTGCCCGAGCGGCCCGGCGTTCGGCGAGGCGAACGCGCCCGTACTCGTGCTGTGCGTCTTGCGGACGAACCGCGCGGCGTGGATCTCGTCGTTGAGCACGGCGAGGACGCCGAGGTCGCGGGCGGCCGGGGCGGCGGCGACCCGGGCCGCCGCGAGCAGGTTCGCCGGCCCGTCCGGGCCGGCCAGCGTCGGGTTACGCATCGCGCCGGTGAACACCAGCGGCGCCGCGTGCGGCCAGACCAGGTCGGCCAGCCACGCGGTCTCCTCCAGCGTGTCGGTGCCCTGGGTGACCACCGCGCCGGTCGCCCCGCCGTCGACCGCCGCGGCCGCCGCGTCCACCAGGTCGAGGATCTGCCGGTACGCGAGCGCGGCGCTGGGCACCGCCTCGACGTCGCGGACGTCGAGCGGGATGTCGGCGAGCCCGGGTACGGCGGCGGTGAGGTCGGCGCCGGTGAGCCGGGTGACCACTCCCCCGGCGCCGGCGCCGGCCATCGCGATGGTCCCGCCGAGGGTGAACAGGGCGATGCTCACGCTGGTGCCTCCCGTCGTGCCGGCTCTGCGGCAGGGACACTACGACCGGCCCGGGGCACGCCGTGAACCGGTCCGGGCCGACCGGGCATGAACGGATGTGACCAAGATGCACCGGGCCGATGCCCACGAGCGGGGACAACCCGAGGCCGTGCCGCCCGACGAGCCGTCGGACGGCGACCTGATCCGTGAGTCCGTCGGCGCGCCGGAGCGCTTCGCGCCGTTGTTCGACAGGCACGCCGTCGCCGTCCACCGCTATCTGGCCCGCCGGATCGGCCAGACTGCCGACGACCTGTTGGCCGAGACGTTCCTGGTCGCGTTCCGGCAGCGGGGCGGCTACCGGCCCGACGTCGGGGTGCGGCCTTGGCTGTTCGGGATCGCCACCAACCTGCTGCGCCGGCACGTGCGCTCGGAGGAACGCCGCTACCGGGCGCTGGCCCGGTTCGCCGCCGCCGAGCCCACGCCGCCGGTGGTCGAGGAGGCGATCGACCGGCTTGACGCTCGCGCCCTGCGCCGCGAGCTGGCCTCGGCGCTCGCCTCGCTGCACCGGCGGGACCGGGACGTCCTGCTGCTCACCGCCTGGGCGGACCTGTCGTACGAGCAGATCGCGGCCGTGCTCGACGTTCCGGTCGGCACCGTCCGGTCCCGCCTGCACCGGGCTCGCCGGCTCACCCGACTCGCGCTCACCGTGGAGGAGCCGACATGAACGAGATCACGCTGCTGCGGACGCACGGGCCGGACGGCCCGGAAGCATCCGTGGAGGTGCTGACCAACGCGCGGGAGCGCCTCCTCGACGAGTTCGCCGCTGCGCCGGCGCGCCGCACTCCACGGCGGCGGACCCTCCTGGTGGCGGCCGCCGCGGTGACGGTGGCGGTCGCGGCGGGCGTCGGGTTCGCGGTGCGCCCGACCGACCGCCCGGCGGAGCCGATCACGCTGGTGGCCGTGGCCGTGCCCGAATTCCCGCTGACGCTGCGGTCCCGGCCAGCGGCCCTACAACCGCCCCGGTACAGCTACGAGCCGGGCCGCTTTCTCGCCGTGTTCCTGTCCAACGGTGGCGCCGACGACGTCTGGCTCTCCGTCCGGGATGACCGTCCGGATCGCCACACGCGGACGTCCCGGCAGGTGACAGTGGCCGGCCATCCGGCCGAGCTGGCCGAGGACGACAACCCCGGCGGGCAACGGCAATTCACCGTGACGTGGGAGCAGACGTCGGGTCGGTGGGTGTCGTTGACCGGCCACGGCCGGTTCGCCCAGGACGGCGCGCTGCTCCGGCTGGCCGGGGACGTCGTCGACGAGCCGCAACCGGTGCCCCTGCGGGTGCGGCTCGCGCCCCGAGGATGGCGGGTCGCCGCTTTCAAGGACGACACCATCCTCACCCTGCAAGGCGACTCCCCCGGTGACACGCTCGCCGTGCAGGTGGTGGCCGGCCGTGATCCGGACCTGCTGCACACCGTGATGGGGGCGGTGGAGGAGCGCCCGGTCACCGTCGGTGGGCGGGACGCCCGGTTGGTCCGCGCGGACGAGATGTGGTTCCTGCAGACCGAGGTGTCGGGCGGGGCGGTGGTCAACCTGCAGGCGCCGTTGCGGCTCACTGTGGAGCAGGTGATCGCGATCGCCGAGCAGGTGTCGGTGACACCACGGGAACGCTGACGGACCGGGTCAGTCCGCCGGGCGCTGGGCGACCAGGAACGCCTGGGGCTGGCGCTCGGCGGCGACCGGTTCGCGGACCTGCGTGGCCGACACCACGAACCCGGCGGCGGTGAGCTGGGCGGCCAGCCGCTCCGGCGGCAGCCAGTGCACGTCGAGGACGACCGGGTGGCCGTAGGCCTGCTCCCGCCGGTCGAGCCGGTCACCGGCCTTCACGGCGAGCAGCAGATGACCGCCGGGAACGAGCACCCGGTGGAAGCCGGCGAACACCTCGGGCAGCAGGTCCGGCGGCAGGTGGATGATCGAGTACCAGGCGACCAGCCCGGCCAGGGAGGCGTCCGACGCGGTCATCGCGGTCATCGAGCCGACGTCGAAGCGCAGTTGCGGATGGGTCCGGCGGGCCACCGCCACCATGCCCGGTGACAGGTCGACGCCGGCGATGTCGAGGCCGAGGCGGTGCAGGTGGGCGGTGACCCGGCCGGTGCCGCAGCCGACCTCCAGCACCGGCCGGCCCGGCCCGACCGTCTCGGCGAACGCGGTCAGCACGGCCCGGTCCAGCGGCGGCTCCACCACGTCCGGCAGCAGCCGCGCGTAGTCCACGGCGACGGTGTCGTAGGCGATGCGGGTCTCGACGAGCCAGCGCGGTTCGGTCACGACCGCCGACCCTAGTCAGCTTCCGGATGTTCGGCGGTCTCGTACCGAGGGGTTTCGTCGATCATGAACTTGTGGCGCCATGACATGTCGGTTCAGCCGGAAATCAGAGGTGCCATAAGTCCAAGATCGGCGAGACGACCCGGGAACGGGCCGCCGGGGACACCCCCCACTCGCAGTGGGGTGCGCGGGATGTGGACGGGTGGCGACCGCGAAATCTGCGGGTAGCACGGCGCTGCTACGGTCCCCCGCGACCGTCCAAGGAGGACAGATGACGAGATCGGCCGCAATGCTCGTGGTCACCGGTGCGCTCCTGGCCACCACCGGTTGCGCCGCCGACGACACAGCCCCGCCGGACGAGCTTCGCGACCCCTGCGCGCTGCTCCCGGCCGACCTGTTGACCCGGCTCGCGCCCGGCGCGCAGCCCAGCGCCTCGGCCAACCTCGGCGACCGCAGCGGCACCCGGGAGTGCGCGGTCGACCTGACCAGCGGCACCTCCATGCGCGGCGACCTGGTCGTCACCGTGGGCGTCGACGCCGACGGCATGTACGACGAGACATGGCGGCGGGACCGGTGCTCCCGGATCGCCACCGACCCGACCGGCGAGGGACCGGGTGACAGCTCCTGCGTGGCGGTGACGCCGTGGGACGGCGGCGAGACCCGGTTCGACGGCTATGCCTGGCGTGGCGAGCACTACGAGGTGCGCGTCGCGTACCAGGTCGTCAAGCCGGAGAAGCTGCCGGCCGGCGCGGAGGCCGAGCTGCGCGGGGTGCTCGCCTCGGCGGTCGACTCGCTGCCCGACTGAGGCCCGGGGCTGGTCGGGGCGGCCCGGAGTTCAGGGGCCGCCCCGACCGGCCGTGTCCCGGTGGGCCGCGGCGACCGTCCGGCGAGCGTCCCGCCAGGCGATCAGGGCGGTGCGGATCCGCGGTGACGTGACCGCCTCGCCCCGGCGGCGCGCCCGCACGTGGTCGACAAGCCAGGCCGGCGCGGCCACGGCGGGCATGGCCGCGCTCTTGCCGATCAGGTCGCCGTGGCGCAACGCGTGCCGGCCCCGGGCCATCGAGGTGAGCCCGAGATCGGCCAGGTCGGGGTCGAGCCACAACCAGGGCCGCCGGGCCGCCCACGCCCAGTAGCCGGTCAGTTCGGCGCGGGCTGCGGCGCGCACGTCGTCGTCGGTCATCGGCGGCAGGACCTCGCCCGGTGGGCGACCGAGGAGGGCATGGCCGTGCCGGACCAGTTCGGCGCGGGTGATGCCGGAGAGGATCCGTTGGACGAGCTGCCCGTGCGTCCAGGTGGGATGTCGTGCCCCGACGTCACCGACGGCGGCGGTCGCGACGTACACGCAGCCCAGGTGCAGCCCGGCGGCGGGGCCGGCGTCGAACCGGCGGTGCAGGGTGGTCAGCTCCGCCTGGCGGGGCGCGTCGACCGGCCCGTCGGTGACCGCGACCAGGTCCAGGTCGCTGACGCCGGGCCGGTGGTCGCCGGTGGCGAGCGACCCGGCGACCATCAGGTCGGACACCCAGCCGAGCGCCGCCACCTCCCGCGTGAACGCGTCGACGGCGGTCGGGCGCGTGGTCACGGCAGCGCCGGGGCGAACCAGGTGGCCGCCTGACCGTGGCCCCGGGTCCAGGCGAGCGGCCGGCCGTCGAGCGCGAGCACGTTGTGGAAACCGCCGTCCGGCGGCGCGGGCGTCGCCGCGTGCGGCAGCACGGCCGGATCCTCGTTGGCGAGCCAGCGGCCGGGCAGCGTGCGTACCAGGTCGGTGAAGGCCGCCCGACGGGCGGACGGCACCTGGTAGAGCACCGAGCTGTGGAACACCACGAGCGTCGCGCCCGCCGGCGCCCGCGCGGCGAGTGCCGGCAGGTCGTCGACCAGGTCGCCGCGAACCAGCAGCGGCGGGTCGGCCGCCGCGACCGCGGCGGCGGCCCGCAGCCGGTCCCGGCGGTGCCGGTGCTCCGGCCAGATCAGCGCGTCCAGCCAGGCCAGGTCCGCCGGGTCGGTGACGTCGAGCGGGTGCACGTCCAACCCGGCCCGCCACACCACCTCCGGCCGCCGGTCCGGCGGGGCCGCGCCGGTGAACGCGCAGTCGAGCACCGGCTCGCCGTCGCCGATCCGGCGGTCTCCGTAGCGGTAGGCGTACCGGTCGGGGTAGAGGCACAGGCCGGCGGACGCGCCGACCTCCAGCAGGGCCAGCGGCTGCGGCAGCGCGGCGAGCACCGGCAGCAGCACCGCGCAGCGCCCGGCCTCGTTCGTCTGCGTCGCCCGGGCCCGCATCTGCGCCGCGACGTCCGGCCAGTGCGCCACCACGTGCGCGCGGAACGCCGCCGGGTCGTCCACCGGGCCGCCGCGCAGCCGGACCACGCCGAAGAGCAGGTTCGGCTGACGCTTGGCCTCGGGAAGCGTGTCGAGCAACGCGAGCAGTTCCGGGTCGCGCGCCACCGCCTGCGACAACCGGTCGTACGCCGGGGACACGCCGCGCGCCTCGCGTTCGGCGAACGCCTGATAGATGTCTGTCGTGCTCATCAGCCAAGCATTCCAGTTCCTCGCGCAGCCTGGTCTATGACCGTGCACACCTACGGCGGGTCGGGCCGGCGTCGACGGAGGCCGCGAGAGATCTCCTCCAGATGGCATTGCTGGTGCTCGCGGACCATCGCCTCCCAGACCTCCTGGTCGAAGTCGGGGTCGGGCGGGACCCAGCGATGCGAGCCGTCGCAGTAGTGGAAGCGTTCGTCGCCCGGGCGGATGGCGCTCATCGCACCCATCCCAGGAAGCGGCGGTGCAACAGCCCGGCCGGCACCCAGGTCAGATCCTCGGCCGCCCACACCAGGTAGGACCCCATGTAGAGGGCCAGCGACACGGGCGATCCGTCGAACTCCGCCCGCAGCTCATGGCGTCGGGACGCGCAGGGCCAGGGAGCCCCGCAGCCGTCACAGCTCCATATCGGCAGTACCGGCCCGTGGGCAGTCACTTGTCTTCCTCCCCAGGCCAGTGGCCACGACGGATCGGGATGCGGTGACGGACTCGGCAGGGCAGGTCGGCACCGCACCGACAGATGCGCCGCCAGCGCTGCCACGACCACACCGGACGGTGTCGCCGGGCGAGGGTCAACGCGACCGCCACCAGGTACTCCTCGTAGGTCAGACGGTTGTGCAAGAGGTCTCCTGCCGAAGCACACCGTTGACATGCGCCGATTATTTTGCGCGCGCATTTTTAGATGGTCAACCATCGGCGCGCATGAACACTGGCGTGTCGCGGACCCCACGGCCACTCCGAGCGGAACAATCACCGCCATGGAAAGCCCGACGTTCGTTCGCTTCCAACTCGGCTCGCAGTTACGCCAGGCCAGAGAGCGTGCTGATGTCACCGCAGAGCAGGCCGCCGAGATCATCGAGGTCACCGCGAGCACACTTCGACGGATCGAGGCAGGCCGTGTCGGCATCAAGGGGCCCGCGCTGAACGCTCTGCTGGACCGCTACGGCGTGACCGACATCGAGTTGCGCGAGACGCTGCTGTCGATGGCACGCACCGGAAAGCAGCGCGGCTGGTGGGCGAAGTATGGAGACCTGCCCTCGTCGTATCGGCAGTACATCGGTCTGGAATCCGCTGCCGAGGAGGTGCAGAACTTCGAGACGCTTGTCGTGCCCGGCCTGCTCCAGACACCGGCATACGCGCGGGCGATGATGGCGGAGGACGCCTTCGAGCCATCACCCGACGCGGTCGACAGGCGAGTTGCCGTCCGGACGCACCGCCAAGAGCTGATCTCTTCTGGGAAGCTCCGCCTGGTGGCCGTGCTGGATGAAGCTGTCCTCCAACGCCAGATCGGCGGAGCGGCCGTCATGGCCGACCAACTCACGGCCTTACTCGATGCGAGCAGCCGTTGGAACGTCACGATTCAGGTGATCCCGTTCCGGGAAGGCGCATACGCCTCCATGCTGTCCAGCTTCCACATCCTCAACTTCGCCGACGGCCCGAGCGTGGTCTACATCGAGGGCCTGACGGGTGACCTCTACGCGGAGGGCGAGGATGTACGCCGCTGTACGGTGGTGTTTAACAGCCTGCGCGCCGCAGCCTTGTCACCCACTGACTCGGCAGCGATGATCGAGGAGATCCGAAGCGCGCGGCTCACCGAGTAGGAGGCGGACGTGGACTCGCAATGGCGCAAGAGCAGCCGGAGCGGCAGCAACGGAGCCTGCGTCGAAGCTAGGTACGTCAACATGACGGTAGAAGTCCGCGACAGCAAGGACCCCTCGGCCCCCAGCCTTGGGCTCCCCCGCCAGAGCTGGGTGGCCTTCATCGCCGGGCTGAAGGCAAGCCGGTAGGTCTAAGAAAGGCAAGCGGGGCGCACGCCTTCGCGTACGCCCCGGCCCTTCAACTAGCGCGTGTCGCGGGGCGGATTCGGATCGTTCCCATAGCTGTCTCGCTCACGGATCTGACCGTTCCTGCCATGAAGGTAGAACTCGGTCTGGTCCGCCCGGGCTGCCGGTCGCCCTGCCCTCTCGGCTTCCGCCTGGGTCGAGTGCACCGACGAGGCCCGCTGGTTTCCCTCTCGGATCACAGCCCAGTCGCCGTCCCGAGGAACGACGTGCACTGGCTTCGCCTTACCAGGCATAACTACTCCCTTCCTACTCGATCAACTTGCCTGACCGAGCCGGGAGGAGCGAAGATCTGTCTCTGCAAGCAGGTCGGGCTCCGTCCCGGCTCACGAGCCCCGGGCGCGCCAACGCCCGGGGCTCGTTGCTTTTCAGCTGCAGCCGCTGGTGGAGCCGCAGCCCTCGCAGACGTAGCAGCTGCCGGCCGGCCGCATCTTGGTGCCGCAGGTGAAGCAGAGCGGCGCGTCGGCGGCCTTGCCGATCACGGCCTCCAGCAACTCGGTGCTGGAGCCCACCGACGGCGCGGGCTTGGCAGCCGCGACGTCGGCCATCTCCTGCGCCGGCTGGGCCACCGGGCCGGTCTTCGGCTCGGGCGCCTCGACCGGGGCGGAGGCGGCCATCGCGGTGAGGTCCGCACCGCTCGCCTCCGCCTCCGCCTCGGCCCGGAGCTGGGCGGCCCGCTCCTTGGCGGTGAAGATGCCCAGCTCCGCGCGGCGCTCGTACGGCAGGAAGTCCAGCGCCAGGCGACGGAAGATGTAGTCCATCACCGAGGCGGCCATCCGCACGTCCGGGTCGTCGGTCATGCCGGCCGGCTCGAAGCGCATGTTGGTGAACTTGCTGACGTACGTCTCCAGCGGGACGCCGTACTGGAGACCGATGGAGATCGCCACCGAGAAGGCGTCCATCACGCCGGCCAGGGTCGAACCCTGCTTCGACATCTTCAGGAAGACCTCGCCGAGGCCGTCGTCCGGGTAGGACGAGGCGGTGAGGTAACCCTCGGCGCCACCGACCGAGAAGGAGACCGTCTGCGACGGGCGCTTCTTCGGCAGCCGCTTGCGCACCGGGCGGTACTCGACGACCTTCTCCACGACCTTCTCGGCCTCGGCGGCCGGGGCCTGGGTCTCGGCGGCAGCCTTGTTCGGCTTGGCCACCGACAGCGGCTGGCCCACCTTGCAGTTGTCCCGGTAGATCGCCAGCGCCTTCAGGCCGAGCTTCCAGCCCTCGAAGTAGATCTTCTCGACGTCGGCGACGGTGGCCTGCTCCGGCATGTTGACCGTCTTGGAGATGGCGCCGGAGATGAACGGCTGGACCGCCGCCATCATCCGCACGTGGCCCATCGGCGCGATGGACCGCTCACCCATGGCGCAGTCGAAGACCGGGTAGTGCTCCGGCTTCAGGCCGGGGGCGTCCACCACGTGGCCGTGGTCGGCGATGTGCTCGACGATCGCCTCGACCTGCTCCTCGGGGTAGCCGAGGCTGCGCAGGGCGCGCGGCACGGTCTGGTTGACGATCTGCATCGAGCCGCCGCCGACCAGCTTCTTGAACTTGACCAGCGCCAGATCCGGCTCGACGCCCGTGGTGTCGCAGTCCATCATCAGGCCGATGGTGCCGGTCGGGGCGAGCACGCTGGCCTGCGAGTTGCGCCAACCGTTCTTGTCGCCCAGCTTGTTGCCGAGCGTCCACTGCTTGGTCGCCTCGCGCTGCACGGCGTTGGCCACGGTGCCGGTCGGCCGGATGCTGTCGTTGGCGGCGGCGTGCTTGCGCATGACCCGCTTGTGCGGCTCCGCGTTGCGGGCGTAGCCGTCGTACGGGCCGACGATGCCGGCCAGCTCGGCGGAGCGGCGGTAGGCGGTGCCGGTCATCAGCGAGGTGATCGCCGCGGACACCTCCCGCCCCTGCTCCGAGTCGTAGGGCAGGCCGGAGGCCATCAGCAGGGCACCCAGGTTGGCGTACCCGATGCCGAGCTGCCGGTAGGCCCGGGTGGTCTCACCGATCTTCTCGGTCGGGAAGTCGGCGAAGCAGATCGAGATGTCCATCGCGGTGATGACGAACTCGACCGACCGGACGAACTTCTCCACCTCGAAGCCACCGTCGGCGCGGAGGAACTTCATCAGGTTCAGCGAGGCCAGGTTGCACGAGGAGTTGTCCAGGTGCAGGTATTCCGAGCACGGGTTCGACGCGGTGATCCGCCCGGTCTCCGGGCAGGTGTGCCAGTCGTTGATCGTGTCGTCGTACTGCAGGCCCGGGTCGGCGCACTCCCAGGCGGCCTGGGAGATGGTGTGGAACAGGTTCTTGGCGTCGATCGTCTCGATGGTCTGCCCGTCGAGCCGGCCGCGCAGGTCGAAGCCGCCGCCGTTCTCCACCGCGGTCATGAACTCGTCGGAGACCCGGACCGAGTTGTTGGCGTTCTGGTACTGCACGCTGACGATGTCGGCGCCGCCCAGGTCCATGTCGAACCCGGCGTCCCGCAGCGCGCGGATCTTGTCCTCCTCGCGCGCCTTGGTGGCCACGAACTCCTCGATGTCCGGGTGGTCCACGTCGAGGATGACCATCTTGGCGGCGCGCCGGGTGGCGCCACCGGACTTGATGGTGCCGGCGGAGGCGTCCGCGCCACGCATGAAGCTGACCGGGCCGGACGCGGTGCCGCCGGAGGAGAGCAGCTCCTTCGAGGAGCGGATGCGGGAGAGGTTGACCCCGGCGCCCGAGCCGCCCTGGAAGATCCGCCCCTCCTCCTTGTACCAGTCGAGGATCGAGTCCATCGAGTCGTCGACGGCCAGGATGAAGCACGCGCTGACCTGCTGCGGCGACGGCGTGCCGACGTTGAACCAGACCGGCGAGTTGAAGCTGAACACCTGGTGCAGCAGCATCCAGGTCAGCTCGTGCGCGAACACCTCGGCGTCGGCCGGGGAGGCGAAGTAGCCGTACTCCTCGCCGGCGGTGCGGTAGGTGTCGACCACCCGGTCGATGAGCTGCTTGAGCGACCACTCCCGCTCCGGGGTCCCCACCGCGCCCCGGAAGTACTTCGTGGTCACGATGTTGGCCGCGTTGACCGACCAGGACTCGGGGAACTCCACCCCGCGCTGCTCGAAGTTGATCGAGCCGTCCCGCCAGTTCGTCATGACGACGTCACGGCGCTCCCAGGCGACCTCGTCGTAGGGATGCACCCCCTCGGTCGTCCAGACGCGCTCGATCTTCAGCCCCGCCCCGGCCTTGTTCCGTGACTTGCTGGTCGTCACGCCCTCGCCCCCCTCGTCGGCACGGTCACCCACCGTGCCTGGTCACACTGTCAGAAATCAGAAATGTCAGCTGTTCGCGCCGGTGGCGTCCGCCACGCCGGCACCGGCGCCCTCCCGGGCGCGCGCGGCGGCCCGCAGCGTCTCGATCTCCTGCTCGAAGTCGGCGAGCGAGTCGAACGACCGGTAGACGCTGGCGAACCGCAGGTAGGCCACTTCGTCGAGGTCACGCAGCGGACCGAGGATCGCCAGCCCCACGTCGTGGCTGGGGATCTCGGCCGCCCCCTTGGCGCGTACGGTCTCCTCGACCTTCTGTGCCAGCAGCGCGATCGAGTCGTCGTCGACCGGCCGGCCCTGGCACGCCTTGCGCACCCCGCCGATGATCTTCGTGCGGCTGAACGGCTCGGTCACCCCGCTGCGCTTGACCACCGCGAGCACCGCCTCCTCGACGGTGGTGAACCGCTTGCCGCACTCCGGGCAGGAGCGTCGCCGCCGGATGAGCTGGCCGTCGTCGGCCTCCCGCGAGTCGACCACCCGGGAGTCGGCGTGCCGGCAGTACGGACACCGCATCGCCCGACCTCCTTCATCGACCACGGGCACCCCGATCGACTCCCGGGCACGGTTCGACCCGGCGGAGCCGTCCTTCGACGACCGTCGCCGCGTGCGTTGTGCGGGAGTGCGTTCGGTAGTTGAACCCAACCTGTAGGCAACTTACGCCCATGTGACTACTACATCTAGGGGTTGACCGTATGCCGTCGCCCTAGCGAGGTCAAGTTGGTCGGCGTGTCCGGCGAGTCATCCGGATCACGTCCGCGCCAACCTCGCCGAGGAGCCCAACGCCGAGACATCACGCCCGGTCACGGGGTGCCGGGATGGAACATCCGTTCGAGCAGGACGTACCATTTATCAGAACACCTGTTCGGAAATCCAGGATTTCGACGCGACACGCCGACATGACGTCGTACAGATGTTTGAAAATGGCCGATCTCACCTATACGGTCAGACCACACGCACCACGAGCCGACGAGGCACCCAGCGCCGACCAGGGAGGACGGACGTGACCGAGGACCGGGCCAGCCGGCAGAAGAACCCGCAGCCGATCGACGGGGCGGGTCCGCCGGCGTCCCGCCGCCCCCGCACCGCGCGCAGCCGGGCCGCCCAGCCCGCGGTGCGCCCGGTCACCCCGGTGGTCAGCAGCTTCCCCGACCCGGCGACGGTCGACCTCACCGCCCGGCAGCGCCGGATCCTGGAGTTCATCCGCACCTGGGTCGAGCGCCACGGCTACCCGCCGAGCGTCCGCGAGATCGGCGAGGCCGTCGGCCTGGTCTCCCCGTCCAGCGTCGCCTACCAGCTCAAGGAGCTGGAGAAGAAGGGCTTCCTGCGCCGCGACCCGAACCGCCCCCGCGCGGTCGACGTCCGCGCCCCCAGCGACGTCGACGACGAGGCCGCCCGCGCGCAGCGCCCCGCCCCGGCCTACGTGCCCATGCTGGGCCGGATCGCCGCCGGTGGCCCGATCCTCGCCGAGCAGGCGGTGGAGGACATCTTCCCGCTCCCCCGCGAGCTGGTCGGTGAGGGCGAGGTCTTCATGCTCCAGGTCAAGGGCGACTCGATGCTCGACGCGGCGATCTGCGACGGCGACTGGGTCGTGGTGCGCCAGCAGCCCAACGCCGAGGTCGGCGACATCGTGGCGGCGATGCTCGACGGCGAGGCGACCGTGAAGACCTACCGGCGCCGCGACGGGCACGTCTGGCTGATGCCGCAGAACCCGGCCTTCGACCCGATCCCCGGTGACGACGCCACCATCATGGGCCGCGTGGTCGCAGTGCTGCGCCGGATCTGACCGCTGACGAGAGCGAGGGGGTGACCGACGTCGGTCACCCCCTCGCTCGTGCAGGACGTCAGTAGCGGTCGCCGCGCGGCTCGCGGCCGCCGGGAACCGGCCCGTACCGGCCGGGGTCGCCGTAGCCGTCGTCGCGGCGTGCGCCACGCGGATCCCGGGAGTCGCGACGCGGCGGCTCGGCCCGGCCACCGTCACCCCGGCGGCCACCGCCGCCCGGCTGCCCGCGATATCCGGCGCCGCCCGGCGCGCCACCCCGGCCGCCCGGCCGCGCGCCACCCTGGCCGCCGCCGTAGACCCCGCCCTGGCCGCCGTCACCGCCGCCGTAGCCACCCCCGCCCTGGGGGCCGCCACCCGCCGGACGACCACCCTGGGGACGGCCACCGCCCTGCGGACGACCGCCCTGGGCACCGCCGCCACTCACCGGGCGACCACCCTGGGCGCCGCCGCCACCCGCCGGACGACCACCCTGGGCACCGCTTGGCGGACGGCCACCCGGGGCGCCTCCGCCCTGCGGGCGACCGCCGCCGCTGCCCTGCGCCGCGCCGCCGTACACCGCGCCGCCCTGCGGACGGCCACCGCCGTAGACCCCACCGCCCGCCGGCCGGTCGCCGCTCGCGGAACCGCCGTAGACGCCGCCGGACTGACCGCCGCCGTAGACCCCGCCGCGCGGCGGAGCATCCGGCCGGTCGGCGGCCGGGAAACCGCTGTTCACCGGGAACTCGCCGCTGCGCTCGGACCCGCCGGCCGGGCCGGCGGGCGCCGGCTTGCGCCGGGCCCGCAGGATGCCGAACACCCCGGCGCCGACCAGGAGCGCGCCGAGCACCCCGACCGCGGCGATCAGGTACGTGATCTCGTCGAGCGAGAGCCCTTCGAGCCAGGACTTCTGGGCGGCGGCCTTGGTCTGCACCTTGCCGCCGTTGGGCAACGCCTCGACCCCGGTGGTCGCCGGTGTGTAGCCGAGGACGTCGATCGGGTCCGCCGGGTCCAGGGAGCCGCCGTCGGAGACGGTGACGAACGCCTTGCCGTCCGGCGTGTAGGAGATGGCCTCGCCGAACGGGTCGGCCAGCGGCGTGACCCGGGGCTTGCCCGAGGTGAGTGCCTTGACCAGGTCACCGCCGGCCACGTCGAACTCGAACGCGTCCGCGTAGGTGCGGAGGACCACCCTGGCGCCGTCCGGCGACCGGGCCGCGCCGGTGACCAGCGCCCGCCCGGGCGAACCGAGCTTGTTCTCGGTGTTGGTCCTGGGCAGCGAGACGTCGCCGACCTTCTTCATCGGGATCGGCTCGGCGTCGCCGCTCGACTTCAGTTTCGCGGTCGGGGTGAAGATCTCCGACTTGCCGGAGAGCTCCTTCGTGATCACCAGCGGCTGGTTGTCGTCGCCGACCAGCAGCGCCTCGGCGTCGTGCGGCTCCTTGCCCGGATAGCTGAGCCGGTGCAGCACCGGTTCCTTCGACCCGCTCAGCGGCATCGTCCAGATGGCGACGCGCTCCCGCCGGGTCTTCTTCTCGACGTTGTCGCCGGTGTCGGCGATCCAGAGCGTCTTGCGGTCCGGCCCGAGCGCCAGGTCCTCGGTGTCGAGGGGCCCGTCACCGGAGTAGCGGACCTCCTTGTCGACCTTGCACTTGGCGTCCAGGTAGAAGACCCGCTTGCGGGCGGGATCGTCGGAGCCGTCGTTGATCACCACGTAGCCGTTGGCGGTGGCGACCAGGCCGGACAGCTCACGCAGGCGATCGTCGGTGACGGTGCACTTCTTCTTGGGAGCCGCGGCCAGCACCGGGGCCGCGGCGGGAGCCGCCGCGACCGGCCCGGCCGGCGCCACGACCGCGCCGACCAGGCCGAGCGCGAGCGTGACCGAGGAGACAACGTGCCGCATGGCGCTCAGTGTCGCACGCCCCGGGTTTCCGGCGGGTGACGCCGGACGGCTCACCGCCCGGCGCCCACCCGCTCCTCGCTGGTGAGCCGGTCACCGGCGCGGTAGGGAGCCAGCTCGGCGGCGAGCGCCTGGCCCACCCGCACGTGCAGCAACGTGCCCTCGGGCAGGTGCGCGGTGCTCAGCACCTCACCCTGCCGGTGCACCCGGGCCACCAGGTCACCCCGGTCGTACGGGAGCACCGCGCGGACCTCGACGGCCGGGCGCGGCAGCTGCCGCTCGACCGCCTCGCGCAGCTCGTCGATCCCGCGCCCGCGGTACGCGGAGACGAACACCGCGTCCGGCCAGAGCCGCTTGAGCCGCAGCATCGTCTCCTCGTCGGTGGCGTCGGTCTTGTTCACCACCAGCAGCTCCGGCAGCCGGTCGGCGCCCACCTCGGCGAGCACCTCGCGGACCGCCCGGACCTGCTCCTCCGGATCCGGGTGGGTGCCGTCGACCACGTGCACCACCAGGTCGGCGTCGCCGACCTCCTCCAACGTCGAGCGGAACGCCTCGACGATCTGGTGCGGCAGGTGCCGGACGAACCCGACCGTGTCGGAGAGCGTGTAGAGCCGACCGTCGGACGTCGTCGCCCGGCGGGTGGTCGGGTCCAGCGTGGCGAACAGCGCGTCCTCCACCAGCACGCCCGCGCCGGTGAGGCGGTTGAGCAGGCTGGACTTGCCGGCGTTGGTGTAGCCGGCGATGGCCACCGCGGGCACCGCGTTGCGGGAGCGCCGGGCGCGCTTGGTCTGGCGTACCGTGGTCATGCTCTTGATCTCGCGGCGCAGCCGCGCGATGCGGTGCCGGATCCGGCGCCGGTCGGTCTCCAGCTTGGTCTCACCGGGACCACGCAGGCCCACGCCGCCGCCGGCGCCACCGCCGCGACCGCTACCACCGGCCTGCCGGGAGAGGCTCTCGCCCCAACCACGCAGGCGCGGCAGCAGGTATTCGAGCTGGGCCAGCTCGACCTGCGCCTTGCCTTCCTTGCTCTTGGCGTGCTGGGCGAAGATGTCGAGGATCAGGGCGGTGCGGTCGACCACCTTGACCTTGGTGCGCTGCTCCAGGTTGCGGAGCTGCGACGGGGACAGCTCACCGTCGCAGATCACCGTGTCGGCGCCGGTGGCGAGCACCACCGCGCCCAGGTCGTCGACCTTGCCGCGACCGATGTAGGTCGCCGGGTCCGGCCGGTTGCGGCGCTGGATCAGCCCCTCGAGCACCTGCGAGCCGGCCGTCTCGGCCAGCGCCGCCAGCTCGGTGAGGCTGTTGTCGGCGTCGGTCTGCTTCCCCTCGGTCCAGACCCCCACCAGGACGACCCGCTCCAGCCGGAGCTGGCGGTATTCGACCTCGGTGATGTCGGTCAGTTCGGTGGAGAGGCCAGGGACCCGCCGCAGCGCCTGCCGCTCAGACAGCTCGTACGCGCCGGTGGTGGCGTCGAGCTCGTCGTCCTCGTAGGGATGGAAGGTCTCCTGCTCGCGCAAACTGCGTCTCCTGTCCGTTATGTGCATCGCCGAGAATTTTCGGCGCGTGACAGCAATCCTGACACGTGACAACGCCACGCGCACGTGTGTTATGCCCGTGGCGCTACCCACCGGTAGTGGGGCCGGCTGCCGGCCGGCCCCGACCTGCGGGTAGAAATGCCAGTCGAGCCGCTCAGCGCCGACGGAGGAGTGTTTTCTCGTGGCCATCACCCGACTGCCGAGTGCCGGATTCTCGATCACGATCCGGATCGCGGTACCCGCGGACGCCTCCTCCATCGGCCGGTTGACCACCGCGGCGGGCGAGGCGGGCGCCATCGTGACCGCGCTGGACGTGGTCGACTCCGACCCGACCAACGTGGTCGTCGACCTCACCTGCGACACCGCCGACGCCGGCCACGCCGACCAGGTCGTCGACGCGCTCACCGGGCTCGACGGGGTGGACGTGCGCAAGGTGTCCGACCGGACGTTCCTGCTGCACCTCGGCGGCAAGATCGAGGTGACCCCGAAGGTCGCGCTGCGCACCCGCGACGAGTTGTCCCGCGCGTACACCCCGGGGGTGGCCCGGGTCTGCCAGGCGATCGCCGAGAACCCGGCCGACGCCCGCCGGCTCACCATCAAGCGCAACACGGTGGCCGTGGTCAGCGACGGCTCGGCCGTGCTCGGCCTGGGCAACCTCGGTCCGGCCGCCTCGCTGCCGGTGATGGAGGGCAAGGCGGCCCTGTTCAAGCGCTTCGGCGGGGTGGACGCCTGGCCAGTGGTGCTGGACACCCAGGACACCGACGAGATCGTGTCGATCGTCAAGGCGATCGCGCCGGCGTACGGCGGGATCAACCTGGAGGACATCGCCGCGCCGCGCTGCTTCGAGATCGAGGCCCGACTGCGCGAGGCGCTGGACATCCCGGTCTTCCACGACGACCAGCACGGCACCGCGATCTGCGTGCTGGCCGCGCTGACCAACGCGTTGCGCGTGGTGGGCAAGCAGCTCCCGGACGTCCGGGTCGTGGTCTCCGGCGCCGGCGCGGCCGGCACCGCGATCATGAAGCTGCTGCTGCGCCAGGGCGTGGGCGACATCATCGCGTACGACCGGCAGGGCGCCCTGCACCGTGGGCTGCCCGACCTGAACCCGGCCTGGCAGTGGCTGGCGGAGAACACCAACAAGGAGAACTACGCCGGCGACCTGGCCGGGGCGGTGCGTGGCGCGGACGTGTTCATCGGGGTGAGCGCGCCGAACCTGCTCACCGGCGAGGACGTCGCCGCGATGGCCAAGGACGCGATCGTCTTCGCGCTCGCGAACCCGGACCCGGAGGTGGACCCGCGGGAGGCGCGCAAGCACGCCGCCGTGGTGGCCACCGGCCGGTCGGACCAGCCGAACCAGATCAACAACGTGCTCGCCTTCCCCGGTGTGTTCCGCGGCATGCTCGACGCGCACGCCGAGGAGTTCACCGAGGAGATGGCGCTCGCGGCGGCTCGGGCCATCGCCGACGTGGTCGGCGAAGACAAGATCAACCCGACGGTGATCGTGCCGAGCGTGTTCGACTCGCGGGTGGCCCCCGCCGTGGCCGCCGCGGTGCGCGCCGCCGCGCAGAACCCGGCCGTCACGCCGCCGCCGGCCGCCGACCCCGGTCCGGCCGACCTCCCCGAGATCGCCGCCAACGCCAGCGCCACCCCCTAACGCCTCCCGCCGCGCACCGCCTCCCACCCGCCGATCGCCCGGCCCACGCCGGTCCCCCAGCCCACTCCGACCGCTCGGCCCACGCCGGTCGCCCACCCCACGCCGACCGCCCAGCCCACGCCGACCGCTCGGCCAAGGCCGGTCGCCCGGTCCGCACGGGTTGCCGGTCTGCGCGGATCACCTGCGGCCCGCCGATCGCCCGGTTCACGGCGGGTGCGCCGATTGACGGGGCGACGCGCCGGATGCTCGGACGGGGCGGCGCGGTTGTTGGCGGGCCTCGGGTGAGGTGTCGGGGACCCGGGCGTGTCGCGCCAGGAAAGAAAGTAGCCCTTGAGAGGGGTATGCCTCAGGGGCATATTTATGACTCTCAGGCATGCCGCAGAAAAGTACACATCATCCGGGAGCCGTCACACAGCGTGGTCAGCGCTGGTGCGGGGCGTCGGAACGCCTGTTACCGACGGCAGATCGCCGGCCGCGAAACGCACGCCGGGGGCCACGAGTAAGCACGCCGGGATCGAACCGCGACACCGCTCGGTGCCATCTGCCACACCGACACCGTGCCACCGCTCGGCACGCACAGCACGCCACCGCACGCGCAGCGCCGCCTGCGGTCAGGGACGCAGGGCGTCCGGGGTGAGGGTTCCGGTCGCCACCAGCACGGCCGGGCCGGCGAGCCAGCACGAGTCGGCGGTCACGGTGACCGTGAGGCGGCCGCCCGGGACGTCCACCGCCACGATGCCGGTCTCCCGGCCGGCGTCCCGCAACGCCACCGCCGCCACCGCGCACGCCCCGGTGCCGCAGGAGAGCGTCTCGGCCGAACCCCGCTCGTAGACCCGCATCAGCACGTGCGCATCGGTGCCGTCGACCGGCTCGCCCGGCGTGGTGAACTCGACGTTCACCCCGGTCGGGAAGGCCGCGGCGTCGACCTCGGGGGCGCGGGTGAGATCCAGGCCGGCCAGTTCCAACGCGGCGGGCAGCGCGCACACCAGGTGCGGGTTGCCGACGTCCACCGCGGCACCGGTGAGGGTCAACCCGCCCAGGGTGGCGGTGGCCGCGTCGTGGAAGCGGGGGCGGCGCATCTCGACCGCCACGTCCGCGCCCTCGACCCGGGCCCGCACCAGACCGGCCCGGGTGGCCACCGGCAGCGCCCCGCCCGACGGGGCGACCAGGCCGGTCTCCAGCAGGTAGCGCACGAACACCCGGGCCCCGTTGCCGCACATCTCGGCGAACGAGCCGTCGGAGTTCCAGTAGTCCATGAACCACTCGGCCTCGCCGGCCAGCGCGGCGCCGTCGGGGTGCTTCGCGGCGCGCACCACGCGCAGCACGCCGTCGCCGCCGAGCCCGCGCCGCCGGTCGCAGAGCGCGGCGACCAGGCCGGGCGTCAGATCGAGCGCGCCGTCCGGGTCGGGCAGGATGACGAAGTCGTTGCCGGTGCCGTGCCCCTTGGTGAACTCCACGCCCCCATCATCCCCGATCCCCGGCGGCCAACCGCAGGGCCGTGTCGACGACGTCCCCGGCGGCGGAGTCGAGCCAGCGCACCCGCGGGTCGCGCCGGAACCACGAGCGCTGCCGCCGGACGAAGCGCCGGGTCGCCCGAATCGTCTCCTCGTACGCCTCGGTCTCGGTCAGCTCGCCGGCGAGGAAGCGCAGCACCTGCTGGTAGCCGAGCGCCCGGCTCGCCGTCCGTCCCTCGGGCAGCCCCGCGCCGACAAGCGTGCGCACCTCGTCGACCAGGCCGTCGGCCCACATCCGGTCCACCCGCAGCGCGATCCGCTCGTCCAGCCGGGCGGTGTCCAGGTCGACGCCGAGCTGCACGGACGGGTAGTAGGGCGTGGGCGCCGGCAGCGACGCGGTGAACGGCGCGCCGGTCAGTTCGATCACCTCCAACGCCCGGACGATCCGGCGACCGTTGCTGGGCAGGATGCCGGCCGCCGCCCGCGGGTCCGCCTCGGCCAGGCGGGCGTGCAGCGGCGCCGGGCCCACCTCGGCCAGCTCCGCCTCCAGCCGCTCCCGCACCGCCGGGTCGGTGCCGGGGAACTCGAACTGCTCCAGCACCGCCCGCACGTAGAGCCCGGAGCCGCCGACCAGCAACGGCACCCGCCCCCGGGCCAGGATGTCGTCGACCGCCGCGCGGGCCAGCTTCTGGTATTCGGCCACGCTGGCCGGCTCGGTCACCGGCCAGATGTCCAGCAGGTGGTGCGGCACGCCCTCCCGCTCGGCCGGGGTCAGCTTCGCGGTGCCGACGTCCATGCCCCGGTAGAGCTGCATCGAGTCGGCGTTGACCACCTCGCCGTCGAGAGCGTGCGCCAGCGCGATGCTCAGCGCCGACTTCCCGGCCGCGGTCGGCCCGACCACCGCGACCACCGCGCCGCCCGCGCTCACACCCGCTCCCAGTTCGCCACGAGATAGGCGACGCCGTAGGGGGCCCGGTGGTAGCCGACGTCGCCGCGCCAGTCCCCGCCCGCCGCCCGGACCGCGCCGGCCAGCACCTGCCACGGCGCCCGCCCGGCGGCCCGCAGCTCGGCGGAGAGCACCGGGTCCAGGCCGAGCAGGGCTTCGACGTCCGCGCCGGCCAGGGCCGCGGCGACCCCCTCGTCGTACGCGGACGCGCGCGGGTCGTCATAGCCGGGCGCGGTGACGCCGCGGCAGGCCGACCCGTCCCCGAGCACCAGCAACGCGGTCCGCCGGTCCAGGTCGGCGGCCACCTCCGCGCCGAGGGCGGCGCACTGCGCCGGGGAGGCGTCGGTGGCGACCGCCCGGGCCAGCCGGGGCAGCTCCGTGCCGGACCGGTTCACCAACCAGGCGCCGATGGTGAGGCTCAGTGGCAACACGTCGCCACCCGCGCAGTTGACCTTCCAGAGCCGCACGTCGCGCCGCAGCCCGAACGGGCGCAGCGAGCCGTGGTCGGCGGCGTTGAACCGGGCCGTCTCCGGCCCCGCGCCCAGCAGCAGGAGCGCCTCGGGCTCGGCGGCGAGCAGCCGGGCGACCGCCGCGTCGGCGGCGGCGCGCAGGTCGTCCAGCTCGGGCGCGGCGGCGCCGGCCACCTCGGGCACGAGCAGGGGCGGGTGGGGACAGACGGCGGCGGCGACCAGTGGCACGCCTCCAACCTATCGTCGCCACCCGGTGCGTCTCCGCGCCGATCCGGTCATCGAGGGCGTACGACACCGTATGGTCACGGTCGACGACAGGCGCTCGACACGGACGGGGGCGGACCTGTGACAATGCCGGGAGAAAGTTTGCTGCGCCGTGGCGGCGACCGGGGGCTGCTCCCCCGACGCCGGGAGAACGAGGATGGGCACATGAGCGACTGGACTGCCTTCGGACGGGTGGACGAGGACGGCACCGTCTACGTCAAGACCGCCGAGGGCGAGCGGGTGGTCGGATCCTGGCAGGCGGGGGCACCGGAGGAAGGGCTCGCCCACTTCGCCCGGCGCTTCTCCGACCTGGTGACGGAGGTCGACCTGACCGAGGCCCGGCTCAACTCGGGTGCGGCCGACGCCGGCGGGTCGCTGACCACCATCCGCCGGATCCGGGCGTCGCTGCCCGAGGCGCACGTGGTCGGTGACATCGACGCCCTCGCCGCCCGGCTGGACAAACTGGCCACGGTCGCCGAGGAGAAGGCCGGCGAAGCCAAGGCGGCCCGCGAGGCCGCCCGCGGCGAGGCGCTGGCCCGCAAGACCGCCCTGGTCGAGGAGGCCGAGAAGCTGGCCGCCGAGTCGACCGGCTGGAAGACCGCCGGCGACCGGCTCAAGGAGATCCTCGACGAGTGGAAGACCATCCGCGGCGTCGACAAGAAGTCCGACGGTGAGCTGTGGAAGCGGTTCGCCGCCGCGCGCGACGGCTTCACCCGCCGCCGGGGCGCCCACTTCGCCTCCCTCGACCAGCAGCGCAAGCAGGCGCAGACGGTCAAGGAGGAGCTGGTCGCCGAGGCCGAGAAGCTCAAGGAGTCGACCGACTGGGGCGTCACCGCCGGCCAGCTCAAGGACCTGATGGCCCAGTGGAAGGCCGCGCCGCGCGCCGCCAAGGAGGCCGAGCAGAAGCTCTGGGAACGGTTCCGCGCCGCCCAGGACGAGTTCTTCACCCGGCGCAGTGAGGTCTTCTCCGCGCGGGACAACGAGCAGCGCGGCAACCTGGAGCGCAAGCAGGCGCTGCTGGCCGAGGCCGAGGCGCTCGACGTCGACGGCGACCCGAAGGGCGCCCAGGCGAAGCTGCGGGACATCCAGGCACAGTGGCACGAGGCCGGCCGGGTGCCGCGCGAGGCGGCCGCCGGCCTGGAACGGCGACTGCGGGCCGTGGACGAGAAGGTCCGCGAGGTGATGGACTCGGCGTGGCGGCGCACCTCCAAGGAGGACAACCCGCTGCTGGCGCAGATGCGCGCCCAGGTCGCCGAGGCCGAGGACCGGCTGGCCCGGGCCCAGGCGGCCGGCGACGCCCGCCGGGTCAAGGAGGCCGAGTCGGCGCTGGCCTCGAAGCGGCAGTTCCTCCAGCTGGCCGAGCAGGCCGGCTGACGCACGCACGCTCGAAGCGGCAGTTCCCCCAGCTCGCCGAGCAGGCCGGCTGACGCACGCACGCGCGAAGCGTGCAGTTCCTCCAGCTCGCCGAGCAGGCCGGCTGACGCACGCACGACGGAGCCCTCGGGTCGATCGGCCCGGGGGCTCCCGCGTGTCCGGGCGCCGGCCGGCCCGGTCCGCACGCCGCCCCGGCAGCCCGGCCTGCGGGTTGACGCATCGAGGCGGGCTGATCAGAATGAGCGGCGGAGCCAGGTTCCGACACCGGCGCGAGGGCGTCGACGGCTGATCACCGCCGTCGAGGGTCGCCGGTGCCTCCCCACGGGTGGCCGTCCACGTCACGGCCCGACGGACGCTGTCCGCGTACTCGATGACGAGCGTGCCGTGCCTCCTGGTCCTGCCGCCCGCGGCGCCCACGCGACGCGGGCATCCGAAGTGGAGCTTCCATGCACCGACGCACCGCCCTCGGCGGCGCCCTGACGGCGCTCGCCACCGCCGCGGCCGGCATCCTCGTCGCCGCGACCGTCAGCACCACCCCGGCCGCCGCGGCGGCCGGCGGCACCGGCACCGGTTACCTGCACACCAGCGGCAACAAGATCGTCGACAGCACGGGCGCGACCGTCCGGCTCACCGGCATCAACTGGTTCGGCATGGAGACCGACAACAAGACGTTCCACGGCCTGTGGTCGAGCAACCCGTGGCGCGGCCAGCTCGACACCATGGCCCGGCTCGGTTACAACACGCTGCGCATCCCGTACTCGAACGACTCCATCAAGCCGGGCGCGACCGCGACCGGGATCAACGACTTCGTCAACCCGGACCTGATCGGCCTCTCCCCGCTGCAGATCCTGGACAAGGTCATCGACTACGCGGGCAGCAAGGGGATGCGGGTCATCCTGGACCGGCACCGGCCGACGTCGGCCGGCCAGTCGCCGCTCTGGTACACCTCGGGGGTCTCCGAGGCGACCTGGATCAACGACTGGAAGACGATGGCCCAGCGGTACGCCAACAACCCCACCGTGATCGGGGCGGACCTGCACAACGAGCCGCACGCCGAGGGCACCAACCCGGCGGCCACCGGCGCCTGCTGGGGCTGCGGCGACACCGCCCGCGACTGGCGACTGGCCGCCGAACGGGCCGGCAACGCGATCCTCGGCGTGCAGCCGAACTGGCTGATCTTCGTGGAGGGGGTGAGCTGCCCGAGCGGCGGCCTGTCGAACGTCTGGGACAACGACCCCAGCAACGACGAGGACTGTGGCTGGTGGGGCGGCAACCTCTCCAAGGCCGGGCAGTTCCCGGTGCGGCTGAACGTGGCGAACCGGCTGGTCTACTCGCCGCACGAGTACGCCACCTCGGTCTACCGCCAGGCCTGGTTCGACGACCCGAGCTACCCGGCGAACATGCCGGCGATCTGGGACAGGTACTGGGGCTACCTCTACAAGCAGAACATCGCGCCGATCATGATGGGCGAGTTCGGCACCACGCTCCAGGACCCGAAGGACAAGATCTGGCTGGAGAACCTGATGGCCTACACCGGCACCGGGGTCAACGGCATGTCGTTCACCTACTGGTCGTGGAACCCCAACTCGGGTGACACCGGCGGCATCGCCAACGACGACTGGACCACCGTGAACCAGGCCAAGCAGGCCATCCTCCAGCCGTACCTGATCCCGCCGGGCGGGGGCAACCCGAACCCGACGCCGACCGGCACCGGCTCCCCCACGCCGAACCCGACCACGCCCGGCCCGACGCCGACCACGCCGGCGCCGAGCGGCGGGTGCACCGCCAGCTACAAGCAGGTCAACGCCTGGGCCGGCGGCTTCCAGGGCGAGCTGACCGTGAAGAACACCGGCACCGGGGCGGTGAACCCGTGGTCGGTCACCTGGACCTGGCCGTCCGGGGTGACGCTGGCGAGCGGCTGGAACGCCACCGTCACGCAGTCCGGCACCACTGTCACCGCGGCCGCGCCCAACTGGGCGTCGTCGCTGGCGGCGGGGGCATCGGTCACCGTCGGCTTCACCGCCAACGGCACCGCCGCGAACCCCGCCACGGTGAAGCTCAACAGCGCCGCCTGCGGGTAAGGCGGGGCCCCCTCTTAACGCATTCGGTAGAGCAGGGGCCCCCTTTTAACACTCGGTGTTAAGAGGGGGCCCCTCCTTACGTAGCGGGCGGTGGGGTGGGTCAGCGGACGGCGCAACCGCCGGTGGTGGGGGCGGGCGGCACGGCCGGCGCGCCGATCGTGGGCAGGCCCAGCAGCACCCCGGGGGTACGCGGGGCGCGCCCCGCCTCGGCCGCGTCACCGGCCCGGGTGCGCCGGTGCGCCAGCGGCACCCCGTCCGCGTTGAGGTGGTGCGGGGCCGCGTAGGTGACGGCGGTGTGCACGATGTCGCCGGGACGGATCTGCCCGGCTAGCTCGCCGGTCGCGAAGTGCACCAGCCGGCCGTCGCGGGCCCGGCCGGACATCCGGCCGGTGCGCTCGTCCTTGCGGCCCTCGCCGACGGCGACCAGCACCTCGACGGTCTCGCCCACCAGCTTGCGGTTCTCCGCCCAGGTGATCTCCTCGACGCAGGCGACCAGCCGCTCGTAGCGCTCCTGCACGACGGCCTTGGGCAGCTGACCGTCCATGGTGGCCGCCGGGGTGCCGGGGCGCTTCGAGTACTGGAAGGTGAACGCCGAGGAGAACCGCGCTTCCCGGACCACGTCGAGGGTGCGGGCGAAGTCGGCCTCGGTCTCGCCGGGAAAGCCGACGATGATGTCCGTGGTGATCGCCGCGTCCGGCATCGCCGCCCGGACCTTGGAGATGATCCCCAGGTATTTCTCCGACCGGTACGAGCGGCGCATCGCGCGCAGCACGTCGTCGGAGCCGGACTGCAACGGCATGTGCAGCGAGTGGCAGACGTTCGGCGTCTCGGCCATCGCCTCGATCACGTCGTCGGTGAAGTCCTTCGGGTGCGGGCTGGTGAACCGGACCCGCTCCAGCCCGTCGATGTCGCCGCAGGCGCGCAGCAGCTTGCCGAACGCGTACCGGTCGCCGAACTCGACGCCGTAGGAGTTGACGTTCTGCCCGAGCAGGGTCACCTCCAGCACGCCCTCGTCGACCAGCGCGCGCACCTCGGAGAGGACGTCGCCGGGGCGGCGGTCCTTCTCCCTGCCGCGCAGCGACGGCACGATGCAGAACGTGCAGGTGTTGTTGCAGCCGACGGAGATGGAGACCCAGCCGGCGTACGTCGACTCGCGCCGGGTCGGCAGCGTGGAGGGGAAGACCTCCAGCGACTCGAGGATCTCCACCTCGGCGGCGGCGTTGTGCCGCGCCCGGTCCAGCAACGCCGGCAGCGAGCCGATGTTGTGCGTGCCGAACACCACGTCCACCCAGGGCGCCTTACGGACGATCTCGCCGCGGTCCTTCTGGGCGAGACAGCCTCCGACCGCGATCTGCATCCCGGGGTGCTTCGCCTTCACCGGACGCAGATGACCCAGGTTGCCGTAGAGCCGGTTGTCGGCGTTCTCCCGGACCGCGCAGGTGTTGAACACCACCACGTCGGGCTGCTCGCCGACCTCGGGGGCGCGCACGTAACCGGCGTCCTCGAGGAGGCCGGAGATGCGCTCGGAGTCGTGCACGTTCATCTGGCAGCCGTACGTGCGCACCTGGTAGGTGCGCGGGCTGCCCGCGGCTGCGGTAGTCATGACCCGGACAGCGTATCCGGGTGCGCCGGCGGCCGGCGACGGGCGGACCCGGTCAGGCGGCGGCGAGCGCCGGCCCGACCGAGTCGGGCGCCCAGCGGGAGCGGTGGCACCGCGACCAGCCGCGGCAGCGGGGGTCGGCCTCGGTGCAGAGCCGCTGGTCGCTGAGGACCTCGCCGTCGTCGGTCTCGACCACGTCGAAGTGCACCGGGCGGATCGTGCCGTCCGGGGCGACCAGCAGGTGCCGCCCGGCGTCGAGCGTGTCGTCGCGCATCAGGCAGTTGCGGCCCAGCACCCGGGCCAGCGCCGCGATGGCGGGCAGCTCGGGCAGGCGCTCGGGCACGCCGTAACAGTCGACCACGGTGCCGTACGCCCCGGGCGCCTCCCACACGTCGCAGACCACCGCGTACGCGGGGAGCCGGGCCGGGTCGGCGACGGCGAGGGGCATCACCACCCGTCCGAGCGCCTCGGCCATCGCCGGGTAGACCTCCACCGGCGCGCCGCCGTCGATTCTCCAGTTCCACAGCTCGGTCATGCCGCCTCCTCGCTGCGCTCGTCCCACCGGCCTCCGAATCGGGCCTTAATGACGATGGTGGGGGGCATTTGACCTCGACCGGGGGCAAGTTACCGGTCTGTGACCATTCCGGGCAAAATTTCCTTGGGCGACGTTGCCGCGAGTAGCGGGAAGATGACAGTTTATCGGGTATCGTGCCCCGCCGGCGAACGCCACGCGGGGCGTCAGCGCAGCCGGATCAGATGGTCGGAGGCGGGCAGCAGCTCACCGATCACCGTGCCGCCGGGCACCTCACCGGCGACCAGCAGCCCGCCCGACGTCTGCGCGTCGGCCAGCAGCAGCCGCTCGGCCTCGTCGGCGCGGCCGGCGTCCGTCCACGGCGTCACCCACTCCAGGTTGCGCCGGGTGCCGCCGCTGACGTACCCGTCGCGCAGCGCCTCCCGCGCGCCCGGCAGGTACGGCACCGCGGCGGTGTCGATCGCGACCGTGAGCCGGCTGGCCCGGGCCAGCTTGGAGGCGTGCCCGAGCAGGCCGAAGCCGGTCACGTCGGTGCCGCAGCGGATCCCGGCGGCCACCGCGGCGCGGGCGGCGTCCCGGTTGAGCCGGACCATCGACGCGACCGCCTCGCCGAACCGTTCCCCGGTCTGCTTGTGCCGGGTGTTGAGCACGCCGACGCCGAGCGGCTTGGTCAGCGACAGCGGCAGCCCGGCCCGGCCGGCGTCCAGGGTGATCAACTCCTCCGGCCGGACCACCCCGGTGACCGCCAGGCCGTACTTCGGGCCGTCGTCGTCGACGCTGTGCCCGCCGGCCAGGTGACAGCCGGCCTCCCGGGCCACGTCCTGCCCGCCGCGCAGCACCTCGCGGGCCAGCTCCAGCGGCAGCACCTCGCGCGGCCAGCAGAGCAGGTTGAGCGCGACGAGCGGGGTGCCGCCCATCGCGTACACGTCGGAGAGCGCGTTCGCGGCGGCGATGCGACCCCAGTCGTACGCGTCGTCGACGACCGGGGTGAAGAAGTCGGCGGTGGTCACCAGGCCGGTGCGCTCGTCCAGCCGGACCACCGCGGCGTCGTCGCCGTTCTCCAGGCCGACCAGCAGGTCGGCCGTGCCGCCGCTCGGGCCGAGACCGGCGACCATCGCCTCCAGCTCGCCCGGGGGGATCTTGCAGGCGCAACCGCCGCCGCGGGCATGCTCGGTGAGACGGTACGTGTCGGTCATCGCCTCATGATCTCCGCGACCGGACCTCACCGCCACTCGGACGCACCGGTCGGTGACGGAATTCGGACGCGCCGGTACGCCGGTGACCGGTGTTACCGCTCCGTGACCATCTGGGTTGCGTTCCGCCACATCAGGCCGCCTACAGTTGCCCAACCGGGAGGTCGACCGACCCCCGGATCCGGCACGGACGACAGGGACGGTGGACGACGTGACGACGGGCGACCCGCTGATCGTGCTCGACGGGGTCCACAAGTGGTTCGGGCCGCTGCACGTGCTCGACGACGTGTCCCTCTCCGTCGACCGGGGCGAGGTGGTCGTGGTGATCGGCCCGTCCGGTTCCGGCAAGTCGACGCTGTGCCGCGCCATCAACCGGCTGGAGCCGATCAACGAGGGCACCATCACGTTCGACGGGCAGCCGCTGCCGGCCGAGGGCAAGCCCCTGGCCAAGCTGCGCAGCGAGGTCGGCATGGTGTTCCAGTCGTTCAACCTCTTCGCGCACAAGACCATCCTGGAGAACGTCACGCTGGGGCCGGTCAAGGTGCGCAAGGAGAAGCCGGCCGCCGCCCGCGAGCGCGGCCTGGCCCTGCTCGACCGCGTCGGCATCGCCAACCAGGCGGACAAGTACCCGGCGCAGCTCTCCGGCGGCCAGCAGCAGCGGGTGGCGATCGCCCGCGCGCTGGCCATGCAGCCCAAGGCGATGCTCTTCGACGAGCCGACGAGCGCGCTCGACCCGGAGATGGTCGGCGAGGTGCTCGACGTGATGACCGCGCTGGCCCGCGACGGCATGACCATGGTCGTGGTCACGCACGAGATGGGCTTCGCCCGGCACGCGGCCAACCGGGTCGTCTTCATGGCCGACGGCAAGCTGGTCGAGGAGGCCCCGCCGGCCGAGTTCTTCGCGAACCCGCGCACCGACCGGGCCAAGGACTTCCTCTCCAAGATCCTCACGCACTGAGCGTCCGTAGTGGAGCAGTGGAGTCGTCCCCGGCGGCTCCGTCGAATAAGGAGATGAGTATGCGTTTGAAGCGCGTGGCGGCGGTGGCCGCGGCGGCGACCTTGGCTCTCGGCATGAGCGCCTGCGGCGGCGACGGGGACGGCGGCTCCGGCAACGGGGCCAAGGGCATCGTGGGCAAGGCCCAGAGCCAGAAGAAGCTGGTCATCGGCGTGAAGGCCGACCAGCCGGGCCTCGGCATCCAGACCGGCAGCCAGTACGAGGGCTTCGATGTCGAGATCGCCAAGATCGTGGCGAAGGGCCTCGGTGTGGACGCGAACAACATCGAGTGGAAGACCACGGTCTCGGCCAACCGCGAGCCCTTCATCCAGCAGGGCACCGTCGACCTGGTGGTGGCCACCTACACCATCAACGACGAGCGCAAGCAGAAGATCAGCTTCGCCGGGCCGTACTTCATCGCCGGCCAGGACCTGCTGGTCAAGGCCGACTCCACGCTGACCGGTCCGGAGGCGCTGGACGGGAAGACGGTCTGCTCGGTCACCGGCTCGACCCCGGCCAAGCGGATCCAGACCGAGCACCCGAAGGCGAAGCTCCAGCAGTTCGACTCGTACTCGAAGTGCCTGCCGCTGCTGGAGAACGGCAAGATCGACGCGGTGACCACCGACGACATCATCCTCGCCGGCTACGCCGCCCAGTCCCAGTACGCCGGCAAGTTCAAGGTGGTCGGCAAGCCCTTCTCCAGCGAGCCCTACGGCATCGGCCTGAAGAAGGACGACAAGGACGGCTGCGAGAAGATCAACGAGATCCTCAAGACCGCCGCCTCGGACGGCACCTACAAGGCCGCCTGGGACTCGACCCTGGGCAAGAGCGGCAAGGCCGCGCCCGAGCTGGACACCACGAAGCTGACCAACTGCGGCAGCGTCTGACACGTTCCAGGGCCGGCACCCGATGGGTGTCGGCCCTGGTCTGTCACGACGCCGACGACGTGCCCCGGGAGTCGACGCATGCACGTATTCGCTGATCCGACCAACCTCGACGCGTATCTGTCCGGCTTCCTCTGGATCCTGAAGCTGACCGGCGCGTCGGCGGTCCTCGCACTGGTGCTCGGTGTGCTCCTCGCCGCCTTCCGGGTCTCCCCGGTGCCGGTGCTGCGAGGCTTCGGCGCAGCCTGGGTCAACATCTTCCGCAACACGCCGCTGACGCTGATCATCTTCTTCTGCTACTTCGGCCTCTACTCGACGCTGGGCGTGGGCCTCTCCGACGACCTGAACCTGAACAACTTCTGGCTCGGCGTCGTCGGTCTGTCGGTCTACACCGCCGCGTTCGTCTGCGAGGCGATCCGCTCCGGCGTCAACACGGTCCCGGCGGGGCAGGCGGAGGCGGCTCGCGCGATCGGGCTGACCTTCTTCCAGACCCTGCGGATCGTGATCCTGCCGCAGGCCGGGCGGGCCGTGGTCGCGCCGCTGGGCAGCGTTCTCATCGCCCTTTGCAAGAACGCCACGATCGTGGGCACCATCGGCCTGATCGAGGCGTCCAGCGTCATGAAGGACCTCATCAACAGCAACGGTGACGCCGTGATCGCGATCTTCGCCGTCTTCGCCGGCACCTTCGCCGCGCTCCTCATCCCGACCGGCTACTTCTTCGGCTGGCTGGCCAACCGACTGGCGGTGAAGCGCTGATGAGCACCAGCACCGTTCTCTACGACCACCCCGGGCCACGGGCACGCGTCCGCAACGCGGTGCTCAGCGTCGTCTTCGGCGTCGGCCTCGCCGTGCTGCTCTGGTGGGTCTACGCCAAGTTCGACCAGGCCGGGCAGTGGGAGGGGAACCTCTGGGAGCCGTTCACCGAGACGCCCACCTGGACCCAGTTCATCTGGCCGGGCCTGCGGCAGACCCTGCTCGCCGCCGCCACCGGCATGGTGCTGTCGCTGACCTTCGGCATCCTGTTCGCGGTCGGTCGGCTGTCCGACCACTGGTGGATCCGGGTGCCGGCCGGTGCGGTCGTGGAGTTCTTCCGCGCCGTTCCGCTGCTCATCATGATCTTCTTCATCTTCTACGGCGTGCCGTTCCTGATCCAGGGGCCGGTGTCGGCCTTCTGGTCCGTGGTCGTCGGTCTCACCCTCTACAACGGCTCGGTGCTCGCCGAGGCGTTCCGCGCCGGAATCCGCTCGATCCCGGGCGGCCAGGCCGAGGCGGCGTACGCCGTCGGCATGCGCAAGAGCCAGGTGATGCAGTTGATCCTGGTGCCGCAGGCAGCCCGAGCCATGTTGCCCGTGATCGTGAGCCAGCTCGTGGTGCTGCTCAAGGACACCGCGCTCGGCTACATCGTGGCCTTCCCCGAACTGCTTCAGCGGGGCGTCAACGACCTGTCCGCGAACCGCGGGAACGTGGTGGCCGCAGCGATCGTGGTGGCCGCCATCTACATCGTGCTCAACTCGATGTTGACCACACTGGCGAACTGGCTCGACCGGCGTACCCGGCAGCGGAACTTCCGGATCCCCAAGCAGGCCGCGGCACCGGACTCGACGCCGGCTGGCGGCGCCACCGTGGCCGAGCCGCAGGGCTGACCCGACGGACACGCGACGGGCGGGTGGGGTTCTCCCCCACCCGCCCGTCGTCGTTCCGTCAGCGGGCGATCTCGGTGACCCTGGACTCGCGCACCACTGTCACGCGGATCTGACCCGGATAGGTCAGCTCCTCCTCGATCTGCTTCGCCACGTCCCGGGCCAGCACCGCCGCGCCGATGTCGTCCACGTCGTCCGGCTTCACCATCACCCGGATCTCCCGGCCCGCCTGCATGGCGAAGACCTTCTCCACGCCGAGCTTGCCGGCCGCGATCTCCTCGATCCGCTCCAGCCGCTTGACGTACGCCTCCAGGCTCTCCCGCCGGGCCCCCGGCCGCCCGCCCGAGCAGGCGTCCGACGCCTGGGTGAGGACCGCCTCGATGGTCTGCGGCGGCACCTCGTTGTGGTGCGCCTCGATGGCGTGCACCACGTCCTCGGTCTCGCCGTACTTACGGGCGAGGTCGGCGCCGATGATGGCGTGGCTGCCCTCCACCTCGTGGGTGAGCGCCTTGCCGATGTCGTGCAGGAACGCGCAGCGCTTGATGGTCGGCACGTCCAGCCGCAGCTCGGCGGCCATGGTGCCGGCGATGTGCGCGGTCTCGACCAGGTGCTTGAGCACGTTCTGCCCGTACGACGTCCGGTAGCGCAGCCGGCCCAGCAGGGTGACCAGCTCCGGATGGATCTCGGTGATCCCCACCTCGACCAGGGCGTCCTCGGCGGCCCGGTGGCACAGCTCCTCCACCTCGTGGCGGGCCAGGTCGTAGACCTCCTCGATCCGGTGCGGGTGGATCCGCCCGTCCAGCACCAGCTTCTCCAGGGTGAGCCGGCCGACCTCCCGGCGGACCGGGTCGAAGCAGGAGAGCAGCACCGCCTCGGGGGTGTCGTCGATGATCAGGTTGACGCCGGTGACCGACTCGAAGGCGCGGATGTTGCGCCCCTCGCGGCCGATGATCCGGCCCTTCATCTCGTCGCCGGGCAGGTGCAGCACGCTGACCACGCTCTCCGCGGTCTGTTCGCTGGCCACCCGCTGGATGGCGTCCACCACGATGTGCCGGGCCCGCTGCTCGGCGGTGCTCCGCGCGTCGGACTCGATCGCCCGGACCAGCAGCGCGGCCTCCCGCTTGGCCTGCCCCTCGATCGAGTCGACCAGCTCGACGCGGGCGGCGTCGGCGGTCAGCCCGGCCACCCGCTCCAGCTCGCGGCGTCGCTGCTCCTCCACCTCGGTCAGCTCCCGCTCGCGTTCGGCCAGCGCGGCCTCCCGGGCGGCGAGCGCGGCGGTGGCGGCGGTGAGCTGCCGCTCGCGTTCGGCCAGCCGCTCGACCTCCTCGGTGTGCAGCCGCTCCCGCTCGTCCATCCGGGCCGCCCGCCGCTCGACCTCGGCGGCCTGCTCCCGGGTGGTGGCGGCGAGCACCGCCACCTCGCGCTCGCCGCTGCGTCGCGCGGTCGCCCGAAGCTGTTCGGCGTCCGCCTCGGCCTGCTTGTGCGCCCGTTCCAGCACGGTGTCCGCCTCGGCGCGTGCGTCGTCGAGCACCCGCCGCGCCTCGGCCCGGGCGGCCTTCGCCTCGGCCTTCGCGGCGGCCGCCTCGGCACGGGCCGCGGAGGCGGCCGACTTCGCCACGTCGATGGTGCTGTTCACCTCGTCGGCTGCGGTGCGCAGCGCGGCCAGGGACTGCTCCTGCCGGTCCTTCTCCGCGATGAAGGCCGGGTCCTCGGGTGCGGGGGCCAGGCTGAAGCGCTTGAGCGCCCGCACGCCGAACAGCACGGCGCCGATCACCACGGCGACGAGCAGCAGCACCACCACGAGGAGGACGACGTCGAAGGCGCTCATGCCGCCACTCCGCACCGGGAGGTGCCGACGGGCGTCGCCGCACCGGCCGGGGCTGTGCCGCCGCCCGGCGAGGAGCGGCCGGGACCGTGTGGCAGACCGCCGGTGAACCTGTGCCGCCCCGCCATGGCCGCCTCCCCTGAACGTCGCGCCGTAGGACACGCGCGATGGCACGCACCTGCGGCTCTGGACGCCCGACCGGAGCGGCTGGCTGTGGGCAGCTTTCCGTCGGCGGTGCCCCTCGTTGGGCACCGCCAGCGGCCGGTTGCAGTTGTCGGACGCGCCGGACGAGGTCCGGAACGGCCGTCAAGGGCCGGTGAAGCTGGCCAAAGTGATGCTGTTCTGTTACGAGATCTATGTTGTGCGCTTAGCCTGCGCTGGTCGGGCAAAGTGAGCCTGTATGGCGAGGCTAGGTCGCGAGGGGCCGTTCGGTCAAGGAGTCATGATCAAACCACCCGGACGGAGAGAAGTTGTCCCGTCACGGAGAGGTGAGAATATGCCGGACAGGCTCGGACAAACCTCGCCGGCCGTCATCTCCTCGTGACCTTTCCCGCCTGCTCAGGCACCCTGCCACCCACAGGCCCGCCCCGGAGCGGGCCGAACCACACCCCGTGCCACGTAGATCCACTCCGTTTCGCCGAAGTGGCGGCATGCCACGGCTCTCGACCCCACCACCCCCCGACCTGGTGTCGATCAAGGTGCCGGAGCCACCGCACCGACCCCGCTCCCGACGCGCCCGGCCGGGCTCGGTCAGCGGGCGCCCAAGGCTCGGTCAGCGGGCGCCCAGGGCGCGGGCGGCCGCCACCAGGGCGGCGTTGTCCGGCGCGGTGGTGCCGTCGGGCAGCAGGAGCGTGTCCTCAAGGCCGATCCGGGTGGCCAGGCCACGGCGGACCGCCTCGCCGAGCACCGGCCAGGTCGCCGGGCCCTCGCCGTGTAGCAGCACCGGCGGGCACCGGTCGGGCAGCGCGGCGAGGATCGCGGCCGCGTCGGCGAGCGCCACCTCGACCGACTCGGCCATGCACTCGACGAGGACCCGGCCGGTGGGTGTCGGCCAGCGGCGCCACGCGTCGACCGCCGCCTGCGTCCAGAGGCCGGCCTCGACCATGACCCCGCGCTCGTGCAGAGCGGCGGCGACCGCCACCGCGCCGGGTTCGTGGGCGTTGACGGAGGCGAAGTCGGGCAGCACCGTCCAGGCACGGACGGCGGCCACCCGCTCGGCCGGGTCGGGGATGATCCACGCGCCGGTGCTCACACCGACCGGCAGGCCGGGACGGGTGGCCCGGACGGCGCCGACCGCCGCCGCGATCACGCTCGGATCGAGCGACTCGGCGCCGTCGTCGTCGCGCGGGTGCACGTGCACCGCCGCCACCCCGGCCCTCGCGCAACGAGCGGCGTCGGCCGCCAACTCGGCCGCGGTGAGCGGCACGGCCGGATGCTCGTCCGGTCGCCGCCCACCGTTCAGGCACGCCTTCACCATCGGGTGCACCCCTCCTCGACGACAGCGGCGGGCCGGGTCAGTCGTGCCGGCGGGCGTCGAGATCGTTCTCGGCGTCGGCCAGGGCGTCGGCGTCGATGTGCTCGGCGAACTCGGCCGCCTCGGCGCTCTGCGCGGCGAGCGCGTCCTTGACCGCGCGGATCGCCACGCCGGCCGGATAGCCCTTACGCGCCAGCATGCCGACCAGGCGCCGGAACACCGCGTCGGGCTCGCCGCGGGCGGTGCGCAGCTTCCGGTCCACCAGGGCCCGGGCCGTCTCGGCCTCGGTCTCCTCGTCGAGCCCGTCCAGGGCGGCGCCGGCCACCTCGCCGTCGACGCCCTTCTGGCGCAGCTCGTTGGCGAGCGCCCGACGGGCCAGCCCGCGGCCGTTGTGCCGGCTGCTCACCCAGGCCTGGGCGAACGCGGCGTCGTCGACGATGCCGACCTCGTCGTAGCGGTCGAGCACCTGCTCGGCGACCTCCTCGGAGATGCCCCGCCGAGCCAGTGCACCGGCCAGCTCGGCCCTGGTGCGCGGCCGGGTGGCGAGCTGCCGCAGGCAGATCTCCCGGGCCAGCTCGGCCTCGTCGCGCGGCGGAGCCGGAGCCTCCCCTGGATCGGGCTCCGCCGCGCGACCGCGGCGCCCACGGCGGGGCTGGGGCGCGCCGGTGGCGTCACCCGCACGGGGTGGGCCGGCATCCCAGCCACGCCCCGTACGGGCCCGTCGTCCTGCCACGGATCAGCGGATCAGAAGTCGACCGGCGGCAACTCCGGGCCGCCGGCGGCGTCGCCCGCGCCAGCGGTGCCGACGCCGAGCTTCTCCAGGATCTTCTTCTCGACCTCGGCCGCCACGTCGGGGTTCTCGCGGAGGAACTCGCGAGCCTTCTCCTTGCCCTGGCCGAGCTGGTCGCCGTCGTAGGTGTACCAGGCGCCGGACTTGCGGATGATCGCCTGCTCCACGCCCACGTCGATCAGGGAGCCCTCGCGGGAGATGCCCTTGCCGTACATGATGTCGAACTCGGCCTGCTTGAACGGCGCCGCGACCTTGTTCTTCACGACCTTGACCCGGGTGCGGTTGCCGACCACGTCGGTGCCGTCCTTCAGGCTCTCGATGCGGCGCACGTCGAGCCGGACCGAGGCGTAGAACTTCAGCGCCCGGCCACCGGTCGTGGTCTCCGGGCTGCCGAACATCACGCCGATCTTCTCGCGGAGCTGGTTGATGAAGATCGCGGTGGTGCCGGTGTTGTTGAGGATGCCGGTGATCTTCCGCAGCGCCTGGCTCATCAGCCGGGCCTGGAGGCCGACGTGGCTGTCGCCCATCTCGCCCTCGATCTCGGCGCGCGGCACCAGGGCGGCGACCGAGTCGATCACGATGATGTCGATCGCGCCGGAGCGCACCAGCATGTCGGTGATCTCCAGCGCCTGCTCGCCGGTGTCCGGCTGGGAGACCAGCAGGGCGTCGGTGTCGACACCGAGCGCCTTCGCGTACTCCGGGTCGAGCGCGTGCTCGGCGTCGATGAACGCGGCGATGCCGCCCGCCCGCTGGGCGTTGGCCACCGCGTGCAGGGCGACAGTGGTCTTACCGCTGGACTCCGGACCGTAGATCTCGACGACCCTGCCGCGGGGCAGACCGCCCACGCCGAGCGCCACGTCGAGCGCGATGGAGCCGGTCGGCGTGACCGCCGTCTGGATGACGGGCCGCTCCCCCAGCCGCATCACCGAACCCTTGCCGAACTGCTTGTCGATCTGAGCGAGAGCAAGGTCGAGTGCCTTCTCCCGGTCAGGACCTGCCGCCATCGTTGCCACCCCTGCCTTCGCCGGCGTCTTTCCTGAGCTTCGCGTCACGCGGGACACGCTAGGCGCTGGGTCCGACAGAAAACCAGCCGACGGGCCGCGAGCTGTGGACGAGCACCCCGCTGTGGACAATAGCCGAACAGGTGTACGACTGGGCAAGCGACACGCGGAACCAACGAAAAGGCTGCTCAGCGTAGTCGAGCGGGCACCCGGTCGGGATACGCGGCGACCACCGCACGCCACACCACGTGCGTTTCCTCACCGGCCGCGAGCGCCTGCTCGACGGTCCGCCCGCCGAGTTGGGAGAGCACCTGGTCGCTGGCGATGCTGGCCGCGTAGCCCGGCCCGAACGCCTCCTCCAGCCGCGTCCAGAAGTCGGTCAGCCGCACGTGTTCAGTCCTCCTCGTCATGTCTGTCCGCACCGGACCCGCCGCCCGCGCCGGGGTGCCGCAGCGCGAGCGCGACCAGCGGAACCACCGCGATCGCCGCCAGCAGGGTGAGCGTCGGGTACCCCACGGCCCCCATGACGAACCCGCTCACCGCCGCCGCGCCCGCCCCGGCCAGCCCCATGAGCAGGTCGGACAGGCCCTGCACGCCGGGCCGGTCGGCGGTGGGCACCGACTCCGACAGCAGCGTCGAGCCCGCCACCATGGTGCCCGACCAACCCAGGCCGAGCAGTGCCAGCCCCACCGAGAGCGCCGGGGTGCGGTGCCCGGCGGCGCCGGCGACCGCGCACGCGGCCAGCAGCAGCGCCACCCCGCCGAGGATCACCGGCCGCCGGCCCACCCGGTCGGTGAGCCAGCCCACCACCGGCGAGAACGCGTACATGCCGGCGATGTGCAGGCTGAGCACGATGCCGACCACGCGCAGCAGGTCCGCGTCGGAGTGCCACTCGTCGAGGTGCACCGGGGTCATCGACATCACCGCGACCATCACCAGGTGCCCCACCGCGACCGCGGCGATGCCGAGCCGGGCGGCCGGCCGGCGGCGTACCGTGCGCCACGCGGCGGCCATGCCACCGCGGCGGGTGACCGGCCGGGCGGCGTCCGCGGCGGGCTCGGCCGCCGCCAGCCGGCGGGCGGTGAGCAGCGGGTCCGGCCGCAGCAGGGCCAGGAGTACGCCGGCGGCCAGCGTGAATGCGACGGCGCTGACCAGGAACGGACCGGCCAGCAGCGGCAGGCCCCAGCCGTGGGTGACGTCGTCGGCGAGCGCGGCGAAGTTCGGCGCGGCCACCGAGCCGATGGTGGTGGCCCAGACCACCAGCGACAGCTGCCGGCCCCGGCGCGCCGGCTCGGCCAGGTCGACGGCCGTGTAGCGGGCCTGGAGGTTGGCCGCGGTGCCGCCGCCGAACAACAGCATGCCGACGAAGAGCAGCGGCACCACACCGCTCACCACGGCGACCACCACCAGCGCGCCGCCGACCGCGCCGACCAGGTAGGCCAGGACCAGACCGGGTCGGCGCCCGCGCGCCGCCATCAGCCGGGTCACCGGTACGGCGAGCAGCGCCGCGCCGACCACGCCGGCGCTCTGCGCCAACCCGGCCAGGGCGGTGCCGGCGACCCGGGCGGCGAGCAGCGCGCCGACCGAGATGCCGATGGCGACGCCGACACCGCCGACGATCTGGGTGAGGAAGAGCAGCCGGAGGGTACGCCGCTGGATGCCGGCGACGTCGGACTGCCGGGGCGGGGCCGGCGCGGTCAGATCGGTGGCCATGACGCTCCTGGTGAGGACGGGTGCCTCATCGTCGCGCACCGGACCGGCCGGTCGGCAACCGGTTTCGCTACAGGCCGAGGCCGCGCCCGATGATCTCCTTCATGATCTCGGTGGTGCCGCCGTAGATGGTCTGCACCCGGCTGTCCAGCCAGGCCCTCGCCACCGGGTGCTCCAGCATGAAGCCGTAGCCGCCGTGCAGCTGCACGCACCGGTCGGCGACCTTGTTCTGCAGCTCGGTGGTCCACCACTTCGCCTTGGCCGCGTCGGTCACCGAGAGCCGGCCCGCGTCGTACTCGGTGACACAGTGGTTCACGAACGTCCGGGCGATGGTGACCTCGGTGTCCAGCTCCGCCAGGAGGAACCGGTTGTGCTGGAACCTCCCGATCGGCCGGCCGAACGCCTCCCGGGACCGGGCGTGCTCCAGCGTGAGCGCGAGCAGCTTCTCGCAGGCCGCCACCGCGCCGACCGCGATGCTCAGCCGCTCCCGAGGCAGGTTCGCCATCAGGTGGTAGAAGCCCTGGTTCTCGGCGCCGATCAGGTTCTCCGCCGGCACCCGGCAGTCGTCGAAGAACAACTCGGCGGTGTCGTTGGCCTTGAGGCCGACCTTGGCCAGCCGGCGCCCCCGGTCGAAACCCGGGGTGCCGCGCTCCACCACCACCAGGCTCACCCCGTGCGCGCCCTGCTCCGGCGCGGTCTTGACCACCACCACCACGAGGTCGGCCAGCTCGCCGTTGGTGATGAACGTCTTCTGGCCGTTGAGGACGAGTGTGTCGCCGTCGCGGACCGCGGAGGTGCGGATGCCGGCCAGGTCGCTGCCCGCGCCCGGCTCGCTCATCGCGATGGCGGTGACCAGGTCGCCCGAGCAGAAGCCCGGCAGCCAGCGCTTGCGCTGCTCGTCGGTGGTCAGCTCGGTCAGGTACGGCGCCACCACGTCGTTGTGCAGCCCGAACCCGAGACCGGTGCAGCCGCTCGCGACGATCTCCTCGTCGAGGACCGCGTTGAACCGGAAGTCGCGCTGGCCGCCACCGCCGTACGCCGGGTCGACGTCGGGACCCAGCAACCCCGCCGCGCCGGCGGCCCGCCACACCTCGCGGTCGACGATGCCATCGGCCTCCCACCGCTCGTGGTGCGGCACGGCCTCCCGGGCGAGGAACCGGCGGCACAGGTCCCGGAACTCCTCGTGCACGGGCTCGTACAGATGCTGCTCCATGGCGGCCAGTCTGGCACCGCTCACCCGGTCAGCACAGCCGCCCGCAACCGGCGCTCGCGGCGGGCGGTGCGGACGGCGACGGCAAGCACCACGACCAGGACCACGCCGAACCCGATCGCGCTGGCCGTCCAGCCGACGGCGACGGCGAGCGCGGCCAGCGCGCCGAGGAAGAGCGTGCCCACTGCCGCTCCCCCCAGCGCGCCCCGGCGTACCGCCGCCAGGTCGTCGGTGACCGCCGCGCGGCCGGCCTCGTCGGCGGGCGGCTCGCCGCTGCGTAGCGCGACCTCGGTCACCCGCCAGCCGGCCGCCCGCTCCTGCTCGGCGGCCGTGCGTCGCTTCCGCCCCATCCGGACGCCCAGGTTCATCGCGAAGGGGAAGACGCCCCAGACCACCCCGCCCAGGCCGGCCCGGACGACCGCGACCAGCGCGGATCCGTCGCGCTCGTCCCAGAGCCGCAGCGGCAGCCAGAGGAGCGCAGCGATGATCATGAAGATCACGTACGGCCCGGGTTGGCCGAGCCGTACCAGGGGCGCGAGACGGTCGTTGGCGGCCATGCCGGGGGCCGTACCCCGAGGCGCGGGCCGGCAATCCGGTGTGGACGGTGGCCGGCCGGGCCGCGGCACGTCAGGATGGCCGGATGGGCACGCTGACCGGAGCACAGATCGCCGACGCCGGGCTGGACGGGTGGACCTTCCTGCTCGGCGCGTTGCACACCCGTATCCGTACCCCGGATTTCGCCGCCGGCCTGGCGCTGGTGGCCGCGGTCGGCGCGGAGGCCGAGCGGGTCGACCACCATCCCGACCTGGACCTGCGCTACACGCACGTCGACGTGCGGCTCCGGTCGCACGACTCGGGCGGCGTGACCGGGCGCGACCTGCGGCTGGCCCGGACCGTCACCGCGCTCGCCGCCGAGGCCGGGCTGACGCTCTCCCATGCCGGCCTGACCCGGCTGGAGTTCGGGCTGGACAGCCCGGAGCACGCCGCGGTGGCACCGTTCTGGCATGCGGTCCTGGCCTGGGAGCGACCGACCGGTCCGGGCTCCGCCGACGACGAGGTGCGCGACCCGGCCGGCACGCTGCCGACGATCTGGTTCCAGGGCTCCGGGCGCGACGAGCCCCGGCAGCGGTGGCACCCGGACGTGTGGGTCGACCCGGCCGAGGTCGCGTCGCGGATGGAGGCGGCGCTGGCGGCCGGCGGCACGCTGGTCAGCGATGCCGAGGCACCCAACTTCTGGGTGCTCGCCGACCCGGACGGCAACCGGGTCTGCCTCTGCACCTGGCAGGGCCGCTCCTGATTCAGCGCAGCGCGCCGGCGGCCACGGTGAGGTCGGCGACCAGGCCCTCGTACGCGACGTCCTGGTTGTCCGCGCGCAGCACGGCGGACGGGTGGATGGTGGCGAGCAGCCGGGTGTCCGGCGCGTCGGCGACCGCGCCGGCGCGGTCCACCGGCACCCGCGCGAAGTCCTCCGGGTGCTGCGCGGCGGCCGGCCAGGGCAGCAGCTCGCCACGCTGCTTCGTCACCCGGAAGGTCGGGCCGAGCAGCGCCTTGGCGGCGGTGGCGCCGAGCACCACCACGACCTCCGGGCGCAGCCGGGCGAACTCGGCGACCAGCCAGGGCCGGCAGGCGGTGACGTGCACCCGGTCCGGGGTCTGGTGGATGCGCCGCTTGCCGCGCAGCTCGAAGCGGAAGTGCTTGACCGCGTTGGTCAGGTAGATGTGGCGCGGGTCGAGGCCGGCGTCGTCCACCGCCCTGCGCAGCAGCCGCCCGGCCGGGCCGACGAACGGCAGCCCCTGCTGGTCCTCCACGTCGCCCGGCTGCTCGCCGACGAAGACCACCCGGGCGCGTTCGTCGCCCCGGCCGAAGACGGTCTGCGACGCGTCCCGGTAGAGCTCGCAGCCCCGGCAGCCGGCCGCCGCGGCGCGCAGCTCGTCGATGGTGTCCGCCGCCGGCGGGATGAACTCCTGCGCCCCAGGCGCGCTCCCGGTGTCGACCATGCCGACCGTTCTACCCCGTCCGCCGCCCGCCACGCCGCATCTGCGGGCGTGTTGAGAAGGGGCCCCGCCTCTACCGGAGGCGTTAATAGGGGGCCCCGCCTTGCACCGGGTGCAGCGCGCGGGCGAGGGCGGCGGCCAGCGGGGGCAGGTCGGGCTCGTCGAGAGGGCTGACGGTGATCCGGACGGCCGGGGCGGCGGCGATCCGGTAGAGGCCGCCGGGCGCCACCGACCAGCCGGCGTCGCGCAGCGCGGTGACCGCGACCGTCTCGTCGGGCACCGGCACCCACACGTTGATCCCGGTGCGCCCGTGCGCGGCCAGCCCGTGCGCGGCGAGCGCCGCGACCAGCCCGTCGCGCCGCCGGTCGTAGCCGTCCGCCGCGCGCCGCACCAGCTCGGCGGTGGCCGGGTCGCGCCAGAGCGACAGGACCAGGCGTTGCAGCACTGTGGAGACCCAGCCGGCGCCGACCCGGGCCCGGCCGGCCACCCGGGCCACGGTGGCCTCGTCGCCGGCCAGCACGGCGAGCCGCAGGTCGGGCCCGTAGGGCTTGCTGACCGACCGGACGAAGGCCCACGCCGGGGTCGCCCCGGCGAGCGGGTGCAGGGGTACGCGGGCCAGTTCGGCGGCGTGGTCGTCCTCGATCAGCAGCAGGTCGGCCCGGCCGGCGAGCAGCGTCCGCAGCGCGGCGGCCCGCTCGGCGGAGACGGCCGCGCCGGTCGGGTTCTGGGCCCGGCTGGTGACCACCAGCGCGCGGACCCCGGCGGCCAGCGCGGCCCGCACCCCGGCCACGCTCGGGCCCTCGTCGTCCACCGGCACCCCGACGGTACGCAGGCCGAGCGCGGCGACCAGGTCGAGCAGGTTGGCCCAGCCCGGGTCCTCCACCGCGACCGCGTCGCCGGGGCGCAGGTGCGCGGCGAGCAGCCGCTCGATGCCGTCGAGCGCGCCGCCGGTGACGGTCAGCTCGGCGGCCGGCACACCGTCGGCGGCGAACCGGTCCCGGGCGGCGTCGGCCAGCTCGGGCAGGACGGCGGCGTCCGCGTACCCGGTCGGGGTCCCGACCTCGGCGGCGAGCGCGGCCAGGTGCGGCCCGAGCGGGGGCAGCAGCCGGCGGTCGGGGTGCCCGTCGGAGAGATCCCGGGTGCCGGGTCGCGGCGGCGGCGCGAGCGCGGCGCGGCGGCCGGCGACCGGCGGGCGGGGCCGGACCCGGGTGCCGTGCCGGCCGGCGGTGGCGACCAGGCCCCGGTGCCGCAGCTCCTGGTAGGCCTTCGCGACGGTGGCCGGGCTGACGCCGAGCTGGCCGGCGAGCGCGCGGACCGCCGGCAGGGCGTCGCCGGGGGCGAGGGCGCCGGTGCGGATGCCGGATTCCACGCTCGCCGAAATGGCCGCCGACGTGGACCCGGTGAGCTGATAATGTGCTGCCACAGTTTAGCGATTGTACTAGAACAAAGGCGGGATGTCGCATGTACCCTCCGACCGGCCGCACCACCGCCACCCGCACCCGGGACCGGATGCACTACGACCGCGCCACCGCCCACGCGCTGCTCGACGAGGCCTACCACTGCGCGCTGGCGTTCGTCGTGGACGGTGAGCCGCGGGTGTTGCCGACCCTGCACGTGCGCGTCGACGACACGCTCTACCTGCACGGCTCCACCGGCAGCCGGCCACTGCTCGCCGCCCGGGGCGACACCGGGCTGCCGGTCTGCGTCTCGGTCACCCACCTCGACGGGTTGGTCTACGCGCGCTCCCAGTTCCACCACAGCGCCAACTACCGCTCGGTGGTCGCGCACGGCACCGCCCGGCTGGTGGGCGACGCCGACGAGAAGGCCCGGGTGCTGACCGCGCTGGTGGAGAAGGTGGCCGCCGGCCGGTCCGCGGAGAGCCGGCCGCCGAACCGGCGCGAGCTGGCCGAGACCGCCGTGTTGGCGCTGCCGCTGCGCGAGGTCTCGGTACGGGTCCGCACCGGCGGGGTCAACGACGAGCCGGTCGACGAGAGCCTGCCGTACTGGGCCGGGGTGCTGCCGCTGCGACTCACGCCGGGGCGACCCGAACCGGCCGAGGGCGTGACCGCGCCGGTGCCGGCGTACCTGCGGCCGGCCCGGTCGGCGTGGCTGGAGCCGGTGGTGCTGCGCGGCGCGCACGTGGTGCTGGAGCCGCTCGACCTCTCCCACGCCGAGGACCTGCACGCCGCGCTCGACGACGAGGAGGTCTGGCGGTACGTCGGCAGCCCGCGCCCCACGAGCGTGGACGGCATGGCCGACCTGATCCGCGCCGCCCTCGACGCCGGTCAGCGGGGCGTCCGGACGGCGTGGGTGCAGCGCTGCGCGGTCACCGGGGTGGTGGTGGGCACCACCTCCTTCCACGAGCCCGACGCCGACCTGAGGGCGGCGGAGATCGGCTCCACCCAGCTCGGCCGGGCGTGGTGGCGCACCGGGATCAACACCGAGGCCAAGCTGCTGCTGCTCGCCCGCGCCTTCGAGGAACTCGAGGCGGTGCGGGTCACCTGGCAGACCAGCACGCTCAACGAGCGGTCGCAGCGAGCCATCGAGCGGCTCGGCGCGGTGCGGGAGGGGACGCTGCGGTCCAACCGGCGACGTGCCGACGGCACCTGGCGGCAGTCCGCGCTCTACTCGATGCTCGCCGAGGAGTGGCCGAACGCACAGGCCAGGCTGCGGGAACGGCTTCGCCCGGCGGCCCCCGTCGGGTGATGATGTCCGGCGTGCTGGGGATCACCGACATCGGGACGTACGTGCTGGGCACCGTGGCGATCGTGCTGCTGCCCGGGCCGAACTCGCTCTTCGTGCTCGCCACCGCCGCCCGGCGCGGGGTGGCCACCGGCTACCGGGCCGCCGCCGGGGTGTTCGTCGGCGACGCGGTGCTGATGGCGCTCTCCGCCGCCGGGGTGGCGTCGCTGCTCCGGGCGTACCCGCCGCTGTTCCTCGTGATCAAGTACGCCGGCGCGGCGTACCTCGGGTGGTTGGGGTTGGCGATGCTGCGCGGCGCGTGGCGGCGCTGGCGCGACCGCGACGACCCGGCCACGCCGCGCCTGATCGACGAGGTCGAGCCGGCGGCGGAGCGCGACCCGTTCCGGCGGGCGCTGACGGTCAGCCTGCTCAACCCGAAGGCGATCCTGTTCTTCGTCTCGTTCTTCATCCAGTTCGTCGACCCCGGGTACGCGTGGCCGGCGCTGTCGTTCCTGCTGCTCGGGCTGATCGCGCAGGTGGCCAGCGCGCTCTACCTGACCGCGCTGATCTTCACCGGGACGTTCCTGGCCGCCCAGTTCCAGCGCCGCCGGCGGCTCGCCGCCACCGGGACCACCGCGATCGCGATGCTGTTCCTCGGCTTCAGCCTCAAGCTCGCCGCCGGCTGAGGTGTAAGGCGGGGCCCCCTGTTAACGCCTGTGGTAGAGCAGGGGCCCCCTTTTAACACGCCGTCGGGCCGGGAGCGCGGCGTTCAGGTGCCGTCGCCGCCGCCACCACCGCCGCCGACGCCCGCGCCGCCGGCCGTGCCGCTGAGGCCGTAGCCGGGCGCGACGGGCTGGTCGGGGTGGCGGCTCACGTGCGCCGACTCCCGGATCGTGGCGGACCAGTCGGCGTGCGCGGCGGCCGCCGCGTGCCGGTCGATGGTCTGCCGCAACCAGCCGTCCACCGTGGACACCCAGTCGCGCCGGTCCGCCCCGGCGTGCCAGACCCGGAACCGGCTGATGCTCTGGTGGGTCACCCCGGCCAGCGAGAGCCGCCGGTCCAGCCAGAACAGCACCTCCATGCCGGCCGAGTCGGTCAGCATGATTACTTCCAGCTCGGTCATCGGCCCGGCGTAGAGCGGGGCGGCCCAGAAGCCGAGCCGCTGCTGGAACGGCAGCGTCTGCGTCACCCCGGGCAGCCGGCCCTGCTGGAGCCCCGCCTGGCGCATCACGAAACCGAGCGTGTCCAGCGCGGCGAGCAGGTGCTGCTGGGTGGGCAGCGGGTGGATCAGGACCGGCACCATCTCGCCCTGGTCCTCGTCCGGGTCGACGGAGACCTCGGTTCGCAGCCCGGTGCGCAGGGTCATCAGCGGCACCCCGCCGAAGACCGTCACCGGCGCCTCCCAGGGCAGCGGTACGGCGAAGTCGACCGCCCGCCGCCGCCCGCCCGGCACCACGAACCGGCCCGCGATCGGCCACTGGTGGTACTGCACCAGCCGGCGCGGCGCCCCCGGGTCCTCCGGCTCCACCTGCGTGACCAGCCCGAGGCGGATGTGCCGGACCAGGACGTCCTCGCCGTCGGCGTGCAGCGTCACCCGCCCCGGCAGGCGCAGGCCCGGGCGGGTGCTCGGGTTGGGCAGCGTGGTGCTCACCGAGAGCCCGGTCCAGGCCGACCCTCTCGACACCCCGGTCAACCGCATGCCGGCGGCATTCCCGCTGCCCAGCCGGCCATGCCGGGGCGGCCGGGCAATGCCACCGGCTCCGGGCGATCCCGGCCCACCGGACGTGCCGGCCCACCGCCGGTACGGCGAGGTGGCGGTGTCCCGGTCGCCCGGACACCGCCACCTCGGCGTACTGGTGTCGATCGGAGGGTGGTCAGCGCAGGCGGCGGCCCCGCGGCACCGGGTCGGTCTCGTCGTCGAACTCGCCGATGACCTCCTCCAGCAGGTCCTCCAGCGCGACGAAGCCGATCGGCCGGGTCGGCCCGCCGCCGTTGCGCACCAGCGCGAGCTGCGCCTGCCGGCCGCGCATGGCGGCCACCGCCTCGGTCACCGACGCCTCGGCGGGCAGCGTGAACGCGTTCGTCATCAGCTCGCCGGCGGTCGCCGGCCGACCGGTGGTGACCGCGCGCACCGCCTCGCGTACGTGCACCAGGCCGCACACCTCGCCGCCGGTGTCGACCACGGCGAGGCGGGATCGGCCGCTGTCGCGCGACACGTGCTCGATCCGTTCGGCGGTGTCGTCCCGGCGCACCGTGACGATCTTGTCGAACGGCTCCATCACCTGCGCCACCGTGGTGCCCTGCAACTCCAGCATGCTGGTCAGCAACTGGTGCTGCTCGGCGCCGAGCAGCCCGTGCTCCCGGGACTGCTCCAGCAGGATGCGCAGCTCGTCCGGGCCGTGCACCTGGGCCAGCTGGTCCTGCTGCTGCACCCCGACCAGCCGCAGCATCGCGTTGGCCAGCCCGTTGAGCAGCGACAGCACCGGCCGGGCGATCCGGGCGAACGCCCGGAACGGCAGCGCCAGCAGCATCGCCGAACGCTCCGCGTCGGTGATCGCCCAGGACTTCGGCGCCATCTCGCCGACCACCAGGTGCAGGAACGTCACCAGGCCCAGTGCGAACACCAGCGCGACCACGTGGCTGGCCGCGTCGGGCAGGCCGACCGCGTGCAGCAGCGGACTGAGCAGGTGCTCGATGGCCGGCTCGGCCAGCGCGCCCAGCCCCAGCGTGCACAGCGTGATGCCGAGCTGCGCGCCGGCCAGCATCAGGCTCAGCTCGCGGACGCCGTCCAGCGCCGCGCGGGCGGCCCGGCCGCCGCCGGCCGCCGACTGCTCCAGCCGGTAACGCTTGGCGGCGACCAGCGCGAACTCGGCCGCCACGAAGAACCCGTTGAGCGCCAGCAGCACCACGGAGAAGAGAAGCGCGAAACCGGGGCTCATGCGGCACCCTCCCCGGACACGCCGGCGGTCGTGCGCAGCCGGACGGAGTCGGCCACGTGCCGGTCCACCGCCAGCACCTCGACCAGCACCCGTGGGCCGGTGGACGGCTCGTCGCCGTCACCGGCCGGCGCGATCTCCAGCCGGTCGCCGACCTCGGGCACCCGGCCCAGCTCCCGCATCACCAGGCCGGAGAGCGTGTCGTACTCGGGCGCCTCGGGCAGCTCGATGCCGGTGCTGTCGGCGACCTCGTCGATCCGCCAGCGGGCCGGCACCACCCAGGAGCCGTCCTCCTGCCGGGCCGGCGCCCGCTCCGGCGGGTCGTCCTCGTCGCGGATCGGCCCGACCAGTTCCTCGGCGAGGTCCTCCAGCGTGATCACGCCGGCGAACCCGCCGTACTCGTCGACCACGCAGGCCAACTGCCGGTGCCCGGACCGCAGCCGGTCCAGCACCGTCGGCAGCGGCAGCGTCTCCGGCACCAGCAACGGGGGTACGGCGACCGCGTCGATCCGGGTCCGCGCCCGCTCGGCCGGCGGCACCCCCAGCACGTCGGCGATGCCGACCACGCCGATCAGGTCGTCCACGCCCTCGGCCCCGCGCACCGGAAACCGGGAGTGGCCGGTGTCGAGCATCTCGACGACCCGGCTGACCGGCTCGTCGGCGCGGACGGTGTGCACGTCCACCCGGGGCACCATGGCCTCGCCCGCGGTGAGCCCCCGGAAGTCGAGCCCCCGGTCGAGCAGGTCGGACATCTCCGCGTCGAGGTGGCCCTCCTCGCGGGACTCGGCGATGATCTGCTCCAGGTCGGCCGGGGTGGCACCGCTGGGCAGCTCCTCGATCGGCTCGATGCCGACCCGGCGGAGCAGGCGTACGGCGGCCCGGTCGAAGAGGGTGATCAGCGGACCGGCGATCCGCAGGTAGATCAGGGTGGACCGGGACAGTGCCCGGGCGAGCGGCACGGCCCGGGCGATGGCGAGGTTCTTCGGGGCCAGCTCGCCCAGGACCATCTGCACCACGGTGGCGATGACCAGGGCCAGCGCCACCGACAGCGGCAGCGCCACCGCGCTCGACAGCCCGGCGAGGCCGAGCAGGTCGGCCAGCCCGGCGCCCAGGTACGGCTCGGCGACGTAACCGACGAGCAGGGCGGTCACGGTGATGCCGAGCTGGGCGCCGGAGAGCATGAAGGAGAGCCGCCCGGTCACCTCCAGGGCGCGGGCGGCGGCGCGGTCGCCACCGTCGGCGAGTTGCTTGAGCTTGCCGCGGTCCACGGCGACGTAACCGAACTCCTGCGCCACGAAGTAACCGGTGGCGGCGGTGAGCACGGTGATGAGAAGGAAACCGACGAGGATCAGCACGGGAGGTTCAGGGCTCCCGGGGTCGTCGGGGAGGGAAGATGCCGGGTACGACCCGGCCGGCTACTGCTGCCCTCCGGGGCAGGAGAGTCGATCATGCGGCCATTTTATCGGTGCCCGCTGGACGCCCGCTGAAGGTGCCGGGAACCCTCCCCCACGTCCCGTTTCACCGACCGGCCAACTCGTCGACGTCGAGCAGCGACCGGTCGATCCGCCCGGACCGGTAGGCGGCCCGCCCGATCATCTGCGCGGCGACCGGCGCGGTGGAGAGCTGGAAGATCGCCACCAGCGCCAGCATGCCCAGGTCCGAGCCGGTACGCAGGCGCAACGCCAGCCCGACCAGGAGCAGCAGCACGCCGAGCACCTGCGGTTTGGTGGCGGCGTGCATCCGGTCCAGCGTGTCCGGGAAGCGCACCAGCCCGATGCCGGCGACCAGGCTCAGCAGCGCCCCCGCCAGCAGCAGGAGTCCCCCGGCCCAGTCCGCCACCGCGCTCATGCTGAGCCACCTTCCGTTCGCGACTGCGGGGCTCGCAACCCCGGCTCACTCCTCGCGCTCACGCTGAGCCACCTTCCGTTCGCGACTGCGGGGCTCGCAACCCCGGCTCACTCCTCGCGCTCACGATTCGGCCCGGACGGCGAAGCGGACCAGCGAGACCGAACCGACGAAGCCGAGCAGCGAGAGCACCACAAGTACCGGCAACGTGGTGGCGTGCCGGTTCACCGCCGCCTCCGCCCCCACCGCGCCGAGCATGGCCGCCAGCAGCAGGTCGGCGCCGACGACCCGGTCGAGCAGGGACGGGCCGCGGTAGATCCGGACCAGGGCGAGCAGCGCGGTGGCCGAGAACAACACGGTCAGCGCGACGGCGAGCAGGACGGTCACGGGTGGTTCCTCCGTTCGACGGGTTCGAGGTCGAGCTGGCGTACCTCGGTGGGAGAGCCGACGGCGCGGACGATGCGCCGTTCGACGGCGAGCACGCGGTCGCGGCTGCCGGCCAGGTCCTCGGGGCCGCGCACGTCGAGCACGTGCACGTAGAGCACGCCCCGCGTCCGGTCGATGTCGAGGATCAGGGTGCCCGGCACCAGCGAGATCACCTCGGCGGTGAGCGCCAGGTTCAGGTCGGTGCGGACCCGCAGCGGCACCGCGATGATCGCGCCGCGCGGCCGGTAGCCCGGACGTAACGCCACGGCGGCGACGTGCACGCTGGCGCTGACCAGCTCCCCGGCGAACGTGCCGGCGAGCACCAGCAGCGGCCCCGGTCGCAGCCGGCCGCCGAAGGTGACCGGCGGGAGCGGGAAGAAGAACAGCACCGCCGCGCCGACCACCAGGCCGGTGAGCAGGTTGGCCCAGGACACGTCGCCCCAGAGCAGCAGCCAGGCGGCGACCAGCCAGCCGAGCGCCACCGCCTGGTCGCGCCGCCGCCCGCCCCGGCCCACCGCGGGCGGGTCGGCGGCCGGCTCGTCGGCGGCCGCCCGGCCCGGGTCGCCGGTCACGGCACGTCCCGGGGCAGGACCGCCCGGACGTACGGGGTGCGCTGGCGCAGGTCGGTGGCGGCGTCCGCGGTGACCTGGAACAGCGGGCCCGCCACCAGGGTGAGCAGCACGCCGAGCGCCACCAGGGCGGCGGTGGCGCCGACCATCAGGCCGGGCAGCCGGGCGACCGGGGTGGTGGTGGCCACCTGCGGCCTCCGCCAGAACGCGATGTTCCACACCCGGGACGCGACGTAGAGGGTGAGCAGGCTGGTCACCGTGCCCGCGCCGACCAGCACGGCGGGCAGCGCCCCGCCGGCCGCCACCCCGGCCTGGAGCAGGCCGAGCTTGCCGAGGAAACCGGAGAACGGCGGAATGCCGGCCAGGTTCATCGCCGGCACGAAGAAGAGCACGGCGACCACCGGGGTGACCCGGGCGAGCCCGCCGAGCCGGCGCAGGTCGGTGCTGCCGGCCCGCTCCTCGACCAGGCCGGCGACCAGGAAGAGCGTGGTCTGGACGGTGATGTGGTGCACCACGTAGAAGATCGACCCGGACAGGCCGGCGACGCTGCTCAGCGCCACCCCGAAGATCATGTAGCCGATGTGGCTGACCAGCGTGAAGGAGAAGAGCCGCTTCATGTCCGACTGGGCGACCGCGCCGAGGATGCCCACCACCATGGTCAGGCCGGCCACCACCATCAGCAGGCCGGAAACCCGGCCGCCGGGGAAGAGCAGCGTCTCGGTCCGGATGATCGCGTACACGCCGACCTTGGTGAGCAGGCCGGCGAAGACCGCGGTGACCGGCGCGGGCGCGGTCGGATAGCTGTCCGGCAACCAGGCCGACACCGGGAAGACCGCCGCCTTGATGCCGAACGCGAGCAGCAGCATGAGCTGCAGGGTCAGGCGTACGCCGGACGGCACCGCGTCCAGCCGGCCGGCGAGCTGCGCCATGTTCAGCGTGCCGGTGGCCGCGTAGACCAGCCCCACGGCGGACAGGAAGAGCAGCGACGACAGGATGCTGACCACCACGTACGTCGAGCCGGTGCGCAGCCGGGCCTCGGTGCCGCCCAGCGTGATCAGCACGAAGCTCGCGGCCAGCAGGATCTCGAAGCCGACGAAGAGGTTGAACAGGTCACCGGCGAGGAACGCGTTCGTCACGCCGGCGGTCAGCACCAGGTAGGTGGGGTGGTAGATGCTCACCGGCGCGGTCTCGCCGGTCTCCGCCCGGCCCTGGCCGATCGAGTAGAGCAGCACGCAGAGCGTGACCGCCGAGGAGACCACCACCATCAGCGCCGCCAGCTGGTCGGCCACCAGCACGATGCCGACCGGCGCCGGCCAGCCGCCCACCCGCACCACCACCGGCCCGTGCCGGTACGCCTGCACCAGCAGCACCACCGCGACCAGCAGGACACTGCCCAGGCAGAGCACGCTTATCGAACGCTGCAACCGGGGCCGCCCGGTCAGGATCAGGGTCAGCGCCGCGCCGAGCAGCGGCACCACCACCGGCAGCGGCACCAGCCCACTCATGATTCCTCGTCCCGGCGCAGTCGACGGCGGGCCGGCTCCGGGTCGACCTGCTCCGGGTCGTCGCCCGCGCCCTCCCCGCCCAGGTCCGCGGCGGCCACCTCGTCGCGCACGGCCAGCCGGACGATCTGCCGGTCCTCCAGGTCGTCCGGCACCTCGTCGTCGCCGCTGGTGAACCAGGCCCGGTAGGCGACCGCGAGCAGGAACGCCGTCAGCCCGAACGTGATCACCACGGCGGTCAGCACCATGGCCTGCGTCAGCGCGTCGCTCATCCCGCCGGGCGACGCCGTACCGACCAACGGGGCGGCACCGGACCGCCCGCCGAGCAGGATGAGCAGGTTGACCCCGTTGCCGAGCAGGATGATGCCGAGCAGGATCCGGGTCAGGCTGCGTTCCAGCAGCAGCGTGACGCCGGTGGCGACGAGCACCCCGACCGCCAGCACCAGCACCAGCGTCGGCCCGGCCGCCCCCCGCGTCATGAGGGCGGACCCTGACGCTGCACGGTCAGGCCGCGGCCCGGCTCGCCGGCGGCCTCGACGTGCCGGTCCACCTCGGCACCGAGGCTGCGCAGGATGTCCAGCACCAGCCCGACCACCACCAGGTACACGCCGACGTCGAAGAAGAGCGAGGTGACCACGTAGAAGTGGCCGAGCAGGGGCAGCCACAGGTCCACCTTGACGCTCTGCAGCACCTCGCCGGTGAGCAGCAGGCCGAGCACGCCGCTGCCGACCGACACGGCCAGGCCCGCGCCGAGCACCACGCCCGCGCCGACCGGCGCCGCCTCGGCCAGCTCGTACCGGCCGCCGGCCAGATAGCGCAGGGTCAGCGCGAGGCCGGCGACCAGCCCACCGGAGAAACCCCCGCCCGGCGCGTTGTGCCCGGAGAAGAGCAGGAACAGCGAGAAGAGCAGCACGGTGTGGAAGATCAGCCGGGTGACCACCTCGAAGACGATCGAGCGCCGCCGCTCGCCCAGCGTCTGCCCACCGAGCAGCCAGACCGTCCGCCCCGAGCGCGGCATCGCCGGGCGGGGGCGGCGCGGGCGCGGACCGGTGCGGGAGCGCTCGAAGATCAGGCTGGCCACCCCGGTCGCGGTCACCACGAGCACCGAGATCTCGCCCATCGTGTCCCAGGCACGGATGTCGACCAGGGTCACGTTGACCACGTTGCGGCCGTACCCCTCGGCAACCGCGAGGTCGGGGAAGGCCGCGGAGATCGACGGCGCCCGCCGGGCGCCGGCCGCCGCCAGCGCCAGACCGGCCATCACCAGCCCGGCGGCGACCCCGACGCCCCGACGCACCCACCGGCTGCGGCGCAACGGCCGGGCCGAGAAGCGTTCCGGCAGCCGCCGCAGCACCAGCACGAAGACGGCGATGGTGGCGGTCTCCACCAGGAACTGGGTGAGCGCCAGGTCCGGCGCGCCGTAGAGGACGAACATCATCGCCGTGCCGTAGCCGGTGACGCCCACCAGCAGCATCGCGGTGAGCCGGCGGCGGGCGGAGACCGCGAGCACCGCGGCCACCGCGATCACCACGCAGACCACCAGCTGGGTCGGGTTGTCCCAGGGCGCCAGGTCGACCCGCCACGGCGCGGTGGCCAGCATCGCCCCGCCCGGCACCAGCACCAGGGCCAGCAGGACGGTGCCCAGATACTGCGGCAGCGAACCGCGCTGGGTGACGCTGGTGACCTCGATGGCGAGCCGGTCGAAGCGGTGGGTCACCCACTCGTACCCCTGGTTGCCGGAGATCGGCGAGCGCAGCCGGGCCAGCGCCGGGGCGAGCGGGCCGCGGACCAGGTGCAGCGCCGCGCCGCCGGCCAGCACCAGGGCGGAGAGGCCGAGCGCCGTGGTCGGCCCGTGCCAGAGCGCCAGGTGCTCGTCGACCGGACCGAACAGCTCCGCGTACGGCTCGAGCAGGCCGCTCAGCCAGCCGGCGGCCGGCCCGGCGGCGAACCCGGCCACGGCGAGCAGAGCCGGGGGTACGAGCATCGCGGCGGGTGGCCGGGTCACCTCGGTGTCCGCGACGCCGGGCCGGGTGCCGAACGCGCCCCACAGGAAACGGATGCTGTAGGCCACGGTCAGCGCACTGCCGGCGACCAGCACCGCCAGCACCCACGGGTGGTCGGTGAACGCGGCGAGCACCGCCTCCTTGGCCACGAACCCGAGCAGCGGCGGCACCCCGGCCATCGACGCCGCCGCCAGCGTGGCGACGACGGCGAGCACCGGCGCGCCCCGACCCACCCCGGACAGGTCCCGCAGGTCCCGGCTGCCCGCCTCGTGGTCGAGGATGCCGACGACGAGGAAGAGCGCGGACTTGAACAGCGCGTGCGCGGCCAGCATGGCGACGCCGGCCAGGGCCGCGTGCGGGGTGCCCGCGCCGAGCACCACGGCGAGCAGGCCGAGCTGGCTGACCGTCCCGTACGCCAGCAGCAGCTTCAGGTCGCACTGCCGCAGCGCCGCCCAGCCGCCGGCGACCAGGGTGACCAGCCCGGCGACCACGGTGACCGGCCGCCACGGCCCGGCGGGGGCGAGCGCCGGCCCGAGCAGCCCGATCAGGAAGACGCCGGCCTTCACCATCGCGGCGGCGTGCAGGTAGGCGCTGACCGGCGTCGGTGCCGCCATCGCCACCGGCAGCCAGGCGTTGAACGGGAACACCGCGGACTTCGCCAACGCGCCGGCCAGGACGAGCAGCACCGCGACGGTCAGCCGGCCGCCGTCGGGCAGCGGTGCGGCGACCACCGCCGACCAGCGGTAACTGCCGGCGTGCTGACCGAGCAGCAGGAACCCGACCAGCATGGCCAGCCCGCCCAGCGTGGTGACGGTGAGCGCCTGGGCGGCCGCCCACCGGCTGGCCCGCCGCTCGGTGCTGTGCCCGATCAGCAGGTAGGAGAAGACCGTGGTCAGCTCCCAGAAGACGTAGAGCAGCAGCAGGTCGTCGGAGACGACCAGGCCGAGCATCGCGCCGGCGAAGGCCACCAGCACGGCGGCGAACCGACCCAGCCCGACCGAGCCGGGCCGGAAGTAGCGGGCCGAGTAGACCAGCACGAGCGCGCCGACGCCGCCGACCAGCAGCATCATCAGCCAGGACAGCGTGCCGACCCGCAGGGCCACGTCGAACCGGAGCTGCGGGATCCAGGGGTACGTCTCGACGACCGCCCCGCCGTGGCGTACCGCGCCGGTGTGGGCCACCGCCCAGCCGACCGCGGCGGCCGGGACGAGCGCGAGGAGCAGGCAGGCGCGCGGCCCCCACCTGCGGACCAGCAGCGGGGCGACCAGTGCCGCCACCAGGTGCAGGATCAGCAGGACGAGCACACGCACTCCCGGTCGAGGTGACAGCGCGGCGGCGCACGCTGGGGGCACGACCGATCACACGCCACTTCCCACCCGGGCGCGCCGTTTTCTCCGAAACCCGCCCAAACGCCGCACCGCCCGGGCGCGCTCGGCGGCTCGGCGGCTCGGCGGCTCGGCGGCTCGGCGGCTCGGCGGCTCGGCGGCTCGGCGGCTCGGCGGCTCGGCGGCTCGGCGGCTCGGCGGCTCGGCGGCTCGGCGGCTCGGCGGCTCGGCGGCTCGGCGGCTCGGCGGCTCGGCGGCTCGGCGGCTCGGCGAGATCTTGGAAGGAATCGGCCCCCATAGGGGCCCTTTCGTACCAAGATCTACATCTCTCCCACCGGATGGAACAAGCATCTCGTTTTGTGGAAGGGGCAGCCCTACGGGACGGAGAGAAGCGGTGCGGGCAGCAGGCCGCGGACCGGGAGACGGGCGTGAGCCGGTGCGTCAGCGCAGCGGGGCGGGATCGCGGCGGGCGGCCGCGGCGGGGTGGGAGGTGGCGAGCTGGCGGGCGGTGCGGTCGACCACGCGCTGCGCGTCGGCGAGGGAGCGGACCGGCAGCCGGGCGTCGCGGCTCTCCCGCCGCAGGACGAAGTAGTGCACTGCGGCGCGGACCAATGCCCGGTCGGCGGCGCTGGAGCGCGCGGTGGCGACGACCAACTCGCGCAGGCGCCGGGCCAGCTCCTCGGCCAACTCCAGCTCCGTGCCGTGGAGGCCGGTGCGGAGCGTGGCGAGCCGGCTGTCGACCTTGCGGATGAGCACGTCGGTGCCGAGCCTGGAGCCTCGCTCCTCAACGGTCATCCACGCCTCCAGCCGCGCCGCGTTGCGAGTGAAGTTACTTTATGTTGCACGCCACAAGCAAGCAGTTAAGTAAGACTTAACGGATTAAAGCCGTTATTCATCAGTTCAATTGCTCGGGCCGGACAGAACCGCCACGACGCCGGGCCGGATGTCACACCGGCGCGGCAGGATTGGTGGCGTGGCGGACGAGGTGACCCCGGCGAGCGGGGGGCAGGCGGATTTCGGCGCGGCGACCCGGGAGTGGTTCACCGCGGCATTCGCCGCGCCCACACCCGCCCAGGAGGGCGCGTGGCGCTCCGTCGCCGCCGGCCGCAACGCCCTGGTGGTCGCCCCGACCGGCTCCGGCAAGACGCTCGCGGCGTTCCTCTGGTCACTCGACCGGCTGGGCAAGGAGGCACCGCCGGCCGATCCCCGACGGCGTTGCCGGGTGCTCTACGTCAGCCCGCTCAAGGCGCTCGCCGTCGACGTGGAGCGCAACCTGCGCACCCCGCTCATCGGCATCCGCCAGGCCGCCACCCGGCTCGGCCTCGTCCCGCCCGACATCACCGTCGGCATGCGCACCGGCGACACCCCGGCCGACGAGCGGCGGGCCTTCGCCCGCACCCCGCCCGACGTCCTCATCACCACGCCCGAGTCGCTGTTCCTGCTGCTCACCTCCGCCGCCCGCGACTCCCTGCGCGGGGTGGACACGGTGATCGTCGACGAGGTGCACGCGGTGGCCGGCACCAAGCGCGGCGCGCACCTGGCGCTCTCCCTGGAACGCCTCGACGCGCTGCTCGACCGGCCCGCCCAGCGGATCGGGCTCTCCGCCACGGTGCGCCCGATCGACGTCTGCGCCCGCTTCCTGGGCGGTGCGCGCCCGGTCGACGTGGTGCAGCCGGCGGCCGACAAGACCATCGAGGTCAGCGTCCAGGTCCCGGTGGAGGACATGACCCGCCTCGACGAGCAGGAGCCGCCGGAGGACGAGCTGGGCGGGCTCGGTCCGCGCCGGCCGTCGATCTGGCCGGCCGTCGAGGAACGGGTGCTCGCGCTGATCCGTGCGCACCGGTCCACCATCGTCTTCACCAACTCCCGACGCGGCGCCGAACGTCTCTGCGCGCGCCTCAACGAGCTGGCCGCCGAGGAGGCCGAGGCGACGGCCGCCACGGAGGCCGCCCGCATGACCCGGGGCGGGGCCCCGGTGCGCGTATCCGACCTCCTGCCCGGCCTCGACGGCCCGCCGGCCGACGACGGCCCGGCGAACAACGACGGCCCGGCGACCCGCGACAGCGGCCCGGTGACCGGCCACGGCCCGGCGACCGGCGACAGCCCGGCGACCGGCGACAGCCCGGCGACCGGCGACAGCCCGGCGACCGGCAACAGCCCGGCGACCGGCGGCAGCGGCCCGGCGAACAACGGCGGCCTAGCGACCGGCGATGACGGCCCGGCGACCGGCGACGGCACGGCTGACGGCGGCAGCGGCCCGGCGACCGGCGACGGCGCGGGTCCGGCGGGCCGGGGCGGGCGGCGCGGCGCGGACGCGTTCGGTGGGCCGGTGGGGCCGGTCCGCGCGCCCCGGCAGCCGGCCGAGGTGATGGCGCAGTCCGGCGCGGCGGCCGGCGCGCCGACGGTGATCGCCCGGGCGCACCACGGCAGCGTCTCCCGGGAGGAGCGCAAGCACATCGAGGAGGCGCTGAAGTCCGGTCAGCTGCCCGCCGTGGTCGCCACCTCCAGCCTGGAGCTGGGCATCGACATGGGCGCGGTCGACCTGGTGGTGCAGATCGAGGCGCCGCCGAGTGTCGCCGCCGGGCTGCAACGGGTGGGCCGGGCCGGGCACCAGGTGGGCGCCGTCTCCCGGGGCGTGGTCTTCCCCAAGCATCGCGGCGACCTGCTCTCCTGCACCGTGGTCGCCGAGCGGATGGGGGTGGGCGCGATCGAGGAGCTGCACTACCCGCGCAACCCGCTCGACGTGCTGGCCCAGCAGATCGTCGCCATGGTGGCGCTGGAGCCGTGGCCGCTCGGCGACCTGGCCGTGCTGGTCCGCCGGGCGGCGCCCTTCGCCGAGCTGCCCGACTCGGCGCTGCACGCGGTGCTCGACATGCTCTCCGGCCGCTACCCGTCCACCGCCTTCGCCGAGCTGCGTCCCCGGCTGGTCTGGGACCGGGCGACCGACGTGCTGACCGGCCGGCCCGGCGCCCAGCGGCTCGCCGTCACCAGCGGCGGCACCATCCCCGACCGGGGCCTGTTCGGGGTCTTCCTGGCCGGCGCCGAGCGGGCCGCCCGGGTCGGCGAGCTGGACGAGGAGATGGTCTACGAGTCCCGGGTCGGCGACGTGTTCCTGCTCGGCTCGTCGTCCTGGCGGATCGAGGAGATCACCCCCGACCGGGTGCTGGTCTCCCCCGCCCCCGGCCAGGCCGCCCGGATGCCGTTCTGGAAGGGCGACCAGCTCGGCCGCCCGGTCGAGCTGGGCCGGGCGATCGGCGCCCGGGTCCGGGCGCTGCTGCGGCAGTCCGACGCCGACGCGGTGGCGGCGTTGCGCGCCGGCGGGCTGGACGACTGGGCCGCCGGCAACCTGATGAACTACCTGCGCGAGCAGAAGGCGGCCACCCGTTCGCTGCCCGACGACCGCACGGTGGTGGTCGAACGGTTCCGCGACGAGCTGGGCGACTGGCGGCTCGCCGTGCACTCGGTGCTCGGCGCGCGGGTCAACGGGCCGTGGGCGCTCGCCATCGGTCGCCGGCTGGCCGAACGCTACGGCGTGGACGCCCAGGTCATGCCCTCCGACGACGGCATCGTGGTCCGGCTGCCGGACACCGCCGACGAGCCGCCCGGCGCCGACGTGGTGGTCTTCGAGCCGGACGAGATCGCCCAGCTGGTCGAGGAGTCGGTCGGCACGTCGGCGCTGTTCGCCTCCCGGTTCCGCGAGTGCGCGGCCCGGTCGCTGCTGCTGCCCCGCCGCGACCCGCGTCGCCGTCAGCCGCTGTGGCAGCAGCGCCAACGCGCCGCGCAACTGCTCGACGTGGCCCGCGAGTACGCCGACTTCCCGGTCACCCTGGAGGCCGCCCGGGAGTGCCTGCAGGACGTCTTCGACCAGCCGGCCCTGGCCGAGCTGATGCGCGACCTCGCCGCCCGCAAGGTGCGCCTGGTCGAGGTCGAGTCGGAACGCCCGTCGCCGTTCGCCCGGTCGCTGCTCTTCGGCTATGTCGGCGCGTTCCTCTACGAGGGCGACGCCCCCCTGGCCGAACGGCGGGCCGCCGCGCTGGCGCTCGACTCCGGGCTGCTCGGCGAGTTGCTCGGCCGGGTCGACCTGCGGGAGCTGCTCGACCCGGCGGTGCTCGCCGAGACCGAACGCCAACTGCGCTGGCGCACCGAGCAGCGGCGGCCCCGCGACGCCGAGGACGTGGTCGAGCTGCTCCGGGTGGTCGGTGACCTGAGCGCCGCCGAGCTGGCCGAGCGGGGGGTGCCGGAGGCCTGGCCCGAGGAGCTGGCGGCGGCCCGCCGGGTGCTGCGGCTCCGGATCGCCGGCGAGGAGCGCTGGGTGATCGTCGAGGACGCGGCCCGGCTGCGTGACGCGCTCGGGGTGGCGCTGCCGGTCGGGGTGGCCGAGGCCTACCTCGCGCCGGTGGCCGACCCGCTCGGCGACCTGGTCGCCCGCTACGCCCGCACCCACGGCCCGTTCGCGGCGGCGACCTGCGCGGCCCGGTTCGGGCTCGGGGTGTTCGTGGTCGAGCAGGCGCTGCGCCGGCTCGCGGCGAACGGCCGGGTGGTCTCCGGCGAGTTCGCGCCGGACAGCGTGGGCACGCAGTGGTGCGACGCCGAGGTGCTGCGCCTGCTGCGCCGCCGCTCCCTGGCGGCGCTACGCCGGGAGATCGAGCCGGTGCCACCCCGGGCGCTGGCCGCGTTCCTGCCCCGCTGGCAGCAGGTCGGGTCGTCGGCCCGGGGCGTCGAGGCGGTCGCCGCCACCGTCGAGCAGTTGCAGGGGGTGACCGTGCCGGCGTCCGCGCTGGAGCGGCTGGTGCTGCCGGCCCGGGTCGCCGACTACTCGCCCGCCCAGCTCGACGAGCTGTGCGCGAGCGGCGAGCTGGTCTGGGCCGGCGCGGGCGCGATCTCCGGCGGCGACGGGTGGGTGACGCTGGCGTACGCCGACGTGGCGCCGCTGCTGCTGCCGCCGCCGGACGAGGCGCTGACGCTCACCCCGCCGCACGAGGCGGTGCTCGACGCGCTCGCCGGCGGGCAGGCGCTCTTCTTCCGCGCGCTCTCCGACCGGGTCGGCGCCACCGACGACGCCGCCCTGTCGGCAGTGGTGTGGGATCTGGTCTGGGCCGGGCACCTGACCAACGACACGCTGGCGCCGCTGCGCGCCGCGTTGGGCGCCGGCGGGGCGCACCGGTCCCGGCCGTCGGCCCCGCGGACCCGCTACCGCCGCCCCGGCCGGGCGGCGCTGCCCAGCCGCGGTGGCCCGCCGACGATGGCCGGCCGCTGGTCCCGGCTGCCCGAGCGTGACCTCGACCCGACCCGCCGGGCCGCCGCCCTGGCCGACCTGCTGCTGGAGCGGCACGGCGTGGTGACCCGGGGCGCGGTGATGGCCGAGCAGGTGACCGGCGGTTTCGCCGCGGTCTATCCGGTGCTGTCCGCGCTGGAGGAACGCGGGGCGGCCCGGCGCGGCTACTTCGTCGAAGGCCTGGGCGCGGCCCAGTTCGCGGTGCCCGGTGCGGTCGACCGGATCCGTGCCCTGGCCGACCCGGCCGACGGGGGCCGCAGCGGCGGCGGGCCGACAGTGGTGCTGGCCGCCACCGACCCGGCGAACCCGTACGGCGCCGCGCTGCCCTGGCCCGAGCGGGTGGTCGACTCGGGTGACGGCGCGGCCCCGGCCACCGGTCACCGGGCCGGGCGGAAGGCGGGTGCGTTGGTGGTTCTCGTCGGCGGCGACCTGGTGCTCTACGTCGAGCGGGGCGGGCGGACGATCCTGTCGTTCACCGACGACGTGGACGCGCTGGGCGCGGCGGGCAAGGCGCTGGCCGACGCGGTGCACTCCGGCGCGTTGGGCGCGATCTCGGTGGAGCGCGCCGACGGCGAGGCGGTGCACTCCTCGCCGCTGCGCGACGCGCTCACCGCCGCCGGCTTCCGGGCCACCCCCCGCGGCCTGCGCCTACGCGGCTGACCGGCTCGACCGGCTCGACCGTGAGATCTTGGTACCGGGCCCCGTCGAGGGCCGTTTCGTACCTGGATCTCGAAGGGGATCTCGCACCCTGTGGAGGACGGATGGTCGAGATGCATGCACCGTCCTGCGTCTCGCTGACCACGGACTACGGGCTCGCCGACGGGTTCGTGGCGGCCTGTCACGGGGTGCTCGCCCGGCTCGCGCCCGCCGCCCGGGTGATCGACGTGACGCACCTGGTGCCGCCGGCCGACGTCCGCCGGGGCGCGGCGGTGCTGGCGCAGACCGTGGCGTACCTGCCGGTCGGGGTGCACGTCGCGGTGGTCGATCCGGGGGTCGGCACCGAGCGGCGCGGGGTCGCGCTGGCCACGCCCGGCGGGCTGCTGGTCGGGCCGGACAACGGGCTGCTCCTGCCGGCCGCCGAGGCGCTCGGCGGGGTGACCGACGCGGTGGAGTTGACCGACCCGGAGTGGTGGCTGGCGCCGACCATCCCCCGCACCTTCCACGGGCGGGACGTGTTCGCGCCGGTGGCGGCCCGGTTGGCGCTCGGCGCGCCGCTGGCCGGGGCGGGGCGGGCGGTCGACCCGGCGATTCTGGCCCGGCTGCCGGAGCCGGTGGTCCGCGCCGACGCCGCCGGCTTCACCGCCGAGGTGTTGACCGTCGACCACTTCGGCAACGTCCAGCTCGCCGCGCCCGGCGCCCTGCTCGACGGGCTGCCGGCCCGGGTGCGGGTGGCTGGCCGCGGGGCCGTGCACGGCCGTACGTTCGGCGACGCCGCCCCGGGCGGCCTGGTGGTCTACGTCGACTCGGCCGGCCTGGTGGCCGTGGCGGTACGCACCGGCCGCGCCGCAGACGTCCTCACCCTCTCCCCCGGCGACCTGGTCACCGTCACGCCCCGCTGAGCCCCGCGATCTTGCAGTTTGTGCCCCGACAAAAGTTACGAAAGCCGCAAAAGCCTGGCACAAACTGCAAGATCAACGAAACGGGGGCGGGGACGGGGGGTCAGCAGGGTGGGGGGGTGCCGCCGGAGACCGTGGACAGGTACGCGTTGCTCACGTAGAAGCCGCCCGTCAGCCGGTACCACCGGGTGGTGGTGCGGTACGGCCCGGCGATCCGCTGCCCGGTCACGTAGCACTCGATCGGCACCTGCGCATACGTGGCGGCCAGGCCCCGGCTCGGGTAGGACGTGCCGGCCCCGCTGCGCAGGTTCAGCGGCCCGGAGCCGACGACCCCCCGCAGCCCGCCGGCCGTCCAGAGCAGTGTCACGGTGACCCACGCGTTGTCGGTGAGCCGCAGCCCGTCCCAGAACGTGCCGTCGGCCAGGTCGAGGCCGGCCGGGTTGCGCACGGTCCGACCGAACTGGTCCCGCCCGCCGTTGTAGCCGCTCTGGTAGGCGGCCTGCGCCTCGGGCAGCCCTTGCGGCAGGTCCCGCCAGTTCTCCCGGACCGTCGGCGGGTTCCACCAGTCGTCCCGGGTGTTCCACGGGCCGACGTCCCAGACCGGCGCGTACTCGCAGCGGCTGCCGCCGGTGGTGCAGACCTTGACCGTGTAGTCGCCGGTTCCGCGCGGGGAGAGGCCGCGCCGGGTGGGCAGCGCCGCGAAGTGGTCGCGGACGCCGACGGTGTGCCCGTTGGCGGTGACGCCGCCGACGAGGCCGATCCTGGTCGCGTACACCCGGTAGGTGCGTGCGACGGCCGGCGGGGCCGCGGTGGGGGCGGCCCGGTCGGCGGCGAGGGTCAGCCCGGTCACTGTCGCCTCGGCGGCGGCGTCCGGCGTGGTCAGCACGACCCGGGCCTGCACCCGGGTGACCGGTTGGTCGAAGACCGCCTCGGCGGCGTCGCGCCACTCGGTCCAGCGGCCGGACCGCCAGCCGCGCACCTGGGCCGTCGCCGTGCCGCCGTCGCGGGCCCGGGCGGCGAGCCGGGCGCGTACCCGGGTGGCGGGCCGGTCCAGCACGCGCGGCGCGGAGAGCAGGATGCCCTCGGCGACCGGGCCGGCCGCGGCGGCCGGGCGGGTGCGGGTGGTGGGGCGGGTGTCGGCCAGCCGCAGGCGGCCGGATCGCCAGGTGACGTTGACGTCGTCGCCGCCGGCGACGGCGAGGTCGGCGGACCAGCGCTCGGCGTCGGGCGCGGCGGCGCCCGACGGCGAGCCGGCGGCCGGTGGCGCGGCCGACGCGGGAGTGCCGGGCACGCCGGCGGTCAGGGCGGTCAGGGCGGTCAGGGCGCTCAGGGTACGGCGGACACGGGCCATGGGATTCTCCTCAGAACCCCCTGATCCTTGCCGCCAATCGGATGAAGGGGAACATAGGTACAAATAGCGAAACATGCGAATTTCGTTCGGTCGGGGAGAATGGTGGCGTGCCCGAAGGTGACACCGTCTGGAACACCGCCCGCGTCCTGCACCGCGCGCTGGCCGGGGCCCGGCTCACCGGGTCCGACTTCCGCGTGCCGCAGCTCGCCACCACCGACCTGACCGGCTGGACCGTCCGCGAGTCGGCCAGCCGGGGCAAACACCTGCTGCTGCGCCTCGACGGCCCGGCCGGCGAGGAGCGGACGCTGCACTCGCACCTGCGGATGGACGGCGCCTGGCGGGCGTACGCGCCGGGCGAACGGTGGACGGCCCGGCCGGCCCACCTGATCCGGGTGGTGCTCCGCTCCCCCGGCGCGGTGGCGGTCGGCTACCACCTGCACGAGGTGGCGCTGGTTCCGACCGCCGAGGAGAGTTCGCTTGTCGGGCACCTCGGCCCGGACCTGCTCGGCCCGGACTGGGATCCGGACGAGGCGGTCCGCCGGCTCGCCGCGCACCCGGAGCAGAGCATCGGCGAGGCGCTGCTCGACCAGCGCAACCTGGCCGGGGTGGGCAACCTCTACAAGTGCGAGGTGCTCTTCCTGCGCGGGGTGTCGCCGTGGACGCCGGTGCGGGCGGTGCCCGACCTGGCCGGCACCGTCACGCTGGCCCAGCGGCTGCTGGCGGCCAACCGGGGTCGCTGGACGCAGAGCACCACCGGGGTGCTGCGCCGGGGCGGGACGAGCTACGTCTACGGCCGGCGGGCGCAGCCGTGCCGGCGCTGCGGGACCGCGATCCGCAAGGAGGAGCTGGGTGAGCGGGTCACCTACTGGTGTCCGGTCTGCCAGCCGGAACGCGATTGACGTGGAACTTCCACGAACCATCTAAGATCACCTGAGATACGGACGATTGGGTAATTCCCTCCCACGCTCTCGGTGTCGCATGCTGCGGTGGACCGCTCACCGATCGTCAGCAGCGCGTACGCCCGCCACGCCGGGGTGACGGCCGCCGCGCCCCGATCCCGGGGAGAGCCATGGTGCTGTTCCGCAGACTCCGGCCGGGCCGGCCGGACCGGGCCGCCACGGTCGCCGAGGAGACCGCGCCCACCGTTCCCACCGCCCGCGCCGCCGACCAGGCGCCGGAGACGCCCGCCGAGCCGGTGACGCCCGCCGAGCCGGTGACGCCGGCCGAGCGTGGCGGGCCCGCGGCGCCGGCCGAACCGGCCAGCCTGGACCCGGCCGCCGTGCCGCGCCTGTTCGGGCCGGTGCCGAACACCGCCGGCAGCCCGCTGCCCACGCTCGACCCGGACGGCCGGCCGGTGCCCGGCACCGGCATCCGCAAGTTCGTCGACCCGCTGCCGCTGCCCGGCCGGCCGCCCACCGCCGGGCTCGGCGCCCGGCTGCCGGTCGCGGTTCCGGACACCATCACCTGGCCGGGCTGCGACTACTACGAGATCGGCCTCCAGGAGTACGCGCAGCGCCTGCACCGGGACCTGCCCGCCACCCGCCTGCGCGGCTACCGCCAGCTCAACCTCGGCACCGACGCGTCCGGCCACAACACGGTGAGCCCGCCCGACCGGCCTTGGCACCTCGGCCCGATGATCGTGGCCCGGCGGGGCCGACCGGTGCGGATCAAGTTCATCAACCAGCTTCCCACCGGCCGGGCCGGCGAACTGTTCCTGCCGGTCGACGAGACGGTCGACGGGGCCGGCGCCGGACCGCTGGACGGGCCCGCGCCGTACCCCCAGAACCGGGCGGTGCCGCACCTGGCCGGCGCCCGGACCGGGTGGATCAGCGCCGGCAACCCGTGGCAGTGGGTGACCCCGGCCGGCGAGATCACCCCGTACCCGACCGGGGTGGGCGTGACGCCGGTGCCGGACATGCCGGCCCCCGGCGCGGGCGCCACCACGCTCTACTTCCCGAACGACCAGAGCGGCCGGCTGATGTGGCTGCACGACAACACGCTCGGCCTGTCCCGGCTCACCGTCTACTCCGGACAGATCGCCCTCTACCTGCTCACCGACCCGGCCGAGGATCAGCTGGTGGATGACGGCGTGCTGCCCGCCGACCAGTTCCCGCTGGTGATCGAGGACAAGACGTTCGTGCCCGACGACGCCCAGCTCGCCGCCCAGGACCCGACCTGGGACCGGGAGCGCTGGGGCGCCAAGGGCAGCCTCTGGCACCCGCACGTCTACCAGCCCCGGCAGAACCCGTACCGGCTCAGCGGCACCAACCCGACCGGCCGCTGGGACTACGGGCCGTGGGCCCACGACCCGGACGGCGGGGCGAGTCCCTGGGTGGCCCCGGTGCCGAATCCGCACCACGACCCGGTCTCCGACCCGGACGAGCCGCCGCTGGTCCCGGGCGTGCCGCACCCGTCGGCGGTCCCCGAGGCGTACGGGGACACCCCGCTGGTCAACGGCGTGGCCTACCCCTACCTGGAGGTCGCCCCGCGGGCGTACCGGTTCCGGATCCTGAACGCCTGCACGGACCGGGCGCTCAACCTCCAGCTCTACCGGGCCGCCTCGGACGCGCCGATGTGGGCGCCGGACGGCGGCCCGGGCGACCCGCGCGCCGGTGAGGTGCCGATGGTCGAGGCGGTCCGGGCCGCCGGGCGGCCGGCGTACTGGCCGGTCGACGGGCGCGACGGCGGCGTGCCCGACCCGGCCGCCGCCGGGCCGGAGCTGATCCAGATCGGCAACGAGGGCGGCCTGCTGCCGGCCCCGGTGGTGCTGGCCAACCGGCCGGTCGACTACCGGTACGACAGGCAGGACGCGACGGTGCTCAACGTGGACGGGCACGCGCTGCTGCTCGCCCCCGGCGAACGCGCCGACGTGCTGGTGGACTTCTCGACCGTGCCGCCGGGCACCACGCTGATCCTCTACAACGACTGCCCGGCGCCGCTGCCCCGGTTCGACACCCGCCACGACCACCACACCGGCGCACCGGACCGCACCGCCTCGGGCGGCCTGCCGCCGGCACGCCCCGGCTACGGCCCGAACACCCGGACGCTGCTCCAGATCCGGGTCACCGGCACCCCGGCGGCCCGGTACGACCTGCGGCGGCTCGCCGCCCACCTGCCCGGCGCGTACGCGCGGAGCCAGCCGCCGCCGATCGTGCCGCAACCGGCGTACGACCCGGCGTTCGGCACCCGCACCGCCGGCCCGACCCTCGTCCCGGCGCGGGCCACCTCGGTCACGTTCACCCCGGCCGGCGCGTCCGCCCCGGTCACCCTGCCGCTGTCGGTGAAGGCGGTCGGGCAGGTGTTCGAGCCCCGGCACGGCCGGGCGGTGGGGCGGCTCGGCGTCGCTCACCCGGTCGGCGGTCCGCTCGCCCCGGCCGTCCTGCCGCTCGGCCCGACCGAGCCGGCCACCGAGGTGCTGTTCGTGACCGACCCGGCGGTGCCGGTGGGCGCGCCGGCGGACGGCACCCAGCTCTGGCGGATCGTCGGCGACGCGGACCGCACCCACCCGGTGCACGTCGAGGGCTGCGACGTGCAACTGGTCAACCGGGTCGGCCGGGACGGCACGCTCCGGCCGCCGGATCCGGGTGAGCTGGGGTGGAAGGACACCGTCCGGGTCAACCCCCGGGAGGACGTGATCGTGGCGCTGCGCCCCGTCCCGCCCAGCCTGCCGTTCACGATCGGCGACAGCGTACGGCTGCTCGACCCGAGCCGGCCGGCCGGCGCCCGCCTGGATGCCGGCGGCGTCAGCCCGGTCGACGGCCGGCCCACGGTGGTGGTCAACCAACTGGTCAACCTGGGCTGGGAGTACCGCTGGCAGACCCGCTCGGCGGGGCTGCGCGACCAGGGCATGAGCCGGCCGCTGGTGCTGCGGGTGACGCCCCGGGCGCCGACCGGGCTGACCGCGACCCCGGCCCCGGGCTCGGCCACCGCGCTACCCGCCATCGCGTTGACCTGGACCGGCAACGGCAGCCGCCCCCGGGCCACCAGCCACCGGCTGCAACGCGCCACCGACAGCGCCTTCACCACCGGCCTCACCGAGATCACCGTGGCCGCCACCGCCACCCGCTACACGGACGCGACGGTGACACCCGGCGTCACCTACCACTACCGGATCCGGGCCGAGAACGCGGTGAGCTGCTCGGCCTGGTCGAACAGCGCGCCGGCCTCGGTGCGGCTGACCGCGCCGGCCCGGCTGACCGCGTCGGTGCCGCCCGCCGCGCCCGCGCGGGTGGCGTTGCGCTGGGCGAACCACTCCTTCGCCACCGGCGTGGACGTGCAGCGGGCCACCAACCCGACGTTCACCAGCGGGCCGGGCACCACGGCGATCGCCGTCGGCGAGTCCCACCTGGACCCGGCCGTCGCCCCGGATACCACGTACTACTACCGGGTACGCACGACGTACCTGGGTGCGGCGTCACCCTGGTCGACGGTGGCCACGGTGACCATCCCGCCCCGGCCGGCCGCGCCCACCGGGGTGTCCGCCACCGCCGGCACGCCGTCGGCGGACACGGCCACGGTGACGCTGAGCTGGTCGGCGGAGACGCCCGCCGGGCCGGGCGCCGGGTTCGTGGTGCAGCGCGCCGCGGACGCGGCGTTCGCCCGGGAGCCGGCCACGTTCCGGGTGACCGGCCGGGGCTTCACCAACACCGGCCTGGCCCGCGGCGTGACCTACCACTACCGGGTACGCGCGACGAACGTGGTCGGCACCTCCGCCTGGACCCCGCCGATCCCCGTCACCACCCCCGACTGACCCGGCCGCGTGACCTCCCGGGTCCGGTCGGGAGCGCACCGCGTCGCGCCGGGCGGACCCGGATCGCGCGGACGGCGCCGAAGAAGACATCACTTCGGTGCGGCATACCTCAGAGGCATAATTATGACTCCGAGGTATCCGAGTCTTGACCGCATTGCCCCAGGGAAGGCGTCACAGAACGTAACGGCCGAGCAGAGTCCGCTCGACAACCAGGACGGGACGCGGGCCAGGACGGGACGCGGGCGGTCAGGGGGCGCGGAGCGGAGTGCGAAGCTCGGCCAGGGCGGACGCGACGCCGTGCAGCAGGTCGGTGGCCTCGGTGAGGCGGGCGGCGGCCGGGTGCGCGGTGTTCGGGCGGGCGTCCTCGGCCACGTAGCCGGCGGCGGCGACCACCAGCCGCTCGTAGGCGGCCACGCCGTCCTCCAACTGGGCGACGAGCGTCGCGTGCACCTCGGCGAGCGGCCCCTGCGGCGCCAGCTTCACCGCGCCCTCCACGCCGGCCACCCGCGTGGCCAGCTCGCGCAGGGAACGGTCCGCCTCGGCCGCCTCCCGGACCGCCGGCTCGGCCAGCCCGGTCAGCCGCCCGGCCAGGCCGGCCAGGGTGAGCGCGGCCCGGTCGAGACGGGCCCACGGCTCGGCCGCGGCGGTGCCGCGCAGCGCGAGGCGGGACCGGACCCGGCGGACCTCCGCGAGGACGCCGGGACCGACGGGCAGCCGCTCGACGGCGGCGACCAGCCGGGCGCGGGAGCGGGCGGCGGCCACCGCCGGGTCGAGCGCCGGGGGCGCCGGCACGGCGGCGAGTGCGCGATGGTCGGCCCAGCGCCAGACGGCGACCGCGATCGCGCTGCCCGCGGCGCCGGCCCAGGCCGCGTCCGGCAGACCCAGCCCGGCGTACGGGGTGAGCACCGCGGCGGCGCCGCCGAGCCCACCGGCCAGCACGCTCCACCGCCGGGCCGAACGCCGCAGCTTGCCCAGCCGCCGGAAGTGTCGCGCTCGCTCGTCCGCCATGGCTCTCCTCGCCGTCAGCCGGTGGTGGTCTCCCCGGTGCCGCGGTCGCGGCTCATGCTGGCCCGGATCTCGTCCAGCCGGGCCGAGGCCGCCGGGTCGGACGCCTGCTGCCCCACCGCCGGGCGCTCCTGCCGGCCGCCGAGCTGGTCGCCGGCCATGCTCGACCGGATCTGATCCAGTCGGGCCGATCCGGCCGAGTCGAGCGACGCCTTCTGGATCTCCAGCATCCGACCCTCGACCGAGTTGCCGGCCAGCTCGGCACGGCCCATCGCGGTGGCGTAGCGGCTCTCGATCCGGTCGCGCACCTCGTTCAGCGACGGGGTGCTGGCCGGCGCGGTGAGCGAGGACATCGACTCCAACGAGCGGGCCACGCTCTCCTGCATCTTGGCCTGCTCCAGCTGGCTGAGCAGCTTGGTGCGCTCGGCGAGCTTCTGCTGCAGGATCATCGAGTTGTTCTCGACCGCCTTGCGGGCCTGGGCGGCCGCGTTGAGCGCCTGGTCGTGCAGCGTCTTCAGGTCCTCCAGCGCCTGCTCGCCGGAGACCAGCTGGGTGGCGAGCATCTGGGCGGACTGCTCGTAGCGGCCGGCCTCGGTCTCGTCGCCCTTCGCCCGGGCCTGGTCGGCCAGCGTGAGCGCCTGCCGCGCGTTGCCCTGGAGCTGCTCCACCTCGGTGATCTGCCGGGACAGCTTCATCTCCAGCTGGCGCTGGTTGCCGATCACCGCAGCCGCCTGCTGGACCAGGGCCTGGTGCTGCCGCTGCGCCTCCTCGACCGCCTGCTGGATCTGCACCTTCGGATCGGCGTGTTCGTCGATCTTCGCGCCGAAGGCCGCCATCAGGTACTTCCAACCCTTGACGAACGGGTTAGCCATCTCCGCCTCGTCCCCTCAGTAGCGTCGCGCCTACATCGTCCCAGTCGGACGCCACTCCGGCACCCGTACGTCCCTGATCAACATTACGACGCGAGCGCCAGTGGCGACCATGCGCGATCGGCCGGGATCAGGCGGCGCAGACCACGTCCCGCTCGGCGGGGCGAACCCGGGTGCTGCGCAGCGTCGCCTTGAGCGGCGAATCCTGCCGGACCTGGACGGCCACCGCGCCGTCGGAGGTGACCTGCCGAACCCCGCGGTTGGTCGCCTTGCGCACGGCGGCCGCGGCCACCGGCGTCGACTCGACCGACTCGTCGGCCACCGGCACCAGCACGCCCGGCATCTGCTCGGCCAGGGCGACCGTGTCGCTCACCTCGCGCAGCAGCTCGGACAGGCGGGCGCCGAGCGCGTCGCAGATCGCGGCCAACAGCTCGCTGGAGGGCTCCTTCTGGCCGCGTTCGATCTCGGAGAGGTAACCGAGGCTGACGTTGGCGGCGGACGAGACCTCGCGGAGGGTGCGGTGCTGCCCCTGCCGGCGCGCCCGCAGTGCGTCACCGATCACCCGGCGTAGCAGGACCATCGCACCTCCCCCTGAAATCGGGTCACCATGCCCGACCGACAGCGCCGGAGCCTTCCCGCAACCGTACCCGTTGACCGCCACGACGACATCCCACCCCGCCTGTCCAATCCGACCGGCCCGGCCGGTGCCGCGCGCCCGCGGTCGGGCGTGCCGGCGCCGGGACGGAGATCATCGCCGGCCGGCGCCCGCCGGGTCGGTCTCGGCGTCGCGGGCCACCTGGATCCGCTCGGCGAGCAGCCGCAACGCCTCGATCACCGCGGCGGTGCGGATGTGGTCGCGACCGCCGTCGAGGTCGAGGCGGCGCACCTCGGAGCCGGCCGGGCCGGCCACCGCCACGTAGACCAGGCCCACCGGCTTGCCGTCCTGCGGTTCCGGACCGGCCACGCCGGTGGTCGCCAGCCCCCAGTCCGCGCCGCAACGCTGCCGCCCGCCCTCGGCCAGCGCGAGGGCCACGTCCGGGTCCACCGGCCCGCGCGACGCCAGCAGGTCCTCGGGTACGCCGGCAAGCGTCGCCTTCAGCTCGGTGGCGTAGACCACCAGCCCGCCCCGGTAGATCGAACTGACCCCGGCGATCTCCACGATCGCGGCGGCGAGCAGGCCGCCGGTCAGGGACTCGACCGTGGCCAGCGTCTCGCCGCAGTCGTGCAGGCGGTGCACCACGGATGCCGCCGGACTGCCGGCGGGCCGCTGGTGTCTCGCGTCGGTGTCCTCCATGACCGCCCCTTCTTCCCGCGTCGCGCCGGCTTACTCGCCGGCTGCCCGGATCAACGGGCGGGACGACGCAGCCGCAGCGCCTGGGCCACGTAGTCGAAGCCGGTGGCGACGGTGACCAGCACCGCCGCGCCCATGATCCAGGGGCCGACCGGGGCCAGCGCGGCCGGCATCGGCCAGAGGTACCAGGTGATCGCCAGGATCTGGAGCGCTGTCTTGATCTTGCCGCCGCGGCTGGCCGCGATCACCCCGTGCCGGATCACCCAGAAGCGCATCGCGGTGATGCCCAGCTCCCGGACCAGGATCACCACGGTCACCCACCAGGGCAGCCGGTCGTACCAGGAGAGCAGCACCAGCGCGGCGCCGGTGAGCGCCTTGTCGGCGATCGGGTCGGCGACCTTGCCCAGCGAGGTGACCAGCGCGAACCGGCGGGCGATCCACCCGTCGACCAGGTCCGTCGCGGAGGCCACCACGAAGATCAGGCAGGCCGCCATCCGCCAGCCGGCATGGCTCATCCCGGACGCCACCACGGTCACCGCGAACACCGGCACCAGCACCAGCCGCGCCGCGGTCAGCAGGTTCGCGGCGTTGAGCAGCGGCACGGGGGCCGCCACCGTCGACTCCGCCCCGGTCATGTCCGGCATCGCGCCACGTGGCTTCCCCGCTCCGTCCGGGCCCGCCGTCACCGTGCCGCGCCGGGCGCCGCCGAGATCATCTCATCCGGCACGGCCACCAGGTCGACACCCTCGGTCGCGGTCACCCGGGCCCGGACCAGGTCGCCCGGGCGCAGCGCGGCCAGGTCGACCCCGCCGCCGTCCGGCGCGACGAGCGTGGTCGAGCCGTCGACCTCGGGCGCCTGGTGGGCGGCCCGACCCTCGACCACCCCGTCGGCGACGGAGTCCACCAGCACCTCCACGGTCGAACCGAGCCGCTCCTCGGCCCGCTGGGAGCAGAGTTCGTCGGCGAGCGCGCTGAGCCTGTCGTAGCGCCGCTTGACCGTGCCGGCGGAGACCTTGCCGGGCAGCCCGGCGGCCTCGGTGCCGTCCTCGTCGCTGTAGTCGAACATGCCGATCGCGTCGAGCCGCGCCTCGGTCAGGAACCGGACCAGCTCGGCGACGTCCTGCTTCGTCTCGCCGGGGAAGCCGACGATGAAGTTGCTCCGGGCGCCCGCCTCCGGCGCCAGCGCACGGGCCGAGGCCAGCAGCTCCAGGAACCGGTCGGTGGAGCCGAAGCGGCGCATCCGGCGCAGCACCGGCTCGCTGGAGTGCTGGAACGACAGGTCGTAGTAGGCGGCCACGCCGGGCGTGGTGGCGATCACCTCGACCAGGCCGGGCCGGGTCTCGGCGGGCTGGAGGTAGCTGGCGCGTACCCGCACGATGCCGTCGATCGCGGCGAGCTGCGGCAGCAGCTTCTCCAGCGCGCGCGGGTCGCCCAGGTCCTTGCCGTAGGAGGTGGAGTTCTCGCTGACCAGCACCAGCTCGCGGACGCCGGTCTTGGCCAGCCACTCGGCCTCGGCGAGCAGCTCGTCCGGGGTACGCGAGACGAACGCGCCGCGGAACGCCGGGATGGCGCAGAACGCGCACCGCCGGTCGCAGCCGCTGGCCAGCTTCAGCGAGGCCACCGGGCCGGTGTCGAGCCGGTGCCGGAGCACCTGCCGCAGGTGCGCCGGGGTGTGCGCGTCGGTCTCCGGCGCGACCCGGGTCGGGGTGCCGTGGCCGGGCAACGACACCGCCGCCTCGCGCCGCTTCACCGGGGTCAGCGGGAGCAGCTCGCGCCGGTCGCGCGGGGTGTGCGCGTCGATCGCCTCGCCGGCCACCACCGCGTCCAGCCGGGCCGCGATGTCCGGGTAGTCGTCGAAGCTCAGCACCGCCTGCGCCTCGGGAAGACTGTCGGCCAACTCCCGCCCGTACCGCTCGGCCATGCAGCCGGCGGCGACCACCTTGGCGCCGGTGTCGGCGGCGGCCAGCAGCGTCTGGATCGAGTCCTGCTTGGCCTTCTCCACGAAGCCGCAGGTGTTCACCACCACCACGTCGGCGCCCTCGCCGTCGGTGGTCACCTGCCAGCCGTCGGCGTGCAGCCGGGCGGCCAACTCCTCCGAGTCGACCTCGTTACGGGCGCAGCCCAGGGTCAGCAGCGCAACCCGGCGCCCGTCGGACTGCGGAGAGGAAGCATCAGACACCATCCGAGGGTACAGGTGCAAGGAAGGGCCCCTTGTCAACGCCTGCGGTAGAGAAGGGTCCCTCTCTCACCGCGCCGAGGTGAGCGCGCGGGCGAGGCGGTCCAGCAGGAACACCTCGGTGCCGGCCAGGCCGGTCGAGCAGAACACCGAGATCTGGTCCGCGCCGGTCCGGCCGGGGACCGCCCCGGCCAGCACCGCGCCCAGGTCGCGCAGCCGCCCGGCGTACGGCTCGACGGCGGCGAGCATCGGCGGCGCGTACGCGGCGGCCTGCCCCGGCGAGTCGGTGACCAGCAGGTCGGCGGCGTCCAGCAGGTCGGTGCCGAACTCGTGCCGGTCGACCTGCTTGAAGCCGACGGTGTTGACGTGCGTGCCCGGCGCCAGGTCGGCGGCGGCCAGCACCGGCGTGGTGCTGGTGGTGGCGATCACCACGAGATCGCGATCACGCACCGCGGCGGCGGCCGAGCCGACGGCCCGGGCCGGCACGCCCAGCTCGGCCCGGACCCGGGCGGCGAACGCCTCCCGCCGGGCGGTCGACCGGCTGTGCACTGTCACCTCGCGCAGTGGCCGGACCGCCGCCGCGGCCCAGACCTGGGTCCACGCCTGCCGGCCGGAGCCCACCACGCCGAGCGTGGCGGCGTCCGGACGGGCCAGCGCGTCCACCGCCACCCCGCCCAGTCCCCCGGTACGCCGCGAGCCCAGCTCCTCGCCGACGGCGATGGCGCGTACCGCGCCGGTGGTCGCGTCGTGCAGCACGACCAGCTGCCCGCTCTCCGGGTGCCCGAACGTGTCGTACGAGCGGAAGCCGTACCACTCCCCGGTGAGGTGGCCGGCGGTGAGCACCATCCGCCCGGCGCCCAGCGGTGCGGACGCCCGGGGTGGGGCGATCAACCGCCCGTCGTGCGCGGCGAGCAGCGCGTCCCGCATGGCGGCGACGGTGAGCGGGGCGTCCACGGCCGCCGCGACGTCCTCGTCGGAGAAGAGCACGGTCATGACGCCAATCGTGCAACCTGAAGTTCGCGTGAACTCCAGCGATGGTGGGCTTTCTCACCCCGCCCCCGGTCCCGCCCGGCCGGTGCTAGCGTCGGCCACGACGGTCCTCGGGCCGTCCCGGACGAGTGGTGGGCGTACCCGGTCAGGCACGACGCCCCGCGGCAACGACCACCGCCCGGTGCGACGGACCGGGCCCGCCCGTCAGAGGTGACTCATCATGGCCTGGATCGTGTTGGTGCTCTCCGGACTGCTGGAGACCGCGTGGGCGATCGCCCTGGACCGCAGCGCCGGCTTCACCCGCCCCCTCCCCTCCGCCGTCTTCGCGGTCACGCTGGTCGGCAGCATGGCCGGCCTGGCGTACGCGCTGCGCGACATCCCGGTCGGCACCGGCTACGCGGTCTGGGTCGGGATCGGCGCGGTGGGCACCGCGCTCGTCGGCATGCTCGCGCTCGGCGAGTCGGCGAACCTGCCTCGGATCGCCTGCCTGCTGCTGGTGGTGGCCGGTGTGGTCGGCCTGAAAGTCTTCCACTGATCGATACGCGATCCGGTTTGGACGGCCGCACGGTCGGGGTAGGTGATCCGCAGCTCACCGAGAGAGATCACCCCACGGAGGAACCCATGGCCGACGTCCACGCCACCGCCCGCCCGCGCAGCAGCGCCGCCCGGATCTGCACCATCATCGCGTTCGTCTTCGCGGCCATCGCGATCTTCATCCTGCCGCCGCTGTTCGGCCTGGTCGGCCTCGTGCTGGGCATCGTCGGCGCGGTGCTCGGCGACAAGCCCCTCGGCTGGTACGCCGCCGCCGCCAGCGTGGCCGGCGCCGTGCTCGGCATGATCATCGGCTACGCCATCCTCAACTCCTGAGGCCACCACGTCACACGGGCCCGCCGGTCGTCCGGCGGGCCCGTGTCGTGTCCGCCGTCAGCCCTCGCCGCCACGCAGGCCGGCCAGGACCTCCTCCAACTCGTCCGGCTTGACCAGCACGTCCCGGGCCTTGGAGCCCTCGGACGGGCCGACCACGCCCCGGGTCTCCATCAGGTCCATCAGCCGGCCCGCCTTGGCGAAGCCGACCCGCAGCTTGCGCTGGAGCATCGAGGTCGAGCCGAACTGCGAGGTGACCACCAGCTCGACCGCCTGCACCAGCAGGTCCAGGTCGTCGCCGATGTCCTCGTCGATCTTCTTCTTGCTGTCCTGCGCCGGGGCGAGCACGTCCGGGCGGAACTCCGGCTCGCGCTGGTCCTTGCAGAACTTGACCACGTCGGCGATCTCGCGCTCGGTCACCCAGGCGCCCTGGATCCGCACCGGCTTCGACGCGCCCATCGGCAGGAACAGGCCGTCGCCGCGGCCGAGCAGCTTCTCCGCGCCCGGCTGGTCGAGGATGACCCGGGAGTCGGCCAGCGACGAGGTGGCGAACGCCAGCCGGGACGGCACGTTCGCCTTGATCAGGCCGGTGACCACGTCCACCGACGGACGCTGGGTGGCCAGCACCAGGTGGATGCCGGCGGCGCGGGCCAACTGGGTGATCCGGACGACCGAGTCCTCCACGTCGCGCGGCGCGACCATCATCAGGTCGGCCAGCTCGTCCACGATCACCAGCAGGTAGGGGTAGGGCCGCATCTCCCGCTCGCTGCCGGGCGGGGCCTTGATCTCGCCGTTGCGCACCTTGCGGTTGAAGTCGTCGATGTGCCGGACCCCGTTCGCGGCGAGGTCGTCGTAGCGCATGTCCATCTCGCGCACGACCCACTCCAGCGAGTCGGCCGCCTTCTTCGGGTTGGTCACGATCGGCGTGACCAGGTGCGGGATGCCCTCGTAGCCGGTCATCTCGACCCGCTTCGGGTCGATCAGCAGCAGCCGCACCTCGTCCGGCGTGGCCCGGGTCAGGACGGACACCAGCAGCGAGTTGAGGCAGGACGACTTGCCGGCGCCGGTGGCGCCCGCGATGAGGATGTGCGGCATCTTCGCGAGGTTGGCCACCACGTAGCCGCCCTCGATGTCCTTGCCGAGCGCCACCACCATCGGGTGGTGGTCGCTGGTCGCGGCCCGCGAGCGCAGCACGTCGCCGAGCGCCACGTTCTCCGGGTCGGTGTTCGGGATCTCCACGCCGACCGCGCTCTTGCCCGGGATCGGGCTGAGGATCCGCACGTCCGGCGACTTCACCGCGTACGCGATGTTGCGGGACAGCTGGGTGATCCGCTCGACCTTGACGCCCGGCCCCAGCTCGACCTCGTAGCGGGTGACGGTCGGGCCGCGGGTGAAACCGGTGACCGCGGCGTCCACGTCGAACTGGTCGAAGACACCGGTCAGCGCCGCGATCACCTCGTCGTTGGCCTTGCTCCGGGTCTTCGCCGCGGCCCCGGCGCCGAGCAGGTTGGCGGGCGGCAGCGTGTAGTCGCCGGCCAGCCCGGTGAGCGCGAGCTGCTCGGCGCGGGTGGGCAGCGGCGAGTGCTCCGGCGGCTCGGCCGGCTTGCGGTTCGCCGGCACCTTGGGCATCTTGCGCGGCAGCACGATGGTTTCCTGCAGGTCGACGCCGGCCAACTCGTCGTCCGGGTCCAACTCCGCCGGGTCCAGCGGCGGCGGGAGCCGCTTCGCCGGCCGCCTGCGCGCCGGCTTCGGCGGCGCCTCGACCTCATCCACCTCGTCGACGGCCTCGGGGGCGTCCGGGTCGGCGCGCAGGCCGAGCCGCTCCGGGATCCGGTTGATCGGGGTCGCGGTCACCACCAGCAGGCCGAACACCAGCAGCAGGACCAGCAGCGGCATGGCCACCCAGGCGGTCACCGCCGACTTCAGCAGGTCGCCCACGCCGGCGCCGACCAGGCCGCCCGCGTAGTCGCGCTGGACCTCGTCGACCGGGTTCTGCCCGATGTGCAGCATCGAGGCGGTGGCCAGCAGCATCGAACCCCAACCGACCAGGCCACGACCGCGGTGCTCCGGGTCGACCGGGGTACGCATCAGCCGCCACGCGCCGACCATCAACAGCACCGGCAGCACTATCGAGATCGCCCCGACGAAGAGGCGCACGGTGTCGGCCAGGTGCCGGCCGACCGGGCCGGCGCCGCCGCCCCAGATGCCCACCGCGGCGAGGATGGCCAGCCCGAACAGCAACAGGCCGGCGCCGTCGCGGCGGTGCTCCGGGTCGAGCTCCCGGGTGGACGCGGCCTGCCGGCCGGCGGCCCGGAACACCCACCCGACCGAGTGGGCCAGCCCCATCCACAGGGCGTTGGCCGCACCGCCGACGAACGCCGCCGGGCTCGGCCCGCGGGCCGGTCGCCGCCGGGCGGGCTTGCGCGCCGCCTTCTTCGCCGGTTGCCGGGCACGGTTGTTCGTGGAGCCACGTGGCGACGCGCCGCGCCGCCGGCTCGCCTGAGAGGTACGGCCCGCCATAGAGTCACGGTAACGGCGGTACCCGGCGGAACGCCGCTTTTCCGGGTCGTGTCCGCGTGTCACAGCACGGATCGGACCGTCGTTTGTGTTATTCGCCTCAGAAGGGATGCCCGATGGCGTCGCCGGAGATCGAGGACGGTCCGGACGGTCCGCTGGCCGGGCACCCCCAGGCGCTGCGGCCACTGACCGGTGAGCTGATCGCCGCCGTGCTGACCCACCGGGGATACGCGGTGGTCGAGGAGCCCGACGGTGCCCTGGTCGGCCGCTGGGAGCGGAGCCTGGTCTGGTTCCACCGTCGCGGCGCAGCCGGCGAACAGTTCCAGGTGCGCACCGTCACCGCGCCCCGGTTCGGCATCGAACGCGTGCCCGAGCTGCACGCGTTCTGCAACACCTGGAACCACGACCGGCTCTGGCCCAAGGCGTACGTGCACGTCGCCGACGACGGGACGGCCCAGGTCTGCGGTGAGGTCACCACCGACCTGGAACGCGGCGTGACCCCGCACCAGCTCGACCGGCTGGTCGACTGTGGCGTCACCACCGGCTGCCAGCTCGCCGACGCCGTCGCCGAGCTGCCCGGCGGGTCGGTCCGATGACGACGGCCCGCGACCGAGGGCTGGCCGCAGCGCTCGCCGACGCCCGGGACCGCCCCGACGGCGAGGAACGCTGCGCCGAGCTGGAGCGGATCGCCGCCCGCGCCGACGCCACCGGCGACCCACGTACCGCCCTCGCCGCGCGGTTCGCGCTGGTCGAGGCGTACCTGCACCTGGGTGAGCGGTGGCGCACCGTGGAGCCGGTCCGCCACCTGCGGGCCACACTGGCCCGCCACCCCGGGCTGCTCGACGCCCGGCCCGACGAGCTGACCCGGTTGCGCCGGCACCAGCGGCAGGCGGTCGAGGCGCTCTTCGGCACCCCCCGGGTGGGGCTGGACCAGGCCCGGTCCCTGCTCGACACGCTCGCCGAGGAGCTGGGCCCGGACGCCGCGCCGGTCGCCGAGCTGCGCTGCCGGCTCGCCGACCACCTCGGTGACGAGCCGGCCGCCCGGCGCGCGTACGCCGACTGGACGGCCGGCGACCCGGCGGACCCGGTGGGCGGCTGCCCGGGCTGCGCCCCGGCACGGCGGGCCGACCTGCTGGCCCGTTGGGGCGAGCCGGAGGCGGCCCTGGCGGCGCTGGCGTCGACCGACCCGGCGGGCTGCACCGACCAACCCGAACGGTCCCTCGCCGCGGGACTTCTCCCGTGGCTGCGCACCGGCGCGGTGACCCAGGCGGCGCGGGCCCACGTGCGCGCATACCGCCGGCACCGGCGGGAGCGCACCGCGTTCCCGCTGCTCGCCACGCACCTGCGGTTCTGCGCGCTGGGTGGCTACCTGCACCGCGGGCTGGAGCTGCTGACCGCGCAGCTGCCCCGACTGGACCACCCGGCCGACGACCTGTCCGCGATGGAGTTCGCGGCGGCGGGCGCGCTGCTCTGCGGGCTGGCCGCGGAGGCCGGTCTCGGCGGCCGGCGGATCCACCGCCCCGGGCACGGCTCCCGGCCGGCGGCCGAGGTGGACGTGGCCACGCTCGGCGCGCAACTCCAGGCGCTGGCCACCGCGTTGGCCGGCAGCTTCGACGCCCGCAACGGCACCGGTCACCAGTCCGGGCGGATCGCCTCCTGGCTGGCCGAACGGCCCCTCGCCGGGCCGGTGTCGCTGGCCGCCGAGAGCGAGTTCGACGACGAGCCGGCGGTCGAGGAGGCCGAACCCGGCCGCGCCAACCCGGACGAACCGGCCCCGCTCGACCTGGCGACGCTCGCCGCCGTGCTGGACGGCCGGGGCGAGACGTACACCGTGGAGCCGGACGGCACGCTGGTCGGGCGGTGGGGCGAGGCGACGATCCAGTTCCGGCGGCTCGGCCGGCACGGCGACGTGCTGCACACCCGGGTGGTGGCGACCCGCCGGCTCCCGGCCGCCCGCCGCGCCGAGGCGTACGCGTTCTGCAACGTCTGGAACCACGACCGGCTGCTACCCGCCGCCTACGTGCACGAGCCCGACGACGAGACGCTGGTGCTGGCCGCCGGCATCACCACCGACCTGTCCTGCGGCGTCGCCCCGACGCAGCTCGCCGTGCTGGTGGCCGCCGCGGTCCGCACCGGCACGGCCTACGCCGACGCGGTCGCCGCGCTGCCCTGACCCCGGCCTGATCCACCGTCCGCTAGCCGCGCACCCGCAGCCAGTCGGTGAGCTCGGCGTCCAGGTCGGCCACCGCGCGCAGTCGCGACCCGTCCGCGCGGGCGGTGAAGACGCGCCGGATCCCCGGCAGGTCCGGGTCGGAGGACGCCTCGGTGGCGGTGAAGGCGACCTTCGCTCCGTTCGGGGAGAAGACCGGCGCGCCGACGCCGCTCAGCGAGGCGGACCAGACGCCCGCGTGCGTGGACGGCCCTCCGGCGGCCGGCACGGTGAGGAACTCCGACTGGCCGGCGTAGACGATCGTCGCGCCGTCGGGCGACCAGTCGGGCGGGGAGAACTGGGCCAGCCCTTCGGTCGTCACCGCGCGGGACTCCCGGGTGGCCAGGTCGATCACGAACACGTCGCCGTCCTTGACGTAGGCGACGGAGCTGCCGTCCGGCGAGAACGTGCCCGGCCCGCCGACCTGCACCAACTGGTCGTTGCCGGTGCCGTCGACATTGATGATGTTGAGCCCGCGCTCGCCGCGCGTGCCCCAGTAGTAGGTGATCCACCGGCCGTCGGGCGACCAATCGGGCCAGGACACACCGCCCTGCGCATTGGGATTGTGCACCAGGACCCGTTCCCGCGTGCCGTCGCGCGCGGCGACCAGCAGGTCGTCCGCGCCGAAGCAACCCTCGGTCTCCGGGTGGCAGGGATCGACGTCGCGGACGTAGGCGGGGCGACCGGAGCGGCTGACCGTGGCGTCCTGACCGGCGCCCACCACTCCGAGCACCTGGCCGGTGACCGGGTCCAGGCGCTGGGTCGAGTCGTAGCCGGAGGCCAGCAGGCCGCCGCTCGGCTCGGCGGCACCCGCCGCGGCGCCCCCGAGCAGCACCTGCCCCAGCACCATCATCGCACCGACCGTCGCCGCCATCGCGCGCTTCGCCATGCCCACCCCCGTTGATGTCCACATCGGAGCCTAGAGGTCCGACGGGCGGCCTGCTGCCCCGCCGGCGCGGCGCGGCTCCCGACCACCGGGCGGTGGGGGTGCCGGAGGATCTGCGCCGCCGACGCGGCGCGGCCCCCGACCACCGGGCGGTGGCAGTCGGGGGCCGCGGTCTCGGAGCCGCCGGGCGGCGGTCAGCGGGCGGAGAACGCCAGCGTGTACTCGCCGGAGCCGGCCAGGCCGACGACCCGGTAGCGGTAGGCGCCGGCCGGGGTGTCGGCGGTCAGCTTCGCCATGCCGTCGGCGTTGTCGGCGCGGGCCACGGTGCGGAACGTGCCGCCGGTGAAGCGTTGCAGCTCCAGCACCACCCGGGCGCCCTCCGGCGCGGCGACGCAGGCCTCCTGCGCGCCGCCGGCCACCCGGAAGAACCGGCCGTCCGGCTGCACCTGGGCGCGTCCGGCGGCGATCCGACCGGTCCGGCTCACCTGGCCGGCGCACTCGGTGTCGGCGGCCGGCGGGGCGGGCGGCGCGCTGGCCGGCGGTGCGGTCTCGCCACCACCGGCCGGTGGCTCCGCGGGCGCCTGCTGGCCGGCCGTGACCAGCGTCAGGTTGTTGCGCTGGAGGATCTCGTTGACCGGCTGGAAGAACGTGACGCCGCCCCGGGTGCAGTCGCCGGAGCCGCCGGACGTGACGCCCTGAGCCTGGTCGCCGGACAGCCACGAGCCACCCGAGTCGCCCGGCTCGGCGCAGACGTCGGTGCGGGTCAGCCCGGTGACCGTCCCCTCCGGGTAGTTGACCGTGGCGTTCTTGGCCTGCACCACGCCGCAGCGGGTGCCGGTGGTGGAGCCGGACCGGCAGATCGAGGCGCCGACCGGGGCCTCGGTGGAGCCGTTCACCGGCACCGTTCCGCCGTTGAAGTCGTTCACCACGCCCTGCGGCGTCCAGTCGCCGTTCACCTTGACCACGCCCCAGTCGTCACCGGGGAACGAGGAGGCCGAGAACGTGCCCTGGGCGACCCGGTTCGACCCGTCGGTGCGGTCCCCCGGCCGGCCGCAGTGCCCGGCGGTGACGAAGCCGCCGACCACCGAGAAGCCGACCGAGCAGCGGCCGGCGTTGTTGATGAAGAAGGCGTCGCCGCCGCGCACGTCGAAGAGCGGGCGGGGGGCCTCGTCGGCGGTACGCACCCGGACCGGGCCGGCGCCCGTCCCGCCGACGGCGGCGAACCGGCGGCCGGCGGCCTCCGCACCGGGCCGGGCGACCACCACCACGGAGTTGCTGGCCACGTCGACGTACCAGCCGGCGATGTCAGGGCTCGCGTCCGCGCCGGCCGCGTCCAGCCGGCTCTTGACCGCGTCCAGCTCGGCCACCGGGCGTGCCACCCGTTTCGGCACCGCGCCGGCCGCCTTCACCCGGGCCTCGGCCGCCGGGTCGGCAACCGCCACGTTGAGCGTGGCGCCGTCGTCGCTGAGCCAGCTGCCGCCGTAGTCGGCGCCGAGTTCGGTGCGGAGCTTGGTGACCGTGCCGGCGGCCCAGCGTTCGGTCTTCAGCCGGCGTACCGCCTGGTCGCGCGTGATCGAGAGGTCGCGGCCGAGCGCGTCCAGGACCTCCGGGGCGATGCCGTCGGCCGCCGGAGCGGCCCGCCGGGGTTCCTCACCGGCGAACGACGGCAGGGTCACCGCCGCGGTCAGTCCGGCCGCCGCCACCACGACGCCGATGGCTGTCATCCGTCTGCGGTCCATCCGCCACGCTCCTCCCGACCGGCGCGGGGGCACGCCGGTCGGGAGGGAGTACGGAGACGCGCGCCGATCGGTTGAACGGCGACAAATGGTTTCGACGCAGCGTGTCGGTGCGTACCCGGAATGCGACGACGCCGGCCCACCGCGAACGGTGGGCCGGCGCGCGAACCTGTCGGGTCAGACCTCGACGACGGTCGGGACGATCATGGGACGGCGGCGGTACGCGTCGTTGACCCAGCGGCCGACCGTCCGGCGGACGATCTGCTGGAGCTGGTGCGGGTCGGTGATGCCGTCTGCGGCGGCCCGGTTGAGCGCCTCGGTGACCAGCGGGATCACCGGGTTGAACGCGCCCGGGTCCTCGGAGAAGCCCTTCGCCGAGACGGTCGGACCGGCGACCACCTTGCCGGTGACCGAGTCGACTACCACTGTGGTGGCGATGAAACCGCCGTCGCCGAGGATCCGCCGCTCGGTGAGCAGCGACTCGCTGACGTCGCCGACGGCGAGGCCGTCGACGTAGACGTAGCGGCTCCGCACGTGCCCCACCAGGCTGGCCCGGCCTTCGACCAGGTCGACCACGTCGCCGTCCTCGCAGAGCACCACCCGGTCCGCCGCGACGCCGGACTCGATGCCGAGCCGGGCGTGCGCGCGCAGGTGCCGCCACTCGCCGTGCACCGGCATCAGGTTGCTCGGTCGCACCACGTTGAGCAGGTAGAGCAGCTCCCCGGCGGGGGCGTGGCCGGAGACGTGCACCTTCGCCACGTCCTTGTGCACCACCACGGCGCCGGCCCGGGCCAGCCGGTTGATCACCCGGTAGACCGAGGTCTCGTTGCCCGGCACCAGCGACGAGGCCAGCACCACGGTGTCGCCCGGCGCGATGGTGATGTGCCGGTGGTCGCCGCTGGCCATCCGGCCGAGCGCGCTCATCGGCTCGCCCTGCGAACCGGTGGACATCAGCACGATCTGCTCGGGCGGCAGGTTGGTGGCCTCCTCGATGTTGACCACCAGGCCGGCCGGGATGTTGAGCAGGCCCAGGTCGCGGGCGATGCCCATGTTGCGGACCATGGACCGGCCGATCAGCGCCACCTTGCGGCCGTGCTCGATCGCCGAGTCGAAGACCTGCTGCACCCGGTGCACGTGCGAGGCGAACGAGGCGACGATGATCCGCCCCTTCGCCTTCGCGAAGATCGAGTCGAGCACCGGGCCGATCTCCCGCTCCGGCGTGACGAAGCCGGGGATCTCCGCGTTGGTGGAGTCGGACAGCAGCAGGTCGACGCCCTCGGCGCCGAGCCGGGCGAAGCCGGCCAGGTCGGTGATCCGGCCGTCCAGTGGGAGCTGGTCCATCTTGAAGTCGCCGGTGTGCAGCACCAGGCCGGCCGGGGTACGGATGGCCACCGCCAGCGCGTCCGGGATCGAGTGGTTCACCGCGAAGAACTCGCACTCGAACGGGCCGAGCCGTTCCCGGCCGCCCTCCCGCACGGTCAGCGTGTAGGGCTGGATCCGCCGCTCGGCCAGCTTCGCCTCGACAAGCGCCAGGGTGAACTGGGAACCGACCAGCGGGATGTCCGGCTTGTGGGCGAGCAGGTACGGCACCGCGCCGATGTGGTCCTCGTGGCCGTGGGTGAGCACGATCGCCTGCACGTCGGCCAGTCGGTCCAGGATCGGGCCGAAGTCGGGCAGGATCAGGTCCACACCCGGCTGCTCGACGTCGGGGAAGAGCACCCCGCAGTCGACGACGAGCAGCTTGCCGTCGTACTCGAAGACGGTCATGTTCCGGCCGATGGCGCCGAGTCCGCCGAGCGGCATGATCCGCAGACCGCCCTCCGGCAGCGGCGGGGGCAGCTCACCCTCGATGTGCGCCTCGGTCACGCGTCACCTCATTCTGCGACGCCGCCGCGCGGCGTCCGTCGTGTCGTCGGGTCATTCGGGCAGGGGCAGGCCCGCTGCGGCGCAGTCCGCGCGCAGCTGGGCCAGTTCGTCGCCGGTGGCCTCCACCAGCGGCGGTCGCACCGGGCCGGCCGGCAGGCCCTGGGCGGCGAGCCCGGCCTTGACCAGGATCGTGCCCTGGGTGCGGAAGATTCCGGTGTAGAGCGGCAGCAGCCGACGGTGCAGCGCGAGCGCGCCGGCGGTGTCGCCCGCCGCGAACGCCTCGATCATCTGCTTGGTCTGCCCGCCGGTGAAGTGGGTGGACGTGCCGACCACGCCGACCGCGCCGATCGACAGGAACGGCAGGGTCAGCGCGTCCTCGCCGCTGTAGAACGCGAGGTCGCTGCGGGCGAGCACCTCCGCGGAGGCGATCAGGTCGCCCTTGGCGTCCTTCACCGCCACGATCCGCCCGTGCTCGGCGAGCTTCACCAGCGTCTCGGTGGCGATCGCCACGCCGGAGCGGTGCGGGATGTCGTAGAGCATGACCGGCAGCCCGGTGGCGTCCGCGACGGTGGTGAAGTGACGCAGCAGCCCGGCCTGGGGCGGCTTGTTGTAGTAGGGCGTGACCACCAGCAGGCCGTGCGCGCCGGCCTTCTCGGCCTGCGCGGCCAGCTCGACGGTGTGCCGGGTGTCGTTGGTGCCCACCCCGGCGACGATCCGGGCCCGGTCGCCGACCGCCTCGACCACGGCGCGGATCAGGTTCTCCTTCTCCGCGTCGGTGGTGGTCGGCGACTCGCCCGTGGTGCCGTTGAGCACCAGCGCGTCGTTGCCCTGCTCGTCGACGAGGTGGCGGGCCAGGCGGGCCGCGCCGTCGAGGTCGAGCGCGCCGTCGGGGGTGAACGGCGTCACCATGGCCGTGATCACCCGCCCGAACGGGCGCGACGGGCCACGGTCCGAGGTGGCGGAGTGGTCGTGCGTCATGCTCACAACCTAGCGGACGACCACCGGTGCCCCGGCGGCGAAGGGCGACGGTTCACTCGGCGTGCGGCGAGGCCGCCACCTCGGTGCCGTCCGGCAGCGTGGAGATCACGAAGTCGGCGAACACATTCGGGGCCACGCCCTGGAGCTGGCGCAGGCACTCCACGGCCAGCTCGCGGATCTCCACGTCGGCGTGCTCGGTGGCGCGCATCTTCACGAAGTGCCGCCAGGCCCGGTAGTTGCCGGTCACCACGATCCGCGTCTCGGTCGCGTTCGGCAGTACGGCCCGGGCCGCCTGCCGGGCCTGCTTGCGGCGCAGCGTCGGGTTCGGCTCGTCGACGAAGCGGGCCTCCAACCCCTCCAGCAGATCGGTGTACGCCCGTACCGCCGCCTCGGACGCCTCGACGAACCGCTTGTGCAGCTCCGGGTCCTCGGCGATCACCGCCGGCTCCACCATCGCCGCGTCCCGCTCCGGCACGTAGCGCTGGGAGAGCTGCGAGTAGGAGAAGTGCCGGTGCCGGATCAGCTCGTGCGTGAACGACCGGGAGACGCCGCTGAAGTAGAAGCTCACCGAGCCGTGCTCCAGCACGGAGAGGTGACCGACGTCGAGGATGTGCGCCAGATAGCCGGCGTTGGTCGCGGTGACCGGGTTCGGCTTCTTCCAGCTCTGGTAGCAGGCCCGGCCGGCGAACTCGGCGAGCGCCTGCCCACCGTCGGCGTCGGTCGACCACGGCACCTCGTCCGGTGCCTGGAACTGCGTCCACGCGATCAGCTTGACCTGGGGCTGCACCATCTCCGGCATGCCGAGGACTGTAGTTGGCGCCCGCCCGCCGAGGAAATCGGGCACGCGGCCGGGTCGGCACCGTCGCATCCCGCGCCGTTGGCCACCGTCTCGCGCGGCCCGGCGCTCCCCCTGAAGCGCCTTTCGAGCTGAGTCGTTGGTGACATCACCGGATTCGGCTTCGAGATCTTGGTACGAATCGGCCCCTCCAGGGGCCATTTCATACCAAGATCTTCGGCGTTCTCGAATTGTGGCACACGGCTCTCAGGTCGCGGGAGATGCGCGAAGGGCCGGTGGGATTCGGCAGCTCGGCGTTCGCGTGCGCTGCCGCAGCTGGCATCCAGGTGCGCGTGTCGCGTGATCTCGACAGGGCGTCGGGAAGCGGGTCGTCCACGGCCGGACGGCGCGCCACCACGTCGTGCGTGGCGGTGCCGTCAGACGTAGAGCGAGGGGAACGGCGCCCACGGCAGGTTGCGGGCCACCGAGAAGACCGCCCAGGCGGCCAGGAACACACCGATCACCTTCGGGCTGAGCTGCAACTCGGGCAGTCGCCAGCCGAACGCCCGGTTGCCGGCCCAGGCGACGAAGAGCCAGGCCAGGAACGGCAGCGCGAAGACGAACAGGAAGTGGTGCCGGGCGGCCGCCGGCAGGTCGCCGTGCAGCACGTACCAGAGGGCGCGGGTGCCGCCGCAGCCCGGGCAGTCCAGCCCGGTGGTGAGCTTGAGCAGGCAGGTCGGCCGGGCGTCCGGGTCGCTCTGGGTGGGATCGCTGATCAGCGCGTAGGTCATGCCGAGGCCGACGCAGCCGAGCGCGGCCAACGGCACCGCCCAGCGCGGGGCGCGGGCGTGCAGGCGCAGCACCATCCGGGTGAACCGGTCGGGCTCGACCGGCTGGTAGGCCACCCCGGCCGGCCACGGCCCTCCGGCAGGTCCGGTCGGCGCGGCAGGTCCGGTCGGCGCGGCAGGTCCGGCAGGGCCGGCATGGGAGTGCATGTGCGGGCCGGCGTGCCCGTGCGGGACGGCGTGCGCGTGCGGCTCGGCGGGCCCGGGCGCGGTGGCGTGCGGGTCGGGCGCGGTGGCAGGCCGGTCAACGCTCGTCACGCGCTCACCGTACACCCGCCACGCCCACCAACGCGGCGGCCAGCGGAGCGGCCAGGTCGCCGGCGGCGGGTGGGGCGACCGCGTCCAGGCCGAGCCAGCCGGCGAGCCGGTAGAGCTCGGCGGCGAGCGCCATCGCGGTCTCCCCCTCCTCGACGCCCGGCTCGGCCCAGGCGGCCGGCACCAGCAGCACGCCGGCCTTCCGGTCGGCCTTCAGGTCGACCCGGGCGGTGAAGCGCTCGCCCTGCCGGAACGGCAGCACGTAGTAGCCGTAAACCCGCTGGGGCGCCGGCACGTAGATCTCGATGCGGTAGGTGAAGCCGAAGAGCCGCTCGGCGCGGGCCCGCTCCCAGACCAGCGGGTCGAACGGGCTGACCAGCGTGTTGCCCAGCACCCAGCGGGGCAACCGGGCCTCGGCGTGCAGGTAGGCCGGCTGCCGCCAGCCCTGCACCGTCACCGGGGTCAGCTCGCCCGCCTCGACCAGTTCGGCGAGCGCCCGCCGGGCCCCGGCCACCGGCAGCCGGAAGTAGTCGCGCAGCTCCGGCTCGGCGGCGACGCCGAGCGACCGGGCGGCGATCGCGACAAGCGTGCGGTGCGCGTCCGCGTCGGTGGGGGTGGGCGCGTCCAGCACCGCCGCCGGCAGCACCCGCTCGGGCAGGTCGTAGCGGCGGGCGAACGAGCTGGTGCGGTCGGCGGCGGTGACCTCGCCGGACCAGAACAGGAACTCCAGCGCCCGCTTCACGGTCGACCAGTTCCAGCCCCAGTTGCCGGTCTCCCGGGGCGCGTCGTGCTCGATCTCGGCCGCGGTGAGCGGACCGCGGGCGGCCACCTCGTCGCGCACCCACGTCACCAGCTCGGGTTGCTCCTGGGCGATCCGGCGCATCCCGCCCCAGGCCTCGTCGCGCGCCTTGGCCATCCGCCAGCGCAGCGCCGGGTGCAGCCCCACCGGGACCAGCGACGCCTCGTGCGCCCAGTATTCGAACAGCTCGCGGGGGCGGCGGTAGGCGGCGGTGTCGAGCAGGGCGGTCGGGTAGGGCCCGAGCCGGCTGTAGAGCGGCAGGTAGTGCGCGCGCTGGAGCACGTTCACCGAGTCCATCTGGATCAACCCGACCCGGTCGAGCACCCGGCGCAGGTGCCGGCGGGTGGGCACGCCGGTGGGTGCCGGGTCGGCGAAGCCCTGGGCGGCCAGGGCGACCCGGCGGGCCTGGGCGAGCGAGAGCGATTCCGGTGCGGCCATCGTCGGGACCCTAATCCACACCTACGACGTCGCCGGTGCGGCGGCTGGACCCCTCGCCCGTCGGGGCATACAACGGACAGGTGCTCACCATCCGCCAGGAGGAGTCCGACGACGCCGAGGCGATCGCCCGGGTGCACATCCACGGCTGGCAGGCCGGGTACGCCGGGATCATGCCGGACGAGGTGCTGCGCCGGCTCAACCCGCGCGCCTGGGCGCAGCGCCGCCGCGACCTCGGCACCGCCGACCCGGAACACCCGTTCACCACGCTGGTCGCCGAGGCCGACGGCGTGCTCGCCGGCTTCACCACGTTCGGGCCGTACCGGAACAACCAGGACCGCGGCGACCTCGACCCGGCGCACGGCGAACTGCTGGCCATCTACCTGGAGCCGGCGCACTGGGGTTCCGGCGCCGGCTCGGCGCTGCTCACGGCGGCCCGGGCCGGCCTGGCCGAGCGGGGGTGGACGGATTACCGGCTCTGGGTGCTCGCCGACAACGCCCGGGCCCGCCGCTTCTACGAACGGGCCGGGCACTCACCGGACGGGGAGGAGTCCGCCTATCCGGTGCCGCTGCACGGCGGGCGCGACCCCGTCGTCCTCCGCGAGCTGCGCTACACCGGCCGGCTCGACGGCTGACCCGTCCGGTCCGCGGACGCCGTCCCGGCCGCCGCCGGTCGGCGTCGCCCGGCGCCGGATCGGCAGGCCGAGCAGCAGCGCCAGGCTGATCCAGACGTACGTGTTGCTGCCCAGGAAGCCGTCCACGCCGGTGAAGTCCTTCTCCCAGGCCCAGACGATCCGGCTGCACAGCAGCGCGTACCCGACCAGCGCGGCGGCCAGCAGCACGCGGCGTCGGCGCCCCCGGGCGGGCGCCGCCGTGCCGTTGTCGACGAGCAGGATCAGCCCCGGCAGCAGCCAGACCAGGTGGTGCACCCAGGTCACCGGGCTGACCAGGCACATCACCGCACCGGTCAGGGCCAGACCGGTGGCCTCGTCGCCGGCGGCCACCGCCCGTCGGCACCGCCAGCCCCAGACCACCAGCGTGACCAGTACGAGCAGCAGCCAGGCCAGCGTGCTCGGGTGCTCCGGGTCGAGCCGGGCCACCACCCCGCGCAGCGACTGGTTGGAGACGAACGCCAGCTCGCCGACCCGGTCGGTGTTCCACAGCGCCTCGGTCCAGAACTCCCGGGAGGCGTCCGGGAAGAGGCCGGCGGCCACCAGCGTGGCGACGGCGGCCGCGCCCACCGCGGTCGCGGCGGCCCGCCAGCGGCCGGTGACCAGCAGGTAGACGACGAAGATGCCCGGGGTCAGCTTGATCGCGGTGGCCAGCCCGATGCCCACGCCGGCCCACCGGTTGCCCGCCGGCAGCAGCCGGAGCAGGTCCACCGCCACCAGGAACAGCAGCAGCATGTTGACCTGCCCGAAGTTGACCGTCTCGCGCATCGGCTCGTACGCGGCGGCCAGGCAGAGCGCGACCGCGAGGGTGAACCACCGGGTCCAGCCGCAGCGGCGGGCCACCGGGTCCAGCAGCCACCAGATCACCACGGCGCTGACCACCACGGTCGCCGCGACGCTGACCACGATCGCGGCGTTCCACGGCAGGTACGCCATGGGCAGCATGACGAGCGCCGCGAACGGCGGGTAGGTGAAGCCGTACTGGGTGCCGGCCTTCAGGAAGTCGTAGATCTCCCCGCCGTCACGCGCCCAGTAGGTCAGCGCGCCGTAGTAGACCCGCAGGTCGAAGAAGCCGTGCCGGACCGCCGCCACGGAGAGGAACACGGTGACCGCCGCGGCGAGCGCCGCCACGGCGACGACCTGCGCGGTCGTCCGCCCGGCACCCTGCGCCACCGTCACCCTCCTCGCCCTGCGTAGGCTCACGTGCCATGGCTGAAGGCTACGTCCGCCCCGCGCGTCCCGAGGACGTCGCCGAGATCGCCCGCATCCAGCTCGCGACCTGGCGGGTCGCGTACCGCCGGATCCTGCCCCGGCACGTGCTCGACAACCTGGACGAGGCGTACCTCGCGCGGCGGTGGGGCGCGGCGGTGCAGGAGCCGCCCTCGGGCGCGCACCGGGTGCTGGTCGCCGTCGAACAGGCCGCGCAATCCTATCTGGTGGGGTTCGCCGCCTCCGGTCCGGCCGACGCCGAGGCGCTCGCACCGGGCGAGCCGCCCGACGCGCTCGCGTCGGGCGTGGTGGCGGTGACCGACCTGCTGGTGGAGCCGCGCTGGGGCCGGCGCGGGCACGGCAGCCGGCTGCTCGCCGCCGCGGTCGAGCACTGGCGCACGGACGGCTTCACCCGCGCGGTGGCGTGGACGTTCGACGCGGACGCGGCGACCCGCGCGTTCCTCGGGTCGACCGGCTGGGAGCCGGACGGCGCGACCCGGGCGCTGGACGTGGACGACATGCTGGTCCCCCAGCTCAGGCTGCACGTGGCCGTCCCGGAGGAAAAAGTCCCCGCGCAGCGATGAGTTCGCGCCCGCCCGCCGGTCTGACACCTGACGGGAGACACCGGCGGTCCCGGCACGGGGCGGGACCGCCGGCCGCCGTTCACCCCTTGTCGGCGCCGTCGTTGGCGCCCCGGACGAAGTAGCGCTGGAAGATCACGAAGAGCACCGCCACCGGGATGGTGGCCAGCAGCGCCGCGCCGAGCTTCAGCGGATATTGCGTGCCCTTGCCGAGCGAGCCGCTGACCAGGTCGGCCAGTCCACGGGGCAACGTGAACAGGTCCGGGTCCTGCACCGCGACGAGGCTGTGCGGGAACTCGTTCCAGGAGCCCTGGAACGACAGGATGGTCAGCGTGATCAGCGCCGGCCGGGCCATCGGCAGCACCACCGACCAGAACGTGCGGAACACGCCGGCGCCGTCGATCCGGGCCGCCTCCTCCACGCTGACCGGGATCGACTCGAAGAACTGTTTCATGATGAAGACGCCGGCCGCGTCGGCGAGCAGCGGCACGATCAGGCCGGCGTAGCTGTCGTAGAGGCCGATCTGCTTGAGCACCAGGAACTTCGGGATCAGCAGCACCACGCCCGGCACCGCCATCACCGCGATGACGGCGGCGAACAGCCCGGCCCGGCCCCGGAACCGCAGCCGGGCCAGCGCGTAGCCGGCGAGCGAGTCGAGGAACACCCGGCCGAGCGTCACCACCACGGTGACCAGCAGCGAGTTGCCGAGCCAGAGCGGGAAGGCGGTGCCCGCGAAGATCCGCTCGAAGCCGGCCAGGGTGAGCGGGTCGGGCAGCGGCGAGAGCGGGTTGGCCGCCGCGTCCGGCTCGGTCTTGAGCGAGTTGGCGAGCTGGATGACGAACGGGTAGAGGAAGACCAGCCCGAAGAAGATCAGGACGCCGTACCCGAGGAAGCGGTTGACCCGGGCGCGCGGCCCGCGGTCGGCGCGGCGCGCGGCGGGCGCCGGCCGGTCGGTCAGCACGGCCATGTCAGGACCCCTCCGGTACGCGTCGCCGCCAACACCGGCCACGCCGGGGGCCGTCCCGGTCGGCCATCAGCCGGCGCTGGAACAGGGTGAGCACGATGATGATCAGGAACAGCACGAACGAGATGGCCGCGCCGGAGCCGTAGTCGAAGTCCCGGAACGCGGTCCGGTACGACAGGTACGCCGGGGTGAGCGTGGTCTTGGCCGGGTCGCCCTGGCTCATCACGTACACCTGGTCGAAGACCTGCCAGGAGCCGATCAGTCCCAGCGTGACCACCAGGAACGTGGTGGGCTTGAGCAGCGGCAGGGTGACGTACCGGAAGCGCTGCCAGCGGGTGGCCCCGTCGAGCATGCCGGCCTCGTCGAGCGCCACCGGAACGTTCTGCAACGCGGCCAGGTACATCAGCATGAACGTGCCCGAGGTGGTCCAGATGACCAGGCAGATGATCGACGTCATCGCGACGCTCGGCCCGGAGAGCCAGTCCCACCAGGTCAGCCCGAGCGGGCCGCCGGAGGTGAGCGCGGCCGGTGGGGTGTCGACGCCGAACGCGCCGAGCAGCAGGTGCAGCACACCGCGGCCGTCGGCGAACCACTCCGGCCCGTCGATGCCGAGCAGGGCGAGCAGCCGGTTGACCGCGCCGGAGTTGGCGAACAGGAAGAGGAACACCACGCTGATCGCCACCGAGCTGGTGACCGAGGGGAAGTAGAACGCGCTGCGGAAGAAGCCCTTCCCCTTGAGCAGCCGGTTGTTGACCACCAGGGCGAGACCGAGCGCGAGCGCGGTCTGCACCGGCACCACGATCCCGACGTAGTAGATGTTGTTGCGGATGGCGGTCATGAAGTCGCGGCGGGCCAGCCCGTCCTCGGTGAACAGCCGGCCGTAGTTGTCGCCGCCGACGAACGGCACGTCGCCGGTGAACGGGCTGCCCTGGCCGTTCCAGTCGGTGAGGCTCACCCAGAGCGCCATCAGGATCGGCAGCACCATGAAGAGCCCGAGGATCAGGATCACCGGCGCGACGAAGAGCCAGCCGGCGAGGTTCTCGTTGCTGCGGATGCCGCCCCGACGGCGGCGCGGCGGGCCGGCCGACGCGGTGCCCGGCGCGGCGAGCGTGTCCGTTGCCATTCCCTCCTCCTTCGCTCGGTGGAGGTGGAAGGAGGGGCCCTCTATTAACACCCGTCTGTTAACAAGGGGCCCCTTCTCACACCTCAGCCGCCGAGCGCCGCCTTGGCGTTCTTGTCGAAGTTGGCCAGGATGCTCTTCGGGTCGCCGGTGGCCAGGCCCTGCAGGCCGGCCTCCAGGTCACGCAGCACGCTGTCCATCTTCGGGGCGTTCACCGGGCCCTGGGCGTACTCGACGCCGTCGATGAACGGCTTGTCCGCCGGGAAGGCGCTGCTGTACTGGTCGCGGACCGACTGGCGGGACGGCATCACGCCGAACGCCTTGGCGAAGCCGATCTGCTGCTCGCCGGCGGTCATCGCCTCGACGAACTTGATCGCCTGGTCCTTGTACTTGGACTTGGCGGCGATGCCCCAGCACTGGGTGAAGGAGAGCGTGCCCTGCCCCTTCGGGCCGGCCGGCAGCGGCACCACCTTGTACTTGACGTTCGGGAAGTCGTTCTGCAGGGCGCCCTTGATCCAGTTGCCCTCGATCGTCATCACGGCCTTGCCCTTGCCGAACGCCTCGCCGGCCCAGCCGGAGTCGAGCTGCTTCGGGAACTTCGCGTAGCCGTTGGTGAGCAGCGACTTGGCGTACTGCAGGGCCTGGAGGTTCTCCGGGGTGTCGGCGGTCGGCTGCTTGCCGTCCTTGCTCATCAGCCAGCCGCCGTTCTGCACCATGAACGCGCCGATGCGGTCCCGGGTGTCGCCGAGCGCGATCGCCACCTGGCCCTTCGCCTTGATCTTCTGGCTGACGGCGGTGAGCTGGTCCCAGGTGGTCGGCACGTCGGCGTCGGTGAGGCCGGCCTTGGTCCACAGATCGGTGTTGATCTGCAGGGCCAGGGTGGAGAAGTCCTTCGGCGCGCAGTAGAGCTTGCCCTCGTAGGTGAACGCGGTGCGCAGGCTCTCGTAGAAGTCGTCGGGGTTGCTCACCTTGTCGCCGTAGGGCTCCAGCGCGCCCACGCTGGCGTAGTCGGCGAAGCGGGTCGCGTCGACGTAGAAGACGTCCGGCGGGGTGCCGCCGGCCAGCGCCTGGCCGAGCTGCTGGGTGAGGTCCTGCGCCGGGGTGACGGTGGCGCTGTTGCCGGAGGAGCCGGCCCACGCGGCGGCGGCGTCCTTGACGGCCTTGGTCTCGGCGTCGCCGGAGGAGCCGATCAGGATCTGGAGGTTGGCCGGGCCGCTGGACTGCTTGGCGTCGTCGGCCGAGTCGTCGAAGCCGCTGCCGCAGGCGGCGGAGCCGAGCAGGGCGACGGCGGCGACGCCGGCCACCGCGGCCCGGGTGAGAATCCGAGGTGTCATCTGTCTCTCCTGGTGGGGGATGGGATCACGCCGAGTGCCGGAGCACCAGCGAGGGATGGAGCAGGAGCTGGGGGTCGCGCTGCTGCCCGTCGAGCAGCCCGGTGAGTAGCTCGACGCAGCGGGCGGCGGCCTCGCCGAGCGGTTGGCTGACGCTGCTCAGCCCGACCGCGGCGGCCACCGGCGTGTCGTCGAAGCCGATGACGGCCAGGTCGGTACCGGTGTCCCGGGCGGCCTGCCAGGCACCGAGGGCCAGCGAGTCGCTGGCGCAGACCACCGCGGTCGGCGGTGCGTCGAGGGCGAGCAGCGCGCGCGACTCGCGCTCCCCCTCGGCGATGCCGTCCTCGGTGGCGCTGTCCGGTGCGGCGCCGTCCAGGCCGACCTCCGCCATCGTGGTACGCCAGCCGGCGCGCCGGTCGTCGCCGACGCCGGAGCCGGCGGGCCAGCCGAGGAAGGCGATCCGGCGGTGCCCGGCGGCGAGCAGGTGCCGGGTGGCCTGGGCGGTGCCGGCGGCACCGTCGACGTCGACCCAGGGGTGGGCCTCGGGGGTGTCCCAGGGCCGGCCGAACGTCACGAACGGCACCTCCCGTTCGGCCAGCCACGCGGTGCGCGGGTCGCCGTGCTTGGTGCCGGTGAGCACGAACGCGTCCAGGTCGTACGCGCCGAGCAGGTCGTCGTAGGTGGCGATCTCCTGGTCGTCGCCGACGGCGGTGTAGAGCAGCACCCGGTAGCCGGCGGCGTCGGCGGTCTCGGTGAGGCCGTGCAGGAAGCGGTCGAGGACCGAGCCGTTGATGCCGTCGCGGGTGGGTTCGATGCGGACGGCGATGAGCCGGGACCGCCCGGTCCGCATCTGCCGGGCGGCCTGGTTGGCCCGGTAGCCGAGCGCGACGATCGCCTCGTGCACCCGGCGCCGGGTGTCCTCGCGGACGATGTGCGGCGTGTTGAGCACGTTGGAGACGGTCTGCCGGCTCACCTGGGCGTGCCGGGCCACCGTTGCGATGGTTACCTTTTCTCCCACGAAATCCCTCTCGCCTACCTTGAACGATCCAATGCCGATGGGGCAGGATTAGATCGTTCAAAGTTTCTGGAATGTTTCGCACTGTGCACCCGGCCACGGCCATCTGTCAAGACGTCCGTCGCCACCGATCAGCACCAGGAGTTCCCCCGTGACCGAACGCCACCTCCAACCGCTGCTGCACGACCTGGTCGGCGTGGCACACGCCCCCACCAGCGCGTTGGGCGACGCGGCCGGTCAACTTCGCCCGCACGGCGTCCAGGGTGTCTTCCACGCCGACGCCCGGGTGCTGTCCCGGGCCGAGCTGAGCCTCGACGACCGGGAGCCGGAGACGATCGCGCACGGCGCAGCCGGCCCGCACGGCGCCCGCTTCGTCGGCCTGGCCCGCTGGCTCGGCGACCCCACCCCCGACCCGACCGTCCGGGTGGAACGCACCCGCCGGGCCGGTCCGCGCGGTCTCACCGAGGAGATCGTGGTGTCCTCCACCGCCACCGCCCCGGTGCACACCACCGTCACCCTCGACCTGGCCTGCGACCTCGCCCCGATCGAGCACGTCAAGATCGGCCGCTCGGTCGCGCCGCGGAAGGCCGAGGCAGGCGAACCGGGCCGGGTGCGATGGGCCGCCGACGGGCTGACCGTCACCGTGACCGGCGAGGGCGCCACCGTGGACGCCGCCGGTGACCGGGCCGTCGCCCCGCGCCTGAGCTGGCCGGTCACCGTCGACCCGGGCGCCTCGGTCACGCTGCGCTGGCGGCTCGCCGTCACCGACCCCCGGGCCGTGGTGACCGCCGCGCCGGCCGACGCCGGTTGGGCCGAGCCGCGGGTGGACGCCGACGACCGCCGGCTGCTGCGACTGCTCGACCGTTCCCTCGCCGACCTGCGCGGGCTGCGGCTGGCCGAACCGGCCCACCCGGAGGACGTCTTCCTCGGCGCGGGCGTGCCGTGGTTCCTCACCCTGTTCGGCCGCGACAGCCTCTGGGCCGCCCGGATGATGCTGCCGCTCGGCACCGACCTGGCCGCCGGCACGCTGCGGGTGCTGGCCCGCCGGCAGGGCACCGAGGTCGACCCGGCCACCGGCGAGCAGCCCGGCAAGATCCTGCACGAGCTGCGCCGGCACGAGTTCGCCCCGAACGAGGGGCTCCGGCTGCCGCCGGCCTACTACGGCACTGTCGACGCCACCATGCTCTGGGTCAACCTGCTGCACGACGCCTGGCGCTGGGGCCTGCCCGCCGACCAGGTCGAGCCGCTGCTGCCGCACCTGGAGGCGGCGCTGCGCTGGCTCGGCGAGCACGCCGACGCCGACGGCGACGGCTTCGTCGAGTACGTCGACACCACCGGCCACGGCCTGGCCAACCAGGGCTGGAAGGACTCCGGCGACGCGGTGCGCTTCCGCGACGGCCGGCTGGCCGCACCGCCGATCGTGCTGGCCGAGGTGCAGGGGTACGCGTACCAGGCCGCCACCGACGGGGCGAACCTGCTGGACGCGTTCGACCGCCCCGGTTCCGACCGTTGGCGCGACCACGCCGACCGCCTCGCCGAACGGTTCCGGGCCACGTTCTGGGTCGACGGCCCCCACGGCCCGCAGCCCGCGTTGGCCCTGGACCGGGACAAGCGCCCGGTGGACTCACTGACCAGCAACATCGGCCACCTGCTCGGCACCGGGCTGCTGTCGGACGCCGAGTCGGCCCAGGTCGCGGCGCTGCTCTCCACCGAGGCGATGGCCGGCGGCTTCGGGCTGCGCACCATGTCCACCGACGACGCCGGCTTCAGCGCGCTGTCGTACCACTGCGGTTCGATCTGGGCGCACGACACCGCGATCGTGCTCGCCGGGCTGGCCCGCGACGGGCACCGGGCGGCGGCGCTGCGGCTCGCCGACGGCCTGCTCGCCGCCGCCGAGGCGTTCGACTACCGCCTGCCCGAGCTGTACGGCGGCGACGACCGGGCGACGCTCGGCCGGCCGGTGCCCTACCCGGCCGCCTGCCGTCCGCAGGCCTGGTCCGCGGCGGCGTCCGTGCTGCTGCTCCAGGCAGGGCTGGGCGTCTATCCCGACGTGCCGAACGGCCGGGTCGACCTGCGCCCGCTGGCCGGTCCCGAGCTGGGCGCGCTGAGCGCGTCGAACCTGCGCATCGCCGGCGCCCCGGTCACGGCGGCTGTCGACCACACCGGCCACCCCACCCTGAAGGACCTGCCGACCACCCTCAAGCCCACCCACATCCCCACCCCCCGAACCCCCCTCTCCCCCCAGACCCCCGCGCCCGTGCGTCGATCATGAAGTTGGCGGCCTTGTGGATCTCCTCCACTGCCGCCAACTTCATGATCGACGGCCCGGACCGAGGCTGGGGCGGGTCAGGACGGGGGAAGTTCGGCTACCAGTTCGTCGTCCTCCATGGCTCCGGTGGGGTGGAAGCCGAGGGAGGTGTAGAGGGCTGCCGCCGCGGTGTTGTCGGGGTGGTAGCTCAGGCGGATCGGGTGGCCTTTCTCGGCGAGCCAGCCGGTGAGCGTGCGCACCGTGGCGCGGCCCAGCCCTCGGCCCTGCTCGGCGGCGTCGATCACCATGCCGCCGATCCAGCGGGAGTCGTCGTCGTCCACGCCCCACATGACGTGCCCCACCACGTTCTCGTCGGCGTAGACGGCCAGCGAGGTCCAGACCTCCGAGTGGGCGGTGAGCAGCAGGTAGCGGGCGGCCAGCGCCGCCACGAAGGCGCGCTGGTCGTCGCGCGGCGCCACATCGGCCACCGGCCGCCAGTTGTCGTCGCCCACCGGCCGCAGGGTCACCCGGCGGCCGGAGCGGTCATGCTCTCCAAAGTCGATCATGACCGCCAGCCTAGGAGCCGGTCCCCCGGCCGACCATCCATTTCGCCGAGCCACCGCGGCAGGCGTGGTGAGGAGGGGCCCCTGTTATGCAGAATGCGTTAACAGGGGGCCCCGCCTTACGCGCGGGCGGCGCGGTCGAGGTACGGGCGCGGGTCGCCGGCACCCAGGTCGGTGACCCCGGCGCTGCGCAGGGCACCGATCGCCATGGTCCGGCGCACGGCGCCGAAGGTGATCACGTGGCCGATGGTGCCGCCCAGCGTGTGGGTGGTGGGGGGCGTGCAGGTGGTGTCGACGAAGGTGTCCGCGAGCGTGCCGGCGGCAAGCGTCCGGGCGACGAACGCCCGCCAGTCCCGCCCGGCGACCGCGTGCCGGGCGGCCAGACCACGCACCGACCGGTCGCTCTCGTCGGGCCAGTCGCCGCCGCGCAGCGCCGACAGCCAGTGTTCCTCCTGCGTGACCATCGCGTTGATCAGCGAGCGGAGCGTCGGGTCGTCGTCGATCGTCTCCACGGACACGGTGACCGGCCGGTCGAGCACCTCCTCGTCGAGGCCGCCCGCGCGTTCGATGATCGCGGTGAGGGTCTCGACGTGGTGGTCGACCAGGTGTTGGAGCACGTTCATCGGGGTCTCCTGACGTGCGGCCGGCAGCCGCAGGCCGCCGGGCGGTTGGAAGTGGACGCCGCTCGGGCAGGGCAACTCCAGCTCGGCGAGGACCAGCGGCCGGTGCCGCCGGACCGCGGTCGGGGCGAAGCCGTACGACCGCTGGAAGGCGCGGGTGAACGCCTCGTGCGAGCCGTACCCGGCCTCGACCGCGATGTCGAGGACGGTCCGGTCGCTGGTGACGAGCCGGTACGCCGCCCGTTCCAGGAGCAGTCGCCGGCGCAGCGCGCCCGGCGGTTCGCCGGTGGCCGCGGCGACCAGCCGGTCGAAGTGGAACCGGGACAGGTGGGCCCGGGCGGCCAACCCTGCCGGGCCCGCCGTCGGGTCGTCGAGCGCCGCTTGGAGGACGTCGAGGAGGCCGGTGAGCCCGTCGTTCCGGTTCATGCGCTCAGCCTGCACCCGGGGCGGACGGTACCGCTTGATCGCCGTTGCGCACCTGCAGAGCAGGGGTACTAGTCGAGCAGGGCGTCCAGGCCGACGGTGAGACCCGGCCGACGGCCGACCTCGCGCACCGCCAGCAGCACGCCGGGCATGAACGAAGCCCGGTCGTACGAGTCGTGCCGGATGGTCAGCGTCTCGCCTGTGGTGCCGAACAGCACCTCCTGGTGGGCGACCAGGCCGGTGGCACGCACCGCGTGCACGCGTACCCCGTCGATGTCGGCGCCGCGGGCGCCGGCCACCTCGTCGCGGGTGGCGTCCGGCGCGGGGCCGAGGCCGGCCTCGGCGCGGGCCGCCGCGATCAGCCGGGCGGTGTGGGTGGCGGTGCCGCTCGGCGCGTCCAGCTTGCGCGGGTGGTGCTGCTCGACGATTTCGACCGACTCGAAGTGCCGCGCCGCGCGGGCCGCGAACTGCATCATCAGCACCGCGCCGATGCCGAAGTTGGGGGCGATCACCACGCCCACCCCGGGACGGTCGGCCAGCCAGCCGCGCACCTGGTCCAGCCGCTGCTCGGTGAAGCCGGTGGTGCCCACCACGGCGTGGATGCCCCGCTCCACGCACCAGCGCAGGTTGTCCATGACGGCGTCCGGGGTGGTGAAGTCGACGACGACGCCGGCGCCGGCATCGGCCACCTCGGTGAGGTCGTCGCCCTGGTCGACGGCCGCGACCAGCGCCAGGTCGGGTGCGCCGTCGACCGCCTTGCAGACCTCCATGCCCATCCGGCCCCGGGCACCCAGCACGCCGACCCGGGCCGCCTCGGCCGGGCCCTTCTCCCGCACGTCAGTCACGGGGCACAACCTATCCCAATCGGGACGCGCCGCACCGGGCGGACCGGGTGAGTCGGGTCAGCGGCCGACGGTGAAGGCGGACTCGTCGAACGGGCCGACCACGGCCAGCGACATCGGCCGGCCGAGCAGCTCGGCCGCCAGGTCGTTCACGTCGGCCAGGGTCACCGCGTCCACCCGGGCCAGCAGTTCGTCGACGGGCATCAGGTTGCCGTAGAGCAGCTCGCCCTTGGCCAGCCGGCTCATCCGCGACCCGGTGTCCTCCAGCCCCAGCACGAAGGAGCCCTTGCTCATCCCCTTGCCCCGGGCCAGTTCGACCTCGGTGACGCCCTCGGCCGCCACCCGGGCCAGCTCGGCGCGGGTCAGGTCCAGCACCTCGTCGACCTTGCCGGGCGCGCAGCCGGCGTAGACGGCGAACACGCCGCTGTCGGCGTACTGGCTGGCGTAGGAGTAGACCGAGTAGGCCAGGCCGCGCTGCTCCCGGATCTCCTGGAACAGCCGGCTGGACATGCCGCCGCCGAGCACGTTGTTGAGCACGCCCAGGGCGAAGCGCCGGTCGTCGGTGCGGTCGATGGCCGGGCAGCCGAGCAGGACGTGCGCCTGCTCGGTCTCCTTCGGCTCGACCAGGGTGGTGGCCGGCTTCGTGCGTACCGCCGGGGTGGTCGCGCGGTGCGGCGCCGGCGCGGCCGGGTCGGTGTCCAGCGGGGTGCCGCGCAGCGCCTGCCGGACCAGCTTGACCACGGCGGCGTGGTCGAGGTTGCCGGCGGCGGCGATCACGATCTGCGGCGCGGTGTACCGGCTGCGGTAGAAGGCCTGGATCTGCCGCCGTGTCATCGGCGTGACCGTCTCCTCGGTGCCGGAGATCAGCCGGCCCAGCGGGTGGTCGCCGTAGACGGCGCGGGCGAAGAGGTCGTGCACCTCGTCGCCGGGCTCGTCGTCGTGCATGGCGATCTCTTCGAGGATGACCCCGCGCTCGGTCTCCACGTCGGCGGCGGCCAGCACCGAGTCGGCGACCGCGTCGCACATCACGTCGATGGCCAGCGGCAGGTCCTCGTCCAGCACCCGCGCGTAGTAGCAGGTGTATTCCTTCGTGGTGAACGCGTTGGTCTCGCCGCCCACCGCCTCGATCTCGGCCGAGATCTCCAGCGCGCTGCGCTTCTTGGTGCCCTTGAAGAGCAGGTGCTCCAGGAAGTGCGCGGCGCCGGCCTGCGGGCCGGTCTCGTCGCGGGAGCCGACCGCCACCCAGATGCCGAACGAGACGCTGCGCATCGCCGGGATCGCCTCGGTGAGGACCCGCAGCCCGCTGGGCAGCACGGTGCGGCGGACGGTGCCGCCGAGCGGGTCGTCGCTGAGGGTGCGGGTGACCGCCCGTGCCGGGGAGGACGAACTCACGACAGACCTGCTCTCCGTGCCACGAAGGGTGGGTGGGACGAACGACGGCTCCAGCCCGCCGTGCGACCTGGAGCCGTGGGCCGGCCCGGGCGACGCGTACGTCACCCGGGCCGGTCGGTGATCAGCTGTGCCGGGTACGGCGACGCGGCCGGTCGCCGCCCTCGCCACCCTCCGAGCGGCGCTCGCCGCCACGGTCGCCACCGCGGTCGCCGCCACGGTCGCCACCGCGCTCGCCGCCGCGGTCACCGCGCGGGCCACGGTCGCCGCCGCGGTCCCGGCCGGACGGACGCTCGCCGCCGGCGGCCTCACCGGCGGCCGGCGCCTCGGCGCCCTCCGGACGGATCTTGTCCAGGTAGATCTTGCCGCGGGCGTCGATGTCCGCGATCTCGACCTCGACCTTGTCGCCGACGTTGAGGAAGTCCTCGACCTTCTCGACCCGCTTGCCGTCGCCCACCTTGGAGATGTGCAGCAGGCCGTCGCGGCCGGGCAGGAGCGAGATGAAGGCGCCGAACGCGGCGGTCTTCACCACGGTGCCGAGGAACCGCTCCCCCACCTTCGGCAGGGTCGGGTTGGCGATGCCGTTGATCCGGTCCACCGCGGCCTGGGCCGAGGGGCCGTTGGTCGCGCCGACGTAGATGGTGCCGTCGTCCTCGATGGAGATCTCGGCGCCGGTCTCGTCCTGGATGGCGTTGATGGTCTGGCCCTTCGGGCCGATCACCATGCCGATCTTGTCGACCGGGATCTTGACGGTGGTGACCCGCGGTGCGTAGTCCGACATCTCGGCCGGCGCCTCGATGGCCCGCTGCATCACGTCGAGGATCGTCTGCCGGGCCTCGTGCGCCTGCTGGAGCGCGGCGGCCAGCACGTCCGACGGGATGCCGTCGAGCTTGGTGTCGAGCTGGAGCGCGGTGACGAAGTCACGCGTGCCGGCGACCTTGAAGTCCATGTCACCGAACGCGTCCTCGGCGCCGAGGATGTCGGTGAGCGTCACGTACTGGGTCTTGCCGTCGACCTCGTCGGAGATGAGGCCCATGGCGATGCCGGCGACCGGCGCCTTCAGCGGCACACCGGCCGAGAGCAGGCCCAGCGTCGAGGCGCAGACCGAACCCATCGAGGTGGAGCCGTTGGAGCCGAGCGCCTCGGAGACCTGCCGGATGGCGTACGGGAACTCCTCGCGCGACGGCAGCACCGGGATCAGCGCCCGCTCGGCCAGCGCGCCGTGACCGATCTCGCGCCGCTTCGGCGAGCCGACCCGGCCGGTCTCACCGGTCGAGTAGGGCGGGAAGTTGTAGTTGTGCATGTAGCGCTTGCGGTTCTCCGGGGACAGCGTGTCCACCATCTGCTCCATGCGCAGCATGTTCAGCGTGGTGACGCCCAGGATCTGGGTCTCGCCGCGCTCGAACAGCGCCGAGCCGTGCACCCGCGGCAGCACGCCGACCTCGGCGGTCAGCGGCCGGATGTCGCGCGGGCCGCGGCCGTCCATCCGGACCTGCTCGCGCAGCACCCGGTTGCGGACCTCGGACTTGCTCAGCGAACGGAAGGCGGCGGAGAGCTCCTTCTCGCGGCCCTCGAACCGGCCGCCCAGTTCCTCGGCGACCTTGGCCTTGATCCGGTCCAGAGCCTCCTCGCGGTCGGCCTTGCCGGCGATCTTCAGCGCCTCGGTGACCTCGGCGCGGGCCACGTCGGCCACCGCGTCGTACACGTCGTCCTGGTAGTCCAGGAAGATCGGGAACTCGGCGACCGGCTTGGCGGCCACCTCGGCCAGCTCGCTCTGCGCCCGGCACAGCTCACGGATGGCCGGCTTGGCGGCCTCCAGGCCGCTGGCCACGATCTCCTCGGTCGGCGCGGTGGCACCGTCGGAGATCAGGGACACCGCGTTCGGGGTGGCCTCGGCCTCGACCATCATGATCGCGACCTCGCCGTCGGCCAGGGTGCGGCCGGCCACGACCATGTCGAAGGTGGCGCGGGCCAGCTCCTCCAGGGTCGGGAAGGCGACCCACTGGCCGTCCACGTGCGCGACCCGGGTCGCCCCGATCGGGCCGGAGAACGGCAGGCCGGAGAGCTTGGTCGACATCGAGGCGGCGTTGATGGCCACCACGTCGTACGGGTGCTGCGGGTCGAGCGCGAGGATGGTCTCGACGACCTGGACCTCGTTGCGCAGGCCCTTGACGAAGGACGGGCGCAGCGGCCGGTCGATCAGCCGGCAGGTGAGGATGGCGTCCTCGCTGGGCCGGCCCTCGCGGCGGAAGAACGAGCCGGGGATCCGGCCCGCGGCGTACATCCGCTCCTCGACGTCGACCGTCAGCGGGAAGAAGTCGAACGACTCGCGCGGCTGCTTGCCGGCGGTGGTGGCGGAGAGGACGACCGTCTCGCCGAGCTGGGCGACGACGGAGCCGGCGGCCTGCCGGGCCAGCCGGCCGGTGGAGAAGGTGATCTCACGGGTGCCGAAGGACCCGTTGTCGATCACGGCGGTGCGGGATTCGGTGCCGAGGTTGGTCTCGGTCATGTGCTGTGGTGCTCCTTCGCGTCGTCGGCCGACGACACGGGAACTGCTCAGGCGGCCGGTCTTCGATCGAAGCGCCCGGGTGGGCCGGCATGTTGCCGGGATTCCCGGGGGCCACTACCGGAGACCGGTGCTGACCGGCTCCCTCTCGGGTCGTCGCGCGGCCGGGGTTCTTTCTGGTGGTACCGGAACGGGGGAGCAGCCGAGCGGCCACTCCCCCGTCAGGTCATCGGCGCAGGCCGAGCCGCTCGATGAGCGACCGGTAGCGGTTGATGTCCTTCTTCTGGACGTAGTTGAGCAGCCGACGGCGCCGGCCGACCAGCAGCAGCAGCCCACGGCGGCTGTGGTGGTCGTGCTTGTGCACCTTCAGGTGCTCGGTCAGCTCCGCGATCCGCTTGGTCAGGACCGCGACCTGCACCTCCGGCGAACCGGTGTCGCCCTCGGCGGTCGCGTACTCCTGGCGGATCTTGGCCTTGGCTTCCTGGTCGAGCGCCATGTTCTCCCTGTTTCGTGGGTGGTTCGATGAGGTCCGTCGGAGCGGTCGTGTGACCGGTGCGACGGACCGGTTCCTCGCACCCGCGGCGTCGTGCAGGCACGCGAGGCCCCCGTCGGTCAGCCGACGTCCCCGTCAGCCTACCAGCCCCGACCCGGGCCGGCCGGTCAAGGTCGGCACGCGGGGTCAGGACACGGCGCGTCGGGTGCGCTCCACGTCCTCGGCGATCTGGGCGACCAGCGGCTCGATCGCGTCGTACGTCCGTTGCTCGCGCAGGTGCGCCACGAAGTCCAGGGCCAGCCGCTCGCCGTACAGGTCGCCGCTGAAGTCCAGCGCGTACGCCTCCACCCGGCGCTCCCGGCCGGAGAACGTCGGGTTGGTGCCGATCGAGACCGCCGCCGCCAGCGGCTCGCCGCCGCGGCGCACCAGCCGGGCCGCGTACACGCCGTCGGCGGGCACCGCCGCGTACCGGTGGGTCAGCAGGTTGGCGGTCGGGTAACCCAGCTCACGTCCGCGCTGGTCACCGCGGACCACCACGCCCTCGACCCGGTGCGGCCGGCCCAGCGCGGCCGCCGCCGCGCGCACGTCGCCCGCGTCGACGCAGGACCGGATGTACGTGGAGGAGAAGACCGTGCCCGCCTCGGCGACCAGCGGCGCGCCCTCCACCCCGAAGCCGAAGGTGCGGCCGAGCCGCGTCAGCAACGCCACGTCGCCGGCCGCCCGGTGCCCGAACCGGAAGTTGTCGCCGACCACCACCAGCGCGGCGTGCAGGTGCTCGACCAGGATGTCGTGCACGAACGCCTCGGCCGGCAGCCGGGAGAACTCGACGGTGAACGGCACGACGCAGAGCACGTCCACGCCGAGCGCCTCGATCAGCTCCGCCTTGCGGGCCGGCTCGGTGAGGACCGCCGGGTGCGAGCCGGGGCGCACCACCTCGGCCGGGTGCGGGTCGAACGTCACCACCACCGACTTGACGCCCAGCTCGCGGGCGCGCGCCACGGCGTGGCCGATGGTGGCCTGGTGCCCCTGGTGCACCCCGTCGAAGACGCCGATGGTGACCACCGAGCGCCCCCAACCGCCGGGCGCCGCCTCGTACCCCCGCCACCGCTGCATGCCGATCCTCTCCCCTGTCCGCCCGCGCGCCGTCAGGCCGGGGCCAGGACGATCTCCGCGCGGGCCCGCCCGTCCCGCTCGCTGACGATAGCGATCAACCCGCCCGCCGGGTCGAAGACCGCGTACGGGCCGGCGATCCCGGCCGGGTCCAGCGGCCCGCCGTGCGACAGCGTCCGCGCCTCCGCCTCGGTCGCGTCCCGGCGCGGGAAGAACCGCTCGGCGGCGGCGTCCAGCGGCAGGTTGACCACGTCCGGCGCGCGCTGTTCGAGCTGCGCCAGGGTGGCCGCCTCGGCCAGGTCGAAGCCGCCGACCGCGGTGCGGCGCAGCGCGGTGAGGTGGCCGCCGACCCCGAGCGCCAGGCCCGCGTCCCGGGCGAGGGCCCGGATGTACGTCCCGGACGAGCAGGTCACGTCCACGTCCACGTCGACCACGTCGGGGGTGTCCCGCCGGATCTCCCGCACGTCGAGTCGGGACACGGTGACCCGCCGGGCCGGCAGCTCGACCGCCTCCCCGTCACGGACCCGCTTGTACGCCCGCTCACCGTTGATCTTGATAGCGCTGACCGCGCTGGGCACCTGGTCGATCTCGCCGGTCAACGCCGCCAGCGCGGCCCGCACCGCATCGTCGGTGACCGCGCCGGCCGGGGTGCTCGCGATCACGTCGCCCTCGGCGTCGTCGGTGACCGTGGACTGGCCGAGCCGGATCGTGGCGGCGTAGCTCTTGCCCGCGCCGATCACGTAGGTGAGCAGCCGGGTCGCCCGCCCGACGCCGATCACCAGGACGCCGGTGGCCATCGGGTCCAGCGTGCCGCCGTGCCCCACCCGGCGGGTCCGGGCCAGCCGCCGGATCCGGGCCACCACGTCGTGCGACGTCATGCCGCCGGGCTTGTCGACCACGATCAGACCGTCTGCGCTCACGACCGCCAAGCCTGCCAGACGGCGGTCGTCGGCCCTGCGGGGGATACCGCCCCGGTCGACCCGGGTGTCAAGATCAGCCGCCCCTCGCCGCCCGCACCGGAAAGTCCGATGACCGATCACCGCTCCGCCCCCGACCCGCACCCGGCCGACCCGACCGGACGGGACGGGTACCCCGACTGGCTGCACCGACTGGAGCGGGAGATCCGCCCGAGCCTCGCCCTCCGGCTGCGCATCTGGTGCCGACGCCGGGCCCGCCGACTGGTGGCCGCCTCCGGTGCCCTGCTCCTGCTGACCGGTCTGCTGGGCGCAGGCGCGTACGGATACCGGCAGCTCCGACGGCCCGCCACGGCGTCCCCGGCGGCCGGCACGGTCACCGGCTCCCCGGCCTCCCCGGCCGTGCCGACGCCGGATCCGGGTGTCTTCGCCGGGACCCCGGCGGCCACCTGGCCGGCGGGAGCGGCCGGGATCACGCTGCCGCCGGCCCGGCCGACGGACGGCTTCACCGCCGCCGAGGTGTCGGCCGGGCTGGCCCGGGTGCGCGCCGCCATGCTGACCGCCCGCCTGGACCGGGCGTTCATGACCGGCGACAGCCCGACCCCGTTGCTGCGCCACTTCGCCCCGGCCGCCCGGGACACGGTGCGCAAGGACTGGTCCACCGCGACCATCGGCACCTACGCCACCCGCGTGTCCCCGGACGTCCGGCTCACCCCGGACCAGCCCCGGGCGAAGGGCGCGATCACCTATCGGGGGATCCGGGACGCCGGTGGCGCACGGACGCTGGAGGTGACCAGCAACGTCGTCTGGGTCTACGGCTTCCGGGACCTCGACTCGCGGACCGGTCGTTCCGTCGTCCTGCTGCACGACGAGGTGGTCTGGCGCCTGCCCCGCGCCGGTGACGTGGTGCGCTCGGACCGGGGCCTCTGGCTGCACCGGATGTCGAGCTACGGCTGGGGGGTCGACTGCGACGCCATCAAGCACGGGCTGGTCCGCCCCGGCCGGGCGGACCCGGACGCCCCGCCGTTCCCCGAGGACCCGGACAGGCTCTACGACCCGGCCCACCCGATCGAACTTCCCGTCTCGTGCTGAGCCCGGCCGTCGAGGCGCGAGCGGTCAGCGGACCGCGCCGATGACCACCCAGGCACCGGAGCGCAGCCGCAGCAGCAGCGCGACCAGCCGCAGCACCACGAACAGCGTCAACCCGGCCCAGATCCCGCCGAGCCCGAGGTCGAGGCCGTAGGCCAGCCAGATCGCCGGCAGGAACCCGCCGAACGCCGCCACGATGGTGAGGTTGCGCAGGTAACGCACGTCGCCGGCGCCGATCAGCACCCCGTCGAGGGCGAACACCACGCCGCCGATCGGCTGGAGCGCCACCAGCCAGGGCCAGGCCACCATGGCCTGTTCGCGTACCTGCGGATCGGAGCTGAACAACGACGGCACCAGACCGGCGCCGGCGGCGATCAGCACCGCGAACGCCACGCCGCACAGGCCGCCGAGCACTGCGACGCGGCGGGCGAGGAACCGCGCGCCGGCCGCGTCGCCGCCGCCGAGCGCGGCGCCGACCAGCGCCTGCGCGGCGATCGCGAGGGCGTCCAGCACCAGCGCGGTGAAGAACCAGAGTTGTACGGCGATCTGGTGCGCCCCCACTGCGGCGGCGCCGAAGCGGGCCGCGACCGCGGTCGCGGACAGGAAGCTCGCCTGGAACGCGACGCCGCGGACCAGCAGGTCACGCCCGAGCACCAACTGCTGCCCGATCATGCGCGGCCGGGGTCGCAGCGCGACCCGCTCGCGCACCAGCGCGGCCGCGAACAGGCCGCCGGAGAGCGTCTGCGCGACCGCGTTGGCCACGGCGGAGCCGACCAGGCCGAGCCCGAGCGGGTAGACGAGCAGCGGGCAGAGCAGTGCGGAGAGCAGGTTGGGGGCGAGCACGAACAGCAGCGGCCGGCGGGTGTCCTGGATGCCCCGCAGCCAGCCGTTGCCGGCGGCGGCGAGCAGCAGGCCGGGCGCGCCGAGCGCCGCGATCCGCAGCCATCCGGCGGCGGCGTCGGCCACCTCGCCGGGACCACCGGCGAGGGTACGCGCCAGCGCGCCCCCACCGATGCCGATGGCGACCGCCACCAACAGGCCGGCGGTCAGCGCGAGCCAGGACGCCTGGACGCCCTCGGCCACCGCTGCGGCCCGGTCGCCGGCGCCGAACCGGCGGGCCGAGCGCCCCGTGGTGCCGTACGCCACGACCGTGCCGATCCACGCGGTCAGCGTCATGACCGTGCCGCCGACGGCGAGCGCGGCGAGCGGCACCCGGCCCAGATGACCGACCACCGCGGTGTCGACGAGGACGTAGAGCGGCTCCGCGGCCAGCACCACCAGGGCGGGCAGCGCGAGCGCGGCGATCCGCCGGGGCGACACGGCGGTGGCGGGTGCGGCGGTGCTGCTCATCGCCGCCGATCGTGGCACGTGTCCGGTAAGGCCCGCAACCCCTAGGGCTGCTTACCCCACCCCTCCAGGAAGCGTGCCACGTCCGGCCGGCCGCGCAGCCGGCGCACCGGCAGGCCCGGGGCGTAGGCGGCGACGGCTCTCAGCACCCGGGGACGGGAGTGACGCGGGTAGCGCCAGACGTAGCGCAGGAGGTCGAGGTCGACGCGCTCCGGGCAGCCCTCGGGAAGGTCGGGCCGGGGCTCGACGCGGCGGGCCCAGCGGCGACGCAGCACCCGACCCAGGCACCGCAGCCGGTGCGGGTCGCAGAGCACCAGCAGGTCGGCGCGGGGCAGCCGGAGGTCGAGCGTGCCGGCATAGTTGCCGTCCATCACCCAGGCCGGGCGGGCGGCCAGCGCGGCCACCTCGGCGCGGAACTCGTCGCCGGTCGGTGCGACCCAGCCGGGCCGCCAGTAGTGGCGGTCGAGGTGGATCAGGGGCAGTTCGAGTCGCCGGGCCAGCTCCCCGGCGAGGGTGCTCTTGCCGGCACCGGAGCTGCCGACGACGAGGATGCGGCGCACCGGGTGACGGTAGCGCCGCCGCTCCCGGGACGTGGCGCCCGACGCGCGGGCTCCGGCCCGGCGGACAGGGCTCCCACCTGGCGGGCTCGGGCTCCCGCTCAGGGAAGCCGGCTCCGGACCGGCGGGGCTCGGGCTCCCGCTCACGGAAACCGACTCCGGACCGACGGGCTCAGGCTCCGAGGTCAGGGGGCGGGGATCAGGTCGGCGGGATGCGCTCCCGGGCGGATGGCCGCCGGTTTTCGGCGACCGGTGCGACGGTGACGCCGGCGACGGGGCCGATCACGGTGCCGCGATGCCCCGGCCGGCCGGCGTCACCGCCGGACGGCCTGCGTCACTGACGGGTGTCCATCGAGGTCTGCAGCGCGCGACGCATCTGCTCGCGCGCCTCGTCGGTGGTGGTCTCGGTCTGCGGCTTGCGCTTGCTCGGCATGGAGTGTCCTTCCAGGGTGCGGACCACCGAGACACGGCGGCCCTGCGGGCGTCCGGCGCCCCGTCGTCGACGGCGCGACAACCGTCACGCCGCGACCGGAGTCGTCGGTCTGCTGCGCGCCCGGCCAGCGGTCCGGGATCACCGGAGCGGCTCGCCTGGCAGCGTGAGCCCGGGTCGGTCTGACCCTGGAGAGAGGCGGCGCCGGGTGTGGCACCACCGCCCGTGACCAGCGCCGCGAGGCGCCGATCCCTCACCCAAATTAACGTTCACTTTCCAGATAGTGCCCACTGTTCCCGCGATGCGGACAGGGCAACCCCTTTTCCGGCGGCGTCTCAGCGGGCGAGAAAGTGCCAGCCCAGCCACCACCAGAAGCCGAACAGACCGATCCGGCCCACCGGCACCGGCCCCACCTCGTATCGCATGACGAAGGCGCAGACGTCGGCCAGGGACGGGATGCGCGACCCCTCCCGGCGTGCGGCCCACTCCACGGCCGCGAACAGCAGCACCGCGGTCAGGAAACCGCCGATGGCCAGCGCGCGCATCATCGGCGGACCAGTCCCCAGAACGCCGCCAGCCAGGCGAACCAGGCCGCCGAGCGGGCCAGGTGGTCCTCGAGCAGCGGGTCGGCCAGCCGGGAGAACGTGGGAAATTCGTCGCCCACGGACAGCACGAAGGTGGCCCCCTCGAAGACCCCGAAGACGGTGACCGGCAGCAGCCACCACAGCGCGGCCGAGGGCAGCCGGCGTGGCGCCGGACGTCGGGGAACCCGATTGCTCAGGCCGACCCAGATCAGCCCTCCGCCGGTGCCGAGGATGTAGAGGTTCGCCGCGGTCGAGAACGACGGCAGTTGTCCACCGACCAGCGAAAGGCAGATCAGCACCGGTACGGAGACGACCGGCCGGTCCCAGACCCGGGGCGCCTCGACGGTGAGCTCGGGGGGATGATCCATCACCCGATTGTCCCCAGCGTGACGTAAGGCGGGAAGACCGGCACGCCTCGTGATTGCCGCGAAACGCAGAAGGCCGGCACCCGTTCTCGGGTGCCGGCCTTCGCGCGTGTGCTTACTTGGTCCAGTGCTGGTTGACCAGGTCGGTGGCCTGCTTCTCCCACTGGGCGTAGGCGTCCGGGTAGGCCGAGACCTGCACGGTCTGGGCGGCCTTGGTCAGCGGCATGTCCTGCCAGCCGTCGACCTGCTTGAGGCCCTTGAGGAAGGACAGGGTGGAGTACTCGGGGTCGGTGATCTGCTCCGGGGTGCCCCAACCGCTGGACGGGCGCTGCTGGAACAGGCCCAGCGAGTCGTGGTCATTGCGGTCGCCGAGGTGGCCGAGGTTCTCCAGCTTCGACTCCTGCAAGCTGGTGGCGATCGAAACCACCGCGGCGCGCTCGGGCAGGCCGGCCTTCTTCGTGGCGGCGATGATCGCCTTGACGTTGGCGGTCTGCTCGTCGTTCAGGCTGATGGTGGACTGCTCACCCTGCACCGTGGCGACCGTGACCGGCTTGCCAGCGGCGTGGGCGGAGGTGTCGGCGTGGGCGGCGATCGGACCGGCGAACACACCACCGGTGAAAGCGAGACCAGCGATACCGAGAATGCTCTTACGCAGGATCGTGTTCATGGGGGGCTCCATTCGGGGGTCGACACACCGGGGGGTGTGTGGGCACCGTCAGGCGCACAGAAAGTTCACGGGGATCCGGCTGCTCGCGGGCATCGCGGCGCCGGGAGTGTGTGTAACGACCGGCCGGCCACCGTCATTCCCGGAAGCGGGCTGGCCGACCGCCGGCCCAGGGGGCTCGGGTGAGCGTCGAACCGGGGCGGCGGGCTGCGGCGGGGAGACACGTGCGGGCCCTCCTCGGCCGGTCACGGGGATACAACGCCACGCCCCCACCGACCATTCCGCCGCCAGCGTGCCACCCACCACCCCGGAACCGGACACCCCCACCCACCCGGACCACCCGACCCGCGACCGGAACACCACAGCTGACCCCGCCCCCGCAGACACCCACCACGTTCCACCCGCCAGCCCACCCGGGCGTCACTGGAACGCCATGGCCGTCTCACGCCCCCGCAGACACCCACCGCGTTCCACCCACCGACGCACCCGGGCGTCACTGGGACGCCATGGCTGTCTCACGCCTCCGCAGACACCCACCGCGCGGTTCCACCCAGCGGCCGTTGGCCTCGCGCGTGGAGGTCGTCGGCTGGAAGGGCGCTGGGGGATATGACCTCCCGAAGCCAGCAGGGGATGGCCGAGCGTCACCTCGCCGCAGGAAAGAACTGCTTTTGAGCGGTATGCCTGTCAGTCATAATTATGACCCTGAGGTATACCGCTGTGAACACACCTCTCCCGCCGGACGCGACACGCCCGGGGAGGCAGCGCCCGACCGGCGCCACCGGCGCGAGGTCAGGAGCGAGGCGTCAGCACGGCGGCGGAAAGGGCGACGCGGATGCTCTCGACCACCTCGTCGATCGGGCCGCGACCGGTGAAGCCGGCCGCGAACCGGTGCCCGCCCCCGCCGAGCCCCACGGCCACCCGGCTCACGTCCACCGCGCCCTTGCTACGGAGCGAGACCGCCCACTCGGCCTCTCCGGACTGCTTGACCACGCAGCTCACATCGGCCTCGGCGGTGCAGCGGACGGAGTCGATCAGCGCCTCCAGCACGTACGCCGGTTGGTCGTGGCGGGCCAGGTCGTCGTGGGTCGCGTACGTCCAGACCAGGCCGTGCCCGGCGGCGGCCGCGGGTTCGAGCGTGGCCCGGCCGAGCACCTCGCCGAACAGCCGGACGGCGCCGAACGGGCGGGTGTCGAACACCCGCCGGGAGATGTCGCCCGGCCGGATGCCGGTGGCCAGCAGGCGCGCGGCCATCTCGTGCACGGCGGGGGTGGTCGCCTCGAAGCGGAACGAGCCGGTGTCGGTGGTCAGCGCCACGTAGAGGCCGGTCGCCGTCGCGGCGTCCACCGTCACCCCGAGCCGGTCCAGCAGCCCCAGCGCCACCACGGAGGTGGCCGCGGCGTGCGGGTCCACCAGGTTGACGGTGCCGAAGCCGGTGTTCGAGGCGTGGTGGTCGAGCACCAGCGCCGTGCCCGCGGTGGCCAGCCGGTCGGCCAGGTCACCGAGCCGGGACTCGCTCGCCGCGTCGAAGCAGATCACCAGGTCCGGGTCCGGGTAGGCGTCGTCCTGCGACACCAGCAGCTCCACGCCGGGCAGCCAGCGGAACGGCTCGGGGACGCCCGCCGGGCCGGGGAAGGTGGCCTGGAGCTGACGTACGCCGAGCCGGCTCAGGCCCAACGCGAAGCCGAGCATGCTCCCGAGCGCGTCCCCGTCCGGGTTGACGTGGCAGATGAGCAGCACCCGCGCGTCGGCGCGGAGTTCGCGTACCGCCGCGACGGCGGCCGCCCAGTCGGCGTCGGTGGGACCGCCCGCCGCCGCGCCGTCAGGCCCGGCGGAGGCCGGCGCGCCGGCCTCGACGGCCTCGGTCACCGCTGGTCGCCGCCGCGCGGCTCGTCGTCCGTCGACGACGCACCCTCGGCCGGCTCGTCCTCGTCGTCCTCCTCCACCCGGTACGGCTGGGCGTCGCCCGCGTAGGCGGCCTTGGCGGCCAGCCGCTGCACCTCGGCGTCGGCGGAACGGGCGGCGGTGAGCAGGTCGTCGATGTGCTTGACCTGGTTCTGCACGTCGTCGAGGACGAAGGTCAGCGTCGGCGAGTGCCGCAGCCCGAGCGCCTTGCCGACCGTGCTGCGCAGCATGCCCTTGGCGCTCTCCAACGCGGCGGCGGTGCTCGCCTGGGCCGCCGCGTCGCCGAGCACCGTGTAGAAGACGGTGGCGTCGCGCAGGTCGGCGGTGATCCGGGCGTCGGTGATCGTGATCATGCCGAGCCGGGGGTCCTTGATCTGGCTCCGCACCACCGACGCGACGAGTTCACGGACGCGCTCCGCGTGCCGGCGTACCTTGGCCGGATCCGACATGTCCCCCACCTCCACGATCACTGTTCCTACGACCCCGGCGCTCCTGACGCCGCGATCGGGAAACCGCCGGCCGGGGACGGGCTGCGCCCGGGCCCGACCGCCCAACGTCCGAGAACATTACCCGCGCCCCGACGGGCGGTGCGCGGCGCGGCCGGGCTGCTGTGCGACGCGCCGACGGTGTCAGTCGTCCGCGCCGTGCAGGCGGCGGCGCACCGACAGCAGCTCGGTCTCCGGGCGGGCGGCGACCATCCGCTCGCAGGAGTCGAGCACCTCACGGACGTGGGCCGGTTCGGCGGCCACCACGGCCACCCCGATCTCGGCCCGGCCGTGCAGGTCGAGCGCGCCGACCTCGGCGGCCGAGACCTCGAACTTGCGCAGCGCGGCGACGATCGGCCGGACGTAGGACCGCTTGGCCTTCAGGGAGCGGGAGTCGCTTGGGAGCAACAGGTCGAACAACGCGGTTCCGGTATACACGGCGAGCAACGGTACGCGGCGCGCGGTTCGCGTGGCACCCGATTACGGCGCGACCGCGACCAGCACGTCCCGTTCGATGGCCTGGTCGACCCGGTGGGCGAGGTCCCGCCAGCCGGGCCCGCCGGCCACCCGCAGGCCGGCGGCGGTCAACACCGCCTCCGCCTCCGCGCGCGGCGCCACGTGCGTGTTCCAGGACAGCCCCAGGGCGCCGCCCGGGCGCAGCAGCTCACGCCACACCGGTACGGCGGCGGCGAGCAGTTCCAGTGGGCTGCGGGACAGGTCCTGGCCGGTGCGGCTGCCGTGCGCCACCCCGTACGGGGCGTCGGTGACGATCACGTCGGCGCACCGGGGGCGCAGCACCTCGCGGGCCCGGGTGGTGTCGATGTTCAGCACCACGACGCGCTGGGTGATGCCGGCCCGGTGCGCGTCCCGGGACGGCGAGAGCACCGCCTCGAAACGTCGGGCGACCAGCTTGCGGTCCCGGCGCACCGACGTGGTCTCCGCGGTGTGCTTGAGTCGCTTGCGGCGCAGCCAGGTCCGCAGGAACGCCCCGTACGCCTCCACGTCCTGGCTGTCGCGTTCGACGCCGATGCCGTCGTGGCCGTACATGAGCGCCTGGTTGAGCGTGGTGCCCCGGCCGCAGAGCGGGTCCAGCACCACGAGCCCGCCGTCGAGCATCCGGGGCGCGGCGGCGGAGGCGAGCAGCGTGACGTTGAGCAGCAGCCGGGTGAACTGCTCGTTGGTCTTGCCGGCGTACTTGGGGATGGTGATCAGGTCCGAGTCGTAGGCGGCCAGCGGGTGCAGCGGCACCGGCCGGAGCAGGTCGTCGCCGACCCGTTCGAAGAGCGCGTACGCCGCCGACAGGTTCGCCAGGTGGGCCAGGTCCCGGGCGCCGAGGCCGGGTTCGGGAGCGGTGAAGGTCAGGTAGTCGACCCCGCCGATCCGGGTGACGTCGGCGTCGCCCGGCGTCACGTCGAGCACGCCCGAGCCGGCGAACACGGTCAGTTCGGCGCGGGCCAGCCGGACGGCCGCGTCGGCGTAGACGCGGTTGGCGGAGGGGGCGAGGAGCAGTGCGTACCCGATCACGCCGGAGATTGTCGCAGCCTGCGGAAACGGCGACGGCCGGGACCCGAAGGCCCCGGCCGTCGACCGTCGTGCACATCACCTCAGGCGCGCGGCTTCTCCCGCATCTCGAAGGTCTCGATGACGTCGCCGACCTGGACGTTGTTGTAACCGCCCAGCGTCAGACCACACTCGAAGCCTTCGCGGACCTCGGTCGCGTCGTCCTTGAACCGCTTCAGGGAGCTGATCGTAAGGTTGTCCGCCACGACCGCCCCGTCCCGCAGCAGACGCGCCTTGGCGTTGCGGCGGATGAGACCGGACCGGACGATACAGCCGGAGATGTTGCCGATCTTGGACGAGCGGAAGACGTCGCGGATCTCCGCGGTGCCCAGCTCGACCTCCTCGTACTCCGGCTTGAGCAGACCCTTGAGCGCGGCGTCGATCTCCTCGATGGCCTGGTAGATGACCGTGTAGTACCGGATCTCCACGCCCTCGCGGTCGGCGATCTCGCGAACCTTGTTGGCGGCCCGCACGTTGAAGCCGATGATCGTGACCGCCTCGTTCGAGGCGCTCGCGAGCATGACGTCGCTCTCGGTGATCGCACCCACGCCCCGGTGGATGATCCGAAGCTGGACCTCCTCCGGGATGTCGAGGTTGAACAGCGCGTCCTCGAGCGCCTCCACGGAACCGGAGCCGTCGCCCTTGAGCACCAGGTTGAGCGAGGTCTTCTCGCCCTCCTTGAGCTGCTCCATGAGCGTCTCGAGGGTGGCCCGGCCACGGGAGTTGGCGAACGAGGCCGCCCGCCGCCGTGCCTGCCGCTGCTCGGCGATCTGCCGCACGGTGCGGTCGTCCTCGGCGGCCAGGAAGGTGTCACCCGCACCCGGCACCGTGGTCAGACCCAGCACCATGACCGGACGAGCCGGGCCGGCGTAGTCCACCGGCTTGCCGTTCTCGTCCAGCATGGCCCGGACCCGGCCGTGCGCCCCACCGGCGACGATGGAGTCACCCGCCCGGAGCGTGCCCTTCTGCACCAGCACGGTCGCCACCGCACCACGACCCTTGTCCAGGTGCGCCTCGATGGCCACACCCTGCGCCGGCCCGTCGATCGGAGCGGTCAGCTCCAGCGACGCGTCGGCGGTCAGCAGCACGGCCTCGAGCAGTTCCTCGATGCCGATGCCGGGCTTCGCGGCCACGTTGACGAACATGGTGTCGCCGCCGTACTCCTCGGCGACCAGGCCGTACTCGGTCAGCTGCTGGCGGACCTTGTCCGGGTTCGCGTCCGGCTTGTCGACCTTGTTGACCGCGACCACGATCGGCACGTCCGCCGCCTTGGCGTGGTTGAGCGCCTCGATGGTCTGCGGCATCACACCGTCGTCGGCCGCCACCACCAGGATCACGATGTCCGTCACCTGGGCACCACGGGCACGCATGGCGGTGAACGCCTCGTGACCCGGGGTGTCGATGAAGGTCACCGCGCGGTCCTCGCCCTCGTGCGGGACGTGGACCTGGTAGGCGCCGATGTGCTGGGTGATGCCACCCGCCTCGCCGGCCACGACGTTCGCCTTGCGGATCGCGTCGAGCAGCTTGGTCTTACCGTGGTCGACGTGACCCATGACGGTCACCACCGGCGCACGGCTGACCAGGCGGTCCTCCGCGACCTCGGCGTCGAGGTCGATGTTGAACTGCGCGAGCAGCTCGCGGTCCTCGTCCTCCGGGCTGACGATCTGCACGTCGAAGCCGAGGTGCTCACCCAGCAGCAGCAGGGTCTCGTCGGAGCACGACTGGGTCGCCGTCACCATCTCGCCCAGGTTGAACATCTCCTGGACCAGCGAACCCGGGTTGGCGTTGATCTTGTCGGCGAAGTCCGACAGCGAGGCGCCACGGGACAGCCGGACGACCTGACCCTGACCGCGGGGAGCACCCGAGGACATGGTCGGGGCCGACAGGTTGTCGAACTCCTGTCTGCGCTGCTTCTTGGACTTGCGGCCACGGGTCGGCCGACCACCCGGACGCCCGAAGGCACCCGCGGCGCCGCCACCACGGCCACGACCGCCGCCACCGGGACGACCGCCGCCGCCACCCGGACGGAAACCACCGCCGGGAGCGCCACCGCCACCGCCGGCACCGCCACCGGGACCGCCGCGGTAGCCACCGCCACCGCCGCCGCCACCGGGACCGCCGCGGTAACCGCCGCCACCGCCGCCGCCACCGGGACCGCCGCGGTAGCCACCGCCACCGCCGCCGGGACGACCCGCGCCACCGCCGGGACCGCCACGACCGCCACCGGGACCGCCGGGGCGACCCGTGGTCGGACGCTGGCTCGGCATCGACGCCGGGCTCGGCCGCGGCGGCATGGACGCCGGGCTGGGCCGCGGCGGCATGCCGGCCGGGCTGGGACGGGGACCGCCCCCACCGGCGGCCGGGGGCCGCTGCTGCTGGCCGCCCTGGATACCGAACGGGTTGTTACCGGCGCCACGCGCCGGCGGACGACCGCCGGGACGGGCACCGGGGCCCTGACCCGGGCCACCGGGACGGGCGGCCGGGGAACCCGGACGCGCCGGCATGGCGTTCGGGCCGGGACGCGGACCGGGGCGGGGACCGCCCTCGGCCGGAGGCTCCCGGCGCGGGTTCTCGCGCTGCTGCTGGCGGGCGGCCTGGGCGGCCTTGACCGCGGCCTCCTGCTCAGCCTTGAGCGCGGCGGCACGCGCTTCCGCGGCCGCCACTTCGATGTCGTGCGCGCTCGCCGGCTTGGCGACCGGGGTCGCCGGCTGCGGCGGGCCGGGGACCGGGCCCTTGGGCTTCGGTCCAGGGGTCGGCGCGGTCGGCCGCCGGGGCGGCATCGGCCGGGCCGAGACCCGGGGGGCGCCCGGGGTCGGGGTGGGCGTCGGGGTCGGTGCCGGGCCGCTGGGCGCGGCTGCCGGCGGGGCGGCGGGCGCCGGCGAACCGGCGGACGCCACGAAAGCGTTCCGCAACCGTCGGGCGACAGGCGCCTCGACGGTGCTGGAGGCGGACTTGACGAACTCGCCCATCTCCTTGAGCTTGGCGAGAACGGTCTTGCTTTCGACCCCGAGCTCCTTGGCAAGCTCGTGTACGCGGGCCTTTCCTGCCACTGCACTCCTCACTCCGAGGTCGTGCGGGCAGCACCCGCAGCGACCTCACTCGTGCACTTGAAGCCTGGTCATTTCTGCGACTTCATCGTGTGCTCATGTCGGTCGTCCTACCTTGCTAGCGACCCTCGACCGGTCGGGTTGACCGGTCGTCGGGGGTTGCGCGTCGACGTGCTCGGCAAGCGCGCCGTGGTCGGGGACCCCGGCGACACGCAGCGCCCGCCCGAAGGCGCGGCGCCGCACCGCCTGCGTGAAGCAGGCCGGATTGGGGTGCATGTTCGCTCCCCGACCCGGCAGTCTGCGGGCCGGATCGGGCCGGAGACTGGTCTGACCAGCCCCGTCACCGATCGCGACGACCCGCAACAACTCGCTGGCCGGCGCTCGTTTCCGGCAGCCCACACAGGTGCGCTCCGGCAGCGCGCGTCGTGCCACTGAAGAAGTCTACCCCTAGCTGCTCGAGACCGCGCCGCCCGGCTCCGGCACGTGATCCGCTCCGCCCCGCCCGCCCGGGGCCGGCTGCTCCGCGTCGGACCGGATGTCGATCCGCCAACCGGTCAGTCGGGCCGCGAGGCGGGCGTTCTGCCCTTCCCGGCCGATCGCGAGCGAGAGCTGGAAATCCGGGACGGTGACCCGGGCGGCACGGCTGGCCAGGTCGACCACCTCGACCCGCAGCGCCTTGGCCGGCGAGAGCGCGTTGCCGACGAAGGTGGCCGGGTCGTCGGACCAGTCGATGATGTCGATCTTCTCACCGTGCAGCTCGCTCATCACCGCACGCACCCGCTGCCCCATCGGGCCGATGCAGGCGCCCTTGGCGTTGACGCCGGAGGCGGTGGAGCGTACGGCGATCTTGGTGCGGTGACCTGCCTCACGGGCGATCGCGCCGATCTCGACCGTGCCGTCGGCGATCTCCGGCACCTCCAGCGCGAAGAGCTTCTTCACCAGCGCGGGGTGCGACCGGGACAGCGTGATCTGCGGGCCACGCATGCCCTTGGCCACGTGCACGACCACGCAGCGGATCCGCTCGCCGTGCTCGTAGCGCTCACCGGGGACCTGCTCGGACTGCGGCAGGACGCCCTCGAGCTTGCCCAGGTCGACGCTGACGATGCCCTTCTCGCGCCGGGTCTCGTGGGCCTGCACCACGCCGGTGACCAGGTCGCCGTCACGGCCGACGTACTCGCCGAAGTGCACCTCGTCGGTGGCCTCCCGCAGCCGCTGGAGGATCACCTGCTTGGCGGTCATCGCGGCGATCCGGCCGAAGTCGTGCGGGGTGTCGTCCCACTCCCGGGTCACCGAGCCGTCGTCGTCCAGCTCCTGGGCGTAGACCGAGGCGGCACCGCTCTTGCGGTCGATCTCCACCCGGGCGTGCGGCTCGGCGCCGTCGGTGTGCCGGTAGGCGGTCAGCAGCGCGGTCTCGATCGCCGCGAGGATCGTGTCGAACGGGATCTCCCGCTCGCGCTCCAGGGCGCGCAGCGCCGCGAGGTCGATGTTCACCTCTCCTCGTCCTCCAGATCTTCGTCGTCGTCGTCGATGTCGGTGTCGTCACCGAGGTCGGAGTCGTCCAGGTCGTCCAGGCGGTTGAACTCCACCTGGACCCGGCCGGGCCCGAGTTCGGGGTAGGGGTGCGCGGCCGAGCCGGCGTCGGTCTCCAGCGTCACGCGCTCGTCGTCGGCGGCCGTGATCCGGCCGGTGAGCTGCCGGTCCCCGGCGTCGCCGCGCACGGTGACCTTGACCAGCCGGCCGACGTTGCGCCGCCAGTGCCGGGGCAGGGTGAGCGGACGGTCCACGCCGGGCGAGCTGACCTCGAGCTGGTATTCCCCGGCGACGATGTCGCCACCGGCCTCCTCGGCGGCGTCCAGTGCCGCGGAGACCGCCCGGGAGACGTCCGCGACGGCGTCCAGGCTGATCCCGCCGTCGGCGCCCACGATCACCCGGACCACGTGCCGGCGGCCGGCGCGGGAGACGGACAGGTCCTCCAGGTCGTAGCCGGCGGCGCTGACCACCGGCTCGATCACCTCGCGCAGCCGGGTCCGTCGGGCGGCGAGATCGCCGCGGGGTGCGCCACCGCGGTCCGCGCCGCGGGGACCGTCGGACCGGCGGGGTCGCCCCGCGGGCCCTGACGGCCGGGTGGCACGGCCACGCTGCGTCATTGCGCGCACCTCTCTGCTGTTGCCACGGTCCGTCGGAGCCGTGTTGTCCCGGGCCGGCGCCGGCGGGTCGACCCGCCAAGCCGGCACGCCACCGGGGCGTTCGCGCCCGGTGGCTGCGCAGAGCGTAACGCCTGGGTCGGGCGGCGGACCCGGCGGCGCACCGACGACCCTGCCCCACGGGGTGGCGGAGATGGTGTTGACTTGTCCGGTGGGGACCGGCAGAACACCATCCGACCAGGACGTAGCGGGGCATTCCCGGCGGCGCCTGCTGCGCGCCGGAGCGCTCGTGGCGCTCGGCGGCGCGGTCGCGCCGCTGACTGGTTGTGATCTTCTCGACCGTGACGACGAGCCACCGCCGCCGGACGCGCTGGAGCCGTTGGTGGCCGAGTCGCTCGCGCTGGAGGCGCAGCACCGGGCCGCCGCCGGCGCCACGCCGGCGCTGGCCGGGCGGCTCACCCCGATCGCCGAGGCGCACCGGGCGCACGCCGACGAGTTGCGCCGCGTGATCGGCCGACCGGCGCCGTCCGGCACGCCGGCGGCCACCCCGTCGGGCACGCCCGCCACCGAGCCCGGCGCCGTGCTCGCCCAGCTGCGCCGGGCCGAGCAGCAGGGGCGGACGAACGCCGCCAAGGCCTGCGCGGGCGCGCCGGCCGAGCGGGCGGCGCTGCTCGGCTCGATCGCCGCGGCCCGGGCCACCCACGTGGAGGCGCTGGCATGAGCGAACGCACCGAGCGAAGCGAGGGCCGTGAGGCCATGCCCGGCCGGCACGGCATGAGCGAACGCACCGAGCGAAGCGAGGGCCGTGAGGCCATGCCCGGCCGGCACGGCATGAGCGAACGCACCGAGCGAAGCGAGGGCCGTGAGGCCATGCCCGGCCGGCACAGCGTGAGCCCGACCGCCGACCCGAACCGGGCCCTCACCGACGCGCTTGTCGCCGAGTACGCGGCGGTCTGGGCGTACGGGGTGATCGGCGTGCACCTGGCCGACGCGGCCCGTTCGGCCGCCCGGGCCGCCGAGGCGGCCCACCGGTCCCGCCGCGACGCCCTGGTCCTCCAGCTGGCCGAGGGCGCCGGGCAGGTCCCGGCGGACCGGGCCGGCTACGCCCTGCCCTATCCGGTGACCGACCGGGCGACCGCGTTGCGGCTGGCCGTCGAGATCGAGGAGCGCACGGCCGGCCACTGGCGGGCCGCGCTGCCGCGGACCGCCGGCGCGGATCGGAACACCGCGCTCGCCGCGCTCACCGACTGCGCGCTGCGGGCCACCCGCTGGCGGCGTACGGCCGGCGTGACCCCGGTCACGGTTCCGTTCCCCGGTCGACCGGCCTGAGCGCGGTGCCGGTCACCCACGGGAGCCCTGCGGTTGCGGACCGCATACCAGGTATGCATACTCCAGGCCATGTCCATCCGCCACGGCCTGCTCGCCCTGCTCGAACGCGGCCAGATGTACGGCTACCAGCTGCGCGCCGCGTTCGAGGAGTCGACCGGGTCCACGTGGCCGCTCAACATCGGGCAGGTCTACACCACGCTGGCCCGGCTGGAACGCGACGGCCTGGTCCGCCCGTTGCCGGAGAACGAGAGCGGGCAGCGGCCGTACGAGATCACCGACGCCGGGCGGGCCGACCTGACGCTCTGGTTCGCCACCCCGATCAGCCGCGCCGACCGGCCCCGGGACGAACTGTCGATCAAGCTGGCGCTGGCGTTGACCACTCCCGGGGTCGACGTCCGGGCGGTGGTGCAGACCCAGCGCAGCGCCACCATGCGCGCGCTGCAGGAGTTCACCCGGTTGAAGTACGCCAGCGACAAGCCGGAGGATCTGCCCTGGCGGCTGGTGCTGGACGCGATGATCTTCCAGGCCGAGGCCGAGGTGCGCTGGCTCGACCACTGCGAGACCAGCCTGGTCCGCCACCGGCCGACGCCGGTCCGGCCCACCACCGCCCACCCCGAGGCGGTGGACCGGGCCGGCGACGAGGCCCGTCGGTGACACGACACGGAGGTCGGCGGAGATGAGCGGGGTGCTGGAGCTTCGCGAGGTGCACCGGACGCACGGCACGGGCGAGGCCGCCGTGCACGCGCTGCGCGGCGTGAGCCTCACCGTGCGGGCGGGTGAGCTGGTGGCGGTGATGGGCCCCTCCGGCTCCGGCAAGTCGACGCTGCTGGCGCTGGCCGGCGGTCTGGACCGGCCCACCGGCGGCGAGGTGCTCATCGAGGGCGAGGCGCTCGGCGGGCTGCCGGCCCGCGAGCTGGCCCGGCTGCGCCGCCGCCGGATCGGGTACGTCTTCCAGGACCTCAACCTGCTCGGCAGCCTGACCGCGGTGGAGAACGTCGCGCTCCCGCTGGAGCTGGACGGCACCGGGGTACGGGCGGCGCGCCGGCTCGCCCTGGCCGCGCTGCGCGAGGTGGACGTCGTCGGTCAGGCCGACCGGTTCCCCGACCAGATGTCCGGCGGTCAGCAGCAGCGGGTGGCGATCGCCCGGGCGCTGGTCGGCGAACGCCGGCTGGTCCTCGCCGACGAGCCGACCGGCGCGCTCGACTCGCAGGCCGGTGAGGCGGTGCTGCACCTGCTGCGTCGCCGGGTGGACGACGGCGCCGCCGGGGTGCTTGTCACGCACGAGGCACGGCACGCCGGCTGGGCGGACCGGGTGGTCTTCCTGCGCGACGGCGTACTGGTCGACTCCACCGCGCCGCTGATCGGCATCGAGCACCTGCTCAGCGGCAGCGGCCGGTGACCGCCGGCCGGCTCGCCGCGGCACGCGGCTCGTGGCGTACGGCGCTGCGGATAGCCCGCCGGGAGGCCCGCCGGTCCCGCCGACGCACCCTGCTGGTGCTGGTGATGATCGCGCTGCCGGTGCTCGGGCTCAGCTTCGCCGCGGTGAGCTACGACATGTCCGCGCTGACCCGTTCGGAACGGCTCGACCGCCGGCTCGGCGCGGCCGACGCCGAACTGAGCTGGAACAACCTCGCCCCGGTGACGCAGGACGCGTGGGGCGAGCAGGCCTGGCCGGTCGACGACAACCAGACCCCCCGGACCCAGCCGGTCACCGCCGACGAGCTGCGGGCGCTCCTGCCCGCCGGCAGCCGGGTCACCCGGGTGCGCTGGTGGGTGTCGTTCGAGACGCGGATCGGCCGGAAGAAGGTGTCGATCGACGCGCGGGCCGTCGACCTGACCGATCCCCTCGCCCGGCCGCTGGCCACGGTCCGCGAGGGCCGGCCGCCGGTCCGGCCGGACGAGATCGCGGTCAGTCCGGCCGCGCTGCGCCGACTGGACACCCGGGTCGGCGCGCCGGTGCGCGCCGCCGACGGCACCACCTACCGGGTGGTCGGGGTGGTCGAGTTCCCGGAGAACCTCCGCGAGATGGTCACCATGTCCGATGTGGCCCCGCCCGGGCCGCCGGCCGAGGAGAGCTGGCTCGTGGACCTGCCCGGCCCGGTGGACCGGGCGCTGGCCGACCGGCTCAACGCGCAGGGCATCCAGGTGGTCACGCGGCACCCGCTGCCCGGGCGGGACGAGTTCACCGCCGGCATGACGCTGCCCGGCGCGGAGGAGACCGGCGTCTCGGTGCTGGTCGGCGGACTGGGGCTGCTGGAGGTGGTGCTGCTGGTCGGCCCGGCCTTCGCGGTCGGCGTCCGCCGCCGGCGGCGCGACCTCGCGCTGGTCGCGGTGGCCGGCGGCGACGCGGTGCACCTGCGCCGGATCGTGCTCGCCGACGGTGTGGTGCTCGGCGCCGGTGGGGCCGCCCTCGGGCTGCTGCTCGGCGTCGGGACCGCGTTCGCCGGGCGGCCGCTCGTCGAGCAGTACCTGATCCACGAGCGCTTCGGCGCGTACCGCGTCTTCCCGACCGCGCTGGCCGCGATCGCCGCGGTCGCGGTGCTGGCCGGCGTGCTGGCGGCGCTCGCGCCGGCCTGGACCGCGGCCCGGCAGGACGTGATGGCCGGCCTGGCCGGCCGGCGCGAGACGCCCCGCCCGCGCCGCCGCTGGCTGCTGCTCGGGGCGCTGTTCACCGTCGTCGGCACCGCGCTGGCCGCGTTCGCCGCCACCCGCAGCTCGCCGACCGGGGTGCTGGCCGGCGTGGTCCTCGGCGAGCTGGGGCTGGTCTTCTGCACGCCGACGCTGGTCGGGCTGCTCGCCCGGGCCGGGCGGCTGCTGCCGTTGACGCCCCGGCTCGCGTTGCGTGACGCCAGCCGCAACCGGTCCTCGGCCGCGCCGGCCATCTCGGCCGTGATGGCCGCGGTCGCCGGCAGCGTCGCACTCGGCGTCTACGTGGCCAGTGACGCCGCCCGGGAGCAGGCCCTCTGGCAGCCCGGCCTACCGCCGGGACATCTGATGCTCCAGCCCAGCAGTTCGCCGGCCGGGACCCTGCCGGCGGCCGGCACGATCGCCGCGCGGGTCCGGGCGGTGCTGCCGGGCGCCGCCGTGACGACCGTCGCCACCCCCGAGTGCGCCCGCCCCGCCGCCCCGGAGGACTACTGCTACGCGCTGGCGCTGCGCCCGCCCGAGGAACGCTGCCCGTATCCGCCGTACGGGCCGGGACCCGCGTCGGCCCGGAACGATCCCCGCTGCCGCCAACCGTTCCGGGACGCGAACGACGTCTCCCTGCCGGCACTCGTGGACGACGGCGCGGCGCTGCCCGCGCTCACCGGCGCCCCGGCCGACGAGGTGGCGGCCGCGCGCCGGGCGCTCGCGGCGGGCGGCGTGGTGGTCACCGACCCCCGCCAGGTGGTGGACGGTCAGGTCCGGGTGGAGGTCAACCACAGCTCCGGTGCTGCGACGACCGTCCGCCTGCTGCCCGGCCACGTCCTGCGCGGCGGCCTCCCGGTGGACCGGCTCGTGATCTCCCCCACCGCGGCGGACGCGCTCGGCCTGGCCCCCGCGCCGACCGGCTACCTGGTGGACACCACCGGCCCACCCACTGTCGAGCAGCGCGAGCGGCTGGCCGACGACCTGGCCGACGTGGTGCCGCTGTCGGTGGAGATGGCGACCGCGGACCCGACGTCGGACCAGCGGCCCGTCCTGCTCCTGCTGGCCGCCGCCTCCGGGATCATCACGCTCGGCGCGGCCGCGGTCGCCACCGGCCTGGCCGCCGCCGAGGGCCGCCGGGACCTGTCCACGCTCGCGGCGGTCGGCGCCGACCCCCGGGTACGCCGGGTCCTGTCGCTCTGCCAGGCCGGCGTGATCGCGGTGCTCGGCTCGGCGCTCGGCATGGTGGCCGGGCTCGGCTCGGCCGTCGTCATCCTGGCCTCGATCAACCAGCGGTACGCGCGGTCCTGGCCGGTGGAGCCCTCGTACCCGGTGGTAGTGCCCGGCCTCACCATGGCCGTGCTGGTGTTGGTGCCGCTGGTGGCGATGCTCGGCGCGGCCCTGCTCACCCGCTCCCGCCTGCCGATCGAACGCCGCCTCGACTGACGGCCCGTCCCGGGGCACACTGGGCGGGTGTCCGCTCTGGGATCCCTCACCCGACGCCTCGGTCACCAACAGTGGTTCGCCACCACCATGCGCGTGCTCGTCCCCGCCGACCGGCTGGTCGGCCGGCTGACGAAGGGGCGGGTGGTCGCGTTCGGGCTGGTGCCCACGCTGGTGCTCACCTCCACCGGCCGCCGCTCCGGAAAGCCCCGCAGCAATCCCCTGCTCTACGTCCCCGACGGCGACGCCTACGTGGTGATCGGCTCCAACTGGGGGCAGCAGCACCAGCCGTCGTGGACGTTCAACCTGTTGGCCCAGCCGGCCGCCGAGGTCGACGTCAAGGGCCGCCGGATCCCGGTGCGCGCCGAGCAGGTGGTCGGCGCGGAACGGGACCGGCTGTTCGACCGCCTGGTGCAGGAGTGGCCGGCCTACCGCACGTACGTGGAACGGGCCGGCGGTCGCGAGATCAAGGTCTTCCGCCTGGTCCCCGTGGCCTAGACCGTCGGTTCAACGTCTCACAGCGCGTCGTAGACGTCGCTGCGGTGACCGAGCTGCACCACCAACACGATGAGCTCATCGTCGCGGACGAGGTAGACGACACGGTAGGAGCCGACGCGGATACGCAGGAGGCCGGGATGCCCGACGAGTGCCTTGACACCGACGGGCCGCGGGTCGGCGGCGAGGCCGGCGATCGCGGCGACCAGCCGGGCCTGCACGGGGCGGTCGAGCTTACGGAGGAGTTTCGCGGCGGCCCGGTCGACATGGATCGTGTACTGCGTCGGCGCAGGCGTGCTCAAAGGTCCAGCTCTTTGCGCAGCTCAGCGAGGGGAAGCGGGGTCTCTCCCTCGTCGATCCGTGCCAGGGCTTCCCGGGCGGCGGCGACATCGACCGCATCCTCGGCGCGTTCGATCGCTTCGGCGACGTCGGCCGGCACGATGGCGGCCAAACGCTGCCCGCGCCGGGTGACATAGGTGATGCGGCCGGCGTAGTGGGCGCGTGACACCACGTCTGCGAGACTGTCGCGCGCATCCGAGATCGGAAGTTCAGCGGCCGGTTCACTCATCCATCAATTGTACAACCCGTACGTCTCGTACAACATCGAAAGTCACTCGGAGGTGGACGTGGTCGGCGGGCGGGAGATCGACCGGCTGGTCGATCCGCGGTGGCGGGTGGCCGAGCGGGTCGGCGACGCGGTGCTGCGCCGGTTCCCGGCCGACGTGCTCGCGGTCGCGGTGCACGGCCCGCTGGCGCACGGCGACGACGACGGCGGCGGGGACGGCGAGGTGGGGCTGCTGGTCGCCACCTACCGGCCGGGCGCCGGTCCGCCGGCGTCCACCCGGCGGGTGGACGGGGTGCTCGTCGACCTGACCGTGGCCGGGGCGGACGACTACCTGCGGCGGGCCACCACGATCACGGCGGGTTGGCCGCTGGCCGCCGACCGGTACGTCACCACCTGCGCGTTGCACGACCCGACCGGGTGGTTGCGGCTGCTGCGCGACGAGCACCTGGCCCGGCTGGCCCGGGCCCGGCCGGGCGAGTTCACCACCGCCGCCCGGCAGGCCTGGTACCGGGGCAGCGCCGCGCACGCCCGCGCGCTGCGGCTGGCCGAATGGTACGAGACCGACCAGGCGCTGCTCATGCTCGGCGAGGCCCGGCTCGCGGCGGCCACCGTGCAGGGGCTGTTCAGCCGCACCTACTTCCGCGACCCGGGTGACGCGGTACGGCGTACCGGGCTGGCCGGGGCGGACATGACCGAGGTGGGTGCGGCGTTGGGCCGCCAGGCCGAGGAACTGGCGGCCCGGGGGCGGCCGGTCGACGGCACCGTGGACGACCTGCTCGACGGCTGAGGCCGGTCAGCCCAGCCCGCCGCCGACGCCGATCAACATGCCGATCAGGTAGGTGGCGCCGGCCGCCAGCGCGCCGAGCAGCAACTGCCGCAGGCCGCTGGTCAACCAGGAGCGGTAGGTGAAGCGGGCCACGACCGCCCCGGCGACGAAGAGCCCCACCCCGCCGACGGCGAGCGCCAGCCAGAGGCTGGTGAAGCCGAGCAGGTAGGGCAGCAGCGGCACCAGCGCGCCGATCGAGAAGCAGACGAACGACGAGATGGCCGCCGCCCACGGGCTGGGCTGGTCGTCCGGGTCGACGCCCAACTCCTCCCGGACGTGGACGCGCAGCGCCTCCTCCGGGTTGCGCCGCACCGCCTCGGCGACCTGGGTGGCCAGGTCGCGGGGCAGGCCGCGGGCGACCCAGGCGTCGGCCAGCTCGCGGGCCTCCGCCTCCGGGTGCCGCTCCAGTTCGCGCCGCTCCTTGGCCACCTCGGCGGCCACCTGCTCGTTGGCGGAGCGGACGCTCGTGTATTCGCCCAGGCCCATCGAGATGGCGCCGGCCACCAGGCCGGCCGTGCCGGTCAGCACCACGCTGCGCGGGGACACCCCGCCCCCGCCGACACCGGCGATCAGCGCGATGTTGGTGACCAGACCGTCCATCGCGCCGAACACCGCCGGCCGCAGCCAGCCGCCGGACACGTCCGCGTGGTGCGCCTCGCGCAGCGCCGCCGGGGTCTCGGTCACGGCAGGGTCAGGATCTCGTAGCCGTCGTCGGTCACGACGATGGTGTGCTCGAACTGCGCCGTCCACTTCCGGTCCTTGGTGACGACGGTCCAGCCGTCGTCCCACATGTCGTACTCGTGGGTGCCGATGGTGATCATCGGCTCGATGGTGAACGTCATGCCGGGCTCCATCACGTCGGTGGGACGCGGGCTGTCGTAGTGCGGCACGTAGAGGCCGCTGTGGAACGCCTCACCGATGCCGTGCCCGGTGAAGTCGCGGACCACGCCGTAGCCGAACCGCTTGGCGTACGACTCGATGACCCGGCCGATGACGTTGATCTGGCGGCCCGGGGCGACCGCCTTGATGCCACGCATCATCGCGGTGTGGGTCCGCTCGACCAGCAGCCGGGCCTCCTCGCTCACCTCGCCCACGCAGAAGGTGGCGTCGGTGTCGCCGTGCACCCCGTCGAGGAAGGCGGTGACGTCGACGTTGATGATGTCGCCGTCGCGCAGCACGGTCGAGTCCGGGATGCCGTGGCAGATGACCTCGTTGAGGCTGGTGCAGCAGGACTTGGGGAAGCCCCGGTAACCGAGCGTCGACGGGTAGGCGCCGTGGTCGCAGAGGAACTCGTGCACCACCCGGTCGATCTCGTCGGTGGTCACCCCGGGCTTGCAGTGCTCGCCGGCGAGTTGCGTGGCCCGGGCCGCGAGCCGGCCGGCCACCCGCATCTTCTCGACGGTCTCCGGCGTCTGCACGTGGGAGCCCCGCCACTCCTGGGGGCGCTTCTTGCCCACGTACTCCGGGCGCGGGATGTGGGTGGGAACCGCTCGCCACGGGGAGAGCGTGCCGGGGGTCAGCGGCGCACGGACGGTCATGTCCTCAGCCTATCGCCGGCCCCCGTCGTGACCCCCGCCACGGCCCCGCCGGGCAGGTTGTTGCCGCGCCGCAAACGCTGTGCCATTGTTGCTGCGTGGATCAAGGGGGCGCACCGCCCGTCTTCTCCGTGACCGCGGAGGGCGACGGCGTCCGACTTCACGTCCAGGTGACCGGCGAGGTCGACATGGCGACCGCCGACACCATGTTCCAGACCGCGCTGCGCGAGCCCGCCAAGCAGCTCACGCTCGACCTGCGGTCGGTCACGTTCTTCGACTCCGCCGCCATCCACGCGGTGGTCCGGCTCGCCCAGAGGTTCCCGGCCGCGCTCACCGTGCTGCCGTCCCGCCAGGTGCGGCGGGTGCTGGAGATCTCCGGCCTGGCCGAGCAGGAATGGCTGGCCGACTAGTCGGCCAGCCGGCGCCGCAACGTCAGCTCGGTGCCGTCCTCGGTGCGGGTCACGCTCATCTCCCCGAGCGCCTGGATCAGGGCCAGCCCGCGCCCGCGGAAACTCGACCCGCTGGACTCGCGCCACCGCCCGCTGTCCCGGATGGTGGCGGTGACCGTGCGGTCGGCGATGGTGACCTCGACCTCGATGGTCGGATCGGCCGGGTCGACCGGGTGCTCGATCGCGTTCGCCGCGGCCTCCGAGACCGCCACCGTGAGGTCGAACAGGTCGGTCTCGCCGACCCGGTGGGCGACGAGGAAGTCCTCCAGCCGCTTGCGCAGCACACTGAGTCGGGTCGGGTCGGCCGGCAGCCGCAACGCGAAGCGGTTCAGCTCGACCGCCTCCAGCGCCAGCACCGCCACGTCGTCGCGCCGGGACCGCCCGGCCACCCGCTCCACCACGGCGTCCACCAGGTCGGCGACGTGCTCGCCGCGCACTGTGGCGTCGGCCCGCAGCTGGCCGAGCCCGGCGTCGATGCCCGACTCCCGGTCCTCGATCAGGCCGTCGGTGTAGAGCAGCAGCCGGCCGCCGGGGGCGAGTTCACCCTCGACCGTCCGGTAGACGGTGCCCGGGATCGCCCCGACCGGCGGTCCGAGCGCCCGATCGTGCAGGAACGCCACGTCGTCTCCTCGGATCAGCAGGGGCGAGGGGTGACCCGCGCTGGCGTAGCGGAGGCGGCCGGTGCGCGGGGAGAAGTCCAGGCAGACCACGGTGGCGAAGGAGTCGCTGCCGGTGGAGTGGACGAGCCGGTTGAGCCGGGTCAGCGCCTCGCCCGGGTCGTAGCCCTCCAGCACGTACGCCCGCAGCGCGTTGCGGAGCTGACCCATCGCGGCGGCCGCCCGCACGCCCTTGCCGACCACGTCGCCGATGACCAGCACCAGCTCGTCGTCGGGGGTACCGATCACGTCGTACCAGTCGCCGCCGACCTCCACGTCGGCGCTGCCGGGCAGGTAGCGGCTGGCCACCACCGCGCCCGGTAGTTGCGGCAGCGTCCGCGGCAGCAGGCTGTGCTGGAGCGTGGTGGCGATCCGGTGCTCGGCCTCGTAGAGCTGGGCGTTCTCCAGTCGCACGCCGACCAGCCGGGCCAGCTCGGTCAACGCCGCCTGCTCGGTGCCGCCGCCCTCGCGCCGCCACACCCGCAGCTCGCCGAGCTGCTCGCCGGTGGTGCCGGTGAGCGGCAGCACCGTGGACGGCTCGGCCGTCAGGTCCCCGCCGGCGTCCTCCTCGTGGCGGGCGCCGGTGGCGACGACCATCACCCGGCCCGCCTCGGCCAGGCTGAGCGCGTGCTGCGCGGCCACCCGCACCACGTCGGCGGTGGAGCGGGCCGTGTTGATCGCCACCGCGGCGTCGGCGAGCGCCCGCAGCCGGCGGATGATCTGCCCGCGGAGCTGGCCCAGCTCGACGTTGGCCCGGACCCGGGCGACCAGCTCCTGGCTGGAGAAGGGCTTGGTGAGGTAGTCGTCGGCGCCGGCCGAGAGGCCGGCGACCTCCTCGGCGGCACCGGCGCGGGCGGAGAGCATCACGATCGGCACTCCCCGGGTGAGCGGGTTGCCGCGCAACGCGGTGACCAGCCCGAAGCCGTCCAGCCGGGGCATCATCACGTCGGTCAGCACCAGGTCGAACGGGGTGTCCACGGCCAGCCGCAGCGCCTCCACCCCGTCGCGCACGGCCACCACCTCGTACGCCGGGGAGAGCAGCCGGCTGACGTGCTCGCGCAGGTCGGGGTTGTCGTCGGCGAGCAGGACACGACCGGAGCCACCCGGCGTGCCGGACGGCTCCGGCAGCCCGGCCGGTCGGGCCACCTCGTCGGTCCAGAGCGCGGTCTCGGCGACGTAGAGCCGGGCCTGTTCCGGCTCGGTCAGCGGCACCGGGGCGAGCACGGACACCCGGTCGGCGGGCAGGTGCGCGTAGCCGAACGGCACGGTCACGGTGAACGTGGTACCCCGCTCGACGACGCTACGCGCGGTGACCGTGCCGCCGTGCATCTCGACCAGCTCGCGGACCAGCGCGAGCCCGATGCCGGTGCCCTCGTGGGTGCGGGAGCGGGCCCCGGCCACCCGGTGGAACCGTTCGAAGACCTGCGGCAGTTCCTCCGGCGCGATGCCGACCCCGGTGTCGGTGACCTCCAGCACGGCCGACCCGTCGCCCGCACGCACCCGGACGCCGATCTCACCGTCGAAGGTGAACTTCACCGCGTTCGACACCAGGTTGAGGACGATCTTCTCCCACATGTCCCGGTCGACGTAGACGGGTGCGGGCAGCGGCGGGCAGTCGACCACCAGGCGCAGCCCGGCCCGTTCGGTGGCCGAGCGGAACGTGCTGGCCAGGCGGGAGGTGTAGTCGGACAGGTCGGTGGGCTGGAAGCGGGCGGCCAGCCGGCCGGACTCCAGCCGGGAGAAGTCGAGCACGGTGTTGACCAGCTTGAGCAGGCGCAACCCGTTGCGGTGCATGACGGTCAGCCGGTCGAGGTAACGGTCGGGCAGCTCCCGATCGGCGAGCATGTCCTCCAGCGGCCCGAGGACCAGCGTCAGCGGGGTGCGGAACTCGTGGCTGACGTTGGCGAAGAAGTTGGTCTTGGCCCGGTCCAGCGCGGCCAGCTCGGCGGCGTGGGCGCGCTCCTGCTCGTACACCCGCTGCTTGCCCACGGCGCGGGAGACCTGCGCGGCGACCAGGTCGACGAAGTCCCGGTAGTCGTCGCCGAACGGCAGCCGGCGGGCCACGCCGAGCAGCAGCGCGCCGGCCGGCTCGTTGGTGGCGGTCAGCGGCAGCAGCAGCGCCTGGTCGGCGGCGTCCGCCGGCACCGCGCCGGGCAGGTCGGCGGTGGCGATCCAGCGCGGCGCGGTCAACGGCTCGCCGGCCGGCAGGCCGGGCCAGCCGGCGACCGCGGCCGGGTCGACGCCCGAGCAGCCGGCCAGCGCCGGGGCCCCGTCGGCGTCGTAGAGCCACATCGCGCTGAACGGCACGTCGGCGCGGTGCGCGTCGAGCACCCGGGCCACGGCCCGGCCCAGCTCCAGCGTGCTCGGCACGTCGCCCAGCTCGTTGCCCAGCTCGGCCAGGGTCCGCAGCCGGCGCTCGCCGAGCACCCGGCCGGTGGTCTCGTTGACGAAGCAGAAGATCCCGTTGACGGTGCCGTCGGCCTCGCGGATCGGGTCGTACGAGACGTCGAAGTAGACGTCCTCCAGGAAGCCGTGCCTGTCGATCACGAAGGGGTGGTCCTCGCCCCGGTAGGGGACGCCGGTGCCGCGCACCCCGTCCAGGATCGGGCCGAGGACGTCCCAGGTCTCCGCCCAGTGCAGCCGGGCGGACTGCCCGATCACGGCCGGGTGCTTGTCGCCGATGGTCGGCCGGTAGGCGTCGTTGTAGAAGGCCAGGTGCTCCGCGCCCCAGAACACCACCATCTGGGCGCGGGACGCCAGCATGGTGCTCACCGCGTGGCGGAGCGCGGCCGGCCAGCGGTGCGGGTGGCCGAGGCGGGTCGCGGACCAGTCGAAGCCGCGCAGCCGCTCGCCCATCTCACCGCCGGCGGCGAACGCGGCGGTCAGCAACGGTGGCAGAGACGACCCATCGGCCGCCGGGGACGAACGACCGACGTCCCCGCCCCCCTGGGCCGAGCCCATGCAGCCTCCCGCTCCGGCCATGTCCACGACGGCCGGCGCGACCACGCCGACCGTCCCCGCCTACTACCCCGACGGAGGAGCAACGTAACGCACACGACCCGGTGGGCGCTGGTTACCTCCGCCTCATCCTGTCGTAACCGGGGGGCGGGGGCGAGCCGGGCGGGGTCGCGGGCCGGCCGGCTGTGATCTGTGCGACAGCGCGGCCCGGACCAGGGCGGCGACCGGGCGCGGATCGGCCTCGTTCTCCGGATGCCACTGCACGCCGAGCACGAAGCGCCGCGCCGGATCCTCCACCGCCTCCACCACCTGGTCGTCGGCCCGGCCGGTGACGGTCAGGCCGCCGGGGTCGGCGACCGCCTGATGATGGTACGAGTTGACCCGGTCCACCCCGGCCATCACCGCGCCGGCCAGGCTGCCGGCGGTGAAGCGCACCGGGTGCGACCCGTACACCCCCGGCGCGGGGCGGTGCCCGTCGTGCCCGACCACGTCCGGCAGGTGCTGGTGCAGGGTGCCGCCGTAGGCCACCGCGAGCAGTTGCATGCCCCGGCACACGCCGAGCACCGGCAGGTCGGCGGCGAGCGCGGCGGTGAGCAGCGCCAGTTCGCCGGCGTCCCGCTCCGGTCGGGCCTCGGTGCGCGGGTCGGGCGGCTGGCCGTAGCGCTCCGGGCCGACGTCCGCGCCGCCGGCCAGCAGCAGCCCGTCCAGCAGTTCCAGCACGTCGGCGTCGGTGTCGTCCGGGGGCAGCACCACGGCCCGGCCGCCGGCCGCGGTGACGGACCGGACGTACGCCTGCGGCACCAGCGCCGCCGGCACGTCCCGCCACACCGCCCAGCCGGCCGGCTCGACGTACGCGGTGATGCCGATGACCGGCCTTCTCATAGTGGGGTCACGTAGGCGCCGGTGATGCCGCCGTCGACCACGAACTGCGCGGCGGTCATGAAGGAGGCGTCGTCGCTGGCCAGGAACGCCACCGCGGCGGCGATCTCGGTCGGGTCGCCGAACCGGCCCATCGGCACGTGCACCAGCCGCCGGGCGGCCCGCTCCGGATCCTTGGCGAACAGGTCCAGCAGCAGCGGGGTGGCGACCGGGCCGGGGCAGAGCGCGTTGACCCGGATGCCCTCGCGGGCGAACTGGACCCCCAGTTCCCGGGTCATCGCCAGCACCCCGCCCTTGCTCGCCGTGTACGCGATCTGCGACGTGGCCGCGCCCATCAGCGCCACGAACGACGCGGTGTTGATGATCGAGCCCTTGCCCTGCCGGCGCATGTGCGGGATGACGTGCTTGCAGCACAGGTAGACGCTCGTGGTGTTGACCCGCAGCACCCGTTCCCAGGCGTCCAGCCCGGTCTCCAGGATCGAGTCGTCGTCGGGCGGCGAGATGCCGGCGTTGTTGAAGGCGACGTCCACCCGGCCGTGGCGTTCCACCACGCCGTCGAAGAGGTCGCGGACCGCCGCCCCGTCGGCCACGTCGGCGGCGACGAACTCGCCGCCGACCTCCTCGGCCGCCCGGGTGCCCGCGTCGGCGTCGATGTCCACGCAGACCACCCGCGCCCCCTCGGCGGCGAAGCGCCGCACGGTGGCCAGCCCGATGCCGCTGCCCGCGCCGGTCACCACCGCCACCCGGTCGGTAAGCCGTCCCTGCACTGTGATCACTCCTCGGTGCCGATGAACACGTTCTTGACGTCGGTGAAGGCGTGCAGCGCGTCCGGACCCAGCTCCCGGCCGAGGCCGGAGCGCTTCATCCCGCCGAACGGGGTCCAGTAGCGCACCGAGGAGTGCGAGTTGACGCTGAGGTTGCCCGCCTCGACCGCCCGGGCCACCCGGACGGCCCGGCCCACGTCCCGGGTCCAGATCGAGCCGGAGAGGCCGTACTCGGTGTCGTTGGCGAGTCGGATCGCGTCCGCCTCGTCGTCGAACGGGAGCACCGAGACGACCGGGCCGAAGATCTCCTCGCGCCAGTGCCGGTCGGTCGGGGCGCCGGCGAGCAGCACGGTCGGGGCGTACCAGAAGCCGGGGCCGTCGGGGCGGGAGCCGGTGAACGCCACGTCCGCGCCGTCGACGTACCCGGCGACCCGGTCCCGGTGCGCGGCGGAGATCAGCGGCCCCATCTCGGCGGTCTCCCGGGCCGGGTCCTCCACCCGGAACGCCCGCACGGCCGGTTCGAGCAGTTCCAGGAAACGGTCGTACACCGGGCGTTGGACCAGGATCCGGGAGCGGGCGCAGCAGTCCTGGCCGGCGTTGTCGAAGACCGAGGACGGCGCGGTGGCCGCCGCCTTCGCCAGGTCGGCGTCGGCGAAGACGATGTTCGCCGACTTGCCGCCCAGCTCCAGCGTCACCCGCTTCACCTGCTCGGCGGCGCCGGCCATGATCCGGGTGCCGACCTCGGTGGAGCCGGTGAAGCAGATCTTGCGGACCGCCGGGTGGGTGACGAACCGCTCGCCCACCACGCTGCCCGGCCCGGGCAGCACGGTGAAGACGCCCTCGGGCAGCCCGGCGTCGAGTGCCAGCTCGGCCAGGCGCAGCGCGGTCAGCGGGGTCAGCTCGGCCGGTTTGAGCACCACCGTGTTGCCGGCGGCCAGCGCCGGGGCGAGGCCCCAGCCGGCGATCGGCATCGGGAAGTTCCACGGCACGATCACGCCGACCACGCCGAGCGGTTCGTGGAACGTGACGTCGAGCCCGCCGGGCACCGGGATCTGGTGTCCGGTCAGCCGCTCCGGCGCGCCCGCGTAGTAGTCGAGCACGTCCCGGACGTTGCCGGCCTCCCAGCGCGCGTTGCCGACGGTGTGCCCGGCGTTGCGCACCTCCAGCTGCGCCAGCTCCTCCAGGTGCGCGTCGACCCGGGCGGCGAACCGCCGCAGCAGCCGCGCCCGGTCCCCCGGCGCCACCCGACGCCACGTCTCGAACGCACCCGCGGCCCGCCCCACGGCCGCGTCCACGTCCCGCACTCCCGCGGCCGGCACCTCTCCCAGGCTCGCCCCGTCGACCGGCGAGATCACCTCACCCATGCCCGCCCACCCCCTCCCGTCCCCGCCCGATTCCACCGCCGATCTTGCACTTGCTGCCCCGACGAAAGCCGCAACTGCCGCGATTCGCGGGCCGCAAGTGCAAGGTCGCGGGGAGCGTCAGGGGGCACGGGCTCAGAGGCGCTCGAAGCCACGCACCAGCTCCCAGTCCGTGACCGCGGCGTCGAAGGCGGCCAGCTCGACCTTCGCGTTGTTGGCGTAGTGGGCCACCACCTCGTCGCCGAACGCCTCACGGGCCACCGCCGACCCCTGCCAGAGGTCGAACGCGTCACGCAGCGTGCCGGGGACCCGATCGGCGGCCGGGTCGTCATAGGCGTTGCCGGTGCACTCGTCCGGCAACTCCAGCTCGTGCTCGATGCCGTGCACCGCGCCGGCCACCAGCGCGGCGATCGCCAGGTAGGGGTTGACGTCGGCGCCCGGGACGCGGTTCTCCACCCGCATCCCCTGCCCGTGCCCGACCAGCCGCAGCGCGCAGGTGCGGTTGTCGGTGCCCCAGCGCAGCGCGGTCGGCGCGAACGAGCCGGGCTGGTAGCGCTTGTAGGAGTTGACGTTCGGCGCGAAGAGGAGACTGAACTCGCGCATCGTGGCGAGCAGCCCGGCCAGCACCCGCTGCCCGGTCACGCTCAGGTGCGCCGGCCCGTCGCCGAGCATCGCCGACGAACCGGAGGCGTCGCGCAGCGAGAAGTGGATGTGGCAGGAGTTGCCCTCGCGCGCGTTCGGCTTGGCCATGAACGTGATCGCCATGCCCTCCTGGGCGGCGATCTCCTTCGCCCCGTTCTTGTAGATGACGTGGTGGTCGGCGCAGGCCACCGCCTCGTCGTAGCGGAAGGCGATCTCGTGCTGGCCGAGGTTGCACTCGCCCTTCGCGCTCTCCGGGGTCAGCCCGGCACCGGCCATCTCGGTGCGGATGCGGCGCAGCAGCGGCTCCACCCGGGCGGTGCCGAGCAGCGAGTAGTCGACGTTGTACTGGTTCGCCGGGGTCAGCTCGCGGTAGCCGCGCCGCCACGCCTCCTCGTACGAGTCGCGGTAGAGCACGAACTCCAGCTCGGTGCCGGCATAAGCGGTCAACCCGTGCGCGGCCAGCCGGTCGAGCTGCCGGCGCAGGATCTGCCGGGGCGAGGCGACCACCGGGCCGGAGCCGTCCAGCCACTCCAGGTCGGCCAGCACCATCGCGGAGCCGGGCTGCCATGGCGTGCGGCGCAGCGTGTCCAGGTCGGGGCGCATGGCGAAGTCGCCGTAGCCGCGTTCCCAGCTCGACATCGCGTACCCGTCGACGGTGTTCATGTCCACGTCCACGGCGAGCAGGTAGTTGCAGCCCTCGCTGCCGTTCTCCACCACCTGGTCGAGGAAGAACGGCGCGTGGATCCGCTTGCCCTGCAGGCGGCCCTGCATGTCGGTGAGGGCGAGCACCACCGTGTCGATCTCGCCCTCGGCGACGGCGGCCCGCAACTGCTCCAGGGAGAACGGCGTTCTACTCATCAGGGGGCCTCCATCACCAAGGTCTACTGGCAAACCGGATCACCGTCAATGCCCCGGTGGGGCCGGGGGCGAAACGCGAGGAGTGCACATGCGTCGTCGGATCGTCGCGGCTGCCGCCGCCGTCCTCGCGATCGGGCTCGGCGCCACCGACGCCCGCGCCGACCGGCAGCCCACCGGTGACCCCGCGGGACCACTCGTTGCCACCGCCCCGCAGCCGGACCTGGTCGACCTGCGCCCGGCCGGCTTCGAGCGGCACGTCGACAGGCGCGCGGCGGCCGGCTACGACCTGGCGAACCCGCGGGTGGTCGCCTCCGGGCTGGCGGTGCCCTGGGGGCTGGCCTTCCTGCCCGACGGCAGCGCCCTGGTCGCCCAGCGGGACCTGGGCACCGTCCTCCGGGTGCGCCCGGGCCGGCCCGCGCAGCAGGTGGCGCGCGTCGCCGACGTGGTCGCCGGCGGCGAGGCCGGCCTGCTCGGGCTCGCCGTCTCCCCCGCCTACCGGTGGGACCGGTGGGTCTACGCCGCCTACACCACCGCCGCCGACATCCGCGTGGTCCGGTTCCGGCTGGCCGCGACGCCCGTCCCGCAGGTGCTCGTCAGCGGCATCCCCCGGGCCACCTTCCACGACGGCGGACGGATCGCGTTCGGCCCCGACGGCATGCTCTACGCGGGCGTCGGCGACGCCGGGGTGCCCTCCCGCGCCCAGGACCTGACCAGCCGCAACGGCAAGATCCTGCGGATCCGCCCGGACGGCGGGGTGCCGGCGGACAATCCGTTCCCCGGCTCACCGGTCTACAGCTACGGCCACCGCAACGTGCAGGGGCTCGCCTGGGACCGGCACGGCCGGCTGTTCGCCACCGAGTTCGGGCAGAGCACCTGGGACGAGGTGAACCGGATCGTCCCGGGCGGCAACTACGGCTGGCCGGTCGTGGAGGGTGTCGCCGGCGACCCGCGGTTCCGGGACCCGGTGGTCGTGTGGCCGCCCGCCCAGGCGTCACCGAGCGGCGCCGCGTTCGCCCGGGGCACGCTCTACGTGGCCGCGCTGCGCGGCACCCGGCTGTGGACGGTGCCGGTCGACGCCGCCGGCGAGGTCGGCGTACCGGTGGCGGAGCTGGTCGGGACGTACGGCCGCCTGCGTACCGTCGCGGTCGCCCCGGACGGCGCGCTCTGGGTGACCACCAGCAACCGCGAGCCGCGCGGCGTCCCGCCGGCGGCCGACGACGACCGCATCCTCCGCTTCCCGCGCACCCACCCCCAACCCCCGGTCTAGACCCCTGGGGTACGCGGACAGCCCGGCCCGGCGTCAGTCACGCGCCCGCGCCCAGGCCAGGAAGCGGCGGTGCAGGTCCGGCACGTGATCCGGGTTCAACCGGAGGAGGTGTTCGGTCGCCTCGGCCATCAGCCCACCGAGGTGGAACAGCAGCCCCACGCGGTCACCCCGGTACTCGACGAGCAGCGACAGCCGCGCCGGCTGGCAGGGCCACTCCGCACCGCAGTTGCGGCACCGCCACAGCGGGCGGATGGGCAGGTGCGGAATCCGGCGGCGACCGGTCACCGCAGCCGGCGGGCGATCGCCCGCGCCTCGTCGTCGGTGAGCGGCAGGAACCAGAGGAACCTCCGGACGATCTCGGGCGGCTCCGGACCCTCGGCGCGGCCCCGCAGGTCCCGGATGGCGCCGCGCAGCAGGAGTGCCATGACCGGGATGAGCGCCGCCGGCTGGAGCTGATGCCGGGGGATGTCGCGCAGGGCCGGGCAGGGCCAGGGCTCGCCGCAGCGCTCGCAGTCCCACGTCGGGTGGTAGCCGAGGTGCCCGCTGACGGCGAGCACACCGCCCAGGCCGGTGTTCGTCCGCCACTGCCGCACGTCGGGCTCCTCGTTCTCGGTGGAGAGGGCCGCCCGGTGCTCGTCGGGACCGGGCGGCCCCGGCTGGAACCCGCCCGCGCTCGACAGCCGTGAGCGGATCCGCATACGTGACAGTCTGCTGAGGACACCGTTACGGTCGGGAGGCGTCGAGTCGGGTCACGACGCACCTGTGAAGAGGCGACGCCTGCGGTGGATGCCGACGAAGAATCACTCGTGGACTGTGGAGGATCTGTGGAGGAGCCGACGGCGAGCCTCATTCGAACTCAGCTCCGGCGGATGCGCTCCGCCTCCGGTCTCACTCAGGAGGACTTCGGCCGGCAGGTGCACTACTCCGCGTCCATGGTCTCGGCAGTGGAAACCGGCACCCGTCCGTTGGACCCGGGCATTTCTGGCTCGCGCTGACGAGGTGCTGAAAACCGGCGACCTGCTGATGTCGCTGCTGCACCTCGTTGAGCGCAACAGCCAACCGTCATGGTTCAGGCCGTGGTTGGAGGCGGAGCGTTCGGCCCGGCAACTCCGGTATTTCAATCCGTGCCTGATTCCTGGCCTGCTGCAGACGGAGAACTACGCCCGAACGGTGCTGCGTTTCGACACCACCAGACCGCATGAGGAGGTGGAGAGGCAGGTCGCGGCGAGGATGAAGCGACAGGAGATCCTCACCCGCGAGCGTCCCCCGCTCGTCATCGCCGTCACCGACGAGTCCACGCTCCGCCGCCGGGACGCCGTCATGGCCGAGCAACTCGCGCACCTGGTGCAGATGGCCGATCTGCCCCACGTTCAACTACACATCATTCCGGCCGATGCCGGTCTTCACGTCGGCCTGTCCGGGCCGCTGGCCCTGGCGCATCTGGCCGAGGGAGGCTGGGCGGGGCACATGGAGAATCAACTCGCCGGCTCGGCCGTCGATGACGAGGATGCGACGGCAACGCTTCTGGCACGCTGGGAAGGGGTGCGCAGCGTAGCGTTGCCGCACGCCCGATCGGTCGCACTGATCAAGGAAGTCGAGAGTCAGCATGGACCTCAGTAACGCGATCTGGAAGAAGTCCACCCGCAGCGGCACGAGCGGCGGCGACTGCGTGGAGGTGGCGGCCAACCTGTCGGGCGTGGTGCTGATCCGCGACACCAAGGACCGCGACGGCGGCACCCTCCACGTCACCCCGGCGTCGTGGCGCGCGTTCGTCGACGTGGCCAAGCATTTCGCCCCGGTCGCCTGATCCACACCATCTCGCCGAGGTGGCGTCCACCGCCCCGTGGGTGGAACACCATGGGTGTCTCAGGCCCGTTTTGACACCCATGAAGCGCCACCGCTCTGATTTGTCGAGATCGCCGGCGCTCCGCTCCCATGCGGCGGACAAGCCCTTTCGGATGCTGGGAAACGGAGGGATCTTGGAAGGAAAGTGCCCCGCCAAGGGCCATCGCCATCCAAGATCTCGACCGGTGGCACCGATCTTGGACTTGTGGCACTCCGATAACAGGCCGAACCCGACAGGTCGTGACACCACAAGTCCATGATCGACGAACGGCCGACCCAAGCCCAGCCCTCTACCGAGCGGCGAGCGGGTGATCATGAAGTTGGCGGCCGTTCGGAGATCCGCAACTGCCGCCATTTTCATGATCGACCCCGAGGGTCGATGCCGAGGGCCGAGAGCGGCGGGACGTCGGTCAGGAGGGTGGCGTGAGGGCCTGCTCCTCGACGGTGCGGCGGGGGCCGGTGAACCACCTGCGGGCCGAGGCGTACCACCAGATCGCGACGCCGAGCAGCACGCCGCCGATCGCGAGCGGGGCGTAGTTAACCGCGGTCCAACTGAAGTCGGGGTTGCCTGGCACGCCGGCCGGGACGATCGGCAGCACGAAGTAGACCGAGATGATCGCGATCTCCACCACCGCGATCCAGCCGAGCAGCTTGTACCGCCGGCCGAGCGTCCACGGCCCGGGCACGAACCGGTCCCCCATCCGCAGCCGCAGGAAGATCGGGATGATGAAGGACAGGTAGAGCCCGATCACCGCGACCGACACCACCGCGTAGAACGCGACCGGGATGCCGCCTCGCTGATAGAGGGCGGGCAGGGTGAGCGCCAGTCCGGCCAGCGTGGCGCCGATGATGGCGTTGACCGGCGTACCGTTGCGGTTGACCTTGGACCAGAGCCGCCAGCCGGGCACCGCCCGGTCCCGACTGAACGCGTACGCCATCCGCGACATCGAGGTCACGCAGCTCATCCCGCAGAAGAACTGCCCGATGGTGGAGATGATGATGACCGCCTTGAAGAAGAACGGGGTCAGCGCGGTCTCGAAGATCGCCCCGGAGAAGCCGCCGGCGTCGTTGATCGCGTCCACGTCGGTGGCGGCGAACAGGAACGCGAGCAGCAGGATCCAGCCGCCCACGGCGGAATAGAAGATCGACCGCCACAGCCCCTGCGCGGCGGCCTTGGACGCGCCCCGGGTCTCCTCGGAGACGTGCGCGCAGGCGTCGAAGCCGGTGATCGTGTATTGCGTGAGCAGGAAGCCCAGCGGCAGCACGTAGAACCAGAACGTCAGCCCGCCGGTGTCACCGTCGCCGAAACCGGAGTTGTTGAACCGCTCGGTGAACACGAACCGGAAGCTCTGGTGGTCGTCCGGGACCAGGACCAGGATCAGCACCACCGCGGCCGCGCCGGCCACGTGCCACCAGACCGAGACGTTCTGGAGTACGTCGATGATGTGGTGCCCGTAGATGTTGATCAGGCCGTGCAGCGCGAGGATCACCACGAACAACCCGAACGTCTGGTGCCCGGTGCCGGCCCAGCCGTCGAAGAGCGCCGACAGCGTCAGGTTGAGGAAGGTGGCGCAGCCGTAGTCGACGGAGGCGGTCACCGCGACCAGGCCGATCAGGTTGAGCCACCCGGTGAACCAGCCGTGCACCGGCCGCCCCATCGTCGCCGCCCACCAGTAGATGCCGCCCGCCGTCGGGTACGCCGACACCAGCTCGGCCAGGCAGAACCCGATGATCAGGATGAACATCGAGATCAGCGGCCAGCCCCAGGAGATCGCGACCGGGCCGCCGTTGTTCCACGCCTGGCCGAACGTGGTGAAGCAGCCGGCCAGGATCGAGATGATCGAGAACGAGATGGCGAAGTTGGAGAAGCCGCTCCACTTGCGGCGCAACTCCTGCTTGTAGCCGAGTTCGGCGAGTCGTCGGGCGTCGTCGTCCATCGGCTGCTCGGCGGTCGGCGCGGGCGTCGTGGCCACTGCACACCTCCTCGGGCGAGTGCTCGCAGTCTGCTCTTCGCCGATCAAGGCGGTCAATACCCGGGCCGGGTAAATGCGTTGTCCCGTCGCTCCGCCGGAGGCATGCTTGAAGCCGTGACCAGGCCCGACCCGACGGGCCGGCACCGGGCGCTCGGCAACGCCCGGTCCGCGGCGACGCGCGGCGTCCACCTCTCTCTCACTGATGTACGGCGTTCCGCCGTACCCCGGACGCCCGCGTCGCCGCACCTCACGCCGGGCCGGCGGCGATCCACGAGGTCAGGAAGTCCGCCGCCGGCACCGCGAAGAGCAGGCAGACCCCGGCGAGCCGGGGAATGGACGGCCGGCGCACGGCCACCGCGTAGCCGGCGATCAACACCGGCGCCCACAGGTCCTGCAGGGTCCACGAGTCCCGCCGCACCAGAACGCCCAGGTGGCAGACGGCCAGCCACACCCCTGTGGCGACCGTCCAGAGGGCCACACCGGCCCGCCGGCATCGGCGCGTACCCCAGCGCACCGCGGCCGTGGTGTCCCCGGCCGCGGTGTCCGCGTCGGCGTCCAGCACGGTCGTCGGCAGGTAGAGCGCGGCCACCAGCAGCAGACCCAGCACCGCCACGAGCGCCGGATAGCTGGTGACCGGCCGGTGCAGGGACCACCCGGCCAGCGGCGCGAGCAACCCCACGGCGAGCGCGTTGGCGGCGACGTCCAGGCCCGGGCGGCTCTTGAGCCGTACCGGTGGGGCGCTGTAGGCCCACCCGAGCAGCAGCACCACGGCCGTGCCCAGGGCGAACGCCGGCCCGATCGCGGTGACCGCCAACGCGAGTGCCGCGACCGTGGCGCCGACGTGCCAGCGGACCAGGTCAGCCTCGGTGAGCAGGCCGGTGACCAGCGGCGCGGTCGCCTTGCGCGGGTTGCGCCGGTCGCTGGGCAGGTCGTGCCGGTCGTTGACCGCCAGGACGGCCGCCCACACCAGCGGTCCGAGCACGACGAGCGCGGCCGACGACCGGGGCAGCGCCGTCGGCGGCGGCAGCCAGTCGCGGGTGGCGAGCACCGACCCGGCGTACGCGGCGGCCCAGCCGAGCGGCCAGAACCACGGCCGGGTCAGGAGCAGCAGCGCCCACGCCCGGCCGACTCGATGACGGGCGGCCGAGTGCGGCAGCGCCCGGGCCGGGTCCGCCGGCGAGCGGGTTGCCGGGGGTGGAAGGACCATGGCACCGACGCTAGGGACCGGACGGGCGGGCGGCCTCACACCCGCGGGCCAACCGTCTCCCCCGTGCCGGGGAACCGTGGCTCAGGCGAACAGCAGGCCCGCCACCCAGAGCGCGCCGATCACCATGCCCGCCATGAACTCGACGAGCATGGACAGCCCGGCCGCCTTGAGCGCCTGCACGGTGGCCGGCCAGGCCAGCTTGTTGCTGCCCAGCCGCAGCAGCTCCGCCCCCCAGATCCCGGCGACGAAGCCGATCGGCAGCCCGATCACCGGGATGACGAAGAACCCGATCACGCCGAGCAGCGCGCCGGCCAGCAGCGACCTGGTGGGCACGCCGGTCCGCTTCAGGTTCCGCCCCGGCCAGAGGTACTTGACCACGGTGCCGCCCGCGGCGACCACCGTGGCGGCGGCCAGCACCGCCCAGCGGCCCGCGCCGGCGTCGCCGAACAACGCCCACACCAGCACACCGCCCCAGCACAGCGGCAGCGCCGGCAGGCCGGGCACCACCACACCGGCCAGCCCGGCCAGGATGGCGAGCGCGGCGACCAGCGACACCACGGCCTGCGAATCGCTCAGACTCACGTGTTCTCTCTCTTCTACCCGAGGTGTTAAGCGGGGGCCCCGCCTATACCGGAAGCGTTAACAGGGGGCCCCTCCTTACCCCGCGAGGCGGGCGCGGATGGCGTCGGCGGGCATCGGAGGGCCGAACCAGCGACCCTGGCCGGTGTCGCAGCGCAGCGCGCGCAGCCGTTCCGCCTGCACCTCGGTCTCCACCGCCTCGGCCGTCACCGACAGCTCCAGCGCGTGCGCCAGCCGGACGAGCGCGTCCACGATCCGCTCGTCGCGGTGGTCGGCCACCGCGTCCGCGCCGTCACCCCGGATCCCCTCCACGAACGGGCCGGCCAGCTTCACGCAGTGGATCGGCAGCCGGCGCAGGTAGGCCAGGTTCGAGTAGCCGGTGCCGAAGTCGTCGATGGCCAGCCGCAGGCCGAGGCCGGCGAGCTGGTGCAGCGCCCGCAGCGGCTCGCCCGCGCTGCCCATCACCGCGCTCTCGGTCAGCTCCAGTTGCAGCAGCTCGGCGGGGAGGCCGCTGTGCTGCAACGCCTCGGCCACCGTCTCCACGATCGCCGGGTCGTCGGCCTGCCGGGCGGCCAGGTTCACGCTGACCACAGGCGTGGTGTCCGGATAGGCCCGCCGCCACGACTCGGTGTCCCGGCACGCCTGGTTCAGCACCCAGGCGCCGAGCCGGACGATCAGGCCGGTCTCCTCGGCCAGGCCGATGAACCGGTCCGGCCCGAGCAGGCCCAGCTCCGGGTGCTGCCAGCGGACCAGCGCCTCGACCGTCACCATGGTGCCGTCCAGCAGCGAGACGATCGGCTGGTAGTGCAGCACGAACTCGCCCCGGTCCAGCGCGGCGGGCAGGTTCGCGGCGAGCGCTGACCGGGCGATGTCGGCGGCGCTGCGCTCCGGGTCGTACACCGCCCAGCGGCCCCGCCCCTCCGCCTTGGCCCAGTAGAGCGTGGTGTCGGCGGCCTTCATCAGCTCGCCGACGTTGGTCTCCGCCGCCGGGCAGTCCACGATGCCGATGCTGGCCGAGACCGCGAGCTGCTGGTCGGCGACCTGCACCGGGGCGGAGACCGCGGCCAGGGCCAGCTCGGCCACCTCCACCGCGTCGTCGAGGCCACCGCCGGAGTCGACCAGGATGACGAACTCGTCGCCGCCCATCCGGGCCACCACGTGCCCACGGCCGGCCACACAGTCGCTGAGCCGACGGGCGATCACCTGGAGCAGCCGGTCACCGAGGTCGTGGCCGAGGCTGTCGTTGACCGCCTTGAACCCGTCCAGGTCGATGAAGCAGAGCCCGACGCGCTGCTCCGGGTCGGCCGCGTCGAAGACGGCGCCGAGCTTCTCGAAGAACAGCGTCCGGTTGGGCAGGCCGGTCAGCGGGTCGTGCAACGCCTGGAAGCGCAGCCGCTGCTGCAGCTCGTACCGCTCGGTGATGTCCTCGATCATGGCGACGGTGAACCGTGGCCGGCCGTCGTCGTACCGGATCAGCGAGACGGCCAGGTCGGTCCAGACGACGCTGCCGTCCTTGCGGTAGTAGCGCTTCTCCACCCGGGCGCTGTCCCGCTTGCCCTCGATCAGCTCCTGGTAGACCTCCCACATGCCGGCCGCGTCGTCGGCGTGGGCCAGCGCCGACACGTTCATCTGGCGCATCTCGGCGACGGTGTAGCCGAGCATGTCGGCGAAGGACTGGTTGACCTCGATGATCTGCCCGTCGACGCCGGCGATGCCGATGCCGATGGCGGCGCCGGTGAAGACCGCCCGGAAGCGCGCCTCGCTGTCCCGCAACGCCTGCTCGACGGTGTCCCGGGCCTGCCAGGCGGAGCGGGCGATCCGCTCCTGCTGGCTGAACACCCGGTCGCGCAGGGCCCGGGCGAACCCGGCGGCGAACGCGCCCTGCACCAGGACGACACGTTCCCGCAGCTCGGGCCCCTCCGGCCGGGCCGGCAGCACCCACTGCAGGAACCGGTCACCGAGCGCCTGCACCGACCAGTCGAGCACGCCCGGCTCGGTGAGGTGCGCCTCCACCAGGGCACGCCCCACCTCCTCCGCCGGTCGGGCGGAGAAGGTGGGCGCCAGCAGGGCGCGGGCCAGCCGTTCGGTGAGCGGCACCAGCAGGCGCTCGGTCTCGGCCGCGCTCATCGGCACGAACCCGATCCGCCGCACCGCCCTGGCCCACTCGGCGGCGTACGCCACCGCGCCGGGCCGGCTGAAGTCACCCCCGTCGTGCTCCGGGGCGCGCACGTCGGCTCACCCGGCGGCGCGGTCGTGCCGGGCGACGCCGCCGAACGCCCCGAATCGTTCCGGGTGCTCGTCCACGTCGGACGGCGAGTCGGGCCGCCACAGCGGCATGTGCACCACGCCCGGTTCGAGGATCGTCCAGTCGCCGAAGAACCCGCTGATCTCGGCCCGCGAGCGGAGCGTGATCTCGGTGGCGGTACGCGCCGACAGCCGCTGCGCGTCCAGCATCTCCTGCGGCTGGTCCTCGAACGTGGAATGCGAGATCACCAGGTAGCTGCCCGGTGCGGCGGCGGCCCGGAGGGTGGCCAGGACGTCGGCCGGCCGGTCGGCGTCCGGGAGGAAGTGCACCACCCCGGCGAGCAGGATGCCCACCGGCCGATCGAAGTCGATCAGGCCGCTGGCCCGGGCCTGGTCCAGGATCAGCTTCGGCTCGCGCAGGTCGGCCAGGATCGCGACGGCCCCGTCGTTGCCGGCCAGCAGCTCGCGGCTGTGCGCCACCGCGACCGGGTCGATGTCGACGTAGACGATCCGCGCCTGTGCGTTCGCGGCCTGGGCCACCTCGTGCACGTTGCCGACGGTGGGGATGCCGGAGCCGATGTCGAGGAACTGGTCGATGCCGGCGTCGAGCAGCACCCGCACGGCCCGGCGCAGGAACTCCCGCCCGGAGCGCATGGTGGCCGCCAGATTCGGTGTCATGGACGCGATCTGCTCGGCGAGCTGCCGGTCGATCTCGAAGTTGTGCGCCCCGCCGAGGAAGTAGTCGTAGACCCGGGCGGCGCTCGGCCGGGTCAGGTCGATCTCGGCGGGAAGTCCGTCCGGCGTCTGCATCGCTCGGTCTCCCAGGTCGTCACCCGCCACGAGGGGCGGATCATGTGGTCCAGCCCACTCTATGCGCGGACGGCCAGGTACGGGAGATCCACTTCTCACGATGCCGCCGACCGGTCTCAGGCGGCCGACTCCAGCAGCAGCGAGATGCCCTGGCCGACGCCGACGCACATGGTGGCGAGCGCCCGCCGGCCGCCCCGGCGGCGCAGCTCCAGCGCGGCGGTCAGCGCCAGCCGGGCGCCGCTGGCGCCGAGCGGGTGGCCCAGCGCGATCGCCCCACCGTTCGGGTTGACGTGCTCGGCGTCCTCGGGCAGGCCCAGCTCGCGCAGCACCGCCACGGACTGCGCGGCGAACGCCTCGTTCAGCTCGACCACGTCGACGTCGGCCAGCGCGAGGTCGTGGCGGTCGAGCAGCTTGCGGGTGGCCGGCACCGGCCCGATCCCCATGATCCGGGGCGGGACGCCCGCCGCCGCCGCGCCGCGTACCCGGGCCAGCGGGGTGAGGCCGTAGCGGTCGACGGCCGCCGCGGAAGCCACGAGCAGCGCCACCGCGCCGTCGTTGACGCCGGAGGAGTTGCCGGCGGTGACCGTCCCGCCGTCACGGAACGGGGTGGGCAGCGCGGCGAGCTTCTCCAACGTCGTCTCACGCGGGTGCTCGTCGACAGCGACCAGCTTCGTCTCCCGCCTGCCCGCCGGCACGGTTACGCCGACGATCTCCTCGGCCAGCCGACCGTCGGCCTGCGCCTTGGCCGCCCGCTGCTGGGAGCGGTACGCGTACTCGTCCTGCGCGGCGCGGCCGACACCGAACTCGGCGGCCACGTTCTCCGCCGTCTCCGGCATCGAGTCGATGCCCCAGCCGCGCTTCATCAGCGGGTTCACCAGCCGCCAGCCGATGGTGGTGTCGTAGACCTCGGCGGTGCGGGCGAACGGCGTGGTCGCCTTCGGCATGACGAACGGCGCCCGGCTCATGCTCTCCACCCCGCCCGCCACCACCAGGTCGGCGTCGCCGGCCACGATCGCGCGGGCGGCGGAGGCGAGCGCGTCCAGGCCGGAGCCGCAGAGCCGGTTGACGGTGCTGCCCGGCACCTCCTCCGGCAGTCCGCCGAGCAGGGCCGCCATCCGGGCCACGTTGCGGTTGTCCTCGCCGGCCTGGTTCGCGCAGCCGAGGATCACGTCGTCGGTGCGGGCCCAGTCGACCGACGGGTGACGCGCCACCAACTCGCGGATCACGTGCGCGGCCAGGTCGTCGGGGCGGACCCCGGCGAGGGCGCCGGCGTACCGGCCGATCGGGGTGCGGACTCCGGCAACGAGGTAGGCCACGGTCATCGCGCGCACGTCCTTCGAGGGGTGGGAAGGGGTCGGTCGGCGGGCCGCCCGCCGGGTCACGGGGGCACCCGGCGCCAGGATATCCGCGCCCGGAGCGGATAGGTTGGCGGCATGGCCGGGGCCCAGTTCAGCGCAGAGACCAGTGGCGGCGGCGCGTTCGTCCGCCAGCCCAACCGGTTCACCGGGCGGGTCACCCCGCACTCCACCTCGCCGGAGGGCGGCGGGCCCGACGAGCAGGGGCGCTGGCCGCTGGAGGCGGGCCGCTACCGGCTGATCTGGTGCCGGGCCTGCCCGTGGGCGCACCGGGCCCGGATCGTGCGGAGCCTGCTGGGCCTGGACGAGGTGATCTCGCTGGGCACGGTGGACCCGATCCGCGACGAGCGGGGGTGGCGGTTCGCGCTCGACCCGGACGGCTTCGACCCGGTGCTGGGCATCGGGTTCCTCTCCGAGGCCTACCTGTCCACCGACCGCGACTACACCGGCCGGATCACCGTGCCGGCGCTCGTCGACACGCTTACCGGTCGGGTGGTCACCAACGACTACCCGCAGCTCACGCTCGACCTCTCCACCGAGTGGCGACGGTTCCACGCCCCGGACGCGCCGGACCTCTACCCGGTCGAGCTGCGCCCGGAGATGGACGCGCTGATGGCGGAGATCCACGCCGACGTCAACAACGGCGTCTACCGGTGCGGCTTCGCCACCTCCCAGGAGGCGTACGACGAGGCGTACACCGCGCTCTTCGCCCGGCTGGACGCGTTGAGCGAGCGGCTCGCCGGCCGGCGCTACCTGATGGGGGACGCGATCACCGAGGCGGACGTGCGGCTGTTCACCACGCTCGTCCGCTTCGACGTCGCCTACCACGGGCACTTCAAGTGCAACCGGCAGAAGCTGACCGAGATGCCGGTGCTCTGGGCGTACGCGCGGGCCCTGTTCCAGACGCCGGGCTTCGGCGAGACGGTGGACTTCGACCACATCAAGCGGCACTACTACGCCACCCACGACATGATCAACCCGACCCGGATCGTGCCGCTCGGTCCGGACCTCGCCGGCTGGACCACGCCGCACGGGCGTGGCTGAGCGCACCGCGCGCCGGGTCGCCGCCGCCGGAGCGGCCGGCTGCGTGGTCGCCGGCGCGGTCGCGGTGACCGTCGCCGTCGTGGCCGGTCCGGGCCCGGGCCCGACCGGGTACGTCAGCGAGGCGGGGGTCACCGACAGCGGGTACGCCGGGGCGTACCGGATCGGGATCTTCACGCTGGCCGCGGCGCTGCTGCTGCTCGCCGGGGCGCTGCCGACGGTCGCGCGGGCGGCGTCCGTGCTGCTCGGGGCCGGCGCGGTCGCCACGGTGCTCTCCGGCACGGTGACGTGCAGCGCCGGCTGCCCGTTGCCGCCGTTCGAGGCGGCCACGGTGGCCGACCTGGTGCACGGCGGGGCGAGCATCGCGGCCACCGCCGCGGTGGTGTTCGCGATGCTGGCGCTGGTCTTCTCCCCCGCGGTCGGTGTCGCGCTGCGGCGGGTGGCCGCGGTCGGCGCGGCGTTGGCGTTGCCGCTGGCCGGCGCGGTCGGGCTGGCCATGTTGCTGGTGGGGCGCGGCGCGCTGGTGGGGGTGCTGGAGCGCGTGTTGCTGGCGGTGACCGCCGCGTGGGGGCTGGGCACCGCCGTGGCGCTGGTAAGGAGGGGCCCCCTGTTAACGCCTGAGCGATAGAAGGGGCCCCTTCTCACGACGGGTGTTAAAAGGGGGCCCCTCCTTGCCCGAGTAAGGGGCGTCACGAGGAGCGGTCCTTCCGGTGGGGCGGGGACGGGAGTAGCGTGGGTCGGCGATGACCAATGTCTGGTGCCTCACCGAGCGCCTGTACGTCGACCTCCGACGGCAGGCCAGCGGCGTCTGTCCGGCCTAGCTCCGCTCCCGACGCCCCCTTCCCTCTCCAGACCTTGGACCCGCCCTCATGGCTTCCGCCCTGCGCAAGATCCCCTTTTCCGTGCAGATCCTGCTCGGCCTCGTGCTCGGTGTGGCGCTCGGCTTCCTCGCCCGCGCCAACGACCTCGCCTGGCTGACCAGCACCCTCGACACCGTCGGCGGCCTCTTCATCCAACTTCTCAAGCTGGCCGTGCCGCCGCTGGTCTTCACCGCCATCGTGGTCAGCGTAGTCAGCCTGCGCGGCGTGGCCAACGCGGCCCGGCTGGCGCTCAAGACGCTGCTCTGGTTCGGCATCACCGCGCTGATCGCGGTGTCCATCGGCATCGGCCTCGGCCTGCTCACCGACCCCGGCCGCGGGGTGAACCTGAACCCGGCCGGCGCCGAGGCGCCGAAGACCACCGGTTCCTGGATCGACTTCCTCACCGGCATCGTGCCCACCAACCCGGTCGGCGCGTTCGTCGAGGGCAACGTCCTGCAGATCGTCTTCCTCGCCCTGGTGGTGGGCGCCGCCGCGCTGCTCGTCGGCGAGCCCGCCGAGCCGTTCGTGCAGTTCAACCGCTCGGTCCTGTCGATCGTGCAGAAGGCGCTGTGGTGGGTCATCCGGCTCGCCCCGATCGGCACCCTGGGCCTGATCGGCAACGCCGTCGCCTCGTACGGCTGGGACCTGCTGGCCCCGCTCGCCAAGTTCACCACCGCCGTCTACGTCGGCTGCGCCCTGGTGATGTTCGTGGTCTACCCGGTGCTGCTGGTCGCCGCCGGCCGGCTCAACCCGCTGCGCTTCTTCGCCGGCGCCTGGCCCGCGATCGAGCTGGCCTTCGTGTCCCGCTCCTCGGTGGGCACCATGCCGGTGACCCAGCGTTCGGTGGAGCGCCTCGGCGTCCCCCGCGAGTACGCCTCCTTCGCGGTGCCGTTCGGCGCCACCACGAAGATGGACGGGTGCGCCGCGATCTACCCGGCGCTCGCCGCGATCTTCGTGGCGCAGGTGTTCGGCGTGAACCTGGGCGTCACCGACTACCTGCTCATCGCGTTCGTCTCGGTGGTCGGCTCGGCCGCCACCGCCGGCCTGACCGGCGCGATCGTGATGCTCACGCTGACCCTGAGCACGCTGGGCCTGCCGCTGGCCGGCGCCGGCCTACTGCTGGCGATCGACCCGATCCTGGACATGATGCGCACCGCCACGAACGTGACCGGGCAGGCCGTCGTGCCGACCATCGTGGCCGCCCGGGAGGGCACGCTCGACCGGGCCGCGTACGACTCGGCCGGCAAGCGCGACCTGATCGAGCCGGTCGAGCCGGCCGAGAACGAGCGTCTCGCCCCCGTACCCGCCTGACCACCTGACTCCGGGTGCGTTTCTTGTCGCTCTGGCGACAAGAAACGCACCCGATTCCATGACCGGAGGAGAACCGCATGAGCGCCCTGTTCACCCCGCTCGCCCTGCGCGACGTCACAGTGCCCAACCGGATCGCGCTGGCGCCGATGTGCCAGTACAGTGCCGGGCCCGACGGCCTGCCCACCGACTGGCACCGGGTGCACCTCGGCTCCCGCGCGGTCGGCGGCGCCGGGCTGGTGCTCAGCGAGGCCACCGCCGTGGTGCCCGAGGGGCGGATCACCCCGCAGGACGTCGGCCTCTGGTCCGGCGCGCACGTCGACGCGTGGCGGCCGGTCACGGCGTTCGTCGCCGGTCAGGGCGCCGTCCCGGCCGTGCAGCTCGCGCACGCCGGGTTCAAGGCGTCGACGTACCGGCCGTGGGCGGCGGAGCGCGGCGGCGTGCCGGACGCCGAGGGCGGCTGGACGCCGGTCGGCCCCGGCGGCGACCCGTTCGTGCCCGACTACCGCACGCCGGCCGCGCTCGACGAGGCGGGCATCGCGCAGGTGGTTGCCGCGTTCGCCACCGCCGCCGGACGGGCCGTGGACGCCGGCTTCGCCGCCGTGGAGATCCACGCCGCGCACGGCTACCTGCTGCACGAGTTCCTGTCCCCGCTGACGAACCGGCGCACCGACGGCTACGGCGGCGACCGGGCCGGCCGGATGCGGCTCACCCTGGAGGTGGCCCGCGCGGTCCGCGCCACGGTCGGCGAGGCGGTGCCGGTGCTGACCCGGATCTCCGCCACCGACTGGACCGACGGCGGCTGGACGGTCGAGGACAGCGTGGTGCTCGCCGGCGAGTTGGCCGCGGCCGGCGTGGACCTGGTCGACGCCTCCTCCGGCGGGGCGTCCGCCCGCGCGTCGGTGCCGGTCGGTCCCGGCTACCAGGTGCCGCTGGCCGCCCGGATCCGCCGCGACGCCGGCGTGCCGACCGGCGCGGTGGGCCTGATCGTCGAGCCGGAGCAGGCCGAGCAGATCGTCGCCGCCGGCGAGGCGGACCTGGTGCTGCTGGGCCGGGAACTGCTCCGCGACCCGTACTGGCCGCGCCGCGCCGCCGCGAAGCTGGGCGCCACCCCGGCCTGGCCGGACCAGTACGCCCGGGCCTTCTGACGATCTCCCGCCCCGCCCTGGGGAGGGCGGGGCGGGAGGTCAGCCGGCCAGGTGGTTCCAGCGGCGCTCCAGGTCGGACCAGGCGCCCTGGTCGGCGACCACGCCGTCGACCAGCACCACCACGTGGTCCGCGCGGACCAACGCGGCCCGCTTGGCGGTCGAGCCGACCACCGTCACCCCGTGCTCGCGCAGCGCCGCCCACAGCGCCAGCTCCGTGGTCACGTCCAGCGCCGACGACACGTCGTCGGCGACCAGCAGTTCGGTACGCGGGGCGAGCGCCCGGGCCAACGCCAGCCGCTGGAGCTGGCCGCCGGAGAGCCGGGTGCCCTTGTGCCCGATCAGCAGCCCGAGCCCGCCGCCGGCCGCGGCCAGGTCGTGTTCGAGCTGCGCGGTCGACACCGCGCCGGCGGCGTCCACCGGATGCCCGAGCGCGATGTTCTCGGCCACCGTGCCGGAGAGCACCCGGGGCAGCTGGCTCACGTACCCGACCTGGTTGGGGCGCAGGAACAGCTCCGGCTCGGTGACCGGCTCGTCGTTCCAGCGCAACGCCCCGACGTGGTGCACGATCCCGGCGAGCGCCCGCAGCAGCGACGACTTGCCGGCGCCGACCGGGCCGACCACCAGCACCAGTTGCCCGCGTTCGACCACCAGGTCGACGTCGCGGACGGCCAGCGTGCCGTCGGAGTGCAGCGCGCCGAAGCCGGCCAGCTCCAGCCGGCGCAGCGGGTGCCGGGGCGGCGGCTCGGGCGCCGGCGCGGTGCCGGCGGCCAGGTCGAGCCCGGGCACCGCCGCCGAGTAGGTGCTCATCCCGGTCATCGCGACGGTCCGCCGGGTCCACACCCGCGCCGACGGGTACTGCGACACCAGCGCCGCGGTGGTCCACGCGAACCAGCGGGCGGCGCCGAGCGTGGAGACCGCCACCAGGGTCGCGCCGGCGGAGAGCCCACCGGCTAGGTAGAGCGCCCAGGCGCCGATCGGCAGCAGCCCGCTGGCGATCGACGGGGTGGACCGGGCCCACACCTGCATGGCGATCTCCCGGCGCTGCCGCTCGCTGCGCACCACGTCGAGCCCGGCGAGGTGGTCCAGGACCGGGCGGGTGGCGCCGGCCAGCTTCACCGTGCGGGCGGCCGACAGCGAGGAGACCAGCGCGGTGGCGAACGCGGCCCGCGCCTTCACCGTGCCGGCGGCGAAGCGTTCCAGCCGGGGCCCGAACAGCGTCGCCGCCAGGCCGGAGACCACCATCGTGCCGACGAAGAACGCCGCCGGGATGAAGCTGCCGGTCACCAGCGTCATGGTGAGCACGATGGCCAGCGAGATGAACTGGTCCATCAGGTTGTCGGCGAGCTGCACCACCCGGTCGGTGTCGCCGCCCTGCGCCACCACCTCGGCCGGGGTGTGGCCGCTGACCCGGCGCGCGCCGGTCTGCCCGTGCACCAGCCGGGCGCTGATCCGCAGCATCTGCCGGATCCACCACTGCGGGAACCACAGGTTCGTCAGGTAGGGCAGCGGCAGCACCAGCAGCAGCGCGGCGGCGATGCCGAGCGCCGGCAGCCACGGGTCGCCGCCGCCGACCACGTCGGCCCAGAGCCAGGGCAGCACCGCACCGTCCAGCCCGAGCAGCGTCATCACGACGAACAGGGCGACCGAGACCAGGCCGTACCGGGGGTCGTTGACGCCCAGCCGGAGGATCTCCCGCATGGTCCGCGCGCGCGGCGCGGGTGGCACCGGCGGCGGGTCCACCCGGGGCGCGGCGACGCGCCGCGACGCGGTGGGCTCGTCCGGCCCGGGCGGCGCCCCGGCCCAGTCGGGGGCGGCCGGCTCGTCGGCCCAGCCGGGCCCGTCGAGCAGTTCCACGCCGCCGCCGCGGGCCCCGGTGCCGGCGTACGCCCCGGCGTGGCTGGTGGCGAGCAGCTCGGCGAACCGCGCGGACTCGCGCAGCGGGCCGGCCTCCAGCACCGCCCCGTCGGCCATCACCACCACCTCGTCGCAGCGGCGCACCGAGGAGAGCCGGTGCGCGATGACGATGCCGATCCGGTCGGTGAGCAGCCGTTCGGTGGCCTGGCGGACCCGGTTCTCGGTGACCGGGTCGAGTCGCGCGGTGGCCTCGTCGAGGATCACCACGTGCGGGTCCCGGACCAGGATCCGGGCGAACGCCACCAGTTGCTCCTGGCCGGCGGAGAGCACGTGACCGCCCTCGCCGAGCCGGGTGTGCACGCCGTCGGGCAGTTCGGCGATCCACCCGGCCAGACCCAGCTCGGCCAGCGCCCGCTCGGCGGCGTCGAGCAGTTCCCTGTCGAAGAGCGCGACGTTCTCGGCGAGCGTGCCGGCGAGGATCTCGGTGCGCTGCGGCACCACGGCGACCCACCGGCGCAGCTCCTCGACGTCCAGGTCGACCAGGTCCACCTCGCCGAGGAAGACCGTGCCGCGGGGCACCTCCACGGCCCGGGTGAGCACCTTGGCCAGCGTCGACTTGCCCGAGCCGGTGCGCCCGACCAGCGCGTACGAGCGACCGCGGGTGAAGTCGAGCCGCACGTCGCGCAGCGCCGGGCCGCGTTCGTCCCCGGCGGCGGGGTAGCGGAAGGTGAGCCCGCGCACGGTCAGGTCGCCGTCGGTCGGCGCGACCCCGCCGACCGGTTCCTGCCGTGAGCCGGCCAGCAGTTGCACCCGGGCCCACGCGCCGAACGCCTGCTGGAGGTGCGGCACCCAGCGGGCGATGTGCTCGACGGTCGCGCCGAACGCGATCGCGAGCAGCCAGACGGCGGTGAGCCGGGCGGCGTCGACCCGGCCGGTGGCGAGCGCCCACGCGCCGCCCAGCACCACGCCGACGATGCCGACCCGGACGCCGCCGGCGGCCACCGCGGTGACCCGGGCGGAGAGCCGGAACACCCGGCCGCAGCGGGCGATCACCTCGGCCGCCCGGCGCGCGTAGAGGCGCAGCACGTACGGCCGGGCGAGACTGGTGCGCACGTCGTCCTGGCCGTGCACCGCCTCCTCCATCACGGCCGCGAGGTCCGACCAGGCCTCCTCCTCGGCCATCCGGGCCGGGGCGATGCGGGCGGTGGGGCGGCGCAGCACGACCGCGAGCAGCGCGGTGAGCAGCACCATCCCGACGCCGGCCGGCCACCAGACGACGAGCGCGCTGACCGTGGCGAGCACGCAGACCGCGATGCCCTGCGCCAGCCGTACGCCGGTGTTCCGCATCTCGGCGGCGACCTGGTAGACGTCGTTGTCGATCCGGTCGAGCAGCTCGCCCACCGGCGTGGTCTCCAGCGCCGGCAGCTCCTGCCCGAGCGCGACCCGGCAGAGCCGGCGGCGCACGTCGGCGGACCAGTCGGCGGTGAGCCGGGCCATGATCAGCCCGATCACGAGGTCGGTGACGACCGCGGCGACGAGCGCCACGGCCAGCGCGACGAACCAGCCGGACGAGCGGTGCACGAGCACCGGGCCGGCGAGCGCGGACGCGGCGGCCTGGCCACCGGCGCCCAGCACGATCAGCAGCAGGACGGCCGCCATCCGCCGGGGTGCGGTGGCCCAGAGGTCTCGGAGCAGGCGCATAGGACGGTCCTCCGGACTCGGACGGGTGGGGGCGGTGATCCCAGCCTTCCCGTCCGGGCGGCCCGCTTCAAACGAATTACCGCGTTCCGGTCAGGTCTGGGCGACCCGGCGGACGATGCCGAGCAGCGACTCCTGCACGTCGGCGATCGGCCGGTCGGGCTGGAAGACGAGCCAGTCCACCGCCACCACCAGTCCGACACCGAACAGCGCCGAGCTGGCGGTGCGGACGTCCAGGTCGTCCGGCAGGTCGCCGCTGGCCACCCCGGCCCGGACGGTCTCGGCGATCACCTCGATCGCCTCGCCGCGCAGCAGCCGCAACGTCTGCTGCCACTCCCGGTTGGTGCGCCACATCTCCGAGAGCAGGAGCTGGGCGAACGCCCGGTAGCGGCGGATGTAGTCGAGTTCGGCGCGGACCAGCGCGGCGAGCGCCTCGCGGGGCGGCAGCCCGTCGACGGCGGCCCGGAACTCGGCGGTGAGCAGGCCGATGCCGTGCCGCAGCAGCTCCTCGAAGAGGACCGTCTTGGACTCGAAGTTGTAGTAGACGGTGCCCTTCGCCACTCCGGCCCGGGCCGCGATGTCGTCCACCGTGGTCGCCGAGAAGCCCTGCTCGGCGATGAGCTCGACCGCCGCCACGAAGAGGCGCTGACGGGTGTCCTCCCGCCGGCGGGTCCGTCCGTCCGTCACCGGCCCATCCTCACATGGTCAGTTCAGGGTGCAGCTTGGCCGGGGTGAGCCGGCGGGACCGGCGGGCCGAGCCGACGGTGAGCGCCAGCGCGCCCAGGCCGAACGCGAGCAGCACCAGCGCGCCGGTGACCACCGGTCCGGCCGGGCCGCCGTTGACGGTGTGCCGCAGCCCGCTCACCACGTACGTCATCGGCAGCCAGGGGTGGATCGCCTGGAAGAAGCCGGGTGAGGTCTGCACCGGGTAGGTGCCGCCGGACGAGGTGAGCTGGAGCATCAGCAGTGCCAGCGCGGCGAGCCGGCCGGCCGGGCCGAGCGCCACGCCGAGCAGTTGCATGATCGCGGTGAACGCCAGCGAGGCGAGCGCGAGCAGCCCGAACGTCGCCGCGCCGTGCTTCGGGTCCAGCCCGAGGGCCAGCGTGACCACGGTGTAGAGCACGGTGACCTGGGCCAGGCCGATCGCCGCGGCGGGCAGCCAACCGGCGAGCACCACCCGCCAGCCGGCCGCGCCGGACATGACGTGCCGCCGGTTGACCGGCCGCAGCAGCATGTACGTGATCATCGCGCCGACCCAGAGGGCCAGCGCCAGGAAGTACGGCGCGAAGCCCACCCCGTACGAGCCGGCCGGGTGCTGCGAGTCGCGGATCAGGCCGACCGGGTCGGCGAGTACGTCGGCGCGGCTGGAAGCGTCGTCGTACCCGGGTAGTTTCTTCTCCCCGGCGGCGAGCCCGTCGGCGAGGTCGCCGGCGCCGCCCTCCAGCTTGGTCAGCCCGTCGGCCAGTTTGGTGCTGCCGCTGCCGAGCTGGTTGAGGCCGCCGTCGAGCTGCCGGGCGCCGGTGGAGAGCCGGTAGAGCCCGCCGCGCAGCTGGTCGGCGCCGGTCGAGGCGTCGCCGAGTCCGTCGCGGAGCTTGGCGCTGCCCTGGGCCAGCGTGCCGAGCCCGCCGGCCAGCTCGTCGACCTTGGCGCGGGCCGACGCGACGTCGTCGGCCAGGTGCGGCGCGGCGGCGGCCACCTCCCGGGCGGTCTTCGCGACAGCGGTCATCTGCTTCTTCAGCGCGGCCAGGTCGGTCTTGTCCAGCGCGGACCGCAGCGCCTTCGCCTGGGTGACGGCCTGACCGGCGGCCTTGCGGGCGGCGGTGAAGTTCGGGTCGTCGGCGAGTTCGGGGTGGTCCTTCGCGACCGCGTCGAGCCGGTCGGAGATCTCCTCGGCGAGGCCGACCACCTCGTCGGCCTTGGCGGGCAGTGCGTCCAGGCCGTCGGCGAGCTGTTGCGCGCCGGTGGCGACCGCGGTGGCGGCCTGCTGGATCCGGTCGGCGTTGCGGCGCAGCACCGGCTCGTACCGGTCGGCGGCGGCGTCGACAGTGGCCGCGGCGGCCTTCGTCTCGGTGGCGGCCCGGCCGGCGCCGTCGGCGAGTTGGGCCGCGCCGGTCTGCAACTGGTCGAGCCCCTTGGCCAGCTTGTCGGCGCCCTGGACCGACTGGTTCAGCCCGCCGGCGAGTTGCCCGGCGCCGTTCTCGGCGTCCCCGAGCCCGTCGGCGAGCTGCCCGGCACCCCGCTGCGAGGCGCCGAGCCCGTCGGAGATCTTCCCGGCCCCGTCGGCGGCGCGGCCGGTCTCGGCCTTGGCATCGGTGAAGCCGATCAGCATCTTGTCGAAGTACGAGGCGGCGGTGCTCTCCGCGGCGGCGGCCCGGATCTCGCTGAACGCCGAGCGGGCGAGAAGCCCGGAGAGGTAGTTGGTGGCGTCGTCGTTTACCACCTTCAGCTCGCCCTGGCGGGCCGTCCGGTCCGGCTCGGGGCCGGCGGCGAGGGTGGCCGAGAAGTCGGCCGGGATGGAGAAGACCAGGTGGTAGCGGCCGTCGCGCAGGCCCTTCGTGGCGTCGCTCTGGTCGGTGACGGTCCAGCCGAAGACCTTGCGGTCGATCAGTTCGTCGGTGAGGTCCCGGCCGGCGTGCACCTCGGTGCCGTCGCTCGCCGTGGCCGGCCGGTCGGCGTTGACCAGGGCGACCGGGATCCGGTCGAGCTTTCCGTACGGGTCCCAGAAGGCGTAGAGGTAGAGCGCGCCGTAGAGCAGCGGCACCACGGTGAGCACGGCGAGTGCGGCGCGCGGCAGCCGGCCCCGGGTCATCCGGCGCAGCTCGAACAGGGCGAGTCGCAGCACGCTCACGCGGGCACCTCCACGGCGGTCAGGGCGGGGGTGGGCAGGGCGGGGTCGCCGATGCGGTGCACGGTGGCGGCCGTACCGTCCTCGACGGCGCGGGCGCTGGCGATCACCGCGTAGCCCTGGCCGGCGAGGCGTTCCAGCGCGGCCCAGATCCACTGCCGTTCCGGGCGGTCGGCGCCGGCGTCCACGTCGTCGGCGACGATCAGGCTGGGGCCGGCGAGGCTGGCCAGCACCAGCCCGAGCACCTGTCGTTCGACCGGGGTGAGGTCGCGGCCGTACCGGTCGGGGTCGAGCGGGGCGTCGGTGAAGCCGGCGCCGGCGACGGCGGCGGCGTAGGCGTCGCGGCGGTAGGCCCGGCGGGCCCGCACCGCGGCCACCGGCACGAGCTGACGGCGGCGGCGCGGCACCGGCCCGAGCAGCAGCAGGCGTTCGGTGAGGTGCTCGGCGACGGTGAGCGTCGGGTCGGGCTCGTGCACGCCGGCCACCTGGCCGAGCGCGGCCGGGCCGCGGCGGCGCAGTTCGCCGTGGCTGTGCGGGAAGCGGCCGGCCAGGGCGAGCAGCAGCGAGGTCCGCCCGCTGCCGGGGGGCCCGGTCACCGCGTGCAGCTCACCGCGCTCGGCGGTGAGGTCGACGTCCCGGTAGACCCAGCCGCGCCGGGTCCGCAGACCCAGCCCGGCGGCCTCGACGATCTTCATCCCACCCGCTCCGACTTCTAGACTGACTGGTCAGTACAAAAACATGACCAGCATAGCGCCGGGTGTCCGGTTCGAGGCAACACGAGGCGAGGGTGATCCTCAGAACAGCACGGTGGCCAGCGTGCCGACCGGGCGGAAGCCGCAGCGCTCGTAGACCCGGCGGGCCGGCAGGTTGAAGTCGTTGACGTAGAGGCTGACCGTGGGCGCGACCCGGGCCAGCGCGTCGCGCACCACCGCGGCCATGGCGGCGGCCGCGATGCCCCGCCCGCGCCACTCGGGCGCCACCCAGACGCCCTGCACCTGCGCGGTGCGCCGGGTCACCACGGCCAGCTCGGCCTTGAAGACCACCCGGCCGTCGACGAAGCGCGCGTAGGCGCGACCGGCGCGCACCAGCTCGGTCACCCGCCGCCGGTAGCCACGGCCGCCGTCCTCCGCCATCGGGGAGACGCCGACCTCCTCGGTGTACATCGCCACCGCCGCCGGGAAGAGTCGGTCGACCTCACTGCCCCGCACCCGACGCACCTGCGGGTCCGGCGCCACCGGCGGCGCCGCGTCCGTGGCCAGCAACGGCTGGTTCGGGCGTACGTCCCGGGCCGGCCCCCAGTGTGCGGAGAGGCGGTCCCAGAGGCCGAGCACCGCGTCGGCGCGGCCCACGATCGAGGAGCAGAGCCGGTCCTCCTCGCCCAACTGCTCGGCGAACGCGGCCACCGCCGACTCGGACGCGAGCACCGGGGTCAGGTTGCCACCCAGCCAGCAGATCGACTCCAGGTTGCGCCGGGAGCCGTAGCCGAGGATCCGCGCCTCGGCCCGCCACCAGGCCAGGCCGCGCGCCGCCACCCGCTCGGCGACCTGCGCGCCGGCGTACGGGTCGGCGTCGAGCAGCCGTTCGACCGCGCGGCGCTCCGACTCCCCCAGTTGGCGTACCGGCATCGTGAGCACGCTTACCAGCCTGCCAGATGCACGCGGTGACCCGCGGGCCGACCGGACACCTCACCAATCCAATCGGACGTCTTGTCGGCGATGCGTTGGCGATATATCGTTGATGCATCAGCGATACTCGACCGAAGGAGAGCCTGATGAGCTTCCACCGACACGTGCACACCCTGCGCGACGAGATGCACCGCCATGGCGGTTTCGGCTTCCCGCCCGTACCCCCGCCCCCGCCGTTCCCACCCGGACCGCACGGCCACGGACGCGGCCGGGGTGGTCGCGGGCGCGGACGGCGGCCGAACGTGCGCGGCGCCGTGCTGGCCCTGCTCACCGAGCGGCCGATGCACGGCTACGAGATGATCCAGGAGATCGACTCCCGCACCGGCGGGGCCTGGCGGCCCAGCCCCGGCTCGATCTACCCCACCCTGCAACTGCTGGAGGACGAGGGCGTCATCGCGACCGCCCCCGACTCCGACGGCGGGCGCAAGCGGTTCGCCCTCACCGAGCAGGGTCGGGCCGAGGCGGCCGAGGCGGCGCAGACCCCGCCCTGGGCGGAGTTCGCCGAGCAGACCGTCAACAGCTGGCACGACATCCGCGACGCCGGCACACAGGCCATGAACGCACTGCGGCAGGTGATGACGAACGGCACGGACGATCAGCGCGCCCGCGCCGCCCAGGTGCTCGACGAGACGCGGCGCAAGCTCTACGCCATCCTCGCCGAGTCCGAGTGAGCCGCCCCCGCGCCTCGGCCAGCCTCATCACGCCTCGTCGTCAGCCCGGCGACTCGGCAATCGGGCAACCCTCGGACACGCCTCATCTTCGTCGATCTTGGAGTTGTGGCACCCAACTTCGCCCGCTTTCCACCATTAACTGATGGACCACAACTCCAAGATCGGCGCGGGACTGGTGCATTTTGGGAACGGTGTTCCGGAGGGTGGGGTGGGGATCTTGGAACGAAAGCGCCCCTGGAGGGGCCGTTTCGTTCCAAGATCTCCGGCCGAGCGCGAGCCCGGCCGGTCCGGAAACGGCGCGTGCGGCCGCCCCCAGCGAGGGGACGGCCGCACGGCGACGCGGGAAGCGGTCAGTGCACGGTGACGGTGGCGCCGCCAGGCAGCAGCTCGCGTAGTTCGTCGGGGAGTTCGGCGCCCATCTCGTCGGCGATGCGCAGGGCCTCCTCGATCAGGGTCTCCACGATCTGGGCCTCGGGGACGGTCTTGACGACCTTGCCCTTGACGAAGATCTGGCCCTTGCCGTTGCCGGAGGCGACACCCAGGTCGGCCTCGCGGGCCTCACCCGGACCGTTGACCACGCAGCCCATCACCGCCACCCGCAGCGGCACCGGCAGCCCCTCCAGCCCGGCGGTGACCTCCTCGGCCAGCTTGTACACATCCACCTGAGCCCGACCGCACGACGGACACGACACGATCTCCAGACCGCGCTCACGCAGACCCAACGACTCCAGGATCTGGTTACCGACCTTGATCTCCTCGACCGGCGGCGCGGACAGCGACACCCGGATCGTGTCGCCGATCCCCTCGGCCAGCAGCGCCCCGAACGCCACCGCCGACTTGATCGTGCCCTGAAACGCCGGACCCGCCTCGGTCACACCCAGATGCAGCGGATAGTCACACTGCTGCGCGAGCTGCCGGTAGGCGCGGATCATCACCACCGGGTCGTTGTGCTTCACCGAAATCTTGATGTCACGAAACCCGTGCTCCTCGAACAACGAGCACTCCCACAACGCCGACTCCACAAGCGCCTCAGCCGTGGCCCGCCCGTACTTGGCCAGCAGCCGCTTGTCCAGCGAACCGGCGTTCACCCCGATCCGGATCGGCACGCCCGCGTCCCCGGCGGCCCGGGCGATCTCCTTGACCTTGTCGTCGAACTGCCGGATGTTGCCCGGGTTCACCCGCACCGCCGCACAACCCGCGTCGATCGCGGCGAACACGTACTTCGGCTGGAAATGGATGTCGGCGATCACCGGGATCTGCGACTTGCGCGCGATCGCGGGCAGCGCCTCGACGTCGTCCTGCGACGGCACCGCCACCCGCACGATCTGACAGCCGGACGCCGTCAGCTCCGCGATCTGCTGCAACGTGGCATTGACGTCCGACGTCAACGTGGTGGTCATGGACTGCACCGACACCGGCGCGCCACCACCGACCGGCACCGAACCCACCATGATCTGGCGGCTGGCCCGGCGCGGAGCCAGCGGCGGCGGCGGTACGGGAGGCATACCGAGACTGACAGCTGTCACTTCAGGCACTCACCTTGAGAAGAGCGTGATCGGGTTGACCACGTCCGCGGTGACGGTCAGCAGCGTGAACACGCCGCCGACCAGGATCACCGCGTACGTGAGGGGCATGAGCTTGAGATAGTCGACGCGCCCCGGATCGGTGCGGCCGATCTTGGAGTAGAGCCAGGACCGGGCGCGCTCGAACCAGGCGATGGCGATGTGACCGCCGTCCAGGGGCAGCAGCGGCAGCAGGTTGAACACGCCGATGAAGAAGTTGAGCGACACGAAGAGCATGAAGAACACCAGCCAGGCGTTGTTCTCCACGGCCTCGCCGCCGAGCCGGCTGGCGCCGACCACGCTGATCGGGGTGTCCACGTCGCGCTCGGCGCCGGTGATCGCGTTCCAGAGCGCCGGCACCTTCTGCGGGATGCGCTGCATGGCGTGCGCCGTCTGCACCGCCATGTTGCCGGTGAAGTCGGCGGTGGCGCCGAACGCGGCGACCGGGCCGTACTCCACCCGGGTCGGGGTGCTGGGCTGGAGCGCCACGCCGAGCGCGGAGACCGCCGAGGCGGCACCCTTCGGGTCGTCCAGCGGCGGGCGCTGCACCGAGGCCAGGTCGACGGTGGCCGTGGCCGGGGTGCCGTCGCGCAGGTAGGACACGGTGGCCGGGCCGGGCTTCGTGCCGCGGACCACGTCGAGCATGTCGCCCCAGGTGGAGACCGACCGCCCGTTCACCGCGGTGATCCGGTCGCCGTCCTTGAGCTGGGCCTTGCCGGCCGGGCTGGCCGGGTCGGAGGCGGTGCAGGTGCGGGCCGCGTTCTCCACCACCACGCACGGGGTGAGCGCGATCACCGCCGGCTCGGCCCGGAAGCCGGCCTCGGTGGTGGGGAACTTCGGGTTCGGCAGGCCGGCGCTGACCGCGATGATCCAGAGCGCCACCAGCGCGATGGCGAAGTGCATCGCGGAGCCGGCGGACATCACGATCGTCCGCTTCCACACCGGGTAGCGCCACATGGCACGCTTCTCGTCGCCCGGCTCGACGTCGTCGTCCTGCGGGGTCATCCCGACGATCTTGCAGAATCCGCCGAGCGGGATGCCCTTGACGCCGTATTCCGTCTCGCCGCGCTTGAACGACCAGAGCGTCGGGCCGAAGCCGACGAAGTAGCGGGTGACCTTCATCCCGAACGCCTTGGCGGTCATCATGTGCCCCGCCTCGTGCAGGCTCACCGAGATGAGGATCGCCAGGGCGAACAGCACCACCCCGAGCAGATAGCTCATCGAGCTCCTTCCACCGACCCGACGATGATCTCCTGGGCGTGCGCCCGTGCCCACGACTCGGCGGCGAGCACGTCCTCGACGGTACCTGGTTCGTCGAAGTCGGGAGCGTCCTCCAGCACCCGCTGGAGGGTGTCGACGATGCCGAGGAACGGCAGCCGGTCCGCCACGAACGCGGCCACGCACTCCTCGTTCGCCGCGTTGTAGATCGCCGGGCGGCAGCGCCCCGCCTCGCCGGCCGCCTTGGCCAGCGCCACGGCCGGGAACGCGGCGTCGTCGAGCGGCGCGAACTCCCAGGTGTGGGCCGTGGTCCAGTCGACCGCGGCGGCCGCCTCGGGCACCCGGTCCGGCCAGCCGATGCCGAGCGCGATGGGCAGCCGCATGTCCGGCGGGCTGGCCTGGGCGAGGGTGGAGCCGTCGACGAACTCGACCATCGAGTGGATCACCGACTGCGGGTGGACCATCACCTCGATGTCGGCGTAGGGCACGTCGAACAGCTCGTGCGCCTCGATCACCTCCAGCGCCTTGTTGACCATGGTGGCGGAGTTGATCGTCACGACCGGGCCCATGTTCCAGGTCGGGTGCACCAGCGCCTGCTCCGGTGTGACGGCGGTCAACTCGTCGCGCCGCCGGCCCCGGAACGGGCCGCCGCTGGCGGTGACCACGAGCCGACGCACCTCCGGTCTGGCGCCGCCGCGCAGACACTGCGCCAACGCGCTGTGCTCGGAATCGACAGGAACAATCTGCCCCGGCCGGGTCACCGCGGCCTTGACCAGCGGGCCGCCGGCCACCAGCGACTCCTTGTTGGCCAGGGCGAGGGTACGCCCGGCGCGCAGCGCGGCCAGCGTCGGCGGCAGGCCCAGCGAGCCGACCACACCGTTGAGCACCACGTCGCACGGCCACTGCGCCAGCTCCGTCATGGCGTCCGGCCCGGCCACGATCCTGGGCAGCTTGAAGTCGCCGGTGGCCCAGCCGCGCCGGCTCGCCTCGGCGTAGAACGCGAGCTGGAGATCCTGTGCGGCGGACGCCCGGGCCACGCCGACCGCGTCCACGCCCAGCTCCAGCGCCTGCGCGGCGAGCAGCTCGACGTTGCCGCCGCCGGCGCCGAGGGCGACCACCCGGAACCGCTCCGGGTTGCGCTTGACGAGGTCGATGGCCTGGGTGCCGATGGAGCCGGTCGAGCCGAGCAGCACGAGTTCCCGGGGAGTGGTCACCCGCCCATTGTTCCCCAGCGCGTCACCGGGCCCGTCCCGGCGTCCCCTCCCGGCTTGATCCACTCCACTTCCCCGAGGTGGCGCCCTCCCCGCCTCTCCGACACCACCACCTCGGCGAGCCGGTGTGGATCATGGTCACCCGGACCGCTCGGGCACCTCCTCGTCGAGCAGGTCGGCCAGGTCGACGCTGAACTCGAACGGCTGCCGCATCACGAACCCGGCCCCGGCCACCGCAGCGAGCGGGTGGTATTCGCCGTCGACCAACTCGTAGAGGGCGAGCGCCGGCACCCGGTTACGCAGATCGACCCGGAGGAAGTACGGCACGCCGGCGGCGTGCTCCCGTGGCCGGTCGATCACACCGAACGGGGCGATCTCGCCTAGCAGCAGAACGGCCGCGACGCCAGCGGCCTGGAGACCGACCGGTGCGCCCACCGACCGACGGGTGCGCCGCGCGTCGGTCAACGCCGCCCGGCGTGACGACCACACAACCGCGCAGCACTTCGATCCTTGGCCCATTGTTCGCCGGCAACAGTTCGAGCGCGTCCCGGGCCCTCCATGGCCAGTCCCGACAAGCCAGGAGGTCCAGCGACTGACCGACGGCCCGGTCAGGCCAGATCGAGGAGCCGGAGACGGTCATGCTCGGCGAAATCGGCGTAATCCTTGCCGTTGTAGGTAGCGAGAGGCAGCCGATGCAGCAGGACCAGGCCCCGCCGCCACCGCGCGAGGTCGGCCAACCTACGCGGCCCCCAACTGCGCACCACGGTCCACTTGGTGAGTTCGCCGAGTGTCACGAAGGTGATGCCGAGCGTCCGGCCGGTCAGCCGCGCCCGCAGCCGTTCGTCGACCCGGCCCCGCAGGATCGCCGACGCCACGTCGGTGTCCAGGACGACAATGCTCACGCGATGCCCTCGCGCCGCGAGGCGTAAAGGTCGGCGAGGAAAGAATCAAACTCTTCGTCCGACTCGAACAGGTCGGGACGGGCCAGTTGGTCGAGACTGGAAACCGGCTCCACACCCTGGCGTCGCGCGAGTTCATCGGCCGGCACGTGAGTCACGCCCGGCCATTCCGGATTCCGCTCCGCATCGGTCGACATGACAGCTCTCACCTTCTCCACCTCACTGGATGCCCCATTCTTCCACCTGACGACAGTCGACTCGGTCGACTCGCGGCCAGCCTCTCCCGCTCCGGCAGTCCGCCCTCGCACATCCGGTGCGCCACGTCCAGGGCCGAATCCCGCCAGGAGAGGGCTCAGCCACCCAGTGATCATGAGCTTGGCGGCGCCATCCGTCCGATTCGTCGCCGCCAACCTCATGATCACCGAGGGAAGGGCAAGGTCCGGGTGAAGCGGAGGAAGGCGGTCCAGGCTGCGGGGTGGAAGGTGAGCGCAGGGCCGTGGCGGTCCGTGCTGTCCCGTACGCCGACGACGTGCGGCAGGTTGGTGGCCACCTCGACGCAGGTGGCACCGCCGTTGTCGCTGCGGGTGGACGTGCGCCAGATCGCGCCGGTCAGGTCCATGACTTCGCCAACCCCCGGATCAGCTCCCGGGAGGCCCGCCGGGGCAACGCCTCGCCCCGCAGGCTCTCCCACCTGCGGCGAAGATTATCCACGTCGTCCGGCCGGTCGGTGACGTGCGCCCGCAGTGGCGTATCGAGATGGGCCACCTCGCCACCCTCCGGCGTGCGGGCCAGGATGAACGGGCCGGCCAGCCCGGCGTGCATGCCGGCGTCGGCGGGAACGACGTGCACTGTCACGTGCGGCTGCTCGGTCACCCGCAACAGGTGCTCGAACTGCTCCACCATCACCGCCGGCTCCCCCACCGCCCGGCGCAGCACCGCCTCGTCCACCACGATCACCACCTCCGGCGGCGACTCCCGGCCCAGCACCACCTGCCGCTCCATCCGCGAGGTGACCCGCTGCTCGACCTCGCTCTCCCGCAACATCCGGCCGCCGCGCAGCACCGCCCGGGCGTACGCCTCGGTCTGCACCAGGCCGGGCACCAGCGACGGCTCGAACCAGCGGATCAACGTCGCCTCCCGCTCCACGCTGATCCACTCGCGGAACCACGGCGGCGCGGCGTCGGCGCGCACCAGCGTGAGCAGCCGACCGAAGAGCCCGCCGGCCTCCAGCGCGGCGTCCACCCGGGCGACGAAGTCCTGCGAGGGCGTGCGATGGCCGATCTCCACCATGCCGACAAGCGACGCCGAATAGCTGATCCGCTGGGCCAGGTCCTCCTGGCTGAGCCCGCGCTCCCGGCGGGCCCGGCGCAGCTCCGCACCGAAGAACTCCAGCGTCGACAGCGGGTCGCCGTCCATCACACCTCCACCACAGGCCGCCCACGGATCACCGCCGGTCACCACCGGGCCCGCGCCGATCGGCACAGCCAGCCTGGGAGCGCCCGCCGCCTTCCGACCGTAGTCGCGTCCACACCAGAGTGTGAACAGGCGCGAGGAGGAGGGACCATGAGCGAGGAGACGGCCGGGCCGGCCCGGCACCTGGCGGCTCGGCCCGTCTGGCGATGTCGCGCGTGCGGGGCGCCGTGGCCGTGCCAACCGGCCAAGCTCCACCTCCGCCGGGAGTACGCCCACGACCACGTCGGACTGGCGATCTATCTCTGCCTGCTGATGCACGACGCGATCGCCGACGCGCTGCGCCTCGGCACCGTGGAGATCGACCCGGCCGAGTACTTCGCCCGATTCATCGGCTGGACGCGATCGTCCCGTCGGGCGCGGTGAGGTGCTCCAGGTGCGCCAACGGCAGGTGCGGCGGCTGCCACTCCAGGAACAGGGCGGTGGCGTCGTCGTCGAGCTCGTCCTGCTGGTGGGCGAGGACCGCGCGTACCAGCCGGCGCATCGTCTCCGGGCTGGGCAACTGGTCGTTCAGGGCACGCTCGACGAAGTCGACCAGCCGGTCCAGCCCGAACCGTTCCCCGTCGTCGCTGCGCGCGTCGGTGATGCCGTCGGTGTAGGCGAGGACACGATCCCCCGGGTGCAGCCCCTCCTCGTGCACCCGCGGACGCTTCGCCGACAGGTTGCCCAACCCGAGCGGCAGCGCGGTCGGCCCCGGCAGCGCCCGGACCGCCCGGCCGTCCCGCAGCAGCATGGCGCCGGGGTGGCCCGCGTTGATGATCCTGAGCAGGCCGGTCCGCCGGTCGAGCTCGGCGAGCAGCGCGGTGGCGAACGTGCCGGGGTGCTCGGAGCGCACCCACCTGTCGATGCTGATCGCCGTGTCGACCAGGTCCAGGCCGGTGCGTCGGGCGTTGCGGTAGGCGCTGACCACGAGCGAGGCCAACGCGCTCGCCTTGATGCCGTGCCCGCAGGTGTCGAAGAGCCCGACGCTGAGCACGTCGCCGTTGAGCGCGTAGTCGAAGACGTCCCCGCCGACGTCGTAGCACGGTTCGAGGATCGCGGTGATCACCAGCTCGTCGGTCGCGAACGTCAGCGGCGGCAGCAGGCCCCACACGATCTCGGCGGCGACCTGCATCGGAAGGCGGCGGCGGATCCGTTCCACGACGTCGCCGTAGAGCCGGCGGTTCACCAGGAGCTGGGCGACGGCGACCGCCACCTCCCAGGCCGGCCGGTCCAGCGCGGGGTCGCCGGCGCCCGGCGACACGATCTCCAGCACCCCCAACCGTTCGCACCCGAGCAGCAGGGGCGCCCAGAGCCGATCCGGGTGGTCGGGAGCGCGCTGCACCTGGAGGCTGGTGAACGCCCGGCCGGCCAGGGTCGTCTCGATGGTCAGCTCGGCCCGGGGCGGGCCGGGGCCGACCAGGGGCACGAGTGAGGACTGCGTGTAGTCGGCGAGGTAGATCACGATCTCGGTGGCGCCGACGGCCGGCGCGGCCCGGCTCACCAGGAGCGACAGCTCGTCCGGCCCGCCACGGGGCGCGTTGAGGTGCAGCCAGCGCGCCGCGTCGCCGCCGTCGACCAAACCGCACCTCCCCGTGTCCCCACCACCGTAGGGAGGCCGACGGCAAACCGCCAACGAGCTAGACGGGGCGATCCAGGACGAACGTCTCCAGCTCGGCGCCGCCGTACCAGTCGGTGCGGACCCCGACGTGGGTCATCCCGAGTCGCCGGGCCACCGCGACGGACGGCTCGTTGCCGGCCATCACCACCGCGTACACCCGTGGGGTCCCGGTGGCGAACTCCCGCTCCAGCACCGCCCGGGCCGCCTCGGTGGCGTAGCCGTGACCCTGGGCGTCGGGGTGCAGGTGCCAGCCGACCTCGATGTCGTCGGTCGGGGTGACGCCGTCCCGGCCGGGCAACGGCTTGAGCAGTACGCTGCCGGCCGCGCAGCCCGCCGCGCGGGGCTCGATCGCCCACAGGCCCCACCGACCGTCGTACGGGGCGTTGCGCTCGCGCCAGGACCGCACCCGCTCCAGCGCGTCGCTCGGCTGGGTCATCCGCCCCTTGCCCCCGCCCAGCCAGCGCATGACCTCCTCGCGGGAGTAGATGTCGTAGACGCGGGCCAGGTCGTCGGGTGACTCGGTCCAGTCCCGGACCACGAGCCGCTCGGTCGAGGCGATCATCATGACGCCGGATCGTAATGCGTGACGGACCGGCCGAGGGGGAACGAGGGGGCGATGGGCGACGGCTGGCAACGCACGAAGCGGATCACCTCGGCGGCGTTCCGGCCGGTCCGGGGGCGGGACCTCTCGCTGCACGCCGCCGCGATCACCTTCTACGGCGCGGTCGCCGTGGTGCCGGTGGCGCTGCTGGCGATCTGGCTCACCGGGCTGCTCGCCGGCGCCGACCGGGTACGCCGGCTGACCTCGTACGCCATCGAGACGCTGCCCACCGAGATCGGCGCGGACCGGGCGGTGGCCGCGCTCGTCGAGGCCGGGTTGGGGCTGACCCCGCTGCTGGCCCTCGCCTCGCTGCTGCCGGCCTCGCTCTACGGCGAGGGACTGCGCCGGGCGTTCGTCTCGGTGGCCGAGCCGCGCGCCGAGTCCGGCGCGCTGGTCGGCTGGCGCGGCCGGCTGCTGCTGCTGCCGCTGCTCGCGCCGGCCCCGGCGCTGCTGCTGTCGATCCTGCTGGCGCTGCCGTTGACCACCCGGCTGGTGCGGCAGGGCGGCTGGATCGGCGCGCTCGGGGTGGTGCTGTCGTTCCTGGCGGTCTGGCTGGTGCTCACGCCGGTGCTGGTGTGGGTGTTCCGGGTGGTCGGCCCGGCCTCCCCGGACTGGCTCGCCACGCTCGGCATGGGCTCGTTCACCGCCGCGAACCTCTCCGGCTTCCTGCACGGCTTCGTGCTGTTCTGCTCGCTGCCGCTGAACCTGGGCGTGCCGTTCGGCGGGTTCGACGAGATCGGCGGCGGGGTGGCCGTGCTGCTCTGGCTCTACCTGTTCCACGTGATCGTGCTGGCCGGTTACTCGGCCACGCTGGCGCTCAGCCGGTGGCGGGCCGCCCGGGAGGCGGCCCGCGCCTGACCCGCGCGCGTCAGCGCCGGAACGGGCCGCGCACCTCGTACGTGATGCCGCCGCTGCCGGCCTTGGCACCGCTGACGCCGCGCTGGGAGGAGAAGTAGAGCCGGCTGCCGTCCGGCGAGAACGCCGGGCCGGTGATCTCCGAGGTCGGCTGCCCGAGCAGCCGCGCGAACGGCGTCACCACCCCGGTCGGCGTGATCATGTTGATCTCCATGTTGCCACCGTCCTCGGCCACGTAGAGGTCACCGCCCGCGGTGCCGGTGATGTTGTCCACCCCGGTCAGCGGCGCCGCGCCGGCCTCCACCAGCGAGTCGTCGTACGCGAGGTCGAGCCGCTGCGCCGCCGCGTCGTACGCCCACACCCGGTTGTCGCCCTTCGTGGTGAACCAGCAGGTGTCGTCGGCGTACCAGCAGCCCTCCCCGCCGTCGAACACCTGCGCGTCGCGCACCTGGAAGCGGGTGGGCACCGGGAAGCCGTCCCGGTCCGGCACGTCCTGCCAGGTCACCGGCCCGGTCACGTGGCCGTCCCGCGAGCAGAGCACCTGCAACCGGCCGGTGCGCAGGTCGCCCCAGGCGTCCGGGACGAAGCGGTAGAAGCGGCCGTCCGGCTCGTCCTCGGTCAGGTAGACCACCTGCCGGACCGGGTCGCAGGCCGCCGCCTCGTGCTTGAAGCGGCCCATCCGGGTCCGCTCCTCGCCGGACCGGCCGCCGGCCGGCCAGGTCTCGAAGACCCGGCCCAGCGGCACCTCCTCGCAGGAGAGCCACGTCCCCCACGGGGTGGGCCCACCTGCGCAGTTGGTGCTGGTGCCGCTCAGGATCCGGTAGGCGGCCGCTACCGAACCGTCGGCCGCGAAGCGCACCGCCGAGGCGCCGCCGACCAGCGGGACCTCCGAGTTGGAGACGTAGATCCAGCCGTCGCCGGCCGGGAAACAGGCGCCGCCGTCCGGCGCCCAGTGCCAGACGTACGAGGTGCCGGGCACCCGCTGGCCGGACCGGGCGACCACCCGGCCGGTGAAGCCGGCGGGCAACTGGAGGCCGTTGGCGTCGGCGGCCAGCAGGTCACCGTAGGGGCCGGGACCGGGCTGGGCGGGCGCGGCCGGAGCGGCGGCGTCGGCCCAGAGACTGCCGGCGAAGGCGGTGCCCCCGGCGACGGTGACGGCGCGCAGGACGGTACGACGGTCCATCGGTTGACCTCCCGGGGTGGCGGTTGGCGCTGCGTCGACCGTAGCCCTCGTTCGGCATCGACCGCTGCCGCTGGGTGGTGAACGCGCGGTGACGTCAGAGCCGATCCACGTACCGTTTCGCCTCCGCCAGCGACCAGCTCGTGTGCTCCCGTACCAGCTTGACCGCGTGGATCTTCTTCCCGGCGCGCACGAGCCGGGTCGCCTCGGCGCGCACCTCGCCGTCCGGGTCGACCGGGCCGGCGGGTCGGGCCGGCAGTGTGCCGCCCGCCCGCAACACGTCGACCGTCTGCTTCGCCTCCAGCAACGGCAGCCCGGTCTGCTGGCGGAGCAGCTTGACCGCCTCCACCGTCCGCCCCTCGCGGGCCAGCCGGAGCACCTCCGCCTGCCCGCCACCGCTCGCCGGGTCCGGGGTGACCAGGTCCCGAGGACGGCCGGTGGCACGTCGGAACACGAACGCGAGCAGGAGCAGGACGACGAGCACGGCCAGGAGCGCGAACTGGACAGCCTCGGGCATGCCGGCCACGGTAGCCGCCCGCCGCGAACCCTCCCGCCACGGTCCGCCCGCCAGTAGGCTGCGCGGGCATGAGCGAATCGAGTGAGCTGCCGGCACGCGCCGACGTCGTCGTGGTCGGCTCCGGGCACAACGGCCTGGTCTCGGCGATCCTGCTGGCCCGCGCCAGCCTCGACGTGCTGGTGCTGGAGGCCGCCGACGTGATCGGCGGTGCGACCCGCACCGAGAACCCGTTCCCGAAGGTGCCCGGGCTGCGCCACTCCACCGGGTCGTACCTGCTCGGGCTGATGCCTCCGGAGCTGCTCGCCACGCTCGACGTGACCATCCCGGTGGTGCGCCGCGACCCGCACTACTTCCTGCCCACGCCGGGCGGGCCCGGTTCGCCGTACCTCCTCTTCGGCCGCGACGCCGCGGCCACCCGGCGGCAGCTCACCGACATGTTCTCGGCGGCCGACGTGGCCGCCGACCACGCGCTCCAGGCCGAGCTGGCCCAGCTCCGCGACGACCTGGCGCCGGCCTGGCTGGCCGAGCCGCTGCCGGTCGAGGAGACCGCCGAGCGCTACGTCCGGCCGGCCCTGCGGCAGGTCTTCGTCGACCTGGTGCGTGGTTCGGTCGCCGACCACCTGGCCCGCTTCGATTTCCGCTCCGAGCTGCTGGTCAGCATGTACGCGGTGACCGACGGCCTGTCCGGGCTCAACGCCGGCCCGGACGACCCGGGCACCGGGCACAACTTCCTGGTGCACAACATGTGCCGGCTCCCCGGCGCGGACGGCACCTGGATGATCGCCGAGGGCGGCATGGGCACTGTCTCCCGCACCTTCGCCGACGCCGCCCGGGCCGCCGGCGCCCGCATCCTCACCGGCACGCCGGTCACCGCGATCACGCTCGACTCCGGCGCCGCGTCGGGCGTGGTGCTGGCCGACGGCCGCCAGGTCGCCGCCCCGGTGGTGCTCGGGGCGTGCGACCCGTACCGGCTGATGGAGCTGCTGCCCGACGGCGCGCTCCCGGCGGAGCTGGGCGCGCGGATGACGGCGGTGCGCCGGCCCGGCACCACGCTCAAGCTCAACCTGGCGCTCACCGGGCTGCCGCGCTTCTCCTGCCTGCCGGCCGACGCGCCGAGCCCGTTCGGCTCGACCATCCACCTGCTGCCCGGCTCCGACTCGCTCGTCGGCGCCGGCGGCGCGTCGCCGATGGCCGCGCTGCGCGGCATGTGGGCCGACGTGCGGGCCGGGCGGCTGCCGGACGAGCCGACCATCGAGTGGTACCTGCACACCACCGTCGACCCGTCGTTGCAGGACGACGCCGGGCACCACTCGTCGGCGCTGTTCGTCCAGTCGGTCCCCTACGAGCTGGCCGGCACCACCTGGGACGCGGCGCTGCCCGGCTACGTGGAGAAGCTGGTCGCGATCTGCGAGCGGTACGCGCCGGGCGCCGGCGACCTGATCGCGGACGCGGTGCCGCTGCCCCCGCCCGGCATCGAGGCCCACTTCGGCATCTCCGGCGGGCACATCCACCACGTCGACAACACGGTCTCGTTCACCGACCGGATGCCGTACGCCACCGGCGTGGACGGCGTCTACGCCGGCAGCGCCGGCTGCCACCCGGCGGGCAGCGTGATCGGCGCCGCCGGTCACAACGCCGCCCGCCGCATCCTCGCCGACATGTAAGGAGGGGCCCCCTGTTAACGCCTCCGGTATAGGCGGGGCCCCCGCTTAACACCTCACGACGGGGCGGCCTCCTGGCCGGCGCGTGGGAGGTCGCCGGGGCCGCGGATGACGTAGAGGCCGACCAGCAGCAGGTACGCCAGCAGGCTGAGGATCGGGTCGACGAACACCACCGCGAACGCCACCAGGTAGAGCAGCGGGCCGAGCCGGAACCGGCGGGCCACCGCCCGGGCCAGGCGCGGGTCGAGATCCGGATGCAGCAGGCCGCGCCGGCGCGCCCACCACCAGCTCAGGTTGAAGAAGAGCGCCTCACCGAGCACCGTGCCGACGTAGAGCGCGGCGGTCAACCGCTGGTCGCCGGGGGTGCCGCGCAGGTTGTCCGCGAGCAGGTTCGCGGTGAACGGGATGGCCGCCACGAACATCAGCAGCAGCAGGTTCAGCACCAGCAGCATCTGGTCGACCCGGCAGACGTACCGCCACATGTTGTGGTGGGTCAACCAGACCTGACCCACCACCGCGAACGTGATGACGTACGCCAGGTAGGCCCGCCACTCGTGCGCCAACGCGGCCGGCAGGCCCTTGTCGTCCGGCGCGTCCGGGCCGAACTGGAGCAGCTCGACGGCCATCAGCGTGAGCACGATGGCGATCACGGCGTCGCTGAACGCCTCCACCCGGGAGGCGTCCCGCGCCATCTCGCTGCTACGCCCGAACCGGTACTCCGGCTCCCTGTCCGCGCCCGTCACACCGCCCCCTCACGCAGATGGTCGCGTGCCGGGGGCGGCGGGCGGGGCGAAAACGTCAGATGAGCGCGTCCCCGGCCGGCGCCGGGGTCTCCTCGTCGGCCCGGTGGGCGCGGATCTTGTGCCCGACGCTGGTCAGGCAGCGACCGCTGCCCAGGTCGAACTTCCAGCCGTGCAGCTGGCAGGTGAGCTGGTCGCCGTCCACGATGCCGAACCGGCTCAGGTCCGCCTTGAGGTGCGGGCAGCGCCGCTGCACCACCCAGCCGTCGAGCGTGATGTCCTCGGCGTCGACCGCCCGCTCGTGCTCGTCGTACCAGCCCTCGGCGTACTGGAGGCGTTCCTCGGAGAGGCACTTGAAGAACGCGTAGACGAACTCGTTGTACTGGCCGATCCGGGCCGCGGAGAAGCGGCAGGAGAGGAAGAGCGAGTTGACCCAGTCGACCTCGCCGATGTGCAGCAGGTGCTCGATCAGCGCCCGCTCGGTGCGGAACCGGTAGCGGACCTTCTCGTCCGCGTACGGCCGGACCTCCTTGCCCGGGAAGTCCACCACGATCGACTCGACGTCGGTGCCGTCGTAGGAGACCAGGTCGAAACGGACCGGGCCGCCGACGCCCTTGGCCAGGTAGATCGACTCGTCGAGCAGCGGCTCGATGCGCCGCTTCATCTCGCCCAGCACATCGATCTCGGGGTGCCGCCAGGACGCCTTCTCCGCCTCGATGATCGGGCGCTTGCGCTCCCGCATCTCCTCCAGGTGGGCGACCTTGTTCGCGAAGAACTCCTCCACCGGCTGGGGATGGGTGGTGGTCGTGCCCTCGGTGGTGACCTCGGCGACGCTGCCCGGCAGCAGCACGATGCCGTTGGTGCCGCCGACCTTCGCGTACTCCGACAGGAACACGGACTGGTCGGGGAAGATGTTGCCCTCGTCGCCGAAGATGTCGTTGAACTGCCACAGCTCGTCGTCGAGGAAGCACGGCGGGCCGGCGATCGGGAAGACGTTGTCGGCCTTCAGATCGTCGATGTAGCGCCAGGTGCGGTCGAACTGCCGGTCCCGCTTCTGCTTGCCGAACGCGGTCTTCGCCGCCTGCGGCAGCTCGTAGACCATCGGGTACCAGATCGCGCCGGAGAACTGGAGCATGTGCGCGTGCACGTGGCCCAGCTCGGCGAAGACGGTCAGGTCGGTGGGCCGGGCGTCGTTCTGGTTGAGCAGGCGGACGCCGTCGTACTCCACCCAGAGCGACGAGTCGCCGATCGGGCCGTCGGTGGGGCTGGTCAACGCCTGGATCATGATCTTCAGCCCGCCGGGCAGCTCCACGACCTGCTCGTTCGGGGCCTTCAGGAACTTGGTGAAGCCCAGCTCCCGCAGCTCGTCCTCCATCTCGGAGGTGGGGAACTCGGGCAGCAGGACGGTGGCGTCCTTCGAGATCACGTCACGCAGGTGCTTGGCGTCGAAGTGGTCCCGGTGCAGGTGCGACACGTACAGGTAGTCGACCTGGCCCAGCGTCGCCCAGTCGAGCTGGGAGTTGTCCGGGAAGGGGAACCAGGAGGCGAAGTAGGCGGGGTTGACCCACGGGTCGCACAGGATGCTGCCCGCGGGCGTGTCGATCCGCATGCTGGCGTGGCCCGTACCGGTCACTCGCACCGTAGTCCCCCTCGAAAAAGGCATCTGGCGTACGCCCCGACGCTACCGGAGACAGTGTCGCCGCCGTCCCGCGACGCCCGTAGTGCCCGTCGGCCCGGCCGGGACAGGTCCAACGGCCCGGGCCGGGCTGCCCGCTCCGCCCGCCGGCCCGCGTCGCCCGTGCGGGTCGTCCGCGCCCCGTCCGGCCGGACCCTGCGCCGGGCCCGCCGGGGGGCGTGCCAGACTAGCCGGAGATCCGATCGCGAGGGAAGGACCGACAGTGGCAGGAGACGAGCCGGTAACCGCGCCAGATCAGCACAAGCCGGGGCACCGCAAGTCCGGGCGGATCGGTGCGGTGGTGTCGGCGGTGGCCCTGGTGTTGATGGCGCTCTGCGGCACCGAGCAGGGCCGGGTGGAGCACATCTGGCTGTTCGGGATCGCCGCGCTGCTGCTCGCCATCGTCATCGGCGACGCCGTGCTGCGCCGCAACGGCCTGCGGTCCTGACGCACGGCGCCAGCGGTACGCCGAAAGGGCCCGCCCCCACGAGGGGGACGGGCCCTTTTCGCCGTCCTGGACGGCTCAGCGGCCGAGCAGGATGTCCTGCACGTCCTTGAGCGCGGCGTCGACCTCCGCCTCGAAGTAGCCGCCGGGCACCAGCCCGAAGCGCAGCGTGTCGAGGTCCTTCGGGTTGACCGGCATCGCGTTGCGCCCCTGCATGCCGCCGAGCAGCGTCTCGAAGAACCGGTCGACCTGGTCCGGGTCGTACCCGCTGCCGAACCGGCGGACCTGGAAGCTGCGCCGGATCTGGTCGACCCGGTGCAGGTCGCTGCCGGGCGGGCCGGCCATCGGCGGCCCCACCATCGGCGGGCCGGCGGCCGGCGGACCGACGAGCGGCGGGCCGGTCATCGACGGGCCACCGCCGTAACCCTGGTCGGGCGGGCCGTAACCCTGATCCGGCGGGCCGTAACCCTGCTGCGGCAGCGCCGGCGGGCCGGCCGGACCGCGTCCGCGCAGCTCACGCAGCTCACGCTCGGGCATCCGGATCTCCGCGGTCATGTCGGCACGGCCGTGCCGGCCGGCCTCGAAGCCGTCGAAGCGGTCGCCCGGGCCGCCGTACCCACCCTGGCCGGGCTCCGGGCCGTAACCACCACCGGGGGTCGGGTCCGGCGGACCGTAGCCACCCGGGCCGGCGTCCGGCGGACCGTAACCGCCCGGACCTGGCGGCAGGCTCCGCGGCGGCGGGCCGCCGTGCCCCATCGGGGCACCCGGGCCCGGGCCCATCGGGCCCGGACCGGCGGGGCCACGAGGCGCGTCGTAGCCGCCGCGCGGACCGTCGTAGCCGCCGGCGAACGCGCCGGTCGGCTCGTCGTAGCGGTTGCCGTAGCGGTCGACCGGCGGGCCGGCCTGGGCCGGCATCTGCCGGGGCGGCATCGGTGGCTGGGGCACCGGGGACAGGCCGCGGTCGTCGCGCATCGGCGGGCCGAGCCGGTCGGCCATCCGGGGATCGCCACCGCGCCCGCCGGCGGCGCCGGAGCGCTCCTCCAGCTCGGCGAGCTGCCGCTCGACCCGGTCGAGGTGCAGGTCGACCTGCCACTCGTCGTAGCCGTTGAACCGGACCCGGAAGACGACGTCGTGGACCTCCTGGGAGGCGACGGGCGCGCCGACCGGCTGGCCGTCGAGGGTCGCCTCGACCCGGTCCAGGAAGGCGTCCACCTCGTCGACCTTGTATCCCCGGCGGAGCGCCTTCCGCCGGAAACGCTGACCCTGACTCGCCACTATGTCTCCTGGTCTCGTACCGCTACGCCGTTGCCGCGCGTGGGTCGCTGTCCGTGTCCTCGGCCGCGGCGAGCTGCCCACACGCCCCGTCGATCTCGCGTCCCCGGGTGTCGCGCACCGTGGTGGACACCCCGGCGTCGCGCAACCGCCGGACGAACTCCCGCTCGACCGGCTTCGGGCTGGCGTCCCAGCGGCTGCCCGGGGTCGGGTTGAGCGGGATCAGGTTCACGTGGGCCAACTTGCCGGCCAGCAGCCGCCCGAGCAGATCGGCTCTCCACGGCTGGTCGTTCACGTCCTTGATCATCGCGTACTCGATGGACACGCGACGCCCCGTCGTGGCCGCGTAGTCCCACGCCGCGTCCAGCACCTCGGACACCTTCCAGCGCTGGTTGACCGGGACGAGTTCGTCGCGCAGCTCATCATCGGGGGCGTGCAGCGACAACGCAAGGGTCACCGAGAGGTCTTCGCTGGCCAGTCGGCGGATGGCCGGGACCAGCCCGACCGTGGAGACGGTGATGTGCCGTTGGGACAGGCCGAGCCCCTCCGGCGCCGGCGCGACCAGCCGGCGGATCGCCGCGACCACCCGCGCGTAGTTGGCCAGCGGCTCCCCCATGCCCATGAACACCACGTGCGACAGCCGCGGCGGTGAGCCGGCCACCGCCCCGGAGGCGGCCACCCCGGCCAGGTAGACCGCCTGGTCGACGATCTCCGCGGTGGAGAGGTTGCGGGTCAGCCCGGCCTGACCGGTGGCGCAGAACGGGCAGGCCATGCCACAGCCGGCCTGGCTGGAGATGCAGACGGTGACCCGGTCCGGGTAACCCATCAGCACGCTCTCCACCAGCGACCCGTCGTGCAGCCGCCACAGCGCCTTGCGGGTCGCGCCGTCGTCGCAGGCCAGCTCGCGCACCGGGTTGAGCAGGGTGGGCAGCAGCGTGCCGGCCAGCCGCTCACGGGTCGCCGCCGGCAGGTCGGTCATCCGCTCCGGGTCGCGCACCAGGCGACCGAAGTAGTGGTTCGAGACCTGCTTCGCGCGGAACGCCGGTTCGCCCAGCTCGGTGACGAGCGCCTGCCGACCCGGCAGGTCCAGGTCGGCGAGGTGACGGGGAGGCATCGCGGGTCGGCGGCCGCGGCCGTCGGGGTCTACGGAGATCAGTGGGAGGCTCGTCATGGCGCGTCCAGTCTGACACGGGTGCGGCGGGACGCACCCGTCCGTGGGGGCCGAATCGCCCCCGACCGGCCGGTTGGCCCCGCTTCGCGCAGGTGATCCATCCCTCAGCCCACCACCGGCACGAACACCGCGAGCAGCAGATATGCCGTCGGCACCGCGAACAGGATGGAGTCGAGCCGGTCCATCAGGCCACCGTGACCGGGAAGCAGGTTGCTCATGTCCTTGACGCCCAGGTCCCGCTTGATCATCGACTCGGCGAGGTCGCCGAGCACCGCGGCGCAGGAGATCGCCACCCCGAACAGCGCACCCCACCACGGGGCCACCTCGAACAGCAGCCACAGCAGCAGGGCGCTGCCCACCGCGGCGGCGGTGACCGAACCGGCGAAGCCCTCCCAGGACTTCTTCGGGCTGATCTTCGGGGCCATCGGGCGCTTGCCGAAGGCCACCCCGGCGGCGTACCCGCCGGTGTCGGAGAGCACCACGGCCACCAGCGTGACCAGCACCCGCAGGTGACCGTCGTCGGGCGCGGCCGCGAGCAGGGCCGCGAAACCGGCGAGGAACGGCACGTAGACGACGATCAGCGTGGCTGCGGTGAGGTCACGCTGGTAGTTGCCGGGGCCGTCGCCCAGCCGCCAGATCATCGTGCCCAGCACGGTCACCAGCAGCCCGAGGCAGAGCGCGTCCGGGCCGGCGAACCAGGCCAGCCCGACCATGATCACCCCGCCGGCCACCAGCGGCACCAGCGGCGGGTGGGCGCCGCTGCGACGGACCGCCCGGGCCATCTCCCAGATGCCGATCGCCACGGCGGCGGCCAGCACGGCGAGGAACGCCGGCAGGAAGAAGAAGAGCGGCACCACGATCGCCGCGCCGAGGCCCAGCCCGACGCCGATCGCGGCGGGCAGGTTGCGCCCCGCCTTCGACGAACGGGGTGCGGTGGTCGGCGGACGCTCGGCGCTCGCCCGGCGGCGCCCCTTCGACCGGCGACCGGACGGCGGCTCGGGCGCCGGCTCGTCGCGTACCGCCGGGAGGTGGTCGGTCGGTTCGTCCCGCACCGGCGCGATCTGCGCGGTGGGGAACTCGTCGTCCGGCCGGTCGTACCCGTCGGGGCGGTCGTCGCCGCGCGGGCCGCGACCGCCGGGCGGCGGTCCGTCGTGGGGCCACGGACCGCCCGGGAAGGGGTCCGTGTCCGGGCGGGCGTACGCCTCCCGGTCAGCGGGCCGGGCGTACGCCCCGGCGTCGGCGGGCCAGGCGTCCGGGCCGGGAGCGGGCCGCTGCCACGAGCCGGGCTCCAGGTCGGTCTCCGGCCAGGGCAGGGCCGGGGCCGGACGGTCCCAGCCACGCGGCTCGATGCTGCCGTAGGGGTCGGGGTGGGACATCACGCACCGGCAGACGGTACGGAAGCCACCACATGACGCAAGACCAAGACCATCCCCTACCGGCGTGAGACTTCCTGTTGAGCGGCCGACGGCCGGGCGACTCCCGCCGTTCACCCGGTGGTGGTCGCCGAATCGTGCCGAGCCTACTGCACCCGGGAGGCGGCGAGGGTGGACGCCGGCCGGGCACGACGACGGCACCGGGCCGCCGCCCGGGTGCCGGGCGGCGGCGGCGCGGTGCCGTGTGGAGTACGCGGGCCGCTCAGACCTCGAGCAGCTCGCTCTCCTTGTGCTTGATCATCTCGTCCACGGTGGCGACGAAGCGCTGGGTCAGGTCGTCCAGGTCCTTCTCCGCGCGCCGGCCCTCGTCCTCGCCGACCTCGCCGTCCTTGACCAGGCGGTCCAGCTCTTCCTTGGCCCTGCGGCGGATGTTGCGGACGGCGACCTTGGCCTCCTCGCCCTTCTGCCGGGCGACCTTGATCATGTCCCGCCGCCGCTCCTCGGTCATCTGCGGCAGCACGATGCGCAACTGGTTGCCCTCGTTGTTCGGGTTCACCCCGAGGTCCGAGTCGCGGATCGCCTTCTCCATGGCGTTCAGCTGCGAGTTGTCGTACGGCTTGATGATCACCATGCGCGGCTCGGGCACCGCGATGGACGCCATCTGCGGCAGCGGGGTCGGGCTGCCGTAGTAGTCGATGACGATCCGGGAGAACATGGCGGCGTTGGCGCGACCGGTGCGGATCCCGCCGAATTCCTCCCTGGCGTGCTCGATGGCACGCTCCATCTTCTCCTCCGCCTCGAGGAGGGTGTCGTCGATCACCGGTCTCCTCGCCTCCTTCTGTCGCTCGTCGTGGGCTGTGCTCTCAGGCTGTGGCAGAGGACCGCTGCCGGTCCGGCGGGACCGCGTCAGGCGGTGATCAGCGTGCCGATCTTCTCACCGCCGACGGCCCGGACGATCGTGTCGTCGCCCTGGGCGCCGAAGACCAGCATCGGCAGGCCGTTCTCCATGCAGAGGCTGAACGCGGCGGCGTCGGCCACCCGCAGGTTGCGGCGCAGCACCTCGGAGAAGGTGATCGAGTCGAGCTTGCTCGCGGTCGGGTCGATCCGGGGGTCGGCGGTGTAGACCGCGTCCACGCCGTTCTTGCTCATCAGCACCACGTCCGCACGGATCTCCAGCGCCCGCTGGGCGGCCACCGTGTCGGTGGAGAAGTAGGGCATCCCGGCGCCCGCGCCGAAGATCACCACGCGGCCCTTCTCCAGGTGCCGGATCGCGCGCAGCGGGATGTAGGGCTCGGCGACCTGGGCCATGGTGATGGCGCTCTGCACCCGGGTCTCGATGCCCTCCTTCTCCAGGAAGTCCTGCAACGCCAGGCAGTTCATCACCGTGCCCAGCATGCCCATGTAGTCGGCGCGGGCCCGGTCCATGCCCCGCTTCTGCAGCTCGGCGCCGCGGAAGAAGTTGCCGCCGCCGACCACCACGGAGACCTGCACGCCGCGGCGGACCACGGTGGCGATCTGCCGGGCGATGCCCTGTACGACGTCCGGGTCGACGCCGATCGCGCCGCCGCCGAAGACCTCACCGGAGAGCTTCAGCACCACCCGGCGGGACCGACCGGGCGGAGGGGCGGTCGGGTCGTCCGCCGCCAGGCTCCGGTCACTCACAACCTGCGTCATCCGCCCCGCCCCTTCTCCCCGCGCAGCGCGCGGGCATCGCGTAACTGCCCCTGCCGACCCTATGTGACGAGGAGGCCGCGGTGCCTGTCGCGTACACCTGCGGCCTCCTCGTCCACGTTCCCCTGCGCCCGGGCCCAGCGGCCCGGGCGGCGGCTCAGGCCTGGCCGACCTCGAACCGCACGAAGCGGGTCACCTCGATGCCGGCCTCGGCCAGCACCTGCTTGACGGTCTTCTTGTTGTCGGCGACCGCCGCCTGCTCCAGCAGGACGAAGTCCTTGAAGAAGGAGTTGACCCGACCCTCGACGATCTTCGGCAGCGCCGCCTCGGGCTTGTTCTCCTCGCGGGCGGTCTGCTCGGCGATGCGCCGCTCGGACTCGACCGTCTCGGCGGGCACCTCGTCGCGGGTGAGGAACTTCGGCCGCATGGCGGCGATCTGCATGGCCACACCGCGCGCGTCGGCGTCGCCGGCCTCGTCGGTCTTGCCGGTGAACTGCACCAGCACGCCGACCGCCGGGGGCAGGTCCTGGCTCTTGCGGTGCAGGTAGACGGCGGTGGTGCCGTCGAGCTTGGCGAAGCGGTTGAGCACCAGCTTCTCGCCGATCTTGGCGGACTGCTCCTGGATCAGGTCGGCGACCGTCCTGCCGTCGATGCTGCTGGCGAGCAGCTCCTCGGCGTTGGTGGCGCCGCTGGTCACGCCGTGCTCGACGAGCTGCTGGGCCAGCGCGATGAAGGCGTCGTTCTTGGCGACGAAGTCGGTCTCGCAGTTGAGCTCGAGCAGCGCCTGGCCGGAGTGGGCGACGAGACCGTTGGCCGCGGTGCGGCCGGCCCGCTTGCCGACATCCTTGGCACCCTTGACGCGCAGGATCTCGACGGCCTTGTCGAAGTCGCCCTCGGCCTCGGTCAGCGCCTTCTTGGAGTCCATCATGCCGGCGCCGGTGAGGTCCCGGAGCTTCTTGACGTCCGCGGCGGTGAAGTTGGACATGACTCTCTCTTCGGTGTCAGTGAGGTGGTCTGGGGTGCTGCTTACCCGTTCCGGGCCGGTGCTGCCCGGCGTACCCGTCGCGCCCCACCGCCCGGGAACCCGGACGGTGGGGGCGCGACGGCGAGATCACTCCGCGGCGGCGGCCGCCGGCTGCTCGGTGGCCTTCTTCGGCTCCTCGGCGGCGGCGGGCTGCTCGGCGGCCGGCTGCTCGGCGGCGGCGGGCTGCTCGTCGGCCTTCTTCGGCTCCTCGAGCAGCTCGCGCTCCCACTCGGCCAGCGGCTCGTCGGCGCCGACCTGGCCCGCCTCGGGCTTCTCGTCGCCGCCCCGGTTACGGCCGGAGCGGGCGATCAGACCGTCGGCGACGGCGGCGGCGACGACCTTGGTCAGCAGCTCGGCCGACCGGATGGCGTCGTCGTTGCCCGGGATCGGGAAGTCGACCTCGTCCGGGTCGCAGTTGGTGTCGAGCACGGCGATCACCGGGATGCCCAGCTTGCGGGCCTCGTCGACGGCGATGTGCTCCTTCTTGGTGTCGACGATCCAGACCGCGGCCGGAAGCTTCTGCATGTCCCGCAGGCCACCGAGGGTGCGGGTCAGCTTGATCTTCTCGCGGGAGAGCTGGAGGGTCTCCTTCTTGGTGTAACCGGCGGCGGTGCCGCTCAGGTCACCCAGGGCCTCAAGCTCCTTCATCCGCTGGAGCCGCTTGTACACGGTCTGGAAGTTGGTCAGCATGCCACCGAGCCAGCGGTGGTTGACGTACGGCTGGCCGACCCGGGTCGCCTGCTCGGCGATGGCCTCCTGGGCCTGCTTCTTGGTGCCGACGAACAGGATGCTGCCGCCGCCCGCGACGGTGGTGCGGATGAACTCGTACGCCTTCTCGATGTAGTCGAGGGTCTGGCGCAGGTCGATGATGTAGATACCGTTGCGCTCGGTGAAGATGAAGCGCTTCATCTTCGGGTTCCAGCGCCGGGTCTGGTGCCCGAAGTGCACACCGCTCTCCAGCAGCTGACGCATGGTCACGACGGCCATGGTGGGTACTCCTACTTTGTCCCTGGTTGTCCGTCCGGCCGGCGGCCGGACGCCTGGCGCCCGGTCGCCGGCCAGGGTGGGCCCGGGTGAAGAACCGGGACCAGGGAGGCCGTCGCCCCACGGATGATCGTGGAGAGGGCACGCGAGGTCGACCGCGCGAGGCGGTCGCCAGTTGACAAGTGTACGCGCCGTCCCCGCACCTCGGCCCCGGGGTGCGCGGTCCCCCTTGATCTACTCCAGGCCCGCCTGGGGGCAGCTTGATCCACTCCAGCTCGGGGAGGTGGCGGCATCACGGCGGCGGGGATGCCGCCACCTCGGCGTACCGGTGTGGATCAAGCGGGCCCGCGGCCGCTTCCGGGTCAGCGGGCCGCGAGGGCGGCGGCCACGAAGAGCACCAGGCCGACGGTCAGATAGGCGGTCGGCGGACGCAGCCAACCCCGACTGCCGTCGGCGAGCGCCAACCCGCCGGTGCGCAGCCCGTACAGCCCGGCGCCGAAGATCGGCAGGCCGACCACCAGGAACGTGCCCACCACGACGTGCGACGTCGACACCGGGTCCCCGACCAGCCCGTGCAGCAACACCCGCATCGCCGGCACCTCCAGCACCAGCACCAACGCCGCCAGCAGCACCGCCAGCGCCGGACGCCGGGTCCGGTAGACGCCGTCACCCGGCGGCGGGGTGTCCGAACGGGGAACCACCGCCGGCATCGGACCGGTCGGCATCTCCAACGGGTTCACCGGCGCGGCCGGGTCCGCCCCACCGGTCGGCCGCTCCCCCACCGTCAACGGCGTGGCCGCGCCGGGACCGGTCCGGCCCCCCAGCGAGATCTGCGTCCCACCGCCGGACGTGGCGGGCTCGGCCGACCTGCCGGTGTCCACGATCGGGTAGCCGCCCAGCGGACCGGGGCGGGCCGGATCGGCGCTCCCGGCGAGGGCGTCGGCGCCCCGCGCCCCGAGCCCGTACGGATCGGTGCCGCCACGGGCGGCGGTGAGCGGGTCGGCCACGCCGGCCGACGGGTTCGCCGCCCCGCGCGACGCCGTGCCGAGCGCGTCGACGCCGCTGCGGGACAACACGTCCTCACCACCGGCCGCCTCGCGGGCCGCCCGGCGACCGGCGCGGCCGGGCAACTCGCCGGAGACCTCAGGGTCGTCCGGGCGCTGCGACCGCCAACCGCTGGTGTCGTCGACGAGCGGGTCGGCGGCGGAGTACGCGCCGTAACGGCTCTCGCCGGCGCGCTGCTCCGGGGCGCGGTAGTCGTCGTCGCGGTAGCGCGGCTCGCCGGTGGTGCGCCAGTCCGACTCGTACCCGCGGTCGCCCCACCGCGGTTCCTGCTGATCCTCGGGGTAGCTGCGTCGTCCGTCCACGACCGGCACGGTATGCGACCGCCACCAGCGACGCCATTCGGGTACGCAGGGCGTCGGCCCAGCCGGTGAAGGCCTCCAACGCCGTCAACTCGTCGCTTTTCGTTACAGCCGGTGATCCTCAACGTCGAGGCCGACCTTTCCTGGTCCAGTGACGGCGCACTGCTTGAGGGCTGCGCCGATGACCACGGCAACAGCCATGCGCGCCCACCTAACCGAGCAGTGAGCCAGCCGGACCAAGGTTCCAAACCAGGTCCGACTGGCTCAAAGCTGCACTCGCAAGATCGAGTCAGCCCACATGCACCCGGAACGCACTACGGCGTACGGGCCCGCATGCGCACGGCCCGAGTCGGCGTCACGATTTCGACCAAGAGCACTCCGTCACAACTGGTTCTCGAAGTCAAGCCAAGCACGGACCTCCCGTCGAATTTCCAAGTCCGTCAAATGATCGACAACCCATGGCAGAGCGGACAGAACTTTCTCCACTCCCCGCAATGCCGACGCTTGGACGTCAAGCTCCTGGCTTACCGGCTTGTAGGCAACCCCAATGGGAGCAAAGAAAGACTCATCGGCGGCTTCGTACTGCCCCCTCCTGGCTTGAGCGACTGCCACTGCCTCATCGAGTGGCAACGGAAGATGCTTGAGCGCCCACGCAGCAGCTCCGTCAGGCGTCAGCACGACCGGCAACTCATCGGCCACCAGATCGAGCCGAACCGCTGCTGCCGCGAGTCTGAGCAACCAGTACGCCCCGAAAGATGCATCGATGTCGTGGCGCTCGACAGCCAGAATCGCTGCCATAGCGCCGAGCCTCAGGTCGGACATCCGTTGAGAGTGGTCAACGCTTCTCAGGGGACTGACAGCCGATTCGACCGACTCGAAGAGCGCGTGCCACCACTGAGTTGACACCCCTTGGGGGAACCGAGAACCCAGCCACCCGCCGAGCGATTCGAGCGGGATCGCCCGGAGTTCTCGCAATTCTGGTCGCGCTTCCACTAGGGAGCCTTTCCGCCGTAATCCGTGATGACTCTCAGCGGAATCCGTACACCTGCCTTACCAAAGGCGTCCACGCCTCGCTGAATGAATACCGCAGCACAGCTAGTACACGGAGTGTAGTGCCCCGTCAGGTTGTCGAATGACGTCACCACACCATTCCGGAACGAAACCTGCCCTGCCGCCATCACAGGAGCGCCGCCCGAGGCCACCGTATGATGGATACCGCCTCCCGCGGCGACCATGTTCAGGCCCCCCTCCTCCCCGACGGTCCAGAGAAAGTCCCCGCTGCCCGAAGTCGCACGGGAGAAGCCGGAAGTGCCCGCCGCAACAGGTGAAACACCAGCCAGGTCCGCTTCCATCAGCTCTATCGACAGACCGTCAGGTTGGTTGTTTTTAACCGGACCGCAGTTGTGCACGAGGACCGGCGTGTTGCCGGCGAGCACATAGTACGTGTGGATGACGGAGACCGTGAGGTCCCGCATGACCTTGTTGCCGCTGAAGTTGCGAACCTCGACGACGCTCACCGTCGACGCGCTCGCCGACAGCAGCCGCTCGTCGGTCTCCAACTCGCCCGCGCCGACCCACTGCTTCCGGGTGACGCTCCAGAACGGGTGGTGCTGCGTCGTGCCGATCGTGGACTCGACACCCGAACTGTCCCGTACGACCAGGTCGGTCAGGGCTTCATCCTGGTTGACGTGCAGCTTCTCGACCGTCTGGGCGCTGGTGCCGCCGTGCTCCGGATCGTGGGCGAGAACCTGGTCGCCCACCCGAACGTCGGCGATCGGCTCGGTCGAACCGTCGGCCATCAGCACCGGGGTGTCCGGCGCGAAACTGTGTGTCGGGCAGCCGCCCTTGGCGGTGGGCGCATCGCTGTTCCCGCCGCCGGTCTTGCCCTTGGCCGGCGGATCGGGCTTCTTCACAGGTGGTGGCGGGGTCTTCGGCGCCGGGGGCTTCGCGCTTTCCCGGATCTCCTTCTTCAGCGCCGCCATCTCCGCGGCCTCGGCCGCCGGATTGATCGATGGCGCCTTGCCCCATCGGACCCGAGCGACGAGAGCCGTTACCTTGCCCGCACCCCAGTCGATCGCCCTCTTGCAAAAGCTCCTGATCTTGCAGGCCCAGTCGACTCCGGGAACGCTCGACACACCGGAGAGCGCAGCCTGCCGCCAGTTGCCTTCGGTGGCGTACACGACGGCGTTGACACCGTCGCACCCCGCGCCCAGCCCGATGAGGAAGAGACCGCAACCCTCAAGGAACTCGTGCGTCTTCTCCCGGCCAGACTTCTTCCGGGGTCCGCCGCTGCCGTCGTAGCGGGTGTCGCCTTGACCCTGACCGCTCGTGCCCTCGATGAGGTTCTGACACGCGTAACCGCTGAGCTTGGTCTTCCCATCCGAGCACAGGTCCAGACCCGGGGTGGCCGAAGGATTGAGGTACTCGGGGATGATCTCGCCGCTGGGGTCGCTGAAGGTGACCGGGTTGTTCGCGGCGTAGGTGTAGGCGGGAAGCTGCTGCGGGTTCCCTGGGTCGTTGATCGGGTCGGGCGAGATGAACCGACCGATGGTCGGGTCGTACTCGCGGGCGCCGAGATGCGTCAGGTCGGTGGGGTCTTGGTAGCCGCCGACGAATCCTTGTTTGTTGGGCCAGGTGACCGCGGCGCCGCGGGAGGTGCCGTAGGGGGTCTGGCGGCGTTGGGTGATGGTCTGGTTGGTGTCGTTGGCGATGCTGACCTGCGACGTGCCCTGGTGGTCGCTCGCCAGCCAGGTGATGCCGGTGACGGTGCGTTGGGCCACCGTCTCGCCGTTGAACGAGTAGTAGCGAGTGGCGTTGACCTGCCCGTTGCTGGCGTTCTTGCGGATCTCCTGGTCACCGAGGAACAGGGTGCTCCCGGTGGGGTCTGTCGCGATCAGCCGGTTGCCGCTCGCGTCGTAGATGTAGGAGTTGGTGCCGGTGCTGTCGGTCACCGACGCCAGGTGTCCCTCGACGTCCCAGGTGAGCGACTGTTGTCCCGACTTGCCAGGACGGGTCTTCATGTTGCCGGCCTCGTCGTACGTGTACGAGCCGGTGGTGGTGCCGGTGTTGTCGGTCCGGCTCCAGCCGTCCAGCCGGTGCGGCTGTGCCGCGCGGGCCGCCGGGTAGGAGTAGGAGGTGGTGACCGTGCCTGTCGGGGTGCCCCGCTCGGTCTGGGTCAGGCGGTTGCCGACGCGCCCCTGCGGGTGGTCCGGCGCGCCGAACGACCACTGCTGCCAGTAGGGTGCCGGGCCACCCAGCTCCGACTCCGCCTGCGGCTTGGCGGCGCAGTCGAACGAGGCCGGTGTCCACGCGTCCGTGAGCCGGCGCTGGTGGTCGTAGGCGAAGCACTGGGTGTCCCGTGGGCGGGCGCCCGTGTTGTCGTCGATCTTGATGATGTTGCCGCTGGCGTCGTAGTCGTAGAACGTGTTGGCCACGTGGGCCGGCGCGGTCGACCGGGTGACGGAACTGCTGGCGACCCGGCCGGTGCTGTCGTCGTAGGAACTCTTGCTCAGGACGGACTTCGCGCCCGTCAACGCGGTCGAGCGCGTGATCGTGCTCAGCTCGTGCAGGTTCGTGTAGCCCGAGTCGACGACGTAGTAGGTGGCGTCCAGGTAGTCCGTGGCGAGCCGGTCCAACATCGCGTACGTCGTGTCGTACTTGTAGTTCAGCACCTCCTGGTCGAGGCCGCCCGCGGCCGGGATGGTGAGCGTGTTGGGCGAGCCGTCGGTCAGGAAGCTCGCCTTGGACGTGAAGCTGCAGGTGACCGCGCCGATCCCGCAGAACCCCGCCTGCGACGACGGCAGCGTCAGCTTGCTCTGCGTCGTGTTGTACATCTTGTCGACGGAGACGACCTCCGACCGGTACTCCTCCGAGCCGATCCACCGCGACGCCGACTTGGTGATGCCCTTGGCCGGCGAGTCGTACGTGAGCTCGGTCCGCATCGGCCCGGTCAGGCTCGTCTCGCGGGTGGTGAGCGGTCGCCCGATCTTGTCGTAGGTGAACCAGATGTCGGGGGTGTCCGGCCGGGAGTCGGTGGTCTTCTCCAACTGACCCAGGTTGTTGTAGTGCTTGGTCGACGTTCCGGTGTCGGGGTCGGTCGTCGACGTCAGGCGGCCCTGGATGTCGTAGGTGTAGGACCAGGCGTTGCCGGCTGGATCCTTCACCGTGGCCAACTGGCCGGCCGGGTGGTAGGTGTACTTCGTCTCGTCGTAGCCGCCGGTGGCCGTCCGGCCGTGATACTGCCAGAGCTTCTCGGTCCGGCCCTCCGAGTCGGTCCACACCGTGGTGGCCGCCTGCCCCAACGGAGGCTCCACGGTGACGTGGTCGCCGTGATACGTGGTCGACGTCCTGGCCTTCTCGACCTGAACGCTCGACACCGTGCCGAGGAGCAACGAGTGGATCTGACGGCCTGCCGTGTCGTAGAGCGTCTTCGTCTGACTCGGCACATCCTGGTCCAGCCGGGACTTGATGACCGAGGTGTCGATCGCACCGGAGTCGTAGTAGGCCGCGTTGGCCTTGTAGATCCGGCCGGCCGCGTCGTAGAACGTCTCGGTCATGATCCGGCCGGTGCCGTTGGCCGGCTCCTGCGTCTGCCGCTGCCGACCGAGAGCGTCATAGATCACGTACGACGTGTCGTTGCCGCCGTTGGCGTTGACCGCGGTGGTGGTGACGTACGACGGCGCCGCCTTCGACAACGAGTAGCCGTAGGTGGTCGACGGCGCGGTGGGGTAGGTCACCCGCGCCCGGTTGGGCAGCCACATCTGCGTGGCGCGACCCATCGCGTCGTAGGCGTACTCGGTGACGTTGTTGTTGGTGTCCGTGCTCTTGACCACCAGTCCGGTGGTCGGGTCGAGGTCGACGGTGCTGGTCCACAGCAGCGGGTTCGTGGTCGTCTGCTGGGTCACCGGACCGCCGGTGGCCGGGACGTAGGCCGTCGTCGACTTCTCCCCGGCGACGTCGGTGGATTCGGTCATCCGACCCCGGGCGTCATACTTCGCGGTGCCGACCTGCTGGTAGGTGCGGTTACCTCCGGTGAAGGACGTGATCCGCTCGGTCTTGGTGAGCAGGCCCTTGCCCGGCGCGGCCCCGTACGCCAGCGAGTCGTAGCTGAACCGGACGTCACCGAGGACCTGCTTGTCGTCAGCGGGGCCGGACGAACACTTCCCGACCCACCCATTGATCCGCTTGACCGGGGTCAGCAGCCAGTCCGCGGTGTTGCGGACGTATTCGGTCTTGGTGCACCGCTCGTCGCCGGCGGTGGCGGCACTGCTGTCCTCCTGGGTGGTCGGCATGCCGTAGTCGTCGAAGTCGGTGGTCGCCGTGCTGCGCCGCCAGCCCGTGTCCGTGGCGATACGCGTCTTCGACGTGCGCACTCGCACGTAGCGGGACTCGGCGACCGGGCTTCCCGCCCGCGTCGCGGTCGGCGGGTCCGATCGCCACATGTCGTGCACGGTGGCGGACAGCACGGCCCCGCCCAACCAGGTGACCGTCTCGCGCGCGGAACCGCTGAACTGCTCGTAGTCGTTGACCGCGCCGCCCTCCAGGCCCTGGACCTGGGTGGTACGCGTGCCACCGCCGGCGAGCTTGTCCCCGTACATGCCTCGGTAGTAGAGGGTCTCGGTCTTGGTTCGGGCCGCACCCTCACCGACGTAGGTCACCACCTTGGGGTAACCACGCCACTGGGACCAGCTACGACGATCGTCCGGGGTGAGCCCGGTGTCGTCGTCGTAGTGCCACAGCGCCTCGTTGTCGTCGTTGAGGTAGTCGTAGGCGGTGCGCAGCGGCCGTGACCCACCGGTGGGATCGATCTGCTGGACCTCCTTGACCACGTACTTGTGGAAGAAGTCGGTCACCTTGTCGGTCTCGCCGGGTGGCGTCCACTTGACCGGGTAGCACAGCAACTTGTTGCTGTCCAACGCACTCGTCGAGGGCATCACGCTGCCCTTGACGCACTGCGCGTCGCTGTAGGTGACGAAGATCTGGCCGCCGGTCTCCTGCGTGATCAGGTTGACCCGGTGCCAGTTCATGGCGAGGGCCCAGTCACTTCCGGCGGCGTCCACCCGGTTCTGCTTCTGGATGCCGGAGAACGTCACCTCCGGCGCGGTGACGGTGCCGCCGTTCAGGCCCCTGTGGGTGATGCCGTCGAGCCACAGGCCGGCCCGGGTGCCGTCACCGGGGTCAAGGAACGCCTGCCGGAACGTCCACGAGTCGGCGTTCTGGTAGGCCGAGGCGGTCGCCTTCCACGCCTTGGTGGTGATCAGCGTGGTGCGCTTGGCGGACCAGAACGTCGGGGAACCGTTGTTGCAGGGCTTCGTGGTCGCGGTGCAGTTCTGGTCCCACGGCGTGTCCGGCCAGGTCGTAGCGTTCTTCGTGGCGCAGTTCGTCAGGCAGCGGTCGACGTTCGTGAACTCGACGCGTCCCGGGGTGTTCTCGACGTACGGCGACGCGGCGGCGTACTCGTTGTTGTCCCGGTTGTCGCTGCCGTAGTCGATGCGGGTCAGGTAGCCGGCCCGGTCGTAGACGACAGGTGTCGAGGCCACCAGGTTCTTGGCGTAGTAGTTGGTCTCCTTGGCCCACCAGTAGGACATGGTGTTGCCGTGGATGTCCTGGACGTAGTCCAGATTCCACCGCCAGGCCTGCGACTTGCCGTTGCAGTCCGAGGCGGCGAAGGTCGCCGCGTTGCACGGCTCACCGGGGTTGTTGCCGAAGACGGGCACGGTGAGGACCGAGTTGGTCGTCGGCCGACCGGTCGACCAGCCCGGGAGCCGGTGACGACCGAACCAGTACTGGGTGCCATCGGTGGTGGTGACCTTCCAGTACTCGTTGTCGTCGTCGCCGTTCGCGTACGCCGCGGACGTGAGCAGCTCGATCTTGGCGCCGTTCTCACTGCGCGGGTGCCACGTGCCGTCGCTGCCCTTCAGCAGCTCGACAGTGCTGCCGTTGAGCGACATCACGGCGTTCTCCGGGCCCCAGCACAGGTCCCCGGTCTTGACCGAGTTGTTGGCGTTGCCGCCCATGTCCTCGGCGCACACCTTGTACCGGCGCTCGATGAAGCCCGGAGAGTAGTCGAAGCCCTCCCCGAACAGGCCGGGCTGGTTGTTGGTCGCCGCGTGCCGCCCGTCGACGGACTGGGAGGAGTAACCGAGACCGATGCTCGGCTCCGGCCCACCGGGGCCGGGCGGGGTTCGCATCGGGTAGGACCACTGGAAGCCGCCGGTGGCACCGCCGTGGCCCCACGACGACGTGGACGCGAGGCTGGAGGCCGCGAAGTTGCCGGCCCCACCGGAGGGGCCGCTGGTCAGCGCGAAGAGCGTCCCCCCGGCCACCGTCGCTCCGGCAGCCGTCCGAGCGCCCGACGCCACCGGGTCGGACGCGGACACCGGAACGGCAGCGGACACCGTCCGGGTCCGCACGTCGTTACGCGACGCCACCGACTCGGGTCGGCAGCTCGCCGCCGCCGGGGTGCTCAGGGCACACTCGGGCAGCCGCACCAGACGCAGTCGCGAGGCCCAGTCGGCGCCGTACGCGGTCGCGAAGGCGGCGTAGTCGACGCCCACCTCGACCGTACCCGCGGACCGGACCCCGTCGGTGCGGCCGACCCGCACCAGCAGGCCCTCGACGCCGGCCGCCTCGGCCGTGGCCTTGGCCAGCACCTCGACGCGGACCTTGCCCGGGTACGACGCCGTGCGGCCGGCCGGCGAAGCGGGAGCCGGTCGTACCGTCACGGGCAACGAGCCGGCGCGGCCGGAGGTCGCCGCCGTGGTCGCCGCGCCCAGCGTCACCTCCGCGGAGCCCGCCGCCGGCCAGACCGGCGCGGGCCGCCGCACCTTCGCCGCCGCCGCGTCGGTGTCGGGGATCCGCTTGCTGGATACGGCCTTGTGCAGAGGGGCGGACGAGTACCGCTGCGGGTCGAGGTGCGGCGCCGGTGTCGACCGCTCCGCCCGGGCGGGAAGCTGGCCGCCGATCGTGGCCGCGAGCAGCGCGGCCAGACCGATGGTGAGGCTGCGGCGGGCACCACGTCCCACCGCGTCGATTGCCGGGACCCGCCGCCTGTGGCGGCGCTCTGGTCGGCCGGTTCGGGAAGTGCTCATCGATCCCCTTCAGGGAGCAGAGGGTGTGGAACCCGCGTCCCGGGCGGGCGCGGGGAGGCCGGGCCGGTTCGGGCGCCACCGGTGGGTGACGCCCGAACCCGCTGCGGCCGGAGGTCAGTCGGTGCTGGCGGCGACCGCCTGCACCTCCGCGGCGCTCAGTGCGCCCTGCCACGCCTGGACCCGGTCGATGTCGCCGTTGAAGTAGTCGGTAGGCACGCCCCACCGGCCCCGGCCGACCGTCAGCGCCCCTGTCCCGTGCCACGGGGTGAAGGTGGGCGTGCCCTGCTTGACCAGGGCACCGTTGACGTAGAGGCTGATCGTCTTCGCGGTGACGTCCTGCACTGCGGCGACGTGGGTCCACTGGTTCACCAGGCACTCAGTGCCGTTCACGTAGAACCCGGACGCCGCCGTCGAGTCGGACGACCGCACCATCACCGACCACTTCGAGCCGGACGCGTCGGTGCGACAGCTCAGGAACGCGCTCGAGATGTTCGTGCCGTCCTGGGCGATTACGGTGCGAGCGCCTCCACCGCCTGCGAAGCGCACCCATGCCGACACGGTGTAGGACTGGTCGGTGCGCAGAACCGGTGCGCTGGTCTCAGCCGAGCCGGACAGCCCGTCGAAACGCAGCGACGTCGAGCTGTTGTAGCTGTCCGGGAACCACACCGCTGCCGGGGCCGGCTTGAGGGTAAGCGGGGCGCGGTAGTCGGAGGAGTCGCCGGCCTCCCGAGGCTCGTCCTGGTCGTCGCTGTCCATGTCCCACTGGCCGACGGGGACGGGTGCGACGACATCCGCCAGGTCCGTCTCCGGGTCGATGACCCGGTCCCAGACGCGGACGTCGTTGATCGCCGCGTTCATCCAGCCGGTCGGCGCGCCGTTGCGCCCGGCACCGATCAACAGTGGTCCGGACGCGGCCCACGTCGGAGCACTGGTCGAGCCCGTGCCCTTGCGCACGCCGTTGACCCAGAGCGTGAGCTGGTTGGCGGAGCCGGCGTCGTAGGTGCCGGCCAGGTGGACCCAGACTCCCGGCTGTACCGGGTCGACGGCGCACGCGGGCGACGGGGTGGAGGCCGCGTAGGCCGTGTCGGAGGCGTAACTGACGAAGCACCATCGCTGCTTCGTCGGGTAGTACTGGAGCTCGAACGGACTCTTGTTGGTGCCGACCTGTGCCATGACGACGCCACCGACGGCGTCGGCGCGAACCCACGCGGCGAAGGAGAAGCTACGGGTCGTGTTGACGATCGGGCCGGCCGTCGCGGCCTGGTCGTTGCCGTCGAACTTGACCGCCCAGTCCTTGCCGCTCCTGCGGCTCGTGCCCAGCACCCGGGAGTCCGTCCACGCCGGGGACGGGCTCATGGTCGCCGCCGGACCGCCGCCGACCTTGTTGGCCAGGGTGAGGCCCGAACCCTCGTCGACCGCCCAGTGTGCGACCGGCGCGGACGGGTCGCTGGCCAGGAACGTGTAGTCGTACGGGGCGGACGAGTTGCCGGCCTGGTCCCGGCTGCGCACGGTCAGCACGTTCTCCAGCCGCGTCGTCGGGGTCACCCAGACGGTGGCGGGACCTCCGAGCCCGGTGGCGCGCACCACCACCTCCGGGCCGCCGTTGACCTGGTAGACGTAGTCGTACACGTCGGAGGCGCCGTTGGCGGAGAAGGTGAAGCTACCGGAGAAGCCGACCGAACCGTGTGGATCCTGGTTGGCACCCAGGGGTGGGGATTCCAGATAGAGCCCGTCGGCGGCCGTGACGGTCGGGGTCGAGGCGGGCGCCGAGTAGTCGATGGAGAACTCGCACCACGGTGACGCGCTCGCCGACACCCCGCCCAGCGTGTCCTTGGTCTGCACCTGCCACCGGTAGAGCTCGCCGTTGACCGTCTTCGTGGTCAACTGCAGCTCGGCCTTGGCCCCGGGGGCGACCCCGGAGTCGGTCTTCGGCCAGCCGGACGCGTTCGTCCAGGTGCTGCCCACCAGCTTCTGGAGCGTGAAGACACCCGAGAGGCTGCCGCCGCCGCTGCCGTCCGGGTCGCTCAGCGTCGCCTTGAGCCACGGGAAGTCCGAGCGCACCGCCGGCCGCGACGTGCCGGTCACGCAGGCCTGTGCCGGCGCGGTGTAGCCGGCGTGGGTCGTCAGCTGTGCCGCCGTCGGCGTGTTGGGGTTGGTGTTGTACTCGATCGTCAGCTTGGTCTGCACCGGGTCGAACTTCTTCCACCAGTTGCTCGTCGACTCCGACGTTCCGTCGGACTGCCGGGTCGACAGCGCCAGCGTGTAGATGTCCTGGCCTCGGTTGGCGCTGATGTCGTTGATGACGTTCTGGCTGGAGAACTCCATCGGCTTGTCCGGCTGCGGGTCGTCGTCGCAGCCCGGACCGCCGGACGGCTTGTGCGCGTGCGCCGAACGCTCCTCCAACCACTTGGAGAAGCTCGGCCCGGACCAGGCCTGCTTGCCGGTGGTCGCCATGTCGGCGGTACGCCACAGGTTCACCGGCGTGTTGCCGCAGTCCCACGAGTGCGTCATCTCGGTCAGGAACTTGGCGTCGCGGATCGTCTTGCCGGACAGCGAGGTGAGCTTGAACGAGAAGTAGGACCGGTACGTGCCGGACCCGTCGGGGTCCTTGCCGACCCGGGCCACCCCGTCGTTGCGGGTCGCGTCGTTGGTGCTCGAGTAACCCCACCGGGTCTTCTCGATCGTGCTCCACGGGTCGATCACGACCGGGTACACGGTGCCCTTGCCGCGCAGCAGCGACCGGTCCGGCCGGATCACCAGGTCCTCGCCCTGGACCCCGGTCGGGATCTCCGCCTTGCGCGCCCGATCCGGCACCACGCGCAGCGCGTCACGCCGGTCCTGCGCCACGAACCCGTTCGCGGCCCGGCCCATGGCACCCTGGGCGGCCGTGGCCACCCCGGCCGAGTCCCACATCAGCGCGCCCCCGGCGGACAGCACGGAACGACCGTTGCCGTCGGCGACCTCGAACCCGCCGCCGGACCGCGACCGCTTGGTGAGCGATCCGGTGGTACGCAGCGCGAAGCGCAGTTCGTTCAGCGCCGGGTTCGTCGCCGCCCCCGCGGACTTCACCACCAGAGCCCAGGTGAACCCGTCGCGCAGCGCCCGCAGCCGCAGGTCCACCTCCGGCAGCACCGATTCGTACACGGCGGTGTCACCGTCGAGCGTCGGTGCCGGCAGATCTCCCGGCCAGGACAGGGACACCTGCCCCTCGGCCAGGGGCAGCCGGATCGTCGGGCCGCTGCCGCCGGAGGTGAACGACACGTCCGTCAGCGTCGCCACCGGCGCCACCGATCCGTCGGCACGCCGTTCGAGCCGCGTGTCGATCTTCCGCCACGAGCCGCCGTCGCGGCCCCGGGTCCACTGCGGCTCCGCGTAGGACTCCAGCACCAGGGTGCCCCGGGGGGTCGCCAGCACGCGCGAGTCCTCGTTCCTGAGGCTCGTCACCTCCACCGGCGCCTTGAGCTTTCCGGCCTGCGCCAGGGCGTCGATCTCGCTCAGCGCCGGCGCCTCGGGGGCGGCCGCCGGCTCGGGGGCCGCCGGTTCCGCCCCGGCCGGCGAGGGCATCACGGTCGGACCGGCGACGGCCACCAGGGCCAGTGCGACGACCGACGCGGCGAGGCCGCGACGGCGCCGCTCGGGGGCGATTCCACGTGTTGTCACCAAAGCACTCCTCATTGCGCGTGTGTGAGCACACCGAAGGACCCGCGCGGTACGCGGGGAAAGTGAGTGAGGGTCAATCAGGTACGGCAGGGGCGACGACGCCCGACACCGCGCCGACGGTCAGGATGTCGACGTGCGTGGATCACCACGGAAGAGCGGTGATCAGTGGCCGCCCCGCGGGTTCGTCGATGGGAGTGCGGCCGTCGTCGTGCCGGCACCGCACCGATACGTCGCTAACGCCATGCGCAGGTCCACCCGAGCCCCCGTTCAGTACCTGTCGGCGACGTGACAGTAAGGAACGTCAACTTCCGCTGTAAAGGGGCGTCACAACTGGTAGCCACAAACCGCCCATGTGGCCCCGAGAGCGGCGGGGCGATCACCGTCCGCCATCGCGTCCGGCTTAGCACATCGGCGGAATGATCGCGGGTCCGTCCACAATCGGCTCTCGTCCACAGGCCGGCCCCACGGGACGCCCACGATCGGGCCGGCGGCCCGCATCCTGACCGGCATGACGAACCGGAACCAGGCCGTCGGCGCCTACGGCGAACGGTGCGCGCTGCGCCACCTGATCGAGACCGGGCTGCGCCCGATCGCGCGCAACTGGCGCTGCCCCGACGGGGAGATCGACATCATCGCCTGGGAGGGCCCGGTCCTCGCCTTCTGCGAGGTGAAGACGCGGCGCACCGAGCGGTACGGCTCGCCCGCCGAGGCCGTGGTCAGGTCGAAGGCGCGCCGGCTGCGCGTCCTGGCCGCCCGGTGGCTCGCCGAGACCGGCACCACCGCCGACGAGGTCCGCTTCGACGTGCTCTCGGTGCGGCTGCCGGCCACCGGCCACGCCCGCGTCGAGCACCTCCGGGGCGCGTTCTGAGATGGGCTACGCCAAGATTCTCAGCGTCGGCCTGGCCGGCGTGGCCGGTCATGTGGTCGAGGTCGAGGCCGACCTCGCACCCGGCCTGCCCGCCGTGGTCATCTCCGGCCTGCCCGACACGGCGCTGCACGAGGCCCGCGACCGGGTCCGCGCCGCCATCGTCAACTCCGGGCAGAAGTGGCCCAACCGGCGGATCACCCTCAACCTGCTCCCGGCCACCCTGCCCAAGTACGGCTCCGCGTTCGACCTCGCCATCGCCGCGGCCGTGCTCGCCGGCTCCGGCGAACTGCCGCCGGTCGCTCTCGACGCCACCGTCATCCTCGGCGAACTCGGCCTCGACGGCACCGTCCGGCCGGTCCGCGGCACCCTGCCCATGGTCGCCGCCGCCGCCCGGGCCGGATACCCGCGCGTGGTGGTGCCCGCCGGCAACGCCGCCGAGGCCGCCGTCATCCCCGGCGTACGGGTGCGCGCCGTCGACACCCTGCACCGGCTCGTCGCCCACGTCCGCGACGGCGTACCCCTGCTCGTCCCGCCCGGGCAGTCCCCGGCCGGCGGCCCCGGCGGGCCCGACCTCAGCGACGTCGCCGGGCAGCCCCTGGGCCGCCGAGCCCTCGAGATCGCCGCCGCCGGCGGTCACCACCTCGCGTTGCTCGGCCCGCCCGGCGCCGGGAAGACGATGCTCGCCGAGCGCCTGCCGTCGATCCTGCCGGAGCTGGACGACGAGGCCGCCCTGGAGGTGACCGCGTTGCACTCGATCGCCGGCCTGCTCCCACCCGGCGGCGGCCTGCTGCGCCGGCCCCCGTTCCAGGCGCCCCACCACACCGCCACGGTGCCGGCGCTGGTCGGCGGCGGTTCCGGGCTGGCCCGCCCCGGCGCGGTGTCGCTGGCCCACCGGGGCGTGCTCTTCCTCGACGAGGCGCCCGAGTTCGGCAAGGGCGCGCTGGAGGCGCTGCGCCAGCCGCTGGAGAGCGGCTGGGTCCGGGTCGCCCGGACCCGGGGCGCCACCGAATACCCGGCACGCAGTCAGCTGGTGCTGGCCGCGAACCCGTGCCCCTGCGCCAAGCCGTCCGGCGACGTCGACTGCGAGTGCACCCCGCAGGCCCGGCGGCGCTACCTGGGCCGGTTGTCCGGCCCGCTGCTCGACCGGGTCGACGTGCAGGTGGGTCTGATGCCGGTGCGCGCCGCCGAGCTGTTGCGGACCGGCACGCCGCACGAGTCCTCGGCCGCCGTGGCCGCCCGGGTCGTCGAGGCGCGCCGCGCCGCGGCCGACCGCTGGGCCGCCACCGGGCACCGGGTGAACGCGGAGGTCCCCGGCCCGCACCTGCGCCGGCCGCCGTGGCACCTGCCGGCGCGGGTCACCCAGGAGCTGCGCCGCCGCCTGGACACCGGGTCGCTGTCGGCGCGGGGATACGACCGGGTCCTCCGGCTGTCCTGGACGATCGCCGACCTGGACGGGCGGGACCGACCCGACGAGCACGACATCGGCGAAGCCATCCAACTCAGGACGGGAGAGGGCACGTGACCGGTGTCGACGACCGCAGACAGGCCCGGGTGGCGCTGACCTGGCTCGCCGAGCCGGGCACCCGGTCGGTCCACCGGCTGGTCCACCAGCTCGGCCCGGTGGCCGCGCTCGACCTGCTCCTGGCCGGGGGCGCGCCGGAGCGGGCGCTCCGGGCGGCGGTGGCGGCCCGCACGGCGACCGGCGACGCCCGCGCGGTGGCGGCGGAGGCGCTCGCGCGCGGCGACCGGCTCGGCGCGCGGCTGGTCACTCCGGAGGACGACGAGTGGCCGCCGCAGGTCGCCGCACTCAGCAAGCTGGTGCTGCCCGACGCCGCCCGGCGGGTCGACGTGGAGACCGACCCGCCGCTCTGCTTCTGGGTACGCGGCGCCTGGCCGCTCGACGACGCGCTGACCCGCTCGGTGGCCGTGGTCGGTGCCCGGGCGGCCACCCCCTACGGCTCGCACGTGGCCACCGAGCTGGGCTACGGCCTCGCCGACCGGGAGTGGACGGTGGTGTCCGGCGGCGCGTTCGGCATCGACTCGGCGGCGCACCGTGGGGCGTTGACCGCGGGCGGGCGCACCGTCGCGGTGCTGGCCTGCGGTGTGGACCGCCCCTACCCGATGGGCAACGCCGCGCTGTTCGACCGGATCGCGGAGACCGGCCTGCTGGTGAGCGAGTGGATGCCGGGCGCCGAGCCGCTGCGGCCACGGTTCCTCATCCGCAACCGGGTCATCGCCGCGGCGACCAGGGGCACGGTGCTGGTCGAGGCCGCCGCGCGCAGCGGCGCCACCCAGACCCTCAACCGGGCGCTCGGCCTGGGGCGGCCGGCGATGGTGGTGCCCGGGCCGGTCACCTCGGCCATGTCCGTGGGCGGGCACGAGGTGCTCCGCGAGAAGCCCCGGTCCCGGCTGGTCGCCGGCGTCGCGCACGTGCTGGAGGAGGTGGGCCGGATCGGGGACGACCTGGCGCCGCTCGCGCGGGCCCCGGAGCGCCCACGGGACCGGCTCGACGACGACGCCACCCAGGTGCTGGAGGCGCTGCCCCGGCGGCGACCGATCGACCTGGAGAGTGTGGCGGCGCGAGCCGGGGTGGACCTGCGGACCGCGATGCGAAAACTGTCCATGCTGGAGGAGTTGGCCCTGGTCGTACGCCGCGACGGCGGCTACGCGCTCGCGCCGCCTCCCGGTGACGGCGGATGAGTGCCGCCGGTGTCCGGGGCCAGGCCGACCGGGTCGGGTCAGTCGCCCTCGAAGCGCAGTTCGACGTCGCGCCCCTCCCGGCAGCGGTGCGCGAGCCGGGCCACCCGCCGGATCTGCTCGACCTCCTGCGGCGCCCTGGCCGCCTCCAGCAGGCAACGCAGCTCGGTGAGCAGGTGCGGCACCTGCCCGGCGTCCACGGCCAGCTCGCCGAGGGGTTCGACGCGGTCCAGCATCGGCGTGCGCCCGCTGCCCCGGACCCGGGTGAGCAGGTCGAGCAGCACGTCCTGCCGGTCCGCCACGACCTCGATCGACACGTACGACGATCGGCGGCGGTCGGCGCCGGCGCGCACCCGCCGGTAGAGGACGGCATCGACTCCCACGCCCGGTCCCTCCTCGCATCGGCGTCACCGCCTTGGCGACGCCTTGCCCGAGCGAAGCCGGCGAGGCCGGCCGACGCCGACGCTCGCCTCTTCGCGACACGAGTTTCTCCTGTCCAGAGCCGCTCGGGCCACCCCCCGTTCGGTGTGCGCGGGCACCCGCGCGCGTGGCTGTCGGGCTTGGGCGTTTCTTGTCGCCTGGGCAGCAACACACGCACCCGGACGCCGGGGCTCGGAGGCGACGGCGGGCGCGGCGGGCGGACGACGCCACCGGCCGGTCGAACCTCGCGGACCTCACCGAGCCGCCGGCGATCGCGGGCCGGCTGTCCCCCGGCGGCCGGCTCCGCCCGTAGTCTGGACCGGTGTCCGACGACAGCATCCGCCTCCGTCGGCGCCCCCGCAGGCGTCGGGCTCGGGCGGAGGCGTCCGGTGGCTGAGCGACGGCGCGGCACCCGGGCCGCGCACGAGGAACTGCCGGCGCCGATGCGTGACGCGGTGGACGACTTCGCCGACCACCTGGTCCGGGTGCGCAACCGCTCCGCGCACACCGTCCGGGCGTACGTCACCGACCTCGTCTCCCTGCTCGACCACGCGGTGCGGATGGGCTGCGCCGACCTGGCCGGGCTGGATCTCGCGGTGCTGCGCAGCTGGCTGGCGAAGCAGCGGACGATGGGGACCGCCCGGACGACCATGGCCCGGCGGGCCGCCGCCGCGCGCACGTTCAGCGCCTGGGCGCACCGGGCCGGCCTGCTCCCCGCCGACGTGGCCGCGCCGCTGGCCAGCCCGCGGGCCGGGCGGGAGCTGCCCACCGTCCTTCGTGCCGACCAGGCCGCCGCGCTGATGGACGCCCCGGGCGTGACCGCCACCGCCGCGCCGGACGACCCCGGGCCTCCGGACGCGGTCCTGCTGCGGGATCGGCTGCTGCTCGAGCTGCTCTACGGCACCGGGGTACGGATCAGCGAGGCCTGCGGGCTGGACGTCGGGGACGTCGACCAGGCCCGTCGGGTGGTGCGCGTGCTGGGCAAGGGCGGGCGGGAACGGGCGGTGCCCTACGGGGTGCCGGCGCAGCGGGCGCTCGACGCGTGGCTCCACACCGGCCGGCCGGCGCTGGTGGCGCCGGGTTCGGGTCGCGCGCTGCTGCTCGGCGCCCGGGGCGGGCGGCTCAACCCGACCACCGCGCGGCGGATCGTGGCCGGGTGGGCGGGTGCGGCCGGGGTGCCGCGGGTGACGCCGCACGGGCTGCGCCACTCCGCCGCCACACATCTGCTCGAAGGCGGGGCGGACCTGCGCGCCGTCCAGGAACTGCTGGGGCACTCGTCGCTGGCCAGCACCCAGATCTACACGCACGTCTCGGTCGAGCGGCTGCGGGCGGCCTACCGGCAGGCGCATCCGCGGGCCTGACCGAAGCGGCCGGGCGATGATCGACGGCGGGCTAGGATCGACGGATGACGGTGCCACCGCCGCCCGAGCCGATCCCCGGGGCTCGACTGCTCTTCTCCCTCGACCCGTCGGTCAGCCACCTCAACCACGGCTCGTTCGGCGCCGTGCCGATCGCCGTGCAGCGTGCCCAGCAGCGCCTGCGCGACGAGATGGAGTCGAACCCGCTGCGCTTCTTCAGCCAGGGACTGGTCGACCGGATCGCCCACGCCCGGCGGCACCTGGCCACCTTCCTCGGCGCCGACCCGGACGGCACCGCCCTCGTCGGCAACGTCACCGCCGGCGCGGCCGTGGTGTTGCAGTCGCTCGCGCTGCGCCCCGGCGACGAGGTGCTCACCACCGACCACGGCTACGGCGCGGTCGGCCTGTCGGTGGCCCGGGAGTGCGAGCGGACCGGCGCGGTGTCCCGCACCGTGGCCGTGCCGTTGACGGCCACCGACGAGGAGGTGGTCGAGATCGTCCGGGCCGGGCTGCGCCCCGGGCGGACCCGGCTGTTGATCGTCGACCAGCTCACCTCGCCGACCGCCCGGCTGTTCCCGGCGGCGGCGCTCGTGGCGGTGGCGCGGGAGCGGGGCGTGCCGGTGCTGGTGGACGCGGCGCACGCACCGGGCATGCTGCCGGCTTCGGTGGCTTCGGTGGGCGCCGACTTCTGGGTCGGCAACCTGCACAAGTGGGCGTACGCGCCACGGGGCACCGCCGCGTTGGTGGTGGCGGAGCAGTGGCGGGAACGGATCCAGCCGCTCGTCGTCTCGTGGGAGCAGGGCAGCGGGTTTCCCACCCGGGTCGAGTGGCAGGCCACGCTCGACTACACCGGCTGGCTGGCCGCCCCGGTCGGCCTGTTCGTCCTGCGCAGCCTCGGCGTGGACCGGGTCCGCACGCACAACGCGGCGCTGGCCGCGTACGGGCAACGGGTCGTCGGGGACGCGTTGGGTGTGGCGCCGGAGCGGTTGCCGGCGCCCGGCGGACCGGCGGTCGCCATGCGGCTCGTGCCGCTGCCGCCGGGTGTCGCGACGACGTTGGACGCCGCCCGGGCGTTGCGGGCCGAGATCGCCGACCGGCTCGCCGCGGAGGTGTCGGTAGCCGGTTGGAACGGGCGCGGCTACCTGCGGCTGTGCGGCCAGGTCTACAACACCCCCGAGGAGTACGACCGGCTGGCCGTGCGGCTGCCCGCGTTGCTCGCCCGACGCTGAGTGACGCGCGTGCCGGTTCAGGAACCAGCCGGGTCGAGCGGGAGCAGGCGGATCCGGCCCAGCCCGAGCAGGGCGAGGGGGTCCAGGTAGGCATCGCCGCGCCGCAGCCCCCAGTGCAGGCACGCCGCGGCGGCGCAGCCGGGATGCCCGGGGAGCAGGTCGCCGATCGGGGTGCCGGTGTCGACCCGGTCGCCGGCCGCCAGCCTGGGACGGACCGGTTCGTAGGTGGTGCGCAGCCCGTCGCCGTGCCCGACGGTGACCACCGGCCGTCCGGCCACCACGCCGGCGAAGAGGACCGTTCCGGCGCCCGCGGCCCGGACCTCGGCACCGGGCTCGGCCACCAGGTCCACGCCCCGGTGCCCGGGCAGCCAGGGCGCCGGTGGCGGGTCGAACCGCCGCGCCGGCCGGGGCGGACCGGGTAGCGGCCACCGGAAGCGTGCCTCCGTCCCGGCGGCGGGCGGCAGCGCCGCATCCGGCGCCGGCCCTGCGGACGACGGCGGCGCCGCGGACCACGGCGGCGCTGCGGACCACGGCGGCGCTGCGGACCACGGCGGCGCTGCGGACCACGGCGGCGCTGCGGACCACGGCGGCGCTGCGGACCACGGCGGCGCTGCGGACCACGGCGGCGCTGCGGACCACGGCGGCGCTGCGGACCACGGCGGCGCTGCGGACGGCGAGGAGCCGGCCGGCGGCGCGCCGGGTTCGGCGGTCAGGATCGGCACGAGGAGCAGGAACGGCAGCAGGGCCGGGCCGGTCGGAAACCTCATGCCGCGCACTCTGCCGGGCGCGTTCGAGCCGGCGTGCTCGCCCGGGAGCGGCACTGTGGACAACGGCCGGTTGTGGACCGCCCTCGAAATCGGGACGGATCTGCTAGGGCCGGGCCGCCTATGCTGGCCGCGTGGCGAAGGACTGGCTGGACTGGCACCGTGACTACGACCAACCCGACTCCGCGCTGTCCCGGCGGCTCGTCGAGGTACGACGGCGGATCGTCGAGGCGCTGGACGCGGCGCCGCCCGGCCCGCTGCGCGCGATCAGCCTCTGCGCCGGTCAGGGCCGCGACCTGATCCCCGTGCTCGCCGCCCATCCGCGCGGCGGCGAGGTGACCGCCCGCCTGGTCGAGCTGGATCCGCGTAACACCGAGCTGGCCCGCCGCGCGGTCGCGGAGGCGGGGCTGACCGGCGTGGAGGTGGTGACCGGCGACGCGGCGGTGACCGACCGGTACGCCGACCTGGCGCCGGCGGACCTGGTGCTGGTGTGCGGCGTCTTCGGCAACATCGGCGACGACGACATCCGGTCGACGGTGCGGCACTGCGCGTCGCTCTGCGCCACCGGCGGGACGGTGCTGTGGACCCGGCACCGTCGCGAGCCGGACCTGGTGCCCACCATCTGCGACTGGTTCGCCGAGGAGGGCTTCGTGCCGGTCGCGGTGAGCAGCCCGGCCGACGGGGTGGGAGTCGGCGCGCACCGGTTCACCGGCCCGCCCCGACCGTTGGAGCCGGGCACGCGGATGTTCGCGTTCGTCGGCTACGACGTGCTGGAGCAGCGATGACCACGATGGACGACGTCAGCCGGCCCTCCCGGGTGGCCGGGCCGGACGAGGCGATCAGCGTCGAGGAGCTTCAGCTCGCCGCGCGCAACCACGGCATCCCGCTGGAAGCGTTGCGCTACGACGTGACCCCCGCGGGCCTGCACTACCTGCTCATCCACTACGACATCCCGGACGTCGACCCGGACGCGCACACGCTGACCGTCTCCGGGGCCCTGGCGCGTCCGCTCCGGCTGGACCTGGCGGCGCTGCGGGCGCGGCCCCGGGTGACCCGTCAGGTCACCCTGGAGTGTGCCGGGAACGGCCGGGCGTTGCTGCACCCGCGCCCGGTGAGCCAGCCCTGGCTGGTGGAGGCCGTGGGGAACGCCGAGTGGACGGGTACCCCGCTGGCTCCGCTGCTGCGCGAGGCCGGCCTGGCCGACGACGCGGTGGACGTGGTCTTCACCGGCGCGGACCACGGGGTGGAGCGCGGTGTCGAGCAGGACTACCAGCGGGCGCTGCCGGTGGCCGACGCGCTGCGTGAGGAGGTGCTGCTGGCGTACGAGATGAACGGCGCTCCGCTGCTGCCGCAGCACGGCGCCCCGCTGCGGCTGATCGTGCCGGGCTGGTACGGCATGGCGCACGTCAAGTGGTTGCGGGACGTGCACGTGACGACCGAGCCGTTCGACGGCTACCAGAACGCGGTCGCCTACCGGCTGCGGGCCGACGCCGACGACCCCGGTGTGCCGGTGACCCGGATCGAGCCGCGCGCCCTGGTGCGTCCGCCCGGTTTCCCGGACTTCATGTCCCGCACCCGGGTGCTGCGACCGGGCCGGTGCACGGTGGACGGTCGGGCCTGGTCCGGTTATGGGCCGGTGACGTCGGTCGAGGTGACGGTCGACGGCGGCGACTCGTGGGTGCCGGCGAGCCTGGACGAGCCCACCGGGGACGGGTGGGGGTGGCGCCGGTGGTCGCTGGCGTGGACGGCGGAGCCGGGGCGGTGGGTGCTGGGGGCCCGGGCGACGGACGCCTCGGGGCGGACCCAGCCGGTCGAGCAGCAGTGGAACCGGGGCGGGTTCGCGAACAACCTGGTGCAGCGCGTCGCGGTGGTGGTGCCGGCGGAGTGATCCGCCGTCGTCGGCGGGCCGTGCGGGCCCGTGGCGTTCAGCCGCCGAAACCGGAATCTGCGGGAAGCGAGATGTCGGGCTTTTCGAGCTCTTCCACATTGACGTCCTTGAACGTCATTACTCGGACGTTCTTGACGAAACGGGCGGGTCGGTACATGTCCCACACCCAGGCGTCGTGCATCTCGACCTCGAAGTAGACCTCGCCGTCGGAGTTGCGGACGTGCAGGTCCACCTGGTTGGCCAGGTAGAAGCGGCGCTCGGTCTCCACCACGTAGGAGAACTGGCGGACAATGTCGCGGTACTCCCGGTAGAGCTGCAGCTCCATCTCGGTCTCGTACTTCTCGAGATCTTCCGCGCTCATCGCACTCCGCCTTCCATGACCACATCTTCCCCCACCGACGCCGGAGGTCGCGGCTGCTCGCCCAACGCCACGCCGACGGTACCCCCTGGCGCGCCGGAGTGCTCCATCGGCTCGTCCGGACGCCCGAAGAGCGCCGGCTCCGCCTCCCGGCCCACCGGTCTCCGGGCACGGGGCGGCCGTCCGTCGCGCCCGGAGACGGCGGCCACGTTCACGTACGAGAAGCGGTGTTCCCGGCAGGGCCCCAGCTCGCGCAGCGCGGCGCTGTGCTCGGCGGTGATGTAGCCCTTGTGCTCGGCGAAGCCGTAGCCGGGGAACCGCCCGTCCAGGTCCACCATGATCCGGTCCCGGGTGACCTTGGCGAGCACGCTCGCGGCCGCGACGCAGGCGGCCACCCGGTCGCCCTTCCAGACCGCCAGCCCCGGCACGTCGAGCCCGTCCACGCCGAAGCCGTCGGTCAGCACGTAGTCGGGGCGGGTGGCGAGCGAGGCGAGCGCCCGGCGCATCGCGGCGAGGTTGCACACGTGCAACCCGCGCGCGTCGACCTCCTCGGCCGGGATGATCACCACGGCGTACGCCAGGGCCCGGGCCACCACCTCGTGGTAGACCCGCTCCCGGGCCGCCGGCGTGAGCAGCTTGGAGTCGGCCAGCTCGTCGATCTCGCCGCGCCGCCCCTCGGGCAGGATCGCGGCGGCGGCCACCAACGGCCCCGCGCACGCCCCCCGGCCGGCCTCGTCGGCACCCGCGACCTGGCGGAAGCCCCGGCGTTGCAGGGCCCGTTCCAGCGCGTAGAGGCCGCCGTCGCGGCGCACCACGGTCCGCGGCGGGGTCAGCACGGGCCGGCCCCGACGAGCGCCCGGTCGAGGCGGGCGGGCAGGTCCGGCGGGTAGTAGCGCTCGGCGGTGTCGGCCAACTCGGCCGCCGTCCACCAGCGGTGCCCGTGCACGGTGGCCCGCTCGACCGCGTTGAAGCCGGCGGTGTCGACCTCCCAGCGGGGCACCCGGGCCAGGAAGAACTCCTGTTCCTGGCGGTACCAGACACCGTCGAACGGGAACTCGATCGTCTCGGACCAGACCGGCGTGCCCAACTCGGCCGGAGTCAGCCGCAGGCCGGTCTCCTCGGTCAACTCCCGCGCCGCGCACTCGGCCGGGGTCTCCCCCGGGTCGAGCCCGCCGCCCGGGGTGAACCAGTAACGGTGCCCCGGCCGGGCCGGGTCACTGCCGTGGAACAGCAGCACCCGGTCGTCCGCGTCGACAAGCAGCACCCGGGCCGCGCGTCGAGGGGTGTAGACGGTCACCGCACCAGCCTGCCAGACGCCACCGACGGGCGACCACGCCGACCCGACGACTCAGGGATTCGGGATGCCGTCGAACTGCTTGGGCACGGTGAGCCAGGTGGCCCGGTTGAACGGCCAGAAGATGGTGAAGGCCCGGCCGACGACCTCGCCCTCGGGAATGGTCGCCTCGTTGATGTCCTCGCCGGACTGCTGCCAGTGCTCCAGCGAGTCACCGGAGGCCTCCCGGTGGTCACCCATCACCCACAGCCGACCCTCCGGCACGGTGACGTCGAAATCCTGGTCGGCCGGCTTGTTGCCGGGGAAGATGAACGGCTCGTCGATCGGCTTGCCGTTGATGATCAGCCGCTCCTGGCCGCCGGCCCGGTCGCAGCAGACCACGTGGTCGCCGCCGACGCCGATCACCCGCTTGATGAAGTCCTCGCCGTTGGGGTTGCCGCTCCACTCGGTGGGCGCCTTGAAGACGATCACCTCGCCGCGGTGCGGCGAGCGGAAGTCGTAGACCAGCTTGTTGACCAGCACCCGATCGTCGATCTTGAGCGTGTTCTCCATGGACGGCGAGGGGATGAAGAAGGTCTGCAGCACGAAGGCACGAACCAGCACTGCGACCAGGATCGCCACACCCAGAAGGATGGGCAGTTCCTTCCAGAAGGAGCTGCGCGGCTTTTCGGTCTGCTCGTCAATCACGGGAGGAGCCTACGTCCCCGGGTACGGCGCGGTCGCCCCGAACCCGCGAGAACAGTCAGCGTGGCCGCGACCGGGAGAATCAGGACGACTCCGCCCACCGGGTCGGGGTCGACCGGGGCCGGTCGGGCCGGCGCGGCGTCCGGGCGGGGCAGGTCCGTGAAGGTCTTCGGTACGGGCAGACTGGTCCACCGCTGCGACGGCCAGACGATCATGAAGGCGCGGCCGATGACGTTGTCGATCGGCACCGGCCCCTGACACCGGGCGTCCTGTGACACCAGCCGGTGGTCGCCCATCACGAAGATCTGCCCCGGCGGGACCACCACCTCGGTGAACTGCCGGGACCGGCACTCCTTCGGGTTGGGCGGCAGCTCGACCGGGGAGTCCTCGGAGACGTACTCCTGCTCCTCCAGCGGCGTGCCGTTCACCACCACCCGGCCCTTGTCGCAGCACCAGACCTTGTCGCCGGGCACCCCGATGACCCGCTTGATGAAGTCCTTCTCGCCGGGGCGGCTGACCCCGACCAGGTCGCCGAGCGTACGGCCGACCTTGCCGGCCATGTTGGTCGGCGGGGCCGGCGCCTCCTGGGCCACCCAGCGGTCGGTGCCCCGGAACACCACGACCTCGCCACGGACCGGGTCGCGCATGTCGTAGACGACCTTGTTGACCAGGACCCGGTCGCCGATGAGCAGCGTGTTCTCCATCGACCCGGAGGGGATGAAGAAGGCCTGGAGCAGGAACGTGCGGATCAGCACCGCCAGGCAGAACGCCACCACGAGCAGCAGCGGCAGCTCCTGCCAGAGCGGCATCTGCCGCCGGGAGCGCCGGGCTCGCCGGCGCCAGGGATCGGCGGTGCCGTCCTCGTCAAGCATCTGCACCATGCCACTCTCCGGTCCGCGGAAACGACACTACCGCCCGGGAGTCTCCTCGCGGAGGCCCCACGGGCGGCAGTGGACCGCTTCGTGCCGTCCGGCTGCGCCCGTACCGACCAGGGTAATGCGATCTGGTCGATACGACATCCGCGCAGCCCGGGCGGCGTGGCGAACGAAAGCTCAGTTCGCCGGCTGCTTCTCCCGCAGCTCCTTGATCTTGGCCTTCTTGCCGCGCAGCTCGCGCAGGTAGTAGAGCTTGGCGCGGCGCACGTCACCACGGGTCACGATCTCGATCCGGTCGATGCCCGGGCTGTTCAGCGGGTAGGTCCGCTCCACGCCGACACCGAAGCTGATCTTGCGGACCGAGAAGGTCTCGCGCAGGCCGTCACCCTGGCGACGGATGACGACGCCCTGGAAGATCTGGACCCGGGACCGGCTGCCCTCGACGACCCGCGCGTGCACCTTGACGGTGTCACCGGCACGGAAGTCGGGCAGGTCGGCACGCTTCGACTGGGCGTCAAGGGCGTCCAGGATGTTCATCGCTGCGTCCTCGTGAGGCTCACGGCGCACCGTCAGTCGGTGCGCGAACGGGTGATTCTGACCCCCGGGTGGTGGCCGGCGTCGCCGGCCCCGGGTCGGAGGTCCTCGCAGCCGCCCACGGCGTGGACGGAAGCGGCAACCCCTCTACTTTGCCACATGCTCCGGCGGCGAGGGAAATCCGCCCTGGTCCAGCGCCGCCCGGTCGCGGGAGTCCAGGCTCTCCGGGGACAGCGCGCCGACCATGTCGGGCCGGCGGGCCGCCGTCCGCCGCAGCGCCTCGTCGCGCCGCCAGCGGGCGATCCGGCCGTGGTCGCCCGAGCGGAGCACCTCGGGCACGTCGAGCCCGCGCCAGGTCGCCGGCTTGGTGTAGAGCGGGGCCTCCAACAAGCCGTGCGCGTGCGACTCCTCGTCCAGCGAGCCGGCGTTGCCGAGCACCCCGGGCAGCAGCCGGGTGACCGCCTCCAGGATGACCAGCACGGCCACCTCGCCGCCGAAGAGCACGTAGTCACCGAGGGAGACCTCGGTCACCGGCATCCGCGTCGCCGCGTGCTCGAGCACCCGCTGGTCGATGCCCTCGTACCGGCCGCAGGCGAAGAGCAGGTGCGACTCGGCGGCCAGCTCGTGCGCCATCGCCTGGGTGAACGGGACACCGGCCGGCGACGGCACCAGCAGGCGGGGCAGCGTGTGCCCGTCCGGGCTCAGCTCGTCGGGGGCCAGCGCGTCGAGCGCCTCGCCCCACGGCTCCGGCCGCATAACCATGCCCGGGCCGCCGCCGTAGGGCGTGTCGTCGACCGTGCGGTGCACGTCGTGGGTCCAGGTCCGCAGATCGTGTACGGCCAGCCGCAGCAGCCCGTTCGCGCGGGCCTTGCCGATCAGCGACAGGTCCAGCGGGGCGAAGTATTCCGGGAAGATCGACACGATGTCGACGCGCATGCGGGTGGCTCCAGCCGGCTACAGGTCGAGTAGACCGGCGGGCGGGTCGACGACGACGCGACCGCCGCCGAGATCCACCTCGGGCACGATCGCCTTGACGAACGGGATGAGCGCGGTGCGCCCCTCGGGACGCCGCACCACCAGCAGGTCGGAGGCGGGGGCGTGGTCGATGCGGTCCACCTCGCCGATCCGCTCCCCGGCCGGGTTGACCACGGCGAGCCCGACCAGCTGGTGGTCGTGGAACTCCTCCGGGTCCTCCGGCGCGTCGACGTCGGCGCTGTCCACGCCGACCAGGGTGTTGCGCAACGCCTCGGCGACGTCGCGACCCCGCACGCCCTCGAACACGACAAGCAGCCGGCCCTGGTGCCAGCGCGCAGACTCCACGGTCAGCGCCGGCGGCACCCGCCAGGCGCCGGGTTCGGCCGGGACCACCCCCGGTTCGGTGACCAGCACCGAACCGGGGGCGAACCGTGCTTCGGGCTCATCGGTACGCACCTCCACGGTGACCTCACCGCGGATACCGTGCGGCTTGCCGATCCGGCCGACGACGAGAAGCATCAGTACGAGTCGACGATGTCGACGCGTACCCCACGTCCGCCGATGGAGCCGATCACCTGGCGCAGCGCCTTGGCGGTCCGGCCGGACCGCCCGATCACCGTGCCGAGGTCCTCAGGGTGCACGCGGACCTCGAGCCGCTTGCCCCGACGGGAATCGACCATCCGCACCCGGACGTCGTCCGGGTGGTCGACGATTCCCTTGACCAGGTGCTCCAGGGCGGGACGCAGTGCCATGTCAGGCCTGCTCACCGGACTCGGCGCCGGTCTGCGCCTCGGCCTTGGGCTCCTCGGCCTTGGGCTCCTCCGCCTTCGGCGCCTCGGCCTCCGCCTTCGGGGCCTCCGCCTTGGCGGCCTTCTTGGCCGGCTTCGCGGGGGTGTCCGCCACGCCGGCCGCGGCCTTCGCCTCGGCCTCGTACGCCGCCTTGCGGTCGGCCCGCTCCGGGGCGACCTTCAGCGGCGGCGGGGCGGGCAGGCCCTTGAACTTCTGCCAGTCACCGGTCAGCTCGAGCAGGCGCTGCACGGCCTCGCTCGGCTGCGCGCCGACGGACAGCCAGTACTGGACCCGCTCCGACTTGACCTCGATCACCGAAGGGTCTTCCTTCGGCTGGTACACGCCGACGAACTCAATCGCGCGACCGTCACGCTTGGTGCGCGAGTCGGCGATGACGATGCGGTACTGCGGGTTGCGGATCTTGCCCATCCGCAGGAGCCGGATCTTTACGGCCACAGTTGTTTCGCTCCTGTTTGCGATCTCACCGGCCCGTGCGGGCGGTGTGGCGGGTGAGCGCGACCGGCACAGTGGGGTTTGGGCCGGAGACTGCTCGGTGAACTGGCGACGCGCCCGGGTTAGAGGGCGCCGGACGCGCGCCGGATACCAGCGGTCCATTCTGCCAGACCCGGCCTGGAACTCTCACACCGGACCCGCACCGCGCGCCTCGGACCGCTTGGGAGGTGACGAAGGACACCGCTCAGCGCGCCGGCGGCCGGTCCCACCCGGGCGGCAGTTTGTCCGGTACGTCCCACTCCGCCGGCGGGGTGAAGTCGCACCAGGTTCCGTCGAAGGGGAACGCGCCCGCCTCGGCGATCCGGATCACCCGCTCCCCCTCGGCGCGTACCGCCTTCTCGTCGGTCACCCAGTAGTGCTCCGGGAAGGCGAGCCGCTCGACGAACTCGTCCTCGTCCTTCCACTCCCAGGTCAGATCCGGGTGGACCACCACATCGAGGTCCTGGTCCACGATGTCGACCCCGGCCACCGCGCCGTCGTCCCACCGGACGCCGGGCTCCTCCAGGTTGACGTACCAGTTCTGGAACCGGCCCTCCTCGTTCCGGAACCACCACACCGAGTGGGAAGCGCCGACGGGCAGGAACTTCAGCACCGGTGGCCCGTTCCAGGTGCCGAGCGCGACCGTGTACGACGGGCTGACCCAATCGGCGAACGACACCGCCCGCATGCCGAGCCCCGCCGCGTTCACCTCGTGCCCCGCCGGCGCGCCCCGGGCCACCCAGAGCAGCAGCCCGCGCTCGTCGTCGGAGACGACGCGAGCCGACCGAACCCACCCGATCCGCCCGTGCCGCACGTTGCGGTGCAGGACCAGCCGGCCGGGTTCGAAGCGCACTCTCACCATCCCTGGCTTGTTAAAAGGGGGCCCCGCCTCTACCGAATACGTTAAGCGGGGGCCCTTCCTTACACCTCAGTAGGCGCGGGCGAGGATGGCCACGAGGTCGGGCTCGTCCTCGGTGTCCGGCACCGAGCCGTCGGCGCGCAGCAGGCAGCGGACCGTCACGCCCTGCGCGTTCGCCTCGGCCTCGCCGGGCACGCCGACCGCCGACCACGGCACCATCGCCCAGCCGGTGGCGGACGCCTCGATCGCCTCGGCCAGCGTCGACACCTCGACGGTGCGGGACCGGCGGAACTCCAGCGCCTGGTCGTGCAGCGCCCGCTGGTCGGCGTCCAGCGCGGCCAGCACCGCACCGACCACGTCGGCCACCGGCGTGGGTGCCTTCGAGCCGTCCGTACGCCGGACCACCACCGCGTTGCCGGCGGCCAGATCGCGCGGGCCGACCTCGACGCGGACCGGGTAGCCGCGCAACTCGGCGTCGACCGCGCGGCGGCCGAACGCGGTGTCGGTCCGGTCGTCCAGCGCGACCCGCACGCCGGCGTCGCGAAGCCCGTCGCGGAGCTTGGCCGCGGCCTCGCTCACGCCCTCGCCGTCCTTGACGACCATCACGTACGCCTGGACCGGCGCCAGCTTCGGCGGCACCCGCAGCCCGTTGTCGTCGCCGTGGCACATGATCAGACCGCCGAGCATCCGGGTCGAGGTGCCCCAGGAGGTGGTCCACGCGTGCTCCCGGCCGCCCTCGGCCGAGGAGTAGCTGATGTCGAACGCCTTGGCGAAGTTCTGGCCCAGCTCGTGGCTGGTGCCCATCTGCAGCGCCTTGCCGTCGCCCATCATGCCCTCGCACGTGTAGGTGGCGGTGGCGCCGGCGAAGCGCTCCCGGGCGGTCTTCAGGCCGACCACCACCGGGATGCCCAGCACGTTGACCATCAGGTCCTCGTACGCCTCGTGCAGGATCCGGCGGGCGTAGGCGCGGGCGTCGGAGCGGGTGGCGTGCGCGGTGTGCCCCTCCTGCCACAGGAACTCGCTGGTGCGCAGGAAGATCCGCGGGCGCAGCTCCCAGCGGACCACGTTCGCCCACTGGTTGAGCAGCAGCGGCAGGTCCCGGTAGGAGTCGATCCACTTGGCCATGAACTCGCCGATCACCGTCTCGCTGGTGGGGCGCACCACCACCGGCTCGGCGAGCTGCTTGCCGCCACCGTGGGTGACCACTGCGAGCTCCGGCGAGAAGCCCTCGACGTGCTCGGCCTCGCGCTTGAGGTAGCTCTCCGGGATGAACAGCGGGAAGTACGCGTTCTCCGCCCCGGCCGCCTTGATCCGGGCGTCCATCTCGGCCTGCATCCGCTCCCAGATGGCGTAGCCGGCCGGTCGGATGACCATGGTGCCCCGAACCGGGCCGTTGTCGGCCAGCTTCGCCTTGGCGATCAGGTCCTGGTACCAGCGGGGAAAATCCTCCGCACGGGGAGTGAGCACGCGTGCCATGACCGCACATCCTATGCGCCGCGTGGGCCGCCGCTGCGCCGGGGAGCCGGCCCGCGCCGTGTCGCACCGGTCGGCCGTAGACTTCGACGGCGATGGGTGAGGCACGGGACGCGATCGTCGAGGCCGCCCGGGCGCAGACCGTGGCCGGTGGCTGGGACGGCGTCCGGATGGGTGCGGTGGCCGAGGCCGCCGGGGTCAGCCGGCAGACGCTCTACAACGAGTTCGGCACCAAGGCGGGCCTGGCCGAGGCGCTCGCCCGGCACGAGGTGGACCGGTTCGTCGGCGAGGTCCGGGCCGCGCTGGCCGAGCACGGCGCCGACGTCCACGCCGCCGCGTACGCGGCGATCCGCCGCACGCTCGCCTCGGCCGCCGACAATCCGCTGGTCAAGGCGATCCTGACCAGCGCCCGGGGCGGCTCGGACGAGCTGCTGCCCTACCTGACCACCCGCGCCGACCTGGTCCTCGCCGAGTCGACCGCCGCGCTGCTGGAGTGGGCGGGGCGCCACCTGCCCGACGCCGACCCGGCGGCGCTGGCCTTCGCGGCGGACAGCATCGTCCGCCTGGTGGTGAGCCACATCGTGCTGCCCGGCGCCCCGGTGGACGAGACCGCCGGCAAGCTGGCCGACCTGGCCGTGCGCCTCTTCCTCACCGCCGCCGCACCGCGCTGACCGCCGCCCGGCCACGCCTCAGCCGGGCAGCCGGGTCAGCAGACCACCCGGCCGCGCAGCACGATGCGGCTGGGCGCCCGCACCACCCGCAGGTCCCGGCGCGGGTCGTCGGGATAGACCACCAGGTCGGCGAGCCCGCCCTCGACCAGGCCGGGGAAGCCGAGCCACTCGCGGGCCCGCCAGGAGGCGGCGGCGAGCACGTCCTCGGCGGCCATCCCGGCCTGCTCGTGCAGCAGCAGCATCTCCTCGGCCGCGAGCCCGTGGTCGATGCCGCCGCCGGCGTCGGTGCCCACGTAGATCGGCACGCCCGCCTCGTGGGCCGCCCGGACCACCTCGGGGAAGCGGTCGCGCAGGGCGAGCATGTGGTCGGCGTACCCGGGGAACTTCTCCCGGGCCTGCTCCGCGATGTGGCCGAAGGTCCGAATGTTGATCATGGTGGGGACCAGCGCGGTGCCCTGCCGGGCCATCAGGTCGATCAGGTCGAGGCTCAGCCCGGTGCCGTGCTCGACCGAGTCCACCCCGGCCCGCACCATGATCTCCACCGCCGACTCGGAGAACGTGTGCACCGCGGCGCGTACCCCGGCGGCGTGCGCGGCGGCGACCGCCGCGGTCATGGTGTCGGCGTCCCAGGCCGGCGCCAGGTCGCCCACGCCCCGGTCGATCCAGTCGCCGACCAGCTTGACCCAGCCGTTGCCGGCGGCGGCCTGCGCGGCCACGGTCGCGGCCACCTCCGCCGCGCCGACCTCCACGCCGATGTCGCGCAGGTAGCGCTTGGGCGGCGCGACGTGCCGGCCCGCGCGGGCCAGTCGCGGCAGGTCCGGCTCGTCCTCCAACTCGGGGTACGGGTACGGCGAGCCGGCGTCGCGGATCGCCAGCACGCCGGCGTCCCGGTCGATCCGGGCCAGCTCGCGGGCCTGGTCGAGTGAGGTGATCGGGGCGCCGCCCCGGGCGATGCCGATGTGGCAGTGCGCGTCGGTCAGGCCGGGCAGCACGAAACCGCCGTCGGCCACGGTCTCGGCGCCCGGCACCGGTTCGAAGGTGACCCGGTCGCCGACCAGCCAGACGTCCCGGACCTCGTCGTCGGGGAGGAACACGCCGCGCACATGCAGAGCCATGTGCACAGTCCTACCCGATCACTCGCCCTCGCCGGCCAGCAGGTCGTTGCGACGCGCGGTCAGGGCCGGCAGGTCGACCGAGACCTTCCACGGCCGCTCCGTGACGAACAGGTCCTCGGTGTGGGTCACCTGCTCGTACTCGCGAGTCCCGCCGCCCAGCGTGTATTCGGTGAGCGCGATCCGCTCGTGCTGCGGGTCCACCACCCAGTAGGAGGCGACCCCGGCACGGGCGTAGACCCTCGCCTTGTCGTACAGGTCGCGGAAGTGCGACGTCGGGGACACGACCTCCACCGCGAGCAGCGTGTCCTCGATCGGGACCGGCGAGCGGCCGGCATGCTTGCGCCGGATCACCACCACGTCCGGGCGCGGCTCGTTGCGACGGTCGACCCGCATGGACAGGTCGATGGTCACCAGGAAATCCGGCGGGCAGTTGACCTCGAGCGCGAGCAGCAGACGGACACACAGGTCCTGGTGCAGGGCGGTGGGGGACGGCACGATCAACCTTCCGTTGATCAGTTCGTACGGAAGGTCCTTGGGCAGGTCGCCCAGGTCGTCGACCGTCCACTCGTGCCGCTCCGGCAGGATCGGGGCCGCGGTCATTGACATCTCCTTCCATGGGGGCGACATCACCCTAGGAGAGGATGACGTCGCCCACCGTCACCGACACGCGTCAGCGCGGGCCCTTGTCGCCGCCCTTGCCGAGCTTGTTGAAGTCGATCTTCGGCAGCTTGAAGCCGGGCGGCAGGCCCTGCCCGCCGGCCAGGTCGCCCGGGTCCAGGCCCGGCGGGAGCTGCGGCATGCCGCCGGGGAAGCCGCCCGCCGCGCCGGCCCCGGTGCGCGGCCGGTTGCCGCCCTTCGTGCCCTTGCGCTTGTTCTTCGGCGACTTGGTCGCCTTGCGCCGGCCGCCGCCGGGCAGGCCCATCATGCCGCCCATCTGCTTCATCATCTTCTGCGCGTCGGCGAAGCGGTTGAGCAGCTGGTTGACGTCCATCACGGTGACGCCGGAGCCGCTGGCGATCCGGGCCCGGCGGGAGCCGTTGATGATCTTCGGGGTGGTGCGCTCGGCCGGGGTCATCGACCGGATGATCGCGGTGACCCGGTCGAAGTGCTTGTCGTCCAGCTCGGCGATCTGGTCCTTCATCTGCCCCATGCCGGGCATCATGGCCAGCACGTTGGCGATGGGACCCATCCGCCGGACCGCGATGAGCTGATCGAGGAAGTCCTCCAGCGTGAAGGTCTCCCCGCCCATCAGCTTGGCGGTCATCTTCTCCTTCTGATCGGCGTCGAAGGCCGCCTCGGCCTGCTCGATCAGGGTGAGGACGTCGCCCATGCCGAGGATCCGGCTGGCCATCCGGTCGGGGTGGAAGACGTCGAAGTCCTCCAGCTTCTCGCCGGTGGAGGCGAACAGGATGGGCTGGCCGGTGACCTCCCGGACCGACAGCGCGGCGCCACCGCGGGCGTCACCGTCGAGCTTGGAGAGGACCACGCCGGTGATGCCGACGCCGTCGCGGAACGCCTCGGCGGTGCGGACCGCGTCCTGACCGACCATGGCGTCGATGACGAAGATGACCTCGTCGGGCTGGACCGCGTCACGGATGTTCGCGGCCTGTTGCATCATCTCGGCGTCGATGCCGAGACGGCCGGCGGTGTCCACGATGACGATGTCGCGGGCCGCCCGCTTGGCGTGCTCGATCGAGTCGCGGGCGACCTGCACCGGGTCGCCGACGCCGTTGCCGGGCGCCGGGGCGTACACCTCGACGCCGGCCCGGCCACCGAGCACCTGGAGCTGCCCGACGGCGTTGGGGCGCTGGAGGTCGGCGGCGACCAGCAGCGGCTGGTGGCCCTGGCCCTTGAGCCAGCGGGCCAGCTTGCCGGCGAGCGTGGTCTTGCCGGAGCCCTGGAGGCCGGCCAGCATGATCACCGTGGGCGGGTTCTTGGCGAACTGGAGCCGCCGGCCCTCGCCACCGAGCACGTTGATCAGCTCGTCGTTGACAATCTTGATGATCTGCTGGGCCGGGTTGAGCGCCTCGGAGACCTCGGAGCCGCGGGCCCGCTCCTTGACGTTCGCGATGAAGCCCTTGACCACCGGCAGGGCGACGTCGGCCTCCAACAGCGCCATCCGGATCTCGCGCGCGGTGGCGTCGATGTCGGCGTCGGTGAGCCGACCCTTGCCGCGGAGCTTGGTGAAGATCCCGGACAGGCGGTCACTCAAGGTGTCAAACACGCGAACATCCCGTTTGTCGTTATCGGCGGGCACAGCGGCCGGGCCGGCTGTCCAGCCCACCGTTAGGGTAGCCCGCCGCCCCTACCCCCGCTCCGACCCGGCCGGAGCCTCAGGAGACGACCAGCCCCGACTGGTAGGCGAAGACCACCAACTGCGCCCGGTCCCGGGCGCCGAGCTTGACCATGGCCCGACTGACATGGGTACGCGCGGTCGCCGGACTGACCACCAACCGCTCGGCGATCTCGGCGTTGCTCAACCCCTCCCCGACCAGGCCCACCACCTCACGTTCCCGGTCGGTCAGCGCGTCCAGCCGGGGATGCGGGCGCGGCACCCGGGCCGGCCGGGTGGCGAACTCCCGGACCACCCGGCGGGTCACCGACGGGGACAGCAGCGCCTCCCCCTCCGCGACCAGACGGATCGCCCGCAGTAGCTCGACGGGCCGGGTGTCCTTGGTGAGGAAGCCGCTGGCGCCGTGCCGGAGCGCGTCGAAGACGTACTCGTCCAGCTCGAACGTGGTCAGCACCACCACCCGGGTGCCGGCCAGCGCCGGGTCGCCGACGATGCGGCGGGTGGCCTCGATGCCGTCCACACCGGGCATCCGCACGTCCATCAGCACCACGTCCGGGCGTTCCCGGCGGGCCGCCGCCACGGCGGCCAGCCCGTCCGCGGCCTCCCCGACGACGGTCAGGTCGTCCTCGCTCTCCACCAGCGCGCGCAGGCCGATCCGGACCAGGTCCTGGTCGTCGGCGAGCAGCACCCGAATCATGTGACCTCCCCCGTGGGCAGCGTGGCGTGCACCCGGAAGCCGCCGCCCGCGGCCGGTCCGGCGTCGAACGTACCGCCGAGCGCGGTGACCCGTTCGCGCATCCCGGCCAGGCCGGAGCCGGCGGCCCGGTCCGCCGGGGCGGGCCGGCCCCGGCCGGTGTCGGTGACCTCGACGGTGACCTCGCCCGGCGCGTAGCCGACGCGGACCGCGGCGGTGGCCGGGCCGGCGTGGCGCAGCACGTTCGTGAGCGCCTCCTGCGCCACCCGGTAGGCGGCCAGGTCCACCGCCACCGGCAGCGGGCGCGGTTCCCCGCTGGTCTCGACGGTGACCGGCACCCCGGCGCCGGCCAGCCGCTCCCGCAGGTGCGGGAGCTGCGCCAGCCCCGGCACCGGCGCGCGCTCGTCGGTCACCTCCTCGCGGCGGACCACGGTCAGCGTCACCCGCAACTCGTCCAGCGCCTCCTTGCTGGTGCGGCTGATCGCGGTGAGCGCCGCCTCGGCCTGCTCGGGCCGGCGGGCCAGCAGGTGCAGCGCGACCTCGGCCTGGAGGTGGATCGCGGCGAGCCCGTGGCCCACCACGTCGTGCACCTCCCGGGCCACCCGCAGCCGCTCCGCGTCGGCCAGCCGGCGCGCCTCGTCGCTCCGGCTCCGGGCGGCGGCCTCCCGACTCAGCCGCACGGTGACCCCGACCGCGAACGGCACCACCACCCAGGCCGCCACCGGCATGAGACCGACGGCGCCGGGCGGTCGCACGCCGACGAAGACGTACAGCGCCAGCGCCGCCAGCACGACCGCGCCGGCCACCGCCGCGGTCCGGACCGGCAGGTGCGCGGCCACCGTGTAGACCGCGACGACGAAGGACAGCAGGATCGGGCCGTACGGCTGGCCGAGCATCAGGTACCCGGTGGTCGCCGCGGCGACCACCGCCAGGGTGGGCAGCGGCCAGCGTCGGCGTACCGCCAGCGCCAGCGCCGCCACCACGACCGGCGGGTAGGCGACCGGGCCGGCGTGCACGCCCTGGTTCAGGCCGGCCGGCACGGTACCGGCCAGCCCGATCGCCAGCAGCGCGACGCAGAGCAGCCCGTCGAGCAGCCACCGCCGCCGGTCACCGCGCCCGCGGTCCACGTCCACTTCCCGTCCCCCGACTCAGCCGATGTCCCGCCGGCGCAGCAACGCCGCGCCGACCACCGCGAAACCGACCAGGTACGCGGACACCACCACCGCCGCCTGCCCACCGCCCACGGTGGCCGCCACGCCGGGGGTGTCCCCGGGCGCGCCCAGCGCCGCCGCCAGCGCACCGGCGTTCGGGCCCGGCAACCCCCGCTGGGCGGTCGCCACCCAGTCGACGAGCGGGGCGGCGATCGCGGCGAGCAGGTTCTGCACGGCGAGCATCCACACCAGACCCAGGCCGACCGGCAGCGCCACCGCGCGCAGCGCCACCGCGAGCACGGCACCGAGCATCGCCCACATCGTCGCGATGAGCCACCCCGCGCCGACGCCGACCACCAGGTCGACCGCCGACGGCCAGCGCACCGGTTGCCCCTCGGCGGACGCGATGAGCGCGGCGGCCACCGCGCCCACCGCGAACACGGCGAGCACCACGGCCAGCGCGGCGAGCGCGAGGGCGAGCAGCTTGCCGGCGTACACCTCGAGCCGCGTGGGCCCCTGGGTGAGCACGGTCTTCCAGGTGCCCCAGCCGTACTCGCCGCCCACCATGAGCACACCGAGGATCAGCAGGATCGCGCCGAGGAAGACCGGCAGGCCGCCGAGCGAATTGCCGACCAGGTGGTCGGGGAACATCGCGGGCAGCGCCCGGTCGGTGTTCGGGCCGTCGGCGCCACCGGCCGCACCGGCGTACGGGAAGAGATAGGTGAAGATCAGCGACAGCGCCAGCGTGATGGCCAGCAGCAGCCAGGCGGCCGGCCGGCGGACCAGCTTGACCAGTTCGGCGCGGAGACTACGCGACATCGGCCGTACCCCTTTCCACCAGGTCGAAGAAGATCTGCTCCAGGTCCCGCTCCCGGGGCCGCAGCTCCCGCACGGCGAGCCCGGCGCCGACCAGTTCGGCGTTCAGCCAGGCCGCCCGCTCCGGCGCGATCGTCAGCTCCAAACCGCCGTCGACGACGCGTACCCGGTCCGCGCCGACGAGTTCCCGGGCCCGCGCCACCGCCTGCTCCGGCGGGTCGGCGAGCACCCGCAGCCCGGCCGCGCCGCGCAGCTCGTCGACGCTGCCCTCGGCCACCAGCTCGCCGCGGGCGATCACGCCGACCCGGTCGCAGACCTGCTCGACCTCGCCGAGCAGGTGGCTGGAGACCAGCACTGTCGACCCGGCCGCGCCGAGCCGCCGGATCAGGTTCCGCATGTCCGCCATGCCGGCCGGGTCGAGGCCGTTCGTCGGCTCGTCCAGGATCAGCAGGCGCGGGTCCTTCAGCAGCGCGGCGGCCACCCCGAGGCGCTGCTTCATGCCCAACGACCAGCCGGCGTACCGGTCGCCCGCCCGGTCGGCGAGGTCGACCAGGTCGAGCACCGCCGCGACCCGGTCCGCGCCGACCCCGGCGTAGCGGGCCAGCACCCGCAGGTTGTCCCGGCCGGACAGGTACGGGTAGAAGGCCGGCCCCTCGATGAGCGCGCCGACGCCGGTGAGCCGCCCGGCGCCGGGCGTGCGGCCGAGCAGCCGTACCGTCCCGCCGCTGGGCCGGATCAGGCCGAGCAGCATGCGCAGGGTGGTGGTCTTGCCGGCGCCGTTGGGGCCGAGGAAGCCGTACACCTCGCCGGCCCGCACGGTCAGGTCGAGATTCCGCACGGCGGTGCGGCCGCCGTACCGTTTGGTGAGCCCTTCGGTCTGCACTGGCAGGTTCATGCCGTAGAGCGTCCCGCCGCCGGCCGCGCCACGCGTCGGCCCGCCGGCGGCTACCCGCGTACGTCAGCCGGCGTAGCTCGGGTGTCAAGCGGGGCCCCTGCTCTACCGAATGCGTTGGAAGGGGGCCCCGGCCTTACACGGCGGCGAGGACGGCGGCCTCGACGCGGGCGCGGTGCTCGTCCGAGGGCGCGCCGCCGACCAGGTAGAACGCGTCGACCACGTCGCCGCCGAGGGTGGAGATCCGGGCGGCGCGCACCTGGGCGCCGGCCTCGTCGAGCGCGCAGGTGACCCGGTAGAGCAGGCCGGCCGCGTCGGCCGCGCGCAGCTCCAGCAGCACCGCGTCGGTGGCGGCCTCCCGGTGCCAGACCACCCGGGGGGCCGCCCCCCGGCTCCGCGCCGCCAGCGCCCGGCCGCGCAGGCGCTGGATGACCGAGACGTCGCCGGCGACCGCCCGGCGCAGGTCGGCGCCGAGCGCGATCGGGTCGGGGGCCAGCCCGTAGCGCGGCTGCACCCGGCACTCGACCAGGGCCCGGCCGTCGACCGTGGCGGCGTCCGCGGAGATCACCTCCAGCCGGTGCAGGGCCAGGCAACCGGCCACCGTGGCGAGCAGCCCCCGCCGGTCGGCGGCGGCCACCGCCACCCGGTCCTCCCCCAGGTGTACGACCGGAAGCGGCCCGGCGACCAGCGCCGGGTCGGGGGCCGGCGGGGCGGGCACCACGCCGGTGTCCAGCGTGGTGCGTGCCCGGGCGACCAGTTCGGCGACCAGCCGGCCCTTCCAGCCGGACCAGGCGGCCGGGCCGGTGGCGGCGGCGTCGGCCTGGACGAGGGCGTGCAGCAGTTCCAGGGTGCCGGTGTCGCCGACCCGTTCGGCGACACCGGCGATCGTCTTCGGGTCGGACAGGTCCCGCCGGGTGGCCACGTCGGGTAGCAGCAAATGCAGCCGGACCAGCGTGCCGATCAGCGTCGCCTCGGCCGGGGGCAGCCCGATCCGGGTGGCGATCGCCTCGGCCAGCGGCGCGCCGACCGTCGAGTGGTCACCGGGGAGTCCCTTGCCGATGTCGTGCAGGAACGCGCCGAGCAGCAGCAGGTCCGGTCGTTCCACCTCGCGGGTGTGCCGGCTCGCCTCGTACGCGGTCTGCACCAGGTGCCGGTCGAGGGTGAACCGGTGCACCGGGTTGTGCTGCGGCAGGCTGCGCAGCCGGGTCCACTCGGGCAGCCAGCCGTCGATCAGCCCGTACCGGTCGCAGGTCTCCCAGGCCGGCACCAGGCCAGATCCGGCGCCGAGCAGCGTGATCAGCGCGGCGCGGGCGGCCGGCGGCCACGGCGCGGGCAGCGGCGGGCAGTAGGCGGCCAGCCACTCGCAGGTGGCCCGGGCGATGGGCAGCCGGGTGGTGGCCGCCGCGGCCGCGATCCGCAGCGACAGGCTCGGGTCGGGGCGGGCCCCGATGGCGGTCCGGGCGAGCACCAGCTCGCCGTCCTGCTCGACGACGTCGCGGGCGACCGGCCGGCGCACCGGTCGGCCGGGGGCGGCGCGGTGCCGGCCGGAGCGGAGCCGGTCGGCGGCCCGCCAGGCGTCGTCCAGGGCGTGGCTGACCGTCCGCGCGTCGCCGGCCACCAGCCGCAGCAGCATGTCGCCCTCGGCGACCGGCGGCGGGGCGTCGTCGTCCCGGACGGGCGCGCGACCGTCGGCCGCGGAGCTGTCGGACGCGGCCCCGACGGGCGTGCCGAGCTGGGGCTGTCGCAGCCCGAGCAGGGCGGCCACGCCGTCGCGTTCCTGGGCGAGCAGCCGGTCGACCCGGCGGCCGACCTGCTGGTGCAGGGCGTCGCGGGTGTCCAGCAGGCGCCGGTGCGCGGCGTGCACGGCCGGGCGGAGCGCGTCGGTGACGCCGGCGGTGGCGATGGCGCGCAGGATGCCGACGTCCCGCAGGCCGCCGGCGGCCTCCTTGAGGTCGCCCTCCAGCAGGAAGGCCAGCTCGCCGTGGGCCTCCCAGCGGGCCGCGGTGATCTCGCGCAGGCCGGGCAGCTGGCGGATCGCGGTGCGCCGCCAGTGGTCGGTGGCGGTGCGGGCGAGCTGCCCGGTCAGGGCCGGGTCGCCGGCCACGTGCCGGGCGTCGAGCAGGCCGAGGGCGACCTTGACGTCGTCCTGGGCCACCGAGAGCGCCTCCGCGACGGTGCGTACCGAGTGGTCGAGCCGCAGCCCGGCGTCCCAGATCGGATACCAGAGCGACGCGGCCAGTTCGTCGATGCCGGCCACGCCCGCGTGCAGCAGCACCAGGTCGAGGTCGCCGTAGGGGGCGCACTGGCGACGACCGAGCCCGCCCACCGCGACCAGCGCGACGCCGGGCCGGGCCGGGAAGATCCGGCGCAGCCAGGCGTCGAGCGCGTCGGCCCGGGCGGTCCGGGCCGGCTCGCCGATGCCGCCCGGCACGCCGGCGACCTCGTTGACCACGGGCACGCCGGACCCGGTGGGGCCGGTGGCCGTGGTCAACGAGGTCACGTCTGCGGGTTCCGTCGTCAGAGGGCGTCGAGCCCGCGCTCGCCGGTACGCACCCGGACGACCTCCTCGACGCCGGTCACCCAGACCTTGCCGTCGCCGATCTTGCCGGTCCGGGCGGCGCCGACGATCGCGTCCACGATCTTGTCGACGTCGATCTCGTCGGTGAGCACCTCGACCCGGATCTTGGGCAGGAACTCCACCGTGTACTCGGCACCCCGGTAGACCTCGGTGTGCCCCTTCTGCCGGCCGTAGCCCTGCACCTCGCTGACGGTCAGCCCGGCCACGCCGAGCGCGTGCAGGGCCTCCTTCACCGCGTCCAACTGGTACGGCTTGATGACCGCGGTCACCAGCTTCATGTCCAACCCCTCCATCCCTGGAACGTTAACCGGCGACCTTCTCGCTGACCGGCGCGGACTCGTCCGCCTCGTCGGCGGGCTCCGGGTTCGGCCTGGTGCCGCCGATCCCGGCCATGGCGAACGCGCTCGTGCTGCTGCCCGTGGTGGGCGACAGGTCGTACGCGCTCTCCGCGTGCTCGGCGACGTCGATGCCGTCGACCTCGGCCTCGGCCGACACCCGGAAGCCGATCGTCTTCTGGATCGCGAAGGCGAGCAGCCAGGCGACGCCGCCCGACCAGACGGTGACGATCAGACCGGCCAGCGCCTGCCGACCGAGCTGGGTCACGCCGCCGCCGTAGAACAGGCCGTCGGAGGCGCCGACCACGTCACCGATCGCGCTGTTGACGGAGTTGGTGGCGAACAGGCCGAGCCACAGCGACCCGATCCAGCCGCCGACGAAGTGCACGCCGACCACGTCGAGGGAGTCGTCGTAGCCGAGCTTGTACTTCAGGCTGATGGCGAGCGCGCAGACCGCGCCGGCCACGCCGCCGAGCAGGACCGCCGCCCAGGGTGCGATGAAACCGCAGGCCGGGGTGATGGCGACCAGGCCGGCCACCGCGCCGGAGGACGCGCCGACCATGGTCGGGCGGCCGTCCTTGATCCGCTCGACCAGCAGCCAGCCGAGCACCGCCGCGGCGGTGGCGAGCTGGGTGTTGAGGAACGCCAGACCGGCCACCGAGTCGACGGTCAGCTCGGAACCGGCGTTGAAGCCGAACCAGCCGAACCAGAGCAGGCCGGCGCCGAGCGCGACCAGCGGGATGTTGTGCGGCTTCATGCCCTCCCGCGGCCAGCCGACCCGCTTGCCGAGCACCAGCGCCACGCCGAGCGCCGCCGCACCGGCGTTGATGTGCACCGCGGTGCCACCGGCGAAGTCCAGCGCGTGCAGCTTGGCGCCGATGATGCCGCCGCCCCACACCCAGTGCGCGACCGGGAAGTAGACCAGGGTGGCCCAGCCGAACGCGAAGAGCAGCCAGCCGGAGAACTTGGCCCGGTCGGAGATGGCGCCGCTGATCAGCGCGACGGTGATCACCGCGAAGACCATCTGGAACGCCATGAACACGTAGAGCGGGATGCCGATGCCGCTGGGGTTCTCCGCCGTGGCGCCCCAGAGGTCGGTCTCGGCGAGGAACGTCTTGGTGCCGAGGTAGGCGCCCGGGTCACCCCAGAGCCCGTTGACGTCGCTGCCGAACGCGACGCTGAAACCGTAGAACCACCACAGAACTGAGATGAGCCCGATGGCCGAGAAGCTCATCATCATCATGTTGAGCACGCCCTTGGACCTGTTGAGGCCGCCGTAGAACAGCGCCAGGCCGGGGGTCATGAGCAGCACGAGAGCGGTCGAAACCAGCAGCCATACGGTGTTGCCGCCGTCGATCGTCGGTGCTTCAGGCACGCTGGCCTCCTAAAGGTGAAGTTCCCTCCTTCGCGGCTTCCGGGGCAGCGTCGCCCGTACGCCGGTTGCGCGGAAGCTTGGTCGGCCGCTGTTTCCTGTACCGACACCGCTCGATTTCCGACACGTGACGGGTTGTTTCCGGCGTGTGAAGAACGCCGATCTTGCTCAGCGCAGCGCGTACTCCAGGTGGTGCCGCTCGTAGTCGAGCAGGCGCAGGTCCCGCATCGGCCGGCGGAGGTGGCCCTTGTGCACGATCCGGACGAACGCCGGCTCGCCGGCGGCGGCCATCCGCCGGATGCCCTCGACGTGGTCGACGATGCGCTTGCGGATGGTGCGGATGAGCCGGTGCCGGTCGCGCGGGATCAGCCCGTACGCGTCGGCGAAGAGCCGCAACCGGCGCGGCCGGTCGGGCCGCTTCCAGCCGAGCGTGACGGAGTCCCGGTCGGAGAAGATCGGCACCCAGGTCCACGCCGCGTACGCCACGTCGTAGATGCGGGCGCCGGGCGAGGCGAGGTCGAAGTCGATCAGCCCGAGCGTGCCGTCGGGCCGCCAGATCACGTTGTGCGGGGCCGCGTCGTGGTGGCAGATGACCTCGGTGTCCGGCGGGGGCGGCCCGAACGAGCGCCAGACCGCGCCGGGCGGCGGGGTGAAGCCGTACTGGGCGTCGTGGAACATCCGCAGCATGGTGGCCACGGTGACCAGCGCCTCGTCGGTGACCCAGTGCGGGGCCAGCGGGTACTCCCCGCACTCCCCCTCCAGGTATGACAACACCTCCCGGTTGCGCTCGTCCATGCCGAGCGCGCGCGGGGCGCCGGTGAAGCCGACGTATTCCAGGTGGCGCAGCAACGCGTGGACCGAGGGCGTCCACGGCCCGGCATTGCGCCGGACCGTGTCGCCCACGCGGACCACGGTGCTCACGTTCCCGCCGTGCAGCGGGATCTCCTGCGAAGTCACGTACGGTCTCCCGAGGCGTGGCGACGGGTGGTCGGGGTCGCGCCACCCCGCGTAGGCGCGATCGTCAGTCGTCACGGGAGAGGCTACGCGTCCCGGCCGAGCGGCTCGGTGCCGAGCAGCGCGTCGACGAACTGCGCCGGGTCGAACGGGGCCAGATCGTCCTTGCCCTCGCCGAGGCCGACCAGCTTGACCGGGATGCCGAGCTTGCGCTGCACGGCGATCACGATGCCCCCCTTGGCCGTCCCGTCGAGCTTGGTCAGCACCACGCCGGTGACGTTGACCGCCTCGGTGAAGACCCGCGCCTGCTCCAGGCCGTTCTGGCCGGTGGTGGCGTCCAGCACCAGCAGCGTCTCGTCGATCGGGCCGTGCTTCTCCACCACCCGCTTGACCTTGCCCAGCTCGTCCATCAGGCCGACCTTGTTCTGCAGCCGGCCGGCGGTGTCGATCAGCACGGTGTCGACGCCGACCTCGATGCCGCGCTTGACCGCGTCGAACGCGACGCTGGCCGGGTCGGCGGCCTCCGGCCCGCGGACCGTCTCGGCGCCCACCCGGCCGCCCCAGGTCTCCAGCTGGTCGGCGGCGGCGGCCCGGAACGTGTCGGCCGCGCCGAGCAGCACGGTGCGGCCGTCCGCCACCAGCACCCGGGCGATCTTGCCGCAGGTGGTGGTCTTGCCGGCGCCGTTGACGCCGACCACCAGCAGCACCGCCGGGACGCCGTCGGTCGACGTGGTCCGCAGCGACCGGTCCAGGCTCGGGTCGAGCGCGTTGACCAGCTCGGTGGCGAGCAGCGTGCGCAGCTCGTCGCCGGTGCGGGTGCCGAGCACCCGGGTCCGCTCGCGCAGCCGGTCGACGATCTCCCGGGTGGAGTCGATGCCGACGTCGGCGGTGATCAGGCTGTCCTCGATCTCCTCCCAGGTGTCCTCGTCGAGGCGGTCCCGGCTGAGCAGGCCGAGCAGGCCCTTGCCGAACGCGTTCTGGGAGCGGGACAGCCGGGAGCGCAGCCGGACGAGCCGGCCGGCGGTGGGCTCGGGCACCTCGATCGACGGCGCGCCGACCGGCGGCGCCTCGACCACCACGCCGGTGCTCAGCTCCGCCTCGGGGGCCTCCACCGGCGGTCCGGCCAGGTCCTCCTCGGTGCGGGTGTCGACCTCCGTGGTCGGCAGCGGCGGCTCCGGGCGCCGGCGCAGCCGGGGCACCACGAGGCTCAGGCCACCGATGATCAGCACGCCGAGCAGGGCGAGAGCGACGAGGAGGTATTCCTTCATGCCCGAAATCCTGTCAGATGCCGGCGACGGCGTCCCACTCACGGCCTCGGCACGCGAACAACCTGCGGGTACGCTCGCTGCTGGAAGGCGTACCGCAACCGCCGGCCGGGTAGGAAGACCCAATCGATCTTGTCGGAGGTAACGTCGTGCCCGGTTCCCGCCTGCTCATCGGCCCACTGCTACGCCGGGTCGTCGACACGCGGGCCACCGTCTGGGTGGAGACGAGCGCGCCCGCCGTGGTCACCGTCCGCACGGCCGACGGCGCCACCGGCAGCGCGCCCACCTTCTCCGCGTACGACCACCACTACGCGATCGTGATCGTGACCGGGCTCACCCCGGACAGCGCCACCGAGTACGAGGTGCTGGTCGACGACGAGGTGGCCTGGCCGCTGCCGGACGACGCGTTCCCGCCCAGCGTGATCCGCACCCGCGCGGCCGACGACGGCGACCAGCCGGTGCGCCTGGTCTTCGGGTCCTGCCGGGAGACCACCCAGCACTCCACCGCGCGCAAGCTGCCGCCGGACGCGCTGGACGCGTACGCCCGGCGGGTGATGGCCGCGCCCGACGAGGTCACGCTGCCCGACCTGCTGGTGCTGCTCGGCGACCAGGTCTACGCCGACGAGACCTCGCCGACCGTGCGCAAGCTGCTCAAGCGGCGCCGGCGGCGGCCGAAGGACGCCCCGGCGACGCAGGTGGTCAGCTTCGACGAGTACACGAAGCTCTACCTGGAGTCCTGGCGCGACCCGGAGATCCGCTGGCTGCTCTCCACCGTGCCGAGCGTGATGATCTTCGACGACCACGAGGTCATCGACGACTGGAACACCTCGCAGTCGTGGCGGGCGGACATGCGCGAGGAGCCGTGGTGGGCCGAGCGGATCCGCAGCGGCCTCGCCTCCTACTGGGTCTACCAGCACCTGGGCAACCTCAGCCCGGACGAGATCGCCGCCGACCCGGTCTACGCCAAGGTGGTGGCCGCCGAGGACGCCACCGGCGTGCTGCACGAGTTCGGCGAACGGGTGGACACCGAGGCCGACCTGGCGCACGACACCGAGCGCTGGCGGGCCGTGCAATATCAGTGGAGCTACGCGCTGGACCTGGGGCGGACCCGCCTGGTCATGCTGGACAACCGGTCCAGCCGGGTGCTCCTGCCGGGCAGCCGGGCGATGCTGCCGCCGGGCGAGTGGTCGTGGTTCCTCGACCAGGCCCACGGCGCCTACGACCACCTGGTGGTGGGCACCTCGCTGCCCTGGCTGATGCCGCCGGGCATCCACCACGTGGAGGCGTGGAACGAGCGCCTCGCCGACTCCGACCGGCAGTGGGTGGCGCGGCTGGCCGAGCAGATGCGCCGGGCCTGGGACCTGGAGCACTGGGCGGCGTTCCGGCGCTCCTTCGACGCGCTCGGCGAGCTGTTCGCCCGGTTGGGCAGCGGCGCCGCGGCGCGCACCGGCGCGCGGGTGGGCGCCGGTCCGGCGTACCCGCGTCCGGCCTCGATCAGCGTGCTCTCCGGCGACGTGCACCACTCGTACGTGGCCCGGGCCCGGTTCGCCGACCGGGGCGTGAAGACCCCGGTGCACCAGCTCACCTGCTCGCCGATCCACAACCAGGTGCCGGCCGGGATGCGCCCGCTGATGAAGCTCGGCTGGAACCCGGGGCCGGCCGGGGCGACCCGGGCGCTGGCCCGCTCGGCCGGGGTGCGCCGGCCGTCGGTGCGGTGGCGGAAGCTGGCCGGGCCCTACTTCGGCAACGCGGTGGCCACGCTGACCCACCGGGGCCGGTCGGCCGCCGTGGTGATCGAGGGGACCACCAGCGACGGCGAGCTGCGGCCGGTGGCGCGCCAGCAGCTCAGCGACGAGGCATGACTATCCTCTGACCGTGGACGAGACGCTGCGCGCCGTGGAACACGAGTTGACCGCGCTGCTGCGCCGCGGCCGGGCGCTGTCCTGGGAGATCGCCCGCGAGGTCCACCCGAACCTGGAGCCGAACGCCTACGGGCTGCTGCTCTGGCTGCGCCGTTCGGGCCAGATCCGGCTCACCGACCTGGCCGTCAAGCTGGGCATCGGCAAGGGCACGCTGAGTCGGCAGATCGGCGGCCTGGAGGCGCTGGGCCTGGTGCGCCGCGACCCGGACCCGACCGACCGGCGGGCCGCGCAGCTCAGCCTCACCGAGGAGGGCACCCGGCGCTTCGACGCGGCCCGGGCGGCCCGACTCGGGCAGATCCGGCGCTCGCTGGAGGACTGGCCGAAAGAGGACGTGGCGGACTTCGCCCGGCTGATGCACCGGTTCAACGAGACGTTCTGACCTGCGCCGCGGGAATAGGAGCCGCGCCACTCGCGGTTGTTGCTTGAGGCAACCAAGCCATACGGTTGCCCGAGGCAACCCGCAACTCCTCTCCTCTCGGAGGCTTTCCACGATGACGCAGGCGACAGCGCCCACCCGGGCGGCGACCGCCGTCGACATGTCCCACCGGCAGATCCTGGAGGCGCTCTCCGGCCTGCTGCTGGGCATGTTCGTCGCGATCCTCTCCTCCACGGTCGTCTCCAACGCGCTGCCGCGGATCATCACCGACCTGCACGGCACCCAGTCCGCGTACACCTGGGTGGTCACCTCCACCCTGCTCGCGACCACCGCCACCACCCCGATCTGGGGCAAGCTCGCGGACCTGACCAGCAAGAAGATCCTGGTCCAGCTCGCCCTGGTGGTCTTCGTGCTGGGCTCGGTCCTGGCCGGTCAGGCCCAGTCAACCGGCGAACTGATCGCCTGCCGCGTGGTGCAGGGCGTCGGCGCGGGCGGCCTCACCGCCCTCGCCCAGGTGATCATGGCGACGATGATCGCCCCGCGCGAGCGCGGCCGCTACAGCGGCTACCTCGGCGCCGTGATGGCGGTCGGCACCATCGGCGGCCCGCTGATCGGCGGCGTCATCGTGGACACCGACTGGCTCGGCTGGCGCTGGTGCTTCTACGTCGGCGTGCCGTTCGCCGTGCTCGCCCTGATCGTGCTCCAGAAGACGCTGCACCTGCCCGTGGTCAAGCGCAAGGTGACCATCGACTGGTGGGGCGCCACCCTGATCACCGCCGCCGTCTCGCTGCTACTCGTCTGGATCACCCTGGCCGGCGACAGGTACGACTGGATCTCCTGGACCAGCGCGGTCATGGTGGCCGGCGCGGTGCTGCTCGGGGCGCTCGCCGTCCGGGTCGAGCAGCGGGCCGCCGAGCCGATGATCCCGCCGCGGCTGTTCCGTAACCGCACCATCACGCTCGCCGTGGTGGCCAGCATCGCGGTCGGCGTCGGCATGTTCGGCGCCTCGGTCTTCCTCGGCCAGTACTTCCAGATCAGCCGCGGCGAGAGCCCGACCATGGCCGGCCTGATGACGCTGCCGATGATCGGCGGCCTGCTGGTCGCCTCGACGGTGGTCGGCCGGATCATCACCAGCACCGGCCGGTGGAAGCGGTGGCTGGTCACCGGCTCGACGCTGCTCACCGCCGGCTTCGCGCTGATGGGCAGCATGCGCGCGGACACCCCGTACTGGCGGCTCGCGATCTTCATGGCGCTGATCGGCCTGGGTCTCGGCATGACCATGCAGAACCTCGTGCTGGCCGTGCAGAACACGGTCGGCACGCACGAGCTCGGCGCGGCCAGCTCGGTGGTGGCCTTCTTCCGCAGCCTCGGCGGCGCGGTCGGCGTGAGCGCGCTCGGCGCGCTGCTCGACCACCGGGTGACCGGCTACCTGTCCGACGGGCTGAGCCGGATCGGCGTCCCGGCCCCCGCCTCCGGTGGCGGCGGCGCGTTGCCGGACGTGCACGCGCTGCCCGCCCCGATCCGCGCCGTGGTGGAGTCCGCGTACGGGCACGGCGCCGGCGACATCTTCCTGGCCGCCGCCCCGTTCGGGCTGCTCGCGCTGATCGCGGTGGTGCTGATCCGGGAGGTGCCGCTGCGCCGCACCAACACCGAACCGGTCTCCGACGAGGTCGAGCGGGAGTCGACGGTGGCCGCCGGCAACGCCGCCGCGGTGGTCCGCACCGGGATCCGGGAGGACTGAGACGATGGACGCGCCGGAACGTGAGCGGTACGGCCCGCAGGCCCGGCCGCTGCCCTTCGAGCGGGGCACCGACGGACCCCGGGTGGTGCTGGTCGGCGTGGACGGCAGCCGCACGTCGATGCGGGCCGCCGCCTACGCGGCGGGGCTCGCCCGCCGGCAGGGCGCCGGGCTGGTGGCGGTCTTCGTCAGCTCGCCGGCCCCGTACAGCGGAATCATGTCCGGGGTGGTGGCCGGCGCGGTGCAGCGGACCCACGACGAGCTGGCCGACGAGCTGCGGCAGGAGTGCCGGCGCGGGGCCGAGGAGCTGGACCTGCCGGTGACGTTCCTGTGCCGGCGCGGCGACGCGTACACCGAGCTGGGCCGGGCCGCCGACGAGCACCGGGCCGACCTGGTCGTGGTCGGCTCCTCCGAGCAGGCCGGCCACCGGCTGGTCGGCTCGGTCGCCACCCGCCTGGTGCGCGCCGGCCGCTGGCCGGTCGTCGTCGTCCCCTGAGGTGTAAGGAAGGGCCCCCGCTTAACGCCTCGCGTTGTAAAGGGGCCCCCGCTTAACATCTGCGATCATGACCTGGAGAGCACCCGACGTCGACCGCCGCGACGAGCCGTTCATCGCCGACGAGCGCGCCATGCTGCAAGGCTGGCTCGACACCCACCGCGACACCCTGCGTCTCAAGTGCGCCGGGCTCACCGCCGAGCAACTGCGCACCCGTAGCGTCGAGCCCTCCGGACTGACCCTGCTCGGGCTGGTGCGGCACATGGCCGACGTGGAGCGCTGGTGGTTCCGCCACCACGCGGCCGGCCTGAACCTGCCCGACATGTACGACTACAGCGTCGACCCGGACGCCGACCTCAACGACATCGCCGACGCCGACCCGGCCGAGGCGTTGGCCACCCTGGCCGCCGAGATCGAGGCCGCCGACCTGGCGGTGGCCGACCTACCGCTGGAGCACACGTTCCCGCACACCCGGCGCGACGGCGGCACCCGCGAGATCAGCCTCCGGTGGGTGTACGTGCACATGATCGAGGAGTACGCCCGGCACAACGGCCACGCGGACCTGATCCGCGAGCGCATCGACGGCGTCACCGGCTCCTGAACCGGCCACCCATCCGCTCGGCCGAACGGCCGGCACCCGACACCTGATCGTCCACAAGTGACCGTTCCCGGCAACGCCACGCCGACCCGGTACGTCTAGCGGCTGAACGGCCGTGGCCGGTTCCGATCACCCCGGCCCCGCCGGGCCCGCACCCGCGGCACCGGAACCGTCGGGCGCACGGGCGACCAGGTGGACGGGGACCGGGATGGGGCACACTCGACGGCGGGCGCTGGGCATCCTCGGCGCGCTCGGTGCGACGGCGCTGGGCACCGGCCCGGGCGATCCGGGTTCGCCGGTCCGGGCGACCACGCCCCGCGCGGCCGGCGCCGGGGCGGTCGTGGTCGAGAACACCAGGCCGGGCGCGGCCGACTTCCGGCTGACCGGGCTGCGGTTCGCCCAGGACGGGCGCGGCGAGATCGCCGGCTACGCGCACGCCACGAGCGTCGCCCCCGGCGCGGAACTGCGGTTCCACGTCTCGGTCGGCCAACCGCAGAAGTACCGGATCACCGTCTTCCGGCTCGGCCACTACCGGGGCGTGGGCGCGCGGCAGGTGGCGGTCAGCCCCTGGCTGGAGGGCGCTCCCCAGGGCCCGCCGCGGGTGGATCCGGCGACCGGCGCGGTGCGCTGCGAATGGCGCCCGGGGTGGCGGCCGACGGTGCCACCGAGCTGGGTGAGCGGCCTCTACCTCGCGCTGCTCGCCGGCGCCTCCGGCCACCACCAGTGGGTCCCGTTCGTGGTGCGCCCGCCGACGACCGGCGGCGGTGCGCTGGTCGTGCTGCCGACCAGCACCTGGCAGGCCTACAACCGGTGGCCGGAGGACGGGCGCACCGGCGCCAGCCTCTACTACGGCTTCGACGCCGCCGGGCACCGCAGCGGGGAGCGCCGGGCCCGGGCGGTCAGCCACGACCGGCCGTACGCCGGTTGCGGCCTGCCGGCCCTGGCCGACCACGACATCGGCTTCGTCCGGTGGGTGGAGGGCCTGGGCCTGGACCTGGGGTACGCCACGAGCGAGGACCTGCACACCGGGCGGGTGGATCCGGCCCGGTTCCGCGCGGTCGTCTTCCCCGGCCACGACGAGTACTGGTCGGCGCCGATGCGCCGGGCGGTGGTCGACGCCCGCGACGCCGGCACCAGCCTGGTCTTCCTGGGCGCGAACAACTGCTACTGGCGGATCCGCTACGGCGCGGACGACGGCGACGACCGCCTGGTCCGGTGCGCCAAGGAGAGCCGGCCGGCGTCCGGCCCGATGCCGCCGACCACGAGGTGGCGGACGGCCGGCCAGGCCGAGCAGCAGTTCATCGGAGCCCAGTACGTCAGCACCGTGGACGGGTACGCCCCGCTCGTGGTGCGGGACGCCGGGCACTGGTTCTGGGCCGGTGCCGGGGTCCGGGACGGCGACCTGATCCCCGAGGTGGTGTGGGGCGAGGCCGACCGGCGCATGGCCCACTTTTCCGGTCCCGAGGCCACGGAGCAGGCGCTGCTGGCCGAGTCCCCCTACCGGCACCAGGGCGCGCCGCAGGTGCAGCAGAGCCGGCTCTACCGGGCCGCGTCCGGGGCCTGGGTGTTCGCCGCCGGCTCGCTGGGCTGGACCCGGGCGGTGGCCGACCCGGCGGTGGCCGACGCCCGCCTGGCCCGGGCCACCGTCAACCTGCTGGACCGGGTGGTCGCCGGCGGCGGAGCGGCGGCGGCGGCGCACTGATCCTGACCGGACCGGATGACGGCCCCGCCACCGGTCACCCCGGTCCGGCCTCCGCCGGGCCGCCCGCCCGCAACAACTGCTCGCCCAGCGGGGTGAGGCAGTGCCGCACCGACGCGCCCGCCCGCCGGGTGGTGATCAGGCCGGCGGCCCGCAGGGTCGCCGCGTGCTCGCTGGCCGTCGCGGCGGAGACACCGACCCGGCGCGCGAGCTGGGACGTGCCGGGGGCCTCGGCGGTCGCCGCGAGCACCGCCGCCCGGGTACGCCCGAGCAGGTCCGCCAGGGGCGCGCGGGATCGCAGGTGCTCCGGGCCCGGCCGGATCGGGTAGACCAGCACCAGCGGGCCGGTCGGGTCGGCCAGCAGGAACGGCTGCGGGGCGAGGTGGCACGGCACGAGGGTCAGCCCGCGTCCGCCGGGGGTCAGCTCGATGTCGTCGGCCACCGCGCACCGGTACGACAGCGCGTAGCTCTCCCCCGTCTCGGCCCACGCCAGGTACGGGCTGAGGTCGCGGAGCACCCGGTCGAGGCCACCGCCGGCCAGGACGTGACCGCGCACCGCCCGGTCGGCGCGTACCGCGGTCTCGACCTCCGTCCAGTAGGGAGCGAGCGCCACGCCGTGGAAGGCGAGCATCGCCGCACGCAGTCGGGCTCGGGCGGCGGCCTCCCCGGCGGCCAGCGGCGCCACCCGGGCGGGCAGCGCACCCGACTCCACCAGCGGGCTGAGCTCGGCGGCGAGCACCTCGTCCGGCGTGCCGGCGACCTGGTCGACCAGGCTGGCGAGACCGCCGTCGAAGCGGGGCGGGGTGAGGAAGTCCGGCAGCAGGTACGGCGTCCGGCACAGGTCGAGGTAGGGCCGCATGTCGGGGCGCAGCGCGGCCCGGGTGCGGGCCCGCCACGCGATGAGGTGGGTCGGCACGTCGGCGAGGACCAGCCGCTGCGCGGCCATCGCCAGCTCGACCAGGGCCGCCGGGCCGGCGTGCAGCACGGTCCGGCTCAGGTCGGTCGCGTTGAGCCGCAGGGTGGTCACCGGCGAACGGTAGCCACCTTTCGGCCCGGCCCGAAAGGGGCTTCCGGTCGGGTCGTCACCGCCGGACGCTCCGTGGGGTGAAGACACTTCTCGCGGCGGCGGCGGTGGTCCTGACGGCGGTGACCGCCGGCGCGCCGGAACCCGCCCCCGTCACCGGCCGCCCCGTCGTCTACGTCGTCTCCGCCGAACCGGACGTGTTCCCGGAAGGGCTCACCGTCACCCCGGCCGGAACCATGTACGTCACCAGTTCGGCCACCGGGGCGGTCTACCGGGGCGACACCCGGCGGGCGGTCCTGCACCCGTTCCTCGCCGCCGGCTCCGACGGCCGGACCAGTGCCGCCGGCATCCGGGCCGACCGCCGGGGTCGGATCTTCGTCGCGGGCTGGCTCACCGGCACGCTCTTCGTGTACGCCCCGGACGGCACCCTGCTGGCCCGCCGGACGGCGGCCGGCGGCGCGGCCCTGAACGACCTGGTGGTCACCGGCGACGCCGTCTACGTCACCGACTCCGCCACCGGCACGCTGTGGCGCGCCGCGCTCGACGGCGGGCGGGTCGGCGCGCTCGTCCCATGGGTGCGTCCGGGCGACTTCCCGGCCGCGCCCACGTTTCTCAACGGCGTCGTCAGCGACCCGTCGGGCCGGGTCGCCCTGGTGGCGGAGCAGGGCGGCGAACGCCTGTTCCGGGTCGACCTGACGGCCCGGGCCGTCACCGAGGTCGAGGTGACCGGTGGCCGGATGGGTGCGGACGGCCTGCTGCTGGAGGGCCATCGGCTGTACGGGGTGGTCAACGAGACGGACGCCGCCGGCGTGACCCGGTTCGCGGTGAACGAGGCCCGGCTCGACGCGGGGTTGCGCACCGCCCGGGTGGTGGGCCGGTCCGGAACGGTCGACACCCGCCGTTCTCCGACCGCGGTGGCCCGCGACGCCGATCGTCTGCTCTGGGTGGAGAGCCAGCTCTTCGCCGACCCGGCCGCCCCGCCGTTCACCGTCACCGAGGTGCCCGGCCTGCGGTGAGCCACCGCCCGGTCGGGCGGGACACGGGGCCCGCCCGACCGGGTCGAGCCACCACTGTGTACGGAATGTTACCGGCTGGTTGGCGGAGAGCTGATAACGTTCGATCAATGGACACCATGGTTTGTCGGTTCGTCACCTTCGATGACGACGCCGACACGACCGAGGAAGCCACCCACCGCCTGCGCCTCGAGTTGCACCAGCTCGACGCCGTCCGCTCGGTCCGCCAGCCGGAGTCGGCCACGGTCGCGCCGGACGGCTCCCGGGCCGGCGAACTCGCCGAACTGGGCACGCTGCTCGCCGTCCTGGCCGCCCAGGCGGACCTCGTCGCCGGGGTGCTCCGCCTCGTCGGCGAGTGGCAGCGGCGGCGCGGTCGCGGCCGGGTCGAGGTGCGCATCGGCGAGCACGAGCTGATCGTCGACGACGCCACCGCCGACGAGCAGCGCCGGCTGATCGAGGCGTTCATCGACCGGGTGTTCCCACCGGAACGATGAGACGAGCGCTGATCATCGCGAACGAGGCCTACGCGGATCCTCAGTTCGCTTCCCTCCCCGGCACCGTGGCGGACGCGGACTCCCTCCGCGAGGTGCTGGAGAACCCGGCGATCGGCGCCTTCGACGACGTACGCGTGCTGCGCAACCGCACGGTCCACGACGTGGGCCGCGCCGTCGCCGTCTTCTTCCACAACACCGAGCCCGACGACCTGCTGCTCCTGCACATCTCGGCGCACGGGCTGAAGGACGCGGCGGGCGACCTCTTCTTCGCCGCCCGCGACTCCGAGCACGACAGCCACCTGATCCGGGCGACCGCGCTGTCCGCCGCCGACATCCGGCACGAGATGGCCGACAGCCGGGCGAAGCAGATCGTGGTGCTGCTCGACTGCTGCTACAGCGGCGCCTTCGCCCGCGACGAGCGGGCCCGGGGCGCGCACGACGCCGACCTGACCGGCCCGTTCCGCGGGCGCGGGCACGTCGTGATCACCTCCTGCGCCGGCACCGAACTCAGCTTCGAGCGGGACGGTCAGGGCGTCTTCACCCGGGCGGTGGTCGACGGGCTGCGCACCGGGCGGGCGGACCGCAACGGCGACGGGATCGTCGACACCGACGAGCTCTACCGGTACGTCGACGAGCGGGTCCACGAGGTGAGCAGGCGGCAGCGCCCCACTCTCTCGGTGCACCGGAAGCAGGGCGTGATCCGGGTGGCGTGGGCGGGCCGGGAGCCTCCCCCACCACCGCCGCCGGACGACGGCCCGCTGCACCGGTTGAGGCGCCTGGTCGCCGCCGTGACGCCGCACCCCGCCACCCGCGGCGCGCTGCCCCGGCGGGTGGTGGTGCCGATCCTCGCGGTCTGGGCGCTCCTGTGCGCCTCCGCCGGCTACTCCGGCCCGGTCGCCGCCGTCGGGGCCGACTGCTTCCTGCCGCCGCAGGTGCGGGTGGCCACCTCCGCCGCCGGGCTGGAGCCGTACCGCGAGGTGGCGGACGCGTTCGAGCGGTGGTCGGCGCGGCAGCACCGGGGCTGCCCGCTGGCCCGGCTCCACCTCTACCCTGCGGCCGCCGACGACGTCCGCGCCGGCATCGGCGCCGACTGGGACTCGTCCGGCGCGCCGGGGCGTCGCTACCTCCAGGACGTCGGGCCGCACCCGGACCTGTGGCTGCCGGAGTCGGCGGTCGACGTGACGCGCCTGGGCCCGGCCGGCGCGGGCGTCGTCGACGAGGTCAACGAGATCGCCGCGTCGCCGCTGGTGCTCGGCGTCCCGCAGGCGCAGGTCGCCGCCGGTGGGGCCGTCGAGGCGGCGCGCCGGATGGGGCGGACGTGGCGGGAGCTGTTCCGCGACGCCGCCGGCGCGACCGCCGAACCGGTGATCTCCGGGGGCGAGGGCGTGGTCCGCGCGGATCCGGCCGTGTCGGCGCCCGCCCGTCTGGCCACCTACGCGCTCTACGGCGACGAGCGAGGGCTGGCGTCCGCGTCGACCGCGCGGCAGGACGTCGAGCGGTGGGTGGACGAGGCGCTGGACGCCGGCTCGTACCCGATCGGGGACGACCTCGCCGTGCTCTGCCGGCAGCGGACGCGCGCCACCGCCCCCGCCGGCGGCGCGGGGGTTCGCACACCCGCCGTGGTGCTCACCGAGCAGGCGCTGGTGCGCTACAACCAGGGCCGGCCGCTCGGCGCCGGCTGTCCGGCCCAGCAGCCGCCGCCGGCGGCCGAACGGCTGCAGGCGTTCTATCCGTCCGACTCTCCGCTGCTCTTCCTCACGGTCGCCCGGCTCCGCTGGCCGACGGCGGTGCAGAGCCCCGCGGTACGGGCCGCGGCGGCCACCTTCGCCCGCTGGCTGGTCCACGAGGAGGCGGGGCAGCAGGCGTTGCTCCGGGTCGGCCTGCGGCCGCCGGGCGTGACCGCCACCACGCCTGTGGTCCGCGCCAACGGCGCGTTGTTCGACTGGCCGTTCGCCCGGGTCCGTCCCCTGCGTGAGCTGGTCGCCAAGGAGCAGGACCGGGTGCGCGAGGTCTACCGCCGCGCGCACCGGCCGGGGCGGGTCCTGGTGGCGCTGGACGCGTCCGGCTCGATGCGCGCGCCGAGCGAGGATCGGCGCCGGAGCCGGTTCGAGGTGGCGGTGGACGGGGTCGGGCGGTCCCTGGAGCGGGTGGGCGGGCGGGACGAGTTCGGCCTCCGCACGTTCTCCACGGTGGCCGCCAACGCCAAGCCGATCGTGCCGATCGGTCCGACGGGCGCGACGGTGGCCGGCACCCTGCGCGCCGCCGTCGCGCGGATCCGGCCGTCCGGTGACACTCCGTTGCACCAGACCATCCGGCAGGGCGTGGCCCAGCTCCGGGGCGGCGGCGGCGACCCGCTGCGCGCGCTCGTGGTGGTCACCGACGGCCAGGACACTTCCGGGCGGCCGCCACCGACCGTGGCCGAGCTGTCCGGCGTACGCCTCTACGTCCTCGCGGTGGGGGAAGCGGACTGCGCCGGTTCCCCGCTCGACCGCCTCGCGCAGGGCACCGGGGGCGACTGCTACGACACCCGGACCGACCGCCTCGATCCGACGCTGGACCGGCTGTTCACCGCGCTGTGGAAGGGAGCGGACTGATGCCATCGACCCGGAGGGCCAGGCCGACGCCGGGGAGGGATCGGCGGCGCTGGTGGCGGGCGTTCGGGCTGGGCCTGCTCAGCGGCGTGCTGGTGGCCGCGTCGTGCTCCCTCCTGCTGTGGAAGGTCGCCGGCCCGAAGGGCCTGGAACCGGGTGACCTGGTGGTCCTCACCGGCCGGGACGACAGCGAGGGCCAGCAGCGGCAGGCGCTGCTCAAGCTCTGGAACGCGGCGAACCCGCACAACCAGGCCCGGATGATCAGCCTCAACGAGGCGGCGGACGCCCAGTACGCGGAGATGATCAATCGTGGTGAGCGCGAGAACGACCAGGACATCGACGTGTTCAATCTCGACGTCACCTGGACGGCGGCGTTCGCGGAGAAGAACCTGCTGCGCCCGATCGACGAGCCCCGGCTGGCCGATCCCCCGGACGAGGCGTTCCTGGAGAAGCCGCTGCGCACCTGCCGCTACCAGGGCCGGTTGTGGGCGTTGCCGTTCAACACCGACGCCGGGCTGCTCTACTACCGCAGGGACCTCGGGCTGAAGCCGCCGTTCGACTGGCCGAAGATCGAGGCGGAGTCGACCCGGCTGCTCGACGGGCGGGGCTCCGGGCTCAAGGCCGGCTTCACCAGCCAGCTCGCCGGCTACGAGGGGCTGACCGTCAACGCGTTGGAGGCGCTCTGGGCGCACGGCGGCGACCTGCGCGTCGACGACCAGGGCAAGGTCTCGGTCGACCCGAAGCGGCTGGCCGACGCGCTCCGGTCGCTGACGCCGTCGACCACCGGGGCGTCCGTGGTGTCGAGCGGCGCCCTCAACCAGAACGAGGACCAGAGCCGGGAGGCCTTCGCGGTGGGCGAGGTCGCGTTCATGCGCAACTGGCCGGTCGCGTACCGCAAGCTGACCGGCGCGGACGCGTCCGCGCCGCCGTCGCCGGCCGCGTCCAGGGTGGGCGTCACGGCGCTGCCCGGGCCGAGTGTGCTGGGCGGGCAGAACCTGGCGGTGGCCCGGCAGAGCAAGCAACCCCGGGCCGCGCAGGCGCTGATCGAGTACCTCACCGGGGAGGAGAGCCAGCGCACGCTCTTCGAGAAGGGCGGTTTCGCCGCCACCCGGGCCGTCGTCTACAGCGACGCGATCATCAAGGAGAACTACCCCTACCTGCCGCTGCTGCGGGACGCGGTCGACCGCGCCCAACTACGGCCGGTCTCGCCGCACTACGTCAACTTCAGCCTGGTGCTGCGCGGCTACGTGATGACGGTGCTCAAGCGGGAGGGCACGCTCCCGGACGACCTCGCGCGGCGGCTCACCGACGCCCTGCGCGGGGCCACACCGACCAGCCCCGCGCCGGACTGACGCGGGGCGGCCGGCTCAGTAGGCCAGCGCCGCGCGCAGGTAACGCAGGTCGGCCGGCCCGCTCCAGCGGTGCGCGGAGAGCCCGGCGACCCGGGCGCCGGCCACCGCGCGGTCCTGGTCGTCGACGAAGAGCACCCGGGCCGGCGGGGTGTCCAGCGCCGCGCAGGCGGCCTGGAAGTATTCCTTCGCCGGCTTGTGCACGCCGACCACCGAGGAGTTGACCACGACGTCCAGCTCGTCGGTCAGGCCCAGCGCGGCCAGGTCGGCGTCGAGCAGGTCGGTGGCGTTGGTGCCCAGCCCGACCCGGATGCCGGCCGCCCGCACCTCGCGCACGAACGCCAGCACGTCCGGGTCGACCTCGCCGCGGTAACGCTGCCACTCGTCGACCGCCGCGCGGGCCCGGGCCGGGTCGCCGAGCGAGGGGGTGAGCGCGTCGGCCACGCTCGCCATCCACGCGGCGTGGCTCATCTGTCCGACGAGCACCGGCTGGAGCAGCCCCCAGGACATCGCGATCTCACCGAGGACGCCCTCGGTGAGCCCGTACTCCCGCTCGACGCCGGCGGCCACCGCCGGGTCCCAGCGGCGCAGCACGCCGTCGAAGTCCACCAGGAGCGCCGTGGCGCGTTCCCGACTCACTCGTCTGTCTCCTGCCCGTCGTCCTCGGCCCGGTTGAGCCGCTGGCTGATCACCTGGGTCACGCCGCTGCGCATGGTCACGCCGTAGAGCGCGTCGGCGATCTCCATGGTCCGCTTCTGGTGGGTGATCACGATCAGCTGGCTCTTCTCCCGCAACTGTGCCAGCAAGGTGATCAGACGGCCCAGGTTCACGTCGTCGAGCGCCGCCTCCACCTCGTCCATGATGTAGAACGGGCTGGGCCGGGCGCGGAAGATCGCGACCAACATGGCCACCGCGGTCAGCGACCGCTCACCGCCGGAGAGCAGCGAGAGCCGCTTGATCTTCTTGCCCGGCGGCCGGGCCTCCACCTCGACGCCGGTGGTGAGCAGGTCCTCCGGGTCGGTGAGCACGAGCCGGCCCTCCCCGCCGGGGAAGAGCACGGTGAAGACCTGCTCGAACTCCCGGGCGGTGTCCTCGAACGCGCTGGCGAAGACCTCCAGGATCCGCTCGTCCACGTCCTTGACCACGGTGAGCAGGTCACGCCGGGTGGCCTTCAGGTCCTCCAGCTGCTCGGAGAGGAACTTGAAGCGTTCCTCGAGCGCGGCGAACTCCTCCAGCGCGAGCGGGTTCACCTTGCCGAGCAGGGCCAGTTCCCGCTCCGCCTTGGCGGCCCGCTTCTCCTGCACCGGCCGCTCGTAGCGGACCGGCTCGGGCACCGGCCGACCATCGGACTCGGCGAGCGCGACGTCCGCGTCGGTGGGTGGGACCGGTTGGTCCGGGCCGTACTCGGCGACCAGCGTGGGCACGTCCAGCCCGAAGTCCTCGGCGGCCTTGGCCTCCAACTGCTCGATGCGCAGCCGTTGCTCCGCGCGGGCCACCTCGTCCCGGTGCACCTGGCTGGTGAGCCGCTCCAGCTCGGCGGCGAGGCGCTTGGCCGCGCCGCGTACCTCGGACAGCTCGGCCTCGCGGGCGGCGCGTTCGCGGGCGACGGCGTCGCGGTGCTCCTCGGCCCGGGCGATGGAGACGGTGAGCCGGGTGAGCGCCTCGCGGGCGCCGCCGACCACGGCGCGGGCGATCTCCGCGCCGCGGGTGCGGGCCGCGCGGCGGGCGGCGGCGCGCTCCCGCGCCGCGCGCTCGGCGGTGGCCTGCCGGGCCAGCGAGTCGGCCCGGCCGGCGATCGAGGCGACCCGCTCCTCCGCGGTACGCACCGCGAGCCGGACCTCCATCTCGTTCTGCCGGGCCTGCGGCACCATCGCGGCGAGCTGGTCGCGCTCCTCGGTGGACGGCTCGGCGTCGATCGGGGTGGTCTCGGCCAGCCGCAGCCGCTCCGCCAGCTCGGCGAGCGCCGTCAGGTCGCGTTCCCGGGCCGCCTCGGCGCGGGCCCGGGACTCGCCCAGCCGGTCGGTCTCGGCCTTGGCCGAGCGGGCCGCCGCGCCCAGTTCGGCGAGCCGGCGGGCGGCGGCGTTGCGGTGGCTCTCCGCCTCCCGCTTGGCGGCGGCGGCGTGCTGCACCGCCTCCTTGGCGACGGTCACCTCGGCCCGCGCCTCGGCCAGCTGGTCGCGCAGCTCGGCGGCGGCGCGTTCGGCGGTGGCCCGGTTGGTCCGGGCCTCCTCGACCGCGGCCTGCACCTCGATGAAGCTGGGCGCCTTGGCGGACCCGCCGGCCGCCGCGTACGCCCCGACCACGTCGCCGTCCGGGGTGACCGCGCGCAACTCGGGGTTCGCGGCGACCAGGTCGGCCGCGGCGGCGAGGTCGTCGACGAGCGCCACGTCGCGCAGCGCCCGGTGCACGGCGGGGCGGATGCCGGCGGCGCACTCCACCAGGTCCGGCGCCCAGCGAGCGCCGTCGGGCAGCTTCGGGCGCAGCGCGTCGGCGGTGCCGTCCATGCCGGGGCCGGCGGGGCTGCCGACCAGCAGGCCGGCCCGTCCGGCGTCGGAGATCTTGAGCAGCCGCATCGCCTCGACGGCCTCGTCCACGCCGCTGACCGCGACCGCGTCGGCGAGCCCGCCCAGGGCGGCGGCGAGCGCCGCCTCGTCGCCGGGGGCGACGGTGAGCAGCCCGGCGAGGCTGCCGAGCAGGCCGGGCACCTGGTCGGCGCGGGCCAGCAGCGCCCCCGCGCCGTCCTTGCGGCGCAGGCCGAGCGCGAGCGCCTCCTCGCGGGCCTTCCAGGTGGCGGCGTCCTTCTCGGCGGCGCGTTCGCCGTCGGTGAGGCTGCGCACCGCCGCCTGGGCCCGCTCGTGCACGGCGACCGCCTCGGCGTGCCGGGTGTCCAGGTCGGCGTTGTCCCGGTCGGCCTCGGTGGACTGCTCGGCGACCGCGTCCAGGTCGGCCTGCGCCTTCTCGGCGCGGTCCAGCGCGTCGGTGTGCGCGGCGGCGAGCCGTTCGATCTCCTCGCCGGCGCTCGTGGTGCGCGCCCGGGCGGAGTTGACCTGGCCGGTCAGCCGGGCCAGCCCTTCCCGCCGGTCGGCGATGGCCTTGGCGGCGGCCACCAGCTCCCGTTCGGCGGCGGCGAGCTGCCGTTCCAGCTCCTGCCGGTGCTCGACCGCCTCGGCGAGCCGGATCTGGTCGTCGGTGAGGGCGGCGCGCAGCTCCTCCTCCTGCTCGCGGACCCGCCGCGACTCCGCCTCCAACTGCTCGGGGTCCCGGCCGGGGCGCTCGTCGTCGCCGGTGGCGCTGAGGTGGCGCAGCCGTTCCCGGGCGAGCTGCTCGATGGAGCGGAACCGCTCCTGGAGCGCGGAGAGGCGGTACCAGGTGTCCTGGGCGGCCGCGAGCAGCGGGGCGTCCTCGGCCAGGGCCGCCTCCAGCTCGCCGAGCCGGCCCTGCACCTCGCCGTGCTCGCCCTCGATCTGCTCGCGCCGCTCGCGCAGCGCGGTCTCGTCGGCGATCTCCCTGTCGAGCGTGGTGCGCAGCGTGTGCAGGTCGTCGGCGAGCAGCCGGAGCCGGGCGTCGCGCAGGTTGGCCTGGATGGCGGCGGCGCGCCGGGCCACCGCGGCCTGCCGGCCCAGCGGCTTGAGCTGGCGGCGCAGCTCGGCGGTGAGGTCGGTCAGCCGGTTGAGGTTCACCTGCATCGCGTCGAGCTTCCGCAGCGCCTTCTCCTTGCGCTTGCGGTGCTTGAGGACGCCGGCCGCCTCCTCGATGAAGGACCGGCGGTCCTCCGGCTTGGCGTGCAGCATGCCGTCGAGCCGGCCCTGCCCGACGATGATGTGCATCTCCCGGCCGATACCGGAGTCGGAGAGCAGCTCCTGGATGTCGAGCAGGCGGCAGGAGTCGCCGTTGATCTCGTACTCGCTCTCGCCGGAGCGGAACATCCGGCGGGTGATGGAGACCTCGGTGTACTCGATCGGCAGCGCGCCGTCGGTGTTGTCGATGGTGAGGGTGACCTCGGCCCGGCCCAGCGGCGCCCGCCCGGCGGTGCCCGCGAAGATGACGTCCTCCATCTTGCCGCCGCGTAGCGCCTTGGCGCCCTGCTCGCCGAGCACCCAGGCGATGGCGTCGACGACGTTGGACTTGCCGGAGCCGTTCGGGCCCACCACGCAGGTGATCCCCGGCTCCAGCTTCAGCGTCGTGGCGGAGGCGAAGGACTTGAAGCCCTTCACCGTCAGGCTCTTGAGATGCACCTTCTCGATCCTCGTCCGGTGGTCGCCGTACCGTCGCCGGCTGCGCGGACCTGGTGAACCCGCAGACTAACCCGCGCCCGGGACCGCACCGGCACGCGACCCACCCGGTGGGGGCGCTGTCCGCTTTCCGCACCCGCCGCCCCGGTCGGGCGAAAACCGCAAGATCACAATTACCGGACGCAATTTCCCGGAGTCACCGCAAGATCGAGAATTGCGAACAACGGCGAGAAGGGTACGTACATGGCTGCGCGCCGGCACTGAAGTGTCGGCGCGCTTTTCGGTGTGGTGCGATTCAGTTTTCCGACGACCGGAACTCAGGTCAGCGCGGGCTCGGCGAGCCGGAGGAGGTCGTCCGCCTCCGCCGCCGCCGCCGCGAGCCGATCGTTCTCGGCACGCAGACGCGTGATCTCGAACTCCAGTGCCTGAACCCTGGCACGCAGCCGGGTGGCCTCGTCGAGCAGACGCCGGTCGGACGCTGCACCTACGTGGCCGTAGAGGGCCTTCGCCATGCTGAACTCCTCGATATGCGCTGCCGGAAAGGCCGGCCAACGCGCGCCCATGATGTTCGCGGCTGCCAATGCTCCGATGTGTCGGGGCATGGCTGGGCGCGACTGGCGACACCTATATATTGAGCCGAACCCCCCTCCTTCGTCAAGTTGACGCAGGCCGTAGATCATCTCCACGTCGGCCGGGCCACTCGCCGGGGGGCTGCCAGAAGGCGCGGACACGCTCTGTCCGGACGCCTTTACTGTACGCCCTGAAGAATGTGTGAACGCCTCACCCTTGCGGTCGGCTTCGCCTTAACTCTTTCTTAGCCACGTTGCCGCAGCTCGGGCGCGCCCGTAGCGTCACCCCGGCCCGCAACCGACCCGTGGAGGGGACAGGCGTGTACCGCTGGACCGACCCGATCGACCCGGATGACGCCTCCCGGCGCCCGGAGCAGCCGACCGACCAGGCTCCGGCGTGGCTCACCGACCGGCCCGAGCCGCGGTCGTCGTACCTCTTCGGGGACGAGCCGGCCCAACCGCCCGCCGGCCACCTGCCGCCCACCCTCGACGCCGGCCGCTACGGCGACGTCGACGGTCCCGGACACGGCCCGGCCGGGTACGACACCGACCCCACCACGACGCACCCGGGCTACGGCCACGCCCCGCAGTCCGGCTACGGCCGCGACGCCGCGTCGGCCGGCTACGCCGCCACCGGGCCGGGCTACGCCGCCGGCGGACCGGACCACGGCGTCGCCGCGTCCGGATACGGCCACGACGCGCCGTTCGAGCCGGCCGGCGCCTACCCGGCGGACCGGGACCGGTGGAACGGCGAGGAGCTGCCGGACCGGGACCGCTGGAACGGCGAGGAGCAGCCGGCCGGCGCCTGGGCGCAGCCCACGGCCGCCTGGCAGCCGGTGACCGACACCCCGCCCGACGACAGCCGGCACCGCCCGAAGCGGCGGTTCTCCCGCCCGCTGGTGATCGGTGGCGCCGCCGCCGCAGCGACGCTCGTGGTGAGCCTGGGCGTCGGCGCCCTGCTGCTGCCCGGTGGCGACCGCCCGGCCGAGCGGACCGCGGCCGACGCGCCGGCGGTCGTCGACCCGGACGGAACGGAGCAGACCGAGAGCGGGCCGCCCGCCGACGCGCTGGTCCCCCCGTCCGCCAGCCCGACGGCCGTGCCGACCACCGTGAAGCCCAGCCCGACGAAGAAGGCCACGCCCCGGCCCAGCCGGACCAAGGCCCCGTCGCGGCAGCTGGAACGCAGCAGCGCACCGAGCAACACCGGCGCCCGGACCACCTCCTCCGGCAGCGGCCTCAGCTCGGAACTCCAACAGGTCGTCGACATCGTGAACCAGGAGCGGGCGAAGGCCGGCTGCAAGGCACTGACCGTCAACTCCAAGTTGACGCTCGCCGCGCAGCGGCACAGCCAGGACCAGGCCGACCACAAGAAGATGTCGCACGACGGCAGCGACGGCAGCGACGTGGGCCAGCGGCTCGACCGGGTCGGTTACACGTGGCGGGCGTACGGCGAGAACGTCGCCTGGAACCAGCAGAGCCCGGCCGCCGTGATGGACGCCTGGATGAACTCCGAGGGGCACCGGGCGAACATCCTGAACTGCTCGTTCACCCAGATCGGGGTGGGCGTGGCGCGCAGCAACGGGCCGTACTGGACGCAGGACTTCGGCACGCCGCGCTGACCGGCGCGTCGTGACCGGGCCGGCGCTCGTTGACCGGGCGGGGGCGGCGTCGGGTCGCCCGCGTCCGGGGAGCTGTCGATGCGGATCCGGCCGGCGTGCGCCGTGCCGCGCTCCCGGCCGGTCCACGTCCGCCGACGAGGGCCGCGCCGGGGCGTGGCGCTGGCGCTGACCGCGCTGCTGCTCGCGCCCGTCCCGGCGTGCCGGGAGCGGATCACCGTGCCACCCGGCGCGCCCACCTCCTGGCCGGCCGCGTCGGCCCGCCGCTGGACGTGGCAGTGGCAGCTCGCCGGCCCGGTGGACGTGTCCGTGGACGCGGACGTCTTCCTCCTCGACCCGGTGCGGACCACCTCCGCCGAGACCGCCGCGTTGCGGGCCCGCAGCCGCCGGCTGGTGTGCCAGGTCCGGGTCGGCACGTACGCGGACGGCGACGCGGACGCCACCCGCTTTCCGGCCGCGCTGCGCGGCGCGGCGGTGCCGGGCCGTCCGGGGAGTCGGTTCCTGGACGTCCGGCGCTGGGACGCGCTGGCGCCGGTGCTGGCCGACCGGTTCCGGCTCTGCCGGGGCAAGGGTTTCGGCGCGGTGGCGCTGGACGACGCGGACGGCTACCGGCACCGCTCCGGCTTCCCGCTGGGCTTCGACGAACAGTTGCTGTTCAACCGCCGGCTGGCCGGGCTGGCCCGTCGGCTCGACCTCTCCCCCGGCCTGGTGGACGACGTGGCGCAGGTGGCCGCGCTGGCCCCCGACTTCGACTTCGCGGTCAACCAGGAGTGCGTACGCCGCCGCGAGTGCGCGAAGCTGCTGCCGTTCGTCGACGCCGACAAGCCGGTCTTCCACGTCGAGTACACCGGGGACCGGGCCGCGTCCTGCGTCACCGCGACCGGCTACGGCTTCGCCTCGATCCGCAAGGACCGGGCTCTGGACGCCTGGCGGGAGCCCTGCCCGCTGCCGTGACACACGGCGCCGCCCCCGCCCGGGGAACGGGCGGGGGCGGCGCGTCGTCGAAGGGTCAGCCGGCGCTCGCGCCGGTGGTCGAGGTCGAGCTGTCCGCGCCACGCTGCGCCGGCACGCCCGCCTGTTCGGCGCTGAGCGGAGTGGCCAGGTCCTCCAGGGACTTCCCCTCGGCCTTGACGCCGAGCGCCAGCTCCACCAGACCGCCAATGATCATGATGGAGGCACCGATCACGAACGCGAGCACGGTGTCGCCGACCTGGCCGCTGCCGACGAGCTTGGCGAAGAGCAGCGGGCCGGTGATGCCACCCGCGGCGGTGCCGATCGCGTAGAAGAACGCGATGGCCATGGCCCGGGTCTCCATCGGGAAGATCTCGCTGACCGTCAGGTACGCCGCGCTGGCGCCGGCGGAGGCGAAGAAGAGGACGACGCACCAGCACGCGGTCATGGTCACCGCGGTGAGCACGCCGGCGTGGAACAGCCAGGCGGTGCCGAGCAGCAGCACGCCCGAGCCGATGTACGAGCCGGCGATCATCGGCACCCGGCCGACCGTGTCGAAGAGCCGACCGAGCAGCAGCGGGCCGAACAGGTTGCCGACCGCGATGACCGCGAAGAAGTAGCCGCTGTTGCCGGGCGGGACGTCGAAGAAGGTCTGCAGGATCTGGGCGAAGCCGAAGGTGATCGCGTTGTAGAGGAACGCCTGGCCGATGAAGAGCGAGAAGCCGAGCGTCGCGCGCTTCGGATAGCGGCGGAACAGCGTCTTCGCGATCTCCAGGAAGTTGGTGCTCTTCCGCTGCCGGATCTCGATGTAGTTGTCGGCCTCGGTGAGCCGGCTGCCGGTCTCCCGTTCGACCTCGCTCTCGACCGAGTCGACGAGGTGGTTCGCCTCGTCCGCCCGCCCGTGGATGAACAGCCAGCGTGGACTTTCCGGCACGTGCCGCCGGACCAGCAGGATCACCACGCCGAGCACCGCGCCCAGGCCGAACGCCACCCGCCAGCCGAGGTTGGTCGGCAGGCCGTTGAGCAGCGGCACGGTCAGCAGCGCGCCGATCGCCGCGCCGAGCCAGAAGGTGCCGTTGATGATGATGTCGATCCGGCCGCGGTGGCGGGCCGGGATCAGTTCGTCGATGGCCGAGTTGATGGCCGCGTACTCACCGCCGATGCCCATGCCGGTGAGGAACCGGAACAGGAAGAACCACCAGGTGTCGAACGAGAGCGCGGTCAGCGCGGTGGCCACCAGGTAGAGCCCGAGGGTCAGCAGGAAGAGCTTCTTGCGGCCGAACCGGTCGGTGAGCCACCCGAAGAAGAGCGCGCCGGTGCAGGCGCCGGCCACGTAGAGCGCGGCGGCCAGGCCGGTGACCTGGCTCTGGGTGATGTCCAGACCGCTGCCCGGCTCGGCCAGCTTGCCGGACAGGTTGCCGACGATGGTCACCTCGAGGCCGTCGAGGATCCAGACCGTGCCGAGACCGATCACGATCATCCAGTGCCAGCGGGACCACGGCAGCCGGTCGAGGCGCGCCGGGACGTTGGTCCGTACGGTGCCGGTCTGCACGTCGGCGCTCATGACGCGCTCCGGCCTGTGGGGAGAGCCGGAGCGATCGTAAGCGCCTCCGGCGAGAGCTCTTCATCCATGGCGGCCCAGATGCCCCGCCGCCAGGCGCGTTAATCCTGCCGGCTTCCGGCCCCCGGCCACCCCTCGGACGGTCGGCGATCCCGTTCGCTCCCGCCCCGCGAGCACACCGGCCGGCGACTACTGTCCGTGACCCGTTCCCGGGGCAGATGCCTTCAGCTCGCTATACCTGAGAGGCATAATTATGCCTCTCAGGTATAGCCCGTCTGAGTGGACGTTTCCTCGGCGACACGCACGGCTGCGCCGAAAAGTCAACCTCCGGCCTCGGCTCGGTCCGGCCGGACCGAGCCGAGGCCAAGCCGAGCCGGGGCCGAGGCCAAGCCCGGGCCGAGGCCCGGCGGTCGGACTACGCCCCGGCCGAAGCGGGCCGGGGCGGTCCGACGCGCCGGGTCAGCGGACGGCAACCAGTTCCGGCGAGGGCGCGGGCGGCGGCTCGGCCGGCGGGGTGGCCGACCGGCGGCGCAGGAAGCGGGGCGCCCACCAGTTCGCGTCGCCCAGCAGCGTCATCACCGACGGCAGCACCACCGCCCGGATGATGGTGGCGTCCAGCAGGATCGCCGCCGCCAGCCCGATGCCGAGCTGCTTGAAGTCGATCATGCTGAGCGTGGCGAAGATCGAGAACACCCCGACCATCACGATCGCCGCGCTGGTCACCACGCCGGCCGAGGACGTGATCCCCTCCGCCACCGCCTCCCGGTTGGGCATGCCGCGGTCGACCGCCTCGCGGATCCGGCTGACCACGAACACGTGGTAGTCCATGGAGAGCCCGAACAGCACCACGAACAGGAACAGCGGCAGCCAGGTGACGATCGCGTCCATCGAGGTGAAGCCGAGCAGCCCTTCCGCCCAGTGGCTCTGGAAGACCAGCACCAGCAGGCCGTACGCCGCGCCGGCGGAGAGCAGGTTGAGCAGGATGGAGGTGAGCGCCACCACCACCGACCGGAACGTCCAGGCCATCACCAGGAACGTCAACGCCAGCACGAACGCGGCGACCACCGGCAGCTTCGCCCAGATGTGGTCGGCGTAGTCCTCGCTGGCGGCCACCCCGCCGCCGACGGCGTACTCCACGCCCGGGATGCCGTCCAGCGCGGCGGGCACCAGGTCCCGGCGCAGCTCGTGCAGGGACCGGGACGCCTCGTCGGAACGGCTGGCGTACGGGGTGGCCACGTCCAGCACGGACACCCGCCGGTCGGCCGACACCCTGATCTCCGGGCCGTCCCCCTCGGCCGGCGCGAAGAGCGGGTCGGTGGCGGCCCGGCCGGCCAGGCCGGTGAGCGCGGCCCGCACCCGGTCGGCCTGGTCCGCCGGCGCCCGCACGGCCACCGTGTGGCTGGTGCCGTTGCTCGGGAAGGCCGCGGTGAGCCGGTCGTACGCCTGCATGGCCGGCGTGCTGCGCGGCACGTCCTCGGCGCCGGGGAACTTGAGCTTCATGCCCAGCGCGGGCGCGGCGAGCGCGAGCAGCAGCGCGACCGAGATCAGCAGCGTGGCCACCGGCGCGCGCAGCGCGGGCCGCAGCACGGCCGGCCAGAACCGGGGCCGCGCCGGCTGCCCGGACCGCCCGCCGCGCGGGGCGGTGAGCCGCCACAGCAGCGGCACCCGCGGCCGGTCCACCCAGCGGCCCAGCTTGGCGAGCAACGCCGGCAGCACGGTCAGCGAGCCGATCACCGCCACCGCGACCACCAGGATCGAGCCGACGGCCAGCGACGAGAAGATCGCGTCCTGGGCGAGCAGCAGGCCGCCCATCGAGATGATCACGGCGGTGCCGGAGACCACCACGGCGTGCCCGGAGGTCTCCGCCGCGATCTCCACCGCGTCGAGGCCGGAGCGACCCTTGGCCCGTTCCTCGCGCTCGCGCCGCACGTAGAACAGCGAGTAGTCCACGCCCACCGCCATGCCGATCAGCAGGATGACGCTGGCCGTGGTGTCGGTCGCCGGCACCAGGTGCGAGGCGAGCGTGGAGAGGCCCATCGCGGCGGCCACCGAGGAGAGCGCGAGCAGCACCGGCACGCCGGCCGCGATCAGCGCCCCGAACGCGATGATCAGGATCGCCAGCGTCACCGGGAGGCTGAGCAGCTCGGCCCGCTTGAAGTCCTTGCCGAGCGTGTCGTCGAGCGCCTTGTCGATCGACGGGCCGCCGACCTGCTCCACCCGCAGCTCCGGGTGCGCCTCCTGCACCTGGGCGGTGGTGTCCCGCAGCGGCTGCACCCGGTCCTCGGCGGTCTCCGGGTCGCCGGCCATGGTGATCGGCAGCAGCAGCGCCGTCCCGTCCCGCGACGGCATCGGCGTACCCACCGACGCGACGCCCTCGACCTGCCGCAGCCGGCCCGCGGCGTCCTGTGCGACGGCCTTCGCCGCGGCCGGGTCCAGCGCCCCCGATCGCGCGGTGATCAGCACGTTCTCGGTGGCCGGATCGTGGAAGTCACCACCGTTGACGATCAGCTCGGCCCGCCCGAACTCGCCGATCGCCTGATCCGCGTCGGTGGCCTCGTTCAGCCCGGCGGCGTTGCCGCCGACGAAGCACACCGCGACGAACACCACCCACAGCGCGATGGCCCGCCAGGGATGCTCCGCACTCCACCGTGCCAGCCGCACGGTCACCGGTCGCCTGCCCATATCCGGGTTCCCCCTCCAGACGTCGGCCCCGTGCCGACGTCTGCCGACGCTAGGAGGCCCGCGCCGCCCGGGCATCGGGGAACGGCCCCGGCTTCGCCCCGATAGGGCTAGCCCCACCTGCGCGGCCGGAACCGGTCGCGCCGATCACCGGAAAAGGGGCGTTTCCGGGTACGCTCCGGCGCGCCGCCGGGGACCGGCCGGCGCAGCACACCGGCGCAACCCCGAACCGGCTCCGGGTCATCCCCGGAGGCTGCCCCGAGGGCGCGGCTGGCAGCGCGGGCAACTGTAGGAGGACCGGTTCATGAACGCCTCGCGCCGGATCGGCGCGCCGCAGCGCGGGCAGGGCTCCCCCTCCCGGCCGTACGCGTTGAGCGACCGGTCGAAGTAGCCGCTCTCGCCGTTGACGTTGACGTACAGCTCGTCGAAGCTGGTGCCGCCCTGCTTGATCGCCTCGCCCAGCACGTCGCGCACGTGGCCGAGCAGCCGCAGCGCCGCCGGCCGGGTCAGCGCGTCGGTCGGCCGGACGCCGTGCAGCTTCGCGCGCCACAGCGCCTCGTCGGCGTAGATGTTGCCCACCCCGGAGATCAGCGTCTGGTCGAGCAACGCCCGCTTGATCTCGGTGCGCCTGCGCCGCAACGCGGCCACGAACCCGTCGTCGGAGAACTCCGGATCCATCGGGTCCCGGGCGATGTGCGCGATCTCGGCCGGCAGCTCCGCCCCACCGGAGGAGACCGACAGCCCGCCGAACGTGCGCTGGTCGACGAAGCGCAGCTCCGGACCGTCGTCGGCGAACCGGAAGCGGACCCGCAGGTGCAGCTCGTCCGCCGCGTCCGCCGGTTGCAGCAGCAACTGGCCGGACATGCCGAGGTGGCCGATCACCGCGTCCCCGCTGTCCAGCGGCAGCCACAGGTACTTGCCCCGGCGGCGTACGCCGGTGATCGTCCGGCCGGCCAGCACGTCGGCGAAGTGCGCCCCGCCCGGCGCGTGCCGGCGTACCGCCCGCGGGTGGCGTACCTCGACGGTGGTGATCCGCCGGCCGACGACCCACTGGGCCAGCCCCTGCCGGACGGTCTCCACCTCGGGCAGCTCAGGCACGGCCGGCGCCCGCCTCGGCGTCCTCCGGGTCGACCGCCCTGGCCTCGGTCGGCGCCTCGGCCGCCGCCCGCGCCTCGGCCTCCGCCCGCGCCTCGGCCTCCGCCCGCGCGGTCGCCTCCGCCTGCTCGGTCAGCATCCGCCAGGCCGACTCGGCGGCCCGCTGCTCGGCCTCCTTCTTGCTGCGCCCCTCCGCGCCGCCGTACCGGTTGCCGGCCACCACCACCCAGGCGGTGAACGTCTTCAGATGGTCCGGGCCGGTGCCCTCGATCCGGTATTCCGGCACGCCCAGACCCAACGCGGCGGTCAACTCCTGGAGGCTGGTCTTCCAGTCCAGCGCCGCGCCCCGGCCGGCCGACTCCGCCATCAGCGGGTCGAACAGCCGGTGGATCACGATGGCCGCGGTGTCCAGCCCGTACTGGAGGTAGATGGCACCGAGCAGCGCCTCCAGCGTGTCGGCGAGGATGCTCGCCTTGTCCCGGCCGCCGGTGGCCTCCTCGCCCTTGCCCAGCAGCAGGTAGGCGCCGAGCCCGTCCGGGCCGAGACCGCGCGCCACGTCGGCCAGCGCGCGCATGTTGACCACGCTGGCCCGCAGCTTCGCGAGCTGCCCCTCGGGCAGGTCGGGGTGGTTGTGGAAGAGCGCGGTGGTGATCACCACGCCGAGCACCGAGTCGCCCAGGAACTCCAGCCGCTCGTTGGTGGGCAGGCCGCCGTTCTCGTACGCGTACGAGCGGTGGGTCAGCGCGCGCTCCAGCAGCTCCGGGTCGAGCGACACGCCGAAGGCCGCCTCCAGGTGGCTGACGGGAGCACGCCGCCGCTTCTCGTTGGTCATGGTGCTACCTCGGTGTCGTTGCGGTCAGGTGCGGGATCGTGCGGGATCTCGGCGAGCAGGGCACGGACCGTGCCGGCGGCGTCGCGACGCCACAGGTGGGCGGCCAGCGCGATGCCCGAGGCGACGTCGTCCGGGCCGGCGGCGCCGTGGCACACCACCACGGTGCCGCCCACCCCGAGCAGGGCCGCCGCGCGGGGCGCGCCGCCGTTCGCCGGCGGCCCACCGGCCATGGCGTACGCGCCCTCGATGGCCTTGAGCAGGACGTTGCCGGTGAATCCGTCGGTCACCACCACGTCGACCCGGGTGCCGAGGGAGATGTCGTACCCCTCGACCAGGCCGACGTACCGGGCGCCGCAGGGCAGCGGCACGGCGGCGAGGGCGGGGTCGGCGGCCCGGCGCAACCGGTCGCCCTTGCCCGCCTCGTGGCCGACGGAGAGCAGCCCCACCCGGGGTGCGGCGACCGTGTGGGCCACGGCCGCGTAGGCGGCGCCGAGGACGGCGTGCCGGGCCAGCGTGGCCGGGCCGGGCTCCAGGGTGCCGCCGACGTCCAGCAGCACCACCGGCCCGTCGACCGCGGGCAGCGTGGCGACCAGCGCGGGTCGGCGTACCCCGGGCCAGCGGCCCAGGCCGAGCGCGGCGGCGGTGACGGTGGCGCCGGTCGAGCCGGCGGAGACCACGGCGTCGGCGAAGCCGTCCTGGACGGCCTGCACGGCCGTGCGGACCGTGCTCTCGCCGCGGGCGGCGGTCGGATCATCGGCCATGCCGACGGCGGCCCGCACCGGGCGGACCGTGACCCGGGCACGCTGCGTCGGGTCGAGCGCACCGAGCAGCCCGTCGGCGACCTCGGTCGGACCGACGAGCAGCAGGCGCAGGTCAGGATCGGTACGCACCGCCCGCAGAGCGCCGTCAACCACGACGGCGGGAGCATCGTCCCCGCCGAGGAGGTCGACGGCGATCCGCGCGGTGCCCGGCTCCGACGGCCGGCCGGCCGGGGTACGGCCGGCGGCGGAGGGAGCCGGGGCACCGGGCTTCAGCCGTGGTGCGCGCGCCACCCGAGAAGTGGTCGGGGGCGTCACTCGGCGTCCAGGTCAGACCTCGAGGACCTGGCGGCCGTTGTACGTGCCGCAGACGGAGCAGGCAGCGTGCGGCAGCTTCGGCGACTTGCACTGCGGGCAGGCAACGGTCGCCACCACCGAGGCCTTCCAGTTCGCCCGGCGGGCGCGGGTGTTGCTGCGCGACATCTTGCGCTTGGGGACGGCCACGGTTCCTACTCCTCTGTACGGTTCAGTTGCGACAGGCCCGCCCAACGCGGGTCGATCTGCTGGTGACTGTGGTCGGCCGGCAGATCGTCCCAGTGCACCCCACACTCGGGGCACAGGCCTGGGCAGTCCTCCCGGCAGAGCGGGTTGGTCGGCAGCGCGAGCACCACCGCGTCCCGCAACGCCGGTTCCAGGTCGATCAGATCGCCCTGCATCCGGCCCACCTCGTCCTCGTCGGTCGTCTCGTCCGTGGTGCTGTCCTCGTACGCGTACAGCTCCTGGACGTTGACGACCACCGAGTCGTCGATCTCGCGCAGGCAACGGCCGCACTCGCCCTTGACGGGACCGGCAACGGTCCCGGAGACGAGCACGCCCTCGGACACCGACTGCAACCTCAGGTCGAGGTCGAGGTCCGCGCCCTCCGGCACGCTGATCAACTCCACACCGAGGTCCGCCGGTGCCGTCACCACCCGCCGGAGCTCACGCAACGCGCCAGGGCGACGCGGCAGGTCCCTCGTGTCGAGGACCAGCGGCGCCCTGGGGTCGAGTTGGCGAGGCGAATGTTTGGGCATAGTCAGACTCCGGCCGTGAGAGGCCGACAAAAAAGGTTACCTGGCAGGGGGGCGGACCGTCGAACCGGGGGCGTGCCCACCCCGGGCCCGGCGGCAGCCGGCTGTCGGCGACCGGCCCGTGCGCCGCTCAGAAGGGTAGCGGGCGCTCGGCCTCGTCCCCAGCGAAGGTGCCGATCTCGCGCAGCGCGTGCATCTTGTCCCGGCCGCGCTCTATCGAGGCCAGCGCCCGGGTCAGGAACTGCTCGAAGTTGGCGAGCGCGGTGTCGACGTAGTCGTCCACCTCCTCGCGGAGGCGCTGCGCCTCGGCGCGCGCCTCGGCGATGATCCGGGCGCCCTCGTGCTCGGCCGAGACCGTGATCTCGTTCACCGAGACCAGCCGGGCGTGTTCCGCCTCACCCTCGCTGATGATCCGGTCGGCCTCGCGCTTGCCGGCCTCCATGATCTTGTCCCGCTCCTCCAGCAGCGCGGCGGCGCGGCGCAGGTCCGCGGGGAGCTCGGCACGCATCTCGTCGAGCGCCGCGATCATCTCGCCGCGGTCGACCATGCAGTTGTTGCGCGACATCGGGACGGAGCGGGCCTGCTCCACCATGGCGATCAGTTCGTCGATGCGATCGAGCGGGTCCACCGGCGCCTCACTCCTGTCTTCGTCGGCCGCCCTCCATGATGCGGCCTGCGCCCATTTTCGGCGCCAACCCCCATCATGTCGCGCCCCGCCCACTCCCGCCCGACCCGCCCCCGCGCGTCGCCCCACCCGCTCTCGTCGATCTTGCACTTTCCGCCCCGACATTCCGCCCCGAACGGACGAACGGCGGGCCGCAAGTGCGAGATCGGCGGGTGAGTCAGGGGCGGAGACGGGTGACGAGCTGCTCGCGGACCAGGTCGGGGACGTGGGCGGAGATGTCGCCGCCCCACTTGGCCACGTCCTTGACCAGGCTGGAGGAGAGGAACGAATAGAGCGGGTTGGTCGGCATGAAGAGCGTCTCCACGCCGGCCAGACCGACGTTCATCTGGGCCATCTGCAACTCGTAGTCGAAGTCGCTGACCGCGCGCAGGCCCTTGATCAGCACGCTCGCCTGCTGGTCCCGGCAGAAGTCGACGAGCAGGCCGCGGAACGACTCCACCCGGACGTTGTCGTAGGAGGAGGTCACCTCGCGGAGCATCTTGATCCGCTCCTCGACGCTGAACAACCCCTGCTTCGACTGGTTGATCAACACACCGACGATCACCTCGTCGAAGAGTCGGCTCGCCCGGCCGATGATGTCGAGGTGACCGTTGGTGACCGGGTCGAACGAGCCCGGGCAGACCGCACGTCTCATGATCGGCGACCGTACCAAAGCGTGGTCTCGCCGTAGCGGCGACTGCGCTCCCCGGTGACGCCCTCCACCCAGCCGACCGGTCCGGTGCGGCGGGACCGCTCCACGATCACCAGGGCGTCCGGGGCGAGCCAGCCGCCATCGACGAGCGCGGCCAGCATCGCGGTGATCTCCGCGTCCGGCATCGCGTAGGGCGGATCGGCGAAGACCACGTCGTACGGCCCGCCGTCCGGCCCGGCCGCCAGGACGCTGCCCACCCTGCCGGTCACCAGGCGGGCGGCCGGGGCGGCCCGCAGCGCGGCGATGTTCTCCCGGACCACCCGGGCGGCCCGGGCGTCCGACTCGACCAGCAGCACGTGGGCGGCGCCCCGGGACAGCGCCTCCAGACCGACCGCGCCGGAGCCGGCGTAGAGATCGGCGAAGCGCGCCCCGGCCAGGTCGAGGTCGGCCTGCACGGCGCTGAACAGCGCCTCCCGCACCCGGTCCGAGGTCGGTCGGGTGCCGGCGCCGGGCGGCGCGGCGATCCGCCGCCCGCCGAGCGTGCCGGCCACGATCCGGGTCACCGTCGTCCCCTGCGCATGCCCCGACGCTACGCGACCGGGGAAGCCGGTCGGCATACCACCCGCAGCGACGACCGGTGACCCCGCGTACATCAATGATCTCGAATTCATAACGGACCCTTTACGACCCGTAGATCGCGGTAACGCCCGCGGTGTCGATCTCGCTAGGGTCTGCCCGGTTGCCGTGCGGACGCGCGACTCCGGTCCGTCCGCCGCACTCCTCTCCCATCCTCCCCCCTCAGGAGAAGACGTGAACCGTCTCCACCTCCGGCGTGCCGCCGTCCTCACCGCCGGCGCGCTGATCGGCCTCGCGGGCGTGGCCACCGTCGCCGCCCCGGCCGCCGCCCACCACCCCGAGCCCTCCGGCAGCTACTGCGCCACCAAGGACGGCAAGGTCACCGTCACCTGGTCGGTGATCAGCAGCGAGCGCGACATCTCGGGCCGGATCACCAAGCTCGAATCCACCGTGCCCGGCGACATCACCGGCGGTCTGGCCGTGGGCGCGGAGCTGAAGAAGCAGAGCGAGGGGCCGCTGACCGGCACCCAGACCCACACGTTCACCGGCGCCATCCCCGAGCTGAAGCTCACCGTCGGGGCGCACTGGGAGCGGGGCCGGCAGTCGCACGACGGTGAGCGCACCGTGGTGGCCCAGCCCAGCCGCAACTGCGAGGTCGAGGAGAGCCCCTCGCCGTCGCCGAGCACCCCGACGCCGACGCCGAGTGCGACGCCGGAGCCGAGCGAGCCGCCGACGCCCACCCCGACGCCGTCCGCGTCCACCCCGCCGAGCCCGTCCGCGACACCGTCCGCCCCGGCCGAGCCGGCGGAGCCGATCTTCAAGCTCGACCAGGACTGCGACTCGATGACCTTCACCGTGGAGAACCCGGCGAAGGGCATCCCCTTCAACGCCACGCTGACCACCGAGAAGGGCGTCACCAAGAAGCTCGTCTCCGAGCCGGGCAAGACCACCTCGGTCGAGTTCGACGCGTACAAGGGTCTCAAGGTCACCGTGAAGTACGACGTGGTCGAGGAGTCCGAGACCATCCCGTACACCCAGCCGGAGGACTGCTCCGGCCAGGGTGGCGGCCTGCCGGTGACCGGCCCGGCCGCGGGCGCCATCGCCGGTGGCGCGGCGCTGCTGCTGGGCGCCGGCGCGGTGCTGTACGTGGTGGCCCGCCGCCGCCGGATCAGCTTCACCGCCTGATCCACCAGCTTCACCGTCGAGGGCGCGTCGACCACCCGGTCGGCGCGCCCTCGCCGCGTGATCCACTCCAGCACGCCGAGGTGGCGGGTTCACACCACGCGGGACACCCCCACCACGCCGAGCTGGTGTGGATCACACCGCCTGATCCCGCCACCTCGCCGAACTGGTGTGGATCATGCCGGGTCGGAGTCGAGGACGGACGTGACCGCCACCGGATCGATCTCGGCCTGGTTGGTCAGCAGCACCAGGCGGTGGTCGGTGTCGGGCAGCCAGGCGGCGAACGCCTTGTAGCCGCCGTTGTCCCCGGAATGGTGGACCGCCCGCCGGCCGGCGAGCGGGCCGACGAAGAACCCGTAGCCGTACGCCTCGCCGGGCTTGCCGGTGGGCGCGTGCGGCGCGGTCAGCGCGGCCACCGAGGCCGGGGCGAGCAGCCGGCCCCGACGCGGCACGTCGAGCCAGGTGAGCAGGTCCGCCCCCGTGCACCAGACGTCACCGGCGCCCATGCTCACGGTCGCCAGGTCCCAGGACGGCACCGGTCGGCCGCCCTCGTGCCCGACCGCGACGTCCGGCCGTCCGTCGCCCGACCCGGCGAAGCTACCGGTCATGCCGAGCGGCGCGAAGACCTCCTCGGCCAGGAACTCGGCGTACGGCCGGCCGGTCGCCCGCTCGACCGTCCGGGCCAGCAGCACGTAGCCGGGACTGCTGTAGTGCCACCCCGCGCCGGGCCGGAACAGCGGCGGCACGTCGGCGAACGCGGCGAGCAGGGCGTCCGGCTCGGCCGGCGCGGCGAGATCGATCGCCGGGTGCTCCTCCCAGTGACCGAGGCCCGAGGTGTGGGTGAGCAGGTGGTGCAGCGTGATGCCGGACCATGCCGGCGGCGGGTCGGGCAACCAGCGCACCACCGGGTCGGTCAGGCGCAGGACGCCCCGCTCGGCGAGCAGCAGCACCGCGACGGCCGCCATCTGCTTGCTGATCGAGGCGATCTGGAACCGGGTGGCCGGGGTGCAGGGCGCCCCGGTGGACTCGTCGGCCGCGCCGGTGACCCGGTCCGTCAGGACCTCGTCGCCCCGAGCCAGCAGCAGCACCCCGCGATCGTGCGAAAAGATCGACATCCGCCGGAGCCTAACCGAGCAAGTGTCAGCCCTTCTCCAGATATTCGGCGCGCTCGGAGTCGACCAGCGCGGCGACCGAGGCCGCCAGCGCCGGATTCCGGGCCAGCTCCGGATCCTCCTCCACCAGCGCGATCGCCTCGGCCCGGGCGTCCCGGATCAGGTCGGTGTCGCGCAGCAACGACAGCAACCGCAGGTGCGAGCGCCGACCGGACTGGGTCGCGCCCAGCACGTCGCCCTCCCGGCGCTGCTCCAGGTCGAGTTCCGCCAGCTTGAACCCGTCGGTCGTGGAGGCCACCGCGTCCAGCCGCTCGCGGGCCGACGAGCCCTCGGCCGCCTCGGTGACCAGCAGGCAGAGGCCGGCTGCCGAGCCCCGGCCCACCCGTCCGCGCAACTGGTGCAACTGGGAGACGCCGAACCGGTCGGCGTCCAGCACGATCATCACGGTGGCGTTGGGCACGTTGACGCCCACCTCGACCACCGTGGTCGCCACCAGCACGTCCAGGTCGCCTGCGGCGTAGGCGCGCATCACCGCGTCCTTCTCGTCGGCCGGCAGCCGCCCGTGCAGCACCCCGATCCGCAGCCCGTGCAGCGGCCCCTCGGCGAGCAGCGGGGCCACCTCGGTCACCGCGAGCGGCGGCCGGCGGCCGTTGTCGTCCTCCCGCGGCGGCTCCTCGTCGGACACCGGACCCTCACCGATCCGCGGGCAGACCACGTACGCCTGGTGGCCCTTGGTGACCTCCTCGCGCAGCCGGCGCCAGGCCCGGTCGAGGAAGGCCGGCTTCTCGGCGGCCGGGACGACGTGCGAGGCGATCGGCGAGCGGCCCTGCGGCAACTGGGACAGCGTGGAGGTCTCCAGGTCGCCGTAGACGGTCATGGCGACCGTGCGCGGGATCGGGGTGGCGGTCATCACGAGCACGTGCGGCGGCTGGTCGGCCTTGGCGCGCAAGGCGTCCCGCTGCTCCACACCGAACCGGTGCTGCTCGTCGACCACGACCAGGCCCAGGTCGGCGAAGTCGACGCCCTCGTAGAGCAGGGCGTGCGTGCCGAGCACGATGCCGGCGCGCCCCTCGGCCACCTCGGCCAGCGCGCGCCGCCGGGCCGCCGCGCCCAGCGAGCCGGTGACCAGCTCCACCCGGGTCGCGCCGTCGGCGGCGCCCAGCTCACCGGCCCGACCGAGCGGGCCGAGCAGGTCGAGGATGCCGCGGTGGTGCTGGGCGGCGAGCACCTCGGTCGGGGCGAGCAGCGCGGCCTGACCGCCGGCGTCCACCACCTGGAGCATGGCGCGCAGCGCCACGACCGTCTTGCCGGAACCCACCTCGCCCTGCAGCAGCCGGTGCATCGGGTGGGCGGTGGCCAGGTCGGCGGCGATCTCCCGCCCCACCACCTGCTGGCCGGACGTCAGCTCGTAGGGCAGTCGGGCGTCGAACGCGTCCAGCAGGCCGCCCGCCTTCGCCGGCCGGGGCCGCGCCGGCCACGCCGCCGCCCGGTGCTTGCGCTGCACCAGGGTGAGCTGCACCGCGAACGCCTCGTCCCACTTGAGCCGGCGGCGCGCCCGGTAGAGCGCCTCCTTGCTGGTCGGACGGTGGATCTCGCGCAACGCGGAACCGATGTCGGCCAGGTTGCGGGTGGCCCGCACGGCAGCGGGCAGCGGATCGTCCGGCGGGGTGAACGTGTCCAGCACCACCCGGACGCAGCGGGCGATCACCCAGGTCGGCACCGCGGCGGCGGCCGGGTAGACCGGGATCAGCGCGCCGGCGAACTCCTCGACCTCCTCGTTGGCCGCCGCCTCGCCGTCGCCGCCCTCGCCGAGCAGAACGTATTCCGGCCCGTTGAGCTGCCGCTTGCCCCGGAACTCGGTCACCTTGCCGGCGAACAACCCCCACCGGCCCGGGCGCAGCTCCCGTTCCCGCCACGCCTGGTTGCCGAAGAAGGTGCAGGTGAGCACGCCGCCGGAGCCGTCGCCGACGGTGACCTCCAGCAGGTTGCCGCGCCGCTGCCGCATCGGGCGGACCGCGGTGCGCTGCACCTGGGCCAGCACGGTGACCTGCTCCCCCACGTCCAGCGAGCGGATGTCGGTGTGCTCGCCGCGCTCGTCGTAGCGGCGCGGGAAGTGGTAGATCAGGTCGCCGGCGGTGTGCAGATCGAGGTGGCCGGCCAAGGCCTTGGCGGTCTTCTCGCCCACCAGCTTCTTCAGCGGCGTGTCCACCGTCGACGGCTCGCTCGTCATTCGACCCCCAGCAGGAGCGGGTAGTGCGGCTGGCCGCCCTCGTAGGCCTGCACCTCGACGAACGGCCAGGACCGCTCGACGTGGGCACGCACCCGGTCGGCCAGCCCGGCCGGGGCGTCCGCCCCGCAGAGCAACGTGACCAGCTCGCCGCCGCCGCCGAGCATCCGGTCGACCACGGCGGTGCAGGTGTCGGTCAGATCCTGCCCGATCAGGTGCACCTCGCCCTCCACCAGGGCCAGCACGTCACCCGGCCGGCACGGGCCGGCGACGGTGAGCGCCTCCCGACCGGCGTGGCAGACCTCGGCGTAGCGGCAGGCGCCGGCCGCCTCGGCCATCGCGATGACGTCGTCCTCGAAGCGTCGCTTCGGGTCGCGCACGGCCAACGCCGCGAGCGCCTGCACCGGGGATCGCGTGGGCACCACGCTCACCTTCACCCCGAGGCCGTGCGCCTCCTTCGCCGCCGCGCTCGCCACCGACTGCGTGTTCGGGTCGTTGGGCAGCACCACCACCCGGGCCGCGCCGGTGGCCCGGACCGCGTCGAGCAGCTCGCCGGTGGACGGGTTGGCGGGGACCACCACGGCGCCCTCGGCGGCGAACAGCTCGGCGATGCCGGCGCCGGTCGCCACCACCACGGCCGCCCGGCCCTCGGGGCGCGCCGCCCGCTCGGTCGCCGGGGCGGCCTGGTCGGCGAAGCGGGTCACCGCGATCCGGTGCGGCCGGCCGGCGACCACGCCCGCCTCGACGGCCGCGCCGACGTCGTTGACGTGCACGTGCACGTTCCAGGTGCCGGCGCCGTCACCGACCACCGCCAGCGAGTCGCCGAGCGCCGCCAACTCGTCGCGCAGCCGGGCCACCGCCTCGTCGGTGGCGTCGAGCAGGTATTGCACCTCGTAGGCGTACGCCTCGGAGCCGGTCTCCCGAACGGCGGTCCCGGGCCGGCGGAGCGCGGGCGGCGCGGGCGCCGGCTGCTCCGGGCTCTCCCCGGTGACCACCTCGACCAGCGCGTCGAGCAGCAGGCACAGCCCGCGCCCGCCGGCGTCGACCACCCCGGCGCGGGCCAGTTCGGGAAGTTGCTCGGGGGTGCGGGCCAGCGCCCGGGCGGCCGCCTCGGCGGCGGCCCGGGCCACCGCGCGCAGGTCGTCGCTGTCCGCCCGCCGGGCCGCGCCGGCCGCCGCGGCGACCACGCTGAGCAGGGTGCCCTCGACGGGTCGGGCGACCGCCGCGTAGGCGGCGGTGGTGGCGTCGGTCAGCGCGGCGGCGAGCTGCCGGCCCCGGACCGCCGGCGCGGCGCCGAGCCGGTCGGCGAGGCCGCGCAGGATCTGCGAGAGGATCACGCCGGAGTTGCCGCGCGCGCCGAGCAGCGCGCCCTGGGCCATCAACCGCAGCGCGTGCCCGTGCGGGGTGTGCCCGTCGTCGGGCAGGGTGCCGAGGTCCATCGCCAGGGCCTGCTGCGCCGAGGTGAACGTGAGCACCAGGTTGGTGCCGGTGTCGCCGTCGGGCACCGGATAGACGTTCAGGCTGTCGATCTCGCCCTGGTGCCGCCGGAGGGCAGCCAGCCCGCTCGTGCACCAGCGGCGCACCGCGGCCGCGTCGAGGGTGTCCAGCACGTCGGGAAGCCTACTGGCGCGCACCGACACGCGCCGGGGTCGTCCGCCTCCGCCCGGCGTGTCCGACCGGCGCGGCGGTCCGGCCCGGCCGGTCGGTACGCTGGGCGGGCTCGGCGCAGGGCCGGTTGGGCGTACGGACCGGCATCGGGTAACCTGACCAGGTTGCCCGGGCTGCGCCTGGCGGCGACCTCATGAACGTTTCAATCCCAGGAGTATCCCGTGGCTAGCGTGTGCGACGTCTGTGGCAAGGGGCCGGGCTTCGGCCACAACGTGCCCTGGTCCAAGAAGAAGACCAACCGCCGCTGGAACCCGAACATCCAGTCGGTGCGTACCCCGGCCGGTGGCGGCACCACCAAGAAGCTCCAGGTCTGCACCTCGTGCATCAAGGCCGGCAAGGTCGCGCGGGCCTGACCCGGCAGCACCACCGGACATCGTCGGTCGCCGGCGGCCCCCTCGGGGCCGCCGGCTTCTGTCGTGTCCACCGACCCGCGCCGACGGCTGACCGACCGTACGGCGACCGGCTGGCGTGCGCCGGTTAGGGTGCTGCTGCGTCGGCCGTCCGGTTCCGGCGCGAGCCGTGGGGAGGAACGACCGGTGCACCTCGATCTGGGTCGCGAGCAACTGGTGGTGGTCGGCGGGTCGTTCGGCTCACTGCGCTGGTTCGACCAGGAGCTGCCGGCCGGCAGCGTGGTGCTGGTCGAGGAGCCGGACGTGATCCGCCGCCGCGAGCTGACCCGGTTCGCCGCCGAGCTGCCGCTGATCGGCCGGCTGGTGGCGGCGGAATACCAGACCGGCCTGGACGTCGACGACCTGGTCGCCCGCGAACCCGGCCTGGCCGGGGCCCGGCTGGTCCTGCCCGGCCTGGAGTACGCGGTGAGCGCCACCGCCCGGCTGGCCGACCGGCTCGGCCTGCCCGGCGCCGGGGCGACCGCCGCGGACGTCTTCTCCGACAAGCACCGGATGCGGCTGCTCGCCGACGAGATCGGCCTGGCCAACCCCGCCTACGAGCTGGTCGAGGACCCGGAGCGGGCGGTCGCGTTCGCCCGGGCGCACGGCGGCCGGTGCGTGCTCAAGCCGACCCGCCGCTCGGGCAGCCTCGGCGTGCAACTGATCACCGACCCGGCCGAGCTGCCGGCCCGCTGGGCGGCCAGCGCCACCCCGCCCGAGCCGGCCGAGGCCACCGAGCGCGGCCTGCCCACCGGCGTGCTGGTCGAGGAGCTGCTGGTCGGTTCCGAGCACAGCGTGGAACTGCTGGTCGCCGACGGCGAGGTGCTCTTCGCGAACGTCACCGACAAGCGGGTCGCCGGCGGCCGGTACCCGGTGGAGACCGGGCACACCGTGCCGTCCGCGTTGCCCCCGGCCGAGCACGACGCGTTGCGATCCGCGGCGGTCCGCCTCGCCGAGGCGGCCGGTTTCCGCAGCGGCATGCTGCACAGCGAGTGGATCCTGGCCGGCGGCGTGCCGACGCTCGTCGAGTGCGCGGCCCGGATGCCCGGCGACATGATCACCGCGCTCATCTCGATCGCCTACGAGCGGGACGTCATCGAGGCGTACCTGCGGGTGCTGTGCGGCGAACGCCCGGCGCTGCCGCAGCGGCCGACCGGCGCGGCGGCCATCGAGTTCCTGGTCGCCCCGCCCGGCCGGGTCACCGCGGTGGACGGCCGGCGGGCCGCGCTGCGGGTGCCGGGCGTGCTCGACGTGCAGGTCGAGACGAAGGTCGGGCAGACCGTGCCGGAGCTGCTCTCCTCGGCGCACCGCAGCGGGCACCTGATGGCCTGGGGCGCCACCCCGGACGAGGCGGCGGTCGCCGCCCGCCGGGCCGCCGGGGAGATCCGCATCACCGTCGGCTGACGGTCAGAGGGTGCGGCCGTACGACAGGCAGCCCGGCGCGTCCTGGTAGTAGCCGAAGTTCGGGATCCGCTCGTAGCCGGACGACGTGTACATGGCGATCGCCTCGGGCTGCTTGTCGCCGCACTCCAGCACGATCCGCTTGCGGCCGGCGTCGCGCGCGGACCGTTCGATCGCGGCGAGCACGGAACGGGCCACGCCCCGGCCCCGGGCGGCCGGCGCGGTGTACATCCGCTTCAGCTCGGCCTCTTCGCCGTCCTCGCCGTGGCTGCGCCAGCCGCCGCACCCCACCGGTCGCCCGTCCAGGTAGGCGACCAGGAACGCGCCGGCCGGCGGGACGAACTCGGCCGGGTCGACGGGCGTCTCGTCGCCGCTGCCGCCGTAGCGCGCGCCCAGGTCGGCCAGCGCCGCCCGGATCAACGCCTGCGACTCCGGCGCGTCGAAGCGCCGCGGGAGGATCTCGATCTCGCTCACCGTGCCAGGTTACGACCGGCCCCGACGGCCGGCCCGCCCCCGCCGCCGAGGTCGGACGCAGATCACTGCGGGGCAGGCCGGCCGGTTCCGCCTAGCGGAAGTGGTCCCAGCCGGGCGGACCGTCGTAGCCGGCGCCGTCGACGGTGACGCCGGCGCCGTCGGTCACCCGCCCGACCGGCCGCCAGCCGTCCGGCAGCGCCGCGCCCGCCGGGAACGTCGCCGCCAGGGCGTGGTCGTCGCCGCCGGCCAGGATCCAGGTGTACGGGTCGACGCCGAGCGCCTGCGCCGCGTCGCGCATCTGCCGGGGCACCTCGAACGCGTCCCGGCCCAGGTCGATCGCCACCCCGCTGGCCGTCGCCACGTGCCCGAGGTCGGCGAGCAGCCCGTCCGACACGTCGATCATGGCGGTGGCGCCGGCCGCCGCGGCGGCCGGCCCGGCGGCGTACGGCACCTCGGGCCGGCGGAACGCCTCGACCAGCAGGCGGGGCGTGCGGAAGCCGCGGGACAGCACGGTGTAGCCGGCCGCCGCCCAGCCGGTCCGCCCGGCCAGTGCCACCACGTCCCCCGGCCGGGCCCCGGACCGGACCACCGGCGCCCGGCCGGCCAGGTCGCCGAGCGCGGTCACCGCGACGGTCAGCGTCGGGCTGGCCGACATGTCCCCGCCGACCACGCTCGCGCCGACCCCGGCCGCCTCCGCGCCCAGTCCGTCGGCCAGCTCCTCGGCCCAGGCCGGATCCAGCTCGGCGGGCATGCAGAGCGCGACCAGCAGCGCGGTCGGGGTGGCCCCCATGGCCGCGATGTCGGCCAGGTTGGCCGCCGCCGCCCGGTGACCCACGTCCCGCGCCGACGACCAGTCCCGGCGGAAGTGCCGCCCCTCGACCAGCACGTCGGTGGAGGCGACCACCCGCCGGTCCGGCGCCGCCACCAGCGCGGCGTCGTCGCCGGGGCCGAGCAGGCAGCTCTCCCCGTACGACAGCCGGGCGGTCACCCGGTCGATCAGCCCGAACTCCCCGACACCTGCGACCGTCATGCCGTCCCCTCGTCCCGCTCCGTCGTCCCGCACGTCCCACCCCTGTCCCCGTACCGACGTGTGCTCGCTCACCGCGTCCACCCGGCGACCGATAGGGATCACCCCCGCCCGGTGCGGTAGTTTCACCCTTCGGGCCGCCCCAGGCGGCGACGGACGGAGGTCGAGTCGTGGTACAGGCGTACATCCTCATCCAGACCGAGGTCGGTCGGGCGCGTGACGTGGCCGGTCTGATCGCGGACCTTGCCGGCGTGGTTCGGGTCGACGCCGTCACCGGGCCCTACGACGTGGTCGTGCTCACCGAGGCGAACACGGTCGACGAGCTGGGCAAACTCATCGTCAGCAAGGTGCAGATGGTGCCCGGCATCACCCGCACCCTCACGTGTTCGGTGGTGCGGCTGTAAGTGGAAGAGACGGAGACCACCCCGCGCCGGGACCGCGGCACCCGCCGCGCCGCGCTCTGGGCGACCCTGGTGGCCGTGCCGGTGACCGTGGCGGTGGCCGGGTTCACGCTCGCCAAGCTGGCCCCCGAGTCGCCGGACGCCACGCCGAGCGCCTCGACCAGTCCCCGCGCGCAGTCGAGCGCGCCGGTCGAGCTGCCCGCCCCGGCACTGGCCGAACGGCCGGCCGTCCTCTGCCGCGCGCTGGTGTCGCAGCTGCCCGACAGTGTCCGTGACCTGCGGCAGCGTCCGGTCACCGCGGGCCCCGAGCAGAACGCCGCCTACGGCGACCCGGCGCTCACCGTGGCCTGCGGCGGGAGCGCCCCGCTGGTGCAACCGACCGACGAGGTGTGGACCGTCAACAAGGTCTGCTGGCACTCCGTGCAGGAGGCCGACGCGACGGTGTTGACCACCGTCGACCGGGAGACCCCGGTCCGGGTCCGGGTGCCGAAGGCGTACGAGCAGCCGTTGCAGTGGGTGACCCCGATCTCGGACGCGATCGTCAGCGCGGTGCCCTCGGCGAAGCAGGTCCCCTCGGGCTGCTCCGGCTGAGGCCGGCGCCGGCCTCAGCGGCCGGCGCGGCGCTGCAGGGCGGTGCGGATCAGGCGGTTGACCAGCTTCGGGTATTCCAGCCCGCTCGCCGCCCACATGCGCGGGAACATCGACGTCGGGGTGAAGCCCGGCATCGTGTTGATCTCGTTGAGATAGACGTCCAGCTCCGGGGTGACGAAGAAGTCGACCCGGGCCAGGCCGGAGCAGTCCAGCGCGGTGAAGGCGCGGGTGGCGTAGTCGCGCACCTGCCGGGTCACCGCGTCGGGCAGGCCGGCCGGGACGTCGTACTCGGTCACCTCGTCGGCGAAGATGTACTTGGCCTCGAAGTCGTACCAGTCGCGGTCGCCGATCATCCGCACCTCGGCGAGCACCGACGCCTCGGGCGCGCCGCCGGCCTCACCCTCCAGCACGCCGCACTCGATCTCGCGGCCCACCACGGCGCCCTCGACCAGCACCTTGCTGTCGATCTCCCGCGCGGTGGCCAGGGCGGCGTCCAGCTGTGCCCAGTCGTCGACCTTGGTGATGCCGAACGACGAGCCGGCCCGGGACGGCTTGACGAAGACCGGCAGCCCGAGGCGCTCCTTGTCCTCCTCGGTGAGCGACATGCCGGCGCGCAGCACCGCGTACGGGCCGACCGGGATGCCCTCGGCCGCGCAGAGCTTCTTGGTGAACTCCTTGTCCATGGCGGCGGCGGACGCGAACACGTTCGCCCCGACGTAGGGGATGTCCGCCATCTCCAGCATGCCCTGGATGGTGCCGTCCTCGCCGTATGCGCCGTGCAGCACCGGGAAGACCACGTCCACGTCGGCCAGTGCCACCGGCCCCTGGGCCGGGTCGAGCACCATCAGGCCACCGGCTGCCGGGTCGGCGCGCAGCACCAGTTCGGCGCCGGAGCCAGCGGTGATCTCGGGCAGCTTGCGGTCGGCGATGGCGAGCTGCGCCGGGTCACCGCTGGCGAGCACCCACTGGCCCTGCCGGGTGATGCCGACCGGGACGACCTCGAACTCGTCCGGATCGAGGGCGGCCAGCACGCTGCCGGCGCTGACGCAGGAGATGCCGTGTTCGGGGCTGCGGCCGCCGAAGACGATCGCCACACGGGTCTTGCCTGGGGTGGTCATGGTCACCTCATCGTTCGCGGCTGCGGCTGGCCGTGCACGCCGGTGGCGCTCACCCGGTTGACCTTACTGTGCGTCGTCGGGAGCGGTGGCCGATACCCGGGGAGACGCGGTGCGGCATGGCAAACGGTCAAGACAACTTATACGGGGAGTAACGACGCGGTGTCGGCCCTCGGCCACCCGGCACGTCGCCGTCGCGACCGCGCGCCGGAACGGCGGCCCGGGCGGCCGGCGGCGGGACCTGCCACCGGCCGCCCGGCTCCCCGACCCCGGTCGCCGCGTCCAGGGGTCGGGCCCGGTGTGGTTCAGGAGGCCGGATGCCGGGGCCGGCGGCCGACCGCGATGACCTTGACCCGCTGGCGGCCGGCGCGGACCATGCCCAGCGCCATGAACGCGCCGGCGATCCGGTCGGCCGCTTCCCGGCTGCTCGCGCCGACGACCTGCCGGCGGCGCTCGGGGGTGGTGCGTTCGTCGCGCTCGTGACCGTTGGCCGGTCGTACGTCGGTGAGGACCACGAGGAACCGCGTCATCTCCGGCCACCCCCGCCTCCGGGGTGGCAGGCCGTCACCGTCATCGCGTAACCCCTCCCCGCCTGGTGGACCGGACGGGCACGCGACGATCGGGTCGTGGGGGAGTAAAACCCGATCGCCGCGCGCCCCATCCCCTCCGGTCACTCACCACCACCGTCGCCACGACAACCGGCGGTGAGGACGCTGTCACAGATTGACAGGTGGACAGGCGTGAATGCAACTCTCATCGACTTTCTCTCATGCCCATTTTCCCACCGGATGTGCGACCATCGATGCATGGCGTCGAAGACCGCGCGGGCCCGACGGCTCGGCATCGCCCTACGGACCCACCGGGAGGCCGCCGGCCTCACCCTGGAGACCGCGGCCGATGAGATCAACAGCACCCGGAGCACCCTGTCCCGCTACGAGAACGCCCAGACACTGATCAGCCCGGCCACCGTGCGCGCGCTGCTGACCAGCTACGGCGTGGGGCCCGACGAGATCGCCGCGGCGGTGCAACTGGCCAAGGACGCCCGCAAGCCCGGCTGGTGGGTGTCCTACTCCTACCTGCTGGACCGCCGCACCATCGACTTCATCGCGCTGGAGGCCGAGGCCACCGGCATCGCCAACTTCGAGCCGTCGGTGGTGCCGGGCCTGCTCCAGACCGCCGACTACATCCGCGGAGTGATGCGCGGTGGCCCGCACACGCTCAGCGACGAACAGGTCGAACAACGCGTCCAGCTCCGGCTGGACCGCCAGCAACGCATCTCCGGGGACGACCCGCCGATCCTGGACGCCATCATCGACGAGGCCGCGTTGCTACGCCCGGTCGGCGGCCACTCGGTGATGGCCGACCAGCTCCACCACCTGCTCAAGATGACCGAGCTGCCGAACATCACCGTGCAGGTGATCCCGCTGGCCGCCGGCTACCACCGGGGCACCCGGGGATCGCTGCACATCCTGGAGTTCGCCGACCCCGAGGACCCGATCATCGCCTCGGTGGAGACCGTCGCCGGTCAGATGGTGCTGGACCGACCCGGCGACCTGCGTACCTGCACCAAGATCATGGAGCACCTGCGGACCGTGGCGCTGAGCCCGGCGGCCAGTCGGGACCAGCTCCTCCGTCTGCTCAACGAGAGGTGACCGCATGAACGGCACGAACCGGCCCCACCCGACGCCGACCGGCTGGCGCAAGAGCAGCCACAGCGGCGATGAGGGCGCGTGCGTGGAGATGGCCCCGCTGCCGCAGTCGGTAGCGGTACGCGACTCCAAGGACCCGACCGGCCCGGTGCTGGTGTTCCCGTCGGCCGCCTGGGCCGCCTTCACCACCGCTCCGCCGCACGCCTGACGCGTGGTGTTAAGAGGGGCCCCCGCCTCTACCGAAGGCGTTGAGCGGGGGCCCCGCCTTTCATCGCCTCCAGCGCGGCGATGGCGACGCCCCGGGCGCCGGCCATGTCACGGTCGGGCACCAGGGCGAACGTCGCCACGGCACGCTGCTCGTCGCGGAGCACCGTGTGCTCGGCGACCGTGGCCAGGAACCAGTCGCGGAACTCCGGCGCGGCCTCCACCACACCGCCACCGACGAAGTACGCGTGCGGGTCGGTGAAGTTGGCCGCGATGGTGAACAGCCGCCCCAGCGCCCGGGCCTGCTGGCCGAACACCTGGCGGGCCAGCGGGTCGCCCCGTTCGCCGTGGTCGCGCAGCAGCTTCGCGGCCCGGGCGGGCTCCTCCGCGGCCAGCGGGTGCTCCGGATACCGGGACAACCAGTACGGCAGCAGGTTGCGCCGGATCGCGGTGAGCGACGCGACGCTCTCCGCGTCACCGGCGAAACCGCAGGCGCAGACCGGCACCGGCTGACCCGGCTCGAGCAGCCCGTCCAGCGGGATGTGCACGTGCCCGAACTCGCCGGCCATGCCGGCCGCGCCACCGACCACCCGGCCGCTCTCCACCACACCCCCGCCCAGGCCGGTGCCGACGATCGCGGACACCGACGAGCGGGCCGTCGCGTCCGCGCCGAAGTGCAGGTGATGGGCGTAGAGGGCGGCGGCGTTGCCGTCGTTGGCGTAGACCACCGGCAGGCCGAGCCGCTGCTCGAGCGCGCCGCGCACGTCGTAGCCGCGCCACGCCGGCTGGGCGAAGTTGGTCGACCCGCGCGACGAGATCACCCCGGTGGCGCTGGCTGGCCCGGGCGTGTCCAGCCCGACCGCGCGCACCAGCTCACGGGGCACCCGGGTGTGCGCCAGCACGCCGTCGAACGCGCGCGCGAGGGCCTCGATCGCCGCCTCCGGCCCGGCGCCGACCTCGCTCGGGATCTCCAGCAGCCCGTCCACCAGGAAACGGCCGTCGACGGTCAGCACGGTGGCGTTGTTGCTCGTGCCGCCGTTGTCCAGCCCCACCACCACCGGCACCCCTGCGCTGCCCACCGCCACCGCCTCCCCGTCGAGTCTGACCCGAGGTTAGTTCTCGGCGGGGCCACCCGCCACGCCGACGTCAGCCGGGCCGGCGCGCGGTCACGGCGGTCGCCTCCCACTCCTCGTCGCGCACCACGCTCGGGTCGAGCCCCACGGCGGTCATCGCCGCGCAGAGCGCCGGGGCCTGCTCGGCGCTCACCTCGACCGCGAGGTGCCCGCCCGGGGCCAGCCACTCGGCCGCGCCGGCGGCGACCCGGCGCAGCACCGCGAGCCCGTCCGCGCCACCGTCCAGCGCCACCGCGGCCTCGTGCACCCGCGCCTCGACCGGCAGCGTCGCCACCGCGTCGCTCGGCACGTACGGGGCGTTCGCCACCACCAGGTCCAGCCGGCCACGCCAGCCGGCCGGCACCGCGTCGAACAGATCGCCCTGGTAGACCGGCACGCCCAACGGGTCGAGGTTGCGCCGGGCGCAGGCCACCGCGACCGGGTCGACGTCGGCGGCGCCCAGCCACCGGGGCGCCAGCCGGTCGTGCAGCACCAGCGCGGCGGCGCCGGAGCCGCAGCACAGGTCGAGCACCGCCGGCGCCGGCCCGGCGACCGCCACCGCGGCGGCGACCAGCAACGCGGTACGCCCGCGCGGCACGAACACGCCCGGGTGGACGGCGACCCGCCGCCCGCAGAACTCGGCCCAGCCGAGCAGGTGCTCCAGCGGGAGGCCGGCGACGCGGCGGTCGGCCAGCCGGGCCAGCGTCCGCGCCGAGTCGGCGGCGGCGATCAGCAGGTCGGCCTCGTCCTCGGCGAAGACACAGCCGGCGGCGCGCAGCCGGCGGACGAGGGCGGAACGGTCGGGAGTGAACACGGTGGAAGCCATGGCAAGCCTTTCGGGGAACGCTCGTCGGCGCCCCCGGCGTCGCCTCAGCCCCGGGGCGACACGGACTCGGAGGGAGCGCCGGTCCTCTGCTGGTGGATCGGACTCACCTCCTCGGTGTCGGGGCCGCACGGGCCGTGGCTGCCGTCACGATAGCCCAGCGCCCGGCCCGCCGTCAGCCCGTGGCGGCGTCCAGTGCCGCGGCCACGTCGGCGACCAGGTCGGCGGGGTCCTCGATGCCGCAGGAGAGCCGGACGAAGCCGGGTGCGGTGTCGTCGCCCCACTGGGCCCGCCGGTCGGCCGTGGTGTGCAGCCCGCCGAACGAGGTGGCGGCGGCCACCAGGCGGGACGCGTCGAGGAACCGGGCCACCCGGTCGGCGTCGCCCAGGTCGAAGGAGAGCACGCCGGGCATCCGGCGCATCTGCGCCGACGCCACCGGGTACGCCGGGTCCGCCGGCCGCCCGGGCCAGCGCAGGCCGGTGACGTCCGGCCGGCCGGCGAGCAGCCCGGCCAGCGCCTCGGCGTTGGCGGCCTGCCGGGCCAGCCGCAGGTCGACGGTGGCCAGCGAACGGTGGGCCAGCCAGCAGTCGAACGCGCCGGGCACCCCGCCGGTGGTGGTCCGCCAGCCGGCCACCGCGTCACGCAGCGCGTCGTCGCGCGTCGCCACGTAGCCGAGCAGCAGGTCCGAGTGGCCGGTGAGCGCCTTCGTCCCGGAGGCGACCACCACGTCCGCGCCGAGGTCCAACGGACGCTGCCCGAGCGGCGTGGCGGTGGTGTTGTCCACCGCCAGCAACGCGCCGGCGGCGTGCGCCGCCTCGGCCAGCGCCGGCACGTCGGCGACGTCGAGGCCGGGGTTCGCCGGCGTCTCCAGCAGCACCAGCCGCACGCCCTCGAACGACGGGTACGGCCCGGCGGTCGGCACGAAGTCGACGCGCACCCCGATCCGCTCCAGGGTGTCGGTGGCGAACGCGCGCACCGGGAAGTAGCCGTCGGCGGGGAGCAGCACGGTGTCGCCGGGTCGCAGCACGGTCAGCAGCAGCCCGGTGATGGCCGCCTGACCGCTGGCGAAGACCCGGCAGTCGCCGCCCTCCAGCTCGCCGATCGCCGCCTCCAGGAGCCGGCGGGTCGGGTTGTCCGGCCGCCCGTACCCGTCGGGCGCCGCCGCCGGGCCGCGCCACGGGTCGAGGTGGTAGGGCGCGGCGAAGACCGGGCCGGGCAGGAACGGCTGCCCGGGTACGGCGTCCGGCAGCCCGGCGCGCACGCTGCGGGTGCCGTCCCCCCAGCCGGCGGTCACTCGTAGGACTCCGGCTTGGCGGTGCGGCTCATCAGCGCGTCCACGGCCAGGCGCGGGTCCATCCCCTCGTGGCAGATCCGCTCGATCTGCTCGGTGATCGGCATCTCCACCCCGTGCGCCCGGGCCAGGTCCCGGATGGCCAGGCAGCTCTTCACGCCCTCGGCGGTCTGCCGGGTGGCCGCCTGGGCCTGCTCCAGCGTCTCCCCCCGGCCCAGGTGCTCGCCGAACGTACGGTTGCGGGCCAGCGGCGACGAGCAGGAGGCGACCAGGTCGCCCATGCCGGCCAGCCCGGCGAAGGTGATCGGGTCGGCGCCCAGCGCCACGCCGAGGCGGGCGGTCTCGGCCAGGCCCCGGGTCATCAGCATGGCCCGGGTGTTGTCGCCGAAGCCCATCGCGGTGGCGATGCCGTACGACAGCGCGATCACGTTCTTGACCGCCCCGCCCAGCTCGCAGCCGATCACGTCGTCGTTGGTGTACGGACGGAAGTAGGGCGTCCGGATCGACGCCTGGACCAGTGCCGTACGCCGGCTGTCGGTGCCGGCGACCACGGTGGCGGCCGGCTGCTCGGCGGCGATCTCCGGGGCCAGGTTGGGCCCGGAGACGACGACCACCCGGTCGGCCGGCACCCCGGCCGTCTCCATGATCACCTGGCTCATCCGCTTGGTGGTGCCCAGCTCGATGCCCTTCATCAGGGACACCAGCGTGGCGTCGGGCGCGAGGTGCGGGGTCCACTCGGCGAGGTTGCCGCGCAGCGTCTGCGAGGGCACCGAGAGCACCACCACCTCGGCGCCCTCGATCGCCTCGGCGGCGTCGCCGGTGGCGGTGACCCGTTCGGGCAGGCGCACGTCCGGCAGGTACTCCGGGTTGTGCCGCCCGTCGCGGATCGCCTCGGCCACCGCGGGCCGGCGGGCCAGGACCGTCACGTCCCGGCCGGCGTCGGCGAGGATCTTGGCGAACGCGGTCCCCCACGACCCGGCGCCCAGCACCGCGACGTGCCCGCTCATTCGGAGACCTCCGGCGCGCCGGTGCGGGCCGGTCGCTGCCAGAGCGGCGGTGGCGTGCCGCCGCGGATCTCCGCGACCAGGTCCCGGATCCGCAGCATGATGGTGTCCGTCATCTCCTCCAGGATCGCCCGGGTCGGCATGGCGCCGGCCCACCGGCCCAAGTCGACCGGCGGCCCGGCGACCACCGTCACCGGGGTACGCGGGCGCAGCCCGATCCGGGCGGTACGCGGGTCGAACATCCGCTCGGGGCCGATCATGGCGACCGGGATCACCGGGGCGCCGGTGGCCAGCGCCAGCCGGGCCGCGCCGGTCTTGCCCTTCATCGGCCACAGCTCCGGCTCCCGGGTGGTGGTCCCCTCCGGGTAGATCACCACGGCGCCTCCCTCGTCCAGCGCGGCGATCAGCTTGTCCAGCGACTTGACCGCCTCGACGCTGCCCCGCTCGACCGGGATCTGCCTGCACCGGTGCAGGATCCAGCCGATCACCGGCACCTTGAAGACGCTGGCCTTGCCGAGGAACTGCGGCCACCGCCCGGCGTCGTAGATGAAGTGCGCGGAGACCAGCGGATCAGCGTGCGAGATGTGGTTGGGCACGATGATGATGCCGCCGTCGCGCCGCAGGTGCTCCATGCCCCGCCAGGTGCGCCGGGTCCAGACGGTCAACACCGGCTTCACCAGCACCACGGCGAACCGTTGCCAGAATCCCAGCCTCCGCGGTGCCACAGTGCCTCCTCGTTCCGCCCCACGCGCCCCGGGGAAGAATCATGCCTGCTCGCCCCCGGTCCGGCCAGTGAGGGTACCGCCGGGCGCTGGCAGGATGGTCGGTGTGCCTGAGCCCAGCTGGACCGTGGTGATGCCGGTGAAGCGACTCGCGGCGGCGAAGAGCCGCCTGCGGGGCGCGCTGCCCGGCGTACCCCACGAGGAGCTGGCGCTGGCGCTGTCGGCCGACACGGTACGCGCGGCGCTGGCCTGCCCGGCGGTCGGCCGGGTGCTGGTGGTCACCGACGACCCCCGGGTCACCGCGACGGTGACCGAGGCGGGCGCCGGCGTCACCGCCGACCCGGGCGCCGGCCTCAACGCGGCCTTCCGGCACGGCGCGACGGCGGCCGGGCCGCGCGCCGCGGTGGCCGGCGTCACCGCGGACCTGCCCGCGCTGCGCCCGGGCGAGCTGGCCGCGGCGCTGCGGGCGACCGAGGGGGTACGCGGGTTCGTGGCCGACGCCCCGGGCGGTGGCACGGTGCTGCTGGCCGCGCCGGCCGGGGTGCCGCTGGCGCCGCGCTTCGGGCCCGGCTCGGCCGGCGCGCACGCGGCGAGCGGGGCGCTGCCGCTGGCCGGCGACTGGCCCAGCCTGCGCCGGGACGTGGACACCGCGGCCGACCTGTCCGCCGCCGCCCGGCTCGGGGTGGGCCCGCGCACCGGCGCGCTGCTGGCCCGGGCCGGCGACCCGGTCCGGTACGGTGCTGGCATGCAGGGCACGGTGGCCACCTACGACGCGTCGACCCGCAGCGGGGTGCTGCTGCTCGACGACGGCACCGAGCTGGCATTCCCGGCGCGCGCGTTCGACGCCTCCGGGCTGCGGCTGCTGCGGCTCGGGCAGCGCCTGCGGGTGGAACGGGACGCCGCCGGCGAGGTCATTCGGGTGACCTTGCCGACGATGGCCTGAACAACCTGACCGGAGTTCATTTTCCGTTCACCCTCGTCAGGGAATCATGAGGTGGTGAGCACCCCTCGCGAGCACTCCGACGGCCCGCCTCCCCTCCTCGACCCCGGCACGCCCCGCAACGGCCGCCCGACCCGCGGCCCGGACGGGCGGTTCCGCCAGACCCGGCCGCCCGAGGAGCGCCTCGGCACCGATCCGGACGCGGCCGGCGCCAGCGGCCTGGACGAGCCGCTGGATCCGGTCGAGGGGCCCGGCCCGGTCGCCGGCCCCGACCCGGACGAGCCGCCGGCCGCCGCGCCGCTGCCGGAGGACCGTTTCCTCAACCGGGAGCTGTCCTGGCTCGACTTCAACGCCCGGGTGCTGGCGCTCGCCGAGGACCCCCGGACGCCGCTGCTGGAACGGGCGAAGTTCCTGGCCATCTTCGCCGGCAACCTGGACGAGTTCTACATGGTCCGGGTGGCCGGGTTGAAGCGCCGGCTCTCCGCCGGCCTGCCGGTGCGCGGCGGCGACCGGCTGCCGCTGCGCACCCAGCTCGAACTGATCACCGAGAAGGCCGCCGACCTGGTCGCCCGGCACGCCGCCTGCTTCGTCGACGACGTGCTCCCCCGGCTCGCCGAGGAAGACGTCCGCATCCTGCGCTGGAGCGAGCTGGACGACGCCGAGCGGGAGCGGCTGCGCACCTGGTTCCGGGAGCACATCTTCCCGGTGCTCACCCCGCTCGCGGTGGACCCGGCGCACCCGTTCCCCTACATCTCCGGCCGGTCGTTGAACCTGGCCGTCTCGGTGCGCGACCCGGACGGCGGCTCCGAGCTGTTCGCCCGGGTCAAGGTGCCGAACAACGTGCCCCGGTTCGTGCGGGTCGCCCGCGACCGGCCCGGCGTCCGGTTCCTGCCGGTGGAGGACCTCATCTCGGTCCACCTCGGGCAGCTCTTCTCCGGCATGCAGGTGGTCGAGTGCCACCTGTTCCGGGTCACCCGCAACGCCGAGGTGGAGGTCGACGAGGACCGCGACGAGGACCTGCTCCAGGCGCTGGAGCGGGAGCTGGCCCGGCGCCGCTTCGGTCCCCCGGTGCGGCTGGAGGTGGCCGCCTCCATCTCCGACCACATGCTGGAGCTGCTCGTCCGCGAGCTGGACATGGACGACCACGACGTGCTGCGGGTGCGCGGGCTGCTCGACCTCTCCGCGCTCTGGCAGGTCTACGGCGAGGCCGACCGCCCCGACCTCAAGGACCGTCCGTTCGTGCCGGCCACCCACCCGCGCCTGGCCGAGGGCGAGGTGCCGCGCAGCGTCTTCGCCACCCTGCGCGACGGCGACGTGCTGGTGCACCACCCCTACCACTCGTTCGCGACGAGCGTGCAGCGCTTCGTCGAGCAGGCCGCCGCCGACCCGGACGTGCTCGCCATCAAGCAGACGCTCTACCGCACCAGCGGCGACTCACCGATCGTCGACGCGCTCGTCGACGCGGCCGCCGCCGGCAAGCAGGTGGTGGTGCTGGTCGAGGTGAAGGCACGCTTCGACGAGGTGGCGAACATCGGTTGGGCGCGCACCCTGGAACGGGCCGGCTGCCACGTGGTCTACGGCCTGGTGGGCCTGAAGACGCACTGCAAGACCGCGCTGGTGGTACGGCAGGAGGGCAACCAGATCCGGCGCTACTGCCACATCGGCACCGGCAACTACCACCCCAAGACGGCCCGACTCTACGAGGACTTCGGCATGCTCACCGCCGACCCGGAGATCGGCGCCGACCTGACCGACCTGTTCAACGTGCTCACCGGCTACAGCCGGCAGACCGCCTTCCGGCGGCTGCTGGTCGCGCCGCAGGGCATCCGCAGCGGCCTGATCGAGCGGATCGACCGGGAGATCGAGCACGTCCGGCTGGGCGTGCCGGGGCTGGTGCAGTTCAAGGTGAACGCGCTGGTCGACGAGGAGATCACCGACGCGCTCTACCGGGCGTCGCGGGCCGGCGTGCACGTCGACCTGCTGATCCGGGGCATGTGCATGCTGCGCCCGGGGGTGCCGGGGCTGTCGGAGAACATCCGGGTCCGGTCGATCCTCGGTCGGTTCCTGGAGCACTCCCGCATCTTCCGGTTCGGCAACAACGGCGACGCCGAGTTCTGGATGGGCTCGGCCGACCTGATGCACCGCAACCTGGACCGCCGGGTGGAGGCGCTGGTGCAGGTGAGCGACCCGGTGGCCCGGGCCGAGCTGGATCACGTGCTGGCCGCCGCGTTCGACAGCGACGTGGACGCGTTCGAGCTGGCCGCCGACGGCACCTGGCACCGGCGTACCGGCGACGGCGACACGCCGCTGACCCACCTGCAGGACCTGCTGCTGCGCCGGGTCGGCGGCCGGGCGGACTGAGCAGGCCGTGCCGAGCGGCGGGCGGGCATACGGTGATCCGATGAGCGACGACGAGCCGGTGCGGATCCGGGCGGCGGGCGGCGTGGTCTGGCGGCCGGGCCCGGCCGGCGTCGAGGTCTGCCTGGTGCACCGTCCCCGCTACGGCGACTGGTCGCTGCCCAAGGGCAAGCTGGACGCCGGTGAGCACCCGCTCGCCGCCGCGGTGCGGGAAGTCGCCGAGGAGACCGACGTCCGGGCGGTGCCGCAGGTGCGCCTGCCCACGGTCCGCTACCGCAGCGAGGGCCGGGCCAAGGCGGTCGACTGGTGGTCGATGCGGGCGGTCGGCAGCGGCGGCTTCCAACCCGGCACCGAGGTGGACGAGGTGGCCTGGTTCCCGGTCGACGCGGCGGCCCGCCGGGTCAGCTATCCGCACGACGCCGAGGTGATCGGCGCGTTCGCGGCGCTGCCGCCGGTCACCGCGACGGTGCTGCTGGTCCGGCACGCGCACGCCGGGAAACGGGGCACCTGGACCGGTCCGGACACCGGCCGGCCGCTGGACGCCGAGGGCCGGGCCCAGGCGTTGGCGCTGGTCCCGCTGGTGACGCTGGTCCGGCCGGTGCGCCTCTTCTCCGCCTCGGCCCGCCGGTGCGTGCAGACGCTGGATCCGGCGGCGGCCCGGCTGGACCTGCCGATCGAGGTCTGCGGCGACCTGGACGAGCCGAAGCCGGGTCAGCAGCCCGAGGAGTGCGTGCTCGCCGCCGCCGCGCGGCTGGCCGCGCTGGCCGCCGCCGCCGAGCCGGTCGCGGTGTGCAGCCAGGGCAAGGTGATCCCGGGCGCACTGGAACGGCTCACCGGCGGGCCGGGCGACTTCGTCACCGCCAAGGGCGGCGGCTGGTTGCTCGCCTTCGCCGGCGAGCGCCTCCTCACCCCCGACCGCTTGTAAGGAGGGGCCCCCTGTTAACGCCTCCGGTATAGACGGGGCCCCTTCTAACCGACGGCCGATCCGGGCAGCGCCACCGTGAGACGCACCGGGAGGTGGTCGCTGGCCTCGGTGCGCGGGGCGCGTACCTCGGCGGCGGTCAGCCCCGGCGAGACGAAGACGTGGTCGATCTGGGTGCGTGGGTCGTCGGCCGGGCTGGTGCGCAGCGGTCGGGCGGCGGCCAGCGCGTCCACCAGGCCGACGCGGGCGAACTCGGCGAACGCCGGGGCGTCCGGCTCGGTGTTGAGGTCACCGCCGAGCAGCAGCGGCCGGCCGGCCGCGTACCCGGCGGCGAACTCGGCCACCTCGCGAGCCTGCTCCACCGGGTCCCGTCCGGGCGGCGGTTGCAGGTGGGTGGCGACCACGGCCAGGTCCCGGCCGCCGAGGTCGAGCGTGACGCCGAGGGCCTGCGCGCCGGTCGGCGCGCCGTGCGCGGCCAGCGGCCGGGTCCGGCCGGAACGCGCCGGGAACCGGCTGAGCACCGCGTCGCCCCAGACCGGGTCCGCGGCGGGCGCGAAGACGTACGGCATCCGCAACCGCCCGGCCAGCAGCGCCAGCGTGTCGTGGCCGCCGTTGAGCCACCAGCCCCGGTCGACCTCGCTGAGCAGCACCACGTCCGCCCCGCGCAGCTGCCGGGCCACCGCGTCCAGGTCCAGCCGGCCGTCCAGCCCGAAGCCCATCCGGATGTTGTAGGCGACCACCCGCACCGCCACCGGCCGGCCGGCGATCGGCGGGGTCACCGACGGGACCTGCGCCTGCATGCCGAGCCCGGTCAGCCCCGCCAGGCTGACGAGAAGCCAGTTCCGCACCGGATCGGACACCGTCGGCGCCGACCAGGACGGCGCGCCGAGCGCCACCAGGACCACGAGGACGGCCGTGGCGACCGGCACCCACCCGTTGGGGTACCCCAGGTCGTAGGCGGCGTAGTAGACGATCGTGGCCACCGCGAACACGAGCATGCCGACGACGGCGGCGCGACCGCGCCGCGCCGCCGCCCGCCCGTCCACGCCGCCGTGGCCCGGCTCGTCCGTGTCGGTCAGCGCCAGGCAGCCGCCGAGGCCGGCGGCGGTGACGAGGTACGCCGGCCCGATCCGCCCGGCGGCGAACAGCACCGCCCCGGCGAACAACGCCACCGGCCAGACCACCCGGGCGAGGCGGGCCGGAGGCCGGTACAGCGCGCCCCCGAGGAACAACCCGACCGCGTACGCCCCCAGCACCGTCCCGCCGCCGGGGCGGGCGAGCCCGGGGAAGCCGGGTGGACCGACGCCGGCGGCGGCGGACCACACCGCCGGGGCGAGCGCGATCTGGTTCGCCAGCAGCAGTGCCGGGCCGCACAGCAGCCACGCCCGGCGCCCACCCGCCGACGTCGGCGGTGGCAGCGCCCCGGCGACCTCGCCGGCCGGCGCCGCGCCGCCCGACGGAGACGAAGGCGACCCCGCCGACAGCGCCGCGCCGCCCGAGGGAGACGAAGGCGACCCCGCCGACGGCGCCGCGCCGACCGACGAAACCGGCGCGGCATCCGCCGGGGGCCCGGCCGGTCGCCCCGGCCGGTCGGCCACCGCCGCGACCAGGAACGCCACCACCAGCGCCGCGCTCAGGGTCCAGCCGAGCATTCCGCCGCGCCAGACCAGGTCCTCGGTGCCCAGCAGCGCGTGCCCGACCGCGTTCGCGGCGAGGCCGAGCGCCAGCCCGGGGACCGGCCGGTCGACCGACGCCGCGGTGGCCGCGAGCCAGACCAGGCCGGCGAGCAGCCCGGCACAGGCGAGCCAGAGCTGGGTGGGGCCACCGGGTGCGGCGGTCAGCGCCAGCCGGACGGCGGCGAGCACGCCGGCCGCGGCCAGGCCGACCGGGCGGGCGCCGAGCCGGCGTACCAGCGTGGGCGCGGCCAGGCCGAGCACGAACCAGCCGAGGGCGAACGCGCCGAGCAGTTCGGCGGGGGTCTCGGCGGCCCGGCCGAAGAGGGTGATGACCGACGGGAGCCAGACCCGCAGCACGTCCAGCAGAACCGCGACGCCCAGGGCGAGCGTGAGGGTGGAGAGGTGACGGTGCCGCACGGCGCCTCTTCTCGTGACCGACGGGGGTTTCGGCACGGCGATTCTGCGGGGCGGCGCGGCGGGCGGTCAACGCGTACCCACGACCGAGGGCGCCCACCGCGAACGGTGGGCGCCCTCGGTCGGGCCGTCCGGTCAGCGCCGGCTGGCGGCCTTCTTGGCCGGAGCCTTCTTCGCGGGCGCCTTCTTCGCCGCCGTGGTCTTCTTCGCCGTGGCGGACTTCGCCGCCGTCGTCTTCTTGGCCGCGGTGGTCTTCTTCGCCGTGGCGGACTTCGCCGCGGTCGTCTTCTTCGCCGCCGCGGTCGTCTTGGTCGCGGCGGCCTTCTTGGCCGGCGCGGCCTTCTTGCTCGCCGCGGCGGTCTTGGTGGCCTTCGCCGCCGTGGTCTTCTTGGCGGCCCCGGTGGTCTTCGCCGCCGTGGTCTTCTTCGCCGCCGTGGTCTTGGCGGCGCCTGCGGTCTTCTTCGCGGCGCTGGTGTCCTTCGGAACCTTCCCGCTGGCCACCATCTCCTTGAAGCCCGCACCCGCCCGGAAGGTCGGGACGGAGGTCTTCTTGACCTTCACCGCCTCGCCGGTCCGCGGGTTGCGGGCTGTTCGGGCCCCACGGACGCGCTTCTCGAACGCTCCGAAACCGGTGATCGCCACCTTCTCGCCCTTGGTGACCGCCGCCTGGACCTCAGCGAGTACCGCGTCGAGCGCGGCCGTCGCCGTCTTCCGGTCCCCCAGGCGAACGGCGAGCGCCTCGATGAGCTCGGCCTTGTTCACGACTTCCTCCCGATTGTGCAACTGACTCGACGCGAGCCATTCTGCGCGCACCGTATGCCCTGTGCTGCCTGGACACAAACATTCGGTGGAAAAAAGCCCTTGTGTCGTAACGGATTCGCCCCCACCGGTCGGGCCGGTGGGGGCGAAAAGGGGTCTGAGGTCAGGCGATCGAGGGCAGGAACGCCGGCCGGGCGGCCTCGTACGCGCCGATCTCGGGCTCGTGGCGGAGGGTGAGTCCAATGTCGTCCAAGCCCTCCATCAGCCGCCACCGGCTGTGGTCGTCCAGCGGGAATGCCCAGGTGGCGTCCCCGGCGTGGACCTCACGGGCGGTGAGGTCGACAGTGATGGCGGTGGTCGGCTCGGATTCCACCAGATCCCACAGTTCCTCAACGGCCTTCAATTCCAACTCCACCGGAAGGAGTCCTTCCTTGAGGGCGTTGCCCCGGAAGATGTCACCGAACCGGGGTGAGATCACCGCCCGGAAGCCCCAGTCCCGCAGCGCCCAGACGGCGTGCTCGCGGGACGAGCCGGTGCCGAACTCGGGGCCGGCGACAAGAATCGACGCTCCCGAATAAGCGGGGTTGTTGAGCACGAATGCCGGGTCCTCCCGCCACGCGTTGAAGAGCCCGTCGGCGAAGCCGGTCCGGGTCACCCGCTTGAGGTACACGGCGGGGATGATCTGGTCGGTGTCCACGTTGGACCGGCGCAGCGGCACGGCGGTGCCGGTGTGTGCGGTGAACTTGTCCATCTCTCGGCTGCCCTTCTACAGGTCGGCGGGGGCGGCGAGCCGGCCGACCACGGCGGTGGCGGCGGCGACCGGCGGGGACACCAGATGGGTACGCCCGCCCCGGCCCTGGCGGCCCTCGAAGTTGCGGTTGGACGTGGAGGCGGAACGCTCCCCCGGCTTCAGCGTGTCGGGGTTCATCCCGAGGCACATCGAGCAGCCGGCGAACCGCCACTCGGCGCCCGCGTCGGTGAAGACCTGGTCCAGCCCCTCGATCTCGGCCGCCTCCCGGACCGCCGCCGAGCCGGGGACCACGAGCATGCGTACGCCGTCGGCGACCTTGCGCCCGCGCAGCACGTCGGCGGCGGCCCGCAGGTCCTCCAGCCGGCCGTTGGTGCAGGAGCCGACGAAGACCACGTCCACGGCGAGGTCGCGCAGGGGCAGGCCGGGGGTGAGGTCCATGTATTCCAGCGCCCGGCGGGCGGCGACCCGCTCCGGCTCGGTGACGAAGTCCTCCGGATCCGGGACGGTCGCGCCCAGCGGCGCGCCCTGACCGGGGTTGGTGCCCCAGGTGACGAACGGGGTGATCCGGCTCGCGTCCAGCGTCACCTCGGTGTCGAACGTCGCGCCCTCGTCGGTGGGCAGCGTCCGCCAGTGCTCCAGCGCCGCGTCCCAGTCGGCCCCCTGGGGCGCGTGCGACCGCCCCTTCAGGTACGCGAACGTGGTCTCGTCCGGGGCGATCATCCCGGCCTTGGCGCCCCACTCGATGGACATGTTCGCGATCGTCATCCGCCCCTCCATGGAGAGTTCGCGGATCGCCTCGCCCCGGTACTCCACGATGTGGCCGCGCCCGCCGCCGGTGCCCACCTGGGCGATCAGCGCGAGCACCAGGTCCTTGGCGGTGACGCCGGGCGCCAGCTCGCCGACCACGTTGACCGCCATGGTGCGCGGCCGGGCCTGCGGCAGCGTCTGGGTGGCGAGCACGTGCTCGACCTCGCTGGTGCCGATGCCGAAGGCGAGAGCGCCGAACGCGCCGTGGGTGGCGGTGTGCGAGTCGCCGCAGACGATCGTCATGCCGGGCTGGGTGAGACCGAGCTGCGGGCCGATGACGTGCACGATGCCCTGGTTCTCGTCGCCCAGCGGGTGCAGCCGTACGCCGAACTCGGCGCAGTTGCGGCGCAGCGTCTCGATCTGGGTGCGGGAGGTGGGGTCCGCGATGGTGAGCAGGTCGCCGCGTCGGGCGCGGAAGGCCGGGTCGTCGTACCCGGTCGGGGTGTTGTGGTCCTCGGTCGCGATCGTCAGGTCGGTCCGGCGGACCCCGCGCCCGGCCAGGCGGAGCCCGTCGAACGCCTGCGGGCTGGTCACCTCGTGCAGCAGGTGCAGGTCGATGAAGAGCAGGTCCGGCTCGCCGGCGGCGGAGCGGACCACGTGCGCGTCCCAGACCTTCTCGGCCAGGGTCCTCGGTCGAGTGACTCCCACCATCTGGACATCCTAAATTCTGGGAGGTAAATTTCGGCTTGTGGGACACAGTATGAGCGGTGTCGGCGTTCTCGACAAGGCGGTGGTCATCCTGGCCGCCTGTGTCGACGGCGCCAGCCTGGCCGAACTCGTTGAACGCACCAAGCTGCCCCGGGCCACCGCGCACCGGCTGGCACAGGCGCTGGAGATCCACCGGATGCTCGTCCGGGACACGCAGGGCCGGTGGCGCCCGGGCCCACGCCTGGGCGAGCTGGCCAACGCGGCCCCCGACGTGCTGCTCACCGCGGCCGAGCCGCTGCTCGCCGCGCTGCGCGACGCCACCGGGGAGAGCGCCCAGCTCTACCTGCGCCGCGCCGACGAGCGGATCTGCGTGGCCGCCGCCGAGCGCGCCAGCGGCCTGCGGGACACCGTCCCGGTCGGGTCGGTGCTGCCGATGACCGCCGGCTCGGCGGCGCAGATCCTGCTCGCCTGGGAGCCGCCGGAGGCGGTCATGCCGCTGCTGCCGCGCGCCAAGTTCACCGGCCGCACCCTGGCCGAGGTGCGCCGGCGTGGCTGGGCGCAGAGCGTGGCCGAGCGGGAGGCCGGTGTGGCGAGCGTCTCGGCCCCGATCCGGGACCGGACGGGCCGGGTGATCGCGGCGGTCAGCATCTCCGGCCCGATCGAGCGCCTCGGTCGCCGCCCCGGCGAACGCCACGCCATGGCCGTCGTCCGCGCCGGCCAACGCCTCTCCGGCCTCTGACCCACCACCCCTCGCGTTGATCATGAAGTTGGCGGCATTTTTGATCTTCCCGACTGCCGCTATCTTCATGATCAACGCGGTAGGCGGGCGGGGAATGCCGAACGGCCCGCCTCGCGGAGCGAGACGGGCCGTTCGGTGAACGTAGCCCCGACCGGATTCGAACCGGCGCTACCGCCTTGAGAGGGCGGCGTCCTGGGCCACTAGACGACGGGGCCAGGCACTTTTTCCTGCTTCACCACCCTCGCGGGCGGTGCGGCAGTAGTCTAGCGGCACCACGTCCGGTGCCGCCGAGGGGGGTCACCCCCGCACGAGGGCCGAACAGCAGAACAGCCCGCCCCGTAGAACGGGACGGGCTGACGGTGCTGTAGCCCCGACCGGATTCGAACCGGCGCTACCGCCTTGAGAGGGCGGCGTCCTGGGCCACTAGACGACGGGGCCAGAACTTTTCGTGCACTCCGGCAGCGGCAACTGCCGGAATCCAGCGGCCGGGATTCTCGCGAACCCGCGGCTGCGCTGGGGTACCAGGACTCGAACCTAGACTAACTGAACCAGAATCAGTCGGGCTGCCAATTACCCCATACCCCATTGGCCCCTTGCGGCGCCGGGAACGAACTTTACCCTCCCGGTGCCGGCAGGCCAAATCCAACCCCCCGAACCGCATGTGAGCTGCGGAAACGAGGCATCGGCGCCGGATCAGGCGACCGGGACCACCGGGTTGCTCAACTCCCCGATCCCCTCGATCCGCACGGTGACCGTATCCCCCTCGGTGAGCGGGCTAACCCCCGCCGGGGTGCCGGTGAGCACCACGTCGCCGGGCAGCAGCGTCATCACGTGCGAGACGTACGACACCAGGGCGGGCACGTCGAACACCATGTCCTTCGTCCGGCCGAGCTGGCGCACCTCCATCTCCTCCGGATCACGCCCCACCTCGCAGCGGATCTCCAGGTCCCGGACGTCCAGCCCGGTGGTGATCCACGGGCCGATCGGGCAGAACGAGTCGAAGCCCTTGGCCCGGGTCCACTGCCCGTCGGAACGCTGGAGGTCGCGCGCGGTGACGTCGTTGGCGCAGGTGTAGCCGAAGATGGCCCGTTCGGCGGCGGCCCGGTCGGCGCGCCGGGCGCCGGGGGCGCCGATCACCACGGCGAGTTCCGCCTCGTGCTCGACCTGCTTGGAGAAGATCGGCAGACGGATGGCGTCACGCGGGCCGATCACCGAGGTGGACGGCTTGAGGAAGAGCAGCGGCTCCTTCGGCACCTCGCTGCCGTGCTCGGCGGCGTGCTCGGCGTAGTTGCGGCCGACGCACACCACCTTGCTGGGCAGGATCGGTGACAGCAGCCGGACGTCGGAGAGCGCCCACCGGGCGCCGGAGAACTGGATCTGCCCGAACGGGTGGCCCTCGATCTCGGCGATGGTCAGGCCCTGCGGCCCGGCCTCCATCTCGCCTTCGACGACCCCGAACGACATTCCCTTGGCATGAGCGAAACGAGCGATACGCACCGGGCCAATCTATCCCGGTCCGCCGGACCGGCCGCCGGACACCGGCAGGTGACGCCCCTCGCGGTCGAGCGAGCAGGGTACGCCGGATCCCGCCGGCCGGGGTGGGAATGCCGGCTTCGTACCCGCCCGGCGGCCCCCGGCCCATAGCTTCGGTTCCGGAGGTTCGTTGGTATGCCTGCATCGAGACGACACCACAGGACCCTGGCAGTGCTCGTGAACTGCCTCGGCGTCATCGCCGCCGTGCCCGCGCTGCCCCCGGCGGCGCCCCGGGCGGAGGCCGCGACCACCCGGCCCGCCCCGCCGCCGGCCGCGGTCGCCGCACCCGCCCGGCCGGCCACGGCGGCCACCCCGATCCCGACCGGCGTGCCGGCGGTGCCGCCGGCGGTGCCGACCACCGGACCCGCGCCGGTCCAGCCGACGATGCCACCGGTCAGCGTGGCCGTCGGCGCGGCCGGCACCCCGGCGCCGGGTTACCGGATCGAGGTCCGCAACGCCGGTACGGCACCGGTCGAGACGATGGTGCGGCAGGAACTGCCGAGCGGTTCCCGGGCCACCACGGTGACCGGCGGCGGGCAGGTCGGCGGCCCGGTCGGGGCGACCGCCGGCGAGGTCACCTGGCGGCTGCGGTTGCCGGCGCGGAGCACGACCGCGCTGCACACCGCGCTCGCGGTGACCGGGCCGAGCCGCTCGGTGACCGCCCCCACCTGCGTCTACGGCACCGACGGCACCCGGCCGTACGACTGCGCCACGGCGACCTGGGTGGGCGCCGCCACCGCTCCGGCGGCCCAGGCGACGGCGGCACCGGCCTGGCGCCGCCCGCCGGTGCTGCTGGCCGCGTTCGCCGCGGTGCTGATGGTCGTCGGCGGGGTGCTCTGGTGGGCGGCGCGACGCCGCCGGCAGCGCGCCCGCAGCGCGCCGGCGGGTGTCGCCCGGGCCGGCGCGGGTCCGACCGGTCCGACGAGCGCTGCCGGGACCGGCCCGTCGGGTGCCGGCGGGGCGCCGGTCGCCGCCGGGGTGGGCGGCCCGGACGACCGGGGCACGATCTACCCGCGGCCGGCACTTCCCACGCCCGCCTCCCGGCGTCGCCGGCCGCCGGTCTGGCTGGCGGTCGGCGTGGCGGCGGCGGTGCTGGCCGGCGTGGTCGGCGCGGCGGCGTGGACCGCCACGCAGCGGGTCGCCGCGATGGACACCACCAAGCAGCCGACCAGCGGCGCGTGGGTGGGCAGCACGGTCAACGGCGGGCTGGGGGTGCCGCTGCGGGAGACCGCGTTCGAGTTCACCGTCTACCGGATGAGTTGCGGCGCGGGTGTGGTGCCGGCGGCTCCGGGCGGCGGGCAGCCCTGCCTGGCCACGGTCGGCGTGCGTAACGTCACCTCGGAGCAGCAGACCTGGCACGGGCAGTTGCAGCGCGCGTACCTGCCCAGCGGCAACTGGGTGGCCGCGGACGAGAACGCCACCCGGGTGGCGAACCTCGGCCGGGACGTGTTCGCCCAACCGGTGGCCGCCGGGCGGCGGGTCCTGCTGCCGCTGGTGTTCACCGTGCACGGGGCGCAGCCGCCGAAGCAGTTGGAGCTGCGCAGTGGCGTGTTCTCCGCCGGCGTGCGGGTGGACGTGGACTGACGGCGGGCCGGGCGGCGGTCGTACCCTGGGTCGGTGACCGCCGCCCTCGCCCCCGCCGCCGTGCTCGACGCGGCCGACTGGCGCGCCCGCCGGCGCGACCACGAGGAGCGGGTCGACGCCTGGCTGGCGCCGCACCTGGCCCGCCGCCGCACCGGGGTGAAGCACCCGGTGGCGGACTTCCTCTTCACCTACTACTCGCACCGCCCGGCCCAGCTGCGCCGCTGGCATCCGGGCGCGGGCGTGGCGTTGCGCGACGCCGACCCGGCCGGTTTCGGCCCGGACTACACCGCGAGCGCCGCCGGGCTCACCCTCGACACCGAGCGGGTACGCGCGCGTCGCGCCGAGTCGATCGCCTGGATCCGCGCGCTGCTGGCGGCGACCGCCGGGCGGCCGGCGCACTTCGGCTGCTTCGGCATGCACGAGTGGGCGATGGTCTACCGGCAGACCCAGGAGCAGGTGCGGCACAACGCCTGGCCGCTGCGGCTGAGCCCGGCGGCGACGGCGGCGGTGGTCGAGGAACGCGGCGTCCGGTGCAGCCACTTCGACGCGTTCCGGTTCTTCACCGCGCCGGCCCGGCCGCTCAACGTGCTGCAGCCGAGCCGGGAGAGCCAGCACGCGCTGGAGCAGCCGGGCTGCCTGCACGCCAACATGGATCTCTACAAGTGGTCCTACAAGCTCTCCCCGCTGGTGCCGTCGGAGCTGGTGGCGGACGCGTTCGCGCTGGCCCGGGAGATCCGCGAGCTGGACATGCGGGCCAGCCCGTACGACCTGGCCGACCTGGGCCACCCGCCGGTGCGGGTGGAGACCCCGGAGGGCCGGGCGGAGTACGCCACCGCCCAGCGCGGCTTCGCCGAGCGGGCCGCCGGCCTGCGGGCCCGTCTGCTCGCCGCGCTGGACCGCGCCGCGCCTGCCTGACCTGCGGCGGGCGCTGCTCGCGTCGGGCCGGCGTCGACAGGTGTCGGGCGTGTCGCGAGCAGGGACGGACCCGCAGCGCCGCGTATGCCTCCTGGTCATAAATCTGACCAGGAGGCATACCGGCGTGACGCGACGTCCTTCTTCCTGCCGTCACGCCGTGTGATCAGGGAGGTGAACCACAACCGCCCTGGTCAGCCGAGGGCGCAGGCCGGCAGCGGCACCGGGTTCGGGACCGCACCATCGGCCAGGAAGCCGAACGTCGCCTCGGCACCCGGGGCCAGCGCGCCGTTCCAGGTCGCGCTCCGGGCGGTCACCGCGGTCCCGCCCTGCGCCACCTGGGCGCTCCACGCCTGGGTGATCCGTTGCCCACCGCTGAGCGCGAACCGGACCACCCAGAAGTGGATCGGCACGGCGCCGTTGTTACGGACCGTGATCTCGGCCTGGAAGCCGCCCGGCCACTGCCCGGCGGTGCGCCAGGTGGCGGCGCAGCCGCCGACGGTCGGCGTCGGCGACGGGCTGTCGGTCGGGTGCGGGGGTCCGGTCGGCGTCCAGGTGGGTGACGGCGACGGGGTCGAGGTCGGCGTGGACGTCGGGGTCGGCGACGGTGACGTGGTGGGCGTGGGGGTGGTCCGGTGGAGCGCGGCGGTCAACGCCGGGTACCAGCGGTCGGACATCTTCTGGTCGCCGGCGGCGTTCGGGTGCACCCCGTCGTAGGTGTCGGTGGCGGTGTTGAAGCCGGTCCACTGGTCCACCACCACGACCGGCGAGGCGGCGGTGGTCTTCCCGGCCGCCCAGCCGTCGACGGCGGCGTTGAGCGCGATCGTCCGCTGCCCGCACTCCGGGCAACTGGAGGGGTTCATCGGGATGATCTTCGCGACCAGCACGGTGGTGGCCGGGTTGGCGGCCCGCATCTGGTCCACCAGCTTCGAGTACGCGGCCAGGATCGTGGCCGGCGCGATGTTGCTCCACACGTCGTTGGTGCCGAGGTGCATCAGCACCACGTCGGGGTGGGTGGCGGCGAGCCAGCCGGGGAGCAGGTTCTGGTTGGCGATGTTGGTGGCCAGGTAGCCGCCGTGGCCCTCGTTGTCGCCGTCATAGGTCACGCCGCAGCCCTGCGGGCCGAGTGTGCCGACGAAGTCGACGTCGGTGTAGCCGGTGGACTGGAGACGGTTCCAGAGCACGGCGCGCCAGCAGCCGGGCGAGCCGGTGATGGAGTCGCCGAGCGGCATGACACGGACCGGGGCGGCGGCCGCGACGGCGGGTGGGGCGGTGGAGACGAGAGCCGGGCCGAGGGCGAGCAGGAAAAGCAGTGCGGTGACCGCGGTCAGTGCGGCGCGCAGGCGGTTTCGGGACATGCGTGGGGGACTCCTGTCACGTGACGATCGGTCGGTGACGGCCCTGACGCTCCCGTACGCATTGAAGCGCTTCGAAACTTTCGACTCAATCCCCCGGACGGCCCCGGTGTCGGGCCCACTCCGGCGCGAGGATCGACATCACCGTGGCGTCCACCCATTCGTCGCCGTCGCGCAGCACCTGCCGCAGCGTGCCCTCGGCCACGAAGCCGACCTTCTCGTAGGCCCGGCGGGCGCGCGGGTTGAACGCGAACACCTCCAACCCGACGCGGTGCAGGCCGAGCCGCTCGAAGCCGTACCCGACGACCAGCCGGACCGCCTCGGTGCCGAGGCCGCGGTCGCGCCCGCCGGGGCCGATCAGGGTGCGGAAGTTGCAGCTCGCGTTGGCCCGGTCCCACTCGTTGAGGACCACCTCGCCGACGCAGGCGCCGGAGGCGCGGTCCACCACGGCCAGGTCGAGCCGGTCGGGCTGGCTGTTGCGGGTGCCGTACCAGGCGCGCAGCCGGGTCGGCTCGAAGCCCTCGCCGGGCGGGCTGCCGGTGAGCCGGGCGACCTCCGGGTCGGCCAGGATCGCGGCGAGCGCCGGCAGGTCGTCATCGGAGAACGGGCGCAGCACCACCCGCTCGCCGGTGAGCGTGGGCTTGACGGAGAAATCGGTCGGCACGGGGCGGATTCTCCGGGCCGCGCGACCGGAGGCTCAACCGGATTTCGGGTCAGTCGCCGTCCACCCGGCGGTCGCGTTTGCGCTGCGCCTGCCGCTTCTTGTCGGCCAGTCGACGCTCCTTCGCGCCCCGCGACGGGCGGGTCGGCCGACGCGCCTTCGGTGGCGGGGCGACCGCCTCGCGCAACAGCGCCGCCATCCGCTCCCGGGCCGCCTCCCGGTTGGCCAGTTGCGCGCGGTGCTCGCTGGCCGCCACCGTCAGCACACCGTCGACCAGCCGGCCGGCGAGCCGACCGAGGGCGCGTTCCCGCAGCGCGTCCGGCACGCTCGGCGAACCGGCCAGGTCGAAGCTCAACTCCACCCGGGAGTCGGTGGTGTTGACGCCCTGCCCGCCCGGTCCGGAGGACCGGGAGAACCGCTCCCGCAGCTCGGCGGCCGGCACCACGAGCCGGTCGGTCACCCGCAGTCCGTCGTCCACGCCCCGAGGCTAGCGCCCCGGGCGGTGGCTCGGGCTCGGGGTCGCCGTCGGGGCGGGACCGGCCCGTTCCTCGTCCGAGCCGGACGCCGCGTACGCGGCGGCGCCGACCAGCAGCAGGGCGATCACGGCGGCCTTGACGGCCACCGCCCGGATCGCCGCCCACGCGTTACGACGCGCGCCCGGCACGCTGGTCCGGACCGTCTGATAGTCCTTCCAGCCGCGCTGAGCACGGGCGTACGCCGCGCCGACTCCGGCGCCGATGACCAGGCCCACCAGGAGGAGGGCCGCGATGACAGCTTGCTCCACCTCCGCCAGTATTCATACTCAGCGTAATATTTCCATGGTCCGATGCTCCCACGCCGGATATCCGACAGTTTCGGGGCCGTCCGCGCAGCTCAGCCGCCCTTGCCGATGATCGTGTCGGCGGTCTGCTGCACCTGGTCGATCGGGATGGCGAAGCCGATGCCGATCGAGCCGTTCCCGTCGATGGTGGCGATGGCGGTGTTCACCCCGACCACCTCGCCGCGCGCGTTCACCAGCGGGCCGCCGGAGTTGCCCGGGTTGATGGAGGCGTCGGTCTGCACCGCGGTGTGCCGGCCGTTGCCGATCCGCACCTGCCGGTTGAGCGCGCTGACGATACCGGCGGTGACCGTGCCGGAGAGCCCGAGCGGCGAACCGACCGCCAGCACCGGCTCCCCCACCCGGGTCGCGTTCGCCTTGGCCAGCGGCAGCGGTGGCAGCCCCGCCGACGCGGGCACCTTGAGCACCGCCAGGTCGCTGTCCGGCGCGCGACCCACCACCTCGGCGGCGAGGCGGCGCCCGTCCGAGGTCTCCACCGTCACCGGCCCGGAGCCGCCGCGGGCCAGGATGTGGTCGTTGGTGACGATGTGCTGCTCGTTGTCGATGGCGAAGCCGGAGCCGGACGCCCCCGCGCCGGACCTCCCCCCGACCATCACCGAGACCACCCCGGGCACCGTCTTGCCGGCGGCGGTGACCAGCTCGGCCGGCACCGGGGCCGCGGAGGCCGCCGACGGGCCCGGCGCGTCCCGGTCGGCCGCCCAGGTGCCGGCCGCCGCGCCGGAGACGGTGGAGAGCGCCACCACCGCCGCCGCGCTCAGCAACCGGCCGCGCCAGCTCCGCCGCCCCGCCGGCCCGCCGGATCCGGGTACGTCGGACCAGCCGCCGCGCCCGTCCGGGTCCAGCTCGGGCGAGACGAACCACGGGCCGCGGGGCTCACCGAGTCCGGTCTGCACTGCCATGCCTGGCTCCTCACGTGTCGTGCGTCGTCCGCCTCGCAAAGCGCGGTCAGGGCAGTCGGGAGAACCACCGCAGCGATCCGGCGGCGGCGCCCATGGCCAGGACCAGCCCGAAACCGATGAAGCGGGCCGAGATGTCCTGCCGTTGCGTGCGGTAGCCGACCGAGGTGCCGATGTCCTCGTACACGTCCTTCAGCTCGCGGCTGGTCGACGCCTCGTGGAAGCCGCCTCCGGTCTCCTCGGCGACCGCCTTGAGCGTCTGCCCGTCCACCGGCACCTGGATCGCCCGGCCGCCCCGGTCCACCGAGCCGCCGGGCGTGCCGAAGGAGATGGTGTGCACCGGGACCTTGGCCGCCACCGCCTGGTCGGCCGCCTCCATCGGGTCCATCCCGGAGGTGTTCGCGCCGTCGGAGAGGATGATGATCCGGGCCGGCGGCGGGTCCTTCGCGGCCGTGGCGTCCAGGCTCTTCACCGCGCCCAGCGAGGTGCTGATCGCCTCGCCGATCGCGGTGCCCTGCACGCCGGTGATGCCCTCGGCGAGCCGCTCGATCCCCTCGTGCAGCGCCTCCCGGTCGGTGCTCGGCGGCACCAGCACCGCCGCGCTGCCGGCGAACGCCACCAGACCCACGTTGAACTCGTCCGGCAGCCCGTCGACGAACTTCCGGCCGGCCTCCTTCGCCGCGGTCAGCCGGTCCGGGTCCACGTCACCGGCGAGCATCGAGGTGGAGACGTCCACCGCGACCATCACGGTGGCCCGCTCCCGGGGCACCCGCACCTCGGCCTCGGGCCGGGCGAACCCGACCACCAGCAACGCCAGCATGCCGAGGAAGAGCCCCGCCGGGACGTGCCGCCGCCAGGCCGGCCGGCGCGGGGCCACCCGGTCCAGCAGGCGCAGGTTGGTGAAGCGGACCGCGTACCGGCTCTGCCGGCGCTGGAGCACCAGATAGCCGGCGACCAGCGCGGCGACCGCGAGCAGCAGCCAGAGCCGGGCGGGCGACTGCCAGCTCATGCGGCACCTCCCCGGGCCGCGGCCGGCGCGGTGGCCAGCCGGCGCTGCTCGTGCACGTGCCGGACGACGTCCGCGCACCAGTCCCGGTCGGTGCGCAGCGCCAGGTGGGTGGCACCGGCCCGGTGCAGGGTGCGGCGCACCTGGTCGCGCTGGGCGGCGGCGGCCCGCGCGTACCGCTCGCGCAGCGCCGGGTCACCGGTCCACACCTCGCGGTGCCGCCCGGTCTCCGGGTCGACCAGGGTGACCAGTCCGACGTCCGGCAGCTCCAGCTCGCGCGGGTCGGTCACCTCCACGGCGAGCACCTGGTGCCGTACCGCCAGCCGGCGCAGCGCGGCCGCCCAGGGCGGCGCCGCGTCCGGGTCGTCGGGCAGCTCGTCGAGGAAGTCGGAGACCACCACCACCAGCCCTCGCCGGGTCGCCACCCGCTGAAGCCCGGCCAGGCCGTCGGCCAGGCCCGAGGCCGGGGGCACGCCGCGTCCGCCGGCCCGGCCCCGCGCGTGGGGCTCCGGCGGGTCGTCGGTACGCGGGGCGCCGAGCAACGCGCGGAGCAGCCCGAGCAGATGGGTGCGCCCGCTGCGGGCCGGGAACCGGCGCAGCCCGTCCCGGGTGAGCACCTGGGCGCCGAGCCGGTTGCCCACCCCGGCGGTGAGGAAGCCGACGCAGGCCACCGCCGCCACCGCCAACTCGCGCTTGTCCAGGGTGGACGTGCCGTACTCCATGCTGGCGCTGGCGTCGACGAGCATCCAGGTGGTCAGTTCCCGGTCGGCGTCGACCTCCCGCACGTGCGGCACGGTCGTCCGCGCGGTCACCGCCCAGTCCATCCGGCGCACCTCGTCCTCGCCGGGGCGATACTCCCGGCTGCCGGCCGCCTCGCTGCCGGGCCCGGGCAGCAGGCCCCGGTAACGGCCGTGCAGCAGCCCGTCGAGCCGCCGGGTCACGGTCAGCTCCAACCGACGCAGCCGCTGGTCGGGGGCGAGGTCGGCGATCTGCGGATCGGCGGCGCCGAGACCGGCGCGGGCGGCGCCGGGCGCGGCCGGACCGACACCGGGCCGGGCGGGCGCGGGGGTGGCCCGGCGGGTCACGCCGCCGCCAGGTCCGGCGCCGCCGGCGCGGGCCCGGTCACCAGCCGGGGCGGCGGCACCGCCTCGACCAGGCGACGCACCACGTCCTCGCCGGAGACCCCGTCGGCCACCGCGTCGAAGGAGAGCACCAGCCGGTGCGCCAGCACGTCCACCGCCAACTCGCGCACGTCCTCGGGGAGCACGTAGTCCCGGCCGTAGATCAACGCGTGGGCGCGGGCGGCGGCCACCAGCCCCAACGTGGCGCGAGGGCTCGCCCCGTACGCCAGCATCGGCGCGATCTCGGGCAGGCCGAAGCGGCCCGGGTCGCGGGTGGCCAGGATGAGCCGGACCACGTACTCGGCCAGCGCGTGGTGGACGAAGACGTCGGCCGCGCGGCGTTGCAGCTCCCGCAGCCGGACCGGGTCGAGCACCGGGCGAGCGGTGGGCCGTTCCGTGCTCATCCGGTAGAGGATGGCCAGCTCGTCGGCGTCGCTCGGGTAGTCGACCACGACCTTCATGAGGAACCGGTCCCGCTGCGCCTCCGGGAGTTGGTAGACCCCCTCCGACTCGATCGGGTTCTGGGTGGCCAGCACCAGGAACGGGTCGGGCACCGGCCAGCTCCGCCCGGCGATGGAGACCTGCCGCTCGGCCATCGCTTCGAGCAGCGCCGACTGCACCTTGGCCGGGGCCCGGTTGATCTCGTCGGCGAGCACCAGGTTCGCCATGATCGGCCCCAGCTCCACGTCGAACGTCTCGGTGGACGCCCGGTAGATCCGGGTGCCGACGATGTCCGACGGGACCAGGTCGGGGGTGAACTGGATCCGGGAGAATGTCCCGCCGACCACTGTGGCGAGCGTCTGCGCGGCGAGCGTCTTGGCCACCCCCGGCACGCCCTCCAGCAGGCAGTGGCCGTCGGCGACGAGCGCGGTGAGCAGGCGGTCGACGAGCCGGTCCTGCCCGACGATCACGCGTTTGACCTCGAAGAGGGTCTGGTCCAGCTCGACGCCGCTCGCGTCCGCATCGACCGGGGTGGGCACGCTGGCCAGGGTGTCCGAGATGTCCGTCACGGTGCTTGCTTCCCGGGGCGGAGCCGCGACAAACGTCGGATTATCAGCCCCAGCACGGCCCGGGGCGGGCCGGACCGGGAGGACCTCCCCGATGCGGCGACAACCGCGCGAACCGGCGCGGCGCGCACCGGACCGGGACGGAACACGACACCGGCCCCCGCGTCGGCGGGGGCCGGTGCGTGGTGGCGCGGATCAGCTGGTGACCACGAGATGGAACGGCCTGGGCGAGGGCGATCCGCCGGACGTACGGGTCTGCACGAAGACCGCGTTCGGGGTCTCCAGTCGCGGTGCGACGGACACCTCACCACCGGGCGGGACGTTGACCGAGTCGTTGGTGCCCACGGTCGCCACGTACGCCTTCTGACTCACGTCGTAGTCGAGCAGCACCTGGTACTGCCCCGGCCACACGTGGTAGCCGGGCGCGAACCGGAAGGCGGACACCACGTTGCCGGAGTGCTGCAGCAGCGTTCCGGTGGACGACACCACCGCCCAGGCCACCTGGCCCGCGGCCGGGGGTGCCAGGGTGGCGCGCATGGCGGACCGGGCGGCCCGCTGCTCGGTCGCGCCGACCGCCGGCTGACCGCCCGCCCGGGCCTGGGGACCCGGCTTCGCCTCGGGCTGGGCGGCGACCGCGATCCCGCCACCGGCCACGGTGAGGGACAGCGCGGCGAGCGCCACCACCGTCGCCTTTCGCTTGAAGAATGTAGCCATGACAGATCTCCCTCTTTTGACCATGGTGATACGGCGGGCGCGCAACAATTGCGGATCATCGGGGATCCGCGCGAGAGTGCACCGCTGCTGAGCTGGCCTTACTACGGAGAGTTGAGTGCCTCAACAGGTGGAACCTAACACCGGGAAATGAGGTGGTCAATAGCGCTTAACGCGTGTCAGTGACCGTTTCCAAACACGTCCAAAATTGTGAGAAGGAAGCGCTCGACCATTCACGAAAACGTTTCGCGGGGTACCGGTAGGGTGACCGGCGTGATCACGGTGGACGCTCCCCGGCGCGGCGGCGCCCGGGGTGCCCGGTGGGCGACCGCGGCGTGCTGGCTGTCGGTCGCGCCGGTGGCCGCCTGGGCGGTGCTGCGCCTGGCCGGGCTGGAACGAGGCCCGCTGGTGCTGACGACGGCCTTCACGCCGTACGTCGCCGCGGTGGCGCCGGCCGTCGCGGTGCTGGCGCTCGCGCTGCGGCGCCGCGCCTGTGCGGTGGTCGCGGCGCTGGCCGCGCTGGCGCTGGTCGGCGCGGTGGCGCCCCGCGCGTTCGCCGACGACCAGCCGGCCGCGGACGGCCCGGTGCTGCGACTGTTCACGGCCAACCTACGGCTGGGCTCGGCCGACGCGGCGGCGCTGGTGGCGCTGGTCCGGGCGCACCGGGTGGACGTGCTCACCGTCCAGGAACTCACCCCGCAGCTCGCCGCCGACCTGGACCGACTGGGCCTGGCCACCCTGCTGCCGTACCGGTCGCTGACCCCGGAGGCAGGCGCCTTCGGCTCCGGCCTGTACGCCCGCCATCCGCTGCGCGACCCCGGCCACCGGCGCCATCGGAGATACTTCCTCACCCAGGCGTACGCGACCGTGACGGTGCCGGGAGCGCCGCCGCTGCGGGTGGAGTCGGCGCACCCGGGCGCGCCGTACGAATTCGACGCGGTGCCGGAGTGGTGGACCGACCAGCGGGCCCAGCCGCCGGCCACCCCGAACGCCGGACTGAGCGTGCTGGCCGGCGACTTCAACGCCACCCTGGACCACGCCGCGCTGCGCGAGCTGATCGGCACCGGCTACACCGACGCCGCCGACGCGGCCGGCGCCGGGCTGGCCGGCACCTGGGGCCCGTACGACGGCGACCCGATCCCGCCGGTCACCATCGACCACGTGCTGGTGGACCGGCGCATCGCGGTGCGCGCCGCCGGCACCTGGCCGGTGCCCGGCAGCGACCACCGGGCACTGCTGACCGAGCTACGACTGCCGGCGGCGTGAGCCCCGGGGTGTCAGGCGGGGCCCCTTCCTCTACCGGAGGCGTTGAGCGCGGCCCCCGCCTTGTCGAGGCCGTAGGTGAGCGCGTCGACAAGTGCGTGCCAGCTCGCCTCCACCACGTTGGGGTGCACGCCGACGGTGGTCCAGTCCCGGCCGGCGCCGGCGGTCTCCACCAGCACCCGGGTCACCGCGCCGGTGCCGTGGCTGCCCTCCAGGATGCGGACCTTGTAGTCGGCCAGCTCGAACTCGCGCAGCTCCGGGTAGTGGCGGGCCAGCCCGACCCGCAGCGCCTCGTCGAGCGCGTTGACCGGGCCGTTTCCCTCGGCGGTGGCGATCACCCGCTCCCCGCGTACCCGGATCTTGACGGTCGCCTCGGAGACCACCGCGCCGTCCTCGCGGTGCTCGACGAGCACCCGGTACGACTCGAGCGCGAACGGCCGGGCCGGGGCCGCGTCCGGCAGCTCCGAGCGGACCAACAGCTCGAACGACGCGTCGGCGGCCTCGAACGACCAGCCACCGGCCTCCAGCTCCTTGACCCGGCCGGTGACCCGGGACAGCGCGTCCGGATGGCCGGCCAGGTCCAGACCCAGCTCGCGGCTCTTGAGCTCGATGCTGGCCCGGCCGGCCATCTCGGTCACCAGGATCCGCATGTCGTTGCCCACCACGGCGGGGTCCACGTGGTTGTAGAGCAACGGGTCGACCTTGATCGCGCTCGCGTGCAGCCCCGCCTTGTGGGCGAAGGAGGCGGCCCCGACGTAGGCCTGGTGGGTGTCGGGGGCGATGTTGGCGATCTCGGCGATGGCGTGCGAGACCCGCACCATCTGTTCCAGGCAGCCCTCCGGTAGGACGGGCATGCCGAGCTTGAGCTGGAGGTTGGCGACGATCGCGAACAGATCCGCGTTGCCGGGGCGCTCGCCGTACCCGTTGGCGGTGCCCTGCACGTGCCGGACGCCGGCCTCGACCGCGGCGATGGTGTTCGCCACCGCGCAGGCGGTGTCGTTCTGGGCGTGCATGCCGAGCCGCTCCGGCGCGGTCCCGGTGCGCGCGACCAGGTCCTCGATCGCGGCGGTGACCTGGGACGGCAGCATGCCGCCGTTGGTGTCGCAGAGCACGAACCGCTCGGCGCCGGCGGCCAGCGCGGCCTGCACCACGGCTGCGGTGTAGCCGGGGTCGTGGCGGAAGCCGTCGAAGGTGTGCTCCCCGTCGACGAAGACGCGCCTCCCCTGCGCCACCAGGTACGCCACGGTGTCGCGGACCATCGCCAGGTTCTCCTCGGCGGTGGTGCGCAGCGCCCGCTCCACGTGCCGCAGGTCCGCCTTCGCCACCAACGCCACGGCCGAGGTCCCCGCGTCGAGAAGCGCGCGCACCTGGGGGTCGTCCTCGACCGCCCGACCCGCCTTGCGGGTGGCGCCGAACGCGACCAGGACCGCGTGCCGCAGCGCCAACTCGGTGCGGGCGCGGCGGAAGAACTCGGTGTCCTTGGGCACCGCGCCCGGCCAGCCACCCTCGATGAAGCCGACCCCGAGGTCGTCGAGCAGGCGGGCCACCGCCAGCTTGTCGACCACCGAGTAGCTGAGCCCTTCGCGCTGGGCGCCGTCGCGCAGCGTCGTGTCGTACACCTGGAAGGTCATCGGAGTCCTCTTCTCGTGCCTGGGGAGAGCAACAAAAAGACCCCCCGCGGATGCGGGAGGTCTGCGCGCTCGGCGAGGGGGAAGGCCGGCGCGCTAGCTGCTAATGATCAGGACGGAGCTGGTCACGACCGGTACTCTGCCACTTCCGCCGCTGGGTGGGAGGCTCAATCCACATTCCGGGACGCTGGTGCGAGATTGAAAAGTCGGCCAACGGGTATGAACCGGCGCAGCAACGACACATTCACTCCCCACGACGGCGCACCCGCCGGGACAGGAGTCACCCCTATGGACAGGCTGGACCCGCACACCACGCACGGCACCACCGACCCGGTCGCCGACGGCGGCCAGGGCGCCTACGCGGGCGGCGCGCCCGCCGGCGCGTTCGACCCGTGGCGTTACCGGGACGAGGCCGGCGTGGCCAGCGCGGACCTCACCGGCTACAAGGTCGAGGCCAGCGACGGCAGCATCGGCAAGATCGACAAGGCGAGCCACGAGGTCGACGACAGCTACCTGGTCGTCGACACCGGCCCGTGGATCTTCGGCAAGAAGGTCATGCTGCCGGCCGGCACCGTCAACCACGTCGACCACGACGCCCAGAAGGTCTTCGTCGACCGGGACAAGGACCAGATCAAGGCGGCCCCGGAGTACGACGAGGCCAACCACACCGACCCGGCCTACCGGGACAAGCTCGGCGGCTACTACGGCGAGAACCACTCCGCGCTGCCGCCGGACGGCCCGACCCGGATCTGACACCAGCACCGGCCACGGCCGGCGGGGGCACACCGATGCCGCCGCCGGCCGTTACCGTGTCAGCTGTGGACGCCCCGGAGACACCCTTCCCCGCGTTGTTCAACTTCCGCGACGTCGGCGGCTACCGCGCCCGCGACGGGCGCGCCGTCCGACGCCGCCGGCTCTACCGCTCCGACTCGCTGCACCGCATCGACGAGACCGACCGGGCGGCGTTCACCGCGCTCGGCATCCGCACGGTGATCGACCTGCGCCGTCCCACCGAGGTGGAACGCGACGGCCGGGTGCCCGCCTATGACGGGCTGGCCTACCGGCACATCCACCCCGAGCACGAGGACTGGGCCGCCCGGCAATACTCGTCGTCCGGCGTCAGCCTGGCCCGCTACCTCGCCGACCGCTACGCCGACCTGGCCCGCACCGGCACGGCCGGGCTGGCCGAGGCGGTCGGCCTGATCGCCGACAGCGCCAACGCACCGGTGGTGGTGCACTGCGTCGCCGGCAAGGACCGCACCGGCATCGTCTGCGCGCTCACGCTGGCCGTGCTCGGCGTGCCGGACGACGACATCGTCGCCGACTACGCGTTGAGCACCGCCGCGTCCGAGCGGTTCAGCGCCTGGGTGCGGGCCACCCTGCCGGACGCCGAGGAGCCGCCGGCGCCGTTCCTGGCCTCCCCCGCCGAGGCGATGGAGCTGTTCCTCGCGGAGTTGCGCGCCGGCCACGGCTCGGTCGAGGGCTACCTGACCCACGCCGGCGTCACCGCCGAGCAGCTCGACGCGCTCCGCGCCCACCTGCTCGAATGAGCGGCGCGGCCGGCCCCCTCCTCGACGGACGGGGCCGGCCGCGCCGGTCGAGCCGTTCAGAGAACGTTTGTCACCCAGCCGTGGCGGTCCTCGGCGCGACCGCGCTGGATGTCGACCAGCTTCTGGCGCAGTGCCATCGTGGTCTCGCCCGGCGCGCCGCCGCCGATCAGGAACTCGCCGTCCGGGAACTTCACGCCGCCGATCGGGGTGACCACGGCGGCGGTGCCGCAGGCGAACACCTCACGCAGCCGCCCGCTGGCCGCGTCCGCCTGCCAGTCGGCGAAGCTGACCGGCTGCTCCCGCACCTCGTGCCCGGCCTCGGCGGCCAGGGTCAGCACCGCGTCGCGGGTGATGCCCGGCAGGATCGTGCCGCCCAGCGGCGGCGTGACCAGCGTGCCGTCGTCGTAGACGAAGAAGACGTTCATGCCGCCCAGCTCGTCGACGTAGCGCCGCTCCACCGCGTCCAGGAAGACCACCTGGTCGCAGCCGGCCTCGATCGCCTCGGCCTGGGCGGCCAGCGAGGCGGCGTAGTTGCCGCCGCACTTGGCCGCGCCGGTGCCGCCGGGCGCCGCCCGCGTGTAGTCCGGGGAGACCCAGACCGTCACCGGCTTCACCCCGCCGGCGAAGTAGGCGCCGGCCGGCGACGCGATGACGCAGTAGAGGTATTCGTTGGCCGGGCGCACCCCGAGGAAGACCTCGCTGGCGAACATGAACGGACGCAGGTAGAGGCTGGCGTCCTCGTGCTCCGGGATCCACTCCCGGTCGATCTCGACCAGCTTGCGCAGCGAGTCCACGAACGTCTCCGGCGGCAGCTCCGGCATGGCCAGCCGCCGGGCGGACGCCACGAACCGGGCCGCGTTGGCCTCCGGCCGGAACATGGTGACCGACCCGTCGCCGGTGCGGTACGCCTTCAAGCCCTCGAAGATCTCCTGCGCGTAGTGCAGCACCGCCGCCGCCGGGTCCATCGGGATCGGCGCGCGCGCCTCGACCCGGGCGTCGTACCAGCCCTTGCCCTCGGCGTAGCGGACGGTGACCATGTGGTCGGTGAACACCCGACCGAAGCCCGGGTTCGCCAGCAGGGCGGCCCGGTCGGCGGCGGATACCGGCGCGGGATTCGGACGGATCTCGAAATCGAGCTTGTCACCACCGCTCATCGCGCTGACCTCCCTGCGGTCCCACGGCATGCGGGATCGCACGCCGACGTCACTGGTGCCAGAAACTTACCCCGAACGGTCGTTCAGCGGATAGCTCCGCCCCCGCGCCGGCGGTGGAGACGGGCCCGGGAACGGGTCTGGCGGCCCGTGACCGGGCCAGGGAAGCCGGCCCGGGTCAGGCTACGGCGTGGGCGGCGAGGCGGTCGCCGACCTCCTCGGTGCGCAACGGCGCCCCGGGCGTACGCCCGGCCAGCTCGGCGGCCACGGCGGCGGTGACCCGCGCGGCGGCCTCGGCGTGGCCGAGCTGGTCGAGCAGCAGCGCGGCGGAGAGCACGGCGGCCACCGGGTCGGCGACGCCCTTGCCGGCGATGTCCGGCGCGGAGCCGTGCACCGGCTCGAACATCGACGGGTAGCGCCCCTCCGGGTTGATGCAACCGCTGGCGGCCAGCCCGATGCCACCGGTCACCGCCGCGGCGATGTCGGTGAGGATGTCGCCGAAGAGGTTGTCGGTGACCACGACGTCGTAGCGGGACGGGTTGGTCACCAGGAACATCGCCGCGGCGTCGACGTGCTGGTATTCCGTGGTCACGTCCGGGTGCTCGGCGGCCACCTCGGCGAAGGCCCGGGACCAGAGCGAGCCGGCGTGGGTGAGCACGTTGGTCTTGTGCACCAGCGTCACCTTGCGCCGCTCCCGGCGGCCGGCCCGGGCGAACGCGTCGCGGATCACCCGCTCCACGCCGTGCCGGGTGTTCAGGCTCTCCTCCGTGGCCACCTCGGCCGGGGTGCCCCGGTGCAGGCTGCCGCCGGCGCCCGCGTACAGCCCCTCGGTGCCCTCGCGGACCACCACGAGGTCCACCTCGCCGGGCTTCACCGCGGCCAGCGGGCCGGTCACGCCGGGCCAGAGCCGGGACGGGCGGAGGTTGACGTACTGGTCGAAGGCGAACCGGAGCTTGAGCAGCAGGCCGCGCTCCAGCACGCCCGGCGGCACGGTCGGGTCGCCGACCGCCCCGAGCAGGATGGCGTCGTGGCCGGCCAACTCGTCGAGGACGGAGTCGGGCAGCACCTCGCCGGTGCGGTGCCAGCGCGCCGCGCCCAGGTCGTACCCGGTGGCCTCGATCCCGGGCAGCACCGCGTCGAGGACCTTGCGGGCCTGCCCCACCACCTCGGGACCGATGCCGTCGCCGGCCACCACCGCGATGCGTGCCACCTGGCGCTCCTCACCTCGTCGTTCTGCGCAACGGTACGTCGCCGTCCCGCCTCCCGGTACGAGTCTTCCAGAATGCGGGAAGCGCGACGCACAGGAGGCTCCCAGCCGGCATTCATGGCGCGGTCATCTCCACTGCCTATGGTCGAGACGACCGGGTCGACGGGGGCCCGGGGACCGGCATCGCCGCGACGCGGCGGCGGCCAGCGAGGGGGCGGGTGTCATGCGGATCGACCAGCGGCGGACGCACTGGGCGGACGAGCAACCCCGGACCCGCTGGGTCGACCAGTCCGCGTTCCGCCAGACCCGCCCCGACCTGCGCCTCGGTGCCCGCAGCCACCGGGTGGAGCGGGACTCCACCGCCGTCTACGACCGGATCAGCGTCCGGCACACCGTGAGCACCTCCACCGCCGAGTACACGTTGCTGCTCAACGCGCCCGACTGGTTCGGCCACCGGGGCGTCGGCGAGGCGCTCCGGGACGCCGTGGCCGAACTTCGCGCCGTCGACCTCACCTACGGCCCCAACCAGCCGGACAGCCTGGTGTCGCGACTGCGCCGCGACGAGATCAGCCCCGACTCGTACCCACCGCTGGCCGACCTGGTCGACCGCTGCGCCGCGATGCGGGCGGCGACCGACGGGTGGTTCGACGCGTGGGCGGTGCCGGGCGGCTTCGACCCGGGCGGCCTGCTCGGCGGCTGGGCGGTGGAGCGGGCCGCGGCGCGGTTGCGCGCCGCCGGCATCCACGACTACGCCGTGCTCAGCGGCGCCGACCTGACGGTACGCGGACACGCCGCGCACGGCGGCCCGTGGCGGGTCGCGGTGCACCACCCCACCGAGGCGCGCCGGAGCCCGCTGGTGCTGGAGATGACAGCCGGCGCGGTGGGCACCTCCGGGGTCACCGGGCGGCGCGGGCACGTCGTCGACCCGCACACCGGCGAGCCGACCGACCGGCTGGTGGCCGCCACCGTGGTCGGCCCGGACCTGGCCGTCGCCGACGCCTACGCCACCGCGCTCTACGCCGCCGGCCCGGCCGGCCTGGCCTGGTTCCGCGACGGTTCGGACTACCGCGCGCTCTTCGCGCACCACCGCCGCTGACGCGCGGCGACGCCCCGCTCTCGCATCCGGGGCGTGGGCCGCGATCGGCCCCCGCGGTCTCGGCAACGACCGTGGGGGCCGGTCAGCGACGAGTGCGCGTGGCTCGCGCAATCGAGGGGTGCGGGCCGACAGGTCGGACGCCCGACCACGCCACCCGAAGACGGGCCGGGAAATCGACTCAGCCGTGCACCGCACCGGTACGCTAGCGAATCGACGCAACTCGACGCAAGAGTCTCCACAGCGGACCCATCGCCACCGTGTCAACAATCAGCAGGTGAATCCCCGAGGTGGGGCAGAAGTGACGTGGGCCGGTCGGGATGGCACGCTGTCCGCCGTGAGTTTCGATCTGAGCGTGTGGGCCCTGTCGAACGGGGCGACACCGGAGCAGGTGCGGGCGGCGGTGCGGCAGTGCCGCGAGGGGTGGCACGGCGAGCAGCACCCCGACCCCCGGGTGGTCGGCTTCTACCGGGCGATCACGGCGAGCTATCCCGACCGTCCGGCCCGGCCGGGCACCCCGTGGGAGGTGGCGCCGCTGCACGCGGCCGCCGACCACGTCGAGATGAACCTGCATCCCACGTGCCCGGACCAGGTCCTGCTGGACATCGAGCGGCTGGCCGGCGAGCACGACCTGATGCTCTTCGACGCGCAGGACGGCTCGGTCTACCCGCCGCCGGCCCGCGTCCGCTCCTGACCGGCGCGGTCACCTCGGTCCCCCATCCGGCAGCACACGACGAAGGGCCCGGCCGTGACCGGCCGGGCCCCGATCGTCCTGTTCGGACTACTCGTCGCGCAGGTCGGCCGCGCTGGCCGCGACCGCGCCGATCGAATCGGCCGCGGAGGTGAGCAGGTCGGCGCCGAGCGCCTGGTCGACGGTGAGCGTCATCAGCGTCTCGCCGCCGGCCTCCCGCCGGGCCACCTGCATGGCGGCGATGTTGACGCCGGCCTCGCCGAGCAGCGTGCCGACCGTACCGACCACGCCGGGCCGGTCGACGTAGCGCAGGAAGACCAGGATGCCCTCCGCGCCGATCTCCACGTCGAAGCCGTCCACCTCGGTCAGCTTGAGCACGTCGCGGGCGCCGGTGTGGGCCACCGTGCCGGAGACCCGGACGGTCCGCCCGTCCGGCAGCGCGCCACGCACCGTCACCAGGTTCGGGTGGTCGACGGTCTCGGCCGGCGTCGCCAGGGTGACCTCGACGCCCCGCTCGGCGGCCAGGTGCGGCGCGTTGACGTAGGTGACCTGCTCCTCCACCACGGAGCTGAACAGGCCCTTGGTGGCGGCGAGCTTCAGCACCGACACGTCGTGGCCGGCGATCTCGCCGCGCACCTCGACGGTGACGCTGGCGGCCACCCCACCGGCCAGGGCGGTGAAGGCCCGGCCCAGCTTCTCCGCCAGCGGCAGCAGCGGACGGACGTCCTCGGCGACCACACCGCCGGCCTGCACGTTCACCGCGTCCGGCACGAACTCGCCCTGGAGTGCGAGCTTGACGCTCTTCGCCACCGCGAGGCCGGCCTTGTCCTGCGCCTCGTTCGTGGAGGCGCCCAGGTGCGGGGTGGCCACCACGTTGTCGAACGCGAACAGCGGCGACGAGGTGCACGGCTCCTTCGCGTAGACGTCGATGCCGGCGCCGGCGACCCGGCCCTCGGCGATCGCGTCCGCGAGCGCCTGCTCGTCGACCAGGCCGCCCCGGGCGGCGTTGACGATCCGGACGCCCGGCTTGACGACCGCCAGCTCCTTCTCGCCGATCAGGCCGACGGTCTCCGGCGTCTTCGGCAGGTGGATCGAGATGAAGTCGCTCTCCCGCAGCAACTCCTCCAACCCGACCAGACGCACGCCGAGCTGCGCGGCGCGGGCCGGCTGGATGTACGGGTCGTACGCGATCAGCCGGGTGCCGAACGCGGCGATGCGAGACGCGAACAGCACGCCGATGCGGCCGAGGCCGACCACGCCGACGGTCTTGCCCTGCAGCTCCACGCCGGTGTACTTGGACCGCTTCCACTCGCCGGCCTTCAGCGCGGCGCTGGCGCTGGCGGTGTTGCGGGCCACCGCGAGCAGCAGCGCGACGGCCTGCTCCGCGGCGGACACGATGTTGGAGGTGGGAGCGTTGACCACCATGACGCCCCGGGCGGTGGCGGCGGGCACCTCGACGTTGTCCAGGCCGACGCCGGCACGGGCGACCACCTTCAGGCGGGGCGCCGCCGCGATCGCCTCGGCGTCGATCTGGGTGGCGCTGCGTACGATCACCGCGTCGGCCTCGGAGAGGGCGGAGAGCAGGGCCGGGCGGTCGGTGCCGTCCACGTGGCGCACGTCGAAGTCGTGGGCGAGCACCTCGATGGCGGCGGGGGCGAGTTCTTCGGCGATCAGTACGACAGGATTCATCGGTCCTCGTAGACGCTCGGTGTCGGTTCGGCCTGGGGCGTCGGGACGCCGCGCTGCGCCCTGCGCCGATCCGTGCCATGGCCGTCGGGTGCGCCGGGGCACCACACCAAGGATGGTAGGGGGCGGTCCGCTCTCCGGGTCCCGGACTCCTGGGTGAGCGCCCTCACACAGGCCCGTCGCACGCCCGTCATCCGCCGTTCACGTGCGCGCCGACTGGCGATGCCCCCGTACAACGGAACCAACACCCGCACGGGGAGGGAACCGCTGATGTCGCTCGTGGTCCGGATCGCGTTGCTGCGACCGCTCGCCCGACTGGGTCCGCACCTGTGGGGACCGAGGCTGGCCGAGGTCTTGGTCACCCGGTCCCACAGGGTGAACACGCTGCCGGGTTCGCCGGTCCGACGCACGGCGGCGGCCGAGGAGGCGTTGACCCTCTGCCGGCGGCTGGCCGCCGAGCGGCCGGGCCGGCACCGGGTCGCCCTGGCCCGGGCCCTGACGGCACGGGCCGACGCTCCGGACACCACCCCCGCCGCGATCGACCAGCTCCGGGAGGCCGTCGGGTACGTCGAGGACACCGACGACCGGTCGGCGCTGGCGGTGCTCGCCACCGCCCGCGGGCTCCTCGCGGCGAACCTCCACCGTCGCGGGGAGGTGCAGGAGGCGCGCGCGCTGGCGCTGCGGGCGCAGGCGACCTGGGAACGCTGCGGACGGCTGAGCCCGCCGGAGCGGATGCGGCTGGCCCAGGCACTGCTGGTCGTCGGGAACTGCCAGGAGCTGCTGGACCGGCCGGAGGAGGCGAACGTCGCCCGACGACAGGCGTGGAAACTCCACCGCGACCTTTCCCTCTACGGTCGGTCCAAGTGGCTGCCCGTCGGAACGATGGCCGCAATGGATCTCGCCCACGGCCTGACGGTCACCGGCCCGGCGCAGGAAGCCCTCGACGTGATCGAAGAGGCCCGCATCGACGCGGAGCTCTGGAGCCGGTTCCGGCCCCGGGACGGGCGACCGATGCTGGCCCGGGTCATGCTGATCGAGGCGGAGTGCCGGGCGCAGCTGGGCGACCCGGAGACCGCTGTGCGGCTGGCGGAGCAGGCCGTCGGCCAGCAACGGGCGACGGTAGAGGCGGGTACCCCGGACGCGCGCGCCGCGCTGGCTCACGGGCTGCTCGTGCTGGGCCGCCTGACGGCCGGGGCCGGCCGGCGGGACGAGGCGACCGCGCATCTCACCGAGGCGGCGGAGCTCGCCCGGGACGACCACGACGGCATGCTGGCCGGCGCCCTGTCCGAACTGATCGACCTGCGGATCGCGGCGGGAGACCGGACGGCGGCCGACGGATTGCTGGCGGAGACCGTCCCGCTCTTCCGCGAGCACACCGCGCGGCTTCCGGAGGTCTGGCGCCCCCGGCTGGCCCACGCCCTGCTGCTGCGCTGCGAGCTGGCCGTGTTGGAGCTGCCGGCCGGGACAGCTACCGGCGGGGACGGGCTGGCGGCCGGGCGGGAGGCGGTCGAGCTGGCCCGGTCGCTGGCCGGCGGCGACCCGGCGCACCGGGATCTGCTCGGGCGGTGCCTCTTCACGCTCGCCCGGGCCGTGCACCTGACCGGTGACCCGCGCGGTTCGGCCGAGCTGCTGCGCGAGTGCGTGGCCGTACGCTGGGAGCTGTTCGCCACCGACCCGGTGACGCACCGGCTGGGTTTGGCGGAGGCGCTGTGCAACCTGGGCAACCGGACGCACGCCCTCGACCGGCTGGACGATGCGGTGGGGATCTACCGGGAGTGCCTCGACCTGCTGCGGGCCGACCCGGACCGGATCGACCGGGCCGAGCTTCTCACGCCGCTGCGCAACCTCGGCCGCACCCTGCGGAGCCTCGACCGGACGGCCGAGGCGGAGCGGATCCGGGACGAGATCAGGGCCGTCGAGGAGTCGGTCGACGCCGCCCGCCCGGATCCGGCGTGACGGACCGCGGCCCGCGACCGACGCCGGGGAGAGCGTCAGGCCGCGGGCCACCCGGTGTGTCGGATCAGGCGGTCTCGGTGATCGGGCGGTCCACCCAGCTCATCATGGCGCGCAGCTTCTGCCCGGTCTCCTCGATCGGGTGCGCCGCGCCCTCGGCCCGCCACTTGGCGAAGTTGGGCCGGCCGGCCTCGTCCTCGGCCACCCACTCGCGGGCGAACTCGCCGGACTGGATCTCACCGAGGATCTTGCGCATCTCGTCCTTGACCCGCGAGTCGACGACGCGGGGGCCGCGGGACAGGTCGCCGTACTCGGCGGTGTCGGAGATGCTGTAGCGCATCCGGGCGATGCCGCCCTCGTACATCAGGTCGACGATGAGCTTCAGCTCGTGCAGGCACTCGAAGTAGGCCACCTCGGGGGCGTAGCCGGCCTCGGTGAGCACCTCGAAACCGGTCTGCACCAGCGCCGCCGCGCCGCCGCAGAGCACCGCCTGCTCGCCGAAGAGGTCGGTCTCGGTCTCCTCGGTGAACGTCGTCCTGATCGCGCCGGCCCGGGTGCCGCCGATCGCCTTGGCGTACGCCAGGGCGAGACCGAACGCGTTGCCGCTGGCGTCCTGCTCGACGGCGACCAGGCACGGCACGCCCTTGCCGTCGACGTACTGGCGACGGACCAGGTGACCGGGGCCCTTCGGGGCGACCATCGCCACGTCCACCTCGGCCGGCGGCTTGATCAGGCCGTACCGGATGTTGAAGCCGTGCCCGAAGAAGATTGCCTTGCCGGGCGCCAGGTTCGGCGCGATGGCGTCGGTGTAGAGCGCGCGCTGGGCGGTGTCCGGCGCCAGGATCATGATCACGTCGGCCTCGGCCGCCGCCTCCGCCGGGCTGAGCACCCGCAGGCCCTGCTCCTCGGCCTTGGGCCGGCTCTTCGAGCCGGCGGGCAGGCCGATCACCACGTCGACGCCCGAGTCGCGCAGCGACAGCGCGTGCGCGTGGCCCTGGCTGCCGTAACCGATCACGGCGACCGTGCGTCCCTGGATCAGGCCCAGGTCGGCGTCGTCGTCGTAGAAAACCTCAACGCTCATTGACTTCCCTTTCCTACGGCGGTGCCCGTCGGCCCGTCGAAAAACTGGTGGGTACGGATCAGGCGGCGCGCAGCGCCGGGCCGGCGGTGATGGCGCGGGAGCCCCGCCCGATGGCCACCGTGCCGGACTGGACCATCTCCTTGATGCCGAACGGCTCCAGGTCACGCAGCAGCGCGTCGAGCTTGTCCGGCGTGCCGGTGGCCTCGACGGTCAGCGTGTCCGGTGCGACGTCGACCACCCGCGCGCGGAACAGGCCGACCGTCTCCAGCACCTGGGCGCGGGCGCTGCGGTCCGCCCGGACCTTCACCAGCAGCAGCTCCCGGGCCACCGAGACCTGCGGGTCCAGCTCGACGATCTTGAGTACGTTGACCAGCTTGTTCAGCTGCTTGGTCACCTGCTCCAGCGGCGAGGACTCCGCGTTGACCACGATGGTGATGCGGGAGACGTCGGGGTTCTCGGTCTCGCCCACGGCGAGGCTGTCGATGTTGAACCCGCGCCGGGAGAACAGCCCGGAGACCCGGGCCAGCACGCCCGGCTTGTTCTCCACCAGCACGGACAGCGTGTGCAAGGTCATTGCTGTGCCTTCCTCGTCATGCCCTCATGGCCCTCGCTGCGCTCGGTGCATTCGTTCATGACCTAGATATCGTCCTCGTCGAACGCGGGGCGGACACCCCGGGCGAACATGATCTCGTCGTTGCTGGTGCCGGCGGCCACCATCGGCCAGACCATCGCGTCCTTGCCGACCACGAAGTCGATGACCACCGGCGCGTCGGTGATCGCCATGGCCGCCTCGATGGTCTTGTCCACGTCCTCGGCGTTCTCGCAGCGCAGCCCGATGCAGCCGAGCGCCTCGGCCAGCTTGACGAAGTCGGGGATGCGGTGCTTGTGCGTGCCCAGCTCGGTGTTGGAGTAGCGCTCCCCGTAGAACAGGGTCTGCCACTGCCGGACCATGCCCAGGTTGCCGTTGTTGATCACGGCGACCTTGATCGGGATGCCCTCCAGCGCGCAGGTGGCCAGCTCCTGGTTGGTCATCTGGAAGCATCCGTCACCGTCCACCGCCCACACCGTGGTGTCCGGCTTGCCGACCTTCGCGCCCATCGCGGCCGGCACGGCGTAGCCCATGGTGCCCAGGCCGCCGGAGTTGAGCCAGGTGTTCGGCTTCTCGTACGAGATGAACTGGCTGGCCCACATCTGGTGCTGGCCGACGCCGGCCACGTAGATCGCGTCCGGCCCGGCGATCTCGCCCAGCCGCTTGATCACGTGCTGCGGGGAGAGCGTGCCGTCGGACGGCTCCTCGAAGCCGAGCGGGTACCGCGCACGCAGGTCGTCGAGCTGGGTCCACCAGTCGGCCAGGTCGGCGGTCGGGTGCGCGGCCTGCTCGGCGGTCACCGCCGCGATCAACTCGTCGATCACATGCCGTGCGTCGCCCACGATCGGGACGTCGGCGTGCCGGTTCTTGCCGATCTCCGCCGGGTCGATGTCGGCGTGCACCACTGTGGCGTCCGGCGCGAACGAGTCCAGCTTGCCGGTCACCCGGTCGTCGAAGCGGGCGCCGAGCGCCACGATCAGGTCGGCCTTCTGCAGGCCGTAGACCGCGGCGACGGTGCCGTGCATGCCGGGCATGCCCAGGTGCTGGCGGTGCGAGTCGGGGAACGCGCCGAGCGCCATCAGCGTGGTGACCACCGGGATCCCGGTCTGCTCGGCCAGCCGGCGCAGCCCCTCGGTGGCGCCGGCCTTGAGCACGCCGCCGCCGACGTAGAGCACCGGACGGCGGGCCGCGGTCATCAGCCGCGCCGCCTCGCGGATCTGCTTGCCGTGCGGGTGCAGGGTGGGCCGGTAGCCGGGCAGGTCCAGCGTGGGCGGCCAGGCGAAGGTGGCAGGCGCCTGGAGGACGTCCTTGGGGATGTCGACGAGCACCGGGCCGGGCCGGCCGGTCGAGGCCAGGTGGAACGCCTCGGCCAGCACGCGGGGGATCTCGTCGGCGGTCTGCACCAGGAAGTTGTGCTTGGTGATCGGCAGCGTGATGCCCTGGATGTCGGCCTCCTGGAAGGCGTCCGTGCCGATCGACGGCCGGGCCACCTGGCCGGTGATCGCCACCATCGGGACCGAGTCCATGTAGGCGTCGGCGATCGGGGTGACCAGGTTCGTCGCGCCCGGGCCGGAGGTGGCGATGCAGACACCGACCCGGCCGGTGGCCTGTGCGTAGCCGGTGGCCGCGTGCCCCGCGCCCTGCTCGTGGCGGACCAGGATGTGCCGGACCGTGGAGTCGTAGAGCGGGTCGTACGCGGGCAGGATCGCGCCACCCGGGATGCCGAAGACCACGTCGACGCCGAGCGCCTCCAGCGACCGCACCAGCGAGCCGGCGCCGGAGACCTGCGCGGTGGCGGACTGCCGTACGGGCGTGGCGGTGGTGTCCGCGCCGGCCGGGACGGCCCGGTTGCCGGCCGGGGCGGTGCCCGGGCGGGGGGCGGGAGCGTGGTCGGCGTCGCCGGCCGCGCCGGCGCCCGGGCGGGCCCGCCGGGCGGAGTGGGCGAGGGTCTCTGGCGTGGGTCTCGTCATGGCGGTTCAGGCCTTCGGCTGTGAGTGGGTGACGCGGGCGACGGCAACAAAAAAGCCCACGTGCAGGATGCACGGGGCCAGCGCACTCTCAGGAGGAGAGTGCGCTCAGGTAAGTACTCGCAGCGACCGGTTCGACGACATGTGGCTAAGCCTGACGCATCTCACGCGATGAGTCAACTGATCCCACATTCTGGTTCACGGACGTGGGCGTGTCGGCCGTCGGCACCGCGTCCGCACCCGGTGCGAGCTGCGACGACGCGTCGAGCGGGGGGCGTGGCGCGGGCGGGTTGTTACGCAGCCGGGGCAGCAGCGGCGACGGGGTGCGCACCGGCGGGGGCGGCGGCGCGGGCGGGAGCGGCGCGGGCCGGTTGCCCGGCGAGGTGGCCGCCTCCAGCATCGCCTCCAGGTGCTCGGCCGGCACCCCCCAGCCGAAGAGCGCGCCCTGGCCGAAACGGCAACCGGCGGCCACCACGGCGGCCAGCTCGGTGGGGTTGGTGACACCCTCGGCGATCACCTCCAGCCCGAACTGGTGGCCGAGGCGCATGACGATGTCCACCATCGGCGCGAACGCCGGGCCCTCCCGGCCGACCGGCCGCACCGGCTCGTGCTCGGCGACCAGACCGTGATCGATCTTCAGGATGTCGATCGGCAGCCGGCGCAGCTGACCCAGCGAGGAGTAGCCGGCGCCGAAGTCGTCCAGCGCGATGCGCACCCCGGTCAGCCGCAAAGCGGTCAGCCGCCGGATCAGCTCGTCCAGGTCGGTGGCGACCGCGTGCTCGGTCACCTCCAGCACCAGACGCTGCGGCGGCACGTGGTGCGCGCGCAGCGCGTCGGCGACCTGGACCACGTATTCCGGGGCGTGCAGCTCGCGCGGCGACACGTTCACCGACACCCAGACGTCGTGCCCGTCGGCCAACCACCGGGAGAGCTGGTAGCAGGCCTGGTGCAGCACCCACGCGCCGAGCTTGGCGATCATCCCGCACTCCTCGGCGAGCGGGATGAACTCGTCCGGCCGGACGTTGCCCAGCTCCGGGTGGTGCCAACGCAGCAGCGCCTCGGCGCCGACCGGCCGGACCGAGGGCAGCGAGGCCACCGGCTGGAAGACCAGCCGCAGCTCGTCCCGCTCGATCGCGCCGCGCAACTCGTGCTCCAGCCGGGTCCGCCGGCTGAGCAACTGGTCGTACGTTGCGTCGTAGCGCTCGATCCGGTTCTTGCCGCGCTGCTTGGCGTAGCGCAGCGCCAGGTCGGCATTGCGCAGCAGCAGCTCGACGTCGTGGTTGCCGTGGCTGCCGGCCACCCCGATGCTGACCGAGAGGAAGACCGGCCCGTCCGCCTCCTCGTACGGGCGGCCGAGCACCCCGAGCAGGCGATCGGCCACCGGGCCGGGCTCGGCCGACCCGTGCATCAGCACCGCGAACTCGTCGCCGCCCAGCCGGGCGGCGAGATCACCCGGGCGCAGGTTGCCGCGCAGTCGCCGGCCCACCTCGGCCAGCACGGCGTCGCCGACGTCGTGCCCGCGCATGTCGTTGACGTTCTTGAAGCCGTCCAGATCCAGCCCGAGCAGCACGCAGGGGACGCCGGTCTCGGCGCACCGTTGCAGGGCGCGCAGCAGGCCGCGCCGGTTGGCCAGGCCGGTGAGCGGGTCGGTGTGCGCCAGCTCGCGGAAGTGCGCCTCCCGCTCGGCCAGCCGGACGGCGTAGCCCCGCACGTCGTTGAGGGCCAGATATTGCCGGGCCACCAGCGCGAAGCCCTCGACGCTGCCGGCCACGATGCCGTAGCCGTCGAACCGGCCGCCCTGGGTGAGGTGGTACATCGCGGAGGCGGCGATGGCGAACATCGGCACGAAGGCGTACTCGCCGTCGCGGCGGATGAGGTCGACGTCGAACCGCGTCGCGTCGGCCCGGCGCCCGGCGACGGCGACGGCGAGCAGGCCGGCGGCGGTCACCACGGCGCCGACCGCGAGCACGCCGGGACCGCCCTGGCAGAGCCCGCCCGACACCCCCAGCCCGCCGACGGTCACCGCGATCGCCCCGGCGCCCAGCAGGGCCAGCCAGCCGCGCGGCGGGGCCGCCCGCAGCACCAGGATCAGCGTCAACCCGGCGGTGAGCGCCGCAGTGACGGTGGCCAGCAGGATGGGCAGGCAGCCCACCGGCGTGGCCCCGCCGAGCAGGCGGGTCGGCTCGCTGAACGCCACCCAGCCGACGAACCAGAGCGCGGTGGCCATGATGACGCCGTCGAGGAGCAGCCGGGCGGTGGCGGCCCGGGTCGCGGCCGCGCCGGGCAGCCGGAGCAGCGCGGCGCCGAGCCCGAGCCCGGCCAGCGTGGTGCACGCCGTGACGAGCGTGGCCCAGCCGGTGCGCTGGCCCTGCCGGTGCGCCCAGTGGTCGCCGGCGGCCAGCAGGCCGACCAGACCGAGGAGCAGGCCGACCAGGGCGACCGTGCCGGCCACGGCCAGCAGCACGTGGGCCTGCCGCCGGGGGCAGGCGCGGCGACGGGCCGACCCGGCGAGCAGCACGACGGCACCCGCCGCGGCCAACCCGCTCAGCGCGGCGACGGCGACCATCCCCGGGGACGACTGCACGCGTCAACTCTGCCGGATTCGCGCCCTCCGTGGGGCACCGGGTGTGCAACTGTTGGGACACAGGGTGCACGGCCGGGGACGGCCGGTCCGGCGGTGTAAGACTGGTACCCATGCCTGAGCTGCGGTCGAGGACATCCACCCATGGTCGGACGATGGCCGGCGCCCGGGCCCTCTGGCGGGCCACCGGGATGACCGACGACGACTTCGGCAAGCCGATCGTCGCCATCGCCAACAGTTTCACCCAGTTCGTACCCGGTCATGTCCACCTGAAGGACCTCGGCGGCCTGGTCGCCGACGCGGTGGCCGAGGCCGGCGGCGTGGGCCGGGAGTTCAACACGATCGCCGTGGACGACGGCATCGCCATGGGCCACGGCGGCATGCTCTACTCGCTGCCCAGCCGGGAGCTGATCGCCGACGCGGTGGAATACATGGTCAACGCGCACTGCGCGGACGCCCTGGTCTGCATCTCCAACTGCGACAAGATCACCCCCGGCATGCTGCTCGCCGCGCTGCGGCTGAACATCCCGACCGTCTTCGTCTCCGGCGGCCCGATGGAGGCCGGCAAGACGGTGGCCATCGAGGGCGTCGTCCACTCCAAGATCGACCTGATCGACGCCATGATCGCCTCCTCGAACGAGGCGGTCACCGACGACCAGCTCGGCGAGATCGAACGCTCCGCGTGCCCGACCTGCGGCTCCTGCTCCGGCATGTTCACCGCCAACTCGATGAACTGCCTCACCGAGGCGATCGGCCTGGCGCTGCCCGGCAACGGGTCGACGCTCGCCACCCACGCCGCCCGCCGGTCGCTCTTCGTCGAGGCCGGCCGCACCGCCGTGGAGATCGCCAAGCGCTGGTACGACGAGGACGACGCCTCGGTGCTGCCCCGCGCGATCGCCGGCCGCTCGGCGTTCGAGAACGCGGTCGCCCTCGACGTCGCCATGGGCGGCTCGACGAACACGATCCTGCACCTGCTCGCCGCCGCCCGCGAGGCGGAACTGGACTTCGACGTGGCCGACATCGACGCCGTCTCCCGGCGGGTGCCGTGCCTGGCCAAGGTCGCCCCGAACTCGCCGAACTACCACATGGAGGACGTGCACCGGGCCGGCGGCATCCCGGCCATCCTCGGCGAACTGGACCGCGCCGGCCTGCTCCACCGCGACGTGCGCGCGGTGCACTCCCCCGACCTGGACCGGTGGCTCGCCGACTGGGACGTCCGGGGCGGCAAGGCCACGCGAGAGGCCGTCGAGCTGTTCCACGCCGCGCCGGGCGGGGTGCGCACCACCGAGCCGTTCTCCACCACCAACCGCTGGTCGTCGCTGGACACCGACGCGGCCGGCGGCTGCATCCGCGACCGGGAACACGCCTACAGCGCCGACGGCGGCCTGGCCATCCTGCACGGCAACCTGGCGCCGGACGGCTGCGTGGTGAAGACCGCCGGGGTGCCCGAGGAGTGCCTCACCTTCCGCGGGCCGGCGAAGGTCTACGAGTCGCAGGACGACGCGGTGACCGCGATCCTCGCCAAGCAGGTCGTCGCCGGCGACGTGGTGGTGATCCGCTACGAGGGCCCCAAGGGCGGCCCCGGCATGCAGGAGATGCTCTACCCCACCTCGTTCCTCAAGGGCCGCGGCCTGGGCCGCTCCTGCGCGCTGCTCACCGACGGCCGGTTCTCCGGCGGCACCTCGGGCCTCTCCATCGGGCACGCCTCACCGGAGGCCGCCGCCGGCGGGCTGATCGCGCTGGTGCGCGACGGCGACGAGATCGTCATCGACATCCCGGGCCGCTCCATCGAGCTGAACGTGCCGGCCGACGAGCTGACCGCGCGGCGGGTGGCCGAGGAGAAGCGCGACCGCCCGTACACCCCGACCGACCGCCAGCGCCCGGTCTCCGCGGCGCTGCGCGCGTACGCCTCGATGGCCACCTCCGCCAGCGACGGCGCCTACCGCCGCGTCCCGGAGTAAGGAGGGGCCCCCGCTTAACGCCTCAGGTATAGGCGGGGCCCCCTTTTAACACCCGCCCCGGTAGGGTCCGGCGGCGTGGAGACGACGACGGTGAGTTACGCGCGACTGGTCCGACCGGCGATCGACCGGGTCTACGTGGGCGCCCGCTGGGCGGCCCGGCCCCGGATGGAGGCGTTCTACGCCGAACGCGGCTGCGACCTCGGCGCCGAGAACAGCTTCTTCTCCGGCGTGCTGGCCCGGCCGGTGCCCGCCGAGGCGCTCGCCGACGGCCTGGTCTACACCGACGGTGACATGAGCCGGGAGTTGAAGCAGGGCATCTTCGTCCGCGACGACGAGGGGGCCTGGCACCTGACCGAGCTGGGCCGGGAGTTGGCCCTGTTCGCCCAGCGGGCCACCGGCGAGGCCGCCGAGGAGAAGTGGGCGATGTTGCCCGGGGTGCTGCCCGGCCTGAGCATCGTGCCCCGGCTGGTGGAGCTGGTCGGCCGGGTGCTGGCGCACGGGCAGGCCAGCGGCGGGCCGGCGTTCCACGCCATGTCCCCGCCGTACGAGCCGGACGACGCGTCGCCCGCGCTGCTGCTGGTCACCCGGCTGGGCTCGCTGCGACACCACCGCGCGGACGCGCACCGGGCCGCGTGGCGGGCCGCCGGCCTGACCGCCGACGGGATCCGCGCGCTGCCGGACGGGCCGGAACGCGCCGCGATCGAGGCCGACACCGACCGTCGCGACGAGCCGGCGTACGTGGCGCTCACCGAGGCGGAGCGCTGGGAACTGCTCGCCGGCCTCGCCGCCCTGCCCAACTAGCACTCCTTACGCGACGTACTCGAAGCCTCGACTCAGTGGAGCGCCGTGGGTGTCGCTGTTTCAGCCTGACACCCACGACGTTCCACTCGCCGCGCAGTCGCCAATCTGACGGACAAACCTCGTACGGACCGAACCGATGACGTCAAGCTCTCCGTCCGACAATCGGATCGGGCCGAATGCCCTACGGGATACCCGACCGGGCAACTCTTTCCGGGCGTGTGCGCTAATGGTCACGCCACTTTCCGACCCGGCCCGCAGGTAACTTCTCGTACCACCGCCTTCACGAGGAGTCATTGCATGTCTGAGGAGACCTGGCTCGCCGCCCGCCTGATCCCCACATCCGGCATCAACGGCGCCGACGAACAGGAGCGACGGGCGACCTCCGCCCTGCTGGCGGTGATGAGCGCGGTCCGGGAGTTCGGACGGGTCCTGACCCAGTCCTTCGGCGCACCGGCCGGCACGGTTCAGACCTTCATCGAGGTCCCATTCAAGCTCGGCAACCAGCAGCTCTTCCCGGACGGCCTCATCCGCGTCACCAGGGGTCAGCGGCAGTGGACCGCACTCGTCGAGGTGAAGACTGGCAGCAACGCGCTGAAGACCGAGCAGTTGGAGGCGTACCTGGACATCGCCCGGGAGCAGGGTTTCGATGCGCTCATCACGATCTCCAACGAGATCGCTCCCGTCCCGGGCCAGCATCCGACCGCGATCGATCGCCGAAAGCTTCGTAAGGTCGCGCTCTACCACCTGCCCTGGACGGAGATCCTCACCCAGGCGGTGGTCCAGAAGGAGTACCGCGGCGTCGCCGACCCGGACCAGGCGTGGATCCTGGGCGAGCTGATCCGATACCTCGAACACCCCCGCTCGGGCGCGCTGGAGTTCAGCGACATGGGCCCAGCCTGGGTGCAGGTACGCGACGGGGTGTCGGCTGGAACGCTGCGGGCCGGCGACAGCGGCGCAGGTGAGGTTTCCGGCCGCTTCGACGCTTTGATCCGCTACGCCTGCCTGCGTCTCGGCCGGCAACTGGGCACCGACGTCACGCCCGCGCTGAGCCGCCGTGATCTCGCCGACCCGGCCGCACGCAGCCAGTCACTGGTCAGTCAGCTCGTCACCACCGGAACCCTGACCGGCAGCATCAGGATTCCGGGCGCGGTCGGAAACCTCCACGTGACGGCCGACCTGCGGGCCGGGCAGATCGTCTGCCACGTCGATGTGGACGCCCCGCGCACCGGTCGACCGACCACCAGGGTGAACTGGCTGATCCGCCAACTGAGGGACGCGCCGGAGACGGTGCGGATCGAGGCGTTCGCCATGCACGCCCGGGGCGGTGGCGCGACCGACCTCCTACGCCAGGTCCGCGCCGAGCCCACGGCGCTGATCGCCGACCCCGCGCGCGAGCTGCGGGCCTTCCGGGTCGCCCAGAGTGCAGCGGCAGGAAGCAAGCGTGGAACCGGACGGGGTTCCTTCATCGACTCCGTCCTGCACGCCATCGACGACTTCTACGAGCAGATCATCCAGAATCTCAAGCCGTGGATGCCCGCGCCGCCGCGCCTGCGTACGCCGGACGATGTCACGCCGGTCCAACCGGTCGCCGCCAGTCTGGTTTCCACCGCGATCTCCTCCCAGGACAGCCCGGAGTTCGACACCCCTTCCGAGGCGCCGGTCAGCCACGGGTCGCACATCCGGTCTGAGGAGTGAGCACCGCCCCTCCTCGCGCTGCCTCCAGAGGAAGGAGAGGCGGTGGGTGACCGAATCATCGTCCGTTCGGACTCGTGGTCCGGTCCTGCTCAGCCGGGTCGGTGCCGTCCACGGGCACACCGGCCTCGCGGGGCCACGCCTGCGGGGCGTCTGGATCGGCGCGCGGAACGTCGGGCGGCGTGTGCTCGGGGTCGGCGCCCCCGGCGTGTTCCTCGGAAAGCTCCACCGGATCAGTCATGCCATAGCTGATACCCGCCCCGCTCCGCCCGAACCGGAGTGTTAACAGGGGCCCCCGCCTATGCAGAATGCGTTAAGCGGGGGCCCCGCCTTACATGTTCACGCAGCGGAGCACGGGGCGGCTCGTCAGCGCCGTCGTGTCCAGCGCAGCCGCGGCGTGCACCGTGAAGACGGCGCTCTCCCCCGGCAACAGCGTCACCAGCGCCGCGTCGACCTGGGCGGACGGGTCCAGCCGGTCGGGGAACAGCGTCAGGTCGCGCAGCACCGTCCGCGCGGTCACCCGGACCCGCTGGCCGCCGTCCGCCGGCTCGACCGTCGCCTCCCACTCCGCCGCCGGCCAATCGACGTCGCGGTCCTCGGCGTAGAACCACAGCGCGCGCTCCGCGGTGTCGCCGGCCTCCGCGACCAGCAGCTCGCGGCGGCCCTCGTCCGGCCGCGCCAGCTCCGCCGGCAGCGCCAGCACCACCGAGGAGTACGCCGGGACATCGAGGTCGACCGAGGTCTTCGCCCTCGGCTCCCCGGCGAGGGTGAGCCGGGTGACGGTGGCCGGCGCGGTCCACGCCTCGGCGGTCTCGTTCACCGCGACCAGTGCCAGCCCACCGTCGCGCGGCTGCACGGTGAGCAGCCGGTCGGCGTAGGCGCGGCGCAGCGCGTACCAGAGGGGTTTGCGCCGGCCGTCGCCGTCGACGGCGGCCCAGGAGGTGACCGGCCAGCAGTCGTTGAGCTGCCAGACGATGGTGCCCATGCAGATCGGGCGGTGTGAGCGGAAGTGCTCGACGCCGAGCTGGATGGCGCGGGCCTGGTTGAGCTGGGTGTAGTAGTGCCAGTCGTCGAAGTCGGCGGGCGGCGGCAGGTGCGCGTCGAGCCCGCGCTGGAGTTTCAGGTCCCCGTCGATGGCCTTCTGGTGGTGGGCCATGCCGGGCGAGTCGTGCGCGAGCGGCTCGTCGGAGATGGACCGGCGCAGCGTCGCGTACGCGGGTGGCGCCTGGTAGCCGAACTCGGCGACGAAGCGCGGCACGTACTCGCGGTACTTGGTGTAGTCGTCGTCGTTCCAGACGTCCCAGATGTGCATGGTGCCGTGGGCCGGGTCGTTGGGGTGGAGGTCCTCGCGGCCGGACCACGGGCTGCCCGGCCAGTAGGGCGTGGTGGGATCCAGCTCGCCGACGATCGCGGGCAGCAGCTCCAGGTAGTAGCCGCGTCCCCAGGTGCGGCCGGCTAGCGGCTCCTGCCAGTCCCAGTCGTGCCAGCCCCAGATGTTCTCGTTGTTGCCGGTCCAGAGCACCAGCGACGGGTGGCCGGCGAGTCGGGCCACCTGCTCCCGCGCCTCCGCCTCGACCTCACCGCGGAACGGCTCCTCCTCCGGGTAGGCCGCGCAGGCGAACAGGAAGTCCTGCTGCACCAGCAGGCCGAGTTCGTCGGCCAGCTGGTAGAAGTCGTCCGACTCGTAGCGGCCACCGCCCCAGATCCGCAGCAGGTTGATGTTCGCCTCGACCGCCTGGCCGAACCGCTCGGCCAGGCGGGCCCGGGTGACCCGGTTGGGAAACGCGTCGTCGGGGATCCAGTTGATGCCCTTGACGAAGATCGGCACGTCGTTGACGTGCAGCGTGAACGGGGTGCCGTGGGCGTCGGGCGTGGTGTCGAGGCGGACCGAGCGGAAGCCGATCCGGCGGGACGCGGTGTCCAGCTCCCGGCCGTCGGCGGCATGCAGCGTGACGTCGAGGTCGTGCAGCGGCTGGTCGCCGTGGCCGACCGGCCACCACAGCTCCGGGTCGGGCACGGTGAGCGTGAGCACGGCGGCCCGCTCCCCCGCCGGCACGGTGACGTCGGCGGCGACGCCGGCGACGGTGGCGCGGACGGTCAGCGGCTCGTCGCCGGCCCGCTCCACGTCGACGTGCAGCTCCACCCGGCCGACGCCGCCTTCGACCGTGACCAGCGGCCGGACGCCGGCGAGCCGGGCGGTGGACCAGGCGTGCAGGCCGATCCGCTGCCAGATGCCGGCGGTGACCACCGCCGGTCCCCAGTCCCAGCCGAAGTTGCAGGCGGTCTTGCGGATGAAGTGGAAGGGCTCCGGGTACGCGTTGGGCCGGTCGCCGAGTCGGTCCCGGTGCGCCTCCGCGTAGCGGTAGGGCGAGTCGAAGCGTACGGCCAGGGTGTTCTCGCCGGGCAGCAACAGCGACCGGACGTCGAACCGGTAGCCGCGGTGCTGGTTCTCGGTGTGCCCCACCTCGACACCGTTGAGCGTGATGGTGGCGACCGTGTCCAGGCCGGCGCAGGCCAGGTCGACCCGGTCGACGCCGTCGCCGGGCTGCCGGTCGAACGTGGTCCGGTAGACCCAGTCGGTGCGCCCGATCCAGGTGAGCCGGTTCTCGTTGTCGTCGAGGTACGGGTCGGGGATGAGGCCGGCCGCGAGCAGGTCGGTGTGCACGCATCCGGGCACGGTCGCCGGCACCTCGATCCCGGCGATCTCCGGCGGCACCTGCGGGCCGGGCTCGGCCCGCAGCGTCCAACCCTCGTGCAGCAGCGTGGAACGGCTCACGACTTCACCGCGCCTTCCATGATTCCGCGGACGATCTGACGTCCACCGATGAACAGCATGAGCAGCAGGGGGATGGTGGCGATGAACGCGCCGGCCAGCACCCGCCGGTAGATCACGTAGTTGCCGCTGGCCAGGTCGGAGACCGCGACCATGGAGGTGGGGAAGTCGGTGCCGCTCAGCGTGATCAACGGCCACTGGAAGTCGTTCCAGGTGGCCACGAACGTGAGCAGGCCGAGCACCGCGAGGGCCGGACGGATCGCGGGCAGCACGATGGTCGCGTACACCCGCATGGTCGTCGCGCCGTCGACCCGGGCCGCCTCGACCAGCTCGTCCGGGACGGTGTTCACGATGAACTGCCGCATGTAGAACACGCCGAACGCGGTGACCAGGCCGGGGGCGATGACCGCGAGCAGGGTGCCGTTCCAGCCGAGCTTGCCCATCACGATGTAGAGCGCGACGATGCCGAGCTGGTTGGGCACGGTGAGCGTGAGCACCACGAAGAGCATCAGCGCGTTGCTGCCCTTGAAGCGCAGCTTGGCGAACGCGAATCCGGCCAGCGAGCAGAAGAACAGCACCGAGGCGGTCACCACTGTCGAGACGATGACGCTGTTGACGAGCGAGGCGGCGAAGTAGACGTCCTGGAGTGAGAAGACCTCGTCGACGTTGGTGAGGAAGCGGTCGCTCGGGACGATCGCCGGGGGGAGCTTCGCCAGCGCCTCGTCGTTGCTGGTGGCGATGACGAACATCCAGTAGAGCGGGAAGGCGGCGAAGAGCATGCTGACCGCGAGCAGCAGGTAGGTCCAGAGGCCGGCCGGGGTGTCCTGCGGTGCCCGGGCCATCGGGCGTCGCTTGCGCCGGGCCGGCGGGGCGGCGATGGCACTCATTTACGACCTCCCGAGAGACGGTTCGTCAGCAGGTAGTTGACGCCGGCGACGACCAGGATGATCAGGAACAGCGCCCAGGACATGGCGGCGGCGTAGCCGAGGTTGAGGTCCTTCCAGCCGACCTTGTAGATGAGCTGGGCGATGGTCTGCCACTCGCCGTTGGGTCCGCCGGTGGCGGCCTGGGCGTTGAGGTCGAAGAGCATCGGCTCGGTGAACAGCTGCAGCCCGCCGATGGTGGAGAGGATCACGGTGAACAGCACCACCGGCTGGATCATCGGGACGGTGATCCGCCAGAGCTGCTTCCACTGGCCGGCGCCGTCGATCGCCGCGGCCTCGTAGACGTCGCGCGGGATGGACTGCATGGCGGCCAGGTAGAGCAACGCGTTGTAGCCGATCCACTTCCAGTTGACCATGGTGGCGACGGCGATCCAGGCGTGCAGCTTGTCGGCCCGCCAGTCGATCGGGTCGTCCGCGCCGCCGATGCCGAGCAGCCCGAGCACCCAGTTGGCCATGCCGAAGTCGCGGGAGAAGAAGACGCTGAACACCATCGTCGAGGCCACGATCGGCGTCACGTACGGCAGCAGCACGCCGACCCGCCACCAGGTCTGCGCCCTCAGTTGCCGGTTGAGCAGCGAGGCGACCACCAGAGCGAGCAGCAGTTGCGGCACGGTGGAGAGCAGGAAGATGCCGAACGTGTTGTAGAGCGCGTTCCAGAAGTCCTCGTCGGCGACCAGCCGGCTGAAGTTCTCGAACCCGGCCCAGTAGGGCAGCGTCGGGTCGTCGAGCCGGTAGTTGCGCAGCGAGACCACCGCGTTGAACAGCAGCGGGAAGAGCCCGAACACGAGGAAGATCAGGAAGAACGGCGCGATCATGAGGTACGGCATGTAGCGCATGTCGAAGCGGTACAGCCGGTTGCGCCAGGTCAGCCGCCGGTCGTCGGCCCCGGGACGGCCGCGCTCCGGCGCGGGTCGGCGGCTCGGCGGCGCGGGCGCGGCACGGGTGCTGGACATCGGATCACTCCAGAGCCGAGGAGGGTGGGCGGGTGCGGCGGCGCCGGAGCGGGTCGGGTCCCGCTCCGGCACCTGTGGTGCGTCAGGACTTGGCGGCCTTGTCGGCCTCCTTGACCGCCTCGTTCCAGGCGGCGTCCGGCTTCAGCGACTTGTTCTCCACCCGCCGGATCACGTTCTCCACCGCGACCCGGGTGGGGCCGTTCTTCTTGCCCAGGTACTGCGGGGTGAGGCCCTGCGCCATCTTCGGGAAGATCTGCCCGACCGGGGCGTTGTTGAAGAACGGGTTCTTGAAGTCGGCGATGGCCGGGTCGGCGTAGAGCGCCGGCTGGGAGGGCAGGTTGCCGACCTTCTTGAAGATCTCGATCTGCTGCTCCGGCGCGACCAGCCACTCCAGCAGCTTGTACGCCTCGTCGACGTTCTTGCCCTGCTTGGGGATGGTCAGGAACGAGCCGCCCCAGTTGCCGCCGCCGCCGGGGACCGCGGCGATGTCCCACTTGCCCTGGGTGCCGGGCGCGGTGTCCTTGATGTGGCCGAGCATCCACGCCGGGCAGGCGAGCACCGCGAACGCACCGCTGGTGAAGCCCTTGTCCCAGTCGGCCTGGAAGCTGACCAGGTTGGCGGAGAGCCCCTGGTCGACGGCCTTGACCGTGTAGTCGAAGGCGACCTTCGGGCCCTGCTGCATCTGGAGCTGTTCCTGGTCGTTGTAGAAGCCGACCTGCTGCTGCCCGAGGATCGGGTTGAACAGGTTGGTGCCGGCGTCGAGGAACTTCTTCTTGGTCTTGCCGGTGTACTGCTGGCCGACCTCGAGGAACTTGTCCCAGGTGGGCCAGAGCGCGGAGACCTGGTCGCGCTCGGTGGGCAGGCCGGCGGCCTTGAACAGGTCGGTGCGGTAGCACATGGCCAGGCCGCCGACGTCGGTGCCGAGGCCGATCTGCGTCTTGCCGTCGGCGGACAGCGACTGCTTCCACTTCCAGGGCAGGTACTTGCTCTCGTACGAGCCGGCGCCCTTGTCGAGCAGGTTGACGAACTTGTCGGACTGGCTGCGGAACTGGACCATGAAGCCCTCGTCGATCGCCGCGATGTCCGGCGCGCCGTTGCCGGCGACGAGCTTCTTCTGCAGGTCCTCGTGCTGGGCGTTGTACTCGCCCGAGTTGAGCTGGATCTTGACGTTCTTGTGCTCGGCCTCGTACTTCGTCTTGAGGTCCTGCAGGCCGAAGTCGCCCCAGAAATTGATCTTCAATGTGACCTGACCGTCGGCCGCGTCCGAGCCGCCGGTGGTGCTCCTGCCGCTGCAGGCAGCGATCATGACCAGGCTGACGGCACCGACGGCGGCCGTGCGCGCCCAGTGCGTCCAGGACCGTTTCATGTCATCCTCCGCGCCAAATGGGAACGCTCCCGAGATCGAGAGACGTTGACTGAACCGGATAAGTGAGGCCACCGTACGGTTCACCCCCAGCACTGTCAACGGCCGGTTAACAGCGAGGCCGTCCCGTAACCCTGGGACGCTTCTGGGAGCGCGACCATGCGTGGTGGAGCGCTTTCCTGAGCAGAATCGGGAGCGGGTGGGCACTGGACAGGATCCGGGTTCCCCGTACGCTGAACCGCACCAGTGACGAACTGTGCGGTTCAGTTCCTCCGCCCCCGCCGCGCCGACCGCGCGCCGGGGCGGGTGCAGTAGCGTCACTCACCGCCGGCACCCCGGCGGCCGAGAAGCGCCCGCGAGGGCCGGACACAGTGGAGGAACGCTTCGGTGAAGCGGCCGACCATCGCCGACGTCGCCCGGCGCGCCGGGGTCTCCAAGGGCGCGGTTTCGTACGCGCTGAACGGACAACCCGGCGTCTCCGAGGCGACCCGCCAGCGCATCCTCGCGATCGCCGCCGAGATCGGGTTCAGCCCGAGCAGCGCCGCCCGGGCGCTCTCCGGCGCCACCGCCAAGGCGGTCGGGCTGGCACTGTGCCGGCCCGCCCGGATACTGGGCATCGAGCCGTTCTTCATGGAGCTGATCAGCGGCGTCGAGTCCGAGCTGTCGGCCCGCTCGTACGCGCTGACCCTCCAGGTGGTCACCGACCAGGAGGCCGAGATCGCGGTCTACCGACGCTGGTGGGCCGAGCGCCGGGTGGACGGCGTCTTCGTCTGCGACCTGCGCACCGACGACCGGCGGGTGCCCGCGCTGGAGGAACTGCAACTGCCCGCGGTGGTGATCGGCGGTCCCGGGCACACCGGTGGCCTGGCCAGCGTCTGGTCCGACGACGCGGCGGCCCTGGTCGAGACGGTGGAGTACCTGGTCGCGCTCGGGCACCGGCGGATCGCCCGGGTCGGCGGGCTGCCCTCGCTGCTGCACACCGAGATCCGCACCGACGCGTTCACCGACGTGTGCCGGCGGCTCGGGCTGGACGAGGCGAGCACGGTCTGGTCCGACTACACCGGCGAGGAGGGGGCGCGGGCCACCCGCCGGCTGCTCAGCTCCGCCCGGCGGCCGACCGCGGTGATCTACGACAACGACGTGATGGCCATCGCCGGCCTCTCCGTGGCCCAGGAGATGGGGCTCGCCGTCCCCGGCGACCTGTCCATCGTGGCGTGGGACGACTCGCCGCTCTGCCAGCTCGTGCACCCGCCGTTGACCGCGCTGGGCCGGGACATCCCGGCGTACGGCGCACACGCCGCCCGGCAACTCCTCGCGGTGATCGCCGGCGAGGAGGTGACCGGCGTGCAGGACGAGACCGCCCACCTCACGCCGCGCGGCAGCACCGCCCCGCCGCGGGTTCACTGAACCGGTTAAGGGACCACCTCACCTCGACGCCGAGGGGAACTCCTCGAACCACGCCTCGACCCGCTCCGCGGTCGCCGGCCGGGCCAGCGCGAAGCCCTGCCCGTACCGGCAGCCGGCCTGCCGCGCCCCGGCCACCTGACCGTCCGACTCCAGCCCTTCCACCACCACCTCCACACCCAGCCGGTCGCCCAGGTTCGCCACCACGTCGATCAGCGGGCGCTGCCCGTCGGCGCCGGGCGCCACCAGGTTCGGACCCACCTTGAGCAGATCGATCGGCAGCCGGCGGAGCTGGGCCAGTGAGGCGTGCTCGGCCCGGAAGTCGTCCAGCGCGGTGCGGACGCCGAGCGACCGCAGGCCGGCGAGACGAGCCACCACCGTGGACAGCTCCGCCCCGACCGCCGGCTCGGCCACCTCCACCACCAGCCGCTCCGGCGGCACGTCGTACGCCGCCAGCGCGGTCGCGGTCCGCGCCACGAAGTCCTTCGCGGCCAGCTCCCGCGGGGTGACGTTGACCGCCATCCACAGCTCACGGCCCCCCTCCGACCAGGCGGCGAGCTGCCGGCAGGCCCGGTCCACCACCCACCACCCGACCTCCCCCAGCAGGTCGAGGTCGGTCGCCACCGGCAGCAGTTCCGCCGGCAGCACCGTGCCCAGCACCGGGCTGCGCCAGCGCAGCAGCGCCTCGGTGCCCGCCGGCATCCGGTCGGCCAGCGCCACCACCGGCTGGTAGACGAGGTCCAGCTCGCCGCGCGCCACCGCGCCGGGCAGCTCCCGCTCCAGGTCGAGCCGGCGGACCAGTTGCTCCTCCAGGTAGGCGTCGTACCACTCGACCCGGTCCCGGCCGAGCTGCACCGCCCGCCTACGGGCCAGGTCGGCCTGGCGCAGCACGTCCTCCGGATCGCCCCCGGTGGTCTCGGCCAGCCCGATGCTCACCCGGAGCCGGGTCACCCCGCCCGGCCGGGCGTACGGCTCGGCCAGCGCCGCCAGCAACCGGATGCCCAGCGCGTACGCGGGCACCGGCCCGACGTCGGTGAGCACCGCGTACCCGGTGTCGTTGAACCGGGCGACCAGGTCGTGCGGCCCGCAGCCGGCACGCAGCCGCCGCTGCACCTCGGCCGGCACCGGCCCGTCCGGCGCCGTCGCGTCGTCGCCGTGCAGGTCCACCACGAGCAGCGCGCCGCCGCTGCGCAGGGGCAGCGCCCGGACCAGTTCGGCCCGGGTCAGCGGCGCCGGCTCACCGGTCTCGCCGCCCGCGCCGACGACGCGCCGCAGCCATGCCTCGCTGGCGACCAGCCGCTCGACCCGGCGACGCTGGTCGGCGGCGGCGAGCAGCTCACCCACCATGATCGGCGGGATGACCGACAGCCCGAGGGCCATCGCCGCCGGGCTGAACTCCCCCGCCGTACCCAGATGCACCCCGGCGGCCACGGCCGCGATCCCGGCGGGCGCGGTGAGGCGCGGCCAGGCAGCCGGCGCGGCGCCGTGGTGCGGTCGCTCCCCGGCCGAGGTGCGCCGCGCGCCGGCCGCGGTGAGCAGCGCGCCGGCCAGCACCGGCGGCGCGACGGCCGACAGCGCCCGGTCCGGCGCGTGGTACGCCAGCAGCACCACGAGCAACGCCAACCCGCCCAGCGTGAGGCCGGCCCCGGCGTGGCAGCGCGCGGCTCCCGGCCGCCGGTGGCGCTCGGCGAGCGCCGCCATCGTGAGCACGGCCAGCGTCACCGCCCCGCCCACGCTGGCGATCAGCGCGGCCGGCGGCACCGGGCCGGCGGGCAGCAGCATCCAGCCGGCGAAGACCAGGCTGACGCCGAGCGCGAGCACGTCGACGGTACGACGCAGCCGCTCCCGCCCGGGCAGCCGGGACCGGCCGGGCAGGCGGAGCAGGGCCGCGGCGTGCAGTGACCCGGCCAGGCCCAGCCCGCCCAGCGCGACCGGCAGCCGGTGCGCCGGATCGCTGAGCGGCAACACCGCGACGGTGAGGCCGGCGACCAGGACTGCGGCGTCGAGGATCGCGGCGACCCGGCGTGACAACGCCACCCTCCGGGCCTGCCGCCCGGTCGCGCCCCCACCCGCCCGGCCGGGCGGCCCGTCCGGCGCACGGCGGCCCGGCCCGGAACCGGCGCGAGGCGTCGGGGAGGGCGCCGGGCGCCCCGAGGGCGTGCAGGGCGTCGACGACGCCCGGCGCTCCGGTGCCGTCCCGGCGTGCTCCGGCGCCGTCCCGGCGTACTCCGGCGCCGTTGCGGCGTACGGCGTCGGGGCGGGTGCGGGCCGCTCCGAGGCCGGGGCGGCGTGCGGCGGCGGGGACGGCGCGGGTGGGACGCCGGCCAGCCAGGCGAGCCGGACGCAGGCGAGGGCGCAGCCACCGGCGACGGCGAGCGCTGCGGCAGCGGGGCCGGGCATGAGCCCGGCGACGCCGGCCAGCAGGAAGAGCGCGCCGGCTAGCGAGACGGCGAGGTCGGGCGGTGCGAGCCACCGGCGGGGACCGGTGGGAGGGGTGACGGGCACGGCGGTCGCCTTCGTGAGGGGGCACGGGGCGGTGCGGTTGCGGCGCGGGGTCGTCGGGGCGTCACGGTCGCATCGGCGGGGATCGCTGCGGCCATGCCTAAGAACGATCCCGGAAGCAACCGGTTACGCAACACGGCTAGTGACGTGTGTCACAGGCGACCGCGCAGCGCTCGTCGGGGCAGCATGTCCGTTCCGCATTCCGGGGCCCCGCGAGATCTTGGTACGCAATGGCCCCCGGAAGGGCCGTCCGGTACCAAGATCTCGGGATTCTGCTGCCGAGCTCGGCAACGACGACGCGGCGCGGGTCGCCCGGAGGGGAACTTGACCTGGCCGGATGCGATCATCGGAGGGTGAGCCGCGCCGACACCGTCCGTTTCCGTCACAACCAGGCCATCCTGGCCGCCGCGATCGTCGCCTTCATCGGCGCGCTGCCGCTGGCCACCGCCCGCTGGTGGCTCCTCTGGGTGCTGCTCGTCCCGCTCGCGGTCGGGGTCTGGACCTGGCGGGCCGGCACCGACGCCGATCCCCGGGAACTGCGGCTGCGCGCGCTCGCCGGGCAGCGCCGGGTGCCCTGGACCCGGGTGGTGGAGCTGGGCGGTGATCCCCGTGGGCGGGCGGTCGCCCGGCTCGACGACGGTCAGGTGCTGGCGCTGCCGGCGGTACGCGCCACCGACCTGCCCCGGCTGGTCGCCGCCGCCGGCCAGGATCTGCCCGGGTACGGCACCGGTCCGGCGCGGCCCGACGAGGGTCAGTAGCCGTCGGTCACCCGGTTCGTCAGCTCCTCGCCGGCCACGAAGCGACGCAGCTGCTCCCCCACCAGCCGGTACGCGCGCGGCAGCAGGCCGCGTACCGAGCCGGCGACGTGCGGCGTGAGCAGCACGTTCGGCAGCTCCCACAGGGGATGGTCGGCCGGCAGCGGCTCCGGGTCGGTGACGTCCAGCGCGGCTCGCAGCCGCCCCGACTCCAGCTCGGCGACCAGTGCCGGGGTGCTGGCCACCGGCCCTCGCGCGGCGTTCACCAACAGCGCGCCGTCCGGCATCGCGGCGAGGAAACGCTCGTCGACCAGGCCCCGGGTCTGCTCGGTGAGCGGCACCAGCAGCACCACCACGTCCGCCGCCGGCAGCAGCGCCAGCAGCTCCGCCACCCCGTGCACCCCCTCGTCCGGGCGCGGCGTGCGGGCGACCAGGGTGAAGCTCACCTCGAACGGGGCGAGCCGGGCCCGCACCGCCGCGCCGATCGATCCGGCGCCGACGATCAGCACCCGCTTCCCGGCCAGCTCGTCGGTCGGCGCGACCTCGTCGTACGCCCACTCCCGGCGGGCCTGGGCGCGGGCCAGCGGCGCGAACCCGCGCAGCGCCGACAGGATCGCGGCGACCACCCACTCGGCGGTGGCCGAGTCGTGCACGCCCCGGGCGTCGCAGAGCGTCACGCCCGCCGGGACGCGTCCCACCCACGCGTCCGCGCCGGCGGAGAGGAGCTGCACCACCTCGACGTCCGGCAGCTCGGCCAGGAGAGTGCCGGCATCCGGGCCGGACAGGAACGGCGGCACCCAGAACCGCACCCCGCCCGGGGCGGACGGGAGCCGGGCCGGGTCCTCCAGCAGCTCCACGGTGACGTCGGGGGGAAGCTCGCCGAGGAGCCGGCGGCCGGCGGGGTGCGGGATCCATGCCTTCACGACCGCCGACGATATCCGTACCCGCAGGTCGGCGGCGCGTCGACCGTGACGAACGCCCCGCCGCGGGTCGGACACACGTGCGACAGGGTTTAATCGGGAGCGGGACGCCGGCCGGCGCCCGCCGGTACTGAGGACGGGTGGCGATGAGCGAGGACGACCCGGAGCGGAAGGCGGCGCCGATCCCGGCGCTGACCGATCCCGACCGGCTGCGCTCCCTCGACGAGACCCGCCTCGACGCGGTGCCGGACGAGGCGTTCGACCGGTTCGCACGCCTGGTCAGTGACCTGCTCGACGTGCCTGTCGCGCTGGTCTCCCTGGTCGACGCGGACCGCCAGTTCTTCCCCGGCGAGACCGGGCTGCCGCAGCCCTGGGCGGGCCGCCGGGAGACCCCGCTCAGCCACTCGTTCTGCCAGCACGTCGTCGACATCGAGGCACCGATGGTGCTGCCCGACGCCCGGCTCTACCCGCGGGTGCGGCTGAACCTCGCCATCGAGGACCTGGGCGTGGTGGCGTACGCCGGAATGCCGCTGACCGACCTGGACGGACGGGTGCTCGGCTCGCTCTGCGCGATCGACAGCAAGCCCCGCGCCTGGAGCAAGGAACAGCTGCGGACGCTCGCCGACCTGGCCGCCGCCTGCTCCTCGGAGCTGCGGCTGCGGATCGCGGTACGCAGCGCGGAGCAGGCCCGACGCCGTGCCGAGGAGGCGCACGACCGGCTCGCCATGCTGGCCGGGATGAGCGAGCTGCTCGGCGGCACGCTCGACGTGAGCACCGCGGTCGACCGCCTCGCCCACGCCATGGTGCCGCTGCTCGCCGACTGGTGCCTGATCACGCTGGTCGACCCGGCCGGCCGGCCGCGCGGGGTCTCCGGCGCGCACCGGGACCCCGAGTGCGACGCCGACCTGGCGCGCTTCGCCCAACTGCTGGTCACCGGGCTCGGCCCGGAGTCGCTGATCCGGTCGGTGCTGCGGACCGGCCGGCCGGTGATGCGTGGCGCCGCCGGCATCGACGACGTGGCGCGCGGCACCACCCGCCCGGAGCTGGTGCCGCTGGCGGACCGGCTCGGCATCAGCTCCCACCTGACCGTGCCCATCACCGCCGCCGTCGGCGACCGGGTGATCGGCGCGGTCACGCTCGTCAACCGGCCCGGCCGGCGTGGCTTCGACGCGAGCGACCTGCGGACCGCGCAGGACATCGGCGTACGGGCCGGCCAGGCGGTCGGCAACAGCCGGCTCTACGGCGAGCAGCGGCACGTCGCGGAGGTGCTCCAGCACAGCATGCTGCCGGTGCTGCCGGTGGTCCCCGGGATCGAGTTGGCCGCCCGGTACCTGCCGGCCGCGGACCGGGTCGAGGTCGGCGGCGACTGGTACGACGCCTTCGTCCAGCCCGACGGCGAGCTGATCGCCGCGATCGGTGACGTCGCCGGGCACGACATCGAGGCCGCGGCCACCATGGGCCAGCTGCGCAACCTGGTCCGCGGCAACGCGTACGGGCGGGACGACCCGGTCGAGGCGCTGGTGGCGAACCTCGACCGGGCCATCGGCGGGCTGCGGGTGCCCACTGTCGCCACCGCCGTGCTGGCCCGGGTCCGCCCGGACGACGGCGGGCTGCGGGTGCACTGGTGCAACGCCGGGCACCCACCGCCGTTGCTGCTCCGCGCCGACGGCACGGTGGCGGTGGCGCGGGGACGGGGCCCGCTGCTCGGCCTGGCCCGCCCGCCCCGGCGCACCGGCCGGACGCTGACCCTCGCCCCGGGCGACACGCTGCTGCTGCACACCGACGGGCTGATCGAACGCCGGGACCAGCCGATCGACGAGGGCCAGGCGGAGCTGCTGGAGCGGATCGCCGCGGCCGGGCCCACCGTCCCGCTCGCCGCCCTCTGCGACCGGCTGCTCACCGCCGCGGACCGCCGGGAGGACGACGTCGCCGTGCTCGCCCTGCGCGCCGGCTGAACGCGCCGCACCGCCGAGCCGGCCGGTTCGCCGTCGTGTCCGGCTAGGCTGGGCCGGGTGAGCCCGCGTCTGTCGTACCCCCGCGCCCGCCGCCTCCGGACGGCGCTGGCGGCGTCCTGCGCGGCGCTGCTGCTGGGCACCGCCGGCTGTACCCTCGGCGAGCCCGAGCCGGACCCGGCCGGCGAGCCGCCCAACCTGCCGTCGCCGTCCAACACGGCCAGCCCCGGCGGGGCCGGTCAGCAGGTGGTGGCCACGGTGCTGGCGAAGGGTCTCGAGGTGCCGTGGGCCATCGCGTTCCTGCCCGACGGCGCGGCACTGGTCACCGAGCGTGACAGCGGGCGCATCCTCCAGGTCGGCCCCGAGTCCGGGGCGGACGGGCTCGCGGTGCGACCGGTGCAGACGGTGCCGGGCGTGGCGTCCGGCGGTGAGGGCGGTCTGCTCGGCATCGCCGTCTCCCCGGCCTACGCGCGCGACCGCACGATCTTCGTCTACTACACCGCGCAGGACGACAACCGGGTCGCGAAGCTGCAGCTCGGCCAGACCCCGACGCCGATCCTCACCGGCATCCCCAAAGCCGGCAACCACGACGGCGGCGGGTTGGGCTTCGGCCCGGACGGTTTCCTCTACGTGAGCACCGGCGACGCCGGGCAGACCGCTAACGCGCAGGACCCGAAGAGCCTCGGCGGCAAGATCCTGCGGATCACACCGGACGGCAAGCCGGCACCGGGCAACCCGACCGCCGGTTCCCCGGTGTGGTCGTCGGGGCACCGCAACGTGCAGGGCTTCGCCTGGACGCCGGAGAAGCGGATGTACGCCGTGGAGTTCGGCCAGAACACCTGGGACGAGATCAACCAGATCAACCAGGGCGGCAATTACGGTTGGCCACAGGTCGAGGGGCGTGGCGACGACAAGCGCTACGTGAACCCGATCGTGCAGTGGCGCACCTCCGACGCCTCCTGCTCCGGCCTGGCGGCGGTGGACCGGCTGCTGGTCACCGCCTGCCTGCGCGGGCAGCGGCTGTGGCTGGTCGAGCTGGCCGGCAACGGGACCGTCCTCGGCCAGCCGCGCGAGCTGCTCACCGGCCGCTACGGTCGGCTGCGCGCCGCCGCCGTGGCGCCGGACGGCTCGATCTGGGTGAGCACCTCGAACCGGGACGGTCGGGGCAAGCCGGCCGCCGAGGACGACCGGATCCTGCGGCTGGTCTTCGCGGACGGCGGCGCCGGCCGGAGCTGATCCACTTCCGGCGGGTTTGCCAAGATCACACACTGGGCAGGTCAGAATCTCAGCATGGACGGCCAGGAGAACGAAGAGCAGCGCGCCGGGGACCCGACGTCCCCGGAGACCGAGCGCGTCCGCCGCCTCGCCGCGTGGCGGCCCGGCCACCGGCTGCGCCGGGTGGGCGTGGTGCTGGCGCTGCTCGCGGTCACGCTGGGCGGCATCGTCGTCGGCACGTACGCCGGCGGCCACGTCGGCACCGACATCGGGCCGTTCCGGGCGGAACTCAAGCTCAGCCCGTCGCTGACCGGCGGCACCACCGTCGACATCCCGCCGCTGGGCGCGCTGCTGCTGGACAGCCACGACGGGCCGGCGTACCTGACCGTCGAGGTGGGCTCGCTGGACCAGGGGCGCACCGAGGCGCTGATCGACGACCCGGCGAGCATCAGCCGGGCCAGCCAGTCGGCGGTGCAGGACGTCCGCGACGGCGTGGTGCGCCTCGGCCTGAAGACGCTCGCCTCGGCGGTGCTGGCCACCCTGCTCCTGGCCGGGCTCGTCTTCCGCGACGTCCGTCGCACCGCCTGGGCGGGCGGCCTGGCGCTGGTGATCACCGCCGGCAGTCTCGGCCTGGCCGCCGCCACCGTGCGCCCGCAGGCGATCGAGGAACCGAGGTACGAGGGGCTGCTGGTCAACGCGCCCGCGATCGTGGGTGACGCGCGGCGGATCGCCAACGACTACACCAAGTACGCCGAGCAGTTGCAGCGGCTGGTCGGCAACGTCAGCAAGCTCTACACCACGGTCTCCGCGCTGCCTGTGGTGCAGCCGTCCCCCGGGACCACCCGGGTGCTGCACGTCTCCGACATGCACCTCAACCCGACCGGGTGGCAGTTGATCCGCACGGTGGTCGAGCAGTTCGGCATCGACGTGGTGATCGACACCGGCGACCTCACCGACTGGGGCAGCGAGCCGGAGGCGTCCTACGTCGGCTCGATCGGCCTGCTCAAGAAGCCGTACGTGTACATCCGGGGCAACCACGACTCGCCGCGTACGGCGGCCACCGTGGCCCAGCAGCCGAACGCCGTGGTGCTGAACAACTCGACCACGACCGTGGCCGGGTTGACCATCGCGGGCATCGGCGACCCCCGGTTCACCCCGGACAAGGAGACCTCACCGGCCGGCAGCGGCCTCACCTCCGCCGTCGCCGACCAGGTGATCGGCGCCGGCGAGCAGCTTGCCCGCACGGTCGAGAAGTCACCGAAGAAGGTGGACATCGCACTGGTGCACGACCCGGCGTCGGCCGGGCCGCTCTCCGGCGCCTGCCCGCTGGTGCTCTCCGGGCACACCCACGCCCGGCAGGTGTCGAAGCTGCCGCAGGCGCCGGGTGAGCAGCCGACCACGTTGATGGTGGAGGGCTCGACCGGTGGGGCCGGGCTGCGCGGGCTGGAGGGCGAGAAGCCGACCCCGTTGACCATGACGGTGCTCTACCTCGACCAGCAGAAGCTGCTCCAGGCGTACGACGAGATCACCGTGGGCGGCACCGGCCAGTCGCAGGTCAACCTGGAACGGCACGTGATCCGGGACCCGGCCAAGGGCGACGAGGTGCCGGTCACCCCGACGCCGACGCGCGGGCCGTCGGAACCGCCGTCGTCGTCACCGTCGGCGACCGCGACGAGCCCGAGCCCCACCACCACCGGTTGACCGCCCTGGGGCGGCAGTCAGCACTGGTCAATCACAGAAAGTAGTTTCGGCCCTGCCGACAAGCATCCGTGTCTGCCGCCTTTGCTCTGCAGCCATCCGCGCAGCGGGCACGTAGGGTGACCAAAGGCGCCGTCCGATGCTCGGGCCGTCCGACGCAACGCCGCAGCTAAGCGCGGTGATGCGGATATGGCTGCAGAGCAAAGGCGGCGCGAGGGCATGCCTTTGTCGATGCCTACCGGTCACGGAGAGCAACTCGTCATGGAATCACTCTCCGTACCTGCCGACCCGGTCCGGGCGCCCCGCTTCGGCGATCCGGACCGGGCTCCGGGCGCGCCACCGACGGCGGTGCGCGCGCCCGTGCCGGTCAGCGCAGGGCCAGCGCGGCCAATGCCGCGTTGACGATGCTGCCGGGCAGCAGGTCGTGCAGCTCGTACAGCTCCCGGACGGTGCCGGACTGGCCGAACTCGTCCACCCCGAGCGGCACCGCCGGCGCCCCCACCGCCGAACCCAACCAGGCCATCGCGTGCGACGCCGCGTCGTGCACGGTCACCACCGGCACCCGGTCGGCGAAGGCCGACCGCAGCGCGCCGGGCACGCTCGGCACGGTGGCGGTCCGCACGCCCTGGCGCAGCGTCCGCTGCCACGCCCGGTAGAGGCGGTCCAGGCTGGTCACGTCGACCACGTGCGCGGCGACCCCCTCCTCCGCCAGCTCCGCGGCGGCGGCCAGGACCTCGGGCAGCACCGCGCCGGACGCGGCGAGCTGCACCACCGGGGCGTCCGCCAGCTCGGGGTACGCCTGGTGCGCGTCGACCAGCCGGTACGCGCCGGCCACCACCTGCCGGCGCAGCACCGCGTCACCGAGCCGGGCCCGGGCGGCCTCGAACGGCGCCTGGTCGATCGGCCGGGTACTGAGCCGGAAGTAGTACGCCCCGTCCTCGGCCGGCGCGGCGGTGGCGGCCGGCGCGCCGCCGCCGGCGATCTGCCCGAGCGCGTCGCAGAGCAGCCAGTCCAGGCTGCCGGCGTACGCGGGCTCCAGGAACGTCACGCCCGGCAGCTCCAGGCCGACCGAGGCGGTGATGGTGGACTGGTGCGCGCCGCCCTCGGGCGCCAGCGTGATGCCCGACGGGGTGCCGGCCACCACGAACCGGGAACCCGAGTAGGTGCCGTAGAGGAACGCGTCCAGCCCGCGCAGCACGAACGGGTCGTAGACCGTGCCGACCGGCAGCAGTGGCTGGCCGGACAGGTCCCACGACAGGCCGAGCTGGCCCAGCAGCAGGAACAGGTTCATCTCGGAGATGCCCAGCTCGATGTGCTGCCCGGCGGGGCTCTCCGTCCAGCGCAGCATCCGGTCCTCGGTCCAGGACCGCTGCTCGGTCGGGGCGAACACGCCGGTCTTGTTGATGAACCCGGCCAGGTTGGTCGAGGTGGCCACGTCCGGCGCGGTGGTCACCAGGTAGGGCGCCACCTTCGGGTCCCGGGCCAGGTCGACGAGCACCCGGCCGAAGACCTCCTGGGTGGAGACCGGCTTGTTCGCGCGTACCCGAGTGGTTTCCGGGACGGCGACGCCCAGCGCCCGCTCGCGCGGCGCGCGGGACAGCGCCTCCCGGCGCTCGCCGGCCCGGATGCCGGCCGGCGACGCCGGGTCCAGACGGTCCCACTCGGTCTGCGCGGTCAGGCCGTTCGCGGCCCGCAACGCGTCCACCTGCTCGGTGCTGAGCAGCGCCGAGTGGTTGCGCGGGTTGCCGGCGATCGGCAGGCCCCAGCCCTTGACCGTGTAGGCGAAGACCACACTGGGCCGGTCGGTGACGGCGTCGCACTGGGCGTACGCGTCGAGCATCGCCTGCGCGTCGTGCCCGCCCAGGTCGGTGACGAGCGGGCCCAGCTCGTCGTCGGGGATGTCGGCGACGAACGCGGCCACCTCGGCCGGCGCGCCGTCCAGGAACTGCTTGCGCAGGGCCGGCCCGGCGAGGCCGAACAGCGACTGGTACTGCTCGTTCGGCATCAGGTCGATCCAGTCGCGCAACGCCGTCCCGCCCGGCCGGGCGTACGCCTCGGCGAGCTTGCGGCCGTACTTGACCTCGACGACGTGCCAGCCGGCGGCCTCGAACTGGCCGCGCCACTGGTTGATCCGGATGCCGGGGACGACCCGGTCCAGCGACTGCCGGTTGAAGTCGACGAGCCACATCACGTTGCCCAGCCCGGTGGTGGCCGGGTCGGCGACCGCCTCCCAGATGTTGCCCTCGTCCAGTTCGGCGTCGCCGATCAGCGCGACGAACCGGGAGTGCGGCCGCTCGCCGAAGTGCGCGTCGACGTAGCGACGGGTGACGGCGGCGAACAGCGGCGCGGCGGCACCCAGGCCGACCGAGCCGGTGGAGAAGTCCACCTCGTCCGGGTCCTTGGTGCGCGACGGGTACGACTGGAGGCCGCCGCGGGCGCGCAGCGTCGGCAGGTAGGACCGGTCGAGGTTGCCGAGCAGGTACTGGATGGCGTGGAACACCGGGGAGGCGTGCGGCTTCACCGCGACCCGGTCCTCGGCGTCGAGGTGCTGGAACCAGAGCGCGGTCATCGCGGTGACGAGCGAGGCGCTGGAGGCCTGGTGGCCGCCGACCTTCACGCCGTCGCCGGTGTCCCGGTCGTGGTTGGCCGCGTCGACGATGCGGGTGGCGAGCCAGAGCACCCGGCGCTGGATCTCGTCGAGGACGTCCTCGTTCACGGTGACTCCATCCGGGGCGTCGCCGTTGACGCCCTCTTGGGGGGGTAAGGCGGGGCCCCCGCTTAACGCATTCTGCATAGGCGGGGGCCCCTATTGACACATGTCAGGCAGCGCCGAGGCGCTCCAGGATCAGCTCGCGGACGGTCTTCGCGTCCGCCTGGCCGCGGGTGGTCTTCATGACCGCGCCCACCAGCGCGCCGGCCGCCGCGACCTTGCCGCTGCGGATCTTGTCGGCGATGTCGGGGTTGGCGGCGATCGCCTCGTCCACGGCGGCGGTGAGCGCGCCGGTGTCCGAGACGACCTCCAGGTTGCGGTTGGTCATGATCTCGGTCGCCGAGCCCTCGCCGGCCACCACGCCCTCCAGCACGGCCCGGGCCAGCTTGTCGTTGAGCTTGCCGGCGTCGACCAGGCCCTGCAGCTCGGCGACCTGCGCCGGGGTGGCGCCCACGTCGGCCAGTTCCACGCCGGTCTCGTTGGCCCGGCGGGACAGCTCGCCCAGCCACCACTTGCGGGCCGCCGCCGGGGTGGCCCCGGCGGCCACGGTCGCCTCGATCAGCTCGACCGCGCCGGCGTTGACCACCGACTCCATGTCCAGGTCGGACAGGCCCCAGTCCTGCTGGATCCGCTTGCGGCGCAGCCGCGGCAGCTCCGGCAGGGCGGCCTTCAGCTCGGCCACCCAGGCGGTGTCCGGCGCGAGCGGCACCAGGTCCGGCTCCGGGAAGTACCGGTAGTCGGTGGCGGTCTCCTTGGACCGGCCCGAGGTGGTGTCGCCGGTGTCCTCGTGGAAGTGCCGGGTCTCCTGCACGATCCGGCCGCCCGCGTCGAGCACGGACGCCTGGCGCAGCATCTCCGAGCGGACCGCCCGCTCGACCGAACGCAGCGAGTTGACGTTCTTGGTCTCGGTGCGGGTGCCCCACTCCTCGCCCGGCAGGTTCAGCGAGGTGTTGACGTCGCAGCGCAGCGAGCCCTCCTCCATCCGCACGTCCGAGACGCCCAGCGAGCGGACCACGTCGCGCAGCTCGGCCACGTACGCCCGGGCGATCTCCGGGGCGAGCGCGCCGGTGCCGGGGATCGGCTTGGTGACGATCTCCACCAGCGGGATGCCGGCCCGGTTGTAGTCGACGAGCGACTCGGTGGCACCGTGGATGCGACCGGTGGCGCCGCCGACGTGCAGCGTCTTGCCGGTGTCCTCCTCCAGGTGCACCCGCTCGATGCCGATCCGCACCAGCTCGCCGTTGACCTCGACGTCCAGGTACCCGTCGAAGCAGAGCGGCTCGTCGTACTGGCTGATCTGGAAGTTCTTCGGCATGTCCGGGTAGAAGTAGTTCTTCCGGGCGAACCGGCACCACTCGGCGATGGAGCAGTTCAGCGCCAGGCCGATCCGGATCGTCGCCTCGATGGCGGCCTTGTTGGCCACCGGCAGCGAACCGGGCAGGCCCAGGCAGACCGGGCAGACCCGGGTGTTCGGCTCGCCGCCGAAGTCGGTCGGGCAGCCGCACCACATCTTGGTGTTCGTGCCCAGCTCGACGTGGGTCTCCAGGCCGATCACCGGTTCGTAGCGCGCGACGACCTCGTCGTACGCGGGCAGTGTCGTCGTCATCTGAGCTCCAGGCGCGATCCGGACAGAACCGTTCCAGCCTAATCGGCTGGCCCGGCCACCCCGCTGCCGGGCTTCGAGATCACCGCACGGGGGCCCGCCGCGCCGGCATGCGAGGAACGACCCGGGGGTACGTGTCGAGGATGACGAATACGGGGGACGACTCGACGGTACGCACCGAACGCGGCGAATCACCGGCGCCGCCTCGCTCCATGAACGTGCGGCAGGTGGTGGTGGGCGTGGCCGCCGTTTTCGTCGTCGCGGTGACGATCAGTGCGATCCGCTGGTTCCTCTCCGACGACAGGTCACCCGAGAGTCTTGGCGTCCTGCTGCTCGTCAGCGTCCTGCCCGGCGTCGTCGGCGCGCTGATCGGACTCCTCGCGGCCCGGTGGGTGACCGGTTCCCGGCGGCGCGGGCGGGCGAACCGGTGAGCAGGGCTCCGGTGACGACCGGCGCGGTGCTGGTCGCCGGTGCACTGGCGCTCGGCCTGCCCGCGCTGCTGACCGGGATCTGGGCGGCCGACGGCGAGTACGACTTCCAGGACGTGGTGGCCATGGTGGCCCTCACCGCCCTGCCAGCCGTCGTCGGCGCCGGGGCCGCGCTGCTGCTCGGCAGGTGGCTGGTGCCGCGGATGCGTACCGCCGATCCGGGCCCGGCCGCGGCGGCGCGGGACGCGTTGCGCGCGGGCCGGGCCACCGACGCGACCGTCGACGCCGCCGCCCGTCGGGAGGCCCGCCGCCGGCTCGGCCAGCGGTGGTACGTGTGGTTCGTGCTGGTGCTGGCGGCGCTGCAGGCGGTGGTGCTCGTCGGCGCCACCCGGTGGTCCACCAGGCTGGTCGCCGCCACGCTCGTGGTGGGCTGGTCGGGCACGGCGTGGTGGCGCGGGCGCGGCATCCGGGAGGCCCGCCGCTACCTCGACGCGGCACCGGTGCCGCCGGAGACGCCGATCGGCGCCGACGGAGGTCCGTCGACGCCGATCGGTGGTGGACTCAGAGAGCCGGCGGGGTGAACGTGCCGACGCTGGACTCCAGCGCGGCGGCGACCCGGTACATCCGGTCGTCCGCCATGGTCGGGGCCATGATCTGCAGGCCGACCGGCAGCCCCTCGGACAGCCCGCACGGCACCGAGATGGCCGGGCCGCCGTAGAGGTTGGTCGGGATGGTGAAGAGGTCCGCCAGGTACATCTGGTAGGGATCCGAGGTGCGCGCGCCGATCGGGAACGCCACGAACGGCGTGGTCGGCGAGATCAGCGCGTCCACCTGCTCGAACGCCGTGGTGAAGTCGCGGGTGATCAGCGTGCGGACCTTCTGCGCCTGGCCGTAGTAGGCGTCGTAGTAGCCCGACGAGAGCGCGTACGTGCCGATCATGATGCGGCGCTTCACCTCGGGCCCGAAGCCGGCCTCGCGGGTCAGCGACATGACCTCCTCCAGCGACCGGTTGCCGTCGTCGCCGACCCGCAGGCCGAAGCGGACGCCGTCGAAGCGGGCCAGGTTGGAGGAGCACTCGCTCGGCGCGATCAGGTAGTAGGCCGGCAGCGCGTACTTGAAGTGCGGGCAGGAGATCTCGACGATCTCGGCGCCCAGCTTCGCCAGCGCCTCGACCGACTCCCGGAACGCGGCCATCACGCCCGGCTCGGCGCCCTCGCCGGTGAACTCGGTGACCACACCGAGCTTCACGCCGGTCAGGTCGCCGCTCGCGCCGAGCTTCGCGGCGCCCACCACGTCCGGCACCGGGGCCGGGATGGAGGTGGAGTCGCGCGGGTCGTGGCCGCCGATCACCTGGTGCAGCAGCGCGGCGTCCAGCACGTTGCGCGCGCACGGGCCGGGCGTGTCCAGCGACGAGGAGAACGCCACCAGACCGTAGCGGGAGGTGCCGCCGTAGGTGGGCTTCGCGCCGACGGTGCCGGTGACCGCGCCGGGCTGGCGGATCGAGCCGCCGGTGTCCGAGCCGATCGACAGCGGCGCCTCGTACGCGGCCAGCGCCGCGGCGCTGCCGCCGCCGGAGCCGCCGGGGATCCGGTCGGTGTCCCACGGGTTGCGGGTCGGCCCGTACGCCGAGTATTCGGTGGAGGAGCCCATGGCGAACTCGTCCATGTTCGTCTTGCCGAGCATCACCGTGCCGGCGGCACGCAGCCGCTCGACGATCGTCGAGTCGTACGGCGGGCGCCAACCCTCGAGGATCTTCGACCCGACGGTGGTCGGCACGCCCTTGGTGGTGAGCACGTCCTTGACCGCGACCGGCACGCCGGCCAGCGGGCCCAGTTCCTCGCCGGCGGCCCGGCGCTCGTCCACGGCCCGCGCGGCGGCCAGCGCGCCGTCGGTGTCGACGTGCAGGAACGCGTGCACCCGGTCGTCGACGGCGCCGATCCGGTCCAGGTGGGCGCGGGTGACCTCGACCGCGGAGGCGTCACCGTTCGCGACGAGCCCGGCGATCTCGACGGCGCTGAGCTTTGTCACATCGGTCATGAGGCCACATCCTCGTCCAGGATCCGCGGGACGCGGAACCGCTGCTCCTCGGCGTCGGGTGCACCCGACAGCGCCTCCTGCGGGGTCAGGCTCGGCGTCACCACGTCCTCGCGGAGCACGTTGGTCAACGGCACCGAGTGGGACGTCGGCGGGATGTCCGCCGCGGCGACCTCGCCGACCTGCGCGACCGACTGGAGGATCACGTCCAGCTGACCGGCGAAGGTGTCCAACTCCTCCTCGGTGACGGCGAGCCGCGACAGTCGCGCGAGGTGCGCGACCTCCTCGCGGGAGATGGCGGCCATCGGGTGCCCCCTTCGTGGCTGTCCTGAGACGTCTTCGGTGTGCCGGCCGCGCACGACCCGTGAACGATGACGCGCGGTGACCGGAGCGAGTCTATTGTCCCGCCGTCACGACGACGCCTTCGACTCCCCCTCCGCCGCCGGGCCACCCCGACCGTCGGCCTCCGCCGCCACCGGGCGGACCGGGCGGTACCGCGACAGCCAGGTGATCAGTTCCTCCGCCGGCATCGGCCGGGCGTGGAACCAGCCCTGCGCCACGTCACAGCCGGCGGCGTGCAGCAGTCGCCAGGTGCGCTCGTCCTCCACGCCCTCGGCGACCACCCGCAGCCCGAGCGCGCCGGCCAGCTCGATCATCGAGCGGACGATCGCCGCGTCGTCCGGGTCGTCGGCCATGCCCAGCACGAACGACCGGTCCACCTTCACCTCGGACAGCGGCAGCCGACGCAGGTGCTGCAACGAGGAGTAGCCGGTGCCGAAGTCGTCGAGCGCGATGCCCACCCCGATCCGGTGCAACTGGGTGATGCTGGCCAGCACCCGCCTCGGGTCGGCCATCAACGCGCCCTCGGTGATCTCCACCTGGAGCCGCTCCGGCGGCACACCGTATTGGGTCAACCGCTCGGCGATCTGGTCGGCGATCTCGCCGGTGTGCAGGTCCCGCACGCTGACGTTGAGCGCGGCGCGCAGCGTCAGGCCGGCCGCCGACCATTTGGCGAGCTGCTCCACCACGTCGTCCACCACCCGGCGGGTGAGCAGCCGCATCACCGCGCTCTGCTCGGCGACCTGGATCAGCTCCCCCGGGTCGACCATGCCCCGGCGCGGGTGCCACCAGCGCAACAGCGCCTCCACGCCGACCACCTCGCCGGTCGCGATGGCGATCTGCGGCTGGTAGTACATGGTGATCTCGCCCGGGTCGCCGGCCGGGTCGTCCGGGTCGTGCGCGCCGGGCCGGTCACCGGTCACCGCGGGCACGACGCCGGGTGCGGTCGGCTCGCCACCCGTCCACCCGCCGGCCTCCGCACCGTCGGCCGCCGGCGCCGCCGTGACCGGCACGGTTTCCACGGGTACGGCCGGCGCGGCCGTCCCCGCAGCCACGGCCGGCGCGGCCGGTGCCGACCGTGTCGGGTGGGCGGCCGGCGCGCCGATCGCGCTCGGCGCGGTGTCGACGCTTCCCGAGCCGGTGGGCGTGCCGCTGTGGGCGGCCCGGCGACGGATCGGGTCGGCGCCGGTGAGGATCCGCTCGATCAGATCGTCGTCGGGTCGCGCGTCGACGCGCTCCCGGCGACGTCGCAGCCGCCACCGGGCCGGCCCGCCACCGGGCCGCACCCCGCCGGGGCCGTCGTCGCGTGCCGGCCGCTCCTCGTGGGCCCGACGCTCGTCGTGGGCCGGCCGCTCGTCGTGGGCCGGCCGGGCGGCGGGCAGGCTCGGCGCCAGCACGGCACCGTCGCCCCCGCGTACGCCCCCCGGCTCGCCGGCCGGCGCCGGGTGCGGGGACTCCAGCACCCGACGCAGGTCGGCCAGGAGACTCAGCCGCTCGGCCGAGTTGTGGTCGGACTCCGGCGCGTAGACCGCCACGGTGTCGTTGCGGTGCTTGGCGTCGTACATGGCGACGTCGGCGTGCCGCATCAGGGTGGCGAAGTCCTCGCCGTGGTCGGGGAAGAGCGCGACGCCGATGGAACCGCCGACGTCCAGCGGCAGACCGTCAAGTGGCACCGGTTCGGCGAGCGCGGCGACCACCCGGTCGGCCCGCTCGCGGGCCTCCTCGACACCGGCCAACCGGGGTACGACGATGGCGAACTCGTCGCCGCCGAGCCGCGCCACCAGCTCGCCCTCGTCGGCCACGTCGATCAGCCGGGCGCTCACCTCGACCAGCAGCCGGTCGCCCACCGCGTGCCCGAGCGCGTCGTTGACGTGCTTGAACCGGTCGAGGTCGAGCAGCAGCAGGGCCAGGTGGGCGTCCGGCTCGCCCCGGGCGGCCCGCTCGCCGTGCAGGTGCACCTGCTCGGCGACCTCGGTGAGCAGCGCCTTGCGGTTGGGCAGCCCGGTGAGCGGGTCGACGTCGGCGAGCTGTTCCCGTTCGGCGGAGAGCCGGGCCATCCGGTAGACCGCGAAGAGCGGCACCAGCACCAGCGGGATCAGCGCCGCGCTGGCCCGGGCGGCGGCCACCAGCACCGGCGCGAGCAGCAGCAGCGACCCGGTGGAGAGCAGCTCGTAGGCCAACCCGAGCCGGACGCTGGGCCACCACCGGTCACCGAACCGCAGCCGGATGGCGGAGTTGACCAGGCCGTAGTTGACCGCGAACCAGGCCACCGTGGCGCCGCCCAACGCCGCCACGTCGGTCCAGTGCAACCGGCCGCCGCCGAACAGCTCGCCGGCACCCAGGCGGCTGACCGCGTACGCGGCGGCGAGCGCGCAGGCGTACTGGGCGGCGTTGAAGCCGGTGCGCCAGGCGGCGTACCCGAGCCGCCAGCCGGACACGGCCACCGCCACGGCCTGCACCGCCACGGCCGGGCCGAAACCCCAGCCGAGCAGGATGGCGAAGGTGAAGCAGGTGGACGGGAAGAGCGCCGAGGTCTGCCGCCGCCCCGGCGGGACGAACGGACGGGCGTCGCAGACGACGGCGAGCGCCGCCATGGTCCAGAACGCGACCGGCAGCTCGGTCAGTCGGTCCGGGAGCGCGGCCAGCGGCCCGGCGGAGACGAGGACGGCGACCGCACCGACCGCACCGACGAAGCCGAAGAACGGCCGGGCCCGCCCGGGCGGGACGGAGTTGCGTGGGTCGCCGGTCGCCATCGCACCTCCCGGGAGCGGTCGTGGCGCGCGCCGTCACACGCCGTACGCCAATGAAACGCCCTCCGGGCCACTTTCCCCGACACGACAGCCACGAATCGGTCGTAGTCGTAATTAAGTTGGTATACGCCGCGTGCGGCGCTCAGCCCTCCACCCGGGCCACTTCCCGGGCGGCCTCCGGGCCGGAATCCAGCAGCACCCGGAACCCGTCCTCGTCGAGGATCGGCAGCTTCAGCGTCGCCGCCTTGTCGGCCTTCGAGCCGGGGTTGTCGCCGACCACCACGAAGCCGGTCTTCTTGGAGACCGACCCGGTGACCTTCCCGCCGCGGTTCTGGATCTCCTCGGCGGCCTGGTCGCGGCTGAACCCGGACAGCGTGCCGGTGACCACGACGGTGACCCCGTCGAGCGGCCGGGGCCCCTCGTCGCCGGCCTCCTCGACCATCCGGACGCCCGCATCGGCCCACTTGCGCACCACGTCGCGGTGCCAGTCGACGGCGAACCACTCCTTCAGGCTCGCGGCGATCGTCGGACCGACGCCGTCCACCGAGGACAGCTCCTCCTCGGCGGCCTCCTCGATCGCGGTGATCGACCGGAAGTGCCGGGCCAACGCCTGGGCCGCGGTCGGGCCGACGTGCCGGATGGAGAGCGCCACCAGCACCCGCCACAGATCGCGTTCCTTGGCCACGGCCAGGTTGTCGAGAAGCTTGGTGGCGTTGCTGCCGAGCGTGCCGTCCTTGTTGACGAAGAACGGGGAACGGCTCAGCTGTTCGGCGTCGAGGGCGAACAGGTCGCCCTCGTCGGTGATGATCCCGGCGTCGAGCAGCGCGGCGGCGCCCTTGTAGCCGAGCACCTCGATGTCGAAGGCACCGCGACCGGCCAGGTGGAAGACCCGCTCCCGCAACTGCGCCGGGCAGCTGCGCGAGTTGGGGCAGCGGATGTCGACGTCGCTCTCCTTGGCCGGCGCGAGCGGCGTGCCGCAGGCCGGGCAGGTGGTCGGCATGACGAACGCGCGGGCGTCGGCCGGACGCAGCTCGACCACCGGGCCGAGCACCTCGGGGATGACGTCGCCGGCCTTGCGCAGCACCACCGTGTCGCCGATGAGCACGCCCTTGCGCTCCACCTCGCGGGCGTTGTGCAGGGTGGCGAGCGCGACAGTGGAACCGGCCACCCGGACCGGCTCCAGGACCGCGAACGGGGTGACCCGGCCGGTGCGCCCGACGTTGACGTCGATGTCGAGCAGCTTGGTGTTGACCTCCTCCGGCGGGTATTTGAAGGCGATCGCCCAGCGTGGCGCGCGGCTGGTCGAGCCGAGGCGGCCCTGGATGGAGACCGGGTCCACCTTGACCACCACGCCGTCGATCTCGTGCTCGACGTCGTGGCGGTGCGTGCCGTACCAGGCGATGTATTCCGCCACCCCGGCCAGGTCGTCCACCACCTTCCAGCGGTCGCTGGTGGGCAGCCCCCACGCCTTGAGCGCGGCGTAGGCCGCGGACTGCGCGGCCGGCCGGTAGCCCTTGCGGGCGCCGATGCCGTGCACGACCAGGCGCAGCGGCCGGGAGGCGGTGACCCGCGGATCCTTCTGCCGGAGGCTGCCGGCGGCGGCGTTGCGCGGGTTGGCGAACGGCGCCTTGCCCTGCTCGACCAGGCTGGCGTTGAGGTCGGCGAACCCGGCCACCGGGAAGTAGATCTCGCCACGCACCTCGAGCAGCTCCGGCACGTCGGGGAACTCGTCGGTCGGGGTGAGTCGCGCCGGCACGCCCCGGATGCTGCGCACGTTTGCGGTGACGTCCTCACCGGTGCGGCCGTCACCACGGGTGGCGGCCCGCACCAGCCGGCCCTTGGAGTAGGTCAGGTTGATGGCCAGCCCGTCGACCTTCAGCTCGCACAGGTAGGGCACCGGGCCGCCGGCGTCCCGCTCGACCCGCTCGGCCCAGGCGGCCAACTCCTCGTCGGCGAACGCGTTGTCGAGCGAGAGCATCCGCTCGGCGTGGGTGACCGGTGTGAAGTCGGTGGAGAACGTGCCGCCGACCCGCTGGGTGGGCGAGTCGGGGGTGCGCAGCGCCGGGAATTCGGCCTCCAGCGCCTCCAGCTCACGCAGTTGCCTGTCGAACTCCGCGTCGGTGATCGTCGGCGCGTCCAGCACGTAGTAGCGGTATTGGTGCTCGGTGAGCTCCTGGCTCAACGTGGCGTGCCGCTCCCGGGCCGCCGGGGTCGGCTCGGCGCCGGCCGCCGCCTCCTGGGCGGCGTCGACCGTCTGGGGAACCGCTTCTTCGGACACGCCGCCTTCGGACACCGCTGTCGACCTCCCGTGCTCGTGCTACCCCCGAACCGTAGCGGTCGGCTGTGACACCCGTCCGGCCACCCGCGCTGAGCAGCGGCCCGGCTGCGGGGCGGCGCGTCCCGCGCCCGCGGAGCGCGCGAGCCCCGGCCGTGCGACGATCGCGGCGGCGGCGGTGGGCCGAAACGGACGGAAGGCGGGGTACGGATGCGCGACGGGCTGATCTGGGCGCTGGTGATCGTGGCCTGCGTGGCGGCGGGCTGGCTGTGGAGCGAGTGGCGCCGCCGGTCCGCCGACCGGTCGGCGGGGACGCCCCGACGCGACCGCTCCGGGGACCGCCGACGGCCGGGCTCCGGTGGCCGGCCCGCCGGCCCGCCCCGCGGTGGCCGCGCCGGGAGCGGGGGCGGCCGGACCGGTACGCCACCGCGACCGCGCGACGCCGGCCGGCCGGACCGGGGCGCCCCGCGGCCCGGGGAGATCTGGTGGGCCGACGTGCCCTACGCCGACGGCACCGGCTCGAAGGTGCGTCCCTGCCTGGTGCTGCGGGTGGACGGGGCCGACGCCGAGGTCCTGAAGATCACCAGCCAGGACAAGTCGGACCGGGACGACCACGTGTCCATCCCCACCCGGAGCTGGGACGCCGACGCCGAGCACGACAGCTGGCTGGACGTCAGCGAGCCGATCCCGGTGGCCTTGACCGCGTTCGCGGACAAGGCCGGCGACTGCGACGCCGGGGTGTGGCGCGGCGTGCGCCGCCTGCCCCACCTCACCGCCTAGCGGCGCGGGCGCTCAGTCCAGCGCGGCGGCCAGGGCGGTGAGCTGGTCGGCGTACTCGATCCGGCCGGACCAGGCCGCCGGCCAGGCGGCCATGCCGTGCGCGGCCCCGACGAACGCGCCGGCCAGCGCCGCGATGGAGTCGGAGTCACCGGCGGTGGTGGCGCCCCGGGCCAGCGCGGCGACCGGGTCGTCCGGGTGTCGCAGCGCGCAGAGCAGCGCGGTCGCGAGGGCCTCCTCGGCGATCCACCCCTCGCCGGTGAGCCGGCACGGGTCGCCGCCGTCGTCCGGGCGGGCCAGCGCCGCGTCGAGCCGGCCGAGCACCCGCAGGCAGTCGTCCCAGCCCTCGGCGATGAACTCGGCGGCGGTGGGCACGCCGGGTCGCTGCCACAGGTCGCCGAGCCAGTCGCCCCGGTAGACCGTGCGCTGCTCGTGGGCCCGCGAAGTGAGCAGACCGGGCAGCGCCGGCAGCGCCGCGCCGTCGCGCAACAGCCGGACCGCGTACGCGGTCAGCTCGCTCGCCGCCAGCCCGGTCGGGTGGCCGTGGGTGAGGCCGGCCTGGAGCTGGGCCAGCCCGGCCAGCGTGTCGAGGTCGACGTCGAGCAGCCCGACCGGGGTGACCCGCATGTTGGCGCCGCAGCCCTTCGAGTCGGCGACCGTGGCCTCCTGCCACCGGGTGCCCCGGCCCAGCTCGGCGCAGGCGCGCAGGCAGGTCATGCCCGGCGCGCGGTTGTTCTCCGGGCTGACCGACCAGTCGACGAAGCGCTGCCGCAGCAGCGGCTCGACCGCCTCCGGCGTGTACGCGGGCGCGTCGTGCAGCGCCCACGCCACGGCCAACGCCATCTGGGTGTCGTCGGTGACCTGCGCCGGGTCGCCCTCCAGCTCACGCGGGCCGGTCGGGCCGTAGCGCCGGACGATCTCGGCGACGGTGAGGAACTCGGTCGGCTTGCCCAGGGCGTCGCCGTAGGCCAGCCCGAAGAGCGAGCCGGCGGCGCGACGGTCGGTGGAGGCGATCACGGTGGTGATCATGCACCCGCCGCGCAACCGACGCGCGCTCAGTCCCAGCAGAGGCAGAACGGGTGGCCGGCCGGGTCGGCGTAGACCCGCCAGCCGTCGCCCTCGCCGGGCAGCCGCCGGGCACCGAGGGCCAGCGCCGCCTTCTCGGCCGCCTCGATGTCGTCCACCGTCACGTCCAGGTGGAACTGCTGCGGCCGTTCCGGGTCGGGCCAGGCGGGCGCGCGCAGGTCGAGCGCCTTCTGGAAGGCCAGCCGCGGCTGGTGCCCCGGCGGACCGCCGAGCACCACCCAGTCGTCGCCCTCGGAACCCTCCTCGATCAGTGGCAGGCCGAGCAGCTCCGCGTAGAAGCCGGCCAGCGCGCGCGGATCGGGGCAGTCGATCACGGTGGAACGCAGTCGTCCGATCATGTGAGTCATCCTGCCCCCGGGGTGCGACAGGAAACGTCACGCCTCGGCGAGCCGCCGGCCGGCGTCGCGGCAGGCGGCCAGCACCGCCCGGGCGTACGCCGGGGTGGCACCGGCCAGGCCGCACGCGGGCGTGATCACCACCTGCTCGGCCAGCCGACGCCGGGGGAAGCCGAGCCGGTCCCAGACCCGGCTCACCCGATCGGCGACCTCGGCCGACGTCGGCGCCCGGCCGGACGCCGGCGGCTGCGTCGGCGCGGCGCCGGCCAGCAGCCCGAACCCGGCGTCGATCGCCTCGCCGAGCGGATCCAGGTCGGTGACCAGGGACAGGTCGAGGGCGACACCGGCGGCGCCGGCGGACCGGATCAGCTCCAGCGGCACGTCCGGCGCGCAGCAGTGCACGAGCGTGGGGATCCCGGCCGCGTCGAGCACGTCGCGCAGGAGCGCACGGGCCACCTCCGGCTCCACCGCGCGGTGAGTGCCGAAGCCGCTCTCGGTGGGTACCCGGCCGGCAAGAACCGCCGGCAGCGACGGCTCGTCGAGCTGGAGCAGCACCGAGGCGCGGGGCAGCCGTCGGGCCACCGCCGCCACGTGCCCCCGCAACCCTTCGCCGAGCGACCCGGCGAGGTCGCGCACCGCGCCCGGGTCGCGCAGCATCCGGCCGCCGATCGGTAGTTCGAGCGTGGCGGCCAGGGTGAACGGACCGGCGGCCTGGACCTTGACCGGGCCGGCGTACTCCTCGGCCTGCTCGGCAAGCTGGTCGAGGTCACGTTCCATGAGGTCGCGCGCGCGGCGCAGGTCCCGCCCGGGACGTGGGGCGATCCGCCAGCGGGCCGCGTACAGCTCGACCGGCAGCTCGACCAGCAGGCCGGCGGTGCGACCGACGAGGTCCGCGCCGGGGCCCCGGGCGGGCAGCTCCGGCAGGTGCGGCAGGGCGGGCAGCTCGCCGAGCACGATCCGCTGCGCCTCGGCAATGTCGGTGCCAGGCAGCGAACCGATCCCGGTCGCCGCGCCGGCCGGCCAGGGCCACTGCTGATCAGTCACCGCCGCAGCCTATCCGGCTGCCCGCCGCAGGCCGGCTCCGGACGCGGCCGGCTCCGGACGCGGGCGGCTCCGGACGCGGGCGGCTCCGGACGCGGGCGGCTCCGGACGCGGGCGGCTCCGGACGCGGGCCGGGCCGACGACCGGTCCGAGGTGCCTTTGGAGCTGAGATCAGGAACGACTCGCCCGCTCGCCCCACCCAGCCCCGGCCCGGCCGGCCCGGCGGAGTGCGCTGACCGGTGAGTCGTCTGTGACATCAGCTCTAAAGGCACCCGAGGGACCTGTTCGACGGGATGGCCCGAGGCGCGTGGCGAGCGGGACGTGCCGCCGATCCTGGCCGCCGCCAGGCCCGAAGGCCCGGGTCGGAGAACGAAAGCCAGTGCCTGGGGCCTGGGGCCGAGGGCCGGGGGGGCGAGGGCCGAGGGCCGGGGGGCGAGGGCCGAGGGCCGGGGGCCGGGGGGCGAGGGCCGGGGCTGGGCGGGGCGAGGTCAGGCAGCGGCGATGGTGGCGGAGCCGAGGACCACGTCGCCGGCCGGGTCCGGGCGGTAGGCCACGATCGCCTGACCGGCGGCGACGCCGCGCAGCGGGCGGCGCAGCGCGGCGTGCAGCGCGGCGGCGTCCACCGTGACGGCGGCCGGCACCACGTCACCGTGCGCCCGTAGCTGCACCTCGCACTCGATCGGCCCGTCCGGGCGCGGCCCGCCGGTCCAGACCGGGCGGGTGGCCCGCACCGAGGAGACCTCCAGCGCCTCGGCCGGACCGACCGTCACGGTGTTGGTCTTCGGCGTGATGGAGAGCACGTAGCGGGGTCGGCCGTCCGCCGCGGGGCGGTCCAGGTGCAGCCCGCGGCGCTGCCCGACGGTGTACTGGTAGGCGCCGCTGTGGTTGCCCACGACCGCGCCGGTGAGCGCGTCCACCACCTCGCCCGGCGCCTCGCCGAGCCGCTGGGCCAGGAAACCCCGGGTGTCGCCGTCGGCGATGAAGCAGATGTCGTGCGAGTCCGGCTTGTCGGCCACGGCCAGGCCGCGCCGGGCGGCCTCCGCGCGCACCTCGGCCTTGGTGGAGTCGCCGAGCGGGAAGATCGACCGGTCGAGCTGGGCGCGGGTCAGCACCGCCAGCACGTACGACTGGTCCTTGGCCGGGTCGACGCTGCGCCGCAGCAGGCCGTCGGGGCCGAGCCGGGCGTGGTGGCCGGTCACCACCGCGTCGAAGCCCAGGGCGACCGCGCGGTCCAGCACCGCGGTGAACTTGATCTTCTCGTTGCAGCGCAGGCAGGGATTCGGGGTACGCCCGGCGGCGTACTCGGCGACGAAGTCGTCGACCACGTCGTCGTGGAAGCGGTCCGCCATGTCCCACACGTAGAACGGGATGCCCAGCACGTCGGCGGCGCGCCGGGCGTCGCGGGAGTCCTCGAGCGTGCAGCAGCCCCGGGCGCCGGTGCGGTAGGTCTGCGGGTTGCGCGCCAGCGCCAGGTGCACCCCGGTCACGTCGTGCCCGGCCTCCACCGCCCGCGCCGCCGCGACGGCGGAGTCCACTCCGCCCGACATCGCCGCCAGAACCCTCACCAGCCGACTCCCCTCGTCCTCGACACCGAGGGTATCCGGCTCAGCGGGGGGTACGGAGGGCGGCCGCGCGGCGGGCTCGCTCCACGGCGGCCGGCAGCGCGGCGATGAGCGCGTCGACGTCCGCGCCGGTGCTGGTGTGCCCGAGCGTGAAGCGCAGCGAGGAGCGGGCCCGGTCGTCGTCGGCGCCCATCGCCATCAGCACGTGCGAGGGCTGGGCCACGCCCGCCGAACAGGCCGAGCCGGTCGAGCAGGCGATGCCCTGCGCGTCGAGGAGCAGCAGCAGGGCGTCCCCCTCGCAGCCGGGGAAGGAGAAGTGCGCGTTGCCGGGGAGCCGGTCCGCCGGGTCGCCGTTGAAGACCACCTCGGGCACCGCCCGCCGGACGCGCTCGACCAGCTCGTCGCGGAGCGCGGCGACGCGGGCCGCGTACTCCTGCTGGCCCTTCACCGCGGCCTCGACGGCGACCGCGAACGCGACGATGCCGGCGGTGTCCAGCGTCCCGGAGCGGACGTCGCGCTCCTGGCCGCCGCCGTGCAGCAGCGGCGTCGCGGCGACGTCGCGGGCCAGCAGCAGCGCGCCCACGCCGGTCGGCCCGCCGAGCTTGTGGCCGGTCACGGTGAGCGCGGACACCCCGCTCGCGGCGAAGTCGACGGGCACCTGGCCGACCGCCTGGATCGCGTCGGTGTGGAACGGCACCCCCTGCTCGGCGGCGACCGCCGCCAGCTCGGCCACCGGCTGGACGGTACCGACCTCGTTGTTGGCCCACATCGCGGTGACCACCGCCACCCGGTCGCCGTGTTCGGCCAGCTCGGCGCGGAGCAGCTCCGGGTCGAGCCGGCCGGCCTCGTCGACCGGCAACCAGCCGACCTGCGCGCCCTCGTGGTCGACCAGCCAGTCCACCGAGTCCAGCACGGCGTGGTGCTCGACCGCGCTGGAGACCACCCGGACCCGCTCGGCCCGGGCGTCGCGACGGGCCCAGAAGATGCCCTTCACGGCGAGGTTGTCGCTCTCCGTGCCACCACCGGTGAAGATCACTTCGGACGGGCGGGCGCCGAGCGCGGCGGCCACCCGCTCGCGGGACTCCTCCACCCGACGCCGGGCACGGCGACCCGCCGCGTGCAGCGACGACGCGTTGCCCACCTCGCGGGCGGTGGCGACGTACGCCTCGAGTGCCTCGTCCAGCATCGGGGTCGTCGCCGCGTGATCCAGGTATGCCATCACCGTTCAGCCTAACGGCCGCAGGACTGTCCGCCGCTGGCCGGACCGCCCGTCCCGCACCGGGGCGGGACGGGCGGTCGAGCACCTCATGCCGTGCTGGCCGGGAGCATGCCCTCACGGCCCTCGCTTCGCTCGGTGCGTTCGCTCATGCGGGAACCGCGGTGACCACGATGTTGTCCCGGTAGTGCCGGGTCTTCGGGTCGAACGGCCCGCCGCAGGTGATCAAGGTCAGGCGCGGCTTGCCGTCGCGGGCGAAGTACCGCTCCAGCGGGATCTTCGTCTTGGTGTACTCCTCCCGCGCCACCACCCGGTAGCGGCGTTCCTTGCCGTCCGAGCCGGTGGCGGTCAGCGTGTCCCCCCGGCCCAGCTCGCGGAGCCGGAAGAACGCCCCCTTGCCCTGCTCGGCGCTGTCCACGTGCCCGGCGATCACCACCGAGCCGGCGCCGGCCTCCAGGCCCGGGCCGTAGCGGTACCAGCCGACCTGGTCCACGCTGGGCGGCACCTCGAACTCGTTGGTGCGGTCGTTGATGCCGACCGGGTCGACCGAGGCGGTGACCTTGATCGGCGGGATGCTCAGCCGTACCGGTGGCACGATCTTGGCGTCCGCCGGCAGCGTGCCGGCGTTCACCGGCACCGACGCGTCAGCGGTCGTGGTCGCCGCCGGCGTCGCGCTGGGGGTGGCGCTGGCCAGCGCCGCCGCCTCGTCGCCGCCGACGTCCTCCGCGGGCTGGGATCCGCACGCCACCAGCGCCGCCACGGTGAGCGCGGCGGCGCCGGCGGTCATCGCCGCCAGCGCCCCGCGGTTGCGCACCGTCACCGGCGACCGGCCCGGGCGGTGGCCGCCCGCGCCCCGCCGCCGACCAGCAGCAGCACGCCGGCGCCGGCCAGCACGTACCACCAGGTGTCCACGCCGGTGCCGGCCTGGCCACCGGTGCCGCTGGGCACGCCGCCCGGCGCCGAGTGCAGACCGCTGATGGTCTGCGCGACCAGGTCCAGGTTCTTGGCGTCGGCGGAGCCGATCGCGTAGACGATGGTGGCGGTGCCCTCCTTCAGGTTCAGGTCGGCCGGGCCGATCGCGACGGTGTCGGTGCCGGCGAGCACCACGTCCGCCTTCACGGTGCCGGCGGCGACGTCGGCCTTGGCCTCCTTCGGGTTGGTCAGGCCCTCGAAGACCGGCTTGCCACCGGCCCGCACGTCGACGGCCGGCGCGGCGGCGGTGTGCCGCACGATCAGCCGGGCCTTGCCGGCACCCACCTTGGACACGTCGTTGACGAACGGGGTGATCTGCGGCTTGCCGTCGGCGCTCAGGTGGGCGGCGAGGCTGATGTTCGCCCCACCCGGCACCTCGGCGTCGTCGACCTTGAGGATCGCCTTGTCGATCGCCTCACCGGGCTTGGTCAGCGCGATGTCGTACTCGCCCTCGGGAAGGGTGAGCGGGCCGGCCACGTCGCCGGGCTTGAAGTTGTTCAACGTCTTCTTGCCGTTGACGTAGACGTCGACCGGGGTGTCCGGGATGCCGTGGACCACGGAGACCTTCGACGAGGCGGCGTAGGCCGGGCTCATGGTGGCGGCGCCGACGCCGGCGAAGGTGAGGGCGGCCACCGCGCCGCCCGCGGCGACCCGACGGAACATGGCGAGCTGCATTGTCTGCCTCCTGGGGATTGGTGCTGATTCGTCAGGCCTGGCTTGCAGAACGGGTTACGCCGGTCCGGACGCCGCCGGATGCGCTCCGGATCCGTTTTCTTTTTCCGGCGGCGGACGCATCCGGTGGGGCCCCCGGCGACGAAGAGGAGGTGACGGGCATTGCACGAACAACACCGGGAGAGTGGGGCGGGGGCGGTGGGAGTTACAGTTCGGCATGCCCCACGGATGGCGAGCCGCCCGGTGACGGCGGCGAGGCAGGGACCCGAGCCGCCGAAAGACGACGATCTGGCGATGCGGTTCCGCGACGGCGACGAGGCCGCCCTGCGAGAGGCGTACGACCGGTTCGGCCGGGCGGTGCTGCACCTGGCCGCCTCGACGCTGGCGAACCGGAGCGACGCGGAGGACGTGACCCAGGCGACGTTCGTCGCCGCCTGGCTCGGCCGGGAGACGTTCGACCCGGCGAAGGGCTCACTGATCGGCTGGCTGCTCGGGATCGGGCGACGCAAGGTGGTCGACCGGATCCGGGCCTCCGCCCGGGAGACCCGGGTGGTCGAGACGGTCAGGCAACTGCCCGAGCCGGTGGACACCGGCCCCGACCCCGACACCGTGGTCGACCGGCTGGTGGTCGCCGACGAGCTGGCCCGGCTGCCCGACGAGCAACGGCGGATGCTGGAGCTGGCGTTCTACGACGACCTGACACACCAGCAGATCTCGGCCGTGACCGGCGTGCCGCTCGGCACGGTCAAGAGCCACATCCGACGCGGCATGCAGAGTCTGAAACGCAGATGGGAGGTGGACGGTGCAGCACCTGGACCACGACCGGCTGGTCTTTCTGGCGCTCGGTGAGAGCGAGGCGGCCGACGGGGAATCCACCCACCTCGACACCTGCGCACACTGCCGGGGCGAGCTGGAGACGCTCCAGCACGTCGCCGGGCTCGGCGCCGGCACCCAGGGCCTGAACGACCTACCCGATCCGCCGGAGCACCTCTGGCAGGGCATCGTCGCCGAGATCCGGGCCGCCGAGGAACTGCCCACGTTGAACGGTCACCGCCCGCCGCGGGACGGCGACGCGGTCGGTGAGCCCGCCGGCCGGCCGGCCGTCGCGACCCGTCCGCGCCGCGGCCGCCGGTGGCGCCGCTGGGCGAGCACCGCGGTCACCGCGACCGCCGCCGCGATCATCGGGGTGGTGGGCACCGCCGTGGTGCTCGGCGCGGGCGGGGACGAGCCCGCACCACAGCCGACGGTGCTGGCCAGCGCGCCGCTGGCCGCGTTCGGCTCGACCCCGAAGGACGCCTCGGGCGACGCCCGGGTGCTCGGTGACAACCAACTGCATCTGCATGTGGCGAATCTCCCGAGCGTTCCGGGGTACTACGAGGTCTGGCTGATCGACCCGAAGACGATGGAGATGTTCTCGGTGGGCACGTTGAGCAAGGGATCGGGGGACGCGTTGCTGCCGATTCCCCGCAACGTGGACCTGAGCACCTTCTCCGTCGTCGACGTCAGCGCCGAGCAGTACGACAACAAGCCCGCCCACTCCGGCGACAGTTTGCTGAGGGGCACCCTGACGGGCTGATCGGCGGGCCGGCTCAGCTCCCCGGCCCGCCGATCAGCTCCCTACGTGCAAAGGCCGCCGCCCGGATCACCGGGCGGCGGCCTTTTTCCGCGACCGCGTGTCACTTGCGCTTGCGGATCTCCTCCGCGGCCTGCGGGACGATCTTGAACAGGTCGCCGACCACGCCGTAGTCGGCCAGCTCGAAGATCGGCGCCTCGCCGTCCTTGTTCACCGCGACGATGGTCTTCGAGGTCTGCATGCCGGCCCGGTGCTGGATCGCGCCGGAGATGCCGAGCGCGACGTAGAGCTGCGGGGAGACCGTCTTGCCGGTCTGGCCGACCTGGAACTGGTGCGGGTAGAAGCCGGAGTCGACCGCCGCGCGGGACGCGCCGACCGCGCCGCCGAGCAGGTCGGCCAGCTCCTCCACCAGCTTGAAGTTGTCGGCGTTGCCGACACCGCGACCGCCGGAGACGACGATCGAGGCCTCGGTCAGCTCGGGGCGGGAGCCCTTCTGCTCGGCGACCCGCTCGACGACCTTGGCCAGCTTGTCCGCGTCGGTGACCGACACGGTGAGCTGCTCGACGGCCGGGGTGGCCGCGGCCGGTGTCGGGTTGAGCGAGTTCGGCCGGACGGTGACCAGCGGCAGGCCCTTGGTGACCTTGGACTTGACGATGGTGGATCCGGCGAACGCGACCTGGGTGGCGGTGCCGTCGGCGTCCAGGCCGACGACGTCGGTCAGGATGCCGTTGTCCAGCTTGACCGCAAGGCGGGCGGCGATCTCCTTGCCCTCCTGCGAGGAGGCGAGCAGCACGGCGGCCGGCTGCACCCGCTTGACCAGCTCGGCGACCACGGCGGCCTTCGGGGCCACCAGGAAGCCGTCGATCTCCTCGCCCTCGGCGGCGTAGATCTTCTCCGCGCCGTACTCGCCCAGCTTGGCGCTCAGCGCATCGGCGGCGCCGGCGCCGCCGAGCACGACCGCGCTCACGGTGCCCAGCTCGCGGGCGAGGGTGAGCATCTCCAGGGTGACCTTCTTGACGCCGAATTCCCGGGTGGCTTCGACGACGACGAGAACCTCAGACATGTCCAGACCTCTCACACGAACTTCTCGGTGGCGAGGAACTCGACCAGCTTGACGCCGCCCTCGCCCTCGTCGGTGATCTTCTCGCCGCCGGAGCGCGGCGGACGCTTGGTGTGCTCCAGCACCGCGCTGGTGGCGCCGTCGAGGCCCACCTCGGTCGGGGCCACGCCCAGGTCGCCCAGGGAGAGCGTCTGCACCGGCTTCTTCTTCGCGGCCATGATGCCCTTGAAGGAGGGGTAGCGGGGCTCGTTGATGGTGTCCCAGACGGAGACCACGGCCGGGGTCGAGGCGGTGACCACCTCGTAGCCCTCCTCGGTCTGCCGCTCGGCGGTGAGGGTGGCGCCGTCGACGGTGAGCTTGCGCGCGCCGGTCAGCGCGGCCACGCCCAGCCGCTCGGCGATCATGTGCGGCATGACCTGCACCCGACCGTCGGTGGACTCGGCGCCGCAGATGACCAGGTCGGCGTTGAGCTGCCCGAGGGCGGCCGCGAGCACCTTGGAGGTGGCCACCGCGCAGGAGCCGTGCAGCGCGTCGTCGACGACGTGGACGGCCTTGTCCGGCCCCATGGAGAGCGCCTTGCGGATCGACTCGGTCGCCCGGTCCGGACCCATGGTCAGGATGGTGACCTCACCGCCGTGCGCTTCCTTGATCTTCAACGCCTCTTCGATGGCGTACTCGTCCATCTCGTTGATGACGTTGTTCGCCGAGCCGCGGTCGACGGTGTTGTCGTCAGGACGCAGGTTGCGGTCCGCGCCCGAATCGGGCACCTGCTTGACGAGTACGACGATGTTCATCGCGCTTCGACGACCCTCCTGTTTGGTGTAGCGATCACTCGCCCGGTCACGGGCGCAGCCTCCCGCGTGACTTAACGCTCGGTCAACCGCGAGACGCTGTGCACTTGCCCACGGCGCAATGTTACCCGCAAGTAGCATCGACTCCCCGTGGGCCCGGAGTGACGCAACTCACCGTAGTCCGACGGCGCTCAGGCCGTCTCGGCCAGGGCCATCCGGATCTTGTCGATCGCCGCCGCCTCGGCCGGCTCCACTCCCCGGTGCGCCTGCGCCACCCGGTCCGCCGCCGCCAGCACCACCGACCGGTACGCCTCGACGTCCCCCGGCGACTTGGCCCGCAGGATCTCCACCGCCCGGCCCAGCGCCGGCAGCACCACCGACTCGATCTCCAGCGCGGAGTCGCGCGGCAGCTGCGGGAGCGGACCGGTGGTGAGCGCCTCCTTGACCACGCCACCGGCGTCGGCCAGCGCCCCGGAGGCGGCGATGCTCTCCCGCACCATGGCCAGCACCCCGGGCACGGCGTTGGAGACCAGGAAGACCGCCCCGAACGCGCCGGTCTTGAGGGTGAGCTGCTCGTCCGCCGTCAACCGGTCCATGATCACGGAGTGTAGACGTAGGGCGTGGAGGTGGTGACCGCAACGAGCCCGAGCCGCTCCAGGATGGGCCGGCTGTCCGGCGAGCAGTCCACCTGCACGAGCGTCCGGCCCCGCTGCTGCGCGAGCCGCGCCCGGTAGGCCACCAGCGCCCGGTAGATCCCCTTCTTCCGCCACTGCGGCAGCGTCGACCCGCCCCAGAGGCTGACGAAGCCGGTGTCGCCCTCGTAGCGGACCCAGCCCGCGCTGACCACCGTCTCCCCCGCCTCGGCCACCACGATCGTGATCGACTGCGGGTCCGCCTCGATCTCGCGGGCCAGCCCGTGCACCAGGTGACCACGGTCGTCGTGCCAGACCTCCTCCTCCATGGCGGCGATCCGCTCCAGGTCGGCCCGGCTGGTGACCTCGCGTAGGCGTACCCCCTCGGGGAGCACCGGGACGGCGGCCGCGAGCGGCGCCACCGGGCCGACCACGACGGTCTCCTGGTCCTCCGGGACGAAGCCGGCGGCGCGCAACCGGTCGCCCAGGTCGGCCGGCTCGTCGTGGCCGGCGAGCTTCCACTCGACCGCCTCGCCCCGGGCCCGGAAGAACTCCACCTGCCGGGTGATCAGCGCGTCCAGCTCGGCGCCGGCCAGGCCGTCCAGCGTCCGGTAGGTGAGGAAGCCGCGCTGGTCCAGGCCGAGCACGCGGAACAGCGGGCCGTCCCGCTCGATGGTCACCCCGGCCGGCACCGGGTTCGGCAGCTCCGGGCGGATCTGGGTGTCGTAGGCCTCGCGGAGGGCGCGCGCGTCAAGATCGGTCATCCCCCAAGGCTAGGCCGGGAGCCAAGCGGATAATCGGTGCCGTGTGGGAGTCGATCAGGCGCTGGTTCGACCCGCGGGAGCTGCGCTCGGTCGGCACCCCGCCGGACTACCGTTTCTCGCTGGCCAACGAGCGGACGTTCCTGGCCTGGCTGCGGACCGGGTTGGCGCTGGTCGCGGGCGGGCTGGCCGCCGCGCAGTTCCTGCCCCCGCTCCCCCTGGCCCACCTGCGTGAGGCGCTCGCCGTCGGGCTGCTGCTGCTCGGCGCCACCGTGTCGATCCGCGCGGTGGACCACTGGGCACGCACCGAACGCGCGATCCGGCTGGGCGAGGAACTGCCGGCGTCCCGCTTCCCGGCGGTGCTGGCGCTGATCGTCGCGCTCGGCGCGCTGCTGCTGGTCGCCGCCGTGCTGCTCCGGGGGGCCCGATGACCACGCCGCCGCGAGGTCCGTGGTGAGCGCCGACTCCGGGCTGCCGGCGGAACGCACCCGCCTGGCCTGGCGGCGCACCCTGCTCGCCCTGACCGTGGTGCTGCTGCTCCAACTCCGGCCGGCGTTCACCGGTCGCGTCGTCGACGCGGCCCTGGCCGGGGTCGCGGTCGCGGTCTGGCTGGTCGTGCTCGCCGCCGCCTGGCGGCGCGCGACCGGGGCCGGCCCGCGCCGGCTCGGCCGGGTCTCGATGCCGCTGACCGCGCTCGGCGCGGCCGCGCTGGCCCTGCTCGGCGTGGCGCACGTGCTCGGGAGGGTGCACTAGGCGCGCCCGGTGCGCCATCATGGGGCATGGCCCGCCTCTACGTACTGCTGTTCCTGGTCCAGGTCGTGCTCGCCGTCTGCGCGCTGATCAGCTGCCTCTCCGCCGAGGACGAGCAGGTCAAGGTGCTGCCCCGGCTGGTCTGGGTGCTGGTCATCCTCTTCTTCCCGCTGGTCGGCTCGATCGCCTGGTTCGTGGCCGGTCGGGAACGCGCCACCGGGCCGGGTGGCGTCGCCGCGTCCGGCGGAACCGCCGCGCCGGCCCGCCGCCCGCTCGCGCCGGACGACGACCCGGACTTCCTCGCCTCGCTCGACAAGCGCTCCCGCGCCGAGGACCAGGAGCGTCTGCGGCGTTGGGAGGAGGACCTGCGCCGCCGCGAGGAGGAGCTGCGCGACCGCCCGGACGACCGGGATCGCCCGGAGGTCTGAGAGCCGGCGGGCCGTCGCGGCGTCGCGGTCAGGCCAGGTTCGACGACCGGGGGTACGCGTCGGCCGGGTCGGTCAGCACGTTGACCAGGTACGGCACCCCGGCGTCGAACGCGCGGCCGAGCGCCGGGCCGAGGTCGGTGGCCTTCTCCACCGTCTCGCCCGCACCGCCGAGCGCCTCGACCACCCTGTCGTAGCGCAGCCCGGGCTGGAGGTCGGCGGCCACGTCGTAGCCGTACATGGCGCGCATCGGGTGCTTCTCCAGCCCCCAGATGCCGTTGTTGCCGACCACGATCACCACCGGCAGGTTCTGCCGGGCCAGCGACTCCACGTCCATCAGCGAGAAGCCGGCCGCGCCGTCGCCCATCAGCACGCAGATCTGCCGGTCCGGGTGGCTGACCCGGGCGCCCATCGCGTAGCCCATGCCGGTGCCGAGGCAGCCGTACGGGCCGGGGTCGAGCCAGGTGCCGGGCTGGGCCGGTTCCAGGTACTTCCCCGCGTACGAGACGAAGTCGCCACCGTCGCCGATGGTGATGGCGTCCGGGGCGAGCACCTTGCGCAGTTCGCCGTAGACCCGGGCCGGCCGGATCGGGTCGGTCTCGGCGCCCATCTCCTCGGCGTCGCGCGCCTTCGCCGCGTCCTCGGCGGTGCGCAGCTCGGCGATCCAGTCGGCGTGGTCGGCCCGGTCGCCGGGGTGCTCGGCGAACGCCCCGAGGATCAGCCGCAGGTCACCGGCGGGCGCGGCGGCCGGCTGCACGTGCCCGGCGCGCTGGCTGGGCGCGTCCACCACGTGCACGACGGCCGCGTCGCCGAAGTCGCCGAAGGAGAGCCGGAAGTCCAGCGGCGTGCCGACCACCACCACCACGTCGGCGCCCTTGAGCGCGACCCGGCGGGCCTTGGCGAAGGCGAGCGGGTGCGTCGGCGGCAGCGCGCCCCGGCCCATCCCGTTGGTGAACACCGGCACCTGGAGGGACTCGGCGGCGGCGCGCAGCGCGTCGACGGCGTCCCCGGCGTACACGTCGGAGCCGGCGATGATCACCGGCCGGGACGCGCGGGCGATCAGCCGGGCCGCCTTCGTCACCTCGTCCGGGTCGGGCTCGATCGGCGCCGGGGCGGCGACCGCCGGGAGGTCGGCGTCGCCGACGGAGAAGACCGCCTCCAGCGGGAAGTCCAGGAAGACCGGGCCGCGGTGCGGGGTGAGCGCGGTGGTCAGCGCCGCGGAGACGGCCCGCGGGATGTCGTCGGCGCTGAACACCGTCTCGGCGTGCTTGGTCACCGGGGCGACCAGCGGCAGGTGGTCCATCTCCTGGAGGCTGCCCGAGCCCCAGCGGAACTGCGGGGCCCGCCCGCCCATCACCAGCACCGGCGAGGCGTTGAAGAACGCGCTGGTCAGCCCGGAGACGCCGTTGGTGACGCCGGGGCCGGCGGTGAGCACGGCGAGGCCGGGGCGGCGCTGGAGCTTGGCGACCGCCTCGGCGGCGAACACGGCGGACTGCTCGTGCCGCACGTCGTAGAGCGGGAAGCCGGCGGAGTGCGCCGCGTCGTAGAGCGGGAAGACGTGCCCGCCGGAGAGCGTGAACATCTCCCGTACGCCGTGCGCGCGCAGCGCCGCCAGCGCCAGCTCGCCGCCGTGCCCCTCGACGTGTTCCGTCATGCCACTCCCCTTCGTCGCGCGACCGGAGTCACACGCTACTGGCCGGTAGACGAGATGTGAACAGCTCTCGCGTCAGCGGCCGGTGAAGCCGGGCTTGCGCTTCTCCACGAACGCGGCCATGCCCTCGCGCCGGTCGTCGGTGGCGAACAGCGCCGCGAAGAGCTGGCTCTCCCAGGCCAGGCCGGAGGTGAGATCCATGTCCAGGCCGGCGTCGACGGCCGCCTTCGCCGCCCGCAGCGCCTGCACCGGCCCGGTCAGGAACGGCTTGACGTACGCCAGCGCGGCGTCGTAGACCTCGGCGGCCGGAACCACCCGGTCGGCCAGGCCGATGCGCAGCGCCTCCTCGGCGTCGACCATCCGACCCGTCATGATCAGATCCTTGGTGCGAGCCGGGCCGATCAGCCGGGCCAGCCGCTGGGTGCCGCCGGCGCCCGGGATGACGCCCAGCTTGATCTCCGGCTGGCCGAGCTTCGCGTCGTCGGCCACGATCCGCCAGTCGCAGGCCAGCGCCAGCTCGCAGCCGCCGCCGAGCGCGTACCCGGTGATCGCGGCGACGACCGGCTTGGGGATCCGGGCGATCGCGCCCAGCGCGCTGGACAGGTCGGCGGCCCGCTCCGCCATGTCCACGTAGGACATGTCGGCCATCTCCTTGATGTCCGCGCCGGCCGCGAAGACCTTCTCGCCGCCGTACACGATCACGGCGCGGACCTCGGCGTCGGCGGTGGCCGCCGCCGCGGCGGCGCGCAACTCCTCCTGCACCTGCGTGTTCAGCGCGTTCATCGGCGGCCGCTCCAGCCGGATGGTGCCGACGCCGTCCTTCACTTCCAGCCTGACGAACTCGCCCACGCTGCCCTCACTTCCTCGTCGAAGTCGCGTGCCAACCTTACGACCCGCCTCGTTGGGGTAGACATGGCGGTAGACGCCGGAGCACCGGGAGTGAGGCCATGACCACGTACTACGACGACCGGTCGGTCCGGGTCACCTCCACCGCCCTGCGGGTCGACGACCGCAGCTGGCCGCTGGCCGAGCTGACCATGGTCTGGCACCGGCGGGGCAGCCGCTCCTGGCGGGTGCTCGCCGGCCGCGGCGCGATCGGCGCGGCGCTCGCCGGGCCGCTGGTGGCCGCGCTGCTGGGCATCGCGCTCGCGGTCTGGCTGCACCGCTCGCTCACCGTCACCATCGCCATCGTCGGCGCCTCCGTGCTTGTCGGCCTCGCCGTCGGGCCGCTCGCCGACGTACTCTTCGAACACCTGGACCGCTCCTACGTGCGGGGCAGCCGGGAACTGGAGATGTGGGCGACCTGGCAGGGGCGGCCGGTGCGGCTGCTGAGCACCGGCGACGCGCTGCGCTTCGGCCAGATCTACCGCGCGGTGCAGCGGGCCATGGAGCGGGTGCCCGCCGCCGCGCCGGCTCAGAACGTGATCGGCTCGTCCGGCAGCAGGCCCAGCCCGCGCAGCAGGCCGTAGGTGTCCTGCTCGCCCCAGAACTGCACGATCCGGCCGCCCGCCAGGCGGTACATCTTGCACGCGCTCTGCACCGTGGTGGCCCCGGTCGCGTCCCGCCGGTAGGTCTGCGCCACCGACACCACCACCCGGTCACCGGCCGCGAAGATCTCCACGATCTGCTGGTCGAGCACGGTCAGGCCGGGCGACGAGACGGCCGCCTCCGGGTAGCGCCGGCCGCGCACCGCCGTGCCGGAACCGTAGATCTCCACGTCCTCGTCGACCACCTCGGCCAACTCGGCCAGGTCCTTGGTGACGAAGGTCCGCAGGTAGCGCCGGACCACCTCCACGTTGCGCGCCTGCTCGTCGGAGTCCGCCATACCGGCCACGCTACCGACAGATTCCGCCCGCGCACTCCGAGTGGGTACGCTGATTTATGACCCTCTATTACCGGGACGACGCGGTACAGGTCACCTCGCGGGCCATCCACGCCGGTGGGCAGGTCGTCCCGCTCGCCGACGTCACCTACGTCTGGCACGCCCGCGGCCGGACCACGGCGGCGGTGCGGGGGCGGGTGCTGGGTCGCGGCGTGCTGGTCCTGCTGCTGTCGCTGCCGCCGCTGGTGGCGCTGGTCTGCGTACTGTCGCTGGCCTGGGCGGCGCAGGACCGGGGCGACTGGAAGCTGGCGCTGATCATCGTGGCCGCGTTCGTGGTGGTCGGGCTGGCGCTCACCCCGTTCCTGGAGGTGCCGCTCGGCTGGCTGGACCGCTCCTACGAGCGCGGCAACCGGGTGCACGAACTGTGGGTGCAGGCGCACGGGCGGGAGACGATGCTGGTCCGCACGCCCGACGCGCTACGGTTCGGACAGATCTACCGGGCCGTGCAACGCGCCGTCGAACAGCAGGGAGACCGACGATGACCCACCGTCGCGGCGAGGCCGTCGCACTCGCCGGGCTGCTCGCCGCCGCGGGCGTCACCCACTTCGTCCGCCCCGGCTTCTACGACCCGATCGTGCCGCGCGTCCTGCCCGGGCCGGCCCGCTTCTGGACGTACGCTTCGGGGGTAGCGGAGCTGGCCGTGGCCGCGGCGGTGGCGCGTCCGGCGACCCGTCGGTCCGGTGGCCTGGCCGCGGCGGCGCTGTTCGCCGCCGTGCTGCCGGCGAACGCGCAGATGGCCTGGGACTGGCGCCGGCGCCGGCCGGTGAAGCGGGCGATCGCCTACGGCCGGGTGCCGATGCAGGCGCCGCTGATCTGGTGGGCGCTACGGGTCGCCCGGTCATAACGCCCCCGCGATGGACCAACCGGGTTGTTACCCCGGGCCACCATCCCTGCTCTCCTGAGTGGACGTTCATGTCCATCGATCAGCAGGAGGGTGACATGTTGCGGAGACTCACCGTCGCGGTCGCGGCGGCGCTCAGCCTGGCGCTGCCGGCGACCGGCGCCCCGGCCGGCGCCACCGCCTCGGCCGACCCGTCCACCCCCGGCCGGTACGCGGCCGGCTACGTCGACGCCACCGTCAGCGCCGCCGGGCGCTCCTTCTCGGCCCGGATCACCTACCCGGCCACCGCCGCCGGCAACGGCCAGCCGGTCGCCGCCGGACGGTTCCCGACGATCGCGTTCGGCCACGGCTTCCTGCAGTCCGTGTCGAAGTACTCCTCGACGCTGTCGCACCTGGCGACCTGGGGTTTCATCGTCGTCGCCCCGACGTCGCAGGGCGGGTTGTCGCCCAACCACAGCGCCTTCGCCGACGACCTCAACGCGGCGCTGACCTGGACCGTGGCGCAGGACACCACGAGCGGATCCCGGTTCGCCGGGCACGTGGACACCGCCCGGCTGGGCCTGTCCGGGCACTCCATGGGCGGCGGGGCGAGCATCCTGGCCGCGGCCCGCAACCCGCGCGTGGTGACGGTGGCGAACCTGGCCGCCGCCGAGACCAACCCGTCCGCCGTCTCGGCCGCGGCCACCCTCACGATCCCGGTGCAGCTCATCTCCGGCGACCGGGACGGCATCGCCCCACCGGCCGACCACCAGCGCCCGATCTACGCCGCCAAGCCGCCGGTCAAGCAGCTCCGGACGATCAAGGGCGGTTCGCACTGCGGCTTCATGGACAGCGGCTCGCTGTTCTGCGACAGCGGCTCGATCAGCCGTACGGTCCAGCTCCAGCTCACCCGGCGGCTGCTCACCGAGTGGTTCCTGCGGCACCTGGCCGGCGACACGGGCTACGACGACGCGGTCTGGGGCGACCCGGCCCGCACCGACCCGCAGGTGGTCTTCGAGGGCGTGCGCTGAGCCGCGGGCCGGGGCGGCCGGCCCGCCCCGGCTCAGGCCAGCGGCAGCGTGGTGGCGACCGGCCAGGCGAGCAGCACCGCGCCGACCGCCGCCGGCAGCCACCGGGGCGCGCCCCGCCGGCGCAGCACCCCGGCCCAGGCCGCCTGCCAGGCCACCAACGCCGCGAACAGCGGCACCACCAGCAGCACGAACCCGGGCGCCAGGCCGGTCACCGCCGCGCCGGCCAGGACCGCCACGGCGATCCCGCCGACCGTCGCGTACCGGCCGCCCCGGCCCTCGGCGACCAGTTCGGCGCCGAGCAGGAAGACCAGGCAGCAGAGCGCCACCACTGGCAGCAGCCACCAGCGGGCACCGACCGGCGCGGCCGAGGTGAACCCGAGGTGCAGCGGCAGCGCGACGGCGAGCGCCGCGTACCCGAGGAGCACCACCGCCACCACGGCGGCGCGCGCCGGCCGGACGGTGTCCCCCGCCGGTGGTCGACCCGGCCGGAACAACAGGTGCGCGGCGGCCAGCAGCACGCCGGTGAGCAGCAGGAACACGGCGACGTGCCCGCCGACCGCGAGCGGCAGCCGGGCGGTCGGCAGTGGGGCGGCGAGCGCCGCGCCGGCCCCGGCCGCCGGCACCGCCACCGCGAGCCACCGCCCCGGCCAGGAGCGTGGGCCGCCGGCCGCGTCCCCGGGATCACCGGCCGGCACCGGTTCGCCGGCAGCATTCGCAGCCTTGCCGGCCGCCGCCCGGGGCGTGGTGGCCAGCAACGGTGCCGACCGGCGGCGGAGCAGCAACCCGGCCAGCGGTACGAAGCCGAGCGCCAGGCCGAGCAGGAGCAGTGCGGCGGCGGCCGGGCGGGTCAGCGGCTCGGGCGCCGGACCGCCGGGACGGCCCGGGAGCGCGGCGACCACCGCCGCGTGGGTACGCGGCGCGAAGAGCACCGAGATGTGCTCGGTCCCCGGCGCCACCACCCGCTCCCGCGTCCCCGGCGGCGCGCCGCGCGTCGCCTCCTCGGCGGCCCGCCGGAAGTCCGGGAACTCCAGCCCGCCCACCACAAGCGTGAGGTTCCCCGCCCAGCCGGCCGGCACGTCGCCCGCGTCGGGCAGCGAGATCGCCACGGTCCGGGCGATCTCCGGGTGGGCGACCGCGTAGCGGGTGACCGCGCCGGCGCCCATCGAGTGCCCGACCAGGACGATCCGGTCCGGGTCGACGTCGGGCCGGCTCCGCAGCCAGGCCAGCGCGACGTCCAGGTCGTGCGCGAGGACCGAGCGGGCCCGCTCGTCGTCCCGACCGGCCCCGGGCAGCCGGGACGGGTTGGCGCCGTGCCCGGCGAAGTCGAGCAGCACCGCTACTGCGCCGTGCCGGGCCACCGAGTCGGCGAGCGGTCGCATCAGCCGGGCGGAACCGGCGAAACCGTGCGCGATCACCACGCCGGGCCGCCGCTCACCGCCCGCTCCGGCCTGGCGCACCTCGGTGAGCGGCACGCCGGCGACGGTCGCCCGCCGGGTGCTCAGGCCGGCGTCCGCGCGGACCAGCAGCAGGACGCCGGCCACGACGGCGAGCAGGGCGACCACACCGAACGCGAGGGCTCGCCGGGTGGCCGGGCCGGGGGCGGGCATGCCGGCACCCTACGCGGTGCCACGCGCCGCGTGGCTCAGCTGGGCGGAGCCGGACATTCGAGGACGGCGACCGAGTTGCCGGGGAACAGCCCCAGGTGCGGATGCCCGGAGAAGATCCTCACCGCCTCGTCGTGCGAGTCCGCCTCCACGATGGTGTAGCCGGTCATCGCGTCGGTGAAGTCCTCAACCCCCTGCGCGGTGACCAGTTTCTTCGCGTTCAACGGAGCACCGGGGTCGACGAGCGCTTTCTCGTTGGCCTGCGCCCACGCTGCCCAGGCGTCGATGAACTCGGTCTGTTGTTGGTCGGAGAGTTCGACCTTGTCGACCTCGTCGGCCGCACCGTTGAAGAGCGCAAGGAATCTACCCATCCCCGCATGGTAGTGGCGCCACCGTCACCGCCCGGCCGCCGCCGAGCGTCGCTGGACCGCACGACGCACACTGGTGGGCATGGCGATCCCACTTCCCCGGCCCGGCGCCGTCGTCGGCCTCACCCGTTCCGCCCTGGACCAGGCGTTCGGTTCGGCCACCGCGCTCGCCGCCGTGCCCGCCCGTGCCTTCGCCGTGCTCGACGAGGTGGAGGCGCTGGTCCGGCGGATCAACGGGGTGGTCGACCGGATCGAGGGCACGCTCGACCGCACCGACCGGGTGCTCACCGACGCGGAGACGGCGGTGCGCGAGGTGGCCGTGATCAGCGCCGCCGCCACCACCGCGATCGACACCGCGACCGAGGTGGCCGCCGCGGCCGCGGTGGTGGTCGGCGAGGCGGAGCGGGTCTCCGCCGCCGCGGCCACGGTGGTCGGCGAGGCGGACCGGGTGGCCCGGGCGGCGGCCGGCGTGGTCGCCGAGGCGGACACGGTGGCGGCCCGGGCCGCCGGCACGGTGGCCACCGCCGAGGCGGCGGCCGGCACCGCGACCGAGCTGCTGGCCGCGTACGAGGCGACGCTGCGCCGGGCCGCGCCGATGGCGGCCCGCTTCGTCGAGCAGCTCAGCCCGGAGGAGGTGACCGCGGCGATCCGGCTCGTCGACGAGTTGCCGAAGTTGAAGGAGCACCTCACCTCGGACGTGCTGCCGATCCTGGCCACGCTGGACCGGGTCGGGCCGGACCTGCACGACCTGCTGGACGTCACCCGCGACCTCAAGCTCGCGGTGGCCGGCATCCCCGGCCTCGCCATGCTGCGCCGCCGCGGCGAGCGCGCCGAGAGTTAAGGAGGGGCCCCTTCTTAACGCATCCGGTAGAGGCGGGGCCCCCTGTTAACAGCGAGGACCGGCTCAACCCCGGGCGAAGAGCGCGTCGATCTCGGTGCGGTGCGGCAGCGCCACCGAGGCGCCCAGCCTGCGGACGCAGGCCGCCCCGGCCGCCGAGGCCCAGCGCACCGCCTCGGCCAGGTCCCGCCCCTCACCCCAGGCCACGGCGAGCGCGGCGGTGAAGGCGTCCCCGGCCGCGGTGGAGTCGACCACGTCCACCGGCACGGCGGGCACGTGCATCGGCGCCCGGTCCCGGTCGACGTACCAGGCGCCGTCGCCGCCGAGCGTCAGCACCGCGCGGGGCACCAGGTCGAGCAGCGCCGCCGGCTCGTCCCGGCCGCGGCCGGTCAGCGCCTGCGCCTCCGGCTCGTTGACCACGAGCAGGTCGGTCGCGGCCAGCAGCTCGGCCGGCAGCGACCGCGCCGGTGCCGCGTTGAGCACCACCCGGGTGCCCGCCGACCGGGCCGCCAGCGCCGCCTCGGTCACCGTCTCGACCGGCACCTCCAGCTGCGCGACCAGCACGTCCGCCTCGCGTACGGCGGCCAGCTCGTCCTCGGTCGGCGCGACGAACGCCTCGTTCGCGCCGGGGGTGACCAGGATCGCGTTCTCCCCCGCGCCACCGACCATGATCAGGGCGACGCCCGACGGGCCGTACGCCACCCGAAGGTGGCCGGTGTCCACACCGGCGGCGGTGATCCGGGCCCGGAGGGTGACGCCGAACGCGTCCGACCCGATCGCGCCGAGGAAGACGCAGGACGCGCCGGCGCGGACCGCGGCGACCGCCTGGTTGGCGCCCTTGCCGCCGGGGAGCATGACGAAGTCGGTGCCGAGCACCGTCTCACCCGGCCTCGGCAGCGCGGCGGCGGTCCCGACCAGGTCCATGTTGGCGCTGCCGACGACGGCGACGCGGGTCTGCGGCATGACAGGCTCAGGCGGCGCGGGCGGTCCAACGGTCGCCGGCGCGGGAGACGAGCAGCGGCAGGCCGAAGGTCTTGGACAGGTTGTCGGCGGTGAGCACGTCGGCGAGCAGGCCCTGCGCCACCACCCCGCCCTCGCGCAGCAGCAACGCGTGGGTGAAGCCGGGCGGGATCTCCTCCACGTGGTGGGTGACCAGCACCATGGCCGGCGCGTCCGGGTCGTACGCCAGCTCGGCGAGCCGGGCGACCAGGTCCTCCCGACCGCCCAGGTCGAGCCCGGCGGCGGGCTCGTCGAGCAGCAGCAGCTCCGGGTCGGTCATCAGGGCGCGCGCGATCTGCACCCGCTTGCGCTCGCCCTCGGAGAGCGTGCCGTACGCGCGGTCGGCCAGGTGGCCGACGCCGAGCTGGCCGAGCAGCGCGGTGGCGCGTGCCTCGTCGGTGCGGTCGTAGCTCTCCCGCCAGCGGCCCACCACCGACCAGGCGGCGGTCACCACCACGTCGGTGACGCGTTCCTCGGCGGGGATCCGCTCGGCGAGGGTGGCGGTGGAGAGGCCGATCCGGGTACGCAGCTCGTTGACGTCGGTGCGGCCGATGCGCTCGCCGAGCACGTGGGCGACGCCGTGGCTCGGGTGCAGCCGGCCGGCGGCCAGGTTGAGCACTGTGGTCTTGCCGGCGCCGTTCGGGCCGAGCAGCACCCACCGTTCGTCCAGCTCGACCCGCCAGTCGACGTCGTGCACCAGCGAGGTGCCGGAGCGCTTGACGCCGACCCCGTCGAGGCTGACCACCAGATCCGCGTCCACGGTCGAGGGGGCGGGGGCGCCGACGGCGCCGGGGATCAGGTCACCAGTCACCGCCCCATCCAACCACGCACCGGCCCGTCGCCCCCCACGGGCGGCGTCGCGGCCATAGGGTGGGGCGCCGTGTCGTTGGTCACCGCTTCGGAAGGACGACAGATGCCCGACCGCTGCCGGGAGGCGGGCGGATGAGCGCGGTCATCGAGATCGCCGGTCTCCGCAAGACGTTCCACACCCTGCGTCAGGGGCGCCGCGTCGCCGTCGACGACTTCCACATGCTGGTCGAGGCGGGTCAGGTGCACGGCTTCCTCGGCCCGAACGGCTCGGGCAAGACGACCACGCTGCGGGCGCTGCTCGGGCTGGTCCGGCCGGATTCCGGCTGGATGCACGTGCTGGGCGCCCGGTCTCCGGAGCGGTTGCCCGACGTGGCCGGGCGGGTCGGCGCGATCGTGGAGAGCCCGCAGTTCTTCGGCAACTTCACCGCGCACCGGACGCTGCGGCTGTTGGCGCTGGCCGGCGGCGTGCCCACCAGTCGGGTGGACGAGGTGTTGGAGCAGGTCGGCCTGCGGGACCGGGGCGACGAGCGGGTGAAGGGTTACTCGCTGGGCATGAAGCAGCGCCTGGCGGTCGCCTCGGCGCTGCTCAAGCGCCCGGAGTTGCTGATCCTCGACGAGCCGGCGAACGGGCTCGACCCGGCCGGCATCCGGGAGATGCGCGACCTGACCCGGTCGCTCGCCGCCTCCGGGGTGACGGTGCTGCTCTCCAGCCACATCCTCGCCGAGATCCAGCTGATCTGCGACCACGTGACGATCGTCAGCCGCGGCCGGCGGGTCGCGTACGGGCCGGTGGACGAGGTGCTGGCCGGCTTCGACCAGCACCAGTGGCAGGTGCGGGTGGCCGAGCCGGAGCGGGCCGAGCAGTTGCTGGGCCGCGCCGGCCTGTCGGTGACCGCGCACCCCGACCACCTGGTGGTGACCGGTGTGGAGGATCCCGAGGTGGTCAGCCGCACGCTGGGCGAGCAGGGGCTGTGGGTGCGTGAGCTGGTGCCGCTCCGACCCGACCTGGAGAGCGTCTTCCTGGAGCTGACCGGCGACCGGGAGCCGGTGGCGGTGCCGCGCCAGGTGGACGGCGCGCCGACGCACGACGGAGTGATCGATCTGGACGTCCGGGACGGCCGGGAGGTGGACGCGTGAACCTGGTCCGTGCCGAGCTGGAGCGGCTGGCCGCCCGGCGCTTCGTGCAGCTCATGGTGGTGTTGCTGGCGGTCGCCTTCGCGGTGACGGTGGTGACCACGCTCGGTGGGTCGCACCGGCCGACCGCGATCGAGCTGAGCCGGGCCCAGGCGCAGGCCGCGCAGGAGGTCCAGCGGCTGGAGCTGGCGCACGACCGCTGCGTGCAGATCAAGGCGGGGACGGTCACCCCGGTCGAGAACGACTACGTGCCGCGGGACTGCGCGCAGATCGACCCGGCCCGGTCGGAGCAGTTGCCGACCGCGTCCGACTACCTCAGCGGTGTCTTCGTCTTCGCCAAGGAGGCCCAGCCGCTGCTCTATTTCCTGATCGCGTTCCTGGCGCTGTTCGGGTTCCTGGTGGGCGCCTCCTACATCGGGGCGGACCTGAACTCGGGCGGGGTGGTCAACCTGCTGCTGTGGCGGCCGCGCCGGCCGACCGTGTTCGCCGCGAAGCTCGGCACGCTGCTCGGCGGCGTGCTCGCGCTCTCCGTGCTGGCGTCGGTGGCTTATCTGGGCGCGTTCTGGTTGATCGGCCAGGCGTCCGGGCTGACCGGGCGGATGGGCGGCGAGTTCTGGGCGTCGCTCGGCGCGACCTGGGTACGCGGTCTGCTGCTCGTGCTGTTCGCCGCGGCGCTCGGGTTCGCCGTGGCCACACTGGGCCGGCACACCTCCGCGGCGCTGGGCACGGTGGCCGCCTACCTGGTGGTGTGGGAGCTGGGCGCGCGGCTGGTGTTCCAGATCCTCCAGGTCGCCCGGCCGGACCGGTTCATGCTCTCCAGCTATCTGGGTGCGTGGCTCGCCGGTGAGGTGCGGTTCTGGGACGGCAGCGCCTGCAGCACGGGGATCTCCGGGTTCTGCGACGGTTCCTACACGCTCGGCTGGCCGTCGGGGCTGGTGGTCCTGGTCGCGCTGACCGGCGCGCTGGTGGCGGCCGCGTTCGCGGTGTTCCGGCGGCGGGACCTGATCTGAGCGTGCCGGCGCGGCCCGTGCGAGCGGGCCGCGCCGGCAACTCCTTGCAGACCCGCCCGACAGGGTGAAGAATTCCTTCACATGGCGGCAGGGTGGGTCGGACGCTCAGCCGACCGTCGAGCCGAACACCTCGTCGCGGACCGCGTCGAGCGCGGTGCGCAGCGCGCCGCGCAGGATCGGCTCCTCGGTCAGCCCGGTGCTCACCACCCGCGGCCGGACCAGCGTGATCGCGGCGACCTCCTGCTGCACCCGCTCGGCCAACTCGGCCCCACCCGCCCGGCCGACCGCGCCGGCGAGCACCACCAGCGGCGGGTCGAGCACCACGCAGGTGCTCGCCACACCGAGGGCCAGCCGCCGGGCCAACTCGTCCAGCACCGGGCCGCCGGCGTCGCCGGCCGCGATGGCCGCGCCGACCGCCTCGGCCGCCCGGGCCGCGGCGACCCCCTGCTCGGCCGCGTCCGGCGTGGCGAAGCCGTGCTCGGCCGCCACCGCGCGGACCGCGTCGGCGCCGGCGAGCTGCTGGAACGCCGGCTTGGCGCGCCGGGACACGTCGCGCGGGATGGGCACCCCGGGCACCGGCAGGTAGCCGATCTCACCGGCCGCGCCGCTGCTGCCGTGGTGCAGCCGGCCGCCCAGCACGATGGCCAGGCCGACGCCCGCGTCCACCCAGACCAGCACGAAGTCGGCGGTGTCGCGGGCCGCACCCGACTGCGCCTCCGCCACCGCGGCCAGGTTCACGTCGTTCTCGAAGACGACCGGGGTGTCCAGGTCCTCGCGGAGCGCGGCGAGCAGTCCGCTGTGCCAGCGCGGCAGGTTGAACGCGAACGTGATGTCGCCGGTCTGCGGGTCGACCAGGCCGGGCGTGCCCAGCACGACGCGCCGGACGGCGGACAGCTCCGCCCCGGCGCTGCTGGCCGCCCGCACCACCGCGTTGTGCACCACGCCCACCGGGTCGTCGGTGTCCCGGGTGGACTGTTCGACCCGGCCGACCACCGCGCCGGTGATGTCGGCGCAGGCGGCCACCACCCGCTCCGCGCCGACGTCCACGCCGACCACGTACGCGCTGCTCGGGCGCACCGCGTAGAGCTGGGCGTTCGGGCCCCGCCCGCCGGCCTGCTCGCCGACCCGGGCGACCAGGCCGCGTTCCTCCAGCCGCTCGACGAGCTGGGAGGCGGTCACCTTGGACAGCCCGGTCAGCTCGCCGATGCGGGCCCGGGTCAGCGGCCCGCGCTCGAGCAGCAGCTCCAGCGCCGCGCGGTCGTTGAGCGCCCGAAGGAGTCGGGGGGTGCCGGGCAGCCGGGTCGCACTCATGCCAAGGTCCTCGATTTTTCAGTAAGGTTTCTAACCATAAAACGCCTGCCGAAGGGTGGCCGTTAGCGTATCGGCCACCCCGTTCCGAGAGAGGTCGGACGATCCGGCAGGGAAAGGGGCACAAGTGGGGTTGGATCCAGGACTCCGTCGGCTCGCGCTGGGCACGTTGCTGGCCGCGTACGCCGGCCCGGTCCCGCCGGACTGGGCGGTCGACCTGCTCGCCGACGGCCTCGCCGGGCACACCCTGTTCGGCACCAACGTGCACGACCCGGCCCAGCTGGCGGCGTCCACCGCGGCGCTGCGCGCCGGTCGCCCGGACGTGATCCTGGCGATCGACGAGGAGGGCGGTGACGTCACCCGGCTGGCCCACGCCACCGGCAGCCCGTACCCGGGCAACGCCGCGCTCGGCGCGGTCGACGACCCGGACCTCACCCGCGCGGTGTACGCGGCGATCGGCGCCGAACTGGCCGCCGTCGGCATCACCCTCGACCTGGCGCCCACCGTCGACGTGAACACCGCCGACGAGAACCCGGTGATCGGCACCCGCTCGTTCGGCGCGGACCCGAAGCGGGTGGCCGTCCACTCGGCCGCCGCAGTCGCCGGTCTCCAGTCGGCCGGCGTGGCCGCCTGCGCCAAGCACTTCCCCGGGCACGGCGCCACGGTCGCCGACTCGCATCACGAGCTGCCCACTGTCGACGTGCCGCCGGCCGTGCTGCGGGAGCGGGACCTGCCGCCGTTCGCCGCGGTGATCGACGCCGGGGTACGCGCGGTGATGACCGCGCACATCCGGGTGCCGGCGCTGACCGGGGACGGACCGGCGACGTTCAGCCGGGCCGTCCTGCACGACCTGCTGCGCGTCGAGTACGGCTTCACCGGCACGGTGATCACCGACGCGCTGGAGATGAAGGGCGCCGCGCTGGCCGCCGGCGGGGTGGGCCCGGCCGCGGTACGCGCGCTGGCCGCCGGCGCCGACCTGCTCTGCATCGGCGCCCAGGTCGACGCCGACCTGGTGGAGCTGGTCGCCGCGGAGATCGTCGGCGCGCTCGGCGACGGCCGGCTGGCGCGCGCCCGGGTGGAGGAGGCCGCCGGCCGGACCGCCGCGCTCGCCGGCTGGAGCGGGCCGGCCGACGCCCCGGCCCCGGCCGCCGACGACCTCGGCTACGCGGCCGCGCTGCGGGCGGTGCACGTCGAGGGCGACCTTCCCGGCCCGGCTCCCGCGCTGGTGGTGCAGGTGCACGCCGCCTCCACCGTCGCCGAGGGGCGGGTGCCGTGGGGGCTGGGCCCGCACCTGGCCGCCGGGGTCGAACAGGCCCGCGCGGTGGCCGGCGAGACCGACCCGGCCGCGCTGCGCCGGCTCGCCGGCCAGCGACCGGTGGTGCTGGTCGGACGGCACCTGCACCGGCTGCCCGGCGCGCGGGAGCTGGTCGAGGCGCTGGCCGCCACGCACCCGGTGACCGTGGTCGAGATGGGCTGGCCGGGTGACTGGCGGCCGGCCGGGGCGCGCGCCTTCGTCGCCACCTACGGCGCCAGCCACGCCAACGGTCGCGCGGCGGCGCGGGTGCTCGGCCTGACCGACTGACCGGCCCGCGCCCACCGGCCCGCCGTCACCCGGCGGCGGGCCGGCGCGGTCCGCGATCGCGTCCGGGAGCCGGGATACGGTGACCCCGATGACCGAGCAGAGCACGCCGACCGCCCGGGGTGAGCAGACCCGCCGGCTGATCCTGGACACCGCCATGCGGCTGTTCCGGGAACGGGGGTACGCGCGCACCACCATGCGGGCCGTCGCCGAGGAGGCCGGCGTCTCGGTGGGCAACGCCTACTACTACTTCGGTTCGAAGGAACACCTGATCCAGGAGTTCTACGCGGACACCCAGCGCGAGCACCGTGCCGCCGCCGCGCCGGTGCTCGCCCGGGAACGGGACTTCGCGGCGCGGCTGGCCGGGGTGCTGCACGCGGGCGTGGACGTGCTGAGTCCCTACCACTCGTTCGCCGGGACGTTCTTCAAGACGGCGGCCGAGCCGACCTCGCCGCTGAGCCCGTTCTCGGCCGAGTCGTCGCCGGCCCGGGAGGCGTCGGTGTCGCTGTTCCGCGAGGTGCTCGCCGGCTCGACCGCGAAGCTCGACGACGAGCTGCGGGAGGCGCTGCCGGAACTGCTCTGGCTGGGCTACCTGGGCGTGGTTCTCTACTGGGTGCACGACCGCTCCCCTGGGCAGGCCCGGACCCGGCAGTTGGTGGACGGCGTGGTGCCGCTGGTCGACCGGCTCGTGGGGCTGTCCCGGCTGCGGGTGCTGCGCCCGGCCACCCGGCAGGCACTCACCCTGATCCACACGTTGCGTCACTGACCGACCGATCGATCGTGGCGGCAATTCCGCAGGTCAAGTCCGCAACCAGACAAGACCTGCATCTTGCCCAGCGCAGCTGCGTTCACCTAGCGTTACGGCATCGGGACCTGGGGGGAGAGGCCGCGGACCGTGGATCCGGCCCGGGATCCACGGTCCGCGCCCACGCCGGCGGTCAGTGCGGGAAGACGCCGAACGAGGTCCAGCCCCGGTCCGGGAACCCCGCTGCCTCGGCGACCCGGGCGGAGGCGTGGTTGCCCGGGCCGTGGATGTAGGTCGGGATCGCCCCCTCGGCGAGCACCCGCCGGGCCGCCTGCGCCACCAACCGCCGGGCCAGGCCGCGCCCCCGGGCCGTCGGGGACGTGCCCACCGCCAGCTCGTGGCCGTAGGCGTCGTGCCGCTTGATCCCCACCCCGGCCAGGTACGCGCCGTCGGCGTCCCGGACCACCAGCACCTCGCGGAACAGGCCCAGCCAGGGCGGGGCGCCGGGCATCTCCGGCGGCAGCCACTCCCCCACGTCGGGCAGCGGCGCCGGGTCGGTGCACCAGCGGAAGACCCCGCGGTTCGTGGTGAGTTCCGGCGCGCCGACCGTCGTCGGCAGCGCCGGCAGCCATTCCTCGATCGGCCGCCCCCGGACCAGGGCCCGCACCGCTTCGACCCGCTGCGGCGGCACCGAGAGCACCGTGCTGTCGCGCACCGAGACCGCGACGGCCGGGCGTGGCCGCCCGTCCCAGGCCGGGCGGGCGCGGCGCCAGGACCGGACCACGTGCAGCCCGGGACCGGCCGGCCACTGCCCCAACCAGGTCGCCAGGTGCAGGAAGAGCCGCCGGTCGAGCACATGATCATGGTACGCCCCGCAGGCCCGCACCGACCGTAAGAACCTGGCAATGGATCACGTGTTTCCCCGTGGCTACGCTGACCTCTCGCTACGCGGGAGGTGCGGGGTGGCGCAGCGGGTGCTGGTGGTGGACGACGACCGGACGGTCGCCGACGTGGTCTGCCGCTACCTGGAGCACGCCGGCTACGAGGTCGAGCACGTCGGTGACGGGGCGGCCGCGTTGGACACCGTGTCCCGCCGGCCGCCGCACCTGGTGGTGCTGGACCTGATGCTGCCCGTGCTCGACGGGCTGGAGGTGTGCCGGCGGCTGCGGGAGCGGCCGGACGGCGTACCCATCGTCATGCTCACCGCGCGCGGCGACGAGGCCGACCGGATCCTCGGCCTGCAACTGGGCGCGGACGACTACCTGAGCAAGCCGTTCTCCCCGCGCGAGCTGGTGCTGCGGGTCCGCTCGGTGCTGCGGAGGGCCGGCGGCGAGCCGGCCGCCGCGCCGCCGGTGCGCCTCGCCGACGACGGTCTGGAGGTGGAGACCGGCCCCCGGGTGGCCCGCCTGCGCGGCCGGGAGCTGACCCTGACGCTGCGCGAGTTCGACCTGCTGGCGCACCTGATGCGGCATCCGGCGCGGGCGTTCCGCCGGGCCGAGCTGCTGGAACGGGTGTGGGGGTGGAGCTTCGGCGACCAGTCGACGGTGACGGTGCACGTGCGTCGGCTGCGGGAGAAGATCGAGGACGACCCGGCCCGACCCCGCCGCATCGTCACCGTGTGGGGCGTCGGCTACCGCTACGAGCCGGCCGATGCGTGATCTCGCGCTGATCTTCGGCGTGGCGCTGGCCGCCGCGCTCGCGGTCGGGCTGGCCGGCGCGGTCGCGCTGCGCCTGCTGCGCGGCCGGTCGATCACCGTGCACATCTCGGTGCTGCTGGCGATGACCGTGGCCGCGGTGGCCGCCGGGGTGGCGGGGGTCGCGCAGGCGATGTTCCTCTCCCCGCACGACCTCCAGGTGGTGCTGATCACGGTCTCCGCCGCCGCCGTGGTGAGCCTGGCGGTGGGCTGGCTGTTCGGCCGCCGGCTGGCCGCCGCCGCGGTCTGGGCCGACCAGGCGCGGGCCCGGGAGCGGCGGATCGAGAAGGGCCGCCGGGACCTGGTCGCCTGGGTCTCGCACGACCTGCGTACGCCGCTGGCCGGGCTGCGGGCGATGGCCGAGGCGCTGGAGGACGGCGTGGTCGACGACCCGGCGACGGTGGCCGAGTACCACCGCCGGATCCGGGTGGAGACCGACCGGATGACCCGGCTGGTCGACGACCTGTTCGAGCTGTCCCGCATCAACGCCGGCGCGCTGCGACTGTCGCTGTCCACGGTGGCGCTCGGCGACGTGGTCTCCGACGCGCTGGCCGGCGCCGCGCCGCTGGCCGCCGCCCGCCGGATCCGGCTGGTCGCGGCCGAGGCGGGCTGGCCGGCGGTGACCGCCAGCGAGCGGGAGCTGTCCCGGGTGGTGGGCAACCTGCTGTTGAACGCGATCCGCTACACCCCGGCAGACGGCACGGTGTCGGTGGACGCCGGGCAGGACGTCGACACCGCCTGGCTGGCCGTCGCGGACACCTGCGGCGGCATCCCGGAGGACGACCTGCCCCGGGTCTTCGACGTGGCGTTCCGCGGCGAACCGGCCCGGACCCCGGCGGCGGCCGAACCGGGCGGCTCCGGTGGGCTGGGGCTGGCCATCGTGCGTGGGCTGGTTGAGGCACACGGCGGACGGGTAGAGGTCCAGAACGTCAGCGACGGATGCCGATTCGTGGTCCGCCTGCCGGCCGCCGGAATCTGACGCGTCCAGGGAACCTGACGCATAGATCCTGCGTCATATTCATTTCCATACATGGACAAGTTTCTCTGGGACGGTAGTGGTCATGCCTCAGAACCCGAATGACCGATTCCAGCAGGACGCCGAGCGGAGCTGGCGGGCGGCCGACTCCGGCGGGCGCTTCCCTGCCCAGCCGGAGTACCGCGAGGCCCGCCACCGGGGCGCCTCCTGGTCCGAGCTGAACGCACAGCCCGCCGGCACCTCCGCCTGGCGCGGCCTCACGACCGGATAGGGCGGGCGGCGACACACCGGCCGGCGGGCGTACCGACCTTCGTACGCCTGTGCGGTAGCGTCCTGTGGTCCGATTTTCGGCCTACGACAGGAGAAGCTCCGCGCATGGGCAAGAAGACGATCCACGTCTCCGACTTCACCGGCCAGGCGCTGTCCCCCGACGACGAGGTGGTCCGGGTCGTCGTGCTGGAGCACCCGGACCTGGTCGCCGGGCCCGTGCAACTGGACGCCACCCCGGTCGACGTGGAGAGCATCGACGACGCGACGCTGGACGTGGCCGTGGTGGAGATCCACGACCGGCACGGCGGCGGTGAGCCGCGCCGGGTGGTGCTCACCGCCAGCGAGTTCGACGCGATGGCCACCGACGTGCCGATGGCGCAACTGCTGCGCACCGCCGAGCGGGTGAAGCCGCCGAAGGCCCGGCGTACCGCCGAAAAGATCGACTACGGCACGATCGAGCACGCCGGTCGGCCGCACCGCGGCCGGGTCACCGAGGAGGAGGCCCGGCTGGTACGAGACCGCCTCGACGATGTGAACAAGCGCCTCGCCGACGCCGGCATCCGGCAGGTCGACCCGGCCGACCCGGAGCACGCCGCCCGCTACGGCTTCCCGACCGCCGGCTGACCACCCGGTGCCGGGCACGCGCCCCCGTGACGCGTGCCCGGCACCGGGTCAGGCCCGCTTGCGCGTGAGTTCGGCGAGCGCGCCCTCGACCGCGGCCTCCGTCGCCTCCTTGGTCAGGCCGAGTCCGGCGAGCACGCCGTCGCCGCCCTCCTCCTCCAGCAGGGCGAGCAGGATGTGCTCCGTACCGATGTAGTTGTGGCCCATCCGCAGCGCCTCCCGGAACGTCAGTTCCAGGACCTTCTTGGCCCGCGCGTCGTAGGGGATGAGGTCCGGGACCTGGTCGGCCTTCGCCGGCAGGCTCGCGGTGACGGCCTCCCGGAACATCTCCAGGGGTACGCCCCTGGCCTTGATCAACGCGGCGGCCAGCCCGTCCGGCTCGGCGAGCAGCCCCAGCGCGATGTGCCCGGGGGTGATCTCGGCGTGGCCGGCGCCCCGCGCCTCCTCCTGCGAGGCCACCACCACGTTGCGGGCGCGCGGGGTGAACCGGCCGAACCCGGCGTTCGGGTCGAGCGCGGCGGCGGTCTCCGCCTTGGCCGCGGAGCGCTTCTGGGCGGCCTGCTTGCTCACCCCCATGCTGCGGCCGATCTCCGTCCACGAGGCGCCCGAGCGGCGCGCCTGGTCGACGAAGTGGCCGATCAGGTGGTCGGCGACGTCGCCCAGGTGGTCGGCGACGAGGACCGCGTCGGAGAGCTGGTCGAGCGCGTCGGTGCGCCCCTTCTTGATGCCCTCGATCAGCTCGTCGAGGCGCACCGGTTGGCTCATCTTGAGCGGCTCAATCTCAGTCATGCGTCAACCCTAGGTTGACACCCTTCCCCCGTCAACCCCAGGTTGACGCCCCCATCTTTGTCGATCATGAGGTTAGCGGCGGTGCGGATCTCCAATCGTGCCGCCAACCTCATGATCGACGTTCGCCCATGTCGGCGCGTCGGCCACCGGGCCCACCTCTGCCGGATAGCTGCCGAACCGGCGCAGGCCCAGCCTGCGCACCGCCATCGGCCACGGCGTCTCGGTCGCCAGCACCGCGAGATGCTCGAAGTTCGACAGGTACGACTCGCCACGCGCCACCCGCTCGGCGAGGATGTACGGCTCCAGCACGGTCCACGCCTCGCGCGCGCGGTACCCACCGGTGCCGAGCAGCAGCGCCGGCTCGACCACCTTGAAGGCCAGCATCTGGCCCAGCCCGTTGTAGTAGAGCGCGATCCGGTTCACGTGCTTGCGGGCCTCGGCCGGCAGTCGACTGACCGGCACGCCCGGCGGGCAGGCGGTCCTCAGCTCGGTGAGCACGAACTGCTGGCTGTCCAGGAACGCGTCGCTCATCCGGTCGCGGGTGAGCAGCTCGATCGCGACCAGGGTGTGGTTCGCGTGCTGCGACAGCCGGAGCTGCCGGAGCGCGAAGAACGCCGAGACGACGACGGTGATCACCGAGATCGCGGCCACGACCGCATTGGTCACGACTGCGGCATCCATGACCGTCATCGTAGAAAGGGCGCGCCAACCCGGCCGCGAGCAGAGCGGCCGGGTTGGCGGCGGGACACCGGTAGCGGCTCAGCCGCGTACCCACTGCTGGTTGCTGCCACCGTTGCAGGTCCAGATCTGGACGGCGGTGCCGTTGGCGGTGCCGGCGCCGTTGACGTCCAGGCAGAGCCCCGAGCCGACCCCGACGATGGTGCCGTCGGCGTTGAGCCGCCACTGCTGGTTGCTGCCACCGTTACAGGTCATGATCCGGGCGCGGCTGCCGGATGCGGTGCCCGGCACGTCGAGGCACTTGTTGCCGTAGACGGTGAGCTGGTTGTTCGAGCCGACCGTCCACTGCTGGTTGGCTCCGCCGTTGCAGTCCCAGATCTGCACGACCGCGCCGTCGGCCTGACTGGCGCCGTTGACGTCCAGGCAGCGGTTGGCGCTCGCGCTGCGCAGCTCTCCGGTCGGACTGCTGGAACCGTCGCCCGGCGTGATCGAGAGGTTGTCGAACTGGGCGGTGACGCCCTGCCCGGTGCCGTACCCGATCTGGCCGGCGACCCAGGTGGAGTCCGACACGGTGCCGACGGTGGTGCCGTCGACGGCCGCGGTGAGGGTGCTGCCGTTCAGCTTCAACGAGAGGTTGTGCCACCGCCCGGTGCCCAGCGCCGCGGTGTTGCCACTGGCCAGGGTGCGCCAGTTGCCGCTGGTGTTGTTGCTCCGGATGGACCAGGCCCCACCGTCGGTGACCCGGAAGTAGTAGCCGTTCAGGTTCTGCGGCCCCTGGTGGTTGTAGGTGTTGCCGCGCCCGATGAGCTGCACGTAGCCGGGCTTCTCCAGCAGCACGTCCGAGGTGACGGTGTAGTTGCGCCAGGTCAGGTCACCCAGCAGGGTGTACGGCTCGGCCTGGCCGGAGGTCCAGTAGATCGGCGCCTGGTCGGACATCTGGCGGACGCACTGCCCGGCCCGGCCGGCGCCGCACCCGGCGATCTCGAACGAGCCCTGCTGGTCCATCAGGTACCTGGCCTCGCGACCGGTGGCGTAGCTGTCGAAGTTGTCCGCGTACGGCAGCTTCAGGTTGCCCTGCGCGGGGCTGACCGCCGTCCCCTTGCCCTGCCCGGTCGTGGTGGTGATGCTGTAGACGTAGCCGGGCTGGACGGTGAGCGAGAAGCGCCCACCGTTCGGGGTGATGTCGGCGCCCCGGACGAAGTGGTCGGCGCTGTTGTTGGACCTGAGGTTCGTCGCCCAGACGCGGACGGTGCCGGTGGACAGCCCGCCGGTGACGGTGAAGTCGAGCTGTTGGGCCGAGCCGGCGTCCTGCGTCTCGATGACGGTGCTGTAGTCGCTGTTGTTCGTGGACTTGAGCGAGACGTAGCTGCCGTTGTTGCGGTTGCCGCCGAGGTATCCGCTCGACGCGTCGAGGTAGCGCCAGCCGGGCGCGGTGAACTGGGTGGTGTGCGCCATCACCCAGGTGCTCTTGCCGATCGAGTACGCGCCGGACCACGGCTGCTGGGCCACCGCCACGCCGGTGGTCGCCCAGGGGATGTTGGGGGTGATGGCGGCGATGGCGGGCCAGTTGATGTAGCCGGTCATCTTGCCGTCGATGTAGCCGCGGTTGATGCCCCGGGCGAGGGCCGGCGCGCCGGCGTTGTAGTCGTCGGACCCGTTCTCGCTGGCCCAGAGCTGCTTGCCGGTGGACACCGCGTTGGCGGAGCTGGGGCAGCTGGTCTGGGCGCTGCGGTAGCCGCAGACGTAGTGGCTGCCGAAGACCTGCACGGCGTTGGCGAAGGCCGGGTCACGGAGCGATTCGTCGGCGGCGCCCCACCCGAAGTCGTCCGAGGCGACGATCTTCACGTTGCCGTAGCCGCGGGAGTTGAGGGTGGAGCGCAGGTTCTTGTACCAGGTGGTGTTGTAGCCCTTCTCGTTCCACCCGCCGAGGTAGTTGATGGTCAGCCCGTGGGTGGCGGCGCAGTCCAGCCAGCCCACCAGGTAGTTGATCGAGTCGGTGGACCAGAAGTTGCCGTTGCCGATCCAGCCGGGTGCGCCCCAGGCCAGGCCGACCAGCGCGATGTTGGGGTTGCGCATCCTGGCCTGCTCCATCAGCCACCACTCGTAGCCCCGGTTGCAGTTCACCGCGCCCCGCGTGTGCTCGTGGCTGGGCTCCGCGCCGGAGGTGGAGTTGGTGTCGCCGCCGATCTCCGCCTTGAGCAGTTGCATGGCGGCGCCGTAGCCCGGCTTGAAGAGGTAGTCGAGCAGGTCGCTGCGCTGCGGCTCCGGATAGTCGATCAGTAGTCTGCTGTTTCCACCGCCACCGCTGACCGCGCCGACACCGTCGAACGCCCGCCCACCGGACCCGCCGTTGATGGTGATGGCGGTTGCGGCCTGCGCCGGGGAGGCGGACGCGGTCAGTACGGCTGCCGCCGCCAGGACCGATGCCGCCGCAGCGGACATCACCGCCCGCCACGATCGCCGTGGACGACTCACTGTACTGAACATCCGATCCGCCTCCCGAGCGCTTTGATTGATGTTTGTCAATGATAAGACATCACATGTTAACGTTCACACAACACGGCCGTCAACGACTCCACCGCTGGCCCGCCGAACCGGCGCAGTCCCGGATCTGGGTCCGCGTGCCGTTGGCCGTACCGTCACCGACCACGTCCAGGCACCGGCCCGAACCGACGCCGGTGATCGTGCCGTCGGCGTTGAACCGCCACTTCTGGTTGGACTGGCCGTTGCAGTCCCAGATGATCACCGAGCTGCCGTTCGCGGTCGCGGCGCCGTTGACGTCGAGGCACTTGCCGCCGAAGACGCGCAGCTCCTGCGCCGCGGTCACGGTCCAGGACTGGTTGCTCTGGCCGTGACAGTCCCAGATGATCGCGGCGGCGCCGTTGGTCTGCGCGGCGCCGTTGACGTCCAGGCAGCGGCCGGAGGCGACGTTGCGCAGGGCCGAGGTGCCGCCCGGCGGCGGGGTGGTCGGGCTGGCCGTCGGCGTGGGCGTCGGGCCGGCGCCGTCGAACTGGGTGAAGAACCGCCACACCTCGGTCTTCGTCCAGGTTCGGACGCCGCTGTCGCCACCGCCGTCCACCGGCCCCGGGGTGTGGCCGCCGTCGAACGCGGCCCAGACGACCGGATAGCCGGCCCGGCAGCCGGAGTAGGTGGTGGTGACGTGCGTCAGGCTGCCCGCCCTCGGCTCGGGCGGGCTCTGCGCGGTGCACCCGTTGGCGCGCACGAACGTGTCCCGCAGCGACCGACCGGCGGAGATGTTGAGCACCGGGTCGCCGATGCCGTGGATCCCCATGTAGGCGATGGGCTGCGTGCCGCCGGAGCACCCGCTGAGCTGACCGCCGGAATAGACCGCGACGGCCCGGAAGACGTTGGCCCGAGCGCAGGCCAGGGCGTAGCTCATGCCGCCGCCGTAGCTGAAGCCGAGCGCGAATCGCTGCGTCGTGTCGACGCAGAGGTCCGCCTCGATCAGCCGGATCATGTCGTCGACGAAGGTGGTGTCCTGGCCGCCCGGGTTGGCCCAGCCGTTGCCGTTGCCCTGGGGCGCGACGAAGATGGCGCTGTTGTTCGCCTGCTGCCGCAGGCCGTAGTAGGACCAGGCCTCCCGGTCCGCCCCGCCGGAGTCGACGTCGCCCGCGGTGCCACCGTTCCAGTGGAATCCGAAGATCAGTCGGTAGCCGTGGTTGCGGTCGTAGTTGTCCGGGATCCGGAGGATGAAGCTGCGGTTCTGGCCGCCGCTCTGGATGGTCCGGGAACCGCTGGTCAACGTGGGCGCCTTGCCGCACCCCGCGGTCACCGCGGCGGCGGCGGGCGCGGCGCCGCCCACGGCGCCGGCCACTGTGGCTCCGGCCGCCGCCACGACCAGGATCGCGGCGGCCGCGAGGGGCCCGAACAGAGTTCTGCGTCTTGCCATGATGCGGCTCCTTCACCAAACGGGGGTGACCGATTCGGGTACGGGGGTTGCACCATGCCGGCGGCGGGATACGGGCACGACGGACGCACGGCATGGTCGACTCGGCTGCCCGGACTCGAACCGTCCGACGCCGACGCTGGAACGCCACAGCGACGAGTCGAATCGATTCGGGCCGACCCTAGGCGGGGCAGTGAAATATGTCAATGCCGTGTCCGGCGGGTGAGGTGCTCGCGTCGGATCGAGCCGGTACGGTGTCCCGACCGAGTCCCGCCGGCCGGACCGGGCCGGTGCGAGGGAGGGCCGCGTGGTGTCCAGGGAAGCCGACATCGCCGCCGAGCAGGCATACTTCGACGCGGCGGCGGAGCATCGCGACCGGCGCCGCGACACCCTCGCCCGGCTGCCGTCCGCCGCCGCCCACACCGCGGCCGCCGCCCACCTGCGCCGGTACGCCGACGCCGCCGGGCGGGCGCTCGGCGCGGCGGACGAGGCGGTGGCGTTCGGCCGGATCGACGACGAGGCGGGCGAGACCCGCTACATCGGACGCCACCTGATCCGGGACGCCGACGGCGAGGTGCTGGTGGTCAACTGGCACGCCCCGGCCGCCGCCGGCTGGTTCGAGGCCACCGCGGAGAACCCCGCCGGAGTCCGCCGCAAGCGCGCCTTCACCTGCACCGGCAACACCATCGACGACCTCACCGACACCATCCTCGCCGAGATCGCCGAGGCGGTGGACGCGCACCTGCTGGCCGAGCTGAGCCGCGGCCGCACCGGCACCATGCGGGACATCGTGGCCACCATCCAGGCCGCCCAGTTCGCGCTGATCCGCGCCCCGCGCGACCAGGTGCTGGTGATCGAGGGCGGTCCCGGCACCGGCAAGACCGCCGTGGCGCTGCACCGGGTGTCCTGGCTGCTGTTCCAGCACCGCGCCGACTGGTCGGCCGCGGACGTGCTGGTGGTCGGGCCGCACCCGACCTTCGTGCGCTACATCGGTCAGATCCTGCCCGCCCTCGGCGACGACGGGGTGGAGTTGCGCGACGTCGGCCGGCTCGCCCCGGACGTGCCGCGCGGTCGCGTCGAGCCGGACGAGGTCGCCCGGATCAAGGGCGAGGCTCGGATGGCCGGCCTGCTGGCCCGCGCGCTGGACGCCAGGATCGGCGTTCCCGACCCGGCCGAGCGGCTGTTGGTCGGTGGCCGGTTCGTCACGCTGCCCGGTGCCGAGGTGGCCGAGGCGCTCGCCGCGGCGCGGGCCGCCGCCCTGCCGTACGCGGGCCGGCGCCGGCTGCTGCGCGACCGGCTCGCCGCCCTGGTGGCGACCCGCACCGGCACCGACCCGGGTCGGGCCGACGAGGTCGGCAACCTCGCCGAACGGCTCTGGCCGCAGCAGACCCCGACCGGTCTGCTGCGTGACCTGCTCGGCTCCACCGCGCGGCTGCGCGCCGCCGCCGGCGACGCGTTCACCCCGGCCGAGGTGGCGGCGCTGCACCGGCGCGGCGCGGACCGGCTGTCCCGGGAGACCTGGTCGGCGGCGGACCTGCCGCTGCTGGACGAGCTGGCGCACCTGATCGACGGTCCGGGGCGGCGGTACGCGCACGTGGTGGTCGACGAGGCGCAGGACCTGTCACCGATGCAGCTGCGCGCGGTCGCCCGACGCAGCGCCACCGGGTCGCTGACAGTGGTCGGCGACCTGGCCCAGTCGACCGGCCGCTGGGCTCGCGACTCGTGGGACGAGGTGCTCGTCCACCTGCCGGCCGTGCACCCGGCGAAGATCACCCCGCTGCGGTACGGCTACCGCGTACCCCGGCAGCCCTATGCCACGGCGGCGGCGTTGCTGCCGGTGGCCGCGCCGGGGGTGACGCCGGTGGAGGTGGTCCGGGACGGGCCGGCGGACACCGGCGTGCACCGGGTCGGCCTGTCCGAACTGGCCGCCCGGGCGGTCGCGGTGGCGCGGGAGCACGCCGAGGCCGGCCGATTCGTCGGCATCGTCTGCCCGCCCCGGCAGCGACGCCCGGTCGAGGCGGCGTTGGCGTCGAACGGCATCGCCTGGAGCAGCGCCGACCGGGGCGAGCTGGGCGGGTCGGTCAACCTGATCAGCCCGCAGGAGGCCAAGGGCCTGGAGTTCGACGCGGTGGTGGTGGTCGAGCCGGTGGAGATCGTGGCCAGCGACGAACGTGGTCACCGCCTGCTCTACGTGGCGTTGACCCGCACCACCGGGCACCTCGACATCGTCTGCACCGGCGATCCGGTGCCGCTGGACGCGCCGGTCCTACCCCGCCCGCGGGTGGACGGCGAGACCGACGCGCCGTTCACCCGGCGGGAGGCGCACCGGCTGGCCGAGCACCTGGCCGGCCAGCTGCGCGGCGCGGCGCCTCCGGCGTTCTGGTCCGACGTGCTCACCGAGGTGCGGGCGACCCTCCTGCCGGACGGCGCGGTCAGTGTCGAGTGGCCGGCGGACGGCTGACCGCGGCCGAGTCCAGTCGTCGGCCCACCGTCCACTGCACGATGTCGTGCTCGATGTCGGCCTTCCTGGCCTTGCCGGGCACCGTGATGCCCAGCTCCTTGGCCAGCGCCCGCAGCTTCGCCACGGTGAGCTTCAGGTCGGCGAGATAGCGTACGCCGGCCGCACGGTCACCGATCGCCGCGAGGTCGGCGCGGACCCGGTCGGTGTCGACGCCGGCCGAGGCCGCGGCGGCCTTCCGGGCGGCGGGCCGGGTCTTGTCGACCACGGCCAGCTTCGCGGTGCCGTCGGCCAGCGCGGCGAGCTGGTCGGCGGGCAGCGCGCGGACGAACTCCGCCACCCGCAGCAGGACGGCGTGGGCCAGGTCGGCGGGATCGGACACCGGGTTCTCCTCACTACAGGCGGGTACGGGCCAGGAACTCGCTGGCCAGCTGCCGCAGCTCGTGCTGCACCGTCTCGTTGGCGTTCGGCACCAGCACGGCGGGCAGCCGCCGTTCACCGGCCGTGCCGAACAGGGTCTTGTTCTCCCGGACGGTCTGGCGGAACACCGGGACCTCCAGGCTGTCGGTGAACTTCATGTAGTTGCGGGACGCGTTGATCGGCCCGCCCGCGGCGTACTGGATCATAGTGAACACCACGCCCAGGTACTGCGGGTCGATGGTCGGTCCGGGCGCGGCCACCCGGTTGAAGTCGCGGACCAGCTCGGAGACCTTGCTGCGCAGGTAGTCGATGCCGAGCGTGGACAGGTAGTCCGGCCGGGCCGGGGTCAGGATGTGCTCGCTGGCCACGATGCCGGTCCGGGTGACCATGGTGAAGTTCGGCGCGCAGTCGATCAGCACGTCGTCGTACCCGGCGAACTCCTCGGCGGCGAGCGCGTCGGCCAACGCCCGGTGCAACGGCAGGAAGTGCGGGCTGCCGTGCTGGAAGCGTGACCCGCCGAGCGCCGCGGCGATGTCCAGGTCCACGTCGACCAGGCCCAGGTGGGAGGCGACGAGGTCGAGTCGGCCGCCCTCGGGCAGCAACGCGTTGGCCGGTCCCGGCGTGAGCACGTACGGGTGCAGTGGGCCGGTGGGCTCGTCGGACAGCACCGACCCGTACCACTGCAGGATGGTCTTCTCGTACGCGAGGTCCTTCTCCCACTCGTCCGCCGGGTAGAACGAGAAGGTGAGGCTGGCCTGCGGGTCGAGGTCGATGAGGAGGACCCGGCGGCCACGCGCGGCGAGCTCGGCGCCGAGGTTGGCGGTGACCGTGGTCTTGCCGACCCCACCCTTGTAGTTGATCACCGAGGTGATGCTCATGCCGCTCCCCGCATCGCATGATGATCGCAGGCGTGGGTAGGGTCGGTCGAGGTGAGCCTCCACTCGACGTTGTTGTTCGTGCTCGCCGCCGTCGCGGTGATCGTCGCCGTGCGCTGGGTGGCCGCCCGCACCGGGCTGCCCGCGGCCGCGCTCCTGCCACTCATCGGCATCGCGTACGCGCTGCTCCCCGGCCCCAACGTCGGCCTCGACCCCGACCTCGTCCTCATGGTCGTGCTGCCGCCGCTGCTCTACAGCGCGGCGCTCGACTCCTCGCTGTTGGACCTGCGCCGCAACCTGCGCATCGTGGTCAGCCTGTCGGTGGTGCTGGTGCTCCTCACCGGGCTGGTCGTCGGCCTCGGCTTCCACCTCTTCGTCGCCGGTGCCACCCTGGCCGCCGGCATCGCGGTCGGCGCCGCCGTCGCCCCGCCCGACCCGGTGGCCGCCCTGGCGGTGGGCCGCCGGGTCAACCTGCCGCCGAAGATGGTCACGATCATCCAGGGCGAGGGGCTGCTGAACGACGCCACCGCGCTGACCATGCTCAGCGTCGCGGTGGCCGCCGCCGTGGGTGGTCAGTTCTCGTTCCCCGCCGCCGTCGGACAGTTCGTGATCGCGGCGGCCGGCGGCGTCGCGGTGGGCGCGGCCGTGGCCTGGGCGAAGCGGCTGGCCCGGCCGCTCACCGCGGACCCGTTGATGTCCAACGCCATCTCGCTGGCGACGCCGTTCGTGGCCTACCTGCTGGGTGAGGAGCTGGGCGTCTCCGGCGTGCTCGCCGTGGTGGTCGCCGGGCTGATCGTCGGCCACCAGACGCCCCAGTTCGGCTCCGGAGCCGCCCGGTTGCAGACCAACGCGGTGTGGCGGCTGGTCGACTTCCTCCTCGAAGGCTTCGTCTTCCTGCTGATCGGCCAGCAGCTTCCCGAGGTCGTCAAGAACCTGCGGGAGTACGACACGTCGACGATCGTCACCGCCGTCGCGGTCTCCGTCGGCGTGGTGCTGCTCCTGCGCCCCGCCTGGCTGATCCTGACCCAGTCGCTCCCCCGGTCGCTGCACACCCGGCTCGGCGGCGTCAACGAGCCGGACGACGCCGACGAGCCGGGAAGTGCCCGGCAGGCCGCGCGCGCCGACCGCAACGCCGATCGGCTGACCTCCCGCGAGGTGGCGGCGCTGAGCTGGTCCGGCACCCGGGGCGTGATCAGCCTGGCCGCGATCTTCACGCTGCCGTTGACCACCGACAGCGGCGCGCCCTTCCCCGACCGCGACCTGCTGCTGTTCTGCACCTTCGTGGTCGTCCTGGTCACGCTGGTCGGGCAGGGCCTGACGTTCGCGCCGCTGGTGCGGCGACTCGGCCTGCGCGCCGACGAGGCCGACCAGGCCCGGGTACGCAACGAGGCCCGCTCGGCGGCGGTGGAGGCCGCCCTGGCCCGCCTCGACGAGGTCGCGGCCGAGGAGCCGGACAGCGCGGTGGCGGTCGACACCACCCGTACCCAGTTGCTGACCCGGCTGGCCCGCTACCGGGGGCGGCTCGACCTGATCCAGCAGAGCGGGTCGTCCGAGCGGCCCACCTCACCCGAGTACGAGATGGCGCTGCGGGTGCGCCGGGCGGCCATCGACGCGCAGCGCGAGGAGTTGGTGCGCTGGCGTGACGCCGGCCGGCTGCCCGACGAGGAGCTGCGCGTCCTGGAGCGCGAACTCGACCACGAGGAGCTGCTGCTCCCGAAGCGGTCGAGCTGACCGGTCGCGGCGGGCGCCGCACGCCGGAGGAAACTATGGTCGTTCCGATCCCACACCGCCGATCACCGGGAGCCGTGATGTTCGGGAACCGACGCGACGAGCGCCCGCCGCTGCAACGTGCTTCGGAGGCCGCCGCGTCCTTGAAGCCGGGCACCTGGGAGAGCGTGGAAGCGCTCGCTGTGCTCGCCGTCGAGTGCAGGGGCACGCCGGAAGCCGAGCATTTCTACCGGACCGCGTCCGACGCCGCGGCACAGTTGAAGGCGGGTACGTACGAGAGCGTGCGGGCCCTGGCGTGGCTCAACCGGGCCGGCCGTGAGCTGCGGGGCGCCTGACGCCCGGTCGGCGTCAGCGGTCACGGGCGGGGGTGTGCGCGAAGCCCGTCGATCAGGATGGCGAGCAGCCGTGGACCACGGGCGTCCAGTTCGGCGTCGTCCAGGCGCGACATCCAGCTGATCAGCACGATGACGTCGCGGACCTCCGCGTCGGCCCGGATGGTGCCGGCCGCGCGACCGGCGGCCAGCAGCAGCTCGACCGCCTCACCGATCGGGCCGAGGCTGTGCGCGGCCAGGTCCCTCCAGGTGGCCGCCTCCACGGCGGCGAACACGTCGCGCTTCACCCGGGCGTACGCGGCCACCCGGTCGAACCAGGCGGCGAGCGCGTCGGCCGGCTGGTGCCGGGCCAGCAGTAGTGGGGCTGCGGCGACCAGCTCGTCGACCTCCTGGCGGTATACCTCGGCCAGCAGGTCCTCGCGGGTCGGGAAGTGCCGGTAGAGCGTCCCCTGCCCGATGCCGCACGCCTTGGCGACCGCGTTGAGCTTCAGCTCGCCCGGCTCGCGGACCAGGGCGCGGGCGGCGTCCAGGATCCGCTCCCGGTTGAGCTGCGCGTCGGCCCGACGCGGGCTCCCGGGCGAAGCGGACACGTGTCCGCTATGCTGGTCGGGGTAACCGGACATGTGTCCATTCTAGGGGAGGCCACCATGACCATCCAGGGCAAGGTCGTCGCCGTCACCGGCGCAAGCAGCGGCATCGGCGAGGCGACCGCCCGACACCTCGCCGGGCTCGGGGCGACAGTCGTGCTGGGCGCCCGCCGCACCGACCGGCTGGAGCGGGTGGTGGACGAGATCACCGCCGCCGGCGGCACCGCCACCGCCGTGCGCGTGGACGTCACCGAACCGGCCGACCTCACCGCGCTCGTCGACACCGCCGTCGAGCGGTACGGCCGGTTGGACGTGCTGGTCGGCAACGCCGGAATCGCCAGGCTCGGGCCCGTGGCCGACCTCGACACGGCGGGCTGGGCGGAGATGATCGAGGTGAACGTCAAGGGCGTCCTGCACGGCATCGCCGCGGCGCTGCCGACGTTCCGCCGCCAGGGCAGCGGCCACCTGGTCACCGTCGTGTCCACCTCGGGGCTGAAGATCACCCCCACCCAGGCGGTGTACGCCGGGACGAAGAACGCGGTCCGCACGCTGCTGGAGGCGCTGCGACAGGAGAACACCGACGGCGTGCTGCGCACCACCTCGATCTCCCCCGGCTACGTGCGTACCGAGCTGATCGACAACGCCGTGGACGACCCGACCGCGCGCGACCAGGCGCGGCAGCACATGGCCGGCCTCGGCATCGACCCGACGGCGGTCGCCCGGGCGATCGCGTTCGCGATCGACCAGCCCGACGACGTCGAGATCGGTGACCTGACCATCCGGCCCACCCGGCAGGGCTGACGGTTCGACGTCCTCTGACCGCTCAGTGTCGGCGCTGGGGCAGGACGAGCAGCGTCACGGAGTTCGCCGGGTACGTCGCGCTGACCCCGCCACGGACCACCGGCAGATCCGCGCCCCGGACGATCGAGGTGAGATCGGCCGGACCGTAGGTGAACCGCTGCGCCTTGCCACCGCCGTGGAGCCCGGTGAGCGCCAGCCGCGACGTCAGGTCCTCGCCGGTCTTGTTGACCACCATGACGGTGAGCGCCTTGTCGGACGAGCGTTGCGCGGCGTAGACGGCCAGCTTCCCCTGGTCGCTGCTGACCGCCGACACGCTCACGTCCCCGAACCGGCTCCGGGCGCCGTCGTAGTTCCGGTACATCCGGAACGCGTACGCCCCGGGGTCGGTCGGTTTCGGTTCGCCCCAGATGGTGGCCAGGTCCAGGCCTTCGCGCCCGAAGATGCCGAGCACGTCGGCCTGCGCGAGCGCGCCGTTGATGTCGTCCAACGCGCCCCAGTTGTATTCGGTGATGGCGGTCTTCGTGCCGGGGTAGTACTGCGCGACCCACGCCTTCATCTGACGGATGAACTGCAACGGCGGCGCGTTCACCCCGCCCGCGCCGATCCACGACTCGTCCTGGTACGTCGGATCCCAGAGCGACCGGGTGGAGCGCAGCCGCAGCGCGTTGGCGTCCGGGTCCTTGCCCCCGCCGATCTGCGGATAGTAGTGCTGGTCGAAGTAGTCGAGGAAGCGCTTCCCACCGTGGGCGTCGCTGTAGTCCTTCATGTTCTTCAGGTACCACTGGGACAGGTTGAGCCCGCCGTGTGCCGCCGCGTCCGCACCCGGCGCGCATCCGTCCACGCCGGACGCCACCCACTCGCAGTAGCCCCAGCCGGACGGGCCGAGCACCTTCGCATGCCGGTCGGCGGCCTTGATCGCCGCGGCGGTCGCCGTGCCCTTGCCGCCCAGCTCGTCGTAGCTCACCGGCTCGGGATGCACGTCGCGGTGGGTGGAGTTCCACAACACCGGCTCGTTGTCGAGTTCGTAGATCCGCACGCCGCCACGGGACGCCGGGCCGAACTGGTTCACGAGGTGGGACACCATCTCGCCCGCGAACGACGCGTCGGCCGGGATCGAGGTGTCCGAGGGGACCGCCCCGGTCAGGTTCGCGTCCGCGTGCCGGCCGTTGCCGCAGTTGGGGTCCCACTGGTCGAACGAGTCCTGCTCCGGGAAGCGGGTGGCCGGGAAGCCGCAGGCGAACGGGTGCTCCGAGGGCGAGTCCTTCGCCACCCAGCCGATCAACGGCACGGTGACCACCTGCTTGGTGCCGTGGTCCCGGTTGCGCTGGACGAACGCCTCGAGTGTGTTGTCGGGCCCGGCCACGATGTTCTCGAAGTACCAGTCGCTGCCCGTGTTGTAGGTGTGGTTCCTGAAGTTGTAGCGGCTGCTCGAGTTGCCGCCCCAGCGGGCCACCGGCGTGCCGAGTTCCGCCACGAGTGCGGGGTCGCCCCCGTTCATGCCGTAGATGTCGGGGCTGATCGGGTGCCGGGCGGCGGACACGTCCACGGCCAGGGTCAGCCCGTCGGCTGCCGCTGCCGGAGCGGCGAGCGCCTGGGTGGTCAACAGCCCCGCCACGAGAGAGCCGGCCACCCCGATCACCGTGGTCGGACGTGGCTTGCGCCACCGTTGCACACCCATCAGGGACTCCCGCCGCCGATCGGCCCAGGACGGACCGAACCCGTATACATATTAGTGATTGTCTATATCAAGTCAATCCATCGACGTCCTGCTATGTCAATCATCGTCTGTCAGGATCGGCGGATGGCAAACGTCTGGTCCGGTGTCACCATCGACTGCCTCGATCCGGTACGGGTCGCCCGGTTCTGGAGCGCCCTGCTCGGCCGCGAGCCCGGCGCGTCCGAGCAGGGCTGGGTCTACCTCGGCGAGCCCGGCGACGCCCAGCCCCGGCTGGTGTTCCAGCCGGTCGCCGAGCCCCGGGCCGGGAAGGTTCGGATACATCTCGACGTCTCGGTCGACGACCTCGACGAGGCGATGTCGACAGTCGCGCGCCTCGGCGGCACGTTCACCGGGGAGCGGCACGACTACGACGAGGGGACCGTCGTCGTGATGGCCGACCCGGAGGGCCACGAGTTCTGTCTCGTGGAATATCGCCGCTGACGGCGCTGCCACGCCGCGGCCGGCAGCCCACTCAGGCGGCCAGCGCCACAGCCAACTGACCCAGCCCTCGCGAGCCCACCTCCAGGGCCCGACGGTGGAAGGCCCGCCGGTCGCCACGGAAGGACGACCGGCCCGCCAACCACACCCGCTCACCGACCCTGTACGTCAGCGCCTGCCCCGGCCGGCCCAGATAACGCGCGAGTTCCCCCGACGCGTACGGCCCCTGATGGCAGCGGTCCCGCAGCAGGCGTAGCGCGGCATCCGGCGTCCAGCGCGCGCCGCCACCGGACGGCACCGGCAGCCGTAGGTGCAGGCCGATGTCGAGCACCACCCGGGCCGCCCGCAGCAGCCGCATGAGGAGGTGACCCAGGCGCGCACCGGGCTGCTCGTAGTAACCGATCTCGTCCATGAACCGCTCGGCGTACAGCGCCCAGCCCTCCCGGCAGCCGGAGAGGCCGCCGAGCAGGTTCAGCTCCGGCCCGAGCCCACCCTGGCAGGCCTCGTGGCCCATCTGGAGGTGATGGCCGGGGACCCCCTCGTGGTAGGCGGTGCTGTAGGCGAACCAGGTGGGAAACGTCTCCTGGCCCTCGGGGAGGAACCACCAGACCCGGCCGGGGCGCGTCAGGTCACGCGACGGCCCGGTGTAGGAGGTGCCGGCCGACGCGGTCACCCGGGACTCGATGCGCCGAAGCGGTGCGGGGATGTCGAAGTGGACGCCGTGCAACTGCTCGGTGGTGGCCGCCAGCAGCTCCTGCAACCATGCGCCGAACGCGGCACGGCCGGGTAGCGTGCCCGGTGCGTCGGGTCGGTCGAGCCGCGCGGTCACCTCGGGCACGCTCCCGCCGAGGGCCTTCGCCTCGGCGACGAGTTCCGCCTCGGTCGCGGTGAACTCGTCCCACCCCCAGTCGTGCAGCTCACGGAGATCCGGGTCGTCGGCGAGGAAGGTCCGCACCCAGAGGGCGTACCGCTCCGGCCCGAACGCCTCGTCGCCGCGCGCCCGTGGCGCCAGGTCCGCGGTCAGCGTCGCGCCCAGTTTCCGGTACGCGTCGCCCGCGCCCTTCGCGGCGGCCAGCAGTGACGCCTGTTGAGCTCCACCGCCGTAGCGTTCCACCAGTGCGGCGTCCTCGTCGGCCCAGGCGTGGCAGCGCCGCGTCACGAGTTCCACCTGACGCCGGGTCGGCAGGTGACCGCGCTCGGCGGCGAGCCGGAGGCTGCGGGCGTACCCCTCCAGGGTCGCGGGGATCGCGGCCTGGCGCGCGCCCACCCGCGCCCAGCCCTCCTCGTGGGCCGCGCCGTCGACGTCACCGCCGGGCACCCCGGCCTCGACGGCCTGGCGGATGAGCGAGAGCGGGCCGGTGGCCGCCGCGTGCAGCTCGCGCAGGTCCTCCCCGGCCTCGTGGAAGGCGATACGGGCATGCAACCGTTCGGCGAGATGGGCGCGCAACGGACTCTGCTCGGGCAGGGTCTCCAGTTCGCGCAGGGCGGAGACGGCGAGGTCGGCGCGGGCCTGATGACCCTCGGGACCGTAGTCGGTGAGCTCGTCGACGTCCTGCTCGCCGACCTCGACCGCGGCCGCGCACGGGTCGAGGTGGGCCAGGTCGCGCAGGAGCCGACCGGCAAATTCCTCGATCACGAAAGCGATGCTACGCCGGGACCCTCAGATGTGAGACTGTCTATATAACTGAATGTGTCCTGCCAGCTGCATTGAGCGATGTGGGTGGTTCCGTTGGAACAGCTTCCGTTGTGGGGACCGGGCACCGACGAAGAGCCGAAGCCGAAACCGGTTCTGGCGCGACCGGCGACACTCCGCCTCCTGATCACGGTGAAGGCGGCACCCAACCCCTCCGCGCGGTACGGGGAGACCGTCTGCGTCGGGGCACTGGGCATGGACCCGCCCTGGACGGGCTGGATCCGTCTCTACCCGGTCCACTACCGGGACCTCGTCGACGACGGCAAGTTCCACAAGTACGACATCGTCCGCGTCGATGCGCTGCCGGCCCGGCAGGACCAGCGGCGCGAGAGCTGGAAGCCGATCGTGGACACCTTCGCCACCGAGCGGCACCTCGCCAGTCGGCAGTCGCGTCGCAACCTCCTCGATCCACTCGTCGAAGACTCCATGTGCCGACTCAACGAGCAGGCCCACGCCGACCCGAGCGCACGATCGATCGCGCTGATCCGCGTCGCCGACGTCTCGGCTCTGCAGGTCAGACGACATCCCGGCTGGTCGGCGGAGGATCGCAGGAAGATCGCCGGCTACCTCAACCAGCTCGACCTGCTCGAACCGACCAGGCGCAGCCCGCTGGAAGCACCCCGGTTCACCGGCGCCTACCGCTACCGCTGCGCGGACCGTCGGTGCCGTGGGCACCAACAGGCGCTCTGGGACTGGGAGTTCGTCGCCCTCCAACGTCGCCTGCGCCGGCTCACCGACGCGGAGGCGGCGCAGGAGCTGAGAAACAGGTTCCTCACCCAACTCTGCGCCGCTGACCGCGAGGTCGCCTTCTTCGTCGGCAACCAGGCGGCAAGACCGCAGTCCTTCAGCATCGGCGGCGTCTACGCACCGAGACGAGCCACCGATCGGTACCGGCTACACGTCAACCGATGATCTCGGCGAGCACGTCGGCATGGCACGCGTCCTCGGCACGGCACCAGCACGCCAACGGTTTCCCGGTGAGTTCCCGCCGCGCCCGGTCGACGAGAGCGGGCTGCTCCACGAGCCACTGCCGATAGAGACGTAACGCCTCCGCCCGGTCATGCTTGCGCAGGCTGAACGGATTGGCCCAGGGAGAGCGCCGCAACCCGAACCCCTGCCGTCCGACGTACACGGCGCCGGACGGCACCACCGGGTGGTACAGGTCCCCCTGCACACGAACCCGAGGCTGTCCCCCCACGCCACCAGCCTAGTCGTCGACGGGCGGCTCCCCCGAGCACCCGCACCGGCCCGCGGACCCGAAAAAGGCCCCGCCCCGGTGAGAACCACCAGGTCAGGGCCTTGCTCGTTGGTGCGCCGCCAGGGACTCGAACCCCGAACCCGCGGATTAAGAGTCCGCTGCTCTGCCAGTTGAGCTAGCGGCGCTCACCGACAACGGGACGGAACGTTAGCAGCCCCCACGCCGGCCCTCGCACCCAGGGGGCGGCCTCATCGCAGAGCCAGCGTGACCCGCCCGGTCGCGGCGCCCGACGGGTCGACCAGCAGCGTGTACGCCCCGGTCGCCGGCAGCGTGGTCGCCGGGATCCCACCGGCCCCGTTGATCACGCAGCCGGTGGTGAGCGTGCTGCCGTCGGGGGCGCGCAGCACCAGCGCGCCGCACTGGTCGGGCAGCGTCGCGGCGGTGGCGGTGACCGTCACCGACGTGCCGGCGGTGGCGGTGAACCGGTAGCCGGTGACCGCGCCGGGCCGGTCGACGTCCGCGACGACCGGGGGGCCGCCGACGGTGATCGTCGCCTCCCGGTCGCGGCTGGTGACCAGGCGCAGCGTGGCCGTGCCGGTGCCGCGTTCCACCGGGTCGACCACGACGGTGTACGTCCCGTCGGCGGGCAGGAGCGTGCCGTCGACCTCGCCGACGCCGTTGATCACGCAGCCGCTGCGCAGCAGCTGTCCGTCGGGGTCGCGCAGTTCCAGCGGGGAGCACTGGTCGGTGAACGTGCTCTCCGGCACGTCGACGAAGACCCGTTCCCCCTTGCGGCCGGTGAACCGGTAGCGCCCCCGGGCACCGGGTTGCTCGATCGACGCGGTCACGGTCGGGCCGTTGGGCTCCAGGGTGCCGCCGCTGTCCCGGGCGGCGTAGACCCGGACGGCGGCGCGGCCGGTGTCGCCGGGGGCGGCGGCGACCCGCAGCGCGTACCGGCCGGTGGTGGTGAGGTCGACGCGGTCGACGTAGCCGGCACCGTTGATGTTGCAGCCGCCGGCGATCTCCCGCCCGTCCGGGTCGACCAGCTCGTAGGGCGAGCAGCGGTCGGCGATGCCGGGGGCGGTGACGTCGACGAAGACGGCGTCCCCGGCGCGGCCGGGGAACGTCAGCGGCTCGCCGCCGGGGGTGAGGCTGGCGGTGGCGACCGGCACGGCGGTGATCGGCGCGCCGGTGGGCGGGACGACCTGTTCGGTGGTGGCCCCTGCGACGGCGAACTCGGGGCGCCCGCTGACGGCGACGTCGAAGACGCACTCGGCGAGCGGGCCGGGGGCGGTGACGCCGGCCCACCGGCAGATCCGTTCGGCGGCGGCGCGCCGGGCCGGGTCGAGGTCACCGGCGGTCACCTCCCGCTCGGGGAAGCCGCGGTCGGTGAACGTGCCGGTGTCCTCCCCGTCGTCGTAGTGCAGCAGCGAACGGTCCGCGGGAATCCGCCAGCTGTCCGCGTACGCCGGGTAGAGCGCGGCGAACGGCACCGGCTGGGCCAGGGCGGGACCGCCTGCGGGCGCGATGTCGTCGGCCGGGTCGCCGTCGAAGTCGCCGAGCAGGCCGCGTACCTTTCCGGCCCGGCCGTCGGCGAGCCGGACCAGCACCCGGTAGCCGTAGCGGCCGATCTGGTCCACCGCCGCCGCGGAGCCGTCCGGCCACGTCACGTCGTACCCGTCGGTCGCTCCGGTGTCGGAGGGGCGGCGGGTGAGGGTGCCGCCGCCGGCCAGGTCGGTGCGTTCCGGCGGCGCGGCCAGCGGCGCGCCGTCGACGTGCACCCGGGTGGCGCCGCCGGCGAGGGTGAGCGCGACGCGGTGGGCGCCGATGCGGAACGCGACCGCCGAGTTGACCGAGGCGGTGCGGGTGCCGGCCATCGGCGCCTGGCGGACCTGCACCTCCAGCGGGTCGCCGCCGGTGGCGGTGACGAGCGTGAACTCGCCGACGGCCTGGAAGTCGTAGTAGACCCGGTCGAAGGTGACCAGGTGCGGGTCGCCGTTGCTGCCGCCGCAGTCGGCGCCGTTCTCGCAGAGTTTCACCGGCCCCTTCGGCGGGGGCGTCTTCTTCGCCGGCTTCTTGCACTCGTCGAGGCTCTTCGGCAGCGGATGTTCCTTGTACTGGGTGCGCGGCGGCAGGCCCTTCGCCGCCCGGTAGCGGTTCTCCGAGAGCGTCGCCTTCACCTCGGCGGTGGGGATCCCGGTGCTCCCGCACTGGCCCGGCGGGACCTTGTCGCGGGAGATGTCGTCGGCGTGGCTCAGCTCGTGGTAGAGCGCGGCGCAGGGGTCCCGGGCCACCCCGTCGTCGTACGGGTCGGTGGAGGTCGGGTTCCAGGTGACCGAGGACGAGCCCTTGCCGTCGGCGCTCTCCGGCGTCTCGAACGCGCCCGAACCGCCCGGGGTGGGGACGATCCGCACCTTCGGCGTCTTCTTGTCCTTGAGCCGGGGCAGCAGCCCGGACGGGTCGCCGCCGGGCTCGGCGAACCCCTTGAGACAGCCGTCGACGGCGGCCTGGAAGTCGACGCCGCTGACCGGCACGCCCCCGGTCGGGTCGACCGAGTAGTCCGCCCGGGCCGGCCGGGAAGCGCCACCGACCAGCGCGCCCACCGCCACCAGCAGCAGAGCCACGGCGGCGGCGGTCGGCCGTCGGCGACGGGCCCGCAGCACGACCACGAGCGCGGCCAGCAGCACCAGCAGCAGCAGCGCTCCGGCGACCGGCCAGAGCCAGCGGCGGGCGGCCGGGCCGCCGTCGCCGACCGTGAACGTGGTGGTCCGCAGTGCCGTCGCGCCCGGGCAGAGGTTCGTGGCGCCGGTGACCGGCAGCGTCACGTAGCCGGCGGTGACCTCGTACCGGCCGGGTTCGCCGACCGGCCAGAGCGAGTCCAGGCCGCCACCGTCCGGCGTGGCGGCCACCGAGCGGAGCACCACGTCGCCGGGTGCGTCCCCGTCGTGCAGCCGGATGCCGGTCAGCTTCACGGTCGCGGTCGCGCCGGGTTCGACGGCGGTCAGGCCGGCGCCGGCCGCGGCGGCGATGCCGTCGTCGTGGAAGCTGCGGGCCAGCGTGGGCGCGAGGTCGCGCCCGTCCCGGCGTACCCCGGTGATCTGGACGGTGCCGACGGCGGTGGTGGGCAGCGCGCACGCCGCCCCGGTGGCGTTCGTGACGGTGAGGTCCAGGCGGACCTGGTCGCCGCCGTGGTAGTCCGACTGCCCGGGGCGCAGCGCCAGGCCGAGCCCGTCGGCGGCGGGCGCCGCGGCGGCGCTCGCCGCCCCGGTCGCCAGAGCGGTCACGAGTACGGCGAGCCCGGTCGCGGATCGCACGGTCCACCTCATGGTGGGGACTGTAGGGGCGCGGCGTCGGGATTCCCGCGCTCTGTCGGGGACCGGTCGTTCCGGTGCCCGGGTAGCGTCGGGGGCATGTCGCTGGAGGCCATCGCCGCGTTGCGGGAGCCGGTGCGCCGGACGGTCTACGAGTACGTCGCCGCGCGGGCCGAGCCGGTGAGCCGCAACGAGGTGGCCGAGGGGGTCGGCATCGGCCGCACCCTGGCGGCGTTCCACCTGGACAAGCTGACCGACGCGGGGTTGCTGGAGGCGGCCAACGCGCCGCGCGCGGGCGGGCCGGGGGCGGGACGGCCGGCCAAGCTCTACCGCCGGTCGGCGGCCGAGCACACGGTGACGGTGCCGCCGCGCGACTACCGGCTGCTGGCCGGGGTGCTGGCGAGCGCGATCGAGCGGGTGGGCGCGGAGCCGGCGGCGTACGCGGCGGCCGCCGCGCAGGGGGCGAAGCTGGCCGGCGGGGACGCGGTCGGCCGGTTGGCGGCGCTGGGCTACGAGCCGTACGAGGACGCGGACCGGACGGTCCGGTTGCGCAACTGCCCGTTCGACGCGTTGGCGCACTCGCACCCCGGGCTGGTCTGCGGGTTGAACCTGGCGATGATCGAGGCGGTGGTCGGCGACGGCGGCCAGGTGGTGCGCCTCGATCCCGGTCCGACCGGCTGCTGCGTGGCGATCCATTCTAAAAACAATCAGCGTTGACATAGACGGTAGTCTGGCTCCATGGCCGACAGTCACCTCGCGCAACTGAACATCGCCCGGCTGCGCGCCCCGATCGACAGCCCCGTGCTGGCCGACTTCGTCGCCCGGCTCCCCGAGATCCACGACCTCGCCGAACGCTCCCCCGGCTACGTCTGGCGACTCCAGGACGACTCCGGCGACGCCACCGCGTTCCGGCCCTTCGAGCCGGACGTCATCGTGAACCTGACCGTCTGGGAGTCGGTCGAGTCGTTGCGCGCCTTCGTCTACCGGACCGCGCACCTGGAGCCGATGCGTCGACGGCGGGAGTGGTTCGTCCCGCTCGACGCCGAGCACCTGGTGCTCTGGTGGATCCCGGCCGGCATGCTGCCGTCCATCGAGGAGGCAGCCGCGCGGTTGGAGACGTTGCGGCGCGACGGGCCGTCGGCGGAGGCGTTCACGCTGCGCGAGCCGTTCCCCGCCTCAATTGACGATCGTCGAAGTCGAACGGCATAATCGCACCGGAGCCGGGCTGGCCTCGGGTCGCACCGTGGCCACCGACAGGACATCGCTGCCAGCGCCACGCTGAGACGATGCGGCCCGACTCCGGGCAACGCGATCCGCAGGGCGCCGAGCAGCACCTCGAACGCCAGCGGGAGAACCTCGATGACGCCCTTCCCAGCCGGACCGACGGCTGCCCCGACCCGATCCGCACGTCGCCCGTTGGTGGTGGCCGCGACCGCCGCCCTGCTGACCGCGGTGACCTCCGGCCTGGTGGTCACCGCCGCACCCTCGATGGCCGCCGCCTGCACCGGCTACGTGGCGCTGACCTTCGACGACGGGCCCACCCCCGGCAACACCACCACGCTGATCAACACCCTCAGGGCGGCCGGCGTACGGGCGACGTTCTTCAACGTCGGCCAGAACGTGCAGGCCAATCCGGCGCTCGCCAGGGCCCAGCGGGACGCCGGCATGTGGGTCGGCAACCACAGCTGGACGCACCCGCACATGACCCAGCTCAGCCAGGCGCAGATGACCTCGGAGATCTCCCAGACCCAGCAGGCGATCCAGCAGGCCACCGGCGAGGCGCCCAAGCTGTTCCGGCCGCCCTACCTGGAGTCCAACGCGACGCTGCGGGCGGTCGAGGCCCAGTTCGGGCTCACCGAGATCAACGCCGACGTGGACTCGCAGGACTGGAACAACGCCAGCACCGATCAGATCGTGCAGAACGCGAGCCGGCTCCAGGCCGGGCAGTCCATCCTGATGCACGACTGGCCGGCCAACACGATCGCGGCCATCCCCCGGATCGTCAGCAACCTCACCAGCCGTGGCCTGTGCGCCGGCATGATCTCGCCGGCCACCGGACGGGCGGTCGCCCCCGACGGCGGCACGCCCACCACGCCGCCACCCACCACCGCACCGCCCACCACCGCACCGCCCACCACGCCGCCACCCACCACGCCCCCGCCCACCACCCCGCCGCCGGACCCCTCCGGCGCCTGCACCGCCAGCTACCGGCTGGTCAGCAGTTGGACCGGTGGTTTCCAGGGCGAGGTGACCGTGAGCAGCACGAGGGCCGTCACCGGCTGGACGGTACGGATGACGCTGGCCGGCGGGCAGAGCATCGCCAACGTGTGGAACGGGGTGGTCACCGGCACCACCGGCGCGGTCAGCGTCCGCAACGCGGCCTACAACGGCACCCTCAACGCCGGCGGGTCGACGACCTTCGGCTTCCTCGCGAACGGCAGCAGTTCACCGGCACCGAGCGGGATCACCTGCTCCACCTCGTAGCGCATCCCTTCAAGGAGCACAGATGCGACTTCCGCATACCCGGCTCCGGTCGGCGGCGGCGGTGCTCACCGCCGCCGCCGTCGCCGTGGCCGCCGCACTCACCTCCGCCGTCTCCGCGCAGGCCGCCGCCGGCTGCCGGGTCACCTACACGGTGACCAGCCAGTGGCCGGGCGGCTTCGGCGCGAACGTCGACGTCACCAACCTCGGCGATCCGCTGAACGGCTGGCGGCTGACCTGGTCGTTCACCGCCGGGCAGGTGGTCGGGCAGGCGTGGAACGGCACGGTGACGCAGTCCGCCGGCCGGGTCACCGTCACCAACGCCGCCTGGAACGGCAGCCTCGGCACCGGGGCCGCCGCCCAGTTCGGTTTCAGCGGCTCGTGGAACAACACGTCGAACCCGGCGCCGACCGACTTCGCGCTCGACGGCGTGCCGTGCACCGGCCGTCCGACCCCCACCACGAGCGCGCCGCCCACCGGCACGCCGTCACCGACCGGCACGCCGTCGCCCAGCAGTACGCCGTCGCCCACCGGCACGCCCTCACCCACGCCCTCGCCCACCGGCACGCCACCGGCGTCCGGCGCGCTGGAGCAGACGCGCACGGTGGGGCGGGTGCGGGCGGCCGGCACCAGCGTCCAGTACACCTGGCCCGGCATCTACTTCGAGGGCCGGTTCCGCGGCACCGGCGTCGGGATCGTCCTCGACGACAGCCAGAACGACTACGCCGTGCAGGTGGACGGGGCGACCGTCGCCACGCTGGTCACCCCCGGCCAGACCACCTACTGGGTCCGCAACCTCGCGGACGCCGACCACACCGTACGACTGGTCAAGCGCACCGAGAGCCCGTGGGCCGTGGGCGCGTTCGGTGGTCTCGTCGCCGCCCCCGGTGGCGCGATCCTGGCCAAGCCGGCCGCCCGCAGCCGGCAGATCGAGTTCATCGGTGACTCCTGGACCGCCGGCTACGGCAACATGTCGACGACCCGCGACTGCAACAGCAACGGCGGGGTCACCCGCAACTCCAACGCCGACGTCACCTTCGGCGCCCTCACCGCACAGAGCCTGAACGCCGACTACCAGCTCATCGCCTGGTCCGGCCTGGGCATGGTGCGCAACTACAACGGCGGGGGCACTGACAACTTCCGCACCTACTACGAGACCGACCTGCAGGCCCTGTGGAACAGCACGGTGTGGCAGAACCCGGGCACCTGGAAACCGCAGGTGGTCGTGGTCGGCCTGGGCATCAACGACTTCTCCACCGCGCTCAACGCCGGCGAGCGGTGGACCACGCCCGAGCAACTCGCCGCCGACTTCCGGACCGCGTACCTGGGCTTCCTCGACAAGCTCCGCGCCCGCTACGGCCCGAACACGTTCATCGTGCTCACCTACCCGGACCTGTCCAACACCCCGCTGGCCGCGTCGGTCCAGCAGGTCGTCCGGACCCGCACGGACGCGGGCGACACCCGGATCCGCTCGCTCTACTACGACGACAACGCGCTGGGCCTGGACAAGCTCGGCTGCGACTGGCACCCGTCCAAGCGCGACGACCAGCTGCTCGCCGGCGCGCTCACCCGGTTCATCGGCACCCTGCCGCTGACCTGGTGACGTGGACCCCGCCGGGGCGGGCCCGGTGCGCCCGGGCCCGCCCCGGCGGCCGTGCGCCCGTCACCGGCGGCTCCTCCGGTCCAGCGCCAGGAGGGCGGCCGCCACGGCGGCACCGACGACCGCCGCGCCGCCGTGGATGTCGCCCGCCACCAGCAGCGCCACCCCGACGAGCAGACTCGCCGCCCCGAACAGCCGACTCACCCGGTCGCCGGATCGCAGCGCCACGGCGGCGACCGACGCGGCCAGGCCGAACACCGCGACGGAGTTCCCGGCGCCGACGGGTTGCACCACGAGCCCCCACAGCTGCGCGAGCACGCCGGAGGCGAGCGCGACCACCGCCCAGCGCCGCGCGCCCCAGACCCGCTCGGCGACCACCCCCACCACGGCGAGGGCGGCCAGGTTGAAGACCGAGCCGGCCACACCACCGTCCTGCACGACGAGCGACGTCACCAGCCGCCAGACCTGACCGTCGCCGATCGCGGCCCGGTCGCGTCCGAGTTGCCCCAGCAACGCCGGCACGACGGTGAGCTGGAGCAGCGTCGGCACGCCGACCACGACCAGCGCCGTGACGGTCGCGACCGGGACGCGCCGCCGATCGTCCGGGCCCGGCCCGGCGACGAGCCCCAGGCCGGCCCGGACGGCGGTGGCGAGCAGCACGAGGTACGCGAGGGCGGTCATCCCGCCATCCTGACCCGCCGTGGGGTCAGCCGCGCAGGGTCCACCTCTGGTTGGCGCCACCGTTGCAGGTCCAGAGGATGATCTTCGTGCCGTTGGCGCTGGCAGCGCCGTTGGCATCGAGACAGAGTCCGGACTGGACGTTCGTGACGGTGCCGTTGGTGTTGATGTTCCACTGCTGGTTGAGCCCGCCGTGGCAGTCCCAGATGATGACCGCGGTCCCGTTGGCCGTGCCGCCGCCGGACGCGTCCAGGCACTTGTTGCCGTACACGGTCAGTTGCCTGCCGCTGGTGGAGGTCCAACGCTGGTTGGTGCCGCCGCCGCAGTCCCAGAGCTGCACCTGGGTGCCGTTGGTGGTCGACGAGTTGGGCACCTCGACGCAGCGGCCGGACTGGCCGCCCACGAGCTGCCCGCCCGACGGGGTGCCGCCGCCGCTCTGCTGCCGGACGATCGAGGTCGACTCCGCCGAGCGGTTGCCCTGGGCGTCGACGACGTAGAGGCGGTACTCCCCCTGCGTGGTCGGCACGGCGATGGAGGTGGCGTCGCCGGCCGCCCTGGTCATCGTCGGGCCGGCGGTGAAGGTGGTCGTGCCGGCGGGCGCCAGCCAGACCGTCCTGGTCGCGTCACCGGTGCTGCGGATCGGGATCGACGCCGTCGTGCCGGTGACGAACGTGCTCGCCGGCAGGACGTAGTCCGGTGCGGAGAAGGTGCCCGTCGGGAGGACGTCCCGGTAGGCGTCCTCCAGACCGGAGTTCACCGCGATGCCGTACGCCGCCGCCGGCCAGACGTAGTCGGAGGAGACGATGATGTCGCCGACCGTGCTGTTCGGCAGGTTCTTGTTCGAGACCTTGTTGATCGGGCCGTAGGTCTGCGTGATGCTCAGGTCGTGCTTCCGGCCGAAGTCGTCGGAATTGATCATCCAGGTGACGTTCTTGTCGATGCTCAGGACGTTGTCCCGGAACGTGATGAACGCCGAGCCCTCGTCCGGGTGCAGCCCGTACTTGTGGCCGGCGGGCACGCCCTGGAGATAGTTGTCGGTGATCCTGGTGCCGGGCTGGCTGCCCAGCGTGTAGATGGGCGCGGTGTCGCTGAGACGCTGCACCGTGTCGATGATGTGGTTGTGGCTGATGGTGTTGTTCCGCGCCGTCGTGGTCGGTCGGTTCGGCGCGATCGAGCCCGACGACCCGTCGAAGTTCCACCAGCCCCAGCCGAGGGTGATGCCGGACCACGGCGCCTTCTCGATCCGGTTGTGCGCGATGGTGAGGGTGTCGGCGAAGTAGGCCGAGATGGGGCTGTGCCCGTTGAACAGGACCGCGCTGTCGTACAGGTAGTTGTTCCTGATGTCGATGTTCTTCGGTAGGCCCTCGACCTGCGGGGAGTACTTCTCCCGGTTGGTCGGGGTGCCGTCTCCGATGTAGACGTGCTGGGGGTGGCCCACGGTGACGGCGGACCCGGCGATGTCGTTGGTGTGGTTGCCGATCAACTGACTGCCCTGCACGTCGTTGACCATGTTGATCCCGTCGGCGCCGGTGTGCTGGATCCGGTTGCGTTGCAGCAGGATCCCGTCGGCGTTCTGCACCTGGACGATGCCGGGGGTGACGTCCACGTTGCGGTAGTAGTAGACGTGGAAGTTGCCCTTCGCGTACACCTGGGCGCCGAGGTTGCCCTGCTGGGCCTGCTTGAAGGACGAGCCGGCGACGGTGAACAGGTTCCAGTCGGAGTGCTGCACCGTCAGGCCGGAGAACGTGATGTTGCGCGCGTGGCTGCCGGTCGAGGTGCCGGCGACCCGCAGCAGCGTGGTCACGTTGTTCGGCGCGTAGACCGTGGCGGTCGACATGTTCTCGGTGCTGGCCTTGTAGTAGTACAAGGTCCGGCTGCCCTTGTCGAAGTAGAACTCACCGGGGGTGTCCAGGAACTCGTACGCGTTCATGAGCTTGTGGACGCCGCCCACCTGGGCGTTGCCGTTGAAGGCGCCCTGGGCGATGGCCGCACCCGGCTGCTGGAAGAGGGCGACCCGGCTCCCGCCGTCGGAGGTGGTCGTCACCTGGCGGACGCCGACGATGGCCGTGGTCCAGGTCGTACCCGTCTCGATCTCGATGTCGTCCTGGTTGCGGGCGATGGCGGGGAAGTCGGCCAGCCCGTACCGGGCGCCGTCGCACTGCGAACCTGATTCCCACGCCCAGTCGGCCTGGCCGGCAGTGACGGTGTACGTCCCCTGGCATCCCTGCGAGTTGACCGTCTTCGAGGCCATGAACGCACGCTTGTCGTTGACGTAGAGCGCCCGCAGTTTGTTGGCCCGGTCGAGTGGCGCCTTCCAGATGTTGCCGCTGTGCGGGGTCCACCCGGTCACCTGGACACCACCGTCGAGGACCGGCCTCTCACCGGGGTAGGCGGCGTAGACGACCCGGAACCCGTTCGTGCCGGAGTCGCCCGGGCCGAACTCGATCGTGCTGCCGACCGGGTAGGTCCCGCCGCGCAGGAAGACGTTGATGTCACCGGTCATGCCCGCGTTGACGGTACGGACGACGTCCCGCGCGCGTTGCAGGGTCCGGAACGGGGACTGGATCGTTCCCGGATTGGCATCGTCGCCGCCGGGGGCGACGTAAAAGGTCTGCTGAACCGCGGCCGAGGCCGGCGTCTGGTTCGTCAGCACCGCCGGCAGCACGGCGGCGACGAGCGCCGCGACCGCCAGCAACGCCAGGCGGGCGCTGGACACGATTGATGACATGCGCTGTTCCTCTCGCTTGCCCTCGACATGGGTCACGCACGTATCGAGCGGCGAGCACGGAAACAGCGACGTCACCAGTGGCTCGTGGGGACCCCTGTCGCCCACACGCCTTGCCGATCGCTACGAATGCCCTGCCGGCAGCGTAGGTCAGACATGTGATGAATGCAACCATAGACGTCTGACGATTTAACGGCGCCACGGAACACGAAAAAGGCCCCGATCGGCACGGGGTGCCGAATCAGGGCCTTGCTCGTTGGTGCGCCGCCAGGGACTCGAACCCCGAACCCGCGGATTAAGAGTCCGCTGCTCTGCCAGTTGAGCTAGCGGCGCTCGCTGACAACGGGAAGAACCTTAGCATGCCCGCTGAGGCGGGTTCCAATCCGATACCGGGCTCCCCCCTTCGGTCGAGCTTAAGCGACAAAAACATCTAAATCACCCGGCCGCGCCGATCCGGGGCACGGCACCATGGCGTCGATGGGGCACGATGTCCGCCAGGCACGCTACGACAGGGGTGGGCATGGGCAGGTTCGCGCGGGCCGGGGCGATGGTGGGCGTCCTGGTCCTCACGGCGTCGCTGGCACTGACCGGGTGCGGCGGCGACGAGGAGAAGCCGGCCTTCGTGCCCGGCCAGCAGGAGGTCGGTGGCATCTCGTCCACCGCGCCGGATCCGAGCGTCTCGCCGAGCGAGGCGGCTCCGGCCGCGGCGCCGCTGGCGGTGACCCCGGCCGACGGCGCGACCGGCCGGCCGGCGAGCACCGAGATCAGCGCGCGGGTCCCGGGCGGTGGCACGGTGTCGAAGGTGGTGCTCACCACCGCCGCCGGCACCGCCGTCAACGGGCGGATGCGGCGCGACGGCACCGGCTGGGTGCCCTCGGCACCGTTGAAGTACGGCACGAAGTACACCGCCACGGTCACCGGGACCGGCAAGGACGGCGCCACCCACCAGGGCACCAGCACCTTCACCACGATGGCCAAGCCGAAGTCGATGATCGGCTCCGGGCTCTACCTGTTCAGCGGCAAGACGTACGGCGTGGCCATGCCCGTGGTCGCCGAGTTCTCGCCCGGGATCCCGAAGAAGGACCGGGCCGCGGTGCAGAAGCGGATGTTCGTGCAGACCGACCCGCCGCAGCCCGGCGCGTGGCACTGGCTCTACAACGGCACCCAGGCCTACTACCGCGCCCCGGAGTACTGGAAGACGGGCACCACGATCACGGTCCGGCTGGCGCTGGCCGGGATCCCGCTGAGCAACGGCCGCTACGGCAACGTGGACCGGAGCGCCACCGCGAAGATCGGCCGGGCGTTCGAGATGACCGTGGACAACGCGACCAAGCGGATGACCGTCTCGGAGAACGGCGCGGTGATCCGCACCCTTCCGGTGAGCCTCGGCAAGAAGAGCACCCCCTCCTCCAGCGGCACCATGGTGGTGATGGAGAAGAAGGAGTCCACGGTCTTCGACACCCGCGACGAGCCGGACCCGGACAACCAGTACGTGACGAAGATCGACTTCGCCCAGCGGATCACCTGGGGCGGCGAGTACATCCACGCGGCCCCCTGGTCGGAGGGCGTGCAGGGGCGCCGCAACGTTTCGCACGGCTGCGTCAACGTGTCGATGGCCGAGGGGCGGTGGCTGTTCGGCAGGACGCTGGTCGGCGACCCGATCACGGTGAAGGGCACCGAGCGGCGCCTGGTGCCGGGCAACGGCTGGACGGCGTGGAGCATGAACTGGTCGGAGTTCGTCGCCGGCAGCGCCCTGCCGGTGCCGAAGGGCGGGCAGGGCTCGCCGTTCTGATCGGCGTAACGTGGTCGGACGCGCTTCTCCCGGCAGCCGCCGGGACTCGTCCCCACGACCAAGCGCCGGACGACAACAGAATCGTTACATCGTCACCGGGGTGTTCCGCTTCACTCCCGGCAACGGGTTGCCGGTCCGGTGCGTCTCACCAGAGACGAGGGGGACCGGGCATCACACTTGTGAGGGAATCATGCGAGCTGGCCACGACGAACTGATCCGGGGCGGGAGCGCCCGCCGCGGCGGGCGCCGTGCTCTCGCCGCCGCGGTGCTCGCCGCCGCCATGGCTCTGACGTCCGCCTGCACCGGCGGTGGCGGCGACGACAAGCCGTCGAGCTGGCAGGGCGGCGACGACGGCGGCGAGAAGGCCCCGAAGGCGGCGGCCACCATCAGCGAGCCGGCCGCCGACGCCAAGGACGTGCCGGCGACCACCGCCATCACCTTCACCACGACCGAGGCGCAGCAGACCGCCGTCGAGCTGAAGGACTCCACCGGCAAGGCCGTCGAGGGCACGCTGGCCGCCGACGGGAAGAGCTGGCAGCCGGCCGGCGCGCTGTCCTACGCCCAGACCTACACCGCGACCGTGACCGCCACCGGCGACGACGGCAAGCCGGCCACCGCCACCAGCACGTTCACCACCATGGCGAAGCCGGCCAAGCAGGTGCGGGTGACCAGCTTCCTCGGCGACAACCAGGTCGTCGGCGTGGGCATGCCGTTGATCGTGAAGTTCGGCCGCCCCATCCCGCCGGACTACCGCGACGACATGCAGCGCCGGATGACGGTGACCGCCACGCCGGCCCAGGAGGGCATCTGGCGCTGGATCAGCCCCACCGAGGTGCACTACCGGCCGAAGACGTTCTGGAAGGCCAACAGCACCGTCTCCTACAAGGTGCAGGCGGCCGGGCTGCCCCTCGGCGACGGCTGGTACGGCCGCTCCGACCTGACCGTCGACGTCAAGATCGGCCCGTCGTTCGTGATGACCGTGGACAACCGCACCAAGCGGATGACGGTCACCAAGGACGGCAAGACGGTCAAGACGATCCTGGTGAGCCTCGGCAAGAAGAGCACCCCCTCGTCCAGCGGCACCATGGTGGTGATCGAGAAGCTCCGGCACACCGTCTTCGACACCATGGAGGAGCTGGGCCCGGAGGAGGGCTACCGCACCGAGATCGACTATGCCCAGCGGCTCACCTGGGGCGGCGAGTTCATCCACGCGGCGCCCTGGTCCGAGGGCGTGCAGGGCCGCTCGAACGTGTCGCACGGCTGCGTCAACGTCTCGATGAAGGACGGCAACTGGCTGTTCGCCAACACCCGCCTGGGCGACCCGATCACGGTCAAGGGCACCGAGCGCAAGCTGCAGAACGGCAACGGCTGGACCGACTGGAACATGAGCTGGGACGAGTACGTCAAGGGCAGCGCCCTGCCGTACGAGCCGCCGTCCGAGGCGACCAGCCCGGCGGACGGGACGCCCAGCCCCGAGCCGACCGCCTGATCGACCCCGCACACGACGAAGCCCCCTCCCGGAGGAGGGGGCTTCGTCGTTGGGGTGACTGATGGGAATTGAACCCACGACAACCGGGACCACAACCCGGTGCTCTGCCAACTGAGCTACAGCCACCATGCTCGCCGCTCCGGTCGCCCGGGCGGTGCGCGGACCAATAATAGCCCCACCCCGACCGACCCCGTCCACCGGGTTCCGGCCGGGCGTCAGAGCTGCGCGGCGATGCCCTTCGCGGTCTCCACGTCCGGCCCGGGCAGCGGCACGAACAGCGTCCGCCGGTAGTACTCCAGCTCCCGGATGCTCTCCCGGATGTCGGCCAGCGCCCGGTGGGCCAGGCCCTTCTGCGGCTGGCCGAAGTACACCCGCGGGTACCAGCGCCGGCACAGTTCCTTGATCGAGGAGACGTCGATCATCCGGTAGTGCAGGTGGGCGTCGAGCCGGGTCATGTCGCGGGCCAGGAAGCCCCGGTCGGTGGCGATGGAGTTGCCGCACAGCGGCGCGGTGCGTGGATCCTTCACGTGGCTGGTGACGTAGTCGAGCACCATGTCCTCGGCCTCGGCCAGGGTGACCGTGGAGCGGCGTACCTCCTCGGTCAGGCCGGACTTGGCGTGCATGGTGCGCACGATCTCCGGCATGCCGTCCAGCGCCGCGTCGTCGGCGTGGATCACCACGTCCACGCCGTCCCCGAGCACGTTCAGGTCGGGGTCGGTGACGAGCGCGGCGACCTCGATCAGGGCGTCCCGACGCAGGTCCAGCCCGGTCATCTCACAATCGATCCAGACGAGAAGATCAGCCACCGGGACAGACTACGCGCAGCCGACGCGCCCGCGCCTCGGCACGGTCGGGCAGGTGGACCGCTAGGGTTTCCCCGTGCCAGCCGAACCCGTCGCCCCACCCGCCGTCGCCCAGGACGACGCGGGCGGGCGTACGGCCCGGCGGGTGGTCACGGTGCTGGCGCTGGCCGCCCTGCTGCCGGCGCTCTACCTGCCCGCGCTGCGGCACGACTACTACGACCTGAAGATCTACATGCGGGCGATGGACTGGTGGGCGGCCGGTCACCCGCTCTACGACTACGTCCAACCGGACCGGGTGCAGGGCGCGCTCTACTTCACCTATCCCCCGTTCGCGGCGCTGCTGCTGCGGCCGTTCGCGCTGCTGCCCCTCGGGGTCGCCATCGCCGCCTTCGTGGTGCTGACGCTGGCCGGCGTGGTGGTGACCACCCGGTGGCTGGTGCTGCCGGTGCTGCGGCGGCACCACCTGCCGCGCGGGTTCGGGCTGACCGTGGCCGTGCTGCTGGTGCTGGCGGTGGAGAGCACCCGCGAGACGATCACGCTGGGCCAGATCAACATGCTGCTGGTGGTGCTGATCCTGGCCGACCTGCTGTTCGCCGTACCCCAGGGGCGAAGGTGGGCCGGCGTGGGCGTGGGGTTGGCCGCGGCGCTCAAGCTCTTCCCCGGCATCTTCCTGCTGTATCTGCTGGCCGCCCGGCGCTGGCGGGCGGCGGCCGTGGCGGCGGCGACCGCGGCGGTGGCCACGCTGCTGGCGGCGGCGGTCGCGCCGGACGACTCGTGGCGGTTCTGGACCCACGAGCTGTGGACCACCGACCGGGTGGGCCGCACCGACTACACCGGCAACCAGTCGCTGTTCGGCCTGCTCAGCCGGATGACCGCACCCAACGAGCCGGGCCGGCTGCCGTGGTTGCTGCTGGCGGTGGCGATCGCCGGTCTCGGGCTGTGGCGGGCGGCCCGCGCGGCGCGGGCCGGGGACGCGCTGGTCGGCCTCACGCTGACCGGCCTGGTGGGCGGCCTGATCTCGCCGATCACCTGGACGCACCACCTCTACTGGTTCATCCCGGCGGTGGTGGTGCTGGTGGACGCGGCGCTGGACGCCGACCGGGCGACAGTGACCGGCGTCCGGCGGCGCCGCGGCCTGCTCGCGCTGGCCGCGGGCACGGGCGTGGTGATCGTGTACGGGGTGGTGACGTTCCAGGACTGGGGCACCGGCACGGTGCACACCGACGATCCGGTCGACTTCGTCGTCCGCAACGCCTATGTGCTGCTCAGCCTGCTGCTGCTGGTCCTGCTGCCGATCCGCCACCGGTCCCCGGCGTTCGTTAAACGGACAGATCTCGCGAACGATGCCGTTAGGCGTTAATCTGGTCTCAACTACCTCAGTTCTCTCCTAGGTAGCACCGAATAACCCCCGGTGATGACGGCCCTCCGCGTCGGCAGCGCGGAGGGCCGTCAGCCGTCGTCGGTCACTCGCCGGCCGGGCGGCGGCTCGGCGCCGGCGCGATGGCCGGGCGGGTCCGGACGCCGGGCGACGAACCGACGGCGACCAGTTGCCGTGCCGGCCGGGACGCCGGGCCCGGCTGCCGGCCCAGCTCGCTCAGCGAGCTGATCCCGAGCCGCCCGGCCAGCACCGGCACCTGGTCCGGCTCGACCACGAAGACCACCTCGCGCGGCCGGTGCGGGCGCAGCAGCAGCACCGCGGCGAACATCACCAGCAGCGCCACGCCGGCCAGCAGCGCCCCCGCCGCGCCGGTGGACCAGCCGCCCCGCAGCGTGAGGTCCAGCCCGCCGACGCGGGCGGCGAAGCCGCCGGCCGGATCGGCGGGCCCGGCGGCGAAGCAGAGACCGGCACCCGCCAGCAGCGCCGGAACCCCCACGGCCAGCAGCAGCATGCCGGTGATCGCGCGTACGAAACGCATTCGGGTCGTCCCTCTCGGTAGCCAACTACCCGGCCGACCTTACCGACGCCGGTCGGCCCGTCGCCGGATATCCACGGCACCCGGTCCCGGAACGAACACCGGCCCGGCGGAAGATCCGCCGGGCCGGTGACGGGGGCGCTCAGGACTTCGCGACGGGCTCCCGCCGGGTACGCGCGAACGCCAGCCCGCCGAGCGCCAGGCCGGCGAGGCCGGCGACCAGACCCGCCACCCCGAACGCGGTGGCGGCACCGGAATCGGCGTCGTCATCGTCGTCGTCGGCCGCGGCCACCGCCTCGGCCGGGGCGCTGGCACCCGGCGACGCGGCCTTGGCTGCCAGCTTGAGCACCGGGGCCGGGTTCTCCGGCTCCTCCGCACCCGGCGTGGGCTCCTCGATCCAGCGGGAGACGTTGCCGTCGGAGTAGGTCTGCAACACCTTGAACACCATGGTGTCCACCTGCGGCAGCGGGCCCATCGACACCGGGAACTCCTGGAACTCGCCCGGCTTCACCCCGCCGTTCGGGGGCGCGGTGAAGGTGAGCTTGGAGACCGCCTCGGTGAGCTGGCTGCCGTGCACCTCGATCGGCGGGTCGACCTTGCGCTTCTCCACCGCCACCGTCCAGCCCGGCACCGGCATGGTGGAGACCGAACCGACCGGGGCGTTCTCCGGCAGGTTCACCTCGACCTTGACGGTCGACGCCGTGTCGCTCTCGTTCGGCACCCGGAGCGCGAACCGGCCGTAGCCGCCCTGCGTACCCTCCTGCGGGTTGATCGTGACGTGCGCCGAGGCCGAACCGGCCAGGCCGAGCACGGTCGCGGCGACGGCGGCGAGGGTGAGCGCGGCGGCGGTCGCGGGACGCCGGAGACGGATCATCAGATGGGACCTTCCATTTACTTGATCGGCACGGTGGCGGTCACCGTCGCCTGGTCGATGTCGGACGTGCGGACGGTGAAGCGGAGCTGCCAGTCCCCCCGGGCCGGCAGGTTGACCTCGCCGGTCGCGTGGTTGTCGCTCAACGGCAGCAGCGGCACCGTGATCGGTTCGATCCCGGCCGACGGCAGCGCCGCGGTGACCTTCCACTCCTGCACCGGCTGCGGCCGGTTGTCTGTGGTGTAGGCGTAGAGGTGCAGCGAGTTGTTGCCGGTCTCGGCCGGGTCCAGCTCGACCTGGAGCGAGTAGATCGGGCTGCTCAGCGTGGTGGAGAAGTAGCCGGTCGGCGCACCGGCCACGTCGGCGGCGGCGGTGCGCGCCGGGGTGGTCTGCACCAGCGTCGCGGACAGGCCCAGCACCACCGCGGTGATCGCCAGCTCGGCCACCACGGCCCGCCGCATCGCGCCCGGCCGCCCGGCGGCGACGCGCCGCCGCACCAGCGCCCGGGAGTACGCGGCGACGCCGATCACCAGTGCGAACAGCACGATCTTGGCAAGCAGCAGCCGCCCGTACGTGGTGTCGACGAGCGCCTTCGGGCTGGCCACCTCGATCAGGCCCTGCACGGTGCCGGCGAGCAGCAGCGCGGCCACCGACAGCGCGGCCCAGCGGGACCAGATCGGCAGGATCGCGTCCAGCTCCCGCTCGTCGGCCCGGGGCAGCAGGAACGCCGCCAGCATCACCAGCCCGCCCAGCCAGACCGCCATCCCGCCCAGGTGGATGGCGTCCACCACCACGGAGACCGCCGGCGCCGGCGACGCGGCCGGGTGGCCGGCGAGCGGCCAGGTGAACAGCGCCGCCCCGCCCAGGACGGCCAGGATGATCGCGTCGGTGCGACCGATCGGCCCGGCGAGCAGCGGGCGGAGCAGGAACGCCGCCGCCGCGAGCAGGCCCAGCCGGACCAGGTGGGTGGTGCCGTAGCTGCTGCCCAGCACGTCGCCCAGGCCGGCCCCGGTCACGTCGAACAGGCCACCACCGTTGGTGTAGGGCACCTGGAGCCACAGCTCGGCGAGCGTGGCGGCCACCAGCACGCCCAGCCCGGCCCAGACCAGCCGCCCCGGCCCTCGCCGCGACAGCCGGCGCGGCCAGAGCGCGGCCAGCACCAGCGCCGGGCCGACCAGCAGCAGCAACCCGACGTAGCCGGCGTACTTCGTCACCTTCACCGCGTTCTCGGTCACCGGGTTCGCCCGGTTGTCCGAGCCGCTGTCGGTCGGCGGCTCGGACGGCGCGCCCACCGAGTAGGTGAAGGCGCCGGAGACGGGGTGACTGTCCGCCGAGATGACCCGGTAGCTCACCAGGTAGGTGCCGCGCCCGGCGGAGGGGTCCACCGGGATGGTGACCTCCCCGCCCTGGAACGTCGGCTCGCCCCGGTCGGCCCGGGAACCGTCGGGGGCGATCACCCGCACCTTGTCCGGCACCTTGCGGACGCCCTCGCTGAAGGTGATCACCACCTGGGCGGGCGCCTCGGGCACCACGGCGGAGGCGGCGGGGCTGCTGCTCACCAGCACCGCGTGGGCGCTGGCCGGGGTGGCCGGGGCGAGCAGCAGGGAGACCAGGAGGAGCAGCAGCCCGGCGACGGTCCCGGAGCGGGCGGCGAGGGCCCCGGGCGGGCGGCGTACGGCAGCAGTCATGACCGCCATGGTTCCCGAACCGCGACCCGGGCGGCGAGCCGACCTCCGGCGGGCGCGCCGGGGCGGCCGGTCGGCGCGGCGGCGCGCGCCACCGGAGCCTGGTCGGAGGTCATGAGGGGGTAGTCGGTGAGCGGGTGGGAAAAGTTCCCGGCGTGTGCGGCGCCACGGATTGGGCCGAAGGACCCTGTCCCGCACAGGTACGCCGCGTAACCTCGTCTGACGTGATCCCCGCCCCGCGCGACACCGCCGCCGACCGCCCTCCGGCGGGCCCTGAGGCTGCGCGCGAGACCGCAACCCGCTGGGCGCTCGCCGCCCGGCACGGCGACCCGGCGGCCCAGGCCGCCTTCGTGCGGGCCACCCAGGCCGAGGTCTGGCGCTTCACCGCCGCCCTGGTCGGCCCGGACAGCGCGGACGACCTGACCCAGGAGACCTACCTGCGGGCCTTGCGGGCGCTGCCCGGCTTCGAGGGGCGGTCCTCCGCCCGCACCTGGCTGCTCGGCATCGCCCGGCGCACCTGCGCCGACCATCTGCGCACGGTGGTGCGCCGCCGCCGGCTCGACGAGCGGCTCGCCGCCCAGGCCGTCACCGACCGGCCCCACCCCGATCCGGCCGGCCAGCTCGGCGCCGCCGACCTGGTCCGGCGGCTGCCCGCCGAACGACGCTCCGCGTTCGTGCTCACCCAACTGCTCGGCCTGTCCTACGCCGAGGCGGCCGACGTGGAGGGCGTGCCGGTGGGCACCATCCGCTCCCGGGTCGCCCGGGCCCGCGACGAACTCGTCGACGCCGTCGGCGACACGCTGGCCGGATGAGCGGGAACCATTCGTGAGTGCCGGACGACGAATGACTGTGAACCCCTCCACCCCCGCCGGACGCTGGCCGACGCTACGGCCCTGGCTCGGCGTCGCGGCCCGCCTCGGGCTCGCCGCCGTCTGGCTGATCGCCGGCGGCGCCAAGGTCGGTGACCTGGCCGCCTCCGGCCGGGCCGTGAACGCCTACCAGGTGATGCCGTACGACCTGGCCACGGTGATCGGGGCGGCGCTGCCGTTCGTGGAGCTGGCCCTGGGCCTGCTCCTGCTCGCCGGGCTGGCCACCCGCGTCGGCGCCGGCGTCTCCGCCGCGCTGCTCGTGGTCTTCGTCGCCGGCATCGCCTCGGCCTGGGCCCGCGGCCTGGCCATCGACTGCGGGTGCTTCGGCAGCGGCGGCCAGCTCGGCGCCGGCCAGGCCCCGAGCTATCTCCCGGAGATCCTCCGGGACCTGGGGTTCCTGGCGCTGGCCGGGTTCCTGCTGATCTGGCCCCGCACCCCGTTCTCGGTGGACGGCTGGCTCGCGGGCGACACCGTGGAGGACGACGATGAGCAGTCGTAAGGGGCGCCGGGACGCGGCGAGGGTGGTGCGCGAGCAGATCGCCCGGGAGAAGCGGCGCAAGCGCACCCTCTGGACCACCATCGCCGCGGTGCTCGTGCTGGTCATCGCCGGCGGCATCGGCTGGGCCGTCTACTCCTCGCAGAAGTCGGACGACTTCACCGCACCGCCCGGCGCCAACGACGCCGGCACCGGCATCGTCTCCGGCAGCGGACCGGTCACCGTCGACCTCTACGAGGACTACCTCTGCCCGATCTGCAAGCAGTTCCAGCAGACCAACGGCGCGACGCTGAACCAGCTCGTCGGCGAGGGCAAGGCGAAGCTGGTCTTCCACCCGGTGGCGTTCCTGAACCGCTACTCGACCACGGAATACTCCACCCGCTCCTCGGCCGCCTCCGGCTGCGCCGCCCAGGGCGGCAAGTTCCGCGAGTTCACCGACCAACTCTTCGCCCGGCAGCCGGCCGAGGGCAGCGCCGGGCTCAGCAACGACGAGTTGATCGACATCGGCGCGGGCGTCGGGCTGAACCGCGACGACTTCGCCTCCTGCGTGAACGACGGCACCTACACGTCGTGGACCGCGCACGTGACCGACGAGGCGAGCAAGTCCGGCGTGACCGGCACCCCGACCATCAAGGTCAACGGCACCGAGCTGCAGGACAAGAGCCCGGAGGGGATCAGGGCGGCCGTGGCGGCGGCCGGGAAGTGATCCCCGCCGCGCTGCGCCGGGCCGCGCTGGTGGTCGCCGCCGCGACCACCGCCCTGCTGGCGCTCGCCGCGCCGGCCGCCGCGCACGGCGCGGACGCGCCCGACGGCACCGACTACCGGGGCGCGGTCACCGGCCTCGGCCCGCAGCGGTCCGGGCTGACCGCCCGGATGGTGGAGGCCGGCGCGCGGCTGGAGCTGACCAACCGCACCGGCGTCGACGTCACGGTGCTCGGCTACTCCGGCGAGCCGTACCTGCGGATCGGCCCCGACGGCGTGTTCGAGAACAGCCGCTCCCCCGCCACCTGGCTGAACCGCACGATCGCCGGCGAGGCCCGGCTTCCGGCCGAGGCCGACCCGGCCGCCGCGCCGGCCTGGCGACGGATCGCCGACGGGCCGACCGCCCGCTGGCACGACCAGCGCACGCTCTGGCGCGCGGACGGGCCACCCGCCGCCGTGGCCGCCGACCCCGACCGCGAGCAGCGGGTCCGCGACTGGGTGGTGCCGCTGCGCGTCGGCGACACCCCGACCGAGGTACGCGGCACGCTGGACTGGGTGCCGCCGCCCGACCCGTACCCGTGGTGGGTGGTCGCCACGCTCGGTTTCCTGGTGATCGGCGCGGCCGGGCTGGTGCCCGGCGGGACGGCCGCCGGGGTGCGCGCGCTGCGCGCGGTGGGCGCCCTGCTCGCCGTGGGCGGCGCGGCCGCCGTGGCGCTCACCGTCGGGCGGGCGCTCGACACCGGCGCCCCCGGCGTCGGCGGGCTGCTGGCCGAGCTGGTCACCGGTCAGGTGTGGACGCTGCTGACCGGCCTCGGCGCGCTCGCCGCCGGCGGGTACGCGTTGGCCCGCCGCCCGGCCGCCGACTTCACGCTGGCGCTCGCCGGCGCCTGCCTCACCCTGTTCGCCGGCGTGTCCAACCTCGCCGTCCTGTCCCGCTCGGTGCCCCCCGCCGCCGGCCCACCCACCCTCACCCGGGTCCTGGTCATCGTGGCCCTGGCGACGGGCGCCGGCGCGGTCGCCGCCGGCCTGCTCCGCCTCCGCACCGCCGCCCGCACCGCCCCCCGCCCCTACGCGACCCGCACCCCCTGACCCACCCCGCCCCTGCACGCCCTCGCGGCCCTCGCGGCCCTCGCGGCCCTCGCGGCCCTCACGCCCTCGCGGCCCTCACGCCCTCGCGGCGGCGATCTTGCAGTTACTGCCCCTGGAATGCGGCTTTCGTCCCGTGATGCCGGGGCCGAAAGTGCAAGATCGCCGGAGGTGGGAGGGCGGGGCGAGGACGGGGCCGAGGTGGGAGGGCGGGGGTCAGGGGCGGGGGAGGGGTGGGGCGAAGCCGTAGGGGAGTTCGAGGCGGTGTCTTGCCAGGATCTCCGGGTCGGCGAGCAGGTCGGACGTGGGGGCGTCGGCGACGATCCGGCCGCCGTCCAGGATCACCGCGCGGGGGCACAGCTCGGCCGCGTACGGCAGGTCGTGGGTGACCATGAGCAGCGTCACCGGCAGGCCGCGCAGGATCTCCGCCAGCTCCCGGCGGGCCGCCGGGTCCAGGTTCGACGACGGCTCGTCCAGTACCAGGATCTCCGGACGCATGGCCAGCACGGTGGCCACCGCCACCCGCCGGCGCTGCCCGAACGACAGGTGGTGCGGTGCCCGGTCCCGGTGCTCGGCCATGCCCACCGCGGCGAGCGCCTCGTCGACCCGGGCGGCCAGTTCCGCCCCGCGCAACCCCAGGTTGGCCGGGCCGAACGCGACGTCCTCCGCCACGGTGGGCAGGAAGAGCTGGTCGTCCGGGTCCTGGAAGACGATGCCGACCCGGCGGCGGACCTCGGCGAGCGTGTCCCGGTCGCGGGTCACGGCCAGGCCGCCCACCTCGACCGTCCCCTCGGTCGGGGTGAGGATGCCGTTGAGGTGCAGCACGAGGGTGGTCTTGCCGGCGCCGTTCGGCCCGAGCAACGCCACCCGGTCACCGCGCGGCACGCTCAGGTCCACCCCGTGCAGGGCGACGTGACCGTCCGGATAGGCGTACCGGACGCCACGGACGTCCAGGGAGGGCGGCTGCTGCACGTACCCGATCATTGCAGGACGAGTGCGGCGGCGGCGATGGAGGCCGCGATCACCGGAACCGTCGCGGCGACCGCCCACTGCCCGGCGGTGGCCGCGCCGGCCCCCTGCCACACCGCAGGCATCCGGCCGGTGTAGCCCCGGGAGACCATCGCCAGGTAGACCCGCTCGCCGCGCTCGAACGCGCGCAGGAAGAGCGCGCCGACGCCGGCCGCGAAGCCGCGCAACTGCCAGAGGAAGCGCGGGTCGTCGCCCCGGGACACCCGGGCCACCCGCATCCGCCGGGCCTCGCCGACCAGCACCTCCAGGTAGCGCAGCATGAACGTGGCGATCTGGGTGAGGATCTGCGGGCACCGCAGCCGGTCCAGGCCGAGGATCAGGTCACGCGTCGTCGTGGTCGCCGCCAGCAGGAGCGACGCGAGTACGCCGAGCGTGCCCTTGGCCAGGATGTTGAACGCCCCGTGCAACCCGTCGACGGAGAGGCTCAGCCCGGCCACGTCGACCCGCTCCCCCGCACCGAGGAACGGCAGCGCGAACGCGAACAGCACGAACGGCAGCTCGATCAGCGCCCGGCCGAGCAGCCAGCGCGGGCCCACCCGGGCCAGCGCCGCCACCGCGGCGACCAGCAGCGCGTAGCCGCCGAACGCCCAGTACGCCTCCCGTGGGGTGGCGACCACCGCCACGGTGAACAGCACCATGGCAGTGATCTTCACCTCCGGCGGGAGGCGGTGCACCGGCGAGCCGGACTCGCGGTAGAGCACGTGCCCGTGCCCGGCGCCCATCGTCGCTCTCCCCGGCTCAGCGGTCGCCGGTGGGCCGGGACGCCGTCGTCCCACCCGCGGCGCCGGTGGTGCCGGTGGTGGCAGTGTGCGCCGGGCCGGTCGAGATGGTGGTGCCGGCGCCGGTCGAGGTGGTGCCGGCCGGGTTGCGGCGGCGGGCCAGCCAGAACAGACCACCGCCGACCGTGAACGTGAGCAGCACGCCCAGCACCCCGGACAGGCCGGTGGAGAGGAAGTCGTTGCCGACGCCCCGGACGCCGTAGTCGGCCAGCGGGCTGTCCGCCAGCTCGTGGTCCCGGGCCTGCTGGGCCGGGCAGCTGCCGCCGGTGATCTCGTCGTCGGCGTTCACCGTGCAGCCCTTGAGCAGGGACGAGTCCAACCCGTCCGGGTGCGACGAGGCATAGTTGCTGACCACGCCGGCGAGCACCAGGGCGACCAGCAGGCCGCCGAGGAGGAACGGCCAGGAACGCCTGCTCATCGGACACCTCCGGCGACCGGGACGGCGGGAACCGGCGCGGCCGGTTTCAGGGCGCGCAGCGCGTACACCAGGTCGGGGCGGACCTTGGCGACGGTGACCACCGTGGTCGCGGTGATCAGGCCCTCGCCGATGCCGATCAGCAGGTGCGCGAAGGCCATCGTGCCGGCCAGCCCGCCGAGGTTGCCGCCGAGGTCGGTGGTGCCGCCCAGCCAGTACTGGAACACGAAGCCCTGGGACGCGACCACGACGCTGACCAGCGCGGAGACGAACGCGGTGACCGCCAGCCCGGCCGGGGTGCGGGGCAGCACCCGCAGCAGCAGCGCGATCAGCAGGTAGGCGGCGGCGGTGCCGAGGATCGCCATGTTGGTGATGTTCAGGCCGAGCATCGCCACCCCGCCGTCACCGAAGACCAGGGCCTGCACGACGAGCACCACGGCCACGCAGAGCGCGCCCACCCAGGGGCCCACCAGCAGCGCGGCGAGCGCGCCGCCGAGCAGGTGGCCGCTCACGCCGGCCGTGAAGATCGGGAAGTTCAGCATCTGCACGGCGAAGATGAACGCGGCCACCAGGCCGGCCATCGGCGCCAGCCGGTCGTCGAGGTCGGCACGGCCGCGCAGCACGCAGAACGCGAGCGCGGCGAGCGCGAAGGCCGCGAAGATCGCGGCGACGGGACCGTCGATGATCCCGTTGGAGATGTGCATCGCCAGGGTTTCCACCGGGTGAGCCTATTTCCCGGACGGCGTTGTTGCCAATCCCTTGCAACAAGGCATGGTGTTGATCACCACGGGACCGCGCGTCGCCACCCGCCACCGCCGAGGGCACGGCGGTATCGTCAGCGCCATGACCGACCGCCTGAACCCCGGCGACCCCGCCCCCGAGTTCACCCTCCCCACCGACGACGGCGGGACGCTGTCCCTGGCCGACCTGCGCGGCCGCAAGGTCATCCTGTACGCGTACCCGGCCGCCATGACGCCCGGCTGCACGAAGCAGGCGTGCGACTTCCGCGACTCGCTCGCCTCGCTGCAGGCCGCCGGCTACGAGGTGGTCGGCATCTCCCCGGACAAGCCCGCCAAGCTGGCCAAGTTCCGCGACCGGGACGCGATCACGTTCCCGCTCGTCGGCGACGAGGACAAGGCGGTGCTGACCGCGTACGGCGCGTACGGCGAGAAGCAGATGTACGGCCGCACGGTCACCGGCGTGATCCGCTCGACGTTCGTCATCGACCCCGACGGCAAGGTCGAGCGGGCGTTCTACAACGTCAAGGCCACCGGGCACGTCGCCAAGCTGCGCCGCGACCTCGGGCTCGACTGAATCTGTCGGGGGCCGTCGTTACGGTCGGCTCGTGGTTCGTTACAAGTACTCGCCCGAGCTGCTGGCCTCGACCGCCGCGCGGGCGCGCAGCGTGACGGAGGTGATGCGGCTGCTCGGGGTCCGGGTCAGCGGCGGGTCGCACGCGCACATCAGCCGGCAGCTGAAACGCTTCGGCGTCGACACCTCACACTTCACCGGGAGCGCACACAACAAGGGCACACGTGGCGCACGTCGCACCACCTCGTCGCAACTGCTCATGCAACTTCCCGCCGGCTCGCGACGCACTCCCGGCATTCGACTGAAGTGGGCACTGGGCGACATCGGCGTGCCGCAGGAATGTGAGGAGTGCCGCTGCGGTCCGGTCTGGTTCGGCCGCCCGCTGACCCTGCATGTCGACCACATCAACGGCGACTTCCTCGACAACCGGCCACCCAACCTGCGGATACTCTGCCCGAACTGCCACAGCCAGACCGACACATTCGCCGGCCGCAACAAGGGCGGCGGCTGGACCGACTCCACGGCGGACCGGATTGCACACCCTCCCGGCCTGACGCCTTAGACTCAGCGGGCCGGCGGGAGTGGCGGAACGGCAGACGCGCGGGCCTTAGAAGCCCGTGTCCGAGAGGACGTGGGGGTTCGAAACCCCCCTCCCGCACCACAAGGGGTGTCGGCCGCGTCACGAACGCGGGTCCTCGCCGGGTCACCGCCCGCAGGATGGCGGGTGTGGACCTGCGCTTCGTACTCGACCCCGACCTCACCCTCGAGCTGCACGACCAGCTCGTCGACCTCTGGGTGGCCGTGACAAACGCCGGCGGCGCGGTCGGCTTCGTCGCCCCGGTGACCGCCGCCGACGTGCGGCCGGTCGCCGAGTCGACCCTCGCCGAGGTCGCCGAGGGGCCGGACCGGCTGCTCGTCGGCTACGAGGACGACCGGCTCGTCGCCGTCCTCGTCGTCGCGGACAACCGGTTCCACCTGAAGACGCACTGGCGGGTGCTCAAGCGCGTCATGGTGCACCCCGACACGCAAGGGCGCGGCTACGGCGCGGCGCTGATGCGCGAGGCCGAGCGGGTCGCCCGGTCGTCGGGCGTGGAGGCGCTGCACGTGACCGTCCGCGACGGCCTCGGCCTGGACCGCTTCTATCGGCGCCTCGGCTACCGGGAGATCGGCCGCCTCCCCGCCGCCCTCCGCCTCTCCCCCACCGACTCCCGCGACGAGATCCTCATGTGGCTCGACCTCCCCGAGCCGTCGAGACGGTCGATCTAGGAGTTGCGGCACCTCGCGAAAACCACCGACCGGACAACTCGGGCCACCAAAGTCCAAGATCGGCGGCCAGGCCCGACGGCACTCCACCTCCGATGCCGTGATCATGAGGTTGACGGCGGTGTTGATCTCCATTGATGCCGCCAACCTCATGATCACCCCCTCTCCCGCGCCTCGTCCGCCCGACGGGGGGCTTCTCGGACGTGATCAAGGAGTGTTGGACGGGGACACGGGCAGCGGCGACACGGACTCCTTGATCACCCGGGCAATTCCACCCGGCTGGACCGCCGCGCAGGAGCGGGTAGGCGACCAGCGGACGCGTGGGGAACTGCTGCGTAGGCCCACAGTGCCCCGAACTCTCGGCATCCCACTCACAGATCGAGGAGGCAGATGACGACGGGCGGGGTCACCCGCATGCGGCGGGGACCGTGGACGGGGTGGCCGGTGCGACGGCGTCGATCAGGGTCGGGTCGGGTTCGGCCGGAGCGGCGGACGGGGTCGGGGACGGCGAGACGGACGCCTTGGGCGTCGCGCGCGCCGACGGGGAGCGGGACGGCTTCGCCGCGCGGGCAGCGGTGGTCGCCGCGCCGGCGCCGTACATCCGGGTCGTGCTGCGCTGCACCTGGCCGGGGAGCATCCGGATGCCGGTGGCGGTCGCGCGGTGGCCGTACACGTCGGTGACCCGGATCGAGTACGGGCCGGGGCCGGCGCCCGAGGCGATCAGCCAGTAGTTGTAGTCCTGCCGGTCCGCCGCCCGCCACGCGCCGTTCTGCCGGACCTCCACCGAGCGCAGCGGGTTGCCGTGGTCACCGACCAGGACGGCGAACCACCACTGCGACGCGCCCTCCTTGAGGCGGAACGTGAGCGGACCGGGCAGCGACGGGTTCACCACGGCCCGGTAGCTGACCTTCACCACGCCCTGCACCGGGTCGGCGATCCGGGCGAACGCCTCGGCGGAGAGGTCGAGGTGGCCGGGCGCGCACTCCGGGCACTGGTCCATGACGAGCACCCGGACGGTGCCGCGCGGGCCGGTGACGTCGAGGAAGCCGCCGCAGGCCGCACCGGCCGCGTACTCGCTCGGACCGAGCGCCACGTAGAGCCGGTTGGCGGGGGCGGCGGGCCGGGAGCAGTTGCCACCGGCGCCCTCGGAGTCGTAGAAGGTGGCCTTGCCGGTGTATGTGGCACCGCCGACCGGCGGGGCGGCGAGCGGGAGGCCGGCGCGGGGCGGGGCGGCGCAGGCGGGGGCGGCGCCGCCGCGTACCGCGAGGGTCACGGCGACCACGACGGCGAGGCCGGCCAGACCGGCGGCGGCGAGCCGGCGGCGCGTCCGGACCGGGGCGCGGCGGCGGCCGACCGGTGTGGGCGGGTGCTCGCCGCCGGTGGTGGTCGGGGGGTGGGGCGCGCTGCCGTCGGTCACGCCGGTCGATGCTGCCGGACCGGCGTGCCGCCGGACAAGCCGGCTAAGCGAAAGCTAAGGACGGCGGGCGCGGGCGATCGACGCGAGCCCGGCCAGTTCCCCGCCGAGTTCCGGGCGTTGCCGCAGCGCGTCCTCGAGGCGGACCCGCCAGAGGCCGGTCTCGACCGGCATCCGGGCGTCACCGACCTGCCGGACGCGGTCGCGGCTCTCGGTGAGGGCCGTCCCGGCGGCGGGCCCGAGCAGGCTGCCCAACTCGTCCCGGAGCCAGCCGAACAACTCCTCGTCGTGGAACGCGCCGCCGATCACCCGGGCCGTGTCCCACGCCACCCGTGGCTGGTGGATCACCTGCATCTCGACTCCTCGGTCGACCTGGTCGCTTCGTCCATCATCGATCGGCGGAGGGTGGCGCGGCAAGGGTCACGGCGGGCGGAACGAGCCGACCGGCTGGGCAGGGCGAACCGTCCGGACGAGGGTCCCCGCGCGGGAACCCGAATCAGTAGCATCCTCGGCATGTCCGATCGCCAGCCGCTCGCCGACCCCGACACCCACCCGCCGGTCTCCGATGTGGAGTCCGACGGGCCGGTGGAGCAGCCGACGCCGCGGCGTCGCCGGGGCCGGCGGATCGCGCTGATCGCGCTGCTCGTGGTGGCGCTGCTCGGCGGCGGCGGTGCGCTGGCCGGCGGCCTCTACTACCGGTCGGTCGACAAGTCGATCGACCGGGTCGACGCGTTCACCGACGTGCCCGAGGCGGAACGACCGGTGGTCGAGGTCAAAGGCGCGATGAACATCATGATCCTGGGCAGCGACTCCCGCGACCCGGAGAGCACCGGCGGTTCGCGCAGCGACACGATCATCCTGGCCCACCTGCCGAAGGACCGGTCGAGCGCCCAACTCATCTCGATCCCCCGGGACACCTGGACGGCGGTGCCCCGGTCGAAGGAGGGGCGGGGCGGCCGGGACGCGAAGATCAACGCCGCCTACGCCTGGGGCGGTGTGCCGCTGATGGTGCGGACGGTGGAGAAGTTCAGCGGCGTCCGGGTCGACAACGTGGCGATGGTCGACTTCGCCGGCTTCAAGGAGATCATCGACGCGCTGGGCGGCGTCGACATCGACGTGGAGAAGGGCTTCACCACGAAATACTCGCTGATCGGCACCCGGACGTTCCGGCAGGGCCGGCAGACCATGGACGGGGCCGCCGCGCTCGACTACGCGCGGGAGCGACACGCCTTCCCGGACGGCGACTTCGCCCGGATCCGGCACCAGCAGCAGGTGATCAAGGCGATCCTGGACAAGGCGGCCTCCGGTGGCGTGCTGACCAACCCCGCCAAGCTGAACTCGTTCGTCCGGGCCACGTCCAGCTCGGTCGCGGTCGACAAGTCGCTGTCCCTGGTGGACCTGGCGATGGAGCTGCGGGGCCTGCGCGGCGGCAACCTGACGTTCTTCACCTGCCCGACCAGGGGCACGGGGCGGGTCGGCAGCGAGAGCGTGGTGTTCCCGGACGCGGCGCGGGCCCGGACGCTGTTCCAGGCGGTCCGCCGCGATTCGGTCCCCGACATCCTGGCGGTGAGCGGGAAGTAGGGGGCGTCACGGGGGGAGGATCGACCATGCCACGCCTACCGGCGTTCGAGCATCCGGCCGCGCAGCCGGCCACAGCCGCGTCGACGAGCGGCAGCATGGACACGACCACGGTGCTGCCGTACGCCGGGTCCCGGGCGTCGTCGCGTACCCGTCGGTTGCGGGCCTGGATGGTGACCGCGCCGATCGACGTCGCGGCGCTGCTGGCTCCGCTGCTGCTGGCCCAGACCTACTGGCGCGGGACGCTGTTCAACGCGGCGCTGGCGGTGAGCTTCTTCGCGGCCGGCGGCCTCTACCGTCCCCGCCGGCACATCAGCATCCTGGACGAGCTGCCCAGCCTCGGCGGTCGGCTGCTGGCCTCCGGCGCGGTGGTGGCGATCATCGCGGCGCTGCGGCACGACTCGGTGCTCTACGTCAACGACTTCATGCGCGGTGTCGCGCTCTCCGCCGGCCTGGTGGTCGTGGGCCGGGCGGTCAACACCCGGATCGTCCTGCTGGCCCGCCGTCGGCGCTGGGTGGAGCACAACGCGATAGTGGTCGGGGGCGGGCCGATCGGCGGCGAGCTGGCCCGGCTGCTGCGGCGCTACCCGCAGTACGGGCTGCGTTTCGTGGGGACGGTGGACGTGCCGTCGCGGCAGCGACAGGGGGCGTCGCCGCTCATCGGCACGCTCGACGACGTCGAGCAGCTCGTCCGGATGCTGGAGTGCGAGGTCCTGGTCATCGCCGACCCGGACTGCTCCGAGGCCGAACTGATGGAGGCGCTGCTGCGACCGGCCAGCGCGCGCTGCGACCTCTGGGCGGTGCCCCGCCTGTGGGGGTCCCGGTCGCTGGGCGGCAATCCCGACCACATCGGAGCGTTCCCGATCGTGAAGATCGGTGACACCACGCTGACCGGTCCACGCTGGCGGGTCAAACGCGCCTCCGACGTGCTCTTCGCCGTGGTCGCGCTGGTCGTGCTGAGCCCGGTGCTGCTGCTGTGCGCGATCGCCACCCTCCTCGACGGCGGTCGGGGGGTATTCTTCCGGCAGGAGCGGATCGGCCGCTACGGCCGGCCGTTCCAGGTGGTCAAGTTCCGCACCATGCGGCCGGCCGACGAGCACGAGTCGCAGACCACCTGGTCCATCGCGCACGACCGGCGGGTCGGGCCGATCGGTCGGTTCCTGCGCCGCACCTCGCTGGACGAGCTGCCCCAGTTGTGGAACATCCTGCGCGGTGAGATGAGCGTGGTGGGGCCGCGGCCGGAGCGGCCGTACTTCGTGGAGAAGTTCTCGGTGGAATACCCGACGTACGCGATGCGGCACCGGGTCCCGGTCGGGTTGACCGGTCTGGCGCAGGTCAGTGGCCTGCGTGGGGACACGCCGATCTCGGACCGGGCGCGGTTCGACAACTACTACGTGGAGAACTGGTCGCTCTGGCTGGACATCAAGATCGTGCTGCGGACGGTGACGGAGGTGTTCCGGGGAGCCGGTCGATGAAGGCGGTCAGGTCGGCGTGCCAGTGTGTCGGTGGGGGCAGCTTCGCGGCGGCCCACCGGCCGTGTGCCAGCACGCTGTAGCGCGGGCGAGGCGCCGGACGCGGGAAACGGTCGCCGGTGACCGGCCGGACCCGGTCCGGGTCCAGGCCACGCAGCGCGAACACCGCGCGGGCGAGGCCGTACCAGGTGGTCTCGCCGGACGCGGTGCCGTGATAGACGCCGGGCGCCGCGTCGCCGGCGAGCGCCGCGTCGGCCAGCGCGACGAGCCGTTCGGCGAGCCGGCGCGACCAGGTCGGCTGGCCGCGCTGGTCGTCCACCACGTCGAGCCGGTCGCGCTCGTCGGCCAGCCGCAGCACGGTGGTGACGAAGTTGCGGCCGTGGGTGCCGTAGAGCCAGGCGGTACGCACGACGTAGCCGCGCTCCGGCAGCAGCCGCGCCACCGCCCGCTCCCCCACGAGCTTGCCGCGCCCGTACGCGTTGACCGGCCCGGTCGGCGCGTCCTCCGGGTACGGCTCGGTGGCGTCACCGGGGAACACGTAGTCGGTGGAGACGTGCACCAGCCGGGCGCCGGTCGCCGCGCAGGCCCGGGCCAGGTGCGCGACGGCCGTGCCGTTGACCGCGGTGGCGTCGGGCTCCCGGCTCTCCGCCGCGTCCACGTCGGTCCACGCGGCGGCGTTGAGCACGACGTCGTGCCCGGCGACCGCCTCGCGTACCGCCTCCGGGTCGGTGATGTCGAGGTCGGCGCGCCCGGCGGCGGTGACGGACCCGCCCGGCCGGTCGCGCAGCGCCGCCAGCAGGTCCCGCCCGAGCATGCCGCCGGCGCCGGCGACCAGCAGCCGGCTCATCCGTGCGCCGCCTTGAGCGGCTCCCACCAGGCCCGGTTCTCCCGGTACCAGCGCACGGTCTCGGCCAGGCCGTGGTCGAGGTCGATGCTCGGGGCGTACCCCAGCTCGGTTTCGATCTTGGTGATGTCCAGCGAGTAGCGGCGGTCGTGGCCCTTGCGGTCGGTGACCGGCACGACCCGGTCCCAGCCGGCGCCGCAGGCCGCCAGCAGCTTCCCGGTCAGCTCCCGGTTGGTCAGCTCGGTGCCGCCGCCGATGTGGTAGACCTCGCCGGCGCGTCCCTTCTCCTGCACCAGCGCGATGCCCCGGCAGTGGTCGTGCACGTGCAGCCAGTCCCGGACGTTGCCGCCGTCGCCGTAGAGCGGGACGGTGCCGCCGTCGAGCAGGTTGGTGACGAAGAGCGGGACCACCTTCTCCGGGAACTGGTACGGCCCGTAGTTGTTGGAGCAGCGGGTCACCACCACGTCCAGGCCGTGGGTGCGGTGGTAGGCCAGCGCCAGCAGGTCCGACCCGGCCTTCGAGGCCGAGTACGGGGAGTTCGGCGCCAGCGGCCAGTCCTCCGTCCAGGAGCCGGACTCGATCGAGCCGTAGACCTCGTCGGTGGAGACGTGCACGAACCGGCCGGTGCGGTGGTGCAGCGCGGCGTCGAGCAGCGTCTGGGTGCCCAGCACGTTAGTGGTGACGAACGGCGCCGCGCCGGTGATGGAGCGGTCCACGTGCGACTCGGCGGCGAAGTGGACGATCACGTCGTGGCCGGGCACGACCTCGTCGACAAGCGTCGCGTCACCGATGTCGCCGTGCACGAAGCGCAGCCGGGGGTCGTGTCGCACCGGGTCGAGGTTGGCCGGGTTGCCGGAGTAGGTGAGCTTGTCCAGCACGGTGACCGCGGTGGGCGCGGTCTCCGGCGCCCGGGCCGCGTCCGCGCCGGACCGGCCGAGCAGCATCCGTACGTACTCCGACCCGATGAACCCGGCGCCGCCGGTGACGAGGATCCTCACGGGTGCTGGAGTTTACGCGACGGTAGTCTCCGCGGGTGCGTGGAATCCTTCTCGCCGGTGGCACGGGGTCCCGGCTGTGGCCGATCACCCGGGCGGTCTCCAAGCAGCTGATGCCGGTGTTCGACAAGCCGATGGTCTACTACCCGCTGTCCACCCTGGTGATGGCCGGGGTACGCGAGATCCTCGTGGTCACCACGCCGGACGACCGCCCGCAGTTCGAGCGGCTGCTCGGCGACGGCAGCCAGTGGGGGCTACGGCTGGCGTACGCCGAGCAGGCCCGCCCGGACGGCATCGCGCAGGCGTTCCGGCTCGGCGCGGACTTCATCGGCGACGAGTCGGTGGCGCTGATCCTCGGCGACAACATCTTCCACGGCGTCGGTCTCGGCCGGCAGCTCGCCCAGCACGGCGACCCGACCGGCGCCCGGGTGTTCGCGTACCCGGTGGCCAACCCGGCGGAGTACGGCGTGGTCGAGTTCGACGCGACCGGCCAGGTGCTGTCGATCGAGGAGAAGCCGGCCCGGCCCCGGTCCCGGTACGCGGTGCCCGGCCTCTACTTCTACGACAACCGGGTGGTCGGCATCGCCCGCAAGCTCACCCCGAGCGCGCGCGGTGAGCTGGAGATCACCGCGGTCAACGAGACCTACCGCGAGTGGGGCGAGCTGTCGGTGACAGTGCTCGACCGGGGCACCGCGTGGTTGGACACCGGCACGTTCACCTCGATGATGCAGGCCGCCGAGTTCGTCCGGGTGATCGAGGAGCGTCAGGGCATGAAGATCGGCTGCGTGGAGGAGGTGGTCTGGCGGTCCGGGCTGATCGACGACGACCGGCTGCGCGCCCTGGCGCACCCGCTGGTCCGCAGCGGCTACGGCGCATACCTGCTCGGCCTGCTCGACGACCGGGCCGGGAACGGGCAGGGCGGGAACGACCGGGGCGGGAACGGGCGATGAGGATCCGGCCACTGGGCATCGACGGGGCCTGGGAGATCACGCCCCGGCAGCACGGCGACTCCCGCGGGCTGTTCCTGGAGTGGTACCGGTTCGACCACCTCGCCGAGGTGGTCGGGCATCCCCTGCGGCTCGCCCAGGGCAACCTCTCCGTCTCCGCGCGGGGGGTCGTCCGTGGCATCCACTTCGCCGACGTGCCGCCCGGCCAGGCCAAGTACGTGACCTGCGTACGCGGGGCCGTCGTCGACCTGGTGGTGGACGTCCGGGTGGGCTCGCCGACCTTCGGCCGGTGGGAGGCTGTCCGGCTGGACGACGTCGACCGACGGGCGGTCTATCTCAGCGAGGGCCTGGGGCACGGTTTCTGCGCGCTGACCGACGACGCCACGCTGAGCTATCTCTGCTCCAGCACCTACGATCCGGCCGCCGAGCACACCGTGCACCCCCTCGACCCCGACCTGGCGATCGACTGGCCGGTGGAGGCGCCGACGCTGTCCGCGCGGGACGCCGCCGCGCCGAGCCTGGCCCAGGCGCGGGCGTCGGGGCTCCTGCCCGACCACCGGAGCTGCCGAGCGTACGTGTCCAGCCTGGACGCCGATGCCGGCCCCGCCGCACGGGAGGGCCGTGTCCCCCACCCGCGACCGGCGCCGAGCCGCTCGGAATGAGCGACCGACCGGCCAGGTGCGGCCCGAAGGGCGATTGCAGCTGACGAGCCGTTCGGGTAGAAAATCCCAGCGACGTGGAACTCGTCGCACCCGCACCCGTGCGGCACCGTTTGGGGGAGACGAGTGACAGGCGGATCGCTGGTCGATGCTGCGCGGTCCTCGTCGGACCTCGGCACGACCCCGCCGTCCGGGCGCCGGACGGCCGCTCTGCTCCGGCGACTCGTCGCACCCGAACGCCTCTACCTCGGCGCCCTCGGCCTGACCGGTCTGGCGGCGGTCCTGTCGGTCGCGCTGCCCGCCGCGGAGCGCGGCGAGCTCTCGGCGAACATGGTGAGCGCGACGCTGGGCGCGGCCGTCGGCGGGCTGTCGCTGGACACCTTCCTCATCTCCCGCCCCGCCGGCTGGGTCGTGTCCCGGGGGCGGGCGTACGTCGTCGCGGTCATCGGTGTCTCCGTCGTCCTCTCCGGTCTCGCCGCCGCGCTGCTCACCGTGGCGGCGGGAGTCGGCAGCCACCTGGTCGGCGTCGGGTCCGCCGTGGGTCTGACCGTGTTCAACACGGTCTCGTCGGTCGCCCTGCGGCAGCGGAGCTTCCGGCTCGTCTACGCGATGCGCGCGGCGAGCGGGGCGATCCTGGTCGGCGGGTACGCCGCCCTCTACGTCGCCGGGCAGCTCGACGGCGGCCGGTGGAGCCTGGTGTGGCTCGCGGTCCAGTGGCTCGGCGCGGCCGCCGTGTGCGGCCTGATGCTGTGGCGGGTCCGGCGGGCCGGGGCGGCCCCGGCGCCCACGGCGACGGGCTCCGACTACCGGGCCGACCTGCTCGCGGTCGGGAACCTGCACCTCGGGATCTTCGCGCAGATGATGACGCTCCGGTTCAACCAGATCCTGGTGGCCCGGTTCGCCGGTGCCGGCCCGCTCGGCGTCTACGCCCTGGCGGTCGCCGCCCTGGAGTTCGCGCAGGCCGGCGCCGTGGTCCGCGCGCAGCGCATCCTCGCCGACCGCGACGGCGGGACCGGGCCGGACCCGACGCGGGCGGTGGTCCGGGCGGCGCTGCCGATCGCCGTGGCCGCGGTCGTCGGGCTCGCCGTGCTGGGCCTGCTGGCGCCGGAGTACCGGCACGCGTGGATCCTCGGGCTGGTGCTCCTGCCGGGCTCGCTGGCCACCGCGGCCGGCAAGAGCTGGAGCGCCCTGTTGCTGAAGCGGCGGGGCGAGCGGGCGACCACTGTCGTCGCCGTCGTCACGTCGGCGGTCGCGATACCGGCGTACCTCGGCATCATCCCGTGGGCCGGTGTGGTCGGGGCGGCGGTCGCCTCCTCGCTCGCCTACGCCGTGCACGCCTTCGCGTCGAGAGCGAGCCTGCGACGAGCGCAGCCGCCGAATCCTGGAACGGTGTGAGATGGACGTCTCGATCGTGGTCCTCGCCTGGGAGGACTTCCACCGGACCGCCGCCTGCGTCCGGTCCCTGCCGGCCGAGGCCGAGATCGTGGTCGTGGACAACGGCAGTTCGGCGGAGATCCGCCAGGCGTTGGAGGAGTTCTGCGCGCAGCGGGGCGTCGCCTTCGTCCAGTCCGGCTCGAACCTGGGGTACGCCCGCGGGATGAACCTCGGCGTACGGCACACCAGCAGGGCGAACGTCATCCTGTCCAACAACGACATCGTCGTGCACGGCGACGCGGTGGCCCGGCTGCTGACGGCGCTCGAGGACCCGCGGGTCGGCGCCGCCTTCCCCGCCGTGGTGACGCCGGAGGGCGTACGGCAGACGGAGGGGGGCCGGTTCCTGACCATGGGGGTCGGTCTCGGCCACGCCACCGGGCTGAGCATGGTGGTGCCGCGCCTGCGGATCGTCGCGCCCCCCGAGCGGGCGGACTGGCTGACCGGGCCGTTCGTCGCGCTGCGGCGGAGCACGTTCGACGCCGTCGGCGGGGTCGACGAGACGTCGTTCTTCTACTCCGAGGACATGCGGTTGTGCTGGGCGGTCCGCCAGCAGGGCATGCGGCTGGCGTACGTGGCGGACGCCGAGATCATGCACGAGGACGACGCGACCGCCAGGCGCCGTTGGTCGACGGAGGAGATCTCCGAACGGCGTACCCGCGAGTTCATCCGGGCCAGCCGGGACCTGGGTGGCCGCCGCGGTCGGGTGGCGACGACGGCGTACGTCTGCGGCATCCTGCTGCGGGCGGCGGTGGGCCGGAACCCGGTGCGTCGCGCCGTCGCGCGTGGGGCCGTCGCGGGACTGCGTGCGTCGTGAAGGTGCTGTTCGTCTGCACGACGGGTGGCTCCGGACGCCGGCAGCTCGGTGGTGCGGAACGGATCCTGACGGAACTCGTGCCGGCCCACGCCCGCACCGGCGTGGAGGTGGTCGCCGCGACCTCCGACGACGAGGTGGGCCGGTCGTTGCGTGAGGCCGGGGTGCCGTGGACCGCGCTCGGCGCGATCAGCCGCGTCGACGTCGGGTACGCGCGGCGGATCCGTCGGCTGGTCCGCGAGGTGAAGCCGGACGTGGTCTGTGCCCACCTGCTGTCGGCCGCCATGCACGCGCGGGCCGCGTTGAGCCTGGACCGCACCCCGCTCGTGGTCACCCTGCACAACAGCCTCTGGCAGTACCGGGACACCGCCGGCTCGTGGCGGCAGCGGACCGCCGTCCAGTCCAACATCGCGCTGGACCTGGTGATGCGCCGCGTCCGGCCGCACGCGACGGTCGCGGTGTCCGAGTTCGAGGCCGCCGAGCTGCGCGACCGCGGTGGCGTCCGCAACGTGCACCTGATCCCGAACCCCCTGCCGGACGGCTGGCCCCGCCCGGAGCCGGCCGACGCCCCGGTGGTCGGCCGGCGGCCGGTGGTCGGCTACCTGGGCCGCCTGGAGCGGGAGAAGGGCGCGGACCTGCTGGCCGAGACCGCCGCCCTGCTGCCGGAGATGGACGTGCGCGTCGCCGGCGCCGGCTCGCTGCCGATCGCGGGCCGGCCGAACCTCGAACTCGTCGGCCGGGTCTCCGCGGCGGACTTCCTGCGGCGGGTCGACTGCCTGCTGGTGCCGTCCCGGGTCGAGTCGTTCGGGCTCAGCGCGCTGGAGGCGCTGTCCCTGGGTGTGCCAGTGGTGCACACCGGGGCCGGCGGCCTGGCCGAGGTCACCCGGCACGCGACGGGCAGCCTGGCGTTTCGGGCGGACCCCACCCCGGCCGCGCTGGCCGCCGCCGTCCGCACGGCCGTGGGCCGGGCGGCGTCCGCCGCCGAGCGGCGGGGCGTGGCCGAGTGGTACGCCCGGGAGTACGCCTTCGACCGGTGCGTGACACGCTGGCAGAGCCTGTACCGGTCGCTGCGATGAGCATCGAGCTGACGATCGTCACGGTGCTCTACCGGTCCGCCGACATGCTCGCCGAGACCCTCCCCACCTGGGTACGCAGCGCCGAAGGGCTCCCGGTGCGGTTCGTCTTCGCCGACAACTGGCCCGAGGACGGCTGCGCGACGGTCGTCGCCGGCTGCCTGGACCCCGACCGGTACCGCTACGTCCCGGACGCGTCGAACCCGGGCTTCGCGGCCGGCTGCAACCGGGCGGTCGCGTCCGCGACGACGAGCCACGTCCTGCTGCTGAACCCGGACGTGTGGCTGCCCGACGACGCGCTGGCCCGCATCTGCGCCGCCGTCGCGGAGGACCCCGGCATCCCGATCGCGGTCGGCCTGGCCATGCACGGCGGCGAGTACGTGGGCATCGACCTGCACCCGATCTCGCTGTTCATCGACCGGCCCGCGAGGGTGTCGCGGGCGCCACTCGGTCCGTCGGGCGGCGCGGCGGTCTTCCCGACCGACCTGTTCCGCCGGTTCGGTGGGTTCCACGAGGCCCTGTTCGCCTGGGGTGAGGACGCCGACCTGGCCCTGCGGCTCTACGCCTCCGGCGTACCCACCCGGGCGCTGGACGTGGTGCTCCCGCACGCGGGCGGCCACAGCGTCGACGGCGACGACACGCTCCAGGGGTTCCGGGCCTTCCTGCTGGCCCGCAACCGGCTGCTGGTCGCGGCGCGGACCCTCACCTGGCCGCTGCTGCTCGTCGCGCTGCCGGTACTCGCGTCGGCGCACGTCGCGCTGGCCGCTCGACGTGCCCGTCAGGGCCTGCTGCGGCCGTTCCTGCGCGGCGTGGGACGCGGCCTGCGGGACGGGCCGGCCGCCCGCCGGCAGTGGACCGGCAGGCGGTTCGGGTTCGCCCACCTGCTCGGCTATCGGAAGGGGCGGAGAGCGTGATGACGGGACACCGGTGGAGCGTCGTGACGGTCACCTACAACTCGGCGGACACGCTGCGCCGCTGCTGGCGGGGTGAGAAGCCGTACGAGTGGATCGTCGTGGACAACGCGTCCTCGGACGACTCCGCGACGGTGGCGGAGCAGCTGGGCGCGCGGGTCGTCCGGCTGCCGGAGAACGTCGGCTTCTCCCGGGCCAACAACGTCGCGGTACGCGAGGCGGCGGGCCGCTACCTCCTCTTCGCGAACCCGGATCTCGAAATCCGCCCGGACGGCCTCGACGTGCTCGCCCGGCACCTGGACGCGCACGGCGGCCTGGTGGCGCCGCAACTGCTCACCTCGGAGGGGGTCCCGCAGCCCAACGGCCGTGGCTTCCCCTACGCCACCGCGAAGCTGGGCAACCGGAAGCTCTGGCCGCTGTCGCGCCTGCACGCGTCGTACCGGATGGTGGCGGAGCCGGGCGAGGTCCGCTACGTGGCCTGGCTGATGGGGGCGGCGGTGGCCGGACGCACCGCGGACGTGATCGAGCTGGGTGGGTGGAACGAGCGCTTCTTCCTCTACTACGAGGACCACGAGCTGGGCCTGCGCGCGTGGCGGCGCGGCTTTCCGGTAGCCCTGCTCGGCGACGTCCGGTGGACCCACCACTGGGCCCGGGCGACGAACTCGGTCCGGTGGTCGCCGGCGCACACCCTGGAGTTGCGCAGCGCCCGGACGTTCTTCGGCATGTTCCCGGAGTTCCTGGTCGGGCTGCCCCCGGCCGCCCGCCGGCACCGCCGGGCCGCGCGCCTGATCGGGTCGCCGGTGCCCGCGTCCCCGGCCGCGGGCGAGGCGGTGCCCGCTCCGCGCCCACCCGCGGCCGGCTGACCGGTGCGTCGCTTCCTGCGGACCGCCGCCCGGCGAGCGCTGGCGTCGCAGCCGTTGGCCGACGCGTACCACGGGCGGGCGAACGGTTTCGGCGCGCTCCGGCTCGCGTTCGCGCTCGCCGTGGTGCTGTCGCACAGCGCGGCCCTCGGGTTCGGGCGTCCGCTGCTGCACCGTGTCGACCTGGGCGCCCTGGCGGTCGCCGGGTTCTTCACGATCTCCGGCTTCCTCGTCGTCGGCTCCGCCCGGCGCAGCTCGGTCCCCCGCTTCCTGTGGCACCGGGCCCTGCGGATCTGGCCCGGCCTGTGGGCCTGCCTGCTGGTCACCGGTCTGGTCGTCGCGCCACTGCTGCACCTGGAGCGGCACGGCACGCTCGACGGGCTGTGGCGCGGCCCGGGCGGCGTGCTGGACTACCTGCGACAGAACTGGTGGGGCGGCCTCCGGCAGTTCGGGATCGCCGACCTGCTCGTCGGTGACACGCCGTACTGGCACTGGCAGGGCGGGAACACCCTCAACGGGTCGTTGTGGACCCTCGCCTACGAGATCTACTGCTACCTGGCGGTGGCCGTGCTGGCCGCGCTCACCGTCCTGCGCCGGCAGCTCCGGTGGCTGGTGCTGCTCGCCGCGATCGCCGTGTTCGGCGTGCTCTGCTGGAACTACCACCGCCAGGGGATCTGGACCGTCGGGGCGATCGGTCCGCTGCCGCTGCTCGGCGCGCTGGAGAAGACCTATCTCCTCTGGTACGGCTTCCTGTTCCTGGTCGGCGGCGTGGCCGAGCTGTACCGCGACCGCCTGCCGATCAACGACCTGCTCGGGCTGCTCGCGCTGGTGGCGGTCGGCTGGCTCGCCGTGCGGGGCAGCTTCGTCGGCCCGGGGCCGGCCGCCGTCGACCGGGCCTTCTTCGCCCCGGCGCTGCTCGCCTACGGGTACGCCGTCCTCTGGCTCGCCATGCGGCTGCCGGCGCCGCTGCACCGCGTGGGCCGCACGCACGACTACTCGTACGGGGTGTACATCTACTCGTTCCTGGTGCAGCAGGTCCTGGCCAAGGCCGGCGTGCAGGCCGTCGGCCCGGTCGGCTTCTTCCTGGCGAGTGCGCTGCTCAGCGTCGGGTTGGCGATGCTCTCCTGGCACCTGGTCGAGAAGCCGGCGCTGCGGCTCAAGGACTGGACGCCGGCCGCGCTCCGGGAGCCACCCGGTGGCCCGTCGGGCGGCGCCGGCCTGGCCGGGGAGGTGCCGGACACGGCCCCCGCCGGACGTCTCCGCGCGCCGGCCGCCGAACCGGATCCGGCTGCCGCACCGGCCGCTGGTTAGCGCGGGCCGCCGACCCGGATCCGGCTGCCGCACCGGCCGCTGGTCAGCGCGGGCCGCCGACCCGGATCCGGCTGCCGCACCGGCCGCTGGTCAGCGCAGGCCGCCGACCCGGATCCGGCAGCCGCACCGGCCGCTGGTCAGCGCCGTCGGCCCGGCAGGGCGCGGGCGTCCGGGGCGACGGCGTCGTCGGCTGCCGCCTCCGGGCGTCGGGGACCGGGCGCCGGCACGGTCCGCGCCGACAGCGACCGGTCGTCGGCGGCGCCCAGTGCGACCGCCAGGAGCAGCACGGCCACCGCGCCGAGCCACAGCCACACGTCGAAGAAGAAGATCTGGGCCGCGAACGCCACCAGCAGAAGGCGGGCCGGCAGCGACCGGAGGTGCCGGTAGAGGAGCACCAGCATCGCCAGCAGGCAGGCCAGTCCGATCAGGCCGAAGTTGTACCAGAACGTCAGGTAGGTGTTGTCGAAGACCTGCGCCTGGCCGTCGCCGATGCCGACGTTCTCCAGGTAGCGCACGTTCGCCTCGGGTCCGTTGCCGAAGACGACGGTGGACCAGTCGTGGGTGATGCCCGCCCAGACCACGCTGATGCGGGTGAAGCGCGCGTCGGCGCTGGCCGGGTCGGAGATCCGCGATCCCGCCACGTCGACGGAGTCCGGCGAGCCGGCCGTGGGAGCGGCCGGGCTCGACGGGGGGACGGCCGGACTCGACGCCGGAACAGCCGGGCTCGACGCGGGAGCGGTCGGACTCGACGGAGGGGCGGCCGGACCCGACGCGGGAACAGTCGGGCTCGACGCCGGAGCGGGCGGGCTCGACGCCGGAGCGGCCGGCGTCGCCGTGCTCTGCGCGGTCGACGTCGGGTCGGTGGCGGTGGGCAGCAGGCCCGACGGGTCGACCGCCACCAGCGCACCGGCGACCGCGGCGATGGCGAGCGCGCCGCCCAGCCCTCGCCAGGTGGCCCTGCGCCACTGGAAGAAGAGCCAGCACCCGAGCGCGAGGATCATCCCGACCCACGCGCTGCGGGTGCCCGAGAGCACCAGACCGGCGAGGTTGGCGGCGACGGGCACGTACCAGAACCGGCCCCGGACGGTCAGTGCGACGAGCGCCATCGCCATGGCGAAGGTGCCGTAGATGATGGGATGCCCGGAGATCCCCACCGCCCGGGTCGCGTCGAACGCCGAGGTGTACGTCCAGTCGTACGCGAACTGGTCGAAGATCGGCCAGGTGCGGGAGACGGTCTGGTACTTGGCGAACAGGGCCACGGCGACGCTGAACCAGGTGAGTGCCTCGGCGATCCGGAGGATCGTGCGCCGGTCGTGACGTGCCTCCTCGACCAGGTGCCACCCCAGCACGCCGAAGCAGAGCAGCGGCGCGACGCCGACGACCACCGGCTTCGCGCCGTGCCAGTGGACCAGCCCCGCGAGCACCGCACACGTCGGAAGCACGAGGACCGCGGCGAGCGCCCTCGGCGGCCACCCGTCGCGCTCGGCGCGCAGCACCCGCCCCCAGGCGGCGAGGACGAACAGCACCAGCAGCAGCGTGTACGAGGGGTTGGTCGGATAGCCGGGGTCGATGGTCACCGGGACGGCGAAGGCGACGACGAAGACGGCCCAGGTGATCCGGACCGGCTCCGACAGCACCCAGCCGAGCAGGGCGCCGACGCCCACCCCGAGCGCGAGCTGCCACCGGCCGGTCAGCAGGAACCCGGCCGCCAGGACGACGAGGCCGGCGCCGAGGTAGCGCGCCCGGCGGTCCCCGCCCTTGATCGTGTCAACCACCACTCGCACCGCACGATCGTACGTATCAGCCGGCACCTATCCGCAGCAGCCCTGGGCGTGCGACCCGACCCTGTCGACACACCTGAGTGGTGGGTTAGGGTGACGGCCGGCCGGTCGGCAGTCGGGGTAGGGATCTGCGTGGTTGCACAGCTCGAGCCAGCCGACGTCGGTCGACCCGACGGGACGCCGGTCCGCGCGCCGGGGCCACGCCCGATCCTGTGGGACAGCATCGCCCTGCTCGCCCTGCTCTGCCTCCTGCCGATCCTGCACGACGTCAAGACCATGCTCACCGCGCCGTACTGGCTCGACGAGGCGTGGGTCGCCCTCTCCGTCCGGTTCCCGCTGAGCGATCTGCCGGTCACCACGTCGTCCAGCCCGCTCGGGTGGAGCTTCCTGCTGCGGCTGGTCCCCGACCCGGACCACCTGCGGCTGGTCACCCTGCTGTTCCAGGGGCTCGCGGTGGTGGCGGCGTACGGGTTCGGCAGGTGGCTGCGGTCCTCGACGCCCGGCCGGGGCGTGGTGGCGGGTGCGGCCTGCGCGGCGGCGGTCCTGCTGCTGCCCGCCCAGCAGGTCCGTCACGACCTCAAGCAGTACACGGCCGACGCCGCCGTCACCGTCGGCGTGCTCGCGCTGGTCACCTGGGTCGAACAGCGCTGGTCCCGTCGGCGGCTGAACGTGCTCACGGCCGTCGTCGCCGCGGCCATGCTGTTCAGTCACGTCACCGCGATCGTGGCGCCGTGCGCGTTCGGCGGGTTGTTGCTGGCCGCGGCGGTCCGCCGGCAGTGGCTGCGGCTCGTCGAGGTGGCCGTGGCCGGGCTCAACGCCGGGCTGATCCTCACCGCCGTCTACTTCGGCATCTCGATGCAGGGCCGGAACGCGCCCATGCAGCAGTTCTGGGCCGACAACTTCCCTCGGGTGACCGAGCTGCCCGGCTACCTGGGGAAGCAGCTCGACACCCTGATGCCGGTGGTCGGCGCGCCCGCACCGGTCGTGGTCGCCCTGCTGGTGGCCGGCACGCTGACGCTCGCCCGGCGGGACCGGCCCGCCGCCGCGGTCGCCGTGCTCCTCCTGCCCCTGGTCGCGACCACGGTGGGAGTCGCCGGGATCTATCCGCTGCTGGAACTGCGTACCTCGCACTTCCTGCTGGTCACCGCCGCGGCCGTGGCCGGCATCGGGGTCGCCGGCCTGGCGGGCGTCGCGGCCGACCTGGCCTGCCGGCGGCTGCCGGGGATGCGGCCCGCCGTCCTGGCCGCGGCCGTCTGCGCGGTCCTGCTCGGCGGTTACGCGGCCGGCAACAGCCGCTGGTACCGGTTCGACGGGAACGAGTCGGGGCTCTACTACACCGCGATCGCCGTCACCGACGTCCGTTCGGCGACCGGCTACGTGGCCGCGCACCGCCGCCCGAACGACGTCGTCGTGATGAACAACGCGGCCTGGTACGGATTCGCGTTCTACTCGCGGCACGACACGCTCAAGCTGGTCGTGCCGCACGGCAACACGGTGGGCTGGTGGGTCGCTATGCCCGGGCGGTCGGACGTCGTGGTGGTTCCGGGCCACGACACGGCGGCCGTCCGGGCCAGTCTCCGGCAGGCGGTCGAGCTGGCGGCCCGACGCGGCGACGGGGCGCGCGTCTGGTTGATCCGCTCGCACGTCATCGGCGACGAGCTGGTCGCCTGGCAGCAGGCGCTCGCCGGCTACCGCGTCGAGCAGGTCACCGATGGGGTCGAGCCGGTCGCGCTGGTCAGCAGGGGTTGACGCCGAGCCGCCCGAGGATCAGCTGCCGCGGCGCCACAGGTCCCGCAGGGCGTCCCAGTTGCCGGCCATGCCGTCCTTGCAGAGCGTCTCGATGTAGAACGCGCCCTGGGTGTCGTCGGGGTCCCACCAGACACCGCAGATCGCCCGGCCGTCCTCGCCCTCGAAGGCGTACTCGACGTAGTTGCCGGGCCGCCCGGTCACGCCGCCCTGGGTGGTGGACGCCTCGCGCAGCCCCGGCGCCAGCGCGCCGCCGGCCAGGTTGAGCTGCTGACGGTACGCCCGCGCGGTGTCCTTCTGCTTCTGCCCCGGATAGAGCGCGAAGTGCAGCCACGCGCCGTCGTAGTGGCAGAAGACGTGCCCCTTCTCGTCCGCCGGCAGCTTGGGCGCGCCCGGCTGGGCGTAGACCACACAGCCGCCGATCCGGGTCAGCCAGGGCTCGGCCAGCGTCGCCAGCTCACCCTCGAACTTGGCCTTGTTGATGGAGAACTGCGTCGCCTCGTAGGGCGGCAGGGAAGGGCTCGCCGACGGCGAGGGCTTGTCGGCTGCCGTGTCGCGACCCCCGCCCAGGAAGAACCCGGCCGTGCCGGCGACCAGGGTGAGCACCAGGGCACCGACGATCGAGATCCAGTCCCGCCGCTTCGGCTCCGCCCGCACCGGGGCGATCCGTCGCCCTCCGGAGGGGTCGAGCGGATCCGTGGTGACGGTGGCCTGGGCGGCCTCGGTCGTCGCCGGGACGCCGGACGTCGCGGCGACCGCGACCGGGGACATCGGCGCGCCGGAGATCGGCTGGGACGACATCGCCCAGGGCTGCGGGACCCACGGCATCTGGGGCGGGGGCGAGACCGGGGCGGCGACCGGCGGCGGTGGGAGCATCTCGGCCGTCGGGGTGCGCTGGTAGTCCATGCCGAGGCTCCGGAACAGCCGCTCGGCCGCACCCTCCTCCTCGGACGGGTACGCGATCCAGGGCTCGGCGGCGGCGAAGTCGGCGTTGACGTACCGGTGGCCGCCGGGCGTCTGCGCCAGCATGTTCGCCGCGTTGCTGAACGCCTCCCGCCACCGTTGGTCGCCGGCGGCGGCACCCTCCAGGACGGCCACGGTCACCGGACGGTCCTGCCCGTCGAGGGCCGCCCAGGCCCTGCCGACCTGGCACTCGCCCAACGTCTCGGTGAACCTGTACGGACCCTCCGGCTGCATGCCCACTCCTCTGCTCACCCGCCGAGCGGATAGTACAGAGAGCACGCCCACCGGTCGTCCCTCCGGTGGGACGTGCGAAGAAGCGATCCACATCCCTACCGGAGCCCGTGCTTCCGCAGCCGTTCGACGGACCGACCGCCGAGGCTGTCACGACGCAGCCGATGACTCCCGAGGAAATCAGGCGTGCCGGCCTGCACGCTCCGGAGTTGTCACCTCCGTCCGGGTCCCAGGGCAGGCGAGGCCCGGGCGGAGGCAGCCGCGTGGCTGGAAGACCGGGATGCCGAAAAACTCTACGGCAGCCTGTCGCCGGCCCACTCAAACGTGGAATCGAAGTCCTCGACGGTCCGGTAGGTCAGGATGCTCCGTCCCGACCAGTCCGGTCGTGTGAACAGGGGCGAATAGACGACCACCTCGTCCATGGAGTCGTGGTGGTGGGCCAGACCAACGAAAAGATAGAGAAGTTCCGGATGTTCTCGGTGACGGTAGATGCCCGATCTCATGCCCGGACACTACCACGGGCTCACCCTTCCGCAATAACCATACGTAGCCCGCAATCGTATTCGGCGAGCTCTCGGAGAACACCGTTGCGCGCATCCCATTCACCCGACGCCAAGTCATTTCGAAGCTTCTGGAGTCCAACGGCCAGCTCTTCTTTTTCCAATAACGTGAACGCTGACGTACCCTGACGGACAGAAGGTTCGAGGTACGCCTCCGGGCGAGCCCAGAAAGCCTCGCCGAAACCATCCTGGCACTCTCTCGGAACAGCGATCGTCTCAACCCGCGAACCTACACCCAGGCATCCGGCCAACTCTTCCGGCTGGATCTCGGGCCGTCGGACGCGAGCCATTCCAGGAAAGTAGTCCCTGGTGAGCCAGAGGGCATTGAGAGCTGACGACCCCACGACCAGCACTACCTTGGCCGCGACTCGGCGGAGCTCCCTGACGCCGGCGGCTGGATCCGTCCAGTGATGGATGGTCCAGAGCGCGGTCGCAACATCGAAAGAGTTGTCGGGGAAAGGTAGGCGCTCCGCCACGGCCCGCACGACAGGTGCCGCCCCCAACGGTCGCTGACGAATCATCGACCAGCTGGGTTCGACCGCCACCACACGAGCGTCGGAACGCTCGTACGATCCCGTGCCCGCCCCGACGTTGAGGATAAGGGAATGACCCTCCAGCTGCGCGAATATCCGCTGCCGCAGAACCGGATCCTCACGCCGGGCGGCCGAGTACGATCGGCCGATCCTGTCGTACCGGTCGTACCGGTCGTACCGGTCGTACCGGTCGTGCCGGTCGTGCCGCCTGTCGGCGAAGCGCATGGAAAACGACCTCACTTCCGCAACACCACCTCAGCGTCCGTGTTAACGCCGACCACAACGCCCAGAATGGTGCGGCAGCTTACGACTGAGCCATGAGGGAGAGTACCGAATTGGCCAGCTCCGCGATGGGAGCGGCCGCCGAGAACGCTGCCAGCGCCGCGCGTGCTGCCGTGGCGAGGCGAGATCGATCATTAGCTACCGCAGCCTCGGAAATTTCTTGGGCCAGCGCGTGGCCTTCGGAGTCGTCGGTCGATTCCAACTCGCGGACCAACTGAGCGACGACACTTTTCATCTCCCCCGAGTTGATGTTGAACGCATGACCGGCACCGAAGCTGACCGCGCTCCTGTCGAAGTTGTAAACCGGACCGCTCATCAGTAGCCTTCCTCCTTGATTGTTGACACCGAAAAGCAGTGCCTGGATATCTCGCCTGACGCCGGCCTTACCCAGCACAAGTTCCCTCTCGCCCATGAGGTAAAGGCCGAGTATCTCGTCGTACTCGACGGTGGAGCGGCCGTCGTCCACCGGGATGTGCTCAGCAATGGAAATATCACCGAAGGCACTCGCGACGGATCTGATCATGAGACGGATGAAACCCAGGTAACTAATCCGGTCAGGACCCCAACATCGCAGGCGGATCTGTCTGTCACGCTCATCGGCGATGACGAGAGCAGATGCGTTAACCGCCGAACTTCTTAGCAGCGCGCCCCTACGCCACGCTTTCGTCGCCATGACGTCGGTCGCGAGCCTCACCAAAGAACGCGCATGGAGGAACGAGGGGTCGCCGTCAACGCTGATCGTATGTCGAACCACCTCGGTCTCGGGCACGTCGATGTCTTGCGGGGCAATCTCCGGCAGGAGATCGGGAATAACCAGGACTCCTTCCGGAAGCCTGAGCGCGAAGTCGTAGTCGACCAAGCTGTCTCGGACCAGAGAGACATCCCGCGGAGAGGAGACCCCTGCATCAAGGAGGATTGACCCCACCGCCGCCTCCGGGACTATCCCCTTTGCCTCACGGGCGAACTTCGACGTGATCACGGCATAGACCATGTCCAGGATCCACTGAGGATCCGTAATGATCGTCCAAGGCTTCGCTCGGTCGAGAACGACAATTGATCCGATGTCCCGAAGGAAGTTGAGGAGAACCGTCTGCTCAGTGGCATCTGTGCACCCCTCGGAGCGACACAACTCACGGTAACCGTCGATACTGATCGTCGGTGAGGGCGAATGTGAGAGCCTGTCGTGCACGAGAGCCCAGGTTACGGGCACCGAACGCCGCGCCGATGATCTGTCGAGGACAGATTGCGCGGCCATTTCGACGACTCGGTCGGCCAACTGCTCGGTACCTTCGCCGGACTTGCAGGACGTCCGGAAGTAGTCCGCGACGACCCGGTACTTCTCGGACAGGAACCGGCGGTCAACATCGGATCGTGCCTCCAGGTCGACCTTGTTCAGCACCACCAGTACACGCGCGTCAGGGTTCGTACTCTTCACCAGCTGAAGCCAGTACTCCAACGAAGTCGATTCCCGCACGTCGACGACCACGATGAAGATCTCACCACCAGCCATGAAGAACCTGTGTGCGGCATGCATGTAATCCTGTCCGCCGAAGTCCCAGAGCAGGATCTCTGAGCTGCTCGCGGTCAGCCAGCGTGAAATCTTTACCCCGAGGGTCTCCCGTCTTCGCGCGCCGAACGAGTTCTGCGTCAGGCGCTCCACGAGCGACGTCTTGCCAACCCTCGGAGGGCCGAGGATGAGAATTCTGACTCGACTCTGAAGCTGCGCCGCGCCACTGTCGAGAGCATAGAAATAGGCGCGAATATCCGACACACCACGTACTGCGATCTCCAACGGCGGGCTGCTCAGCGGATTGTCGTAGACCCAGAAAGAGCGCAGGTTCTGCAATTTTGCGATCGTTGACGGAAGAGCAGTCAACTGATTTCCACTTATTGCCAGACTTTCGATGCTGGGCAAGAGCCCAACTTCGTCAGGCAGGCTGTGTAGATCATTACCGGATATGTAGAAGTTCCGGAGCTGCCTCAAGTTGCTGATCTGTACGCTCAGCTCGGAGATGCCGTTCTCACTGACGTCCAGCTCGTCGAGTCGAGCTAGGGAGAATACCTCCGCAGGAAGGCGGGAAAGGCGATTGTTCCGCACATTCAAGGTGCGCAGTTCCTGTAGACTTCCGATGTCTTCGGGCAGATCTCGGATCAGGTTCCGGCTCGCGTACAAGCCGCGTAGGCGAAAAAGTCTCCCTATCCCGCCGTCAAGACTACGCAGCTGATTTCTCGAGAGCTGCAACTCCCGCAACGTGGTCAAGGTCAAAACCACTAACGGAATCTCCGTCAACTGGTTCCTGCTCAAGTTGAGGATCTCCAGCCCTGACATCTGGGCGAGGCCCTCGTGAACTTCCGCCAAGTTCGAGGCGCTGAGGTCGAGCTGCTGAATTGTTGGGTAGTCCCCCGCCTCAAGATCGGATATTGCAATGGGTTCACCCGCCGCAGTCCGGGCCCGCGCGCCGACACTCACCAGCCAATCACGCAAAGCTGCCGTCATGATCGCACCGTGAGAGCGTGCTTGCGGCCGAAGATCGAGTCGAGCATGGCTATCTGATCCCGGAAGGGTACGGTGGATTGAAATAGGTTGCGCCCGATGCAAACCCCGGCGTACCCGGCCGTAGCGGCTCTCACGACTCGCTCACGGTAATCAACGCTCAGCTCTCCACCGGGGTAGAGCAGGGGCACACTGAGCCCTACCAGGGCACCCTTCGGCAGTTCGTCGAGGTATGACCCCGGGGCGGCCTTGATCAGGTCGACGCCTATCTCGGAAAGACTTCTCACCGCACCCATGAACTGTCGGGCCGACTCCCACTTGTCCCCAGTGAGCATGAGAAGGACCGGCAGCCCGAGGGCATGGGCTTCGTGCGACAGCAGTGTCAGGCGCTCGATGATCCCCGTTCCATACATCGCGTCGGCCTTGAGCTGGATCGAGACGGCGTCGGCACCGGCACTCACGGCCATCGCCGGCATCGCGAGGGGAACCCGGTCCAGCGCATTTACCGAATGCATGGGCATTCCGACCAGCTGGGCGACGACCGACAGCTCCGGCGGCAGACTGGTATGTCGAAGTACGCCTGCGTTGAGGACCACCGCCGGAAAGCCGGCCGCATGCAACGCGACACTACGGCTGCTCAATTGGCTAAGCGTCGCAATACCCTGGGTCTCGCCCAAGGAAAGCCCGTGGTCGAGGGCCGCGATGCAGTAGTACCCGTTGCGCCTGAGTCTGCCCAGCCGCCGAGTGACGCCGGTCGCCATTAGTCGTACCCCGTCCTTGACAGTCTCCGGATCTGCTCAGGAGAAGGCGTGCTCCGATTTTATAGGCCGCGCTTGTCTTCCAGTACCTCGACCAGAATCCCGCTCGGATCCTTGATGAAGAAGTAGACGACGCCCGTCTTTCCCTCGCGTACATCCACATCGGAGGCAATGCCGGCCTGCCGGACAAAGTCCCGGGCGTCCTCGACGGACTCGACCTGGAGCGCGAAGTGTTTCACGCCGATGCGCGGCAAGTCCGTGCTCAACTCCGAAGCGGTGTCCGGCGCCGACACCTGGTCCCGGTACCAGAAGATCTCGAGGAAGTATCCGCCAAGCTTCAAGTGAACGATTTCGGACTTGCCCTCGGGATCCTTCCACCGCAATGCCACCCGGAAACCGAATTTTTCGTAGAAGGAGATCGACTCCTCCAAGTCGACGGCGCTGATGGCAGTATGGTGCGCGCTGAACTTCACCGAGTCTCCTCCGTGCCCCTGGTCTTGGTGTAGGTCGATGTCTTCCAACGAATGACGGCTCTCATCCTGAAGATAGTTTCGATCCTCCGACCGCCCTCAGCACACTGTCGGGTATCAGACAATCGCCGTTTCGGAGGTGGATGCGGGGTCTCGCTTTGCGCCAGCACGTAGAACTCGATGCCGTTGCGACGTCGGGCGCGAGCCGCAGCACCCACTTGCCTCCTGAAAGTTTTCATGCATAGAGTCAGCCCGTGAATGAATGCGGTGCGTCCGGCACCGACCAACTGCTCGACCTCTTCCACGGCGTCCGGCTCACGCCGACCCAACGGCGCATCGCGCACTGCCTGGTGCGGCACGCGGGCGCCGCGGCGTACCTGTCGGCGGCGGAGGTGGCCGAGCTGGCCGGCGTCAGCCAGCCGTCGGTGACCCGGTTCGCGATGGCGCTCGGGCACGACGGCTACCCCGCGCTGCGCCGCCGGTTGCGGGAGCTGACCACCACCGTGGGCACCGGCCCGGCCGACGCCGGGAACGCCCTGCAACGGGCCGTGCACACCGAGATGGACAACCTGGACCGGCTCGCCGGGCAGCTCGCCGACGCCGGACGGATCGCCGAGGTGGGCCGGCTGCTCGCCGCCAGCCGCCCACTGCCGGTGCTCGGGTTGCGCGCGGCCGCGCCGCTGGCGGCGTACTTCGCGTACTTCGCCGCGAAGGTGCACCCCGACGTGCGCGTCCTCGACCACGGCGGCAGCCTGCTCGCGGACCGGGTCGACCAGGCGGTGGCGGCCGGTGCCACCGCGCTGCTCGCGTTCGTGCTGCCGCGCTACCCCCGGGAGACGCTCGACGCGCTGCGCGAGGCGCGGGACGCCGGGCTGACGGTCGTGGCGATCACCGACTCCCCGGTGAGCCCGGCCGCCGACCACGCCGACATGGTGCTGCCCGCCGCCGTCGGCACCGACCTGGTCTTCGACCTGCACACCGCGCCGATGACCCTGGCCATGGTGGTGTTGCAGGCGATCTGCGACGCCGCGCCGGCCGAGACCCAGACCCGGCTCGAGGCGTTCGAGTCGTCCGCCGCCCGCCGCCAGTTGTTCCTCGGCTGAGAGGAGTACGAGATGCACCAGCCCGTCCGCGCCGCCCGCGGCACCGTACGCACCGCGAAGGGGTGGCCGCAGGAGGCCGCCCTGCGGATGCTGATGAACAATCTCGACCCGGAGGTGGCCGAGCGCCCCGAGGACCTGGTGGTCTACGGCGGCACCGGGAAGGCGGCCCGGGACTGGCCGTCCTACCACGCGCTGGTGCGTACGCTCACCGAGCTGCGCGACGACGAGACCATGCTGGTGCAGTCCGGCCGGCCGGTCGGGGTGATGCGGACCCACGAGTGGGCGCCCCGGGTGCTGCTGGCCAACTCCAACCTGGTCGGCGACTGGGCCACCTGGCCGGAGTTCCGCCGGCTGGAGTCGCTGGGCCTGACCATGTACGGGCAGATGACCGCCGGCTCGTGGATCTACATCGGCACCCAGGGCATCCTCCAGGGCACCTACGAGACGTTCGCCGCGGTCGCCGCCAAGCGTTTCGGTGGCACGCTGGCCGGGACCCTCACGCTGACCGCCGGCTGCGGCGGGATGGGCGGGGCCCAGCCGCTCGCGGTCACCATGAACGGCGGCGTCTGCCTGATCGTGGACGTGGACCGGACCCGGCTGGAGCGGCGGGCGCACGACCGGTACCTCGACGAGATCGCCGACTCGCTCGACGACGCGGTCGAACGGGCGCTGGCCGCGAAGCGCGACCGGCGGGCGTTGAGCGTCGGCGTGGTCGGCAACGCCGCCACCGTCTTCCCCGAGCTGCTGCGCCGAGGCGTCGCGATCGACGTGGTCACCGACCAGACCAGCGCCCACGACCCGCTGTCGTACCTGCCGGAGGGGGTGGACGTGGCGGACGCGCGGGACTACGCGGCGGCGAAGCCCGTCGAGTTCACCGACCGCGCGCGGGCGTCGATGGCGAAGCACGTCGAGGCGATGGTCGGCTTCCTCGACGCGGGCGCGGAGGTCTTCGACTACGGCAACTCGATCCGGGGCGAGGCGAAGCTCGGCGGCTACGAGCGGGCGTTCGACTTCCCCGGCTTCGTGCCGGCGTACATCCGGCCGCTGTTCTGCGAGGGCAAGGGCCCGTTCCGGTGGGCGGCGCTCTCCGGTGACCCGCGCGACATCGCCGCCACCGACCGGGCGATCCTCGACCTGTTCCCGGAGAACGAGTCGCTGGCCCGGTGGATGCGGATGGCCGGCGAGCGGGTGGCGTTCCAGGGCCTGCCGGCGCGGATCTGCTGGCTGGGCTACGGCGAGCGGGACCGCGCCGGGGTGCGGTTCAACGAGATGGTCGCCTCCGGTGAGCTGAGCGCGCCGGTGGTGATCGGCCGCGACCACCTGGACTGCGGCAGCGTGGCCAGCCCCTACCGGGAGACCGAGTCGATGGCCGACGGCTCCGACGCGATCGCCGACTGGCCGCTGCTCAACGCGCTGGTCAACACCGCCAGCGGCGCGTCCTGGGTGTCGATCCACCACGGCGGCGGAGTGGGCATCGGCCGGTCCATCCACGCCGGTCAGGTCTGCGTCGCCGACGGCACCGCCCTGGCCGGGCAGAAGATCGAGCGGGTGCTCACCAACGACCCGGCGATGGGCGTGATCCGGCACGTCGACGCCGGCTACGACGACGCCCGTGACGTCGCGGAGCGCACCGGCGTGCGGGTGCCGATGACCGAGGGGGACACCACCGGTGAGTGACCTGGCGGACCGGTTCCGCGAGCTGTGGGACGAGATCGCCCCGGTCGGGCGGGACGCCCGCAGCGGCGGCTACCTGCGCTACGCGCTGACCGAGCCGGAGCGGCGGCTGCGCGGCTGGTTCCGGGAGCAGGCCGACCGGCGGGGCATGCCGGTGTCCGAGGACGGCAACGGCAACCTGTTCGCCTGGTGGGGCAACCCGGCGGCCGGCGACGCGGTGCTCACCGGCAGCCACTTCGACTCGGTGCCGCACGGCGGCGCGTACGACGGACCGCTCGGCATCGTCAGCGCGTTGCTCGCCGTGGACGAGCTGCGGGCCGCCGGTGTCACGCCGGACCGGCCGGTGGTGGTGGCCGCGTTCGTGGAGGAGGAGGGCGCCCGGTTCGGCGTACCCTGCCTGGGGTCGCGGCTGCTCACCGGCGAGATCGACGTCGACCGCGCGGCCGGGCTGCGCGACCAGGCCGGGACGACCTTCGCCGACGCGCTGGGCGAGCGGCCGGCGGGCGCCGACCCGGCGCTGCTCGGCCGCTTCGGGGCGTTCGTGGAGCTGCACGTCGAGCAGGGCCGCGCGCTCGTCGACTCCGACGCGCCGGTCGCGGTGGCGTCCGCCATCTGGCCGCACGGCCGGTGGCGGTTCGACTTCACCGGCGAGGGCAACCACGCCGGTACGACCCGGATGGCCGACCGCCGCGACCCGATGCTCACCTACGCGTTCACCGTGCTCGCGGCGAACAAGGAGGCCCGGCTGCGCGACGCGCACGCCACAGTGGGCCGGGTGGCGGTCGAGCCGAACGCGACGAACGCGATCCCGTCCCGGGTCACCGGTTGGCTGGACGCGCGGGCCGCCGAGGCGGACACGCTGTACGGTCTGGTCGAGGCGGTACGCGCCAAGGCCACCGAGCGCGCCGGGCGGGACGGCACCGGCCTGACCTGCACGCAGGAGTCGGCGACCCCGCTCGTCGCGTTCGACGGCGGGCTGGCGCGGCGGCTGGCCACGCTGCTCGACGCGCCGGTGCTGCCCACCGGCGCCGGGCACGACGCCGGGGTGCTGGCGGCGCACCTGCCCACCGCGATGCTGTTCGTGCGCAACCCGACCGGGGTGTCGCACTCCCCCGCCGAGTCCGCCACCGACGCCGACTGCGCGGCCGGGGTGACCGCCCTGGCCCGGGTGCTGGAGGAGCTGGCATGCCGCTGACCCGCTGGCTGGCCGAGTACGCCTGGCTGCCCGAGCACGCCGAACCGACAGCGGACGTGCTGATCGAGGCGACCGACGGGCGGCTCACCACGGTCACGCCGCTGACCGCGGGCGGTCCCCCGGCCGCCGGGGTCGAGGTGGAGGCCACCCGGCTGCCCGGGCTGACAGTGCCCGGCCTGGCCAACGCCCACTCGCACGCGTTCCACCGGGCGCTGCGCGGGCGTACCCACGACGGTCGCGGCGACTTCTGGTCCTGGCGGGACCTGATGTACGCGGTGGCCGCCCGCCTCGACCCCGACTCCTACCTGGCGCTGGCCCGGGCCGCGTACGCGGAGATGGCGCTCGCCGGGATCACCTGCGTGGGCGAGTTCCACTACCTGCACCACGGTCCCGGCGGCACCCGGTACGACGATCCGAACGCGATGTCCGCCGCGCTGGTGGAGGCCGCCGCGCACGCCGGGATCCGGCTCACAGTGCTGGACGCCGCCTACCTGACCGCGAGCGTGGACGGCGCGGAGCTGACCGGGCCGCAGCGCCGGTTCGGCGACGGCGACGCGCTGCGCTGGGCGGAGCGGGTCGACGCGTTCCGCCCGGCCGACGGGCACGTGCGGCGCGGCGCGGCCGTGCACTCGGTGCGGGCCGTGCCGGCCGCGCAGCTCGCCACCGTGGCCGGCTGGGCCGACCGGCACGGGCTGCCGCTGCACGTGCACCTCTCCGAGCAGCCGGCCGAGAACGACGCCTGCCGTGCCGTGCACGGCTGCACCCCGACCCGGCTGCTCGCCGACCACGGCGTGCTCGGCCGGCACACCACCGCGGTGCACGCCACCCACCCGACCGCCGCCGACGTGGCGCTGCTCGGCGACAGCCGCACCGGCGTCTGCCTCTGCCCCACCACGGAACGGGACCTGGCCGACGGGATCGGCCCGGCCCGGCGGCTCGCCGAGGCGGGCAGCCCGCTCAGCCTCGGCAGCGACAGCCACGCCGTGGTGGACCTGTTCGAGGAGGCCCGCGCGGTGGAGCTGGACGAGCGGCTGCGGACCCGCAGGCGGGGCCACTTCGACGCCGCCGAGCTGTTCGCCGCCGCGACCGTCACCGGCCACGCCGCGCTGGGCTGGGGCGACGCCGGCCGGCTCGCCGTCGGCGACCGGGCCGACCTGGTGACGGTACGGCTGGACAGCGCCCGCACCGCCGGGGTGCCGCCGGCCGGGGTGTTCTTCGCGGCCACCGCCGCCGACGTGACGCAGGTGGTGGTGGACGGCCGGACCGTGGTGGCCGACGGCCGGCACCTGACCGTCGACGTCCCCACCGAGCTGCGCGACGCGATCGCGGCGGTGCTCTCATGATCGGCAGCCTGCTGGTGGACAACATCGGCGAGCTGGTCACCAACGACGGCCGGGGCGGCGACCCGCTGGGCGTCCGCCGCGACGCCGCGGTGCTGGTCGAGGACGGTGAGGTGGCCTGGGTCGGTCCGGCCCGCTACGCGCCCGCCGCCGACCGGCGCATCGACGCCGGCGGCGCGGCGGTGCTGCCCGGCTTCGTGGACAGCCACGCCCACCTGGTCTTCGCCGGCGACCGGGCCGCCGAGTTCGCCGCCCGGATGGCCGGCGAGCCCTACACCGGCGGGGGCATCCGCACCACCGTCGGCGCCACCCGCGCCGCCTCCGACGACGACCTGCGCGCCACCGTGGGCCGGCTGCGCGCCGAGATGCTGCGGCAGGGCACCACCACCGTCGAGATCAAGAGCGGGTACGGCCTGAACGTCGCCGACGAGGTCCGCTCGCTGCGGATCGCCGCCGAGTTCACCGCGGACACCACGTTCCTCGGCGCACACGTGGTCCCCGCCGAGTACGCCGACCGCCCGGACGACTACGTGGGTCTGGTCTGCGGGCCGATGCTCACCGCCGCCGCGCCGTACGCCCGCTGGATCGACGTGTTCTGCGAGCGCGGCGCGTTCGACGCCGACCACGCGCGGGCGATCCTCGCCTGCGGACAGGCCGCCGGGCTGGGCGTACGGCTGCACGCCAACCAGCTCGGCCCCGGCCCGGGTGTCCGGCTCGGGGTGGAACTCGGCGCGGCCAGCGTGGACCACTGCACCCACCTGACCGACGCCGACGTGGACGCGCTCGCCGGCGCGGAGACGGTCGCCACGCTGCTGCCGGGCGCGGAGTTCTCCACCCGGTCGCCCTACCCGGACGCCCGTCGGCTGCTCGACGCCGGTGTCACCGTGGCGCTGGCCACCGACTGCAACCCCGGCTCGTCGTACACCTCGTCGATGCCGTTCTGCGTCGCGCTCGCCGTACGCGAGATGCGGATGACCCCGGCGGAGGCGGTGTGGGCCGCGACCGCCGGCGGGGCGGCGGCGCTGCGCCGCACCGACGTCGGCCGGCTGACCCCCGGGTCCCGGGCCGACCTGGTCGTCCTCGACGCACCGACCCACCTGCACCTGGCCTACCGGCCGGGTGTCCCACTGATCCGCCAGGTTCTGCACAACGGAGTGCCGCGATGACCACCGTCACCATCCTGTCCACCGGGGTCTCCCCCGCCGACGTGCTCGCGGTCGCCCGCGGCACCGCCAAGGTCGTGCTCGACCCGGCCGCCACCGAGGCGATGGCCACCAGCCGGTCCATCGTGGACGGCATCGAGGCCGCCGGCCGTCCGGTGTACGGCGTTTCGACCGGCTTCGGGGCGCTGGCCAACACGTTCGTCGCACCGGAGCGCCGGGCCGAGTTGCAGCACGCGCTGATCCGCTCGCACGCGGCCGGGGTGGGCGCGCCGATGCCTCGCGAGGTGGTGCGGGCCATGATGCTGCTGCGGGTCCGCTCGCTCGCGCTCGGGCGCTCCGGTGTCCGCCCGCTGGTCGCCGAGGCGCTGGTGGACCTGCTCAACCACGAGATCACCCCGTGGGTGCCGGAACACGGCTCGCTCGGCGCGTCCGGCGACCTGGCGCCGCTGGCGCACTGCGCGCTGGCGCTGCTCGGCGAGGGTTGGGTGCTCGGCCCGGCCGGCGACCGGATCCCCGCCGCGGACGCGCTGCGCCGGGTCGGCCTGGCACCGGTCGAGTTGGCCGCCAAGGAGGGGCTGGCGCTGATCAACGGCACCGACGGCATGCTCGGCATGCTGCTGCTCGCCGTGGCGGACGCCCGGCACCTGTTCGCCATGGCCGACGTGACCGCCGCGCTGGCCATCGAGGCGATGCTCGGCTCGGAACGCCCGTTCCTGCCCGAGCTGCACGCCATCCGCCCGCACCCCGGCCAGGCCGCCTCCGCCGCCAACATCCACCGGCTGCTCCAGCGCTCGGCGGTGATGGACTCGCACCGCGACGACCTGGCCCACGCGGTGCAGGACGCGTACTCGATGCGCTGCGCCCCGCAGGTGGCCGGCGCGGCCCGGGACACGCTCGACTTCGTCGAGGTGGTGGCCGGCCGGGAACTGCTGTCGGTGGTGGACAACCCGGTGGTGCTGCCGGACGGCCGGGTCGAGTCGACAGGCAACTTCCACGGCGCGCCGCTCGGCTTCGCCGCCGACTACCTGGCCATCGCCGCGTCGGAGGTCGGCGCGATCGCGGAACGCCGGGTGGACCGGCTGCTCGACGTCACCCGCAACCGGGACCTCCCGGCGTTCCTCTCCCCCGACGCCGGGGTGAACTCCGGGCTGATGATCGCCCAGTACACCGCCGCCGGCATCGTCGCGGAGAACCGCCGGCTGGCCGCGCCCGCCTCGGTCGACTCGCTGCCCACCAGCGGCATGCAGGAGGACCACGTCTCGATGGGCTGGTCGGCCACCAAGAAGCTGCGCACCGTGCTGGACAACCTGACCAGCCTGCTCGCGGTGGAACTGCTGGCGGCCGTACGCGGGCTCCAGCTGCGCGCGCCGCTGGAGCCGTCCCCGGCCGGCCGGGCGGCGCTGGACGCGCTCGGTGAGACGATCGGCGAGCCGGGGCCGGACGTGTTCCTCGCCCCGCTGATGGAGACGGCGCGGGCCGTCGTCGGCGGCCCCGAACTGCGGGCCGCGATCGAGCGGCAGATCGGCCCGCTGGGCTGAGCTCAGGCGGCGGGCGGGAGCACCTTGGCGACCAGCTTGGCCAGCTCCCGCAACGCCTTGCCGCGGTGGCTGACCGCGTCCTTCTCGTCGGGCGTCAGCTCGGCGTTGGTCCGCTCCTGCCCGTCGCCCAGGAAGATCGGGTCGTAGCCGAAGCCGCCCTCGCCGCGCGGCGCGCGCAGCAGCCGGCCGGGCTGCCGGCCGTCGACCAGGTGCTCCTTGCCGTTGGGCAGCACCAGCGCCACCGTGCAGACGAAGGCCGCGCCGCGGTGCTCGTCCGGCACGTCGCCCACCTGGTCCAGCAGGAGCTGAAGGTTGGCCCGGTCGTCGCCGTGCCGGCCGGACCAGCGGGCGCTGAACACGCCGGGCATCCCGTTGAGCGCGTCCACCGCGATGCCGGAGTCGTCGGCGATGGTCGGCAGGCCGGTGCGCCGGCAGCCCTCCCGGGCCTTGATCAGCGCGTTCTCGCCGAAGGTGAGACCGGTCTCCGGCAGCTCCGGATATTCCTCGACGTCGTCGAGGCCGATCAGGGCGACCCGGTGGGCACCGAGCGCGCCGTCCAGGATCCGCTGCAACTCGACGAGCTTCTTGCGGTTGCGGGTGGCCAGGAGCACCTTGTTGTCGGTCACAGGTTCAGCGCCTTCCGCTGCACGTCGGCCAGTTCCAGGCAGCCCGCCACGCCCAGGTCGAGCAGCGCGTCGAGCTGGTCGCGGGCGAAGACACCGGCCTCGCCCGTCCCCTGCACCTCGACGAAGTCGCCGGTGCCGGTGCACACCACGTTCATGTCCACCTCGGCGGTCACGTCCTCGGCGTAGCAGAGGTCGAGCATCGGCTCGCCGCCGATCACGCCGACGCTGACCGCGGCCACCGACCGGTGCATCACCTTCTCCACCCTGCCGGTGAGCGACTTGCGCTCGGCCAGCCAGGTGACCGCGTCGTGCAGGGCGACGTACGCGCCGGTGATGGCCGCGGTGCGGGTGCCGCCGTCGGCCTGGAGCACGTCGCAGTCGAGCACGATCGAGTTCTCGCCGAGCGCCTTGAGGTCGACGCAGGCCCGCAGGCTGCGACCGATCAGCCGGGAGATCTCGTGCGTCCGGCCACCGACCTTGCCCCGGACGCTCTCCCGGTCGGAGCGGGTGTTGGTGGCCCGGGGCAGCATCGCGTACTCCGCGGTCACCCAGCCCAGCCCGGAACCCTTGCGCCAGCGCGGCACCCCCTCGGTGACGCTCGCCGTGCACAGCACCCGGGTCGCGCCGAACTCGACGAGCACCGAACCCTCCGGGTGGGTGCTCCAGCCCCGGGTCAGGGTCACCGGTCGGAGTTGGTCGGGCTGCCGCCCGTCAGGTCGCGCCATGCCTGCACCCTATGCGGTGCGCCGATCGTGCCGCCTGCCGGTGCCCGCCCGGCGTCGACCGTGCCGTCAGACGTCGTAGCCGGCGCCGGCGCGGACCACCTCGATCGGCCCGGCGTACGCCCCGGTCGCCGACTCGACGGTGTGCGACTCGCTGCCCCAGGCCGCGACGAGGTGGGTGAGCAGCAGCCGGCCCACGCCCGCCTTGGTGGCCGCCTCGCCGGCCTCCCGGCCGGTCAGGTGCAGGTCGGGCGGATTGTCCACGCCGTCCATGTAGCTGGCCTCGCAGAGGAACGCGTCGGCGCCCTGGGCCAGGCGCAGCAGCGCCTCGCAGGGCGCGGTGTCCGACGAGTAGCAGAACACCCGGCCGCCGTGCTCCAGCCGCACCCCGTACGTCTCGATCGGGTGGTTCATCCGGTCGACGGTCGCGGTGAACGGGCCGATCGGGAACGTGCCCGGCTGCAGGCCGTAGAACTGGTAGACGTCCTCGACCGTGGCGTCCTCCTGCCCGTACGCGGCGGCCAGCCGGTCCGGCGCGCCGGACGGCGCGTACATCGGCAGCGGCGGGTAGGGGCCGTCCGGCGCGTAGCGGCGGACCACGACGTACGACACCGCGTCGAGCATGTGGTCGCAGTGCAGGTGGGTGAGGAGCACGGCGTCGGGCGAGTGCAGCCCGACGTAGCGCTGGAGCGTGGAGAGCGAGCCCGGACCGAAGTCGATCAGAAGGCGGAAGCCGTCCGCCTCGAGCAGGTAGGCGGAGCAGGGGGACTCAGGGCCCGGGAAGCTGCCCGCGCAGCCGAGGACGGTCAGTCGCATCCGGTTGCCTCGATCTCACACTGGGTAGTCGACGCATCGGCAGCCGCCCCGCCGTTGATCTCCACCGACGCGCTCGCCACGCTGCGCAGCCTACGCGGCGGCCCGGTCGGGCAAGAATCATCTACCGGAAGTTGTCATCAACGTGACACCCATACACGTCCGGATGCGGGACAACGCGGCGATCCGGCCGGCGGGGCGCCCCCACCGGCCGGACCGCCGCGGGCCGTCAGGCCCAGAGCTGACCGTCCAGCGCGTCCTCGGCGTCCGCGAGCGTGCCGCCGTACGCCCCGGTGGACAGGTATTTCCACCCGCCGTCGCAGACCACGAACGCCACGTCGGCGCGCCGGCCGTCGCGGACCGCCTCGTGCGCCACGGCCAGCGCGGCGTGCAGGATCGCGCCGGTGGAGAACCCGGCGAAGATCCCCTCCACCTCGACGAGCTGCCGGGTACGCAGCACCGCGTCCCGCGTGCCCACCGAGAAGCGCCGGGACAGCACCCCGGCGTCGTACAGCTCGGGGACGTAGCCCTCGTCGATGTTGCGCAGGCCGTAGACCAGCTCGCCGTAGCGCGGCTCGGCCGCCACGATCTGGATGCCGTCGACCTTCTCGCGCAGGTAACGACCGGTGCCCATCAGCGTGCCGGTGGTGCCCAGCCCGGCCACGAAGTGGGTGACGCCCGGCAGGTCGTGCAACAGCTCCGGCCCGGTCGTCTCGTAGTGCGCCCGCGCGTTCGCCTCGTTGCCGTACTGGTAGAGCATCACCCAGTCCGGGTGCTCGGCGGCGATCTGCTTCGCGGTGGCGACGGCCTGGTTCGAGCCGCCGGCGGCCGGCGAGAAAATGATCTCCGCGCCGTACATCCGGAGCAGTTGCACCCGCTCCGTGGAGACGTTCTCCGGCATCACGCAGACCAGCCGGTAGCCACGCAGCTTCGCCACCATGGCCAGCGAGATGCCGGTGTTGCCGCTGGTCGGCTCCAGGATGGTGTCGCCCGCGCGCAGCCGGCCGGCCTCCTCGGCCGCCCGCACCATGAACAGGGCCGCGCGGTCCTTGATGCTGCCGGTCGGGTTCCGGTCCTCCAGCTTCGCCCAGAGCCGCACCGGCGGCGCGCCGTCGGGCACCGTCGGGGAGAGCCGGGGCAGGCCGACCAGCGGGGTGCCGCCGCACGCGTCGAGCAGGCTGTCGTACCGCGCCACGCCGGCCCCCTAGCGGGCGGCGGCGGTGGCGCGCGCCGAGACCGCGTGCGAGGCGATCGCCGCTGCCGCGGCGAAGCCGAACGCGCCGCCGGCCACCGCCGGCAGGATGGTCACGCTGTCGCCGTCGTTGAGCTTCGCGTCGAGCGCGCCCAGGAAGCGGACGTCCTCGTCGTTGACGTAGACGTTGACGAACCGGTGCAGCGCGCCGGCGTCGGTGACCAGCCGGCCGCGCAGGCCGGCGTGCCGGGAGTCCAGGTCGGTGAGCAGGTCGGCGAGCGTGTCGCCGCTGCCCTCGACGACCTTCGCGCCGCCGGTGTAGCTGCGCAGGATGGTGGGGATGCGAACCTCGATGGCCATGGTGTCTGGTGCTCCTCGTTCAGGATCGTGCCGGGTGACGGGAAGGAAGAGGGTGTGCCGGTGCGCTGGGGGTCAGCGGCCGGAACACTCGTAGTCGACCGTCGCCGGGCTCTGCCCGAACATGTAGGACTGGACGGCGTTCGGATCCACGGCGGCGTCCACGATCTCGACCGGCTCCTCGGCCACGACGCCGTCGATGATCCGGAAGGACCGGATCTCCTCGGTGTCGGGCTCGCGGGTCGAGACGAGCAGGTAGTGCGCACCCGGCTCGCCGGCGAAGGAGATGTCCGTGCGGGACGGGTAGGCCTCCGTCGCGGTGTGCGAGTGGTAGATGACGACCGGTTCCTCGTCGCGGTCGTCCATCTCGCGCCACACCCGCAGCTGCTCCATCGAGTCGAACTCGTAGAACGTCATCGAGCGGGCGGCGTTCTCCATCGGGATGTGCCGGGTCGGGGTGTTGCCGCCGGCGGGGCCGGCGACCACGCCGCACGCCTCGTCCGGGTGGTCCCGACGCGCGTGGGCGACGATCGCGTCGATGATCGACCGGTCGATGCTCAGCACGCCGACCAGCCTAGCGCCTGGCTGTCCCGGGCGGCGAGGTGGCGACCGTCACCACTCAGTCGATGAGCGCGTTGAGCAGGGACTCCTGCAGATATCCGAGATAGGCGTAGACCGACAGTTGGAACACCCGGGACGACGCCGGGTCGCTGGCGACCGCATCGTCGAGCTCCTCGCCCAGGTCGGTGCCGTCCTTGATCTCCAGCCGGACGCCCATCGCCAGCCGGGCGTCGTTGAGCGCCCGCAGCCACGCCTCGGCCGCCTCCGCGTCGAGCCGCACCTCGCCGCCGGCGTCACCGTCGGGCAGCGCGGCGAGGATCGCGCCGGCCTGGTCGATCTTCGCGGTCTTCAGGTCGCCCTCGGTGTAGCGGCGGAACTCGGCGGTGCTGTCGCCGTCGTCCGGGTAGACCTCGGGGAAGAGCCGGCCGACCACCGGGTCGCCGTGGTCGAAGCCGTCGGTCAGCAGGCCGACCACCTCGGTGGCGACCTTGCGCAGCACCCGCACCTCGTCGACGGCGAAACTGGCCACGTAGCGGTCGCCCCGACGGCGGAACATGCTCATGACCTCTCCACGGTCGCCCACAGCCCGTACGCGTGCAACTGCGCCGCGTCGTGCTCCATCCGCTCCCGGGCCCCGCTGGAGACCACCGCCTTGCCCTTGTGGTGCACGTCCAGCATGAGCTGCTCCGCCTTCTCCCGGCTGTATCCGAACAGCTTCTGGAAAACCCAGGTCACGTACGTCATCAGGTTAACCGGATCGTCCCAGACGATGGTCACCCATGGCCGGTCGGAGACCGGCACCTCTTCGGTGTCCGGCGTCTCGACCGGCGCAACCTGTGGAGCCGCCATGCCCCCCATCGTGCCACCGGATCCGGGGAACCGATGAACCGGAACGGCGCGGCGGTCGGGATCGCCCGCCCGGACCGCCCGCGCGGGACCGGGACCCCGCGCGGGGGCCCCGGTCTCAGGCCAGCAGGATGCCGTGGTCGACAGCATCGGCGAGCACCACGCCCAGCGAGAGACGGATCACCTCGAAGCGGCGGGACACCTCGCGGGACAGTTCGAGTTCGACCTCGCGCAGCGCGCGCTGCGCCCAGGACCGGGCCACGTTCGGGTCGTCGTTGCCGGGTGCCCGCCAGTGCTGCCAGCACCCGCCGTTGAGCGCCACACCGATCGGTGGGAGCGCCTCGTCACGCTCGGCGGCGGGCAGCCCGGCCAGCGCGTCCAGCGCGCCGGTGCCGGTCAGCCCGGCGACTCCGGCCGTGCTGGTGACCAGGAGCACGCGGTCCAGCTCCTGACCGTCCGGGTGGTCGGCGAGGCCAAAGCGCACCGCGCGGGTGATCCGCAGGCGCACGCCCTCGGCGAGCGGCGCTCCGAAGACCCGCGCGGCGGCGTCGTCGACGATGCCGCGGACCGCCTCGTCGCACTGCGCGGTGGCGAGCATCGACACTGCCTCCAGCTCGCGGTCGAGCAGCTGCGGCAGGCCGGCGCAGCCGACCCCGAAGACGATCTCCTGCACCACCCGGAGGTGGATGTTGGCCAGCTCCAGCGCGAGGTGCTGGCGGATCCGCTGGGCGCAGGACCGGGCCTGGCGGTCGATCCGGTCGGCCAGGTCGGCCGGGTCGACGCCGGCCAGCACCGGCACCCGGCCGTGCGCGCCGGGCGGCTCGGGCGGCCGGGCGCTGGCCCGGCGCAGCCCTTCGTCGGCGGCCCACCCGACCAGCGCGCGGCGCAGGTTCGGCAGCTCGGCCCGCCGGGCCGCGAACCACCGGGCCGAGGCGAGCGCGGGAACCGCGGCCAGCAACGCCGCACGGTGGGCCGCGATGGAGACCGCCACCGGGTCGAGCCGACCGGCGGGGCCGGGCGGGCCGGATCGGGCGGGCGACGGCACGGACGCCCCCGTGCCCTCCGCCGTCGCGCCGTCCGCCGGCGCCGCCCAGCCGGTCACGCCGGGGGTGACGGCGAAGAACACCGCGACGCGGGCCCGCGCCACCTCGGCCAGCAGGTGCAGCTCGGCCGCGCTGAAGGCCTGGTCGGCGGAGATCACGAAGAGCAGCGCGCCGGCCCGGCCCACGGCGTCGCGCAGCACCAGGCCGCCGGCCACGCCGAGGGTGGCGGTGTCCGGCGGGTCGAGCACCGCGAAGTGCCGCAGCAGCGGGTCGGGCAGGCTGAGTTCGACCCGCCGCGGCGGTCGGGCCAGCGCCGGGCCGGCGGCGAGCGGATCGGCGCCGTAGGCGTGCGGCTGGCGGTAGCCGGGCACGTACGCGGCGCGGGTGGCGACCTTGGCGTGGTTGACCAGCAGGTAGCTCCCGGCGGGCACGACGAGCGTGCCGGGGTCCGCCCCGAGCAGGCCGGCGATCAGCTCACGCCGGCCCGCGCCGGCCGGGCCGGCCACGACGACGGCGAGCGGCTCGCCCGGCCCCGGGTCGGTCAGACCGAGCCGGGCCGGCAGCGGGGCGCACCGTGACGGCTCGGCGCGCCCGCCCGGATCGGGCACGTCGACCGAGGGGAGTGGACCTGGCTTCATCAGGTGGCCTCCCGGTCAGGCGGCCGGCGCATCAGCCCGGTCGCGGATTTTCCCTGGCCAAAGGGGATGCCGGAAGCCTACGGGTGTCGTGCATCCGACAACGAACACATCCGGTACTCACGAGTAAGGGACAGATTACTCAACTTCACTGCGTGACGACGCGCACGCGGACGGCATCCCATCGATATGCTGCACCGATGACCAGGTGGGAGTTCGTCGGCCGAACGGATGAACTCAACCGTCTGTTGTCGGCGGTCGGTGGCCCGGACGGGCGCGGGCTGTTCTTCAGCGGCGACGCGGGCGTCGGCAAGAGCCGGCTGCTGCGGGAGGGGGTGGCCGCGCTCTCCCCCGAGCGACACGCGATCTGGTCGGTCGCGGCCAGCGCCACCACCGCCGCCCTGCCGTTCGGCGGGCTGGTCCAGGTGCTTCCCGCCGCGCAGCCGCAGGGCCTGTCCCCCGCCGGGATCCTGCGCTGGGCGGTGGACCTGCTCCAGGAGCAGGCCGCCGGTCGGCCCATCGTGCTCGCCGTCGACGACGCGCACCTGCTCGATCCGCCGTCGGCCGCGCTGGTGCACCTGATCGCCCGCTCGGAGAACGCCACGGTCATCGGGACGCTGCGCAACGGCGAGCAGATCCCGCTGCCGATCCGCGCCCTGTGGACCGACGACCTGGTCGAGCTGGTCGAGTTGGGACCGCTAGGCCGCAGCGAGACCACCGGCCTGCTCGCCGCGATCCTCGGCGGCCCGGTCGACGCCGGCTCCTCCGACCGGCTGTTCCGGCTCTCCGCCGGCAACCCGCTGCTGCTGCGCGAGCTGGTGCTGGCCGCCGACGGCGAGCTCCGGCGCACGTACGGGATCTGGAAGTGGACCGGCCGGCTGGAGCTGGCACCCAGCCTCACCGACCTGATCGACACCCGGATCGGCCAGCTCACCCCCGGCGTGCGGGCGGTGGTGGAGCTGGTCGCCTTCGGCGAGCCGCTGGGCCTGCAACTGCTGGAGAAGGCGGTCGAGCCGACCGACGTGGAGGTCGCCGAGGAACGCGGGCTCATCGCGATGGTCCGCGACGACCGGCGGCTCAACGTCCGCCTGGCCCACCCGCTCTACGGCGAGGTGATGCGCCGCCAGTGCCCGGTCAGCCGCACCCGGCGGCTCCAGGCCACCCTCGCCGGGCTGCTGGAGCAGGTCGGCAAGCGCCGCCGCGACGACCTGCTGCGGGTCGCGGTCTGGCGGCTCGACTCGGGTACGGCGCAGAACGTCGCGCTGCTGCTCGACGCGGCCGTGCAGGCGTTCGGCCGGTACGACGTGCCGCTGGCCACCCGGCTGGCCCGGGCCGCGCTGGAGGCCGGCGGCGGCACGGACGCGGCGGAGCTGCTCGCCACCATCCTGATGTTCGGCGATCGTCCGGAGGAAGCGCTCCGCGTGCTCGACCAGGTCGCCGGGGAGATCCGCGACGACCGGCGACGCAGCCGCTGGCTGACCGTCCGGGGCATGGTCAGCTACTGGGGGCTCAACCGGGAGTCCACGGTGGAGGAGATCGCCGCCCGGGGCGAGGAACTGACCGATCCCGCCGACCGGGCCCGGGTCCGCGCCTTCGAGGCCATCATGCGGCTGCACCGGCTGGACGTCGACGTCGCGGTGCGGCTGGCCCAGGAGGTGCTGGACCGCCCGGCCGCCCCGATGGCGGCCCGGGAACTGGCCCGCTGCACCCTCGCCCACCTGCAGGCCGGCCAGGGACAATACCGGCGCAGCGCCACCGCGATCGCCCGGGTGCAGGCCGAGGCGGCGTGCTGGCGGTCCGACATGCCCTACCTCCAGCTCGCCATGGAGCTGGCCCGGGGCACCCGGCTGGCGCTCTCCGGCGACCTGACCGGCATCGACGCGATCGTCGCCGACGAGTTCGCCGACCTCGCCGGCGCCGGCGACTTCCGGCTCGGCACCGGCTACCTGGCCATCCTCCAGGCGTACGCGGCGCGGCTGCGCGGGCGCGGCGACGAGGCGCTCAAGACCAGCCTGGGCGCCTGCGCGGTGCTCGCCACCAGCCGGGTGTACGCCGGCCTGGCCCACGCCGAACGCGCCCAGGCCGCCGCGCTGCGCGGCGACGCGGTCCACGCGACCGAGGCGATGGCCGAGGCGGACCGGACGCACGCGCCCGGGATGGCCGTCCTCTATCCGTGGCTGGAGCAGGCCCGGGGCGCGGCGCAGGCGGCGGCCGGCGACCTGCCGGGCGCCACCAAGCACCTCTGCGCGCTGGCCGACCGGCTGCGCGAGGACGGCCTCGCCGGCCACGAGCTGCTCGTCCTGCTCGACCTGGTCCGGCTCGACCAGGCCGCCGCGCCGGTCGGGCCGACCTGCACCGACGGAGGCCGGCGCAGCGTGGCGCAGCGCCTGGCGGAGCTCTCCGAGCAGGTCGACGGCGTGCTGCCGCCGCTGGTCGCCCGCTACGGCCGGGCCGCGCTCGACGGCTCACCGGACGACCTGCTCGCGGTGGCCGACGGGTTCGCCGACCGGGAGCTGGTCGTCTACGCGGCCGAGGCGACCGCGATGGCGCTGTGCCGGATGCGCGACGCGCGGGCCGGCGCTACCGGGCCGGCCCGGGAGCGCCTCGCCGACCTGCTGCGCCGTTGCGACGACATCTCCACCCCGGCACTGCGGCTGCTGCGCCCGGCGCTCAGCGACCGGGAGTGGGAGATCGCCCACCTGGCCGCCGAGGGGCTGACCAGCCGCGCCATCGCCGAGCGGCTCTACCTCTCCACCCGTACCGTGGAGAACCACCTCCAGCGGGTCTACAGCAAGCTGGGCGTCACCCGCCGTAGCGAGCTGGGGGCCGCGCTGCGGTCGATGCCGGGGCACGACGGCACGGATCCGGCCTGAACTCTAGGCTGGGGCGGTGAGCACCCTTCGCCCCGCGCTGCTGACCGACCAATACGAGCTGACCATGGTCAGCGCCGCGCTGCAGGACGGCACGGCCGACCGCCGCTGCGTCTTCGAGGTGTTCAGCCGGCGGCTGCCGGCCGGCCGGCGATACGGTGTGGTCGCCGGCACCGGCCGACTCGTCGACATGATCCGCGACTTCCGGTTCGACCCGGCCGAGATCGACTTCCTCCGCCGCACCGGCGTGGCCGACGACCGGGCCGCGCAGTGGCTCGCCGACTACCGCTTCACCGGTGACGTCGACGGCTACGCCGAGGGCGAGCTGTTCTTCCCCGGCTCGCCGATCCTCACCGTCTCCGGCACGTTCGCCGAGTGCGTGCTGCTGGAGACGCTGGTGTTGTCGGTGCTCAACCACGACTGCGCGGTCGCCGCCGCGGCGGCCCGGATGGTCACCGCCGCCCGGGGCCGCGCGCTGATCGAGATGGGCTCGCGCCGGGCGCACGAGGAGGCCGCGGTGGCCGCCGCCCGCTCGGCCTACCTGGCCGGCTTCCGGTTCACCTCCAACCTGGCCGCCGGGCAGCGCTACGGCATCCCGACCGCGGGCACCGCCGCGCACGCCTTCACCCTGCTGCACGACGACGAGCGGGCGGCGTTCGCGTCCCAGGTCGCCACGCTGGGCAAGGACACCACGCTGCTGGTCGACACGTACGACATCGCCCAGGGCATCCGCAACGCCATCGCGGTGGCCGGCCCGGAGCTGCGGGCGGTCCGGATCGACTCGGGTGACCTCGCGGTGATCGCCCAGCAGTCCCGCGAGCTGCTCGACTCGCTCGGCGCCACCGAGACGAAGATCATCGTCTCGGGCGACCTGGACGAGTACGCGATCGCGTCGCTCGCCGCCGAGCCTGTCGACATGTACGGCGCCGGTACCGCCGTGGTCACCGGCTCGGGCGCGCCCACCGCCGGCCTGGTCTACAAGCTGGTCGAGGTGGAGGGACGCCCGGTGGTCAAGCGCTCCGAGCACAAGGCCACCATCGGCGGCCGGAAGGTGGCCGTCCGGCGGCACAAGCCGACCGGCACCGCCACCGAGGAGGTCATCGTGCCGCAGGGCGTGCCGGACCGGCAGCCCAACGACCGGTTGCTCCAGCATTCGTACGTGGTGTCGGGCGAGCCGGTGGCGTTGCCGACGCTGGACGAGTCCCGGGAACACCTGCGAGAGTGCCTGATCTCCATCCCGTGGGAGGGGCTCAAGCTCTCCGCCGGCGACCCGGCCGTGCCGGTGACCGTCGTACCCGCGACCTGAGAAGGGACCGACCAGATGGCGAACGCCTTGATCATCGTGGACGTGCAGAACGACTTCTGCGAGGGCGGTTCCCTCGCGGTCGGCGGCGGGGCCGGGGTGGCCGGTGGCATCTCCCGGCTGCTCGCCGCCGAGCCCGACCGGTGGGACCACGTGGTCGCGACGAAGGACTACCACGTGGACCCGGGGGCGCACTTCGGCGACCCGCCGGACTACGTCGACTCCTGGCCCCGGCACTGCGTGGTCGGCACGTCCGGCTCCGAGTTCCACCCGGAGCTGGCGACCGGCCGGGTCGAGGCGATCTTCCACAAGGGCGAGCACGCGGCGGCATACTCCGGCTTCGAGGGGCATGCGCCCGACGGCGAGTGCCTGGCCGACTGGCTGCGCCGCCACGACGTGGACCGGGTCGACGTGGTCGGCATCGCCACCGACCACTGCGTGCGGGCGACCGCGCTGGACGCCGCCCGGGAGGGCTTCCGCACCACGGTGCTGCTGGAGCTGACCGCCGCCGTCGCGCCGGAGACGCTGGACGTGGCGCTGCGGGCGCTGGACGGTGCCGGGGTGCAGTTGGTGGGCGAGCCTGTGATCAGTACCGCTTGACCAGGTAATCGCTTGCCGTTGTCATACCCTGCGCCCAGGATGGCGCGGGAGGTACGGCCCGTCGTGAACCTGAAGCCCTACCGGGAGGCGCTCGCCCTGCCCGGCCTGCGGTCGCTGCTGCTGGTGTCGGTGCTGGCCCGCGTCCCGCTGACCGCGGTCGGGGTGACGCTGACCTTCTACGTGGTGCTCGACCTCGGTCGGGGCTACGGCGCGGCCGGCCTGGTCGGCGCCGCGTCCACGATCGGCGCCGCGCTCGGCGCGCCGCTGCTCGGCCGGCTGGTCGATCGTCGAGGGCTGCGGCCGGTGCTGCTGCTCTGCACCGTCGCCGAGGGCGTGTTCTGGGCCGCCGCGCCCAGCCTGTCCTACCCGGTGCTGCTGCCCACCGCGTTCCTGGCCGGGCTGCTCGCGCTGCCGGTCTTCTCGGTGGTCCGCCAGTCGATCGCCGCGCTGGTGCCGGCGGAGCGACGCCGCCCGGCGTACGCGCTGGACTCGATGTCGGTGGAGCTGTCGTTCATGGTCGGCCCCGCCCTCGCGGTGGCCCTGGCCACCACCGTCACGCCGCGCCTGACGCTCTGGGCGGTCGGCGCCGGCATCGTCGCCTCCGGCATCTGCTTCTGGCTGCTGAACCCGCCGACCCGGGCGGCCGGCGAGCCCACCGGGCCGCAACGCCCGGTGCCGCGCCGCGAGTGGCTCACCCCGCGCCTGCTCGCCGTGCTGGCGGTCAGCCTGGCCGCCACGCTGGTGCTGGGCGGCACCGACGTGGCAGTGGTGGCGGTGCTCCGAGCCGGCGGCGAGGTCGGCTGGACCGGCGCGGTGCTGGCCGCCTGGGCGGTCGCCTCGCTGGTGGGCGGCTTCGCCTACGGCGCGGTACGCCGTTCGTTCTCGCCGCTGGCGCTGATGGCGGCGCTCAGCGTCACCACGATCCCGGTCGGGCTGGGCGGCTCGCACTGGTGGTTGCTCAGCCTCGCGCTGATCCCAACCGGTGCGCTCTGCGCACCCACCATCGCGGCCACCGCCGACGCGGTCAGCCGGCTCGCCCCGGCCGGCGTGCGGGGGATGGCGATGGGCCTGCACGGCTCGGCGGTCACCGTCGGCATCGCCCTGGGCGCACCGCTGGCCGGCGCGGTCATCGACGCGTCGGCACCGGCCTGGGGGTTCGCGGTCACCGGTGCGATCGGGTGCCTGGTGGCGTTGGCCGTGCTCCCGGTCGAGCTGCGCCACCGCCGCACCCCGCCGCCCGCCGTCGTCACCGCTGACCCCGATCTGGCTCCCGCCACCCCCTGACGCCTCCCCCGCCACCTTTCCGCGCGGGCGCGGGCGGAGCAGCGTCGCGCGAGCGCGGGGCCGAGTACCCGCCGAGCCGCCCGGCGTGCGCGGGCCGGCGTGCGCGGGCCGACGCGCGCGGGCCGACGCGCGCGGGCCGACGCCGGAGAAGGGTCTGCCCTTCAGCGGTATGCCTCCAAGGCATAAATATGCCCGAGGGGTATACCGCTGAAAAGTAATGCCTTCTCCGGTCGCGTCACGCTCCGTGCGCGAGCGCCGAGCAGATGCGTTCGCCGAGCGCCGCGGGCTGGTCCGAGCACTGCGCACCACGCCGTGCTCGGCCATCAACGCGTGGGCGACCCGGACCCGTCGGCCGGGCCCGGCGGCGGAACGCAACGGGCGCCGCACCCCGGGTGGGGTGCGGCGCCCGTCCGACTGGCTACTCGGTCAGCGCTGGTCGAGGTTGCCGGCGGTGTCCTCCTGGTAGCTGGCGCCACCGTTGACCTCGCTGGTCAGCGGCTTGGCGCCGCCCTCCGGCGGGCCGGCCACGCTCTGCCCGGCGGCCAGATCGGGGAACTTCGCGTCGAAGGCGGGCCGCTCGGAGCGGATCCGCGGCATCCGGTCGAAGTTGCGCAGCGGAGGCGGGCAGGAGGTGGCCCACTCGAGCGAGTTGCCGTGGCCCCACGGGTCGTCGACCTCGACCACCGGGCCGGTCTTGTACGACTTCCAGCAGTTCCAGATGAACGGCAGGGTCGAGATGCCGGTGATGAACGCCCCGATGGTGGAGACCATGTTCAGCCCGGTGAAGCCGTCGTCGGCCTGGTAGTCGGCGTACCGGCGGGGCATGCCCTCGGCGCCGAGCCAGTGCTGGACCAGGAACGTGGTGTGGAAGCCGATCATGGTCAGCCAGAAGTGGATCTTGCCGAGTCGCTCGTCGAGCATCCGGCCGAACATCTTCGGGAACCAGAAGTAGATGCCCGCGAAGACGGCGAACACGATGGTGCCGAAGAGCACGTAGTGGAAGTGCGCCACCACGAAGTAGGAGTCGTGCAGGTGGAAGTCGATCGGCGGGCTGGCCAGCAGCACGCCGGTGAGACCACCGAAGAGGAACGTCACCAGGAAGCCGATCGCCCACAGCATCGGCGTCTCGAAGGTGATCTGCCCCCGCCACATGGTGCCGATCCAGTTGAAGAACTTCATACCGGTGGGCACGGCGATCAGGTAGCTCAGGAAGCTGAAGAACGGCAGCAGCACCTGGCCGGTGGCGAACATGTGGTGCGCCCAGACGCTCATCGACAGCGCGGCGATGGCGACGGTGGCGGCGACCAGACCCTTGTAGCCGAAGATCGGCTTGCGGGAGAAGACCGGGATGATCTCGGTGATGATGCCGAAGAACGGCAGCGCCACGATGTAGACCTCGGGGTGCCCGAAGAACCAGAACAGGTGCTGCCACAGCATCGGTCCGCCGGTCGCCGGGTCGTACACGTGGGCGCCGATGATGCGGTCCGCGGCGAGCGCGAACAGCGCGGCGGCCAGCAGCGGGAAGACCAGGATCGCCAGCAGGCTGGTGACCAGCATGTTCCAGGTGAAGATCGGCATCCGGAACATGGTCATGCCGGGCGCGCGCAGGGTCAGGATCGTGGTGATCAGGTTGACCGCGCCGAGGATGGTGCCCAGACCGGAGATGGCCAGGCCGACCACCCACATGTTGGCGCCGACGCCCGGCGAGTGCTCGACGGTGCTCAGCGGCGTGTAGGCCGTCCAGCCGAAGTCGGCCGCGCCACCGGGGCTGATGAAGCCGGCCACGGCGAGCGTGCCACCGAAGAGGTAGAGCCAGTAGGCGAACGCGTTGAGCCGGGGGAACGACACGTCCGGCGCGCCGATCTGCAGCGGCACCACGTAGTTCGCGAAGGCGAACACGATCGGCGTCGCGAAGAACAGCAGCATGATCGTGCCGTGCATGGTGAAGAGCTGGTTGTACTGCTCGGGCGACAGGAACTGCAGCCCCGGTCGCGCCAGCTCGGCGCGCATGATCAGGGCCATCAGGCCACCGATCATGAAGAACGCGAACGCGGTGACCATGTACATGATCCCGATCTGCTTCGCGTCCGTGGTGCGCAGCAGCCGCGCGATGGCCGACCCCTTGACCGGCTCGCGGACCGGCCAGGGCCGGGTCACGACCGGCTTGGGTGCGACGGTGGTCACGAGTGGCCTCCGGTTCTGGGTTGTCCCGCTCGGTGCGCTGGTCATCGGCGCAGCCGTCATCCGCAAGGAGGATAGTCCCCGGTAGGTGGCCCCGCCGCGTGGGGTGGGCGGCTACGATCTTCGACCCGCTACAGCGGACCGGTGAGGAGCCGGTAGTGCTCCCCGAAGATCCGCCCGCCGCGCCCGCGCAGCACCGGGTCGCGCAGCGCCGGCGGCACGTCGCGGGTGCGGTTGCGGTCCCGGGTCCGGTCCCGCACCCAGCGGGTACGCGGCCGGCGGCGACTCTCGTACGCGATCAGCGCGGCGTCGACGCTGCCGGCGGCGCGCAGCGACTCGGCGAGCACGACGGCGTCCTCCAGGGCCATCGCGGCGCCCTGGGAGAGGGTCGGCGCGACGGCGTGAGCGGCGTCACCGACCAGCAGCACCCGGCCGTGGAACCAGCGCCCCAGCTCGACCTCCTCGGTGCGCTCCACGTGCACCGTCTCCAGCGCGGCGAGCACCTCCGGCACCGGGCCGCCGTAGTGGCCGAACAGCTCGTGCAGCCGGGCCAGCGGGTCGGCCGGCAGGACGCTCCCGGCCTCGTCGGCACAGCAGTAGAGCCGGCCCGCGCCGAGCGGCACCACGAGGAAGCCGGCCCGCTGGCCGAGCAGTGCGGTCCAGTCGGCGACCCGCGGGCCGCCCTGCACCACGGCGCGGTAGACCACCTGCCCGGCGGCGCGCGGCGGGCCACCGAGCGCGGCCAGGGTGCGTACCGCGGAGCGGGGCCCGTCCGCGCCGACGACCAGGTCGTACTCCCCGCCGGTGCCGTCGGTGAAGCCGACCGCGACACCGCCGGGCAGCGGCTCGACGGTGCTCACCTCGGCACCGTGCCGGACCGCGCCGCCGGCCCCGGTGAGCAGGACCCGGTGCAGCTCGGCCCGGGGCAGGGCGCGGCACTCCCCCACGCCGGCCCAGAGCGCGTCGAGGTCCACCTCGCACAGCGGCGCACCGGCGGCGTCGAGGAAGCGCTGACGGTGGATCACCTCGCCGAGCGGCCGCAGCGGGCCGTCCAGGTCGAGCCGGCGCATCGCCCGGGCCGCGTTGCCGGGCAGGTAGAGGCCGCTGTCGGTGTGTTCGGTGGGTGGCAGCCGCTCGGTGACGTCGGGCCGGAACCCCGCCAGGCGCAGCGCCCGGGCCACGGCGAGGCCGGCGATGCCCGCGCCGACGACGAGGATGCGCAGGGGAGAACCACCCATCGTGGGGTACGCCTCCGGGAGGGGGTCGGAACGCGTCGGAGGCAAGACACTACTCGCCGCAATCAGGCGGCGGAAGTGCCCGCGGACCCCGTCCGCACCCTCCTTAACCGGTTCAGTTGCGCAATGGTTTCAAACATGTAAATGTGTTCTGGCCAACTTGGGAGCGCTCCCGCACGTACCCCCCGACAGTCCCGGCGCCCCCGCGCCGAACCAAGGAGCATCATGAAGCGTTCACTCAGAGCCCTCGCCGCGGCCGGCCTGCTGGCCGCCGGCAGCATCGTCGCCGTCGCGCTCGGCGGCACCGCTTCGGCCGACACGCAGATCTGCGAGCAGTACGGCTCCACCACCATCGGCGGCAAGTACGTGGTGCAGAACAACCGCTGGGGCACCAGCGCCCAGCAGTGCATCAACGTCACCTCGACCGGCTTCTCCATCACCCGGGCGGACGGCTCCGCGCCGACCAACGGGGCGCCGGTCTCCTACCCGTCGATCTTCGTGGGCTGCCACTACACCAACTGCTCGCCCGGCACGAACCTGCCGGTCCAGGTGAAGAACATCAGCAGCGCGCCGGCCAGCATCAGCTACAACTACGTCGGCGGCGCGATCTACGACGCCGCGTACGACATCTGGCTCGACCCGTCGCCCAAGAAGGACGGCGTGAACCAGATGGAGATCATGATCTGGCTCAACCGGCAGGGTTCCATCCAGCCCATCGGCTCCCCGGTCGGCAACGCCAGCATCGCCGGCCGGACCTGGGAGGTCTGGCGGGGCAGCAACGGCTCCAACAACGTCATCTCGTACGTGGCGCCGTCCGCGATCCCCAGCTTCAGCTTCGACGCGATGGCGTTCATCAACGACACCCGCAACCGGGGCGCGATCACCAACGACTGGTACCTGACCAGCATCCAGGCCGGCTTCGAGCCGTGGCAGGGCGGCGTCGGCCTGGCGGTGAACTCGTTCTCGCAGAGCGTCAACACCGGCAGCAACCCGCCGCCCACCAGCACGCCGCCGACCACCACGCCGCCGCCCTCGGGCAACACGGCCTGCACCGTGACCTACAAGGCGACGAACGTGTGGAACAACGGCTTCACCGCCGAGGTGACGGTGAAGAACACCGGCAACAGCACGATCAACGGCTGGACGCTCAACTACAACCTGCCCTCCGGGCAGAACGTGACGAGCGCGTGGAACGCCACCGTGACGCAGAGCGGCTCGGCGGTGACCGCGCGGAACGTCGCCTACAACGGCACCCTGTCCCCGGGAGCCTCGACCAACTTCGGCTACCAGGCCACGCTGAACGGCAGCTTCTCCGCGCCGAGCAGCTTCACCCTCAACGGCGCCACCTGCGCCCGAGGCTGACCAGCCGGACGGGAAGGGGCGCGGTCCGCACCGGACCGCGCCCCTTCTTCGCGTACGCGGCGTCAGCCGCCGAGCGCGTCGATGTCGCGCATCTCCTCGGCGGTCAGCGAGAACCCGAACACGTCGGCGTTGGCCCGGATCCGCTCCGGCGTGACCGACTTCGGGATCACCACGATCTCGTGGTCGACGTGCCAGCGCAGCACCACCTGCGCGGGCGAGACGTCGTGCGCCTGGGCGATACGGACCAGCACCGGGTCGGAGAGGTCGCTGGTCTTGAACGGGCTGTAGCCCTCCAGCGCCACCCCCCGGTCCCGGTGGGCGACGTGCGTCTGCCGGTCGTACAGCGACGGGCTCCACCGGATCTGGTTGATCGCGGGCGTCTCCTCGGTGGCCTGGATCAGCTCGTCGAGCTGCGCGATCGAGTAGTTGCTCACGCCGACCGTGCGAGCCAGGTTCTCGTCCCGGGCGGCGAGCATCTCGCGCCACACCGGGATGCTGTCGCCGGGCGCGGACGGCGGCCAGTGCACCAGCCACAGGTCGACGTACTCGGTGTCCAGCGCGTCGAGGCTCGCCTCGATGGTCTCCCGTTCCCGGCCGACCCGGTCCGGGGGCAGCTTGGTGGTGATGAAGAGGTCCTCCCGGCGCAGCCCGCTCTCCTTGACCGCGCGCCCGACCTCCTTCTCGTTGCCGTACATGGTGGCGGTGTCGAGGTGGCGGTAGCCGGCGTCCAGCGCGGCGAGCACGGCCTGGTAGCCGTCCTCGCCGGTGGCCTGCCAGGTGCCGAAGCCGAGCAGCGGGATCCGGACGTCGCCGGTGAGCGGGAGGGTGGGCTGGTCGAGGTCCATGCCGACGGTTCTACCCCTGATCGCCGCCGCCATGCCGGCGCTCGGGCCGGGCATGCCGGAGAATACGGGCGTGGCGGACCGGCTGGAGGACTACCGGCGCAAGCGGGACGCGGCGCGTACCCCGGAACCGGTGCCGGCGGGGGCGCCGCGCCGGAAGCGGACGGCGGGGCGCGCGCCCCGCTTCGTGATCCAGCAGCACCATGCTCGGAGCCTGCACTGGGATCTGCGACTGGAGCACGACGGCGTGCTGGCCTCCTGGGCGGTCCCCCGTGGGCTGCCCCGCGACCCGGGCCGCAACCACCTGGCCGTGCACACCGAGGACCACCCGATGGAATACCTGACGTTCTCCGGGGAGATCCCGGCCGGGGAGTACGGCGGCGGGCGGATGATCGTCCACGACACCGGCACCTACCGCGCGGAGAAGTGGCGCGACGACGAGGTGATCGTGGTGCTGGACGGCGAGCGCACGAAGGGCCGCTACGTCCTGTTCGCCACCGGCGGCCGGGGCCGGGACTGGATGGTCCGACGCACCGACCCGGCGCCGCCGGGCTGGACGCCCATGCCGGAGCTGATCCGCCCGATGCGGCCCGCCGAGGGCGGGCGGCTGCCGCGCGACGCCGACGCCTGGGGGTACGAACCGCGCTGGACCGGCGTACGGGCGATGGCGTACGTCTCCGGCGGCCGGCTGCGGCTGCGCGACGGCGACGACGCGGACGTCACCGGGGCGTACCCCTGGTTGCGGGCCATGGCCGAGGAACTGGCGCCCACCGAGGTGGTGCTGGACGGGGTGCTGGTGCGGATCGACCCGGCCGGGCGGCTCCACCCGCCGACCCGGCGCGACGGCCAGTTCCTCGCCGTCGACCTGCTCTGGCTGGAGGGCGTGACCAGCCTCGACGTGCCGTACGCGCAACGCCGCGAGCTGCTCGACTCGCTGGCGCTCGCCGGCCCGCACTGGCAGACTCCGCCGTGGTTCCCGGGAGTCGGCGCGGACGCCCTGCGGGCCGCCCGTGAGCAGGGGCTCCCGGGAGTGGTGGCGAAGCGCCTCGACTCGGAGTACGAACCGGGCCGGCGCAGCCGGCACTGGCTGAGCATCGACGCGAGCTGAGGACCACCGTGCACCTGACGCACCTGGAGTGCCCGCGCTGCGGCCTGGACCACCCGGCCGACAAACCGCAGAACCTGTGCGGGTGCGGGTCCCCGCTGCTGGCCCGCTACGACCTGGCGGCGGTGGCCGCCACGACGACCCCGGAGCAGTTCGGGCTCCGCCCGGCCGACCTGTGGCGCTACCGGGAGCTGCTGCCGGTGGCCGATCCCCGGTTCGTCACCACGCTGGGCGAGGGCTGGACGCCGCTGTGGCACGCCCCGGCGTACGGCCACGAGATCGGCGTGGACGAGCTGATCGTCAAGGACGAGGGGCTGACGCCGACCGGGTCGTTCAAGGCCCGGGGCGCGGCGGTCGGCGTGAGCCGGGCCCGGGAGCTGGGCGTCGAGCGGATCGCCATGCCGACGAACGGCAACGCCGGTGCGGCCTGGGCAACGTACGCGGCCCGGGCCGGGATGGGCGCGACGATCGCCATGCCGCTGGCCGCGCCGACCATCTGCCGGCAGGAGTGCCTCGCCGCCGGGGCGGACCTGCGGCTGATCGACGGTTTGATCAACGACGCCGGCCGGGAGATCGCGGCGCTGGTGGCCGCGTCCGGCGGGCGGGTCTTCGACGCCGGCACGCTGCGCGAGCCCTACCGCCTGGAGGGCAAGAAGACGATGGGGTACGAGATCGTCGAGCAGCTCGGCTGGCAGGTGCCCGACGTGATCATTTATCCGACCGGCGGCGGTGTCGGGCTGATCGGTATCCACAAGGCGCTGCACGAGCTGCGCGAGCTGGGCTGGGTGGAGGACCGGCTGCCCCGGCTGGTGGCGGTGCAGTCGACCGGCTGCGCGCCGATCGTGCGGGCGTTCGCGGCCGGGGAGTCGCGGGCCACCCCGTGGGCGGACGCGCAGACCGTCGCGTTCGGCATCACCGTCCCCGCCCCGCTCGGTGACGAGCTGATCCTGGACGCGTTGCGGGAGAGTTCCGGCACCGCGATCGCGGTGGACGACGCGGAGATCCTCGCCGACCTGCGCGACTTCGCCGCCCGGGAAGGGCTGCTGCTGTGCCCGGAGGGCGCGGCCTGCCTGACCGCGGCCCGGCACCTGCGCGCCGGCGGGTGGATCCGGCCCGGGGAGCGGGTCGTCGTGCTGAACACCGGCGCCGGCATCAAGTACCCCGGCCTGGTGTAAGGAGGGGCCCCCGCTTAACGCCTGAGGCATAGAAGGGGCCCCTTCTCACCACGCGCACTCAGGACGTGGGCGGCTCGTCCTCGCCGGCCTCCTCGGCGGCGTCCGCCTCCTCCTTCGTCTTGTGCACCGCGCCGTCGGCGTGCTCCGGCGGGCCGTAGACGGTGTAGAGCACCAGCGGGTTCGGCCCGGTGTTGACGAAGTTGTGCTTCGTGCCGGACGGCACGACCACCAGGTCGCCGGCGACGACGTCCTTCTTCTCCCCGGCCACGCGCGCCTCGCCGGTGCCGCTGACGAAGGTGAGGATCTGGTCGATGCCCTCGTGGACCTCCTCGCCGATCTCGCCGCCCGGCGGAATGGTCATGATGACCAGCTGCGTGTGCTCACCGGTCCAGAGCACGCGGCGGAAGTCGGGACTCTTCTCGGCGACGGTCGCGATCGTGAAATGCTCCATGGCCCGCTCATACCCCGTTCGCGCGCCCGCCACGCCGGGAGTGGCAGATGGTGGAATTCCCCACCCGGTCCGGGTTTGACCGCGCCCGGAAGGGGCATCTGCAGGCGACAAGACCGGTGCGGCTGGACCGGTCGAGCCAGGTCCCCGCTGACGTACCGCCGTACGGCTGCGCCGGTGGGAGACGGCCAGAGCGCGGCGACGCTTCGACCTCCGGGTCGTGCGGCGCCGCGCGCTCGTGTGCCGGTCAGGCGAGCACCGCCAGGTGGAACGGGCGGTCCACGTGCCCGCCGGCGGCGTGCGTCTCGACGAAGACCGCGTTCGCGATCCCGGCCCGCGGCGCCACCGTGATGACGCCCTGCTGCGCGAGCCCGCCGCCGGTGGCCGGGCCCACCGTCCCGACGTACGCCGCCCGGGCGACGTCCTGGTCGAAGGCGACCTGGTACATCCCGGCGGCGAGCCGGGTGGACGAGGTGGCGCCGAGGCCACGGACGAGGGTGCCGTTCGCGTCGACCACGGCGAACAGCACGCGCGCGGTGGCCGGCAGCCCGGCCGCCGAACACGAGTCGATCTCGGTGTCGACGCGCGCGGCCTCGGGTGCGCTCGGAGCGGGCTGGCCGGTCAGTCCCCTCCTCGGTCTGGGGCTGGCCATGGTGGTCCTCTCTCCCACCGGTACGCCGGCAGGAGGCGTTCGTGGTGCGTCCCGGCGATCAGCGGCGATCACTCTCCTTGCTACCGAAGCTATGCCGCGCCACCGCCCGGCAACCAGCGGCAGGACTGTCCGATCACTGACAGTAAGCGCCTCTGAGCTGCGGAAACGTCAGTCGTTCGAGTCCCTGACCGGCACCGCGTCGCGGCAGCGCAGTCGAAGCTCGTACTCCTGCACGGCGCCGACGAAGCGCACCTCGACGTGATCGTCGGGCCCGGGCTCGGCATCCTTCGTCCGATAGCCGGGCGCCGGGGACCAGGTCACCACGCGCACGCCGTCGGGTCCGCACTCGGCGAGCACGCTGCCGCCGGCCGTCACGAAGCCGCGCCGGGCGCCGGTCGACGCCGGGGTGCCCGACGCCGCGCCGGTCGGCGTCGCGGCCGGGCTCGCGTCCGCGCCGCTCGGCCCCGGCTCGGGTACGGCGAGCGCGCGTGCCACGTCCTGTTCGGTGCGTACCCCGCCGGCCGTGCCGGTGATGTCCGCGCCCACCAGGTCGACGGCGGCGAGCCCGACGAGCGTCGCCGCGGCGGTCGTGGCCAGCCAGCCGGTGACGGCGAGGAGGGTACGGCGGTCCATGCCCCCGAGTGTGCCCCGCGATCGGGTCGGCCGGCTCCTAGGGCGACGCTAAGGTCCGGTTAAGAGACCCGGCCACCCGTCCGGGCAGGGGCTATCGTGCCTTGCGTGGCGCGCCTGCTGCTCATCGAGGACGACCTGACCATCCGCACCCCACTGCTGCGCGCCCTCCGGGATTACGGGCACGCGGTGGCCGCGGCGTCCACCGCGCTGGACGGGCTGCGTGACGCCCTGGACGACCGGCCCGACCTCGTCGTGCTCGACCTCGGACTGCCCGATCTGGACGGTGGCGAGCTGCTGCGGATGCTGCGCGCGGTGAGCGCGGTACCGGTGGTGGTGGCGACCGCCCGCGACGACGAGGTCGAGATCGTGCGCCTGCTCGACGCCGGCGCCGACGACTACCTGGTGAAGCCGTTCACCGCCGCGCAACTCGACGCGCGGGTCCGCGCGGTGCTGCGCCGCTCGGCCGCCGGCGGCGCGACGGAGACCGCGCTCGTCGTCGGCGGACTGCGGATCGACCCGCGGGCCCGTCAGGTGACGCTCGACGGCGTTCCGGTGGAGCTGACCCCCCGCGAGTTCGACCTGTTGCACCACCTCGCCGGCCGCCCCGGGCAGGTCGTCACCAAGCGGGAACTGCTCACCGAGGTGTGGCGGATCCCGTACGGCGGGGCCGACAAGACGGTCGACGTGCACCTGTCCTGGCTGCGCCGCAAGCTCGGCGAGAACGCCCAGGCGCCGCGCTACCTGCACACCGTACGCGGGATCGGGGTTCGGCTCGACGTGCCGGGACGGGACCGGTGAGGGGCCGGCTGACGCTGCTGGTCGCGGCGGTCGGCGTGCTCGTCATGGTCGCGTTCCTGGTGCCGCTGGCCGTGCTGGTGCGCACCGTCGCCGCGGACCGTGCCACCGCCCGGGCCACCGCCGACGTGCAGCGGCTGGTGGCGGTGGTCGGCACCGCCGCGCCGGAGACCGTCCGGCTGACCGTGGACCAGTTCGCCACCGACACCGGCCGCGAGGTGACCGTCTTCCTCGCCGACGGCACGGTGCTCGGCGCGCGGGCGGCCCGTACCCCCGCCGTCGTCCTGGCCGCGCGCGGGCAGAGCCTGACCGTGGAGTCGGCCGCCGGGCGGGAGGTGGTGGTGGCGGTGCAGGGCCGGCCGGAGGGCACCGGAGTGATCCGCACGGTCGTGCCGCCGGCCGAGCTGAGCGCCGGCGTGACCCGCGCCTGGCTGGTGCTGGCGCTGCTCGGCGCGCTGCTCGTGGTGGTCGGCCTGGTGGTCGCCGACCGTCTGGCCGGCGCGCTGGTGCGGCCGATCGCGGCGTTGTCGGCGGTCTCCCACCGGCTGGCGAACGCGGAGCTGGACGCCCGCGTCGAACCGGCCGGCCCGGCCGAGCTGCGGGAGGTCGCAGGCGCGTTGAACCACCTCGCCGGACGGATCCAGGTCCTGCTGCGGGAGGAGCGCGAGCAGGTGGCCGACCTGTCGCACCGGCTGCGTACCCCGTTGACGGCGCTCCGGCTGGAGGCCGAGTCGTTGCGCGACCCGGACGACGCCGCCCGCCTGACCGCCGCGGTGGACGGCCTGGAGCGGGCGGTGACCGGCGTGATCCGCCGGGCCCGGTGGCGCAGCGCGGCCGCCGCCGAGGGCAGTTGCGACGCCGCCGTCGTCGTCGGCGAGCGGGTGACGTTCTGGTCGGTGCTCGCGGAGGACACCGGCCGGACCGTGACGCTCGACCTCGCCCCCGGCCCGCTGCCGGTCCGGCTCGGCGGCGACGAGCTGGCCGCCGCCGTGGACGCGTTGCTGGGCAACGTGTTCGCCCACACGCCGGACGGCACCCCGTTCACGGTGCGCCTGGCGGCGGAGGCGGACGAGGTGGCGCTGACCGTGGCGGACGCCGGCCCGGGGCTACCGCCGGGGCCGGTGCGGCGGGGCGTCAGCCGGGCCGGGTCGACCGGGCTGGGCCTGGACATCGCCGAGCGGGCGGCCGGCGCGGGCGGTGGCCGGCTGGAGCTGTCGACCGGTGCCGGCGGCGGGGCCCGCGTGGTGCTCCGGCTCGCCGCCGGCCCACCCGCGCGTCCCGCCGTGAACGCCTGACACCCGGGCGACCTCTGCGCTGCGCGATCGCCCGGGTGAGGCGTGGGTGGAACGCCACGGGTGTCTGCGGTGCCCTGACGCACCCATGACGTTCCACTCGCGGGCCGGGTCGCGGGTGGGTGGAACGCCACGGGTGTCTGCGGTGCGCGTCCGGCCAGGTTCCCGGGTGGCATGTCTGGTTCGCGCAGCCGCCTTAACCCGGCGTTGGCGTTCGGCTAGCGCGGCGCTGACCGGCCGGCGCGCATCGTCGTGGACAGGAATCGAGGAAAGGTGACGACGATGCGACGTACTTCCCTGATGCTGGCGGCGGCCGGTGGCGTGGCCGTGTTGGCGGTGACCGGCGCGGCGCTCGGCGTGGTCGCGGCGGACCAGTCGAGCGGACGTTCCGCCCCGGCCGCCGTGACGGTGGAGGACAACCCGGCCCGGGCCGCCGGCGACGACTCGGCCGGGCCGACGTCCGGCGAGGACAACCCGGCCCGGTCGGCGGACGGCAGCGAGGACGACCCGGCCCGTTCGACGGCCGACGACGCCGCGGCTCCGGCGGCCGTCAGCGGCGAGGACAACCCGGCCCGGCTGGGCCGAGACGACGACGGCACGGGCACCGCCCCGCCGGCCGGCCGGACGGTGAGCCGGCAGCGGGCCGCCGAGGTGGCGCTGGCCCGGGCCGGAGGCGGAAGGGTCACCGAGGTCGAGGCGGAGACCGAGCACGGCCGTCCGGCGTGGAGCGTCAAGGTCGTGCGCGACGGACGGCGGCACGAGATCAAGGTCGACCGGAGCACCGGGGCGGTGCTGGAGGCCGAGCGGCAGCGGGCCGGCACGGACGACCGGGGCGGACGCGACGACCGGGGCGGACGCGACGACCGGGGCGACGACCACGGCCGCGGTCGCGGCGACGACGACTGACGTGGCGACCGGAGGGCCGGGTGCGGAGACTCCGCGCCCGGCCCTCCGGTTTTCACCGCAGCGTGCAGCGCAGCTCGGCCGGCGGCTGGTTGTCGCCGGAGGCGACCAGGCCCCAACTGGTGACGCCACCGGCGGCCAGCGCCCCGTTCCAGGCGGCGTTCGTGGCGGTGACCCGCGCGCCGGACTGGGTCGCGCCCGCGTTCCACGCGTTCACCAGCCGCTGTCCGCCGGCGAAGACGACCTCGCTGCTCCAGCCGGTGGCGGCGGCCGTGCCGGTGTTGCGGACGGTCACCTCGGCCTGGAAGCCGCCCGCCCACGCGCCGGTGACCGCCCAGGTCGCCGTGCAGCCCGCGCCGGACGGCGGCGGCGTGCCGGTGGGCGTCGGGCTGGGCGACACCGTCGGGCTGGGCGAGCCGGTCGGGCTGGGCGAGGCCGTCGGTGACGCCGTCGAGCCGTCCGCAGTGGTGTAGGTGACCGGCGTGTACGCGGCCGAGCAGGTGCCGCCGCACGAGGCCGGCAGCCCGAACCGGTACACCCGGCCACCGTTGACCAGCGCGCCGGTGACGTCGCGCACCCGGATCTGGAAGTCCGTGCCGCCCGCGGTGGTGGCGCCCAGGATGTACGACTGGCCCATGTCGCTGTTCATGGTGGCGGCCCGCCACACCCCGTCGGCCAGGTACTCCACCCCGTGGATGCCGTTGGCCAGGTGGGAGACCGCGATGGCCGGCCAGTAGCGTTGCGCGCCCCGCAGGAACGCGATCCGGATGTCTCCGGAGTAGTCCGGCGCGGGCACGAACGACCAGGACACCCGCCGGTTGTTCCAGTGATTCGGGTAGAGGTCCCCGACCGGGACGCCGGCGCGCGCGAACCGGTTCAGCGAGCCGGTGGACAGGTCCAGGTGGTTGCGGTCGTCCCGGCACCAGGCGTTGCCGTCGCCGCAGGAGTCGGCGACCACCATGGTGAGCGTGGCGCCGTTGTAGCCGTCGGCGACCCACGATCCGTTGCGGCAGAACGGCTGCCCCGGCGCGCCGTCGTTCGTGCCGGTGCAGCGGTCGCCGATGGTCACCCGAACGAACCGGCCGCAGTTGAGGCCGTTGTTCCACAGGCCGATCCGGTCCGCCTGGGCCGGCGGCAGCGGCCGGACCGGATAGGACGTGTAGTCGCCGGGCAGGTCGTAGACGTTGAGCGCGACGAAGTCCGGTGAGTCCAGTTCGGACTGCGGCAGGCCGCAGCCGCCGTACGGGGAGCCGAGACCGTCGAAGTGGGTGGCGTTGCCGGTCACCGGCGCGGGCGGGTCGTCGACCGCGAGCGCGGGCAGTTGACCGGCGACGAGCAACGCGGCCGCGCCGGCGGCCAGGGCCGCGACGAGCCGGAGGCGGGACTGCGGGGTCATGGGATCGGCCTTCCGGGTGGGCCGACCCGGGCACGGGGCGGCTCAGGGGTGGTCATGGTTGCCCGTCCATGCCCGGCCGTGCCCGCGGAGACCATGCCACCACCGGGACGCGCGGGCTGTCAATGGTGCGGCCGAGCGCTCGGGCGACGGCCATGGTGACGCAGAGCGATCGAGTCGCTACATTGAAGTATGGTGCACGTTACCGACGCCCGGCCGCCGGACCCGGTCTACCGTCCCGTGCTGGCCGCTCGCCGGGGCGAACTCGAGGCGCTGACCCACCTCGACGACACCGCCGTCGGCCTGATCGCGCCGATCGTCGACGTCACCTCGGCCACCTCCGGGGCGCCGGACGCACTCGGGCGGCTCCCCGGCGGGATCCTGCCCGCCGTCGACGTGTCGGCGCTGCCGGACACCCCGGAACACGACCCGTTCCGCTGGGGCGTACCTCTGGTGCCGGTGATCGGTCTCGCGGAGAGTGACCGACGGTTGGCGGCGCACGGCGCGGCGGCGCGGGCCTGGGCGGGCCGGGCGGTGGTCCGGCTGCGGACCGGCCCGGACCGCGCCGGGCCGGACGCCACCACCGCTGCCGTGGAACGGGTGTGGCGGTCGACCGGGCTGGTGCCGGAACAGTGCGACCTGCTGCTGGACGCGGGAGACGTGTGCTGCCTGGCCGACGTCCGGCTGGCCGAGCCGCGCGTGCGGCGCGCGGCCGAGTGGGCCCGGCGGCACGCCTGGCGGTCGGTGACGGTGGCGGCGGGCGGGATGCCGCCGGCGCTGTCCCGGCTCCCCACCGACGAACCGGTCCGCCTGGACCGCTTCGACTGGCTGCTCTGGCAACGCCTGGGCGACCTGCGGCTGGGCTACGGCGACTACGGCGTGGGTTGCGCGGTGCGCGCGGCGGACGCGCCGGGTGACCGGCTGCCGACGCTGCGCTGGGCGGCGGGTGGCGCGTGGTGGATCTACCGCTGGTCCCGGCGGGGCGGGCGGGGTGACGAACGCTTCGCCGACCTGTGCCGCACGCTGGTGGCGGCCCCGCACTGGCCGGCGGCCGGGGCGGGCTTCTCGTGGGGCGACCACGAGGTGCTCCGTCGGGCCCGGCGTGGCGCCGGCGCCGGCACGGAGGCCAACTGGATCGCCTGGAGCACCTCGCACCACCTGGCGCACGTGCTGGCCGCGCTGGCCCGACCGGACCGCGAACAACGCGGCGGCTCCTGGCGGGCCGACCCGGTCGCCCCGGAGCGGGGGCGCACCGGCCGGCCGCAGCGCGGCGGGGAGTCCCGCCGCGCCGGCTGAGTCACTCCTTCTCGGTGAACCCGAACTGGACGACGCCCTCGTCGTCGACGACGGCATCGACCGCGGTGTCGTTGAGCAGCTCGGCGGCGTCGGTGTCCAGGAAGATCCGGGCCCCCTGGGTGTCCACCACCTGGTCACCCTGCACCGGCTCGGGCACCAGCTCGATGGAGAGCGACCCGGCGTCGGTGTCCGCGGCGATCCGCAGCCCGCCCGCCTCGGCGAGGTCCTGCTGGGCGGCGAGGTCGCGGATCACCAGAACGGCGTTGTCGGTCATGGTCAGCATGGCGGAACTCCTCATGGCTGGGGTTTCGGAAGGATCGCGGGCGACTCGGCCCACGCGGTCGGCTCGCGACCGGGAAGCGGACGAAACGGTGTTTCGTCGCACGGGAGCGGGGCGGTCGACGGCCCCTCCCCACCCACCGTGCCCGCTGCCGGTGGATCCGTCAAATAGAGCCAGGTGATCGGCTGCGGCCGGCTGAACAGGCGTTTTCCCCTCCAGGCGGCGTGCGGCTCCCTAAGCTCGGGGTATGGACGACCCGCGCAGGTACGTCGCCGAGTTCCTCGGCTCGCTTCTGCTGATCTTCTTCGGGGTGGGCAGCGCGGTCTTCGCCCGCGTCCAGGGTGGCGTGGTGGTGGTCGCCCTGGCCTTCGGGTTCACCATGCTGGCCCTGGTGTACACGATGGGGCCGCTCTCCGGCAGTCACATCAACCCGGCGGTGACGCTGGGCGTGCTGCTCTCCGGGAAGATCTCCCCGCTGGGCGCGGTGGCCTACTGGATCGCGCAGTTCGCCGGCGCGACGGTCGCCGCGTTCGTGATCTGGGCGCTCACCCGCTGGGGTGACGTGGTCGACCAGACCGGGGCGCTCGGCACCAACGGCTACGGCGCGCACATCAACCTGGGCGGCGCCGCCGTGCTGGAGACGGTGCTGACGTTCCTCTTCGTCCTGGTGGTGCTGGTGGTGACCGGTCGCGGTGAGCACGCCGCGTTCGCCGGGGTGCCGATCGGTCTCGCCCTGGCCGCGGCGCACCTGGTCGGCCTGACCCTGGACGGCACCTCGGTCAACCCGGCGCGCTCGTTCGGCCCGGCCCTGTTCGAGGGCGGGTCCGCGCTGCGCCAACTCTGGGTCTTCATCGTCTTCCCGCTGCTGGGCGGCGCGCTCGCCGCCCTGGTCGCGCCGCTGATCCTGCGGCCGGGCGCGGGCGGGCGCGGGCCGGCCGAGCGGGTGGCCACGCCACGACCGTGAGCCTGACGAAAACTTTCGCTCTGAGATCTATCCCGCAGGAAAGCGCCATGGCAGCATCGGCACATGCATCGTCGTCTCTTTCCCCGGGCACTCGCGGCGCTGGTGCTGGTCGCCACCGCGGCCACCGCCGGCGCCCCCACCGCGACGGCCGAGGCGCCCACCCCGGCGCAGACCCGGCTGCACGCGACAATCGACGCGGTCCTCGCGGACAGCCGGCTCGACGGGGCGCAGGCGGGTGTGGTCGTGGTCGACACCGCCACCGGCCGCACGCTCTACGACCGCAACTCCAACCGGCGACTCGTCCCCGCCTCCAACACCAAGCTGCTCACCTCGACCGCGGCGATGGAACTGCTCGGTCCGGGCCACCGCTTCACCACCGACGTCAGCGCCGACGGGCCACGCCGCGCCGGGCTGCTCTCCGGCGACCTCTACCTGCGCGGCGGGGGTGACCCGACCATGCTCGCGGCGGACTACGACCGGCTCGCCGGGCAGGTCGCCGCGGCGGGCGTACGGGTGGTGACCGGTGACCTGGTCGCCGACGACACCCGCTACGACCGCAGCCGGCTCGGTCCGGACTGGACCTGGGACGACGAGCCCTACTACTACGCCGCACAGGTGTCCGCGCTGACCGTCGCGCCGGACACCGACTACGACGCCGGCACCGTGATCGTCAACGCGACGCCGGGCGCGCGGGCCGGCGCCCGACCGAAGATCTCGATGACCCCGGACAACGGCTGGCTGCGCATCGACAACCGGGCCGAGACGGTCGCCGGCGGCGAGACCACCATCTCGATCGAGCGGGAGCACGGCGGCAACACCGTCGTGGTGACCGGCCAGATCGCCGTCGGGCAGGCCACCGAGAGCGACTGGGTGACGGTCTGGGAGCCGACCGGGTACGCCGCCGACGTCTTCCGGTCCGCGCTGCGCCGGCACGGCGTGCGGGTGCTGGGCCGCACGGTGCTCGGCACCGCGACCCCGGACAGCGCCCGGCCGTTGGCCCGGCACGACTCGATGCCGCTGTCCGACCTGATGGTGCCGTTCCTCAAGCTGTCCAACAACGGGCACGCCGAGGTGCTCACCAAGGAGCTGGGTCGGGTGCTCTCCGGCTCCGGTTCCTGGTCCGCCGGCCTGACCGCGATCGGCGAGTACGTCGGCGACGCCGGGATGGACACCGGCACGCTGCGCCAGCGCGACGGCTCCGGCCTCTCGCGCCGCAACCTGATCCCCCCGGCCCAGTTCGTCACGCTGCTCTCGGCCGTCCGCGCGGAGCCCTGGTTCGACACCTGGTACGCCGCGCTGCCGGTGGCCGGCAACGCCGACCGCTTCGTCGGCGGGACGCTGCGCAGCCGGATGGCCGGCACCGCCGCCGCGAACAACGTGCACGCCAAGACCGGCAGCCTGACCGGCGCCTCCGGCCTCTCCGGCTACGTCACCGACGCCGACGGCCGGCTGCTGGCCTTCTCGATCGTCCTCAACAACTACCTGACGTCGTCGGTCAAGGGGCTGGAGGATCAGATCGCGATCGCGCTGGCCACGTACACCGAGAAGGAGACGGCGACGGCCCGGCGGACGGTGCCGACCGCGCCCGACTCGCCGCGCGTGCCGGAGGGGCGGGAGTGCTCCTGGGTCAAGCCGGTCCGCTGCTGAGAAGGTCCGTGCCGGCCCGACGCTCAGGCGCCGGGCCGGTACGGGCGCGGATCGGCGGTGGGGTCACCCCGCTCGACAAGCGCGTCGATCTCGGCCGGCGGCAGCCCGCGCAGGGCGAGCACCCGCCGCCCCCAGCGGTGCAGCCGGCACGGGTACGGGCTGGCGTCGTTGCGGCAGATCGTCCCGCCCGACCAGGTCTGCGGCGCGTGGACCACCACCGCCCGCACCGCGAACTGGGCGTCCTCGACCGTCACGTACGGCGGCAGCGGGATCTCCCGCAGCACACCGCCGTCGGCGGGTTGACGGGCGAGGGCTACGGGCGCGGGGCGGCTCATCGGGCGGGCCTCCACAGAGGATGGTCGGACGGGACATCGAGAACGTACGACGCCCGCCCCGACCCGCGACGGACAAACTGTCCCGGTGGCTCAGCCGAGCGAGGCGCGCATCCGGGCGGCGGTACGCGCGGCGTCGTAGTCCGGGCCGACCCCGTCCAGGATGATCGTCTCACCCTCGATGTTGCGCGTCCGCAACGGCAGGATCTCCTGGTACGCGGGGGACGCGTACCAGGCCCGGGCCCGCTCGACGTCCGGGAACTCGACGATGACCACGGTGCCCGGCCACTGTCCCTCCAGGACCTCCGGGTCGGCCCCGTGCACCCGGAACCGCCCGCCGAACGGCGCGAACGTCGACTGCACCTTCTCGATGTACTCCAGGATCTCCTCGTTGAGCTGTGCGGGACGCAGGTTGGCGAGCGCGAAGGCGGGCACGGTCTTCCTCCCCGGTGACGGCGCCGGTGTGCCGGCGCGGCAGGTGCCACCGATTCTGCGCGGATCTGCCGCGCCGAGTCGATTACCCGGGAGGTAATGGCGGTCAGCGCAACGCGACGGCCTGGAGACTGACGTTGCCGCACTGCCCGAGCGACTCCTCCACGGTCCAGCTCAGCAGCAGTTTCACGCCACGTGGCGCCCGGAACCGGACGGTGAAGTCGGCGGTCATCGCGGTGTGCGGGTCCTCCATCCGGACCGTGCTCGCCGGGCCGCCGGCCACTCGCACGTCGAGCCGGCCGCGGGCCATCCAGAGCCCGGCGTAGAGGTGCACCGTGCGCGGTTGGCCGTTGCCGGTCACCGCCAGGCGGAAGCCGTTGCCCCGGTCGCAGGTGTAGACCCCGGACATGGTGCCGCTGGCCGATGCCACCGGGGCGCCGTCGCGCCAGGCGTACTCCTCCGGGTTGTTGCTGTAGCTCTCCCGCCTGCCCCGGCCGCCCTCGTCCCGGATCTCGCCGGAGCCGCCGCGCTTGCGGACCGTGCGGTCGGCCCCGAGCAGGCCCCACTGGACCCAGTCGACGGTGCCCACGGCGGTGAGGTCGACCAGGGCGGGAACGTCGGCGCGGCTGACCGCGACGGTCGGCGGCGCGACAGTGGTGGGCGCCACCGTGGAGGGTGACGGGCTCGGCGACGGCGGGCGCTGGCGAGGGCGCAGCCCGGGGGTGGCGACCGCGCCGTCCCCCTCGCTGGGCAGCCCGACCCGGCCGGTCGGCGCCACCGGGAGCACCGCGCTCTCCTCGCGGGGCGTGTCGTGCCGCTCGGTGCCGAGGTAGGCCACCAGCGCCGCCAGGCAGAGGAACGCGGCCAGGCCCTCCAGTATCAGCCGCCGCCGGCGCCGCCACCGCCGCAGCGCGGACCGGGTGTGCGGGCGACCCTCTCGGTGCGAGCCGGGGCCGGTCCGCGAACGGTCCTCCTCGCCCACCACAGCCTCCGCTTCATGTCACGCTGCGCCGCCGGGAGCGGCCCGAGCGCGACGGGCTTCACGGTGTCACCGGACGGCCGTTTGCGCCATATGTGGGCCGACGGGCGTTTCCAGTTTGTTACCAAGGGGTAGTCGAGCGGGCCGGCCACGCGGTCGGTCAGCTTACCGTGATCGCTTCGAGCGACACCCCGTCGTTCTGCCCGCCGGTCACGGTGAGGGCCCGCCATCTGATCAGCAACCGCTGGTCACGCGGCGCGCGGAAGTGGATGACGTACTGCTGGAAGCGGTCGCCCCGGGCGAGGGCCACCTCCCGGACGGCCGGGTCGCCGCCTCCGGAGAGGGAGACGTCGAGCCGGGCCCCGGCCGAGAACACGCCGACGAACAGCCGGACGGTCCGCAGGTCCCCGCTGCCGACCACGGCGAGCGCGAAGGACTTCCCGGCGCCGCGCTGGAACACACCCGCCCGGGTGCCCTCCTCCCGGGCCGTCGGGGTGCCGTCGGTCCAGGTGAGCCCCGACACCCCGGCGTTGTGTTCCAGCCGAGGGCCGCCCGGGTCCTGGATCTCCCCGGTGCCGCGCTGCTTGCGCTGCACGCTGTCCGCGCCGGCGCCGCCCCAGTGCCGCCAGTCCCGCGTGCCGAGCAGGGTGAGCGACACGGCCGCCGGCACCACCTGCTGGTCCACCGTGAGCAGCGGGCCGCCGGGCAGCACCGGTTGGCCCGTCGCCGGCACGACAGTGGGCGGCGCCGCGGTCGGCCTCGGCGTCGACTCCGTCGGCGCCGCCGCCGGCGTGGTGGGGCGACGTTGGGGTGCGGCGGGCGGCCGGGCGGAGTAGGCCAGCGCCACCACCGACGCGGTCAGCGCCGCGGCGACCAGCACCGTCCGCCGCCGCCGGCGCCGGGCCCGGGCCGCACCGACCCGCGTGGCCGGGCTCTCCGGGACGGCCCCGCCCCTCGGCCGGAGACCGTCACCCCACCGGGGGTACGCCGCGCGCAGCCGAGCCGCGAGCGGGCCGGCCAGTCCGGCGAGCCGCCCGCGGAGGCTTTCCGGGGCGGTGTGCCGGCCGGGTGCCACCGATGTCGCTCCGTGCCCCCCCGACGCGCCGCCCGACGGATACGCGCCGCCCGACCGCGACCGGCCCGAGGGCCACGAGGCGTTCCGGTCGACCCGTGCCGGCGGCCAGCCGGACGCCGGACCGGGCGAGCCGAGGCCGGTCGGAGCGGGCCCGACCAGCGGCGCCCGACCGGCGAGTGCGGGACCGGCGGGTGGGGCGTGTGGGTTGCCGGCGTCGGTGCCGTCCGACGGGCCGACGTCGGGGGCAGGTGGCGGGACGTCCGGCCCGGTCGGCGTCGGCGGTCCGGCCGCGGGGAGGTGCGGATCCTCGGGCGCGGCGAGGTCCGGATCCTCGGGGAGACGCCGCGGGCCGGCGGGCGGAGGCGGCGTGGCGGCCGACCCGGCCGGTACGGCAGGCAGCCAGCCGCCGACCCGGATCCCGGACTGCGTGCTGTCGTCCTCAGCCAATGCCCCTCCCTCGGCCGCAGACGCGGGCGGCCATCACCGTGGCTCGCCGCAGGGCAGGATGACACATGCTTCGATCTTCGAAAAGCCGTCGAAGCGCACCAATTTTCCGCCCGGCCGGCCCGGGCGTGTCGCGACGGGGAGAGACGTTGCGTGGAAACCGTTATACCTCAGCGTCATTTTTATGACGCCGAGGTATAACGCTCGAGAGCGGACTCTTCCCGCACGGCGTCACTGAGCGTGGCCGGACGCCCGAGCACCACCGGCCCCGGGTCGGGTCGGGTCGGGTCGGGTCAGCCGACCTGGAAGCCGAGCGCCTGCGCCAGCGCCACGGCCTGCTCGACGTCGACCCGCGCCCCGGCGCGCTCGACAGCGGTCGGGTCGAGCGTGGACAGGTCGCTGCCGCGCAGGTCGGCGCGGGTCAGTTTGGCGCCGCGCAACTGCGCGCCGGACAGGTCGACCCCGGTGAGCACCGCACCGGTGAGGTCGGACCCGGTCAGGTCGACCTCACGCATCCGCACGTCGGTTATCCGCGCACCGCGCAGGTCGGCCCCGGGCAGGGCGACGAAGGACCAGTCGCCCCGGTCGACGCGCAGCGGTCGCAGGTCGCACCGGTCGAAGCTGCTGCCGACCAGCTTGCAACCGGTGAACTCGGCCTCGAACAGGTTGCAGCGGGTGAACGTGCACCGGGTGAACGCCGAGTCGGTGTGCCGGGAGGCGTTGAACGCCACGTTGCCGAAGACGCACTCGACGAACGTCGCGCCCCGGCTGACCGCCTCGGTGAGGTCGACGTCGAAGAACTCGCAGCGCAGGAAGTGCCGGTCGACCAGTTCGTCGGCGTACCAGTCCTGGTGGCGGTAGGTGACGTCCTCGGCGGTCTCCGGCATGCCGCCGAGACTAGTGTGGCCGGCCGACACTTCCGGCTCGCCGTACCGGCGGGTAGGTTCGCGGGGATGAGCGTCGCAGTGAGCACCGACCCCGGCCGTCTCGGCTTCGACCCCACCCGGCTGGCGCGGATCGACGAGCACTTCGCCCGCTACGTCGACGACGGGCGGCTCGCCGGCTGGCAGGTCGTCGTCACCCGCCGCGGCGAGATCGCCCACTCCTCGACGTACGGGCAGCGCGACCTGGAGGCCGGCACGCCGGTCGAGGCGGACACGCTCTGGCGCATCTACTCGATGACCAAGCCGATCACCTCGGTCGCCGCGATGATGCTCTGGGAGGAGGGTCGGTTCGAGCTGAACGACCCGGTCAGTCGCTGGCTGCCGGAGTTCGCCGACGTCCGGGTCTACGACCGGGGCTCGGTGCTCAAGCCGTACACCGTGCCGGCGACCGAGCCGATCCGCGTCTGGCACCTGCTCACCCACACCTCCGGCCTGACGTACGGCTTCGCCCAGGTCTCGGTGGTCGACGGCCTCTACCGGGCGGCCGGCTTCGACCTGGGCGTGCCGCCCGGCACCGACCTCGCCGCGGCCTCGGCCGGCCTGGCCCGGCTGCCGCTGCTGTCCCAGCCGGGGACGAGCTGGAACTACGGCGTCTCCACCGACGTGCTGGGCCGGCTGGTCGAGGTGATCTCCGGGCAGTCGCTCGCGGCGTTCTTCACCGAGCGGATCCTGCGCCCGCTCGGAATGACCGACACCCGCTGGTGGGTGGACCCGGCGGACGCCAAGCGACTGGCCGCGCTCTACGCCCCGCACCCGGCGACCGGGAAGGCGGTCCGCGCCGACAAGATCGGCCGGGCCGCGCTGGCGGAGCCGAGCTGGCACTCCGGCGGCGGCGGGCTGGTCTCCACCGCCGCCGACTACCACCGCTTCACCCAGTTCCTGCTGCGCGGCGGCGAGCTGGACGGGGTGCGCCTGCTCGGCCCCCGCACGCTGCGTTTCATGACCCGCAATCACCTGCCCGGCGGCCGGGACCTCGCCTCGTTCTCCCCCGAGGGGTTCAGCGAGACCGTGCTCGACGGGATCGGCTTCGGGCTGGGCTTCGCCGTGGTGCTGGACCCGGTGCCGTCGCGGGTGCCCAGCAGCGTGGGCGAGTACTACTGGGGCGGCATGGCCAGTACCGCGTTCTGGGTGGACCCGGTGGAGGAGATCACCGCGCTGCTCTTCACCCAGCTCATGCCGTCGAGCACCTATCCGCTGCGCAGCCAGTTGCGCCAGCTCGTCTACTCGGCGCTGCTCGACTGAAACGGCACCCGCGCGGCGGCCCGCTGCCTAGCCTGTGAGGCATGAGCGACATCGTCGTGTTCGGCGCCGGCGGCACGGCCGGGTCCCGGATCGCCGCCGAGGCGGTCGAGCGGGGGCACCGGGTCACCGCGGCGGTCCGCCGCCCGGAGGCGGTCGGCTACCTGCCGCCCGGAGTACGCACGGTGACCGGCGACGCGACCTCGGCGCGGAGCGTACGCGAGCTGGCCGAGGGTGCGGACGTGCTGGTGGTGGCGGTCGGCGGTGGCGAGCGTGACCTGTGGCGCGACGCCGCCCGGACGCTCGTCGACACGCTGCGGGACCTGCCCGACCCGCCCCGGGTGATCCATGTCGGCGGCGGCGCGACGCTGCTCACCCCGAACGGCACCCGGTTCCTGGACGAGCCGGACTTCCCCGCCGAATACCGGGACTCGGCGCAGGGGCAGGCCGATGCCCTGGAGTTCTACCGCTCCTCGGCCGACGGGGTGACCTGGACGTACGTCTCCCCGCCGCCGTTGGAGTTCCACCCGGGCGAGCGGACCGGCCACTACCGCACCGGCACCGACCACCCGGTGACCGACGCGCAGGGCCGGTCGGTGCTCACCTACGAGGACCTGGCGGTGGCGATCGTGGACGAGATCGAGAACCCGAGGTTCGGCAACGCGCGGTTCACCGCCGCGTACTGATCAGTCGGCGAGCCGGGCCGGGAACCCGCCGGTGGCGATCGGGCCCCACGATTCGATGGTGACCCGGATCAGCGACTTGCCCTGCGCGACCATGGCGGCCCGGTACTCGTCCCAGTCCGGGTGCTCGCCGGAGATGCTCCGGAAGTAGTCGACGAGCGGTTCCAGCGCCGCCGGCAGGTCGAGCACCTCGGCCACGCCGTCGACCTGCACCCACGGGCCGTTCCAGTCGTCGGAGAGCACGCATGCCGAGACCCGGGGGTCGCGGCGGATGTTCGTCACCTTGGCCCGCTCGGGGTAGGTGGAGATGACCAGCCGGCCCTCGGCGTCGACCCCGCACGAGACCGGGGAGGACTGCGGCCGGCCGTCGGCCCGCGTCGTCATGAGCACGACCCGGTGTCGGGGGCGGAGGAAATCGGTCAGGGCGTCCCGGTCGACCCGGGTGTTGCGCGCGATGCTGCGTGGCATCCCTCGGTTCTACCAGGCCCGGGGGCGGATCTCAGCGCGGGCGGGCGGCGGCCCGGCGCGGGGAGACCTGCTCGGGCACGCGCGGGCGCGCGGTGGGCCGCCAGGCGCGGCCGTTGGCGTAGATGATCCGGAAACCGAGGTACGCCGCGAGCGGCGCCCAGTGCGCCGAGCCCATCCGCAACTCGGCGGCGTTGTGCCGCTGCCCGTTGGCGAGCACGTCGAGCAGCACGGTCTCGAAGGCGGCCGACTCGACCCAGTCGACGTCGCGGGTGAACCCGCAGATCAACGCCGCGCCGGTGACCTCGAGGAAGCCGCGGAGCGTGGCGTCGGAGGCCCGCAGCACCGAGCAGCTGCCGAAGTAGAGGCGCCGCCCCTCGCCGCGGCCGGCCATCCGCTCGGCCACGTCGGACAGCTCGACCGAGTCCCAGTCGGTGAGGCAGAGCCGGCTCGGCTCGCCGTGCATGGCGAAGAAGCCGACCCGGTGGTCCGCGTACTGCTTGAGCAGCCAGCGGTCGAGGAAGTAGAACAGCTCGTCGCGGGTGGCGGCGTCCTTGTGGATGTAGCGGATCCGGCCCAGCCGTTCGAGCAGGTCGAGCGTGGGCAGGACGGACCCGCGCTCGTTGAGGTCGCGATGCCACTGCCCCTCGACGCAGAACACGCCGCCACGTGCCAACGCCCACCTCCCCCGTCGAACCCGGGCCCGGGAGCAGACGTTACCGCGCCCCTCCGACCACTACCGAATGTGAGAACAATTTCCGCTAATCACCACGAAGACCCCCCTGGGCTGTCACGGTGAGAAGGACGGGACGTACCGGTCGTTCCACCCGTCCCGACCCCAGATCCGCTCTCTCATCGGGAGGACTCCTGTGCGCGTCAACACCCTGAAGCGGGCGGCCGTCGCATTCGCGCTGGCCCTGCCCGGGGCCGCCGTCGCGACCGTCGTCGCCGCCCCACCGGCCCACGCCGACGGCTGCTACACCTGGGCCCGGACGCTCTCCACGGGCAGCTCGGGCGCCGACGTCCGGCAGCTCCAGATCCGGGTGGCCGGATGGGCCGGGTACGGCGGCATCGTGCGGGTCGACGGCCGGTACGGACCGGAGACGGCCGCCGCCGTCCGGCGCTTCCAGGCCGCGTACGGGCTGCCGGCCGACGGGATCGCCGGCCCGCAGACGTTCGCCAGGATCTACGCCCTCCAGGACGACGACTGCACGCCGAAGCACTTCAGCTACGCCGAGCTGGACAACGGCTGCGGCAAGGGCGGGTGGAGCGGGGGCCCGCTCTCCGCATCGGCCACCCGGGAGAACGCGCTGCGCGCCATGTGGAAGCTGGAGGCGCTGCGGCGCAGCCTCGGCGACAAGCCGCTCTACGTCACCAGCGGCTTCCGCAGCATCGCCTGCAACCGGCAGGTCGGCGGCGCCTCGAACAGCCAGCACCTGTACGGCGACGCGGCCGACCTGACCTCACGCAGCCGAACCCTCTGCGAGGTCGCCCGCTCCGCCCGTGACCAGGGCTTCAGCGGCATCTACGGCCCCGGCTACCCGGATCACGGCGACCACGTGCACGTGGACTCCCGACGGGAGAACACCAAGGACGGGTCGCCGAACACCGCCGACTGGTCCGCCCCGAACTGCGGGGTCAACTGACCGCACACGCCGGACGGCCCGACGCGGGAGTGGGGGCTCCCCGCGTCGGGCCGCCGTCGTGGCCCGGCCCGGCCGGCGCGGCCCTCGCCACGCCGACCCGCACGCCGGGAGTCAGCTCGCCCTGGGCCAGCGTGGCCGTGCCACCGGAGCCGGTGGCGTGCTCGATCCGGCGCCGCGCGTCGGCCGACCGACGCCGGGGCGTACCGGCGGGGCGGCCACCCGCGGGGCCGGTCCCCGCGGCACCTGGCCGGGTGCGAGCCGGGCCGCCGGGGCGGCGGTGCCCGGCCGGGCAGCCTGACCCGCGCCCGGCCGGGCAGTCTGGGCCGTTCCCGGCCGAGCAGCCTGGGCCGCGGCCGGTCTGGCAGCTTGGGCCGCGCCCGGACGGACCGGCTGAGCCGCGCCCGCACGCGCCGACGGCCCGGTCAGGACGAACGGGAACGGTACGTGCACGAACGGGTTGCCGTGCCGGACCAGCGCGTCGATCTGGCGCTCGTTGAGCCCGTGTGTCTCCAGCACCCGCCGTCCCCAGCGGTGCAACCGGCAGGGGAACGCCGCCCCGTCGTTGCGGCACTTCGGCCCCGCGGGCCATTCCTCGGCGGCGTGCACCACCACCGCCCGGACCGCGAGGCGCACGTCCTCGGGGGTCAACGTCGCCGGCACCGGCACGTCGCCCAGGATCTGGTCGATGGGATCCCTCGACTGCTCACCAACTCGCACGGCAGGCCTCCCGCAGCTCGGCAGCGGTGCGGCGGACCGGCCGCACCACATCCTCGCCCACTGGTACGGCCGGACACCGGCAGGAGTTCAATCCCGCCTCCCGGGAGCCTTCGCGCCGTCAGATCAGATCGGCGTCCTGCACCAGCAGCGCCACCTGCACCCGGTTGTTCAGGTCCAGCTTGGTGAGCAGCCGCGACACGTACGCCTTCACGGTCGCCACGCTCATGAACAGCTCGGCGGAGATCTCCGCGTTGGTCCGCCCCCGGCCCAGCAGCAGCGCGACCTCCCGCTCCCGCTCGGACAGCCCGCCCAGCAGCCGCACCGCCCGATCCCGCTTCGGATCCGGCCCGGGCGTCGGCGCGACGGCGGTCACGTGGGCGATCAGCTTGCGGGTCACCGCCGGGGACAGCGTCGCCTCCCCCGCCGCGACCCGGCGTACCGCCGCCACGATCTCGGCCGGCGGGGTGTCCTTGAGCAGGAAGCCGCTCGCCCCGGCGCGCAACGCCCGCAGCACCTGCTCGTCGGCGTCGAAGGTGGTCAGCACCAGCACCTCGGGCGGGTCCGCCGCCGCCCGCAGCGCCTCGGTGGCGGCCAGCCCGTCCACCCGGGGCATCCGGATGTCCATCAGCACCACGTGCGGGGCGTGCGCGGCGACCGCCGCGGGCACCTCGGCGCCGTCGGCGGCCTCGCCCACCACGGTCAGGTCGGGCACCCCGCCGAGGATCATCGACAACGCGCCCCGGACCAGTGGGTCGTCGTCCACGATCAGCACCCGCACCGGATCGCTCATGAGGTAACCGCCCAGGGCAGCCATGCGGTCAGTCGGAAGTCGCCGTCGGCGTCGCGGCCGTGGTCGAGGCGACCGCCGGCCAGTGAGACCCGCTCGGCGACGCCGACCAGCCCGGTGCCGGTGCCGGGGATCACGGTCGCGGGCCCGCCCACCGGCCACGGGTTGCTGATCTCGACCGCCAGCCCGTCGCCGGGGCCACCGGCCAGCCGGACCGTCACCACCGCGCCGGGAGCGTGCTTGCGGGCGTTGGTGAGCCCCTCCTGCACGATCCGGTAGGCGCTGCGCCCGATCGCCGCCGGCACCCCGGCCGGCTCGGTCACCTCGTCGACCACGCTGACGCGTACCCCCGCCTCCCGGCTCTCGGCGACCAGCGCGGGCACGTCGCCGAGCGTCGGCTGCGGCCGTTCCGGGGTGGCCTCGGAGCCCTCCTCGGCCCGCAGCACGCCGATCACCTCGCGCAGGTCCTGCAACGCGGTGTGCGCGCTGGCCCGGATCACGCCGGCCGCCCGGGCGACCTCCTCCGGCGGCGCGTCCGGGCGGAACTCCAGCGCCCCGGCGTGCAGGCTGAGCAGCGAGATCCGGTGGGCGAGCACGTCGTGCATCTCGCGGGCGATCCGCCCGCGTTCCAGGTGGCGGGCCTGGTCGAGCCGGAGCTGCTGCTCGGCCTCGGCCCGCTCGGCGCGGTCGCGCAGCGACAGCACCAGTTGCCGGCGGGCCCGGACGAACAGCGCCCAGGCCACCACGATGCCGAGGAACAGCACGGTCCAGGCCATCGCGGCCCAGAGCGGCATGGCCGGGTCGGGGCGGAGCGCGATGTAGGGCAGTGAGGTGACCACGTTCCAGCCGACAAGCGTCAGCCCCACCGCCAGCGGCCGGTGCACCAGCACGGTGAACAGCACGATCAGCAGCGCGGCCCCGGCGGTGACGGAGAAGAGCGTCAGCGGCGCGGTGGCCACGGCCAGCCCGACCGGCCACCGGCGGCGCAGCCAGAGCGCAGCGGTCGCCAGCAGGCCGGCGAGCAGGTCGATCCCGATCAGCCAGTCCGGCCCGATGTTGAGCGCGAACTCGGGGTCCCGGCTGGTCGCGTCGTCGTGCGCGACCGCCACCCAGAGCAGCGCGACCAGGAACAGCAGGGCGTCGACGAACCAGTCCCGAGGGGTCCGTCGGGGCGCCCGCGCGGGCACCAGCTGGCCCGGCAGGAGCCAGGGGTGATCGGGTACGACGGCGCTGCTCACCCGCCCAATGGTAGGGAGCCGTCCGGACCGGCTACCAGCTACCAAAGTCGACGCCTGCAGTGAACCGAGGTCGGTGCCGGCAGCGACCGCCGGCCGCAGCGAATCACCGGGTGGCCCCGGCAGGCTTCTCGGCATGATCCAAGTTGACCACCTGACCAAGCGGTACGGCCCGCACACCGCCGTCGAGGACGTCACGTTCCGCTGCGAACCGGGCACGGTGACCGGTTTCCTCGGCCCGAACGGCGCCGGCAAGTCCACCACGATGCGCATGATCTGCGGGATGACGCCGCCCAGCTCGGGCGCGGCCACGGTGGCCGGCCGGCCCTACCGGCAGCTGCCCAACCCGGGACGGGAGATCGGCGTCCTGCTCGACGCGTCGGCGCAGCACGCCGGTCGCACCGGACGGGAGACGCTCACCCTGGCCGCCCGCACCATGGGCGTGGACCGGGGGCAGGTGGCCGCGAAGCTGGACCTGGTCGGGTTGAACGCCACCGCCGCCCGGCGGCGGGTCGGCGCGTACTCCCTGGGCATGCGGCAGCGGCTCGGCCTGGCGCTGGCGCTGCTGGGCGACCCCCGGGTGCTGATCCTGGACGAGCCGGCCAACGGCCTCGACCCGGAGGGCATCTACTGGATGCGCGGCCTGCTGCGCGACTACGCCGACCGCGGCGGCACCGTGCTGCTCTCCTCGCACCTGCTGCGCGAGGTGGAGGCGGTGGCCGACCGGCTGGTGGTGATCGGCGGCGGCCGGGTGGTCGCCCAGGGCGGCAAGGACGAGCTGCTGGCCGGCGCCGGCACCCTGGTCCGCGCCCGGGACCAGCACGCCCTGCGCCTCACCCTGGACCGCGCCGCGCTCCCGGCCACCGCCGGCACCGACGGCGGCTTCGTCGTCCGGGCCGAGCCGGGGGCCGTCGGCCAGGCCGCGGCCGACGCCGGGCTGGTCCTCACCGAACTGCGTCCGGCCGGCACCGGCGGCCTGGAACAGCTCTTCCTCACCCTCACCGCCGGCGCGTCGACCAAGGAGGCCGTCCGATGACCACCGCCACCGCTCCCACTCCCACCGCCGCCCACGCGCGGCCCGAGCCGCCCGCCACCGGCCCCTCGCTGGCCCGGCTGACCCAGGTGGAGCTGCGCAAGCTCGCCGACACCCGGGCCGGACGCTGGCTGCTGATCACGATCGGGCTGATCGCGGTCGCCATCGTGGTGGTGCAGCTCTTCGTCACCGACGCGGCGGAGCAGACCTTCAGCGCGTTCTTCGAGCCGTCGCTGCTGCCGGTCGGGCTGCTGCTGCCGGTGCTCGGCATCCTCTCCATCACGAGCGAATGGTCCCAGCGCACCGCGTTGACCACCTTCGCGCTGGTGCCCCGCCGGGAGCGGGTGATCGTCGCCAAGCTCACCGCGGTGGTGCTGGCCGCGCTCGGCTCGGTGCTGGTCAGCCTCGTCGTCGCCGCCGCCGGCACACTGGCGGCCAAGGCCACCGGCGGGGCGGGCGCCTGGACGTTCGACTGGCAGATGCTGCCGCACGCGGCGGTGTTCCAGGTGGCCAGCGTGTTGCTCGGTGCCGGTTTCGGCCTGCTGCTGCTGAACACGCCGCTGGCGATCGTCACCTATCTGCTGCTGCCGACCGTGTGGAGCGTGCTGGCCGCGATGATCGAAGGGCTGCGGGGGCCGGCCCGTTGGCTGGACACCTCGTACACGATGGGGGCGCTGCTGGGGCCGGACGTGACCGCCGGGCAGTGGGGCCGCCTCGGGGTGTCGTTGGTCGTCTGGGTGCTCCTGCCGCTGGTCGCCGGCCTGTTCCGCACGCTGCGGCGGGAGGTGTCCTGACCGTGTCGGTGCGGGAACCCGGCGACGTCGTGGTCGACGGCGGGGTCGGCGAGCTGGTGCTGATGTGGGCCGGGTTCCCGTTGCTCGGGGCGGGCCTGGGCGCCGGGCTGACCGCGCTGTCCGGCTGGATCGCCGGGCTGGCCTGGTTCCCCTTCCAGGACGTGTTCGAGTTGCTCGACGGGTGGCCGGACCAGCGGTCGTACCCGCTCGGCGCGGGGGCGGTGGCGCTGGCCGGCGTGGCGCTGGCCGTGGTGGGCACGCGGGAGCGGCTGCGGGTCACGGTCGGGCGCCGGTCGGTGGAGCTGCGCCGGGACGGGCACGGCCGGGACGTGGCACGGGCCGAGGTGACCGGCGTGTTCGCCGACGGCAAGGCGCTGGTGCTGCTGGACGCCGCCGGCGGCGAGCTGGCCCGGGAGAAGTCCGACCTGGCCGTCGAACGGCTGCGGGAGGCGTTCACCGGGCAGGGTTGGCCATGGGTCGACGGGGACCCGCACCGGGACGCGTACCGGCGGTGGGTGCCCGGGTTGCCCGGGCTGCCGGCCGGTGCCGACGCTCTGCTGCGGGCCCGGGAGCGGGCGATCGAGGACAGCCGCGACGCCGAGGTCCGGGAGCTGCACGGGGAGCTGGCCCGGCTCGGCGTCGTGGTGCGCGACGAGGGGAAGCGGCAGTACTGGCGGCTGGTGCACCTCGACGGCGAGCCCAGGTAGTCGCGGGCCGGCACGATCGGCGGGGGCCGTCCTACACTCGGGACCCCGCCCGCCCGATGGGAGTTCCCGTTGCGTCCTCGGCTCGCGCCCCCGGCCCTGATCCTGGCCCTGCTCCTCGCCGGTTGCGGCGGCGAGACGGAGCAGGTCGCTCTCCCGCCGCCGGCGAGCCCCACGCCGAGCGCGTCGGCGGCGCCGCTGACCGTCAAGGAGGCGAAGGGGCGCTACCTGGCCGTGGTGGCCGCGTACGACATCGCCCGGGACGAGCTGGCCGAGGCCGCGAAGGCGGGCCGGCCATGGCGGTCGGTGCGGGAGCGGGCCGAGGCGGTCGCCGCCGCCAACACGGCCTGCGCCGAGGAGCTGCGCGCCGTCCGCTGGCCGGCCGCCGCGCAGGCGCCGATCGCGGCGCTGCTCGCCGAGCACGAGGTGGCGCTGCGGCACTGGAAGCTCGCCGCCGGCGCCGGCAGCGACGCGGTGCTGCGCCGGGAGATCCGGGCCGCCGCCGCGCACGACGGCGTCCGGCAGGCGGCCAAGGTACGCGCCGCGCTGGGCCTGCCGCCGCGTCGCGCCGCCTGAGCGCGCGCCGGCCCGGCCCCGTGCCCGGGCCGGCGCAGCCGTGGTGCGGACCGGCGACCGTGGTCCGCGCCCTCGGTCAGGCGGCGATCACCGCCACGGCAAACCCGGCGAAGGCGGCGGAGAGCGCCGCTCCGGTCCACCGGCGCCACGGCGGCGCACCGGCCACCACCGGCAGGTCGCGCCAGCGGCGGGCGGCGAGCGCAGCGGCGACCCCGGTCAACGCGGCCCCGAGCGGCCAGATCCAGCCCGGCACCACCGACCAGTCGCCGAGCCGGTGACCGAGCCCGAGGTAGAGCACCGCCCAGCCGGCGGCGGAGAGCACGGTGAGCCGGTCCGTCCCGCGCCGGGCGGTGCCGAGCAGTGACAGGCCGCCGAGGAACGTGAACGCCAGCGCCAGGCCGGCGCCGATCCAGCCGGGCAGGCCGGTGGACTCGCTCGCCGCGTCGCCGGGCACGCCGAGCAGCCGCAGGCCGAGCGCGTCGACATCGTGGGCGGTGTTGGCCAGCACCACGATTCCCCGGCCGGTGGCGCGTTCGTAGCCGACGTACGACCGGAAGCCACCGGTGCCGCCGTTGTGCCAGACGATTTCCCGGTCGCCGTACCGGCTGGTGAACCAGCCGTAGCCGATCCGGCGGCCGGCCTCGTCGTCGAAGCGCGGCGTGGCGGCGTCGGCGCCGGGCGCGGTGCCGGCGAGCATGGCGGCGGTGAGCCGGGCCAGGTCCTCGGCGGTGGACCAGACGCCGATGCCGGCCGGGGCGTACCCCGCGCCCGTCCACTCGTCGGCGGGCCGGCCGCCGGCGGTGGCGCCCTCGGCGCGGCCGTCGGGCAGGCCGGCGGGGTCGGCGGCGACGACCGTGTCGGTCATGCCCAGCGGGGCCAGCACGTCGCGCCGGAGCAGCTCCGGGTAGCCGACGCCGGCCTGCGCGGCGAGGCCCTGACCGAGCAGCGACGCGCCGAGGTTGGAGTAGGAGACGGTGCCCCGGTCGTCGTCCGGCTCGACGCGGCGGGCGTCGGCCACGATCCGGTCCACGTCGTCGCCGGCGTACGCGTTGCCGGCGGTGACCGACGTCCACCAGGTCCGGGCCAGCGTGGCCGGGCCGGTCGGCAGCCGGGGCAGGCCGGAGCGGTGGCTGGCCAGCTCGGCGAGGGTGGCCTCGCCGGCCGGGCCGGTCACCTCGGGCAGGACGGTGCGGAGCCGGTCGTCCGGGTCGGCCGCGCCGGCCGCCGACCGGTGGGCCAGGAGCATGCCGGTGAGTGGCTTGCCCACCGAGCCGATCTCGAACGGGGTGCCCGGCTCGACGGCCGGCCCGCCGGGCGTGCGGTCGCCGATCCCGGCGACGCGGACCCTTCCGCCGTCGACCGAGGCCACCGCGAGGCCGCGCAGGCCCCGTGGGTCGTCGACAGCGGCTCGGACGGTCGCGGCCAGGTCGGCGTCGCCGGTCTGGCGGGGGCCGGGCTCCGGGGCCCGGGGCATCAGGCCGGTGGCGGCGGTCGCGGCGACGAGGCCGGCGACGGCGGTGAGGACGGTCGGGGTACGCATGGTGCTGCCTTCCGTCGGGGTGGGTGGGTCGGGTCAGTGGCGGGCGGCGGTGAGGATGGCCAGCAGCGGCACCACCCGTTCCGGCGGGATGTCGTAGCGCCCGCGGGCGCCGCTGCGGAGCCATCCGGCGGCGGCGAGTTGCCGCAGGTGGTGGTGGAGCTGCCCGGTGGTGCCGAGGCCGTCGAGGTCGGCGAGTTCGGCGGTGCCGTGCCGGCCGCCGAGGATCTCCCGCAGCAGCCGTAGCCGCACGGGGTGGGCGAGCGCGGTGAGCGTGCCGGCCAGCGCCGGCCAGTCGCCGTCGAGCAGGTCGTCGACGCCGGCGCCGTACTGCCAGTCGTAGTGGCGGTCGGCGGTGCGCACGGTGCCGGTGTAGAGCACCGCGCCGGCGCCGTCCGGCGGCAGTCGCCGCTTCAGGCCGTCGAGCGCCCAGAACACGTCCGTCGGTGCCGCTTCGGGGGCCGGTGCCGGCGCCCGCTCGCCGGCCAGTCGGGCCACCTGTGCCTCCAGGGCCGCCAGCCGCTCCTCCACGCTCGCCATGGCCACCAAACTACGCAACTACGTAGCTACGTGCAAATGGAGAATCGGTGGGTCGCGCGAACGCGTGATGTGCGCGCCGGCTCCCCGGCCGACGCTGGGCCCATGACCTCGAACGACTTCCCGCAGCCGATGCGCGCCGGGGCCGGCGGCCGGGACGCCGGTCCGCGCGACGTGACCCGGGACCGGGAGAACCCGGACCTGCTCACCCCGCCGCCCACCGACGCCGGGACCGTGCCCAACCTGAAGTTCTCCTTCTCCGACGCCCACGTCCGGATCGAGCGCGGCGGCTGGACCCGCGAGATCACCCGGCGGGAGCTGCCCATCGCCACCGAGCTGGCCGGGGTGGACATGTCGCTGGAGCCCGGGGCCTACCGCGAGCTGCACTGGCACAAGCAGGCCGAGTGGGCGTACGTCATCTCCGGGAGCTGCCGGATCGGCGCGGTCGACCAGGAGGGCCGCAACTTCCTCGACGACGTGCGCCAGGGTGACCTCTGGTTCTTCCCGCACGGCATCCCGCACCACATCCAGGCCCTCGACGAGGGCGTGGAGTTCCTGCTGGTCTTCGACGACGGGGAGTTCTCGGAGAACAGCACGTTCCTGATCAGCGACTTCTTCGCGCACACGCCGCGTAGCGTGCTGGCCAAGAACTTCGGCTGGACCGAGGCGCAGATGGCGACGCTGCCGGAACGGGAGAAGTACATCTTCGCCGGTGAGGTGCCGCCGCCCCTGGACCGGGACCGGGTGGTCAGCCCCACCGGCGACGTGCCGCGCACGTTCAAGCACCGGCTGCTCGCCCAGGCGCCGGAGCGTTTCCCCGGCGGCACGGTCCGGATCGCCGACGCGGCAAACTTCGCGGCGTCCACCGCGATCTGCGCTGCGCTGGTGGAGATCGAGCCGGGCGGCCTGCGGGAGCTGCACTGGCACCCGACCGACGACGAGTGGCAGTACTGGCTCTCCGGGCACGGGCGGATGGGCGTCTTCGCCAGCAGCGGGGTGGCCCGCACGTTCGACTTCCGGGCCGGCGACGTCGGCTACGTGCCGTTCGCCTACGGGCACTACATCGAGAACCTCGGCGACGAGCCGCTGGTGTTCCTGGAGATGTTCCGCAAGCCCCGGTTCGCGGACATCTCGCTGGCCCAGTGGATGGCGAACCTGCCGCCGGAGATCAGCGCCGCCACGCTCAACCTGCCCCGCGAGATGATCGAGGCGCTGCCGAGGGAGAAGCGTCCGGTGGTGCGTTGACCGGGCGGGCGTCCCAGAGCCGGGCCAGTTGCAGCCGACTGCGCACGCCGAGCTTGGCGTAGACCGCCCGCACGTGCGTGTCGACGGTGTGGAACGACAGGTGCAGCCGGCCGGCCACCTGCTGCTTGGTCGCCCCGGCGACGAGCAGGTCGGCGATACCCGCCTCCCGCGCGGTCAACGCGGCCGGGCCACGCCCCGGCGGCCGGGGCGCCGGGCGCCGGCGGGTCGCGTCGAGCCGCCCGTCCCACCGCTGCGCGGCCTCCTGGTCGCCGGTCGCGCCGACCCGACCGTACCCCGCCGCCGGCTCCCCCGCCGCCGCGTGGGCCTCGGGCAGCCGGACCCGCGGCGAGCGGGCCAGGTCGAGCAGGGCGTCGGCCAGCGCCGGCCGGGCCGCCGTGCCGCGCAGCGCGCGCACCGCGGCCCGCAGCGCCGCCGGGTCGCGACGGACCAGGCCGGCCGCGTGCCCGGCCAGCCCGCACCACAGGGGTACGGGGGTGCGGGCGGCCACCTCGGCCAGGCGACCGGCGACCGCGACGGCCCGCCGGGCGTCGCCGAGCAGCAGCAACGCCCGGACCAGCCGGGGACCGTACTGGGCGACCAGCAGCACCGGCCGGACCGTGCGGCCCAGGTCGTCGGCGACGGCGCGCAGCAGCTCGCGGTGCCGCGCCGGTTCCGGGTCGCCGGCCGCCGCACCGCCCAGCGACGCGTGCGGAACCCGGTCCGGCCAGGCCCCGACCGGCCCGGCGGCGGCCAGCAGCGCCCGCGCCCGGTCCGGCCGTCCACTCCGGTACGCCACCTCGACGCGTACCGCCACCAGGGCGGAGCGGACCTCGTCGCCGAGCGCACGATCCAGCGCCAGCCGGGCCCGCGCGTCCGCCTCGGGCAGCGCGCCGACCGCGAGCAACCGCCGGCACGACGCCGCCGTCAACGCGGGACGCGCCCCGGCCGGCAGATCGGCGTACGCGGCGTCCAGCGCGACCGCCGCGTCGTCGTACCCGCCGAGCGCGAGCTGCGCCTCGATCCGGTCCACGCGGACCGCGACCGCCTCGCCGCGTACCGCCGGGTGCCCGGGGTCGACGGCGGCGAGCAGGTCGCGTGCGGTGGGCACCGCCCCGGCGGAGAACGCGCGGGCGGCCCGGGCCAGCGTGAGCCGCACGGCGGCGGCCGGCGTCGGGTGCGCCGCCCGCGCCCGGCCCGCGGCCCGCAGCAGGCCGTCGGTGTCCGGGTGACCGACCCGGGCGGCGACCGACGCCTCGGTGGCGAGCAGCCAACCCCGGTCCTCCGGCCCGGCGCCGGGGCGGGCCAGCCGTAACTGCGCCAGCGCGACCGACGGCCGGTCGTGGCCGTGCCCGGCGCCGAGCCGTCCGAGCAGCCGGGCCCGGTCGGCCGCGCCGGTCCGGTCCGCGGCGACCTCGGCGGCGAGCAGCTCGCGGGCCTCGGCCGGACGTCCGGCGAGGTCGAGCAGTTCGGCGGCGGCCAGCGCCCGGCGGGCGTGGTCAGCGGGTCGCGACACGGCACCGAATGAACCACGAGCGGCGCATCCGGGGCGGGCCTTCGGCGCGAATGACACTCGTGATCGTGAGTTTTCGGCATCAGAGCGAACCGTTCGGGCATGTTCTGCGTACAGACCGGTGGGTCGTGGCGCGCAACTCGGAGGCACAGTGACAGCGGTTCGGACTGATCCATTCGCGGGGACGATCCTCCAGGTGGGGGTGTTGGCGGGCCTCGCCGGCACCGTCGGCCTGGGCCCGGCCGGCTGGCTGGCCGGCCTCGTCTACGGGGTGGTGACGCTCGTCGTGCTCGGGCGCGGGCTGCGCCGCTCGGGCGCGGAGCGGCTCGGGCCGGCCGACTGGGTGACGCTGGGCCGGGCCACGCTGGCCGGTGGCGTGACCGCGCTGGTGGCGGACTCGTTCAGCCGGCCGGTAGCGGTGCCGGTGCTGGTGGTGCTCACCGCGGTCGCGCTGTCGCTGGACTGGGTCGACGGGCAGGTGGCGCGACGCACCGGCACGGTCAGCGCGCTCGGGGCCCGGTTCGACATGGAGGTCGACTCCTTCCTCGTCCTGGTGCTCTGCGTCCACGTCAGCGGCCAGGTGGGTCCGTGGGTGCTGGTGATCGGCGCGATGCGGTACGCCTTCGTCGCGGCCGGCTGGGCGCTGCCCTGGCTGAACGGCTCGCTGCCGCCGCGCTACTGGCGCAAGACGGTCGCCGCGGTCCAGGGCATCGCGCTTGCCGTGGTGGCGGCGGACGTGCTGCCCCTCGCGCTCGCCGTCGTGGTGCTGGCCGGCGCGCTCGCGCTGCTGCTCGAGTCGTTCGGCCGGGACGTGCTGTGGCTGTGGCGGCACCGCGCCGGCGCCGACCGCCCGCCGGTCGCCGCGCCGCCGGCCGTCACGCCACCGGCCGTCACGCCACCGGCCGTCACGCCGCCGGTTGCCGCGCCGCCGGCGGTCGCTGCACCGGCGGTCGCTGTACCGGCGACGGTCCGCCCGGAGGCCGCTCGGCCGGCGGGTCGCGCCCCCGCTCCGGCGAGCCGCCGGAACGGCTGGAAGCCCGGCACTCCGGTCCTGGTCGGCCGCGCCGAGGTCGGCGGTCGCCGCCCGTGACCGACGACGACAGGACCCCGTCCCCGGCCGCCCCGCCGGCCGGCGGCCCCACGACCGACGCAGCCGTGACCCCGGGCACCGTCGGCGGCGGGCGTCGCCGACGCGTCCGCTCCGTGACCGCCACCGTGCTGGCCGCCGCCCTCGTGCTGGTGGCCCTGATCGCACCGACCGACGTCAACGACCTCACCCCCGCCGCGTTCCTCCGGATCCCGGTGGAGGGACTGGTCGCGGTCGCCCTGCTCCTGGTGCTGCCGCCGAGGCCGCGCCGGATCGTGGCCATGGCGCTCGGCGCGCTGCTCGGCCTGGTCCTCGTCCTCAAGCTCGCCGACCTCGGCTTCTCGACCGTGCTGGACCGTCCCTTCGACCTGATCGCCGACTGGGCCTTCCTCGCCGCCGGCGCGGAGTTCCTGGCCGAGTCGTACGGGCGGGCCGCCCAGGTGGGTGCCGTGGCGGTGGCCGTGGTCGCGGTCGTCGCCGTACCGGTGCTGGTGACGCTGTCGATGCGCCGGCTGGCCCGGCTGCTGGGCGACCACCGGTTGGTCAGCGCGCGCACCGCCGCCGCGTTCGCCGCCGCCTGGGTGGTCTGCGCCGTGCTCGGCGCGCAGGTCGTGCCCGGGCTGCCGGTGGCCGCCGACACCGTCGCGACCGGCGTCTGGGACCGCACCCGGCAGGTCAACGCGGGCCTGCACGACCAGGAGCGCCTCGACGACCAACTCGCCGGGGACCCGTTCGCCGGCACCCCCGGCGACCAGTTGCTGACCGGGCTGCGCGGCAAGGACGTCCTGGTCGCCTTCGTGGAAAGCTACGGCCGGGTGGCGGTGGAGGATCCGGAGCTGGCCGGTGAGGTGGACGCCGCGCTGGACGAGGGGACCCGGCAGCTGGCCGCGGCCGGCTACGGCAGCCGCAGCGCGTTCCTCACCTCGTCCACCACCGGCGGCGGCAGCTGGCTGGCGCACGCCACGCTGATGAGCGGCATCCGCGCCGACAACCAGTTGCGCTACACCAACCTGGTGCGCAGCGACCGGCTGACCCTCAACGGCGCGTTCAAGCGCGCCGGGTGGCGTACCTCGCTGGTCATGCCGGCCCTCACCCGGGCCTGGCCGGAGGCCGACTTCTTCGCGCCCGACCGGGTCTACGGCGCCGAGGACCTCGGCTACCGGGGGCCGACGTTCAGCTTCTCCTCCCCGCCGGACCAGTTCACCCTGGAGGCGTTCCAGCGCGCGGAGCGCAAGCCCGGGCACGCACCGGTGATGGCCGAGATCCCGCTGCTGTCCAGCCACATCCCGTGGTCCCCGGTGCCGAAGCTGGTCGACTGGGACGACCTCGGCGACGGGTCGGTCTTCACCGGCACCAACCGCGCGGCCCGCGCCGACGAGGGCACCCGGAGGGCCTACCGCAACTCCGTCGTCTACTCGCTGCGGACGCTGGTCTCCTACGTCCAGCGGTACGGCGACGAGAACCTCGTGCTGGTCTTCCTCGGCGACCACCAGCCGGCCCGGGCGATCACCGGTGAGGGCGCCGGCAAGGACGTGCCGATCACCGTCGTGGCCAAGGACCCGGCCGTGCTCGACCAGATCTCCGGTTGGGGCTGGCAGGACGGCCTCAATCCCGACCCGGACGCCCCCGTCTGGCCGATGGAGTCGTTCCGCGACCGGTTCCTGCGGGCCTTCGGACCGCAGTCCAGGACTCACAGTTAGGAACGTCGTGACGATGCTCGCACGGGCCTGGGGGATCACCCGGTCCCTGGCCATCTACCACGGTCAGCCGGCCAAGCACCGACGCGCCCGGGAGTTGTACGGGCAGTTCCTCTCCCCCGGCGACCTCGGCTTCGACATCGGCGCGCACGTCGGCGGCCGGGTCCGCACCTGGCGGCGGCTGGGCGCGCGGGTGGTCGCGGTCGAGCCGCAGCCGGACTGCCTGCGGGTGCTGCGCCTGGCCTTCGGGCGCGACGACGGCGTGGCGATCGAGCCCACGGCGGTCGGTGCCCGGCCCGGCCAGGCGCGGCTGGAGCTGTCGTCGGCGACGCCGACGGTGTCCACCATGTCGTCGACCTGGATCGACTCGGTCACCGCCGACCCGAGCTTCGCCAAGGTGCGGTGGGACCGGTCGGTCGAGGTGCCGGTGGTGACGCTGGACGACCTGATCGCCCGGCACGGCGTGCCGGCGTTCTGCAAAGTCGACGTCGAGGGCTTCGAGGTCGACGTGCTGGCCGGGCTGAGCCGGCCGGTGCGCGCGCTCTCCTTCGAGTACCTCCCACCCGCGCACGACGCGGCGCTCGCCGTGCTCGACCTGGTGGAGCGGCTGGGCGCGGGGGCGGGCGGCTACCGCTACAACTACTCGCCCGTGGAGACCATGCGTCTCGCCTCGGACGAGTGGCTGGACGCGGCGGGCCTGGTGCGGCTGCTGGAGACGTACCGTCCGGCCGGCCGCTCCGGCGACGTCTACGCCCGGTTGGCGTCCGCCTGACCTAGGCTGGCGGCCATGACCCGCTACGCCGCCCTGCTGCGGGGCGTCAACGTCGGCACGACCCGGCTGGCGATGGCTGACCTGCGCCGCGTCGTCACCGACCTCGGCCACGACGACGTCAAGACCTACCTGCAGAGCGGCAACGTGGTGTTCTCCAGCCCACCCACCCGCGACGAGGTGCTCGCCGAGGGCATCGCGAAGCGGCTCGCCGACGAGCTGGGCCTGCGCGTGCCGGTACTGGTCCGCGACGCCGGCGAGCTGGCCGCGGTGGCCGACGCCAGCCCGTACGCCGGGCGTCAGGACGACCCGACCCGGGTGCTGGTGGCGTTCCTGTCCGCCGCGCCCACGGCGGCGCGGGCCCGTGAGCTGGCCGTGCCGGCCGGCGAGGAGATGGAGTACGAAGTGGCCGGCCGGGAGCTGCACCTGCACTACCCGGCCGGCAACTACGGGCGGACGAAGTTCACCACCGCGTACCTGGAGAAGACGTTGGGCGTGGTGGTGACGGTCCGCAACTGGAAGTCGGTGCTGGCGCTGCGCGACCTGACCGCCGGCTGACGGGTCAGAACCGGTACGCGGTGTGGTACTCGGGCACCAGCACCCGGCTGCGCGGTGACACCCGGCGCACCTCGGCGATCAGGGCGTCCAGGCGGGCGCGGTCGGTGTCGGCCACCGTCGGCGGGTTGACCAGCTCGGTCTCGAAGTTGTCCCAGTGCACCGGCACCACGACCTTCGGGTGGTCCAGCGCGGCCATCAGCCGGGGCACGTAGTCGGCGACGGACGTGGTGGCGGCGGAGGCGACCATCGCCACGTCCGGCGCGAGCCCGGTCAGCCTGCGCTCGTCGAGGTCGCTGGCACCCATGAAGAACACCGACGGCCCGCCGTCGACCCGGATCTGGTAGGCGAGCGTGTCTCCCTCCGGCAGGTCGGCGATCGTCTGCGGGAGCGGCGGCGGGCTGACCCGTACGCCGGGGAAGGCCATCGACCAGGAGGGGTTGCGGCTGTGCAGCGAGCCGACCACCTCGATCGTGTAGCCGTCGAAGTCGAGCACCTCGCCGCCCTTGACCGGGGCGAGCTGCCCGGTCGGCAGCCCGTACGCCAACCCGAGGTGGTAGGCGGTGAGCGTGCCGAGGACCCGGGCGCCGGTCCGCTCGGCGATGTGCGGCACGTCGTTGAAGTGGTCCCAGTGGGTGTGGGTGACCAGGATGTTCTCGGCCCGGTCGGCGAGCCGGTCGACCACGTCGGCGGCCACGGTCAGCCGGGTGTTCGGGCGGAACGCGCCGGTGAACAAACCGGTGTCGTAGCGGCTCAGGTACGGGTCGACGAGCACGGTCCGGTTGCCGATGTCGATGCGCCACCCGGCCGTACCCCACCAGCGGAAGCTCACCGCGCCGGGGCGGGGCCGGCCGGCGGAGCGGCCCGCCGGGGCGGCCGTGGTGGCGGCGCGGGCCGGGCCGCCGGCGACGAGCCCGGCGGTGGTGACGGCGGCGGCGCCGACGGCGGTGTCGCGCAGGAGGCGGCGGCGGGCGTAGCCGGACGGTCGGTTCTCGGGCATGGGTGGTCCTCCCCGTTCGGGATCGGTGGTTCGGTCGGCCCACTCCACCACCGGACCGGCGGCGATGTCCAAGATCGAAAGCCGGCAGGTTCGATATCCGAACCGATATCACCGCAGGTCAGCGCAGTGACTCGACAGCCGTCCGGGCGGCCTCTCCCATCGCCAGGTCCGCGTCGACCCGGCGGGTGTCGAGCCGCTCGGTGCGCACCACCACCGCGATGGCGTACCGGCCGCCGTCCGGATACTCCGCGACGCCGGCCTCCAGGTGCAGGCCGGGCAGCGTGCCCGTCTTGCCGGCGACCCGGACGCCGGGCGGGAAGCCGGCCGCGAGCCGGGTCCAGAAGAGCTGCCGGGCCATCAGCTCCCGGACCGTCGCGCAGGCCTCCGCCGGGCCGGCCTCGTCGCGCCACACCAGGCACAGCAACCGGGTCAGCTCACGGGCGGTGCTGGAGGAGGTGTGCTCCGGGTCGAAGACCCGCATGGCCCGGACCCGCTCCGGCGGCAGGGTGGGGAAGATCCGCGCGAAGTCCGCCTCGCTCCGCGCGCCGACGTCGGCGAGCATCGTCTCGACCAGCTGCCGGGGACCGCCGACGATCCGGGTACGCGGCAACTCCAGCTCGGCGGCCAGCATCGACGGCACGTCCGGGCCGACCCGGCGCAGCAGCAGGTCGGCGGCCGTGTTGTCGCTTACCGACATGGCGAAGTACGCGAGGTCGCGCAGCGACACCTCGACGTCGTCGGCGCAGCCGGCCAGGCCCCAGCCGCCGAGCCGGTCGGCGGCGCCGACGAGCACCCGCTCGGTCGGGTCGAGCTGGCCGGCGGCGACCTGGCGGGCGAACTCCAGCACCAGCAGGATCTTGAAGACGGACGCGATGACGACCCGCTCGTCGGCCCCCAGCCCCACCTCGCGCGTCGGATCGTCCACGTCGACCACGTGCAGGCAGCCACTCAACCCGGCCCGCCCGAAGATCTCCTCGACCCGCTGCGCCGCATCCACGCCGCCACGGTAACCAGCGCGAGGGTTAGGGTGCGCCTGTGGACCTGCTGCGACACCTGCGGCACTTCGTGGTGGTCGCCCGCGAACTGCACTTCGGCCGCGCCGCCGAGACGCTGGGCATGGCGCAGCCACCGCTGAGCCAGTCGATCCGCCGGCTGGAGCAGGAGTTGGACACGACCCTGTTCGACAGGTCGCAACGGCGGGTCCGCCTCACCACCGCCGGCCAACTGCTGCTCGACGAGGCCGACGACCTGCTCGCCGGCGAACGCCGGATGCGTCACCTCGCCGACCGGGTACGCCGGGGCGCGCTCGGCGTGCTGCGCGCCGGCGTACCCCCGGAGACGCCGGCCGTCACGCTGCGCGCGTTGCTCGACGGCCTGGCCGCCCGCGCGCCCGGGCTCGACCTGGATCTGCACGAGCTGACCAGCGCCGAGCAGCGGCGGATGCTGGCGGAGGGACGGCTGGACGTCGGCCTGCTGCACCATCCGGTCGAGGAGGCCGGGCTGCGGTTCGGTGAGCCGGTGGAGGTGCCGGTCGGCGCGTTGCTGCCCCGGGTGTCGCCGCTGGCCCGGGCCCGCGAGGTGGCGCTTGCCGACCTGGCCGGCCTGGATCTGGTCACCGCGCCGCCGGCCACCGCGCCCGGCTGGCACGAGCACCTGCTGACGGTGTGCCGGCAGCACGGTTACGTCCCGCCCCGGGTCCGCCCGGCGCGCAATCCGGAGTTCCTGTTCGGCCTGCTCCTGGCCGGCGGGGCGGTGGCCGTCGAACCGGCCACGCTGGCCCGCCGGGAGCCACGCCTCGCCTGGCGGCCGCTCGCCGGCGCGCCGCTGGTCCGGCGGATCTCCGCGGCCTGGCCGAGTCGGGCGGCGCACCCGGCGGCGCCGATGTTCGGCCGGCTCGCCGCCGAGGTGCTGGCCGCGCCGGACACGCCGGTCGGGCCGGCGCCCCTCGCCCCGGCGGCCCGACCGTGGCCGGTGCTGTTCGACGCCGGTCGGGACGGAAAGTTGTCGTCGTGATCTCCCGAAGTTCACCCAGCACCAACTAGCATCGCCATTCATGAATATGAGGAGCGTGACCCGCTCGCGACCCGGGCGGCTGATCGCGGCGGTCGTGCTGACCGTCACCGTCACCAGCACACTCGTGGTGACCAACGCGGCGTCGGCGGCGGCCACAGTGACCGTGTCGCAGGCGCTTGCCGCCCAGGACGGCCGCACCGCCACCGTCACCGGCTGGGTCATCGGCCAACCCACCGCCACGAACACGGTGATCACGTCCGGCTACACCGGAGACACCGCGATCGCGATCGCCGACCAGGCCGGCGAGACCAGCACCGCCCGGATGCTGTACGTGCAGGTCACCGCCGCCTGGCGGAGCGGTTTCGGGCTGCTCACCAACCCGTCCCTGCGCGGCCGGCAGGTGACCGCCACCGGCACCCTGACCGCCTACTTCAGCCACGGCGGCCTGAAGGACCCGACCGCGATGAGCCTGGGCGGCGGGACCACCCCGACGCCGACACCGACGCCGAGCGGCACCACCTCGCCGACCGCCTACTACGCGGCGGCGGCCGGCAAGACCGGGCCCGCGCTGCGCACCGCCCTGCACGCCATCATCAGGACCCAGACCAAGCTCACGTACGACCAGGTGTGGGAGGCGCTGAAGGACACCGACCAGGACCCGGCGAACCCGGCCAACGTGATCCTGCTCTACAGCGGACGCTCGCAGAGCAAGACCACCAACGGCGGGGGCGTCGACGACTGGAACCGGGAGCACGTCTGGGCCAAGTCGCACGGCGACTTCGGCACCGCCACCGGCCCCGGCACCGACGTGCACCACCTGCGGCCGGAGGACGTGTCGGTCAACTCGGCCCGCGGCAACAAGGACTTCGACACCGGCGGCAGCGCGGTCGCCCAGGCGCCCGGCTGCTACACCGACGCCGACTCGTTCGAGCCGCGCGACGCGGTGAAGGGCGACGTCGCCCGGATGATCCTCTACATGGCGATCCGGTACGAGGGCGACGACGGCTGGCCGGACCTGGAGCCGAACGACTCGGTGGCCAACGGCGGCGCGCCCCGGCTCGGGCGGCTCACGAAGCTGCTGGCCTGGCACGCGCAGGACCCGCCGGACGCCTTCGAGCAGCGCCGCAACCAGCGCATCTACGAGCGCTGGCAGGGCAACCGCAATCCGTTCGTCGACCACCCGGAGTGGGCGCGGGCGATCTGGGGCTGACCGTCGTCCCGGACGTGAGGATGCCCTCCGATCGGGTAGGAACACCGGGTGGCACGCCCCGGGAGCCGCCGCGTGGAAGCGCTTCCGGGGCACCCTCGAACGATCGGAGATGAGACACGACATGGCCGACAACAGCGTTCCCGACATTTCGCTCAACGACGGCAACTCCATCCCGCAGCTCGGCTTCGGGGTGTTCCAGATCGAACCCAAGGACACCGCGCAGGCGGTCGGCACGGCGCTGGAGATCGGCTACCGGCACATCGACACCGCCCAGATGTACGGCAACGAGGCCGAGGTGGGTCAGGCCGTCCGTGCCTCCGGGCTGGACCGGGGCGACATCTTCGTCACCAGCAAGCTGAACAACGGCTTCCACCGCCCGGACGACGCCCGCAAGGCGTTCGAGCAGTCGCTGCGGGAGATGAAGTTCGACTACCTCGACCTGTTCCTGATCCACTGGCCGCTGCCCACGCTCTACGACGGCGACTACGTGTCCACCTGGAAGGTGCTGGAGGAACTCCGGCGCGACGGCAAGGTGAAGTCCATCGGTGTGTCCAACTTCCAGGTCGCGCACCTGGAGCGGCTGGCCGCCGAGGCGGACGTGGTGCCGGCGGTCAACCAGATCGAGGCGCACCCCTACTTCGGCAACGAGCAGGTGCGCTCGTACGACCTGTCGCACAACATCCTCACCGAGGCGTGGTCGCCGATCGCCCAGGGCAAGGTGCTGGACGATCCGACCGTGGTCGACATCGCCGAACAGGTCGGGCGGACCCCGGCCCAGGTGGTGCTGCGCTGGCACGTGCAGCGCGGCGACATCGTCTTCCCGAAGTCGACCACCCCGAAGCGGATCGAGGAGAACTTCGGCATCTTCGACTTCACGCTCGACGACACCGCGATGGAGCGGCTCACCGCGCTGGACAAGGGCGAGGACGGCCGGCAGGGCCCCAACCCGGACACGTTCGACTACGTGCCGAGCTGACCCGACACGCGCCGCAGGGGCCCCGGGCGACCGGGGCCCCTTCCGCGTTTGACTTCGCGCGCACTCGAAGGGGCAGGCTGGCCGAAACGCTCCGACGGGGAGGAACTCCATGCGCTACCGCACCATCGGCACCGACCCGGCCACCCGCCGCGAGGTCAGCGTGCTCAGCCTCGGCGCGATGCTCTTCGGCACCGCCACCGACGAGGCCACCTCGTACGCCATCCTGGACCGCTACGTCTCCGCCGGCGGCACGTTCGTCGACACCTCCGACAACTACGCCTTCTGGCAGAACGGCGGGCAGGGCGGGGAGAGCGAGGAACTGCTCGGCCGGTGGCGGCGCAGCCGCGGCATCGGCGACGAGATCGTGTTCGCCACCAAGCTCGGCGCCCGTCCGCTCGCCCCCGGCACCAGCTTCCTGGACAACCCGGAGGGCCTGTCGGCGAAGGTGATCCGCGAGTCCGCCGAGCGCAGCCGGGAACGACTCGGCGTCGACCGGATCGACCTGCTCTACGCCCACATCGAGGACCGGACCGTCCCGCTGCGGGAAACCGTCGAATGTTTCGCGGATCTGGTCGCCGAGGGCACGGTCGGGCTGCTGGGCGCGAGCAACCACCGTGCCTGGCGGGTGGAGCGGGCCCGGGGCATCGCGGCGGCCGCCGGCCTGCCCGGATACGAGGTGCTGCAGTACCACCGCAGCTACCTGCCGCCACGGGTGGACGTGCCGAGCGCGCTGGACCCGGACGGCGACGTCGGCTGGGTCGGCCCGGACCTGGCGAGTTATCTGCGGGCCGAGCCGCAGCTCACCCTGGTCGCGTACTCACCGCTGCTCAAGGGCGCGTACGCGAAGCCGGAGCGGCTGGGTGACGCGTACGCCCACCCCGGCACCCCGGCGCGGCTGGCGGCGCTGGGGGCGGTGGCCGCCGAGACCGGCGCCACGGTCAACCAGGTGGTGCTGGCCTGGCTGATGGGCGGGGACGTGCCGGCGATCCCGCTGGTCGGCTTCTCCTCGGTGGCGCAGTTGGAGGAGGCCCTGGCCGCGGTGGACCTGGAGCTGACCGCGGAGCAGCGGGCCCGGCTGGACGCGGCGCACTGACCGGTCAGCGGGTCAGGTCGATCCGCCAGTCGTTCGAGCGCAACAGGCTGCCCGGCGGGTATTCGAACTCGGTCTCGCCGAGCAGCGTGAACCCGGCCCGGCGGCAGACCGCGTTCGACGCCGGGTTGTCCACCGACGGGTAGGCGTGCGCGTGACGCCGGTCGCCCACCGCCGATGCCGCCGCGACCACCGCGCGCACCGCCGCCGTCGCCAGCCCGCGCCCCTGGTGTTCGGGCAGCACCGCCCACCCCATCTCGTAGACCGGCTCGTCGCGCCAGTCGCGGGGCCAGAAGCCCACGCTGCCCACCTTCGTGCCGTCCGGTGCGACCACGGCGAACATGGTCCCGCTGCGCGGGCCGGGGCCACGCACGTAACGCTCGTGCCGGGCCCGGACCTGGTCGTCCGTCTCCGGGCCGCCGGTGTGCGCCCGCACCGCGGGGCTGTTCAGCGCCTGCAGCAGCGCCAGGTCGTCGGTGCTCCACCGGACGATGCGTACCTCGGTCATGCCGCCGATTGGACCAGGAACCCCTGACAGAAGGCCCGCCAGATCTGATCTGGCGGGCCTTCTGGCGCCTACGGGGTGAGGCCGGCAGCGAGGGAGGGTGGCATGACGCCGTTACGGCTCGCCGTGATCATCGGCAGCACCCGGGAGGGGCGGGTCGGCGACCGGATCGGTCGCTGGTTCGCCGCCCAGGCCCGCGGCCGGGCCGGTCTGGTCGTGCACGAGCTGGACCTGGCCGGGTACGCCTTCCCGACCGCGCTGCCCGCCGAGCCCACGCCGGCGATGCGGGAGTTCGTCGGGCAGGTCGCGGCGGCGGAGGCGTTCGTCGTGGTCACCCCGGAGTACAACCACAGCTTCCCGGCCTCGTTGAAACAGGCGATCGACTTCGCGTACGACGAGTGGCAGGCCAAGCCGGTCGGCTTCGTGTCGTACGGCTGCCGGTCGGTCGGCCTGCACGCGGTCGACCAGCTCCGGACGGTCTTCACCGCGCTGCACGCGATGACCGTGCGGGACACCGTCGGCGTCGACCTGCTCGACGGCGAGCCCACCGGGCACGGTGAGGAACGACTCCGGCAGGACGTCCGGGTGCTCCTCGACGAGCTGTGCTGGTGGGGTCTGGCGCTGCGCGAGGGCCGGGCGGCACGCCCGTACGCCTGCTGAGAACCACCCACTGCAGAGAGGTAATGATCATGAGTAACCGGAACACCGGCCTGGCCGTCGAGGCCGACGGCCTGGTCCGGTCGTTCGGCTCGACCAGGGCGCTCGACGGCCTGGACCTGCGGGTCCCCGCCGGCACCGTGTACGGGATGCTCGGGCCCAACGGCGCCGGCAAGACCACCGCCGTGCGCGTGCTGGCGACGCTGCTGCGTCCCGACGCCGGCACGGCCCGGGTCTTCGGCCACGACGTCGTCACCGAGGCCGACGCGGTACGCGCCCGGATGAGCCTGACCGGTCAGTACGCCTCGCTGGACGAGGACCTGACCGGGGCGGAGAACCTGGTCCTGCTCGGCCGGCTGCTCGGGCTGGCCCGCCCGGCGGCGCGGGAGCGGGCCGAGGCGCTGCTCGCCGCGTTCGGGCTGACCGAGGCGGCCGGCCGGCAGGTGAAGAAATATTCCGGCGGGATGCGGCGGCGCATCGACATCGCGGCGAGCATCCTGAACACGCCGGACCTGCTGTTCCTGGACGAGCCCACCACCGGGCTGGACCCGCGCAGCCGCAACCAGGTGTGGGAGATCGTCCGGGCGGTGGTGGCGCACGGCACCACGGTGCTGCTGACCACGCAATATCTGGACGAGGCCGACCAGTTGGCCGGGCGGATCGCGGTGGTCGACCACGGCCGGGTGATCGCGGAGGGCACCCCGGGCGAGTTGAAGTCGTCGGTCGGCTCCGGCACCGTCCACGTGCGACTTCGCGACGCCGGGCAGCGATCCCGGGCCGAGCAGGTGCTGCGTACCGCGCTGAACGTGCCGGTGCAGCTCGCGGCGGACCCGGTGGCGCTGACCGCCCGGGTCGGCGAGGCCGGCACCGACCTGGAGGCCGGCGAGCAGGCCGCCCGCGCGCTGGGCGAGCTGGCCCGGGCCGGCATCGTGGTGGACGACTTCTCCCTCGGCCAGCCCAGCCTGGACGAGGTGTTCCTGGCCCTGACCGACCACCCGGCCGTCGCGACCGGCGAGCGGGACGACGAACTGGAGGCGGCGCGATGAGCGACACCGCGACCACCACGACCGGGCGGGCGCCGTCGGTCTACGTGCCGTCCACCGAGGCGCTGGCCACCGTGCTCGCGCCGGGGGAGCGGCCGGCCCGGCCGAGCGCGCTGTCGGCGTCACTGACGTTCGGCTGGCGGGCCGTGCTGAAGATCAAGCACGTGCCGGAGCAACTGTTCGACGTGACCGCGTTCCCGATCATCATGGTGCTGATGTTCACCTACCTGTTCGGTGGCGCGCTCGCCGACAGCCCGCGGGCGTACCTGCAGTTCTTCCTGCCCGGCATCATGGTCACCAGCGTCGTGATGATCACCATGTACACCGGGGTCGGGCTGAACAACGACATCGAGAAGGGTGTCTTCGACCGGATCCGTACCCTGCCGGTGTGGCGGCCGGCGGCGCTGGTCGGCATGATCTTCGGCGACGTGCTGCGCTACATCCTGGCCGCGGTGGTCATCCTGGCCGTGGGGCTGGTGCTCGGGTTCCGTCCCGACGGTGGCCTGCTCGGGGTGCTCGCCGGGATCGGCCTGCTGGTGGTCTTCTCGTTCGCGTTCTCCTGGGTGTGGACGTTCTTCGGCCTGGTGCTCCGCAGCGAGAAGTCGGTGATGGGCGTCAGCATGATGGTGCTGTTCCCGCTGACGTTCCTGAGCAACGTGTTCGTCGAGCCGGCCACCATGCCCGGCTGGTTGCAGGCCTTCGTGAAGGTCAACCCGGTCACCCACCTGGTCGCCTCGGTACGCGCCGCGATGGCCGGCTCCACGGACGCCACGAACACGATGTGGCTGCTGCTGTGGAGCGCCGGTTTCGTGGTGGTCTTCGGCACCCTGACCATGCGCCGCTACAACCGCCGTTGACCCTTTGATCCACACCAGCTCGCCGAGGTGGCGGGGTCCGACGCACCTCGGCCCCACCACCTCGGCGAAGCAGTGTCGATCAAGGCCACCTCCATGATCACCTGTCCGGCCGGTCTGCCGGATGGGCGAACTGACCGAGTGGGGTGGCGCCGGTCGGTGATCAGGCTTTGCTCCCTGTCCCCGCTCGCGTCCCACCCAGCGCCCGAGTGGAACGGCACGGGTGTGTCACGGCCCGGCAGACACCCATGGCGTTCCACTCGGGTGCCACTCTGACGGTGAGTGGAACGCCATGGGTGTGTCATGTGGCCCGTGGACGCCCTTGGGGTTCCACCCGGTTGTCGGGCGACCCGCTCGAGGAGACGCTTCCGACACCGCGCCCCGCGACCGCACCTTCACCCCGATCGCAGCCCTCACGGGCAACCGCCGCCGACCACCCGGACGGTCGCTGATAGCCGGTAGCCGATCGCCGGTGCAACTCGCCGTGAAGCCGGGTGGAAGCGGACGGTTGATCAAGGAGTTCCCGTCGCCGTGGAGATCGACTCCAACGCGAACTCCTTGATCAACCCCGAGGAGGGCTCCGATGGGCGGGCGAGGAGCGGAAGCGGGGACGATCATGAAGTTGGCGGCACCAATGGAGATCAACACTGCCGTCAACTTCATGATCACGGCGTCGGAGGCGAGGCGCCACCCGCCCTTCCCGTCGATCTTCGAGTTGTGGTGCCAGTAATGCCTGATTCGTGACGCTATCGGAGGTGCCACACGTCCAAGATCGGCGAGCCAGGGCGGGGCCGGGCCGGGCCGGGTCGGGGCAGTGGCAGGGCAGGGCAGGCCGGGGTAGGGCAAGGGTGGGGTGGGGTGGGGCCGGCGAGTCAGAGTCGCCAGGGCACCGGGGTGGCCGGCTGGTAGCGGCAGGTGCGGCCGGTGGTGACCGACTCGTGCAGGTGGGTGGCGAGCGCCGGGTGCCGCTGCTGGACCCGCCGTAGCGTGTCCCGGATCCGGCCGGTCACCGCCTTGCGGGCGCGCTCGGCCTCGTCGCCCAGGCGACGGCTGCGCCCGGCCAGCCCGGCGGCGGCCCGCAACTGGTCGAGCAGGGCCACGCGTTCGGCGTCCAGGGCGGCGAGTCGCCGCTCGTCGTCGCGCGACGCGGCCCGGTCGATCTCGTCGTCGAGCCGCCGCAGGTGCTGCCGGTAGCGGGCCTTCGCCTCGTCGTCGAGCACCGGATCGGCACCGAGCCGGCGGGCGGCGACCAGCTCCGCACCGGCCGCCGGATCCAGCAGCTCCACCGCGGGCACGTCGACCCCGGGCCGGCTCAGCAGCAACCGCAGGTCGTGCAGGCCCTTCGCGTCGGGCAGGTGCACCACCGTGCCCGCCCAGGCGAGCCGCCAGACCGACCCGTCGAAGCAGAACTCGGGCCGGCCCGCGCGAACGCCCTCGCCGGAGCCGTCGATCCCGCCCACACCCGGACCGCCCGCAACGCGATCCCCCACCGCACCTAGACCGCCCGCGACCCGATCCCCCGCCTCACCCGGACCGCCCGCGACGCGATACCCCGCCGTACCCAGAACGCCCGCGCCTCGCTCGCCCGCCGAGCCGGACCGATCGCCCGTGGCCGCGCCGATCGCCACGCCGGACCAACCGCTGACGCCGGGACCACCCGCCGGGACGGAGCGGACGCCCACGCCCGGAGCGACCGCCACGGTGGCGCCGACCGGCGAAGCCGGCGCGGGGAAGCCGGCCACCACCGTGCCGGACGCGTCCTCACCGGAGGCAGCCACCACGCGATCCCGCCCGGCCCGCCAGTCGGTGCCGTCGTGGCCCGCGGCGCCTGCCGTCCGGGCGGGAGCAACCGGCGGCCCGGCGGCACCCAGCCGCTCGACCACGTGCGTCATGCCCAGCTCGCGCGCCTCGGCCTCCGTCTCGACCCGCACCCGGGCCGCCTCGGCCGCGTCGCCCGGACCGCCGCGCCCGAGCAGCGCGGTCACCAGCCCGGCCCGGCCGAGCACCGACCAGGGACGGGCGTCGAGGCGGTCGGCGGCGTCCCGGGCCGCCGCGTAGCCGGCGACCGCGGCGTCCCACCTCCGCTCCGCGGCGTCCACCCCGGCCAGCCAGAGGTCGACCGGTCCGCCGATGTCGCAGCCGAACAGCGCGACCAGCCACCGCCCCCGGTGCGGCGCCAGGGCCGCCCGCGCCTCGGCGCAGCGGCGGGGGTCGCCGTCCGCGGCCGCCGCCTGGGCCCGCGTCCGCAGCCACAGCGTCGACACCGGTCGGGGGTACGCGGTGCCCGCGGCCTCGATCGCGCCGGTGAGCCGCAACAGGGTCGCCGTGTCGCCGCGCTCGGCGGCGGTGATCGCGCGTAACAGCTCCACCTGCGGATGGTCGGCCACGCCGGGCTGGTCGAGCAGCGCCTCGGCCTCGGCGAGGCGGCCGCGCAGCAGCAACAGGGACCAGCGCAGGTGGTGCGCCATGAAGGCGTGGTCGGAGTGCTCCCACTCGCCGAAGCCCTCCATCTCGGCGTAGTTCGCCTCGGCGGTGGTGAAGTCGCCCCGGAAGGCGGCGATGATGCCGCTGTCGACGGCCGCCGCCATCCGTTGCCGGGCCACGTCGCCCGCCCGGCAGCCGCCGACGAACGCCGCCAGCTCGTGCCGGTAGGCCGGGTCACCCAGCTCCAGCAACGCCACCCAGCGCAGCGAGGTGGCCCACAGCTCGGTGTCGCGGTCGCCGCCGCGCCGGGCCACCTCGCGGATCTCCGCGGTGACCACGGCCCGCTCCTGCGCGGTGCCGAGCCCCCAGGTGGTGTCGTGCCGGGCCCACAGGCTGAAGGTGAGCGCCTCGTCGTCGCGGCCGTGCCGGGCCAGCGTCTCGGTGGCGGTGATCAGGTCGGTGACCAGGGCACGGGGCGACCGCTCCGGGTCGGGCGGGCCGATCAAACGCGCGTACGCCTCCCGGACCAGCCCGTCGGCGTCGAGGCGGCGGCGGGTCGCCGAATGCTGGCTGCGGGCGGTGAGCGCCACCCGGGCCAGCACCGCCGGTTCGGCCAGCCCACGGGCGAGCGCGGCGGCGTCGACAAGCAACTGTTCGGCCTCGCCCGGGGTACCGGCGTGGTGCAGCAGCCCGGCCAGCTCCAGCAGCAGCCGGACCCGGCGGGCCGGCTCGTCGGTCAGGCGCAGCGCGCGCCGGAAGTGCCGCACCGACTCCTCCACCGCCAGCCGCCCACCGGCGTCCCGCGCGGCGGCCACCAGCAGGTCACCGGCGCGTACCGGATCGAGGTCGGCACCCGCGAGCCAGGCGTGGCGGGCCAGGTCGGCCGGGATGAGCCGGCCGGCGAGCGCGTCGGAGCGGTCGACGGCCCGCACCACGGCGGCGTGCCGGGCGCGGCGTTCGCCCTCCGGCAGCCCGTCGTAGAGCGTCTCGCGGACCAGGTCGTGCACGAAGGCGAACCGGCCGCCGCCCCGGGCCAGCACCAGCCGGGCGGCGGCCGCCCGGTCGAGCAGCCGGTCGGCCTGCGCGACCGGAGCGGGTACGCAGGCGGCCAGCGTCTGCCGGTGGAACTCCCGGCCGAGCACGGCGGCGACGGTCAACGCCTCGACCACCGGGGCGGGCAGTTGGTCGAGCCGGCGGCGCACCGCCTCCCGTACGCCGGGGGCGATGGCGTCGGTGAGTCCGTCGGTGTGCCAGAGCCGGGCGGTCTGCTCGACGAAGAACGGGTTGCCGCCGGTGCGCCGGTGGACCTCGTCGACGAGGCCCGCGCCGGGCTCCCGGCCCGCGGTGCGACTCATCAGGGCCGCCACCTCGTCGCGACCCAGGCCGGTCAGCGTCACCGTGGTGGCCTTGGCGGTCAACGGCAGCAGCAGCGGCCGCAGCCGGTGGTCGCCGGCCTCGACCTCGGCGTCCCGGTAGGTGCCGATCAGCAGCAGCCGCTCGAACCAGGTGTGCTGGGTGGCGAATTGGAGCAGCCGCAGCGATGCCGGATCGGCCCAGTGCAGGTCGTCGAGGATCACCACGACCGGCCGGTGCTGGGCGACCGCGACCAGCGCGCTGGTCACCGCGTCGTGCCGGGCGAACTCGGCCCGACCGCCGTCGTCACCCGGCTCGACCGGATCGTCGCCGCCGGATCCGCGCTCACCGCCCGTGGCGCGCTCGCCGACGATGGCGCCCTCGGCGGCGCGCTCGCCGAGCAGGGCGGCCAGCCCGGCGTCCGCGGCCTCGCGGGCCGGCGCCGGGTCACCGGTGGCCCGGGCCAGCCGGCGCAGCACCTGCACCCAGGGCCAGTAGTCGGGGGCGGTGTCGGAATCCCAACAGGCGGCGCCGAGCACCAGCGCCCCGCGCCGACGGGCCTCGTCGGCGGCGGCCGAGACCAGGGTGGTCTTGCCGATGCCCGGCTCGCCGGTGACCAGCACCAGGCCGCCGTGGCTGTCGACCACACGCGTCACCTCGGCGCGCAGCAACCCGGCCGGGTGCTCCCGCCCGATGATCTCCTCGCCGAACCGCGGCTCCATGACCTCCCGACGCTAGTCGACACCTCCGACAGGCAGGAACGCCATATTCGCGGCGAGCGTCAGAGGCTGCCGCCTCCGCTGCTGCGCAGGTTGCTGCCGTCGGTCGGGTTACGGTGGTCGTCGAGCCGGCGACGCGCCTCAGCCGACGCCGCCAGGTCGCGGACCCGGCCGTCCGGGTCGCCCGCGTTCCGCCGGATGCGACGCCAGGACGCCAGAGCCACCAGCGCGACCACGACGACGAGGATGATGACGATGAGCCAGCGCATGGTGTCCTCCTCCACGGGTTTCCTGTGGCTCCAGGGTGCGCGGCGGGGTCAAGCGCTCAACGGGCGTCGGTGACCACGTGCGAGCAGGCCGGGCAGGCCGCCGGCCCCTGCTCGGCGAACCACCGGCAGGTACGCCGGATGGCACACTTCGGCAGCGTCTCCTCGGCAGGCGGGGCGGTCTCGGCGTACGAGGCGGCCATCCGGGCGCCCAGCCCGCAGTGCGACCCGGTCCAGAAGCCGCAGGACGAGGTGACGCAGGGGCCGGCCAGGCGCATCCGCGACTCGATCGGCTCGTCGGAGTCGTCGGTGCCGACGAGCGCCACCTCGGCCGGTACGGCCGGCGTCACGTAGGCCACCCGGCCCGCCGGAGTGATCATGCCGAGGAACACCGTGGCGTTGGACGCCGGGGTGCTCGGGCACATCCGCTCCGGCGGGCCGGCGGATCGGGCGGCGTCGGTCACCGCTGGATCCAGAACCCGATGTCGTTGATCTTCTGGCCGAGGTCCTGCGCGAGCACGCCGTCGAGCACCCAGAGCCCGTACCACTCGGGGCGCAGCTTGATGTTGCCGTGGCCGAGGGTGAGCGGGTTGACGAGCTTGGCGTCGGCGGTACGCAGCGCCGCCAGGCCGGCCTTCTGGATCTCGCCGGCGATCAGGGTCTGTTGGTCGGCTGTCAGGTCGACACCGTCGACCACGAAGCGGAACTCGTTGCGGGCCATGTGCTACCTCCGGTCACTCGTACGATTCGGTGCCCAGCCCGCGACGCAGGCTGATCCGGGTGAAGGCCGCCCAGCCGACGTGCGAGGCGGCGTCGGTGGGTTGTCCGGCGCGGGCGAGGGCCCGGCCGGCACTCTCCTGCCAGCGCCCGGCGGTGGCCGCCGGGTCGCCCCACAGCTCGCGGCAGGCGGCGACCGCGAACGCCACCTGGTCGGACGCGCCGGTGAAGCCGGCGGGACCGTCGCCGACCCGGACCGTGCCGTCCGGCCGGGCCCGTACGCTCGGGAAGTGGTGGTGCAGGCTGGCCAGGGTGGCCAGGTGCGTGGCATCGCGCCGGGCGGCGGCGAAGCCGTCGCGCAGCTCGTCGTCGCGGCGGTAGCGGATCGCGTGCAGCACCAGCGCGTCGCCGGCCGGCTCGACCCGGGCGACCAGGTGCGCCGGCGTGCTCCACGCGCGGGGCGAGTTCGCCGACCAGAACGCCAGCCAGGCGGTGAGCCGGGCGTGGAAGTCGGCCTGGATCCCGACCGCCCGGGCGGCGCCGTCGGGTGCGCGCAGCGCGGCGGTGGCGATCCGGTCCCGGGCGGCCGGCGGCGTTCCGGTACGGGTCCGGGTCGCCGCGGCGGCGCCGGTGGTGGTGGTGACGGCCAGGCCGGTCAGGGTGACCGCCGAGGCCGCCGCCGCGCCGGCGAGGAGTCGCCGACGGTCGAGCGGGTGTCCGTTGTCGTTCATCATCGGCCCTTCGTCGACGGCAGTGCATCGACGCTATCGACCGGAAGGGATCAGCAGAACACCCTGCGTGACGGGAGGTTGACAGCAAACCCGGGGATTCCCGGCGGCGTGAATCACCGCTCCTGTGCTCGATTCACGGGCGCGGAGGCGGTCAGGCGGGAAAGCGCTCGTGCCCGAGCACGGCGAGCAGCCGCAGCTTCTCCGCGCCCTCGCTGCGCGGCGGGGCGGTGAGCACCAGCAGCGCCTGCGACTGGTCCTCGGTGAACAGCACCTGGCAGTCCAGCTCGATCGGCCCGAGTTCCGGGTGGATCAGCGTCTTGTGGTCGGCGAAGCGCTGCGCCACCTCGTGCCGGTCCCACAGCTCGGCGAACTCGGCGCTGGCCGCCCGCAGCGCCCGCACCAGCTCGCCGGCGCGGGACCGCGGGCCCATCGACCCGTACGCGGCGCGCAGGTTGGCGACCTGGGCGCGGCTCTGCCGGTCGTGGTCCTCGGCCGGGTAGCGCCACCGCTCCCCCGGCTCGGTGAACCACCGGTAGACCTCGCTGCGCGCCAGCCCGGTGTGTTGCGACCGGTCGCCGAGCAACGCGGCGGACAGCTGGTTCTGCACCAGCGTCTCCCCCAGGTTCGACAGGATCAACGCCGGCGTGTCCGCCAGTCGGTCCAGCACCCGCAGCAGCGCCGGCGCGACGTGGGTGGCGGTGCCGACCGCCTCGGGCGGGCTGTGCCCGGCCACCCGGAACAGGTAGTCGCGTTCGTCGCCGGTCAACCGCAGCGCGCGGGCCAGCCCGGCGAGCAGGTTCGGGCTCGGTTGCGGGCCGCGCTGCTGCTCCAAGCGGGTGTAGTAGTCGGTGGACATGGCGGCGAGCGCGGCGACCTCCTCCCGGCGCAGGCCGGGCGCCCGGCGGCGGGCGCCCTCCGGCAGCCCCACGTCGCCGGGGCGCAGCGCTTCGCGGCGACGGCGGAGGAAGTCGGCAAGAGCGGCACGATCCATGGTCCGAGTATCCGACGCGCGGCGGCGGGAGCCAGGGATCGGCGATCCCCCGATGACTGATCTCTGCACCGGCCCGGGCCGGCGGACCATGCTGGGGGCATGGACATCTCCGGAAACACGATCTTCATTCCGGGCGCCACCAGCGGGATCGGCCTGGCGCTGGCGCTCGCGCTTCGGGACCGGGGCAACACGGTGATCGTCGGCGGGCGGCGTACCGAGCTGCTCGACGAGATCGCCGCCGCCCACCCGGGCCTGGACACCGTACGGATCGACACGGGTGACCCGGCGAGCATCGCGGCGGCGGCGGAGACGGTGCTGGACCGGCACCCGGACCTCGACGTCCTGGTCGCGATGGCCGGCATCATGCGGATCGAGGACTGGCGCTCGCCCGAGACGTTCCTCGCCTCGGCGGAGGAGGTGGTGACCACCAACGTGCTCGGCCCGATCCGGCTGATCGGCGCGTTCGTCGAGCACCTGGCGAAGCGGCCGGCCGCCACCATCGTCACCGTCTCGTCCGGCCTGGCGTTCGTGCCGCTGCGCGTCACGCCCAGCTACAACGCCTCGAAGGCCGCGATCCACATGCTCAGCGAGTCGATCCGCCTCCAGCTCGCCGAGACCGGCGTACGGGTGGTGGAGCTGGTGCCGCCGGCGGTGCGGACGGGGCTGCTGCCCGGGCAGGAGACCAGCGAGTTCGCCATGCCGCTGGACGAGTTCGTGGCCGAGGTGGTGTCGCTGCTGGAGACACAGCCGGACGCCACCGAGATCCAGGTCGAACGGGTGAAGTTCCTCCGGCACGCCGAGGCGCGCGGCGACTACGACCAGGTGGTCGCCACGCTGAACGCGGCCGACCCGCACGCCGCCACCTGACCGCCGCACCCACGCCGCCCGCCTGCGCCGCCCGCCTGCCGACCCGCGCCGCCCACCCACGTCGCCCGCGTCGCCCGCCCACGTCGCCCGCGCCACCCGCGCCACCCGCGTCGCCCGCGCCACCCGCGCCACCCGCGTCGCCCGCGTCGCCCGGAGCCGCCCGCGTCGCGCGCCGGCCGGCCGGGTCACGCCCGGAGCAGGCCGGCGACCGCCCGCTGCGCGTCGACGACCGCGTCCACCGGCAGGTCGAGCGCCCAGAGCGCGGCGGCCAGGTAGTCGAGGACGCGCCACCGCTGCTCCTCGGTCAGCGGCGGGCGGCACCACCCGCCGTCCGCCGCCGGCCACACCCCGGAGGTGTTAAGCGGGGCCCCCGCCTCTACCGGAGGCGTTAAGCGGGGGCCCCTCCTTATCGCCAGGGCGAGCAGCGCGGCGAGGCGGCGGCGGTCGGTGCCGAGCAGGTACGGGGCCAGCTCCGCGTCCGCCGCGACCAGCCGCATCCAGCGGTGCACCGCCGCGCGCACGGCGGCCGGGCCGAGCCGGTCGCGGGGCTCCTGGGCACATGTCACCAGCTCCGTCGTCCGCACGACCAGGGGTACGGACGATCGACCCCGATCAGTTCAGCCCTGCTCGAACGCTCCGGCGTCGATCCCGCCGCCCGTGACCGTGCGGGCCTGCCGGCCGAGGTCGTAGCGGTACTGGGCGGTGGGCGCGAGCCCGGCCGGCGGGGTGCGCCCGGCGTCGACGCAGGGCGAGCCGGCGCGCAGCCGGTAGTCGAAGCCGGCCGGGTCGACGAACCTCGGGTCGCCGGAGCAGGTGGCGACCACCGTGGCGCCGGACTGGCTGACCTGGGTGGGGCTGCCGACGCTGACGTTGTTCTGGAACAGCACCTTCGTGCTCACCGCGCCGCCGACCAGCACGACGGCCCCCTTGCCGAGGTCGTTGACGAAGGTGTTGTTGACCACCGACAGCCGCGAGTCCGGGTTGAGCGACCCCTCCTCCCCGTACGCGACGAGGTTGGGGTTCTGGCTCTTCGCGCCCTGCTGCACGACGTTGCCGACGATCCGGCTGCGCCCGCCGTTGGGCAGGTCGATCTCGTAGCTGGCGGTGCCGCCCTGCCCGGTGATCCGGTTGTAGAGGATGTCGTTGACCAGCGCCCGCGACTTCACCAGGTGCCCGACCCTGGCGTCGTGCGACCAGCTGTGCCGCAGCGTGAAGCTGCGGACGTGGTTGACGTAGATGTTGTGGGTGTAACCGTCGCCGTGGCCGTTGCGGGCGAACTCGGTGTACTCGACGACGATGTCGCTGGCCGGGTTGTCGCCGGCCAGGATGCCGTTCTCGTTGTCGTGCAGGTAGCTGCGCCGGACGGTGAGGCCGGCGCCCTCCTGCCGGATGGCGGCGCCGTTGCGGTCGGGCACCTTCGCGCCGGACAGCTCCACGTTGTCCACCACGGTGTCGTCGCCGGCGATCACCCAGGTGCCCTTGCCCTGCGCGTTGCGGCCGGCGGCGTCGACGCGGGCCCGGCCGTTGAAGCCGACGATCATCAGGCCGTCGGTGCGCCAACCGCAGACGTCGCCGGCGTACCCGCTGTTGCCCTTGGCGTCGATCTGCACGGTGTCGCCGGCCGCCGCGGCGGCGATGGCCTGGCACGGCGTCCGGTAGGCGTGCCCGGGGCCGACGACGCGCACGGTGCCGCCGGGGTTGCGGGCCACGGCGGTGGCGGCCTTGGCGGCCGGTCGGCTCGGGGTGGCGCTGCCCAGTCTGGCTACCGCACCCGGCGTCGGCGCGGCGGCAGCGGCGGGCGGTGGGGTGGCGGTGGCCTCGGCCGCGACCGGTTGCGGCGCGGCGGGCGGGGTGGCCTCGCCGCAGGCGGTGAGCAGGAGCAGCAGCGGCGCGGCGAGGGCGGCGGCGTGGCGGGCGGGCGTGGTCACCGGCGAACCGTAACCGGGCGGGGCAGGCGCGGGCGATCCGGACGCGCCCCGGCTAACCAAGACTTAAGGCGCACACCTTGATATCGATGAATTCCTATCTATAGGCTGTCGGCGTCAAGGCACACCCCCCATCCCCCAGGAGTGTGAAGAATGCGTAAGCCGAAGCTGTCCCGGATCCTCGCCACCCTCGCGGCCGTGACGCTGACGGCGCTGGGCGCGGTCGCCGTCAACCCGGCACCGGCCTCCGCCGCGGTCCGCAACGTCTGCTACAACACCAGCCAGGCCGGCCCGTTCGCCAGCTACGCGGTGCAGGCGGCGTCCATCTGGAACAACTACACCAACAACATCAACATGGCCCAGTGCGGGTCGAACCTGATGATCTACTACACCTACGGCGGCGGGTCCTACGCCCAGCGCACCAGCCTCGGCAACGGCCGCGTGGTCATCGACTACTACCAGGCCCAGCAGTACTCGCCGCTGCGCATCATGACGCACGAGATCGGCCACATCCTCGGCCTGCCGGACAACTACAACGGCAACTGCGCCATCCTGATGTCCGGCGGCAGCGCCGGCACCAGCTGCACCAACCCGTACCCCAGCTCGGCCGAGGCCGCCCGGGTCGACTCGCTGTTCGGCTTCGCCGCCCGCAGCGCGACGCCCGCCCAGGTCTTCAGCGGCAGCTGGCCGGCCGCCACGGTGGTCGGCGCCGGTCGCTGACGAACGCTCCATCGACGGGGTCGGCGGGTCACCGCCGGCCCCGTCCGCGCGTCCGCGCCCGGCCCTTCCCGGCCGGCCCGCCGCCCGACTGCCGCGGCACCCCGCCCGGCCGCCGGCCTGACGACCGCCCCGACGCCCCGCCGGCACTCCGACCCGACGCCCCGCCGACGCCCCGACCCGACGCCGCGTCGTCGGCCAGGTCCGCCGCCCGCCGGCTCAGCTCCTCGACCCGTTCGCGCAACCGGCCCACCGAGTCCCCGGCGTCCGCACCGGACACCTCGTCGAGCAGCCCCACGTAGTCGCCGGCCAACCGCCGACCGGCCGGACTGCCGGTGGCGTCCAGGTCGATGATCTGCTGGGCCAGCACGGCGGTCGCAGCGCCGAGGGCGGCCCGCTCGTCGGCGCGCGCGTCCCGCCCGGCCCGCCGCGCGTCGGCCAGCCGCCCGGCCCGCCGGCCGCCCCACCAGAGCATCGCCGCGCCGGCCACCACGCCGCCGAGCGCGCCGCCGGCCAACAGGTAGCGGGGCAGCGACGGGCTGATGGTGCGCCCGCCGTCGGGCACCAGGCCGGTCCGGACCAGCTTGTCGTAGTTGAGCACGATCACCTTCAACGCCTCGACCGGCCGGTCCACGAACGCGTCCGCGCCCTGCCCGATCATGGTCTCCACGACCATGGACCGGCCGATGTCGCGCGGGCTGTCGCTGCCGAGGCGGGAGCAGCCGTACGTGTCCCAGTCGTCGCCGTCGCGGCTCATCGCCAGCACCAGCGTCCCCTGTGTGGCGCGTTCGGTGTCGTCGCAGGCCCCGGGCAGGTCGGCGCCCGGCTTCATCATCAGCACCACCAGCCGCCGGTTGCCGATGACCCGTTCGGCGGCGGCCCGGTCCAGGTCGACGCCGGGCGCCGCGTAGACCGACGAGGCACGCACCTGCCGGGCCGCCGGCCCGTCGAACAGACCACCGGACCACAATGCCCAGCCGGCCAGCGCCAGGCAGGCCAGCGCCGCCCGCCCGAACGCGGTGCCGACCAGCCGGCGCAGCCGGCGGCGCACGTCGCCGGTCACGACAGCCTCCCCCGCAGGTAGACGTCCGGCCGGTAGCCGGGCATCCGCACGTCCCGGGCCACGCCGTCCAGCTCGGCCTCCGCATCGGCCAGCAGCCCGCGTACGTGCTTGTCGGGCAGCCCGTCGTCGAGCGCGTACCGGGCCGAGCGCAGCCGGCCGATGCCCCGCACCAGCGCCGGGTCGCTGCGCGTGTCGGTCAGCAACGACAGCTCCACGGCCAGCGCGGAGAGCGCGGCCAGCCGCGCCGGCGTGCCGCCCGGCCCGAGGTCGCCCGGCCGCCTCCGGCGTCCGCCCCGCGCGGTCCGGATCGACAGCGCCACGAACCCGGCCACGCAGCCGGCGAAGAGCCACGGCAGCGCCGGCAGCGCCACCCGCAGCGGGTCGAACGGCCGGTACGGCAGCGGCCTGTCGAACAGCCCCGCGTAGCGCACGTCGGTGACCCGGGCCAGGTACGCACCGAGCACGTTGAGCTGCGGGTACGAGTAGCGGCTGAGTCGGCTGCCGTACTGCGCGTAGAAGCTGGCGCCGGCCACCTCGGCGAACTCGGACGCGCCCGGACCGTGGTACTCGATCCAGCCGCCGTACATCACCACCACCGGCCGGTCCGGGGCGAGCCGGTGCAGCGCCGGCCCGTACGCGGGTAGCGGCGTCCCGTACGGCTGCGTCGGCAGCACGACGAACCAGGCCCCGCCCGGGAACGCCTCCGACGCAGACTTCTCCGGCAGCCGGGGCAGCGTGGCGCCGGGGGCGACCCACCGGCCGGTGGCCCGCAGCGCGGCGGTCACCGGGGTCAGTTCGGCGGCGGTCGGTTCCCGCCAGCGCAGGTCGTCGCGGTCCGGCGGGGACGGCTGTTTGCGCAGCGCGGCGAGCAGCGTGAGCACCTGGTCGGTGACGTCACCGGTCGCGAACTGGGCCCGCCAGCCCGGCAGGTCGTCCGGCGTGGCCGCCAGCACACCACCACTGACCTCGGTGCCGACGATCCGGATCTCGGCGTTCCGCACGTCCTTCACCCGTCGGCGTTCCGCCTCGTCCAGCCCCGGCGGGGCGACCAGGATCCGGGTGCCGCCGGGGCCGGCTGCCGCCCGCACCCGCCCCTCGTCCCACCGCGCGACCGCGCCGGGCAGTCGGACGATCGGCTCGGCCGCCACCCGCGCGGTCATCTCCTCGACCGAGGGCACGCTCGCGTCGCTCAGCTCGCCGGCGGACCCCTCCCCGGGCAGCGACGCCGACGACGGCGACCGCCCGTAGCTGACCTCGACGCTCTGCCGCTGCGCGACCAGGAACACCACCAGCACCGCCGCCGCGACGGCCAGCAGCGACCAGCGCAGCAGCTCCCGGCGTACCCTCACGCGCCGGCCCGCCACAGCTCGTCGGCGCGGCGGGCGTGCGCGGCGGCCTCCCGGGCCGCGTCCGTGCCGCCGCTGGGCGCGGCGGCGAGCAGTTCGGCGCGGGCCAGCAGCCGCTCCGCCTCGGGCACCGGCCTGGCCGAGGCGTCCCGGCTGACGGTGGCGTCGTGGATCGCCGCCCGCGCCGACGACCACGCGACCTTCCGGCCGTCGGCGCGGGCGCGTCGCCGAGGCAGCAGGGCGGCCAGGAAACCGGCCGCCACCGCCACCACGGCCCCGCCCAGCCAGGGCAGCACGCTCAAGGTCATGATCCCTGTCTAACGCACCGCCGCCAGCCACGCGCGGCGAGGGCCGGCCCGCCTACGACGACGAGTAGCCCTCCTCGAAGCCGTCCATGAACCCCCCGGCGAACCCGGAGACCACGCACCCGGCGCAGCACAGGATCACCAGCAGCGCCGGCACCGCGACCCAGAGAACCGTCGACCAGTTGATCCCCTCCGGCTCCGGCGGCGGGTACTGCGGCGGATAGTACGGCTGGTACGGATCAGGCTGATAAGGGTCGTGAGGATGCACGCGGCCATCCTGCCCATCACCCGCGACCGTCGGAAGATCCGAACGGACCGCCCGGGTCGGCCCACCGTCGCTTCCGCCCCGGTGCGCGTACCCGGGTGCGCGTACTCAGGCCCGGTGCGCGTCGAGGAGGGTGAGCACGGTCTGGTTGGCCTCCCAGCCGTCCGGGAACTTCACCGGCACGTCCAGGTGCACCCGCTCGGTCGACGGGTAGGCGTCCAGCAGCTCGCCGATGCCGGCCCGGGCCACCACCACGCAGGCGTGCCGGTGCCGGGACGCCAGCACGCACAGCCGCCCCGACTCCAGGTGGAACGCGGTCGCGTCGCGCCGGCCGGAGAGCGGGTGCAGCACGATCGTCACGTCGTACTCCCGGCCCTGGAGCCGGTTGGCGGTGTCCACGGTGATGCCCGCCCCGGCCGCGCCCAGCCGGGAGCGGATGGCCGCGACCTGGTCGCGGTGGGCGGCCCCGACGGCGATCCGGTCGGCGGTGACCGGCGCGCCGCCGGGCGCGGCCTCGCTGACCGCGACCGCGCCGCGCGCCAGCACCCGCAGCGCCAGCTCCGCGCAGGCCGTGGCGGCCTCGGCGTCGGTACGCACGGTGTGCCGGGCGGGCAGCTCGTGCAGCGCCCAACCGGTGGCGGCGGCCAGCTCGACCGAGGCGTCGTAGCCGTCGCCGGGGCCCGCCTCGGTGAACGTGAGCGCCCGGTCGGCCGGCCCGGTGCCGGCGCGGAACCCGGTGAACGGGTAGAACGCGGCGGAGACGACCGGGGCGGCGGAGGCGGGCAGCCGCCACGACACCGGCAGCCGGTGCACCGGCAGCTCCGGGTTGTGCCGCAGCAGCGTGGCCACCGCGGACTGCATCGGGTCCCAGGTGAGGCCGGTCCAGCGGGCGGTCTCGACGGTGGAGAACGGGTCGAGCTGCCCGGGGTCGCCGACGAACAGCGCCCGCTCGAACCGCCCGGCCACGCGCAGCAGCGCGTCGGCGCGCATCTGGTACGCCTCGTCGACGATCGCCCACGGCCAGGCGCCCTCGGTGACGGTGGCCCACTTGGCCGCCGTACCGATGGTCACGGCCGGCCCGCCGAGGTCGGCGACCTTCGCGGCGACCCGGACCGTCGCGTGCCCCCGGACCCGCTCGGACGGTTGGTAGTCGGCCGCGGAGAGCCGGCCGATGCGCAGCTCGGGCGCCTTGCGGGCGAGCCGGTCGACGAGGTCGTCGACCTGCTCGTTGGTCTGCGCCACGATCATCAGCGGGTCACCGGTGGCGGCGATCTCCGCGCCGGCGCGCACGACGAGCGTGCTCTTGCCGGCGCCGGGCGGCGAGTCGACTACCACGCCGCGGTGGGCACCGGAGCGCACATCGCTCAGCACACTTTCGATGACGTGCAAGGCCGGGCCCCTTCTTAACGCATTCGGTATAGGCGGGGCCCCTTCTTAACACGTTCAACTGGTTGCCAAAGGCAACGGTGTGGCGTACGAACGACGTGAATGTCACTCCGGTGGATACGACGGTGACCCCGTCGGCCGGATCCGCACACCCGACAAGGGGGGCCAATGGCACGCAGCCGGATCGCCGGTACCGCAGCCATCGCACTCGTCCTACCGTTCCTCGGCGTCCTGCCCGCCACGTCCGCGTCGGCCGCACCGGCCAAGGCGAAGGCCAAGCCGGTCGTCGACGACACCCGCGAGCTGACCCGCAAGGACTTCACGCTCGACGGCAAGCCGGTGAAGACCCCGGCCCGCTACCAGAAGCGCGCCCAGTCGCGGTCGAAGGCCGCCGCGGGCACCACCCCGCCGGTCGGCACGGTCCGGCAGTGGCTGGGCATGGACGACTTCCAGGGCAGCTACTACCGCAAGGACTACACGCTGCGCGGCGTCGGCGACAACGTGGAGGTGTGGGTCGCCAACGACATCGCGTTCCCGGCCGACGACTGCCGCAACCAGATCCCCACGTCGACGCAGATCACCGACGCCCAGGTGCAGAGCTTCGTGCACGAGTTCGACACGAACATGTACCCGAAGGAGACGGTGGCGTTCAGCCGGCCGCCGGACCGCGACGGCACCAACTCGCAGATCCCGCCGGACGCGCAGGGCAACGGCGGCGACTACTCCGGCGGCGGCAACAAGACGGTCACCCTGATCGACAACGTCCGGGACGACAACTTCTACGACTTCCCGGCCGCGCCGACCTACATCGCCGGCTTCTTCTCGGCGCAGCTCAACGAGCTGTTCGACCGCAACGTGATGACGGTCGACGCGTTCGACTGGCTGCACCGCACCGGGGCGAACCCGCCGGACGAGCCGACCGACGACCTGTGCACCAGCCGCCCGGCCCGCCCGTTCAGCTACGAGGGCACGTTCGCCCACGAGTGGCAGCACCTGGCGCACTACTACTCGGACCCGTTCGAGACCACCTGGATGAACGAGGGCCTGTCGGACTTCGCGCAGACCCTCACCGGGTACGTGGACACGAAGGCGACCGTCTTCGACCGGGGCGCGGACAGCCACCTCTACTGCCAGCAGGGCTTCGGCACGGTCAAGACGCCGTACAACGCGAACCCGCGTGACTGCGGCGGGCCGGAGAACTCGCTGAACCTGTGGGGCGAGAGCCCGAACCCGAACGCGGTGCTCGCCGACTACGGCAACGCGTACGCGTTCATCCAGTTCCTGTACGACCGCTACGGCAACGACATCGTGCACCGGCTGCACAACGACGCCGACCTGCAGGGGCTGGCCAGCCTGGACGCGGCGCTCGATGCCGAGGGCGCGAAGGACATGTACCAGGTGATCCACGACTACCAGACCATGACGCTGGTCGACAAGATCGTCGGGGAGTCGCGCAAGGGCATCATGCTCGGCGTACCGAAGAGCCGGGTGACCACGAAGAGCCTGCGCTCGACCGTCAACCTGGCCAACCCGGCCGCGTACGCCACGCCCGGCGCGGCGCCCAACGGCGCCGACTACGTCACGCTGTCGAAGGCCGACGGCACCCCGCTGCGCGGCCTCGACCTGCGGTCACTGTCGTTCCAGGGCGCGAAGACGCTGCCGGCGCTGCCGCTGGCCTGGACCGTGGTGAACAACGACCCGGACCGTCCCGGCAACCCGGTGCTGTTCTCCGGCAACGCCAACAACACCGACGCCGCCGCGGTCACCCCGGTGACCGTGCCGACGGCCGACCCGACGTTGCGCTTCGTCGCCAAGTACGGCGCGGAGCTGGGCTTCGACTACGGCTACGTGGTGGTCTCCACCGACGGCGGCGCCACCTACACGGCGATCGCCGGCGACAAGACGATCGACGGTCCGCTCGGCCCGGCGCTCAACGGCACCACCGACGGGTTCGAGCCGCACAGCTTCGACCTGTCCGCGTACGCCGGGAAGAACATCCTGCTCGGCTTCCGCTACGTCAGCGACGGCGGTGTCAACGAGGGCGGCCTGCTCGTCGACGACGTCACCGTCGGCGGCACCACGGTCAGCGACGGCAGCAGCCTCGCCGCGTTCGACTCGCCCACCGAGATCAAGCCGACCGCCGTCGCCAACTGGAACGTGCGGCTCATCGGGCTGGACGAGAAGCACTCGCTGGCCTGGCAGTTCGAGTTCGACGGCAAGTCGAGCCTGACGCTCAACCGGCTGCAGCTCGCGCTGCTCGCGCTGTTCCCGAAGGTGGTCGCCGTGGTCGCCTACGACGAGCCCACCGAGCAGGTCCAGCAGTACGCCCCGTACACCCTCAAGGTCAACGGCGTGGTGCAGAAAGGCGGGGCCCCCTCTTAACGCCTCCGGTATAGGAAGGGCCCCCTGTTAACACCCGCAACACCCCGCCTCGCCCGAGCACCCGCACACGGTGCTCGGGCGGGGCCGTTTCCGGGTAGAACTGCGGGCATGAGTGAAGCGCCGGTGCTGCACCTGGTCGTCTGCGCCGCTCCCCCGGCCCAGCGGATCGGCGACCTCGCCGAGCTGCTCGCCGCCGACGGCTGGCGGGTCTGCCTGATCGCCACCCCGACCGCCGCGACCTGGCTCGACCGCGAGGCGCTCGCCGCGCAGACCGGCCATCAGGTACGCGCCGAGTGGCGCCGCCCCGGCGACCCCGAGCCGCACCCGCCGGCCCACGCCGCCGCGGTCGTGCCGGCGACGTTCAACACGCTGAACAAGTGGGCGGCCGGGGCGAGCGACACGCTGGCCCTGGGCGTGCTCAACGAACTGCTCGGCAGCGGGCTGCCGATCCACGTGTTCCCCCGGGTGAACGCCGCGCTGGCCGCGCATCCGGTCTACCGGCCCAACCTGCGGCGGTTGCGCGACGCCGGCGTGGTGGTGCACGAGGGGGACGTGCTGCGCGCGCCGGACGAGATGACGCCGAGCCGCTGGGCGGTGGTGGTCGACGCGCTGCGCATCGCCCGGCCCCACGCTACTTGACAACGGCCGTCAAGCGCTTGACGATGAGTGTCAAGTAAGGGGGCGTCGTGGACGAACTCGCCGCGCAACTCATCAGGCTGATCGACATAAGGCTGCTCGATCCGCTGGAGATCCTGGTCGACGGCCACGACGCCGTCGACTCGCTCCGCACCGTCGTACGGGAACGGGCGCGCTCCTGGGCCGCCACCATGGTCCACGGCGACGACGCGGCAGCCCGTGCCGTCATCGTCCGGGCCATCTCGACGCTCTATCCCGGCGACGGCCCGTTCCAGCCACCTGTCGACTGGTGGCGCACCCCGCTCGGCCAGATCGTCGCGCGGCGGATGGGCCACCCCACCGCCGAGGCGGTGTCCTACGCGGTGGCCGGCGCCATGCTCGGCATCACCCGCCAGGGCGTCCACGACCTGGCGGCCCGCGGCAAGCTCCCCCGCCACCCCGAGGGCGGCGTGCTGTCCGCCGCCGTCCGCGACCGACTGCTCCAGGAGGGGAACCGACATGCCTGATCCCGTCATCGACTCCGGCCGGGTGCCGATCGCCTACCGCGACTTCGGCGGCGACGGACGCCCGTTGCTGCTGCTGCACGGCGCCGGCGGCAACCTCGCCCAGATGAAGACGCTGGCCGGGCACCTACGGCCGGCGCACCGGGTGGTCGCCGTCGACCTGCGCGGCCACGGACACTCCGGCGACGGCCCGTGGCGATGGGACGACGTGCTGGACGACCTGGCGGCCGTCGCCGACGGGCTCGGCCTCGACCGGCCCGCCGTGGTCGGCATCTCCCTCGGCGGGATGCTGGCCTCGCTCTGGGCCCGACGCCACCCGGAATGCCCCGGCGCCGTCAGCCTCGACGGCAACCCGACGCTGGGCCGCCCGGAGCAACTCGCCGGGATGGACCCGGCCCAGGCGGAGGCGGAACTGGCCAAGCTGCGGGCTGCCTTCGACGGGATCGCCGCGATGCTGGCCGCACCGCTCACCGCCGAACAGCTCACCGCAATGCGGGCCGGGCAGCGGGCGATGGCCCAGCGGTACGGCGCCGACCCGGAGGACTGGGTGGCGGCCTTCGAACGCAACCTCGTGCCGGGCGACGACGGCCGTGCCCGGCTGCGCCCCGGCCCGGAGTTGACCGGGCAGTTGCGCGAGGCGATGGAGTCGCTGGATCTGACCCCCGCCTACCGGGACACCCGGTCTCCCCTGCTCCTCGTCCTCGCCACCGAGGACATCCCCGAGCAGGCGCCGTTCCGGGAGGTGTACGCCGCGTACCGGCGGGCCACCGCCGAACGCCTCGCGGCCGTCGACAACCCGCGCCTGCGGGTGGTGCACCTGGCCGGTGCCACGCACGCGATGGACGCCGAGCGCCCGGCGGAACTGGCCGCCCTCATCACCGACTTCCTCGGCGAGTCGGCTCAGGGCTGACGAAGCGGGCGGGGCACCTGCCGGTTGAAGCGGGGACGTAGCGCCAGGACCAGCGCTTCCTTCGTACCCTCGGGGTCGTCGGTCTCCTGCCAGCGGACCTCGCACCGCCCCAGCCACCCGGCGATGTCGTCGCGGGTCGCGGCGCGGCCCGGCGTGTCGAGGAGCTGGCCGACCTGGTCGTGCAGCACCGACGAGTCGCGGTTGCCGGTGAGGTGCTGCCGAAGTCGGGCGCGCAGGTCGCCGGTGTAGCCGACGTAGGCGACCACGCCGCCGTCGAGCACCAGGTGCACGCCGGGCGCGGCGGGCGCGCCGGCGACGACGTCCTTGGTGTACGGCCGGGACGGCGTGAACCCGGCCAGCAGGTCTTCGGTGTGCGACACGCGACGGACGGTACCGGCGTGCCGAGCCTCGCGTGGCCCCGCGCGACCTGGCGTGACGGGGCGCTCACCCGTCGGCGCGGGGCACCGGGGCCAGCAGCTGGCCGAGGCCGGTCATGGTGGACTGGAAGTCGACCCGGTCGGCGGCGTGGAAGCGGCGGAAGAACCAGTTCGGCACGCGGGTCTGGGTGCAGCGGGTGCGGAACAGCAGGTCCTGCACCTGCCGGGCCAGCCCGAGCAGGTCGGCGGCGGCCGACGGGTCGCGGACGGCGGAGGTGATCCGGTGGTGGACGACGGTGCCGGCCCGGTCGCGTTCGACGGCGACGTCGCGCTGCCCGCGGTAGATCTCGACGCCGAGCAGCAGCGCGCCGAGTGACGGCACGAACCAGGCGAGCAGCAGGTGGGCGACGGTCAGGCCGCCGAGCACGCCGTAGACGACGCCGAGCGCCGCCCAGGCCGCGACGGCGGCGAGCACGGTGTACGCGTAGCGGCGGCGCAGCCGGGCGCCCCAGCCGAGGCTCTGCTGCTGGCAGGCGAGCACGTCGAAGGGCGCGGGCAGTTCCGGGATCTCGTAGTAGTCGCGCAGGTAGCGTTCGGTGCCCCGGAACGCGCGGTCGAGCCGGCTGATCTCGGGCGCGGCGACGCGCGGCCCGGCCGCGACCTCGTTCCAGGGCAGGCCGAACAGGTCGACGTCGAACATCTCCTGGATGGTGGCGGCCCGCCGGAGTTGCCCGCGTGACCAGGTGGCGAGCCCGAGCGCGTTGACGACGGCCCAGAGTGCGCCGAGCGCGGTGACGGCGGTGGCCGACACGCCGAGGAAGGCGACGACCGCGCCGGCGCCGGCGATGGTCACGGAGACCGAGGTACGTAGCGCGTCGAGGCGTTGGGCGCGGCTGTGGCAGACCGACATGGCGCGCAGCATCGCCATCATGGCCGGCTCGGTCTGGCGTCTGAGCAGGGAATCAGTCCGGTCCGTCACACCACCCTCCGGTCCCCCGCACCGAGAATACATTCAATCTGCTAGATGTGACGGCGAGTAGCCAAATGTTACCTGTCGGCGCGAGAGCGGTTTCCGAAAAGTAAGGTTTCTCCCCAGGCGTCGAGTACCACCGGCTTCGTCGGAAGTTCCGGGTAGATTTCCACCGACGCCACCAGCGCACCTCCCGGCGGCCACACCCCGGTCACCCGCGCCTTCCCATCCCTCCAGGCCAGAAGGTTCATACCACTATGGACGACCGCCCAGGCGACAGACCGGTGTGGCTCCAGCGGGACGACCCGCTGGTGTGGGAGGCGCTGGAGCAGTGGGCGGCCAGCCGGGGCGCGGTCGAGGTGCTGTCGCACGGCCCGATCTGCGGCTACAGCGGGGCGCGGCTGTTCGTGATCAAACTGAACAGGCCGGCGGGCCGGGGCCGCATGAGCAGTCAGAAGCTGCTGGTCAAGGTCCACCCGGCCGGCGGGGGCCAGCGGCCGGAGGCGAGCCGGCACGCTGAGGCATGGGCCGACGCGCCCGGCTTCGCCGCGCGGCACATGGTCGAGCAGCACCACGGCTCCTACCCGGTGGCCGACGGCCGTCACCTCTCCTTCCAGGACGTCGCCAACGGCGGCGACCCGGTCCGCACGCTGGACGAGATCGACGACGACGACCAGCTCGTCGAGGCCTACCGCGCGGTCGTCGTGGCCCTGCTCGACGACTGGAACGGTGGGACCGAATCCGTCCGGTCGACCGCGCCCACCACCGTGCGGGAGTACGTCACACGCGAGTTGGCGGTGACCGGGGCGCTGTCGGAGGTGACCGCAGCGGCCGGCCGGCTCGGGCTGGGCGACCTGGGCGGGAAACACGTGGTCTTCGACGGCGAGGAGCTGCCCAACCCGCTGCGCCTGACCGAACCGGGCGAGTCGGGCGACGACATCGACTACGTGCACGGCCTGGCCCACGGAGACCTGCACGGGGGAAATATCCTTTTCGACGCGCGGCCCGACGGCACCGCCTCCCCGAACACGTTCACCCTGATCGACTTCGACAGGTACGAGAACGACGCCCCGCTGACCCGTGACCTGATGGCACTGCTGCTCTCCACGGTCCTGCGCTGGGTGGCGCCCCGCCCCGGCCCGGACGGGCGACGACCGCCCGGCCTGCCACCGAAACAGGCCGACACCCTGCTGAACTATCTGGTCCACCCCGGCCCGATCGAGCCGAGCAGCCTGCCGCCCGTGATGGCCCGGCTGGTAAGCCTCACCTACGAGGTCGGGCAGCGGTATGCCACGTCCGGAGGTTGGCGGCGGGAGTGGCGCCGGCAGTACCGGTTGTCGCTGATCTCTCAGGCGCTCACCGCCGTCACCCACGACAACCTCGGGTCGGAGGGCCACCGTTGGTGCTTCCGCCTGGCCGCCTGCGCGGCGAAGGCGCACCACGAGGACCCGGTGGCCGCGCCGACGCCCCCGCCGCCGCCCCCGTCGCCGCCGCCGCCCTCGTCGCCGCCACCGCCGCCCCGGTCGCCGTCGCCGTCGGTCGACACGTCGTTCCTCGCCGACGCGCCGATCGTCGACCTGGTCCCGCGTCCGTGGCACGCGCCCGGACCGCGCGGGTACGAGGCGCGTCGCTTCCGCGAGCCGGCCCCCGCCGGTGGCGACGGGGGACGCACCGGCCGGCCGGGCGTCGTGCGGCCGGTCGGCGGGACGCGGGGCCGGCACATCGCGGCGACCGCCGGCACGTGGCCTCGCAGGCGACGCCTGGTCCTGCCCCTGACGCTCGTTACCGCGCTCGGCAGCCTGGTGGTGTACCTCGTGGCGGAAGGCGCATCGGACCAGGGCGGCCGGCCGCCGATAACGGTGCCGCCGCCCAGCCGGACCGAGACGTCGCCCGGCCGCGGCGGCCCACGCGAACCGGCGCCGGCGGAGCCGGTGGACCCTGGCCCGAAGCTCGACCAGATGGCCGACCGGGTGGCCCGGCGGGCGGAGCCGCCGCGTCAGGGCCGGTTCGCGTGCACCTGGCTACGCGTGTGGTCGCCGGCGGAACTCACGCTCGGCTCGGACGACCTGACGCGCTATCGGGAGGAGTGGCTCTGGTGGACCCGGGAAGGATCCGGCCGGCGTACCGTCCTCGACGTCGACGGTGGCCGGCGGTCGCAGCCCCAGGACGTCCGATACGACCGGGGCGACCTGACCGACGTGCCGCCGGACCCGTCGGTGGACCTGGCCGAGCTGCGGGCGCAGGTGGACGAGCTGGTGCGGCAGCGGCCGCCGGACGTCCGCAACGCGGCCGGCACGCTGATGGTGGTCTCCTGGATCTACCAGTTCCGGCCGCTGACCGCCCCGCAGCGCGCGACGCTGCTGCGGCTGCTCGCCGAGACCGACGGCATCGTCCAGCAGGGCCGGTACCCCGACCGCGCCAACCGGTACGGCTACGCGATCAGCGCGGTCGACGGCGCGGGCCGGCGGGAGACGCTCCAGTTCGACGAGGAAACCGGCCGGCTGCTCAGCCACCAGACGACCAGCCCCGACGATTACCTGGTCAGCTACTACCTGTTCCTACGCAGCGACCGGACCGACACCATCGCCGACGCGCGGTGCGCCGGCGCGACGGCGGTCAACATCCACGAGTAACGAAGTTGGCCCAGTCCCGCCAGGGCGCGGCGTCGGCGCGGACCGGGTTGCCGAGGCCGACGCTGAACAGCGCCATGTCGTTGTAGTAGAACGTCGCCGAGCCGCTGGACATGTTGTAGTGCGCGGACCCGATCCGGAACTGCCACTGCCAGGTGGCGAGGTCCTGCCGGCCGCAGGAGGAGAGCTTGCCCCGGGGGTAGCCGAAGTTCGGCCGGTCGTAGAAGCAGAACCAGTTCCGGGGGCAGTCGGCCAGCGCGTAGGCGCCGGCCGGCGCGTGCAGCGTGACCAGCACCGCGCCGCCGCCGTAGCTGATCTCGTCGGCGCCGACCGGCACGCCACCCGGGTGGGCCGCCAGGTAGTCGGTCATCTCGCGGTTCGCGGCGGCCATTCCCGGCGACGGAACGGGCACGGCCGCCGCGATCAGGAAGCCGCCGAGGACGGCGGCCACCACCATTCTGTACGCACGGAAAAAGGCCATGCCGCACCCCCCCGAAGACAATTACCGCTGTCTCTGCTCGAACAGAATAGGAAGGCGTCTTCCCTGATCACCAGGCCCCGTGCCACACAATGTGGCTGCCGCGCCGATATTTCTGCGCCGCTCAGTCGATGGAATTTCCAACGTCGGCACGTTCCGACTGCCAATTGCGCAACGCAGTTTTGATCCGGCGGTTCTCGTCGTGCGCCAGGTGGAGCTGGTGGGAGCGTTCGGCGAGTTCGTGGGCGAAGCGGTGCAGGACGGCGTCGACGTCCTCGACGCGGTAGCCGCGTCGCAGTCGCGACGTCAGCGGCAGGCGGATGGCTTCGATCCGGCCGGGGGTGAGCGGCCCGGCGAGGGCGTGGCGGCTGCGGTAGACGGTCATCACCGCTGCCCGATCGTGGGTAGGTGCTGGTGGTCGGCGGGGACGCCGGCGAGGCTGAGCCAGCGGCGGGCGGCGGCGAGCATGGCGGGCGGGCCGCAGACGTGCACGTGCTGCCCGGGCCGGTGGTGGTAGGTGGCCAGCGCAATGGCGGTGCCCTGCTCGGCCGGTGTGGCCTCGGGGTCGTCGGAGAACGCCGGCACGACGCTCAGCCAGTCGTGGGCCTGTTGGAGCTTGTCCAGCGCGATCGCGTCGTACAGGTCGGCGAACGCGCGAGCACCCACGATCAGGGTGACCCGCCGGCCGTCGGGCGCGGCGGCGACCTGCTCGGTCAGGGCGCGCAGCGGCGCCAGCCCCGTCCCGCCGGCCACCAGCAGAAGATCGTCACCGCCGTCGACCAGCTCCAACCCGGAGTCCTGCGGCGCGCCGAGGTGCAGCAGCTCGCCGGGGCGTACCTCGTGGACCAGGCTGTGGGAGACGGACCCGGAACCGACGGCCCGGACGTGGAACTCGATCGTGCCGTCCGGGCGCGCGACGTTGGCCGGCGACAGCCACCGCCATCGGCCGGCGCGCCGAGGTGTGCTGACCGGGATCGCCTGCCCGGCACGGAACGCCAGCCGCCGCCACGGTCGTACCGTCAGGATGGCGATCGTGTCGGCGGCGCGGTCGTGGTCGACCACCTCGACCGGCCACCACGCCGGCCCGTCGGCGAGGCGGGCGGCGGTGCGCTCGATCAGCCGCCACGCCCGCCACCAGCGCAGGCCGGGCGCGGGCAGCAGGGCGTCGCCGACCGCCGCCGCGTGCCAGGGCCGCAGACCGAAGCTTCGGTACGCGCACCCGAGCGCCCGCAGCAACGCCAGCCGCCCCGCCCGGTCGTCGCCACCCTCCAGCAGCCGCAACAGCGACGCGTGCAACAGCGGCGCGTCCCGCTCCGGCAGCAACCCCGGACAGCGATCCTGCACCGCCACCCAGAACCGGCCCGCCTCCCCGGTCACCGCGCCGCGCCCGCGCCGGAACCGGACGCTCTGCCGCCGCACAGCGGGTCCGGCGGCCGGCGCTCGGGTACGTGGGCGCGGACGGCCGGCGGGCTCCCGTCGGTGACCGGGGTGCGGGCGGGGAAGTCGGCGAGTGCGGCGGACATCGGTGGGCGCCTCCGGGGTCGGGCTCGGGTCGTGGAGTGGCGCCGGGGCGGGCGGGGTCGGCGGGCAGCCGCGATCGGGGACGCGGCACCGCCGGAGCCCGGCACCCGCCCCGGGCCATGCGCCGACTGTCGACCTTGGCCGGTGGCGTGCGTATGACCCCGCGATCTTCGCCATCATGCACGCTAGGTATACGGACGGTGACACTCAGGACGAGGCGAGGCGGCGACTCTCCCGGTGGTCGCGCCAGCGGCGGGCGGCGTCGAGGAGCGCCCCACGGTGCGGGGCGGGTGAGGTGTGCTGCCGGCGTTCCCAGAGCCGCGCCAGCGCCACGGAGAACGCGGTGACCGCGTCCGGGCGCGCGTCCGCGAACGCCGGCACCCGGGACGCCCACCGCTCGGCCGCAACCGGATCGTGGCCGGCGCGTACCAGACGGACCAGCATGAACGCGGTGTCGATCCAGGCGGCCCCGCGGCAGGGTGCGGACCAGTCGACCAACCGCAGCCGGTCACCGTCGAGGAGGAGGTTGCGGGGCGTCATGTCGGTGTGCAGCAGCGTGTCCCCGTCGACCAGCTCGGGATCGACCAGGCCGCGCCAGCGCTCGGTGAACGGCTGTGCCTCGACGAACGGGCTGGGCGTCAGCCGGCGGGCCAGCGTCGACAGCAGCCCAACGACCGCGTCCAGGTCCGGCGAGCCGGGTTCGAGTCGGGGATACCGGCCGGGCGCGTACGCGAAGCCCAGCAGCAGCCAACCGTCACGCTCGACCGTCCACCGCAGCCGGGGCACCGCGTCGGGCAGGACCGGGTTGATCCGGGCCTCCCTGCGGTACGCCCAACCCTTCGGTCCGTCGACAGGCCCGCCCTTGCAGAAGATCCGGCCGTACGCGGTGTCGACGACAGCGGCGAACTCGCAGGCGGCACCATCCGGCACCGGGTCGACGCGGAGGACGTCACCGGCCTGCCGCGCGATGTCGCGCCGCACCGCCACGGGCAGCTCGTCCCAGTGGTGGCGGTGCGCCATTGGTGTGCCCTTCGCCGGCGGTGGTCCCGGCCAGCGTAGGCCCGGGACCACCGCGCGACGTGTCACCCGGTCGGGCTGTCGTGACACCCCGCGTGGCACTGATGACACTTGGTCTGGCACTCCGCCGCCACCGCCCACAACTCCCGGTCGAGCGCGAAGCCGGCGGCGACGATCGCGTCGACCGCCCGGGAGATCGGCACGCCCAACGGCTCCGGCACTGCCGGCCCGCTCTCCTCGGCCGGCGGGTCGGGCTGGTGGTGGATGAACCGCCCGGCGATGCGCTGGCAGAAGTCGGCGTAGTCGCGGGTGTGCAGGATGAACGTGTGCCAGCCGACGTCGACCAGCTCGCTCGGGCCGAGCGGCACGGTCGCGGTGGCGCACGCGCCGAGGAAGGCGAGCGCCTGGTCCATGATGCGAGCGGGCAGGTCGGCGGCGAGGTCGGGATGGTCGCGGGCGATGCGGGCGGTCAGCGCGTCGAACAGCTCGGCCGAAACGAGCGCCCGGCCGGCGCTGACCCGGTCAATCGTGAGCATCGTGCTCCTTCCGTCAGGGGTGCCCCCAGATTCGGTACGCCGACCGGCGCGGACCATGTTGCGGGGATCGTCGTCGATATGCGCGGCACGCATACCGTCACCCCGCGAAACGGTTTGAATGGTTAGGCTCGATTTCGGACACAGCCACCCGCGTGGAGCGAGGTTGCCGGTGACACACGCGAACTGCCCCCGCTGCGGCGGACGCCTGGCCCGCGACAACGACAGCGGTCGTTGCGCGCCCTGCCAGGCCGCCGAGCGCGACCGCCTGAGCGCGCCGCCGGTGGTGCCGGAGTCGTTGTGGGAACACGGGCCCGTGCGGCACGCGCTCGCGTCACGACATCTGGGACGGGTCATCCGGGCGTACCGGTGTCATCCGTACCACGGGCGGCACCCGCTGCCGCAGAGCGTGGTGGCGGCGTGGTTGGGGATCACGCAGGCGCAGTTGAGTCGGATCGAGAGCGGACCGGCGATGGTGCATCTCGACCGCCTGGCGCACTGGGCCACGTTGCTCCGGATACCGCCAGCTCGTCTGTGGTTTGCCCTGCCGGGCGAGTCGGCCCCTACAGTGGTGTCAGGCGCACGCGTTGAAGAAGGTGGTCGTACGAATCGCCGGCAATTCCACGCTCTGGCCGCGCTCGCTGGCATCCAGGCCAGTAGCGGCCTGGACCTGCTGACAGCGGGTGCTGAGCCGCCACCGAACCTCGGTATGGAACAGGTGCGCTACGCGGCCTCACTCGTCGACCAGTTCCGGACGGCGGATGCGGCGGTCGGCGCGGACGCACTCTGTGACATCGCCATGCAGGTGCACCAGCGTCTCTCTGCCTGGGCTGAACAGACCGCATACAGCCGGTCGGTGGGCGAGGCGCTGCAAAGCGCGCTGGCACATCTGGCGATTCAGGCAGCGTGGCTCGCTATCGATGCGGACCGCCGCCCCGGGGCGAGGCCCTACCCGAATGAGGCAATCGCGCGAGCGCGCATCGCCGACGACGCTCGCGTCGAGGTACGTGCTCTCGCCTGCATGTCACTGCTGCTCCGAGAGGATCGGCCGGCCGAAGCGATGCACTGCGCCGAAGCAGCACTGCGTGCCGCCGCCGGCTGGACAACGCCGCGCCTGACTACGCTGCTCCACCTCCGCTCAGCTCATGCCCACGCCATTCTTCGAGACACGTTCGGCTTCGAGCGTGAGATGACCAAGGCTCGCCGCGCATTCGAAGGAGGCAGCCACGAAGATGACCTGCCCTTCATCTCCTTCGTGACCGAGCAGGAGGTCACCGCCATCAACGGGCTCTCGTACCTTGCGCTCGATCGGCCGGATCGAGCCGCAGCCTGCTTCCGGGCAATCACGGCCAGCCCTCCTGACGCGCACCGACGTAACCGGGTCTACTCCACGGCTCAGCTTGCCCGGGCTTCGATTCGCCAAGGCGATGTGCCGGGCGCAGCCCACGCCGCGCTGGCTGTCCTGCCTGAGCTTCACCAGGTGCGTTCCGGGCGGACCCTGCGCGTGCTCGCCGAGGTGCGGTCCGGCCTTGATGCACATCGCGCGGTCTCCGAGGCGCGGCAGTTCTTCGACGTCTACGACGGCTCGCTGGCGTGATGGTGCCCAACGTTCGCTTGCGCCACTACTCGGCCATCGAAGCCGAGACCGTGCTGGCCCAGCTCGTGGACGTGTATCTCGACGCGCACGCCGGCGATGGGCCGCTCTATACAGCCGAACGGTACGAGCGGCAGCTCGCGGCGCACTTGCCCCGCCCGGGCTGGGCATCCGTGACGGCTTGGGCCGGTGACGAGTTGGTCGGCTACATCTATGGGTTTCCGCTCGGCGCGGACACCCGATGGTGGGACGGCATTCAGGGGTCGATGTCGTCCGGCTTCACGGATGAGAACGGCCGACGGACCTTTGGCGTCAGCGAGTTGGTGGTGCGGCGCTCTTGGCAGCGCCGAGGTATCGCTCGGGCACTGCACGACGAGTTGATGGGCAGCCGGGCTGAGGAACGGGCGGCGTTGCTCGTGCGGCCGGACAACACCGCTGCCCAGCATGCGTATGACGCATGGGGGTGGCAGCCGGTCGGGCGGCTCCGGCCGCCCTGGGACGGTGCGCCCCTGTTCGAGGTGCGGACAAAGTCGATCATGCCGAATTGATGGAGAACAATCGCGCTTAGGCCCTAGCCGACCTGGCAACCACCCGCACCACCCTGCGTGCCCTCGCCGCCGCCGAGTTCACTGCCGACGACCCCACCATCGCCGGCACCCTCTACCAGCAAGTCCTCGCCGTCCTTCGTGCCGCGCTGGCCGGCAGGGTCTGCTGCACCGAGAGGTGACAGTTTCGGTCACGCGGCCTGACTGGCCGGTCGGGTCATGATGGTCTCGTACCCGATAGGGATCAACCGGGACAGGGATCGTTGGCGTCGGCGGCGGTGGTAGGTCCGCTCGATCCAGGTCACGATCGCGGTCCTCAGCTGCTGCCGGGTCGTCCAGGTTCGGCGGTCGAGGACGTTGTTCTGCAGCAGCCCGAAGAACGACTCCATGGCAGCGTTGTCGCTGGCGGCGCCGACTCTGCCCATCGACCCGGTCACATGGTGCTGGTTGAGGGCGTGGACGGATTTCCGGCTTCGGAATTGCGACCCGCGGTCGGTGTGCAGCACGCAGCCGGCCACGTCACCACGGCGGGCTGCGGCGTTGTGCAGGGCGTTGACCAGTCTCGACTTCATCCGTGAGTCGATGGAGTAGCCGACGATCCGGTGGGACCACACGCCCTTGATCGCGCACAGGTACAGCTTGCCCTCACAGGTGCGGTGTTCAGTGATGTCGGCCAGCCACAACCGGTTCGGGCCGTCCGCGGTGAAGTCGCGGCGCACCAGATCGTCGTGCACCGGCGGACCGACCTTGCCGCCCTTACCCCGACGCTTGCGCTTGCTGAACGCGCTGAACCAGCCCATGCCGGAGCAGATCTTCCAGGCGGTGCGCTCGACCATCGGCTGACCGGCAGCGCAGGCCTCATCGGCCAGGAACCGATATCCGAACTCCGGGTCGTCGCGATGGGCGTCGAACAACGCGTCCGCCCGATATGCCGCAGCCAACTCGGCGTCGGTGACACGGCGGGCAAGCCACCGGTAGTAGGGCTGACGAGCGATCTTCAATACCCGGCACGTCACCGCCACGGGGACCCCGTCGGCGGCCAGCTCGCTCACGAGCGGGTAGAGCCTTTTCCCGGCAAATGCGCCTGCGACAGGTAGGCCGCAGCCCGGCGCAGGACCTCGTTCTCCTGCTCCAGCAGCTTGATCCGCTTACGGGCCTCACGCAGCTCGGCTGACTCGCCGCCGCCGGCACCCGGTCTGGTTCCGGCGTCGATGGCAGCCTGGCGCATCCACTTGAACAACGTCATCGGGTGGACTCCGAAGTCCTTGGCGATCTGCTCGACCGTCACGCCCGGATCGCGGTCACGGACCAGCCGCACGACATCGTCGCGGAACTCTCGGGGATAGGGCTTGGGCACAGCGACATCCTTCCAGCTCGCCGTCAGGGCAAGCCATCTCAAATGTCACCTATCGGTGCAGCAGACCCGAGGGTGGTGCGAACGGCTACCTATTGGCTGCTGGCGGGTGCGTGAACCCGCCAGCGCGTCCCCTTGCGCCCACCCAGCCAGCGCCAGCTATCGTCTAGCTTCAAGCCGATCATGACCTAGGACGGCTCGGAAGCACGGAGCGGAGCGGAACACATGCATACCGTTGTCGACCTGTTCGCGGGCTGCGGCGGCGGATCCATGGGATTCAAGAAGGCCGGCTTCAAGACGCTCGCCGCGATCGAGATCGATGAGGACGCCGCGGCAGCCTTCTCCTTGAATGTCGGCGTGAAGCCGATGGTCAAAGACATCCGCGACGTGTCTGTCGAGGAGCTCCAGGCATCTGGCGTCCAACCAGGGGAGCTGACGCTCTTGTTTGGCTGCCCCCCATGCCAGAGTTTCACCGTACTTCGCAGGGGAAGCACTGACAGTGACCACGACCTGCGGCGAAACTCCCTGATCTTCGAATATCTCAGACTTGTCGAAGGTTTGCAGCCCCGCCACATCGCTTTCGAGAACGTCCCTGGCCTTGTAAACGGCCGCTGGTCGACGTACTTCGAAATTTTTCGAGAGAAGCTCGACGCGATGGGATACCGGATCGCGTGGGACGTGATCGACGCGGCCGACTACGGTGTGCCGCAACGACGCCGGCGAGTTCTCGTCATCGGCAGCCGGGTCGTCGAACCGCAGCTTCCTGAGGCCACGCACGGCCCCAAAGGGGGTAAGCAATCGTACGCCACAGTGCGGCAGGCGATCTACAGCCTACCGGACCTGGCCCCGGGCGAAGTTGATCCGCACGATCCCTTTCATAAGGCCCGCCGCCACAGCGAGATCGCCCTGCGCAGGTTGGCCCACATCCCTGAGGGCGGCGGTCGGGCAGATTTGCCCGAGGATCTCGTGCTCGACTGCCACAAGAATCACAACGGCCATTATGACATTTACGGCCGGATGTGGTGGGACCGGGTAGCACCTACTCTGACCTCTGGTTGCACCAACGTGACGCGGGGCCGTTTCGCTCATCCCGAACAGGACCGTGCGATCACACTGCGCGAGGCGATGCTGCTGCAGACGTTCCCGCGGAAAGCGCAGCTGTGCGGCACCCACGATGCAATGGCACTGCAAGTAGGAAATGCGGTCCCCAGCCTACTCGCGGAACGCATTGCCGCACAAGTCCTCCAGATGGAGCACCTTTCCGTGGCGGATCTTCGCGAAGACGACGAGCAGGCGGAATTCGTGGATAAGAATGGGGAGATTCTCGCCGCTTAGCGGACTCAGGCCGAAGTTGCGGCCGTACGCACGGCTCGTGTGACTGCTACGACCATGTCAGAAATGTTTTCATGGGACCAGAAGCGAAGGACCCTCCAACCACGAGATTGGAGGTGTGCGGTCGTCTCCGTGTCCCGGCGTCGGTTTCCTTCGAACTTGGACGCCCACCACGCCTGATTGCTCCGCGGAACCATGCCGTGTTCGGGGCAGCCGTGCCAAAAGCAGCCGTCGACGAAGACGGCCACCTTCACGCGCGTGAAGGCGATATCGATCGTCCGACGTCGCCAACCCGGTACGGGCAGTTGCACCCGATAGCGGAGGCCCTGGGCATACAACATCCGGCGTAGCTGAATCTCCGGCCCGGTGTCCCGACGCGGGAGGCGACTCATCTGCGCCGAAACCATAGGCGACGAGGGCACCATGGGAAGCGGCGGCGCCACAGCTTGCTCGGCCGACACCATGCTCTACCCGCCTCATCCGCAGCCTGGAACCCCGGCGACCAACTGTACCGTCAAGCCTATGCCGCCCCCTCGTGGTCGGCCCGGCCCTCCCACGGGCGTTGCCGGGTCCGACCACGATCGCTGGGCTCAGTATTCGTCGGCGACGTTGGGCCGCGGGAACCAGCTGTCGAGCGGGACGCGCCCGAGATAGGTGTACGCGACGACGTCGGCACCGACCGGCGCGAACAGCTCACGTGCCTCGTTGATGTAGATGCCGCCCCCCGCCCTCTTGTACTTGGACCATCGGCGCACGACCTCGTTGGCCGACGCTAGGTAGTCCGACAGGTACTCGTCGCGCTGCCGCCCAGGCCGGATCTGTCGGCGGCAGTAGATGTCGTCTCCGGACGCCTTCAGCGTGTACTTGACGCCGACACGCGGACCAGCCCAGCGGTCGCCTGGGGATAGGTGGCCGGGCGCGGCCGGGGAGATCCTCGTTCCGTCCAGATCAAACTCCAGAAGCCGGTCGTAGCGCCCCGCATACCAGGTCCCGCCACCGGCCTTTACGAGCACATGCCGCCACTCGTTAATGTAGAACACGCCGGAAGGAGGCTCTCCATGTTCTCCTTTCACTTCGGCCACCATCTCAACGAGTCGCGAGTGCTGGTCAGTGGTCAAGAGGGCTCGTTCCCGCCTGTCCACTACATAGACGAGTCGGATATGCCCATCGGCGGTTACCCGGTACTTGGCGTCGGTCTTGGCCGACGACGGCTCGAGCCAGGGGTATTGCCGCCGTTGCTTAGGTACCGTCACTGTCACCTTCAGTTGTAGTTGGGGTTGGAAATTCCGAGCTAGCCTGGCCAGGCGAAGCCGCCGGGTACGCGGGCGAGGAAGCGGATTTGTCCACCGCTCACGTAGTAGGCGTCCCCGGCTTCGTTGAGGTGGAACTGGAGGCCGCTCTCCCCCGTTCGGCGCCACGCATGCAGCAGCCGAACGGCGTTGTCGACCAGTTCGGCCGGACCGTCGGACGGGTCGACCGCAGCCCACTCCCGGCCTTCGGCAACGCGCCGCTCGATGACGCCGCCAGCCTTCTGTCGGAGGTGGTAACTGCCGCCCTTCCGGTCGTTCGGACCGGAATACGGAGCTCCGGGTTCGGGCTCCTCGGCAAGAGCAGACGACTGGGTCTCCGAGTCCACGGATGCGGCGAGTTCGAACGGCTCTTCGAGCCGGCCAACTAGCCAGGCTCGCGTCTCCCCGCCCTCAAAATCAGGCACCACGATCAATCGGTGCCGACTCGAAATACGGAACCTTCCACCGCCGCTCTTGATCAGAGCGACCCGCCGAGCCGCATCCTGGACATTCGCGACCAACGTGCCGGTAACGGTCGTGACGGAGCCGCGGGAATCCAAGCTCCATTCCGAAACGGGCAGGTCGGGCGTCCACAACACCGGTTCCGGCGGCACCTTGCGGCCGAGGCCCTCCCAAAATTGGTCCTCGGTGGGTCGCGGCGTCCTCGGCGGCCCATGGCGTTCCTCCGGTGCTGCAGTTCCGCCCCGCCATAGCCGGTACCGGTTGACGGCCTCCCCGGTCAGGTCGGACCAGTCCTCCTTGGCATAGATAGCCTCGTCGACCGTGTCGTGGACGTAGATGATGTGCATCTCGGCGTGTTTGCTGCCGCCGTCGAAACGCCTTCGCAAGACTCGACCGAGCGCCTGCACCCGCTGTCTGACGCTCGATGACGAAGCGACGGATACGCCGACGTCGGCGTCCGGCACGTCAATGCCTTCAATGAGCGACTTGACGCTGACAAGGACGGGTGTCGAGCCTTGTGCGAAGCGTGCGAGCGCATCCCGTCGTTGCGCCTCGGGCAGTCCGGAGTGCTCCAGACCGATCGGGAATCCAAGGCCAGCGTCAGTCAGCTGGCGGTGCAAGTCGACCGCCTCGTCGATGCGCTCGTGAAACAACAAGGCGCGCGGTGTGTCCGCTCGGTCGACCAAGCTGCACATAATCTCTGCCACAACACGTGCACGCTCGCCCGCTCGGTAGAGCAGGTCTTTCCGTTGCGCCACCGTCCCTACATAACTACGGGCCAGCGCCCCCGTTTCACCAGGCCGCCCTGACGCCTGCCGCGCCAATGAACTCGGCACACCCAAGTCGTCGAGTCGCTCCGACAGGTCGTCGATACGCCGTGTTAGCTGTTCGTAGCGGCGGCGCTCCTCCGACATCAGCTCGACCCCGTGGTGGTGCACGGTGTACTCGGGAAGCCATCCGACTTTCCGGGCGGCACGGAGATCGAAGCGGTAGACCAGGCGGCCGAGCTCTTCACCGAGTATGTGGTCGTCGTACTGGATCGGCAGGCCTTGCTCATCGACGTCGTCGCGCTCTGCGGTGGCGCTGAGGCCGAGCCGGAACGACGCTTTGGTTTTCAGCACGCGCGAGAAACGAGGCGCTCCCGCTCGGTGGCACTCGTCGACGATGAGCATGAGCGGGGATGCGGCAGTTGCTGCCAGCTCGGGTAGCCGCTCGGCGGCCGTATTGAGGACGCTGATCAGAATTCTCTTGGATTGCAGGTCGTCCTTGTGCTCGCCGTCGAGCCGGCCGACGTCCCGTGGGTTCAGCGCCGTGTGTCGTAGCACGACGTCGTGCCACTGCCGGGCGAGTGCGAGCGTCGGCACGACGATGGCGACGTGGAGTTGCGGTTCGAGGAGCGCCGCGCGGCGGATGCACTCCACCGCGATCAGGGATTTGCCGCCACCTGTGAAAATTTCCAGCGTTCCGCGGTACGCGGGTCCATCGCCGCCGCTGGCCCACGTCTCGACAGCGTCGAGCTGCCAGGGTGCCAGCTCGACTTGTCGGGGGTCCTTTAGTCGTTTCGCCAGTGCGCCCGTCCGATGGCCTTCGCAGGCTGACTCCTCCGCGGCCCTCATATCTGCGCCACGGAGGCAGCTCGAAGGGCTTCGATTACATCGCCGAAGAATCCTGGTGTCTGGTCGTCACCGACCACCAGAACCCGGTCGAGCAACACATTCGATCGTTCGCACGACGTCTCTGCGGCGAGGCAGCAGCCGTGGCAGCCAGCGAGGTTTAAGCTGTTCAGCCCCTGCCCTCGGCTTTCTCGGCATACTGGGTCGGCGGAGCACCAAGCTGCTTCCTCCAGTGCGGCGAGCAGCGTTTGCGCAAGACGGGGATGTTCGCCCTGCCGGACGAGCCCGCCAAGGGTGCCCTCGGCATCGCCCGCCGCTGTGTAGATCAAAAACCCGGCTTCCGGGTCCGGCCCGACGCCGGCGTAGATGCGCTCGCGCAGAGAGGCCGCCGAGTAGCCGCAGGAGAAGGCCAGCCGACGGATCAGCAAATGTGCAAGCGTGTGAAGGAGAACCGACCTCGGCGAGACTTCCGGGAATCGCGATCCAATGTGGCTGTCGCGGCGGCGTCGCTCAAGGAGTTCCGCGCGGTCGACAACGGCGTCGATCTGCTCCCAGGAGGCGAGCCGCTGCTGGTCGAGCGACAGGAAAATGCCCTCTCCGAACGACTCGATCGCTGGCAGCCAGCGCTCGCGTCCGCGGGGTCCAAGGTCGACCGGAACGACGTCCGCCGCAAGGTCGTACCGCCGGAACCCGTGGAGGACGCGGACCTCCCTCAGGCGGTGTACCAACACGACGTCCTGGACCTTCTCGGCGAGCAAGTCGTATACCTCACTGCCCGCGCCCGCCACCAGCTCGGTGGAAGACACGATGAAGTTCGGAGTCCCGATGGCCTCACCGTTGACGTCGGTGGCCTGCATGAACGCCCGCCACTCACCGTTGAGCAAGCCTGCCCGGGTTTCGCGCAAGCCCTCCGCCGAGTCCGTACCACCGCCACCTCGCGCCACGTGCAACACGAGGTCCTTGGGCACCCCCAGATCCTCGGAGATCAATTCGACGAGAACACTAGCCCGCGGTCCGTCGGGAGCGGTACGAACATCGTCGAAGTTGCGATGCTGCCGGATGTCGGCCTCGAGGTCGCGGGCCGGAGCGGTCGGTTCCGGGATGTCCAACGCAGTAGTCGCCTCTGGAAGCGTGACGTTCGTGGCGCCACGCTGGAGGACCTCGACCCGTTCGTCGCACGAAAAGTTGCCCCGCTGCCACGGCTGCGTTCCGGAGCACCGCACGCCGATTCTCTTCAGGGAGTCCCGGCTCGGCAACTCACCGAGGTGCCGGAACGCGTTGCAGGTCATGCAGTGCACGACCAGACTGGACAGCCCCTCGGACCCGGCGCTCCTCGTTTCAAAGCGCAGCTCCTGCTTGCGGCACCGCTTCTGGTCCTCGGTTTCATACTGCGAGTGAGCCCATCGGTCCCAAGGAACGTCCATCGCATGGCCGCGTTTGGCGCACACCGCGATGAATCGCATGGGGACCATGTGCGCACCGCAGTGCGCGCACCTCGGCGCCCCGCCGGTTTCCTCAGCACCGAGCATGTATCGCATGCGTCGGCAATTCTGGCAGAAAAGCCAACGCGGGAAGCGCTGGTAGGGAATGCCTGGAGTGTGCTTGGACGGGTAAGAAGGGACGCTCGGCGGCGAGCGCAGCTCCTTTACGCCAAGAGCTTGCTCTAGCCGTCGTGACTCCACCTTTGCGCTCTTGTTGTACGCCCACCCGCTGATGTCAACGCCCATCAGGGATTCTCCGAGGACGTCGAAGACAGCACCCACGCCGAACGGGGACACGACCTGGCTGAGCCTGACCATCCTCATACTGGACCTACCCCGCTTCGTCACAGCGACTCCCCCACGGCTACCACCCGGACCTGCCGATCGACCGATCGCATCGAGTGCATCAGTGCCCATCCGTCCCGCTGCTCCCCGAAGTCCTTGAGCAGGGCCGGGCCGGTCTTGGAGTCATACTTCAGCCGCTCGCCCATTTCCTCTGCACGCCGGCTACGGTGTTCCCAATCGTTGACCAGCTGCCGCACGTCAGCTTCGACCTCTTGCGCTTCTTCAGGGTCGGCCTTGCGGGCAATGGCGCACAGCTTCTCGACAGCTGCCCTCACCAGCGGATCACCGGTCCGGAAGTCGCCGGCGTCATCGTTTGCGCGCAAGCCTGCGCCATGCCTGACGAGGAGGACGAGCGCCGCCGGAAGAGACCTGCGGCGTGATGCCAAGGACCAGGGGGTGACGCTCGTCGGCTCCACGTAGCGGTAGAGCGCCTGGTGGTACGCGCGGAACGCCTCGTAGTGCGAGCGGTCGCGGGGCTTGCTTGCTCTCAGCAACGTCACGACGAGTCCGGGCACGTTCGCCCGCCCTACGCGGCTGGTCGCCTGGATATACTCGGACGTGGTCTTGGGTTGCCCATTCATCAGCATCAGCCCTAGCCGGCTGATGTCGATACCCACCGAGAGCATGTTGGTCGTTGCAACGAGGTCGATCGCCTCGGGGTGCTGGACCGGCCGCTCCAGTCGCGCCAGCAGCTTGGGAAGCTGGTTGGCCGGCACGTTGCTCGTGAGCTCGACGACCCCGTCGCGACGCAGGCTACGTGACGGGCGGTCTCTGTTGTCCCGGGCACGGAGCATGCTCTCGACGTCGTCCCGAGCGATGGTCACGGTACGGCCGAGCTCGCGCAGGCTGTTGTGATAGGCCACGACGGTCCAGTATGAGTCCAGCGCGTCGTCTTCCAGGCCGAGGTAGCGCGGTCCTTGCAGCAAAGCGACGCAGGTAAGGACAGTCGCGAAGGCTTGTGTGTGCGCCTGCGGCATGAGACCGAGGTAAAGCCTCCCCGGGACGTCATGATCAATCTCAGCGAAGAAGCTGTTGTCGGCGGTGAGGCCGCTGGGCGGAAAAAGAGCAACCTTCGAGCCGAAGAGCCCACGAACCTGGTGATCAGCCGCCCGAATCGTTGCGGTGGATGCGACGACCTTAGGGCGTGAACCCTGCCATCCAATCAAGCTCTGAACGGCGGCTTCGTAGAGGGCCACCGTCGTGCCCAGCGGGCCGGACAGCAGATGCAACTCGTCTTGAATCACCAAGCTGGGCGCGTCGTAGGGCACGTTACCGAGACCGAACAGCGATCCCGCGTCCGTGACCCAGGGGAGACGTGCCAGCTTGTCCACCGTCGCGACGAGCAGCGTCGGAGGGTCCTGAAACATCTGCTCGTCGACGACGCTTACGGGCAAAAGATCATGGAAGGGGCATTCACCGTGAGGGCAGAACAGCTCGAAGGTGTGCTTGGTCGTCCGAACGCCGTACGCTCCCGAGTCCTGTTGCTTGGCGCTCGGCAGGATCGGGGTGCCGCACCACGGACAGGACTGTATTTGGAACGGGCTTTCCGGTTCCTGAGCCTTTCTCAGCTCGGTCGTGAGCTGGTGGGCGTCCTCAAAGCTGTTGGGCGTGGTCTCACCGCCCACCCACAGGCCGATGCTGAACGGCGGTGTGTTTCGAAGCTCCGGCCTCGTCTCCCGCAGTTGCTCCAAGGCACAGATCAGCGTCGCGGCGCGTTGGAACTGCTGGGCGGTCAGCAGCCGCAGGGTGTACCGGGTCAGGACGGCCGTGCCCCCGCCGTGGATCCCCCGATACAGACGGCGTCGGATCATCTCGAATGCAGCGAGGCCGAGGTAGGCCTCCGTCTTGCCGCCACCCGTCGGAAACCAGATTAAGTCGACGGTTTCCCGGTCGTCATGCGTAGCCAGGGCGGTCGAAGCAAGAGCCAGCAGCTGGAATCCTAGTTGGAACGGGTGCCAGGCGGGTTCCGTGGCGGGCAGCTGCCGCACCGGCAGCGGAGCACCACGATTGCCCGGCGATTTCCTCACGTGGCCGCTCTGCAGCATCTGCTCGCGCATGGCGGCGTTCGCGAGCCTGAAGGCGAGCAACGGCCGTTGGTCCTGGTCGTCGCCCAGCAGCTGGATGCCCTCCCTCATCCGGTGAGCGGCGCGCCGCATACGTTCCAGCAAGCGCTCGGCGGCTGGCTGGTATGGCTCCTCGAGCCCTTTCGCCTCTGTCTCCTGTTTCCCGATCCACTCCTCGTAGGCGAGGACAAATTCGCTCAGTTCGGTGCACAGGCGTCTGACCGGCAGGGTCTCGTCGCCCAGACGGGCCAGAGAGAGAATCGGGAGGTTTAGACCTTTTGCCCTGACGGCGGGAACGGTGGTCGCTGGAAGCATGTCCGTTGAAACGGCGGTGGCGGTGCCGTCGGGCCCGGGGTCCCAGCTCACCGAGCAGCCGTGGCCGACGCCGTACGCGCGGCGCGCGCGATAGAGCAGGCGGAGCTCCTCGTCTTCCTCGTCGGTGCTGAGCTCCTGGCTGCTCGGATAGGGCAGAATGCTGCCTCCCACGGCCTCGCACCGCACGTTGACCTGGAAGAGGCACTGCTCGGTAGGCGGCGGGGAGTCGGCCTCGTCATGTTCCGCCCGGTTCTCCAGTGCGACGGTTACGAGCCACCGTTCGCCGACGGGCCTCCACACCGACACGAGTCGGGCCCGATCTTCCAGAACGTTCTGTTTCTTGACTGGCGGACCTGCACCGGCCGAGATCTCGACCGGTTCCTGAACCAACCTTCGTCGTCGCCAGCGATCCCTGCCACCTTCGCCACCGTCGGTGACGTCCGGCTCGTAGACCGCTGCTTTGACGGTGCATCGCAGAGTGACAGCGTCGTGGAGGAACGAGATGGCCGCGGAGGCGGGGTGCCAGGCGTTGGCGAGCTCGACGGGCTCGTCCAGCTCCTCGTCGTGTGAATCGTCGCCCAAGACACTGCCGTCAGGTCGCTCTGCGGACCGGCCACGGGGGTAAAGGGTGCCTACGAGATAGATCCGGTCGGGCCGCCCTTGAACGACTTCCTCTTCGCTCGCCGGTCCGAGGTATTGCTCTCGGAGGTACTGCACCAGGTCGTCCCGGACTGCGACGGGGTCGTAGGCATGCATCAGTTTGCTCCTCCAGCGCTCGGGCCCTCCGCAATTTGTCGCCAAGCTTGGTCCGACAGCGCGAGCCAGAGGCTGATTCGTGGTCGGGTCATCGCGACGTACAGCCGTGCCCTGGACACGGGGTCGTTAACGTCGTCCACGTCGACGACGCAAACATGTAGGGCTTCCAGCCCTTTGATCTCGGCGGCGGTGACCAGACGCGCGGCGTTTGCGGTCGTTTCGAAGCCCTCCGCCGCCGCGACGAGTCGCCCGGTCTGGTAGGCCTTGCTAGCCGTCGCCGAACTGTCGGAGACCCTGTCACACATCGTCACAACGACGACCTCAGCCAGGTCGACCTCGTCCTTTCGCAAGCGCTTGAGCTGGGCGTCGAGCACAGCTGCAACGGCACTTTTGTCCGAACACCGCTTGTATTCCACAGGCGGGCCCTCGCCCGCCCGGGCGACCCCCAGGTCGGCGGCCGTAACCATCTGCGTCTGGTGAACGACGGTCGCGGTGTTCCGGCAGTTGAACGGCAGCTCGACGACCGACGAAAGTGCTGCCAGCTCGTCGAAGCAGACGCGGTCGAACGTCCCGTCCACGTTCGCCTGGTTGTTCGGGTCGCAGAAGACGCGCCATCGTCCGCCGGACCAGCCGCCATCGACCAGTTCATCCAGCTCCAGCAGCGACTCGACGTTCAGAATGTCCTGCGCCTCGTCGACGACGAGCATATCGACGGTGCCACCGCCGAGTGCGCCGTCGAAGGAAACGCAGACGACGTCCGTGTCGCGAAGCTGTTCCCCGAGCATCCGCGCGAGTGGTTCGGAGCGGCAGGTAAGCATCACACGATAGCCCTGACGGGCCGCGCGCCGGGCCGTCTCGACCGCCAGCAGAGTCTTGCCCGACCCCGCCCCGCCGATACACAGGACCCGCGGATTGCGCTCGGCGCCCAACAACAGGTCGTACTGCCGATCGGCCAGCCGGACGTACTCACTTTCGAGGTTGACCATGCTGCTTCGCAGGGTCGGGAGACGGTCGAAGTCGGGGCGTAGCACCCTCAGCAGTTCTCGGTACGCTCCCCCGCGGACTGGTCTGCGGGCCCGCAACTTCCAGAAACGGCGTGATTCCTCGAGGGCCTTCTCGATGCCCGAGACGGTCATCGACCGGAAACCCACGTGCTGCTGAGGCTCCCACTCGAGATCGTCCCCAAGTTCCTGATCCGGTGTGACGACGAGATAACCAAACGCGACGTCCAAGGCGGGGATCCGCTCCTGCAACCGCGCTTCCAGCGCGAACATCGCCGAACGTGCTTGCTCGAACGGCCCTTCGCGTTTCTCCGTTACATCGCCGTACCGATCCGTCACGGTCCACGTCCCGCCGTGTCGCCCCAGCCGGCCACCCTTGACCTCGATCACCAGGACTGTGTCGTCCCACACGGCCAGGAAGTCCACCTCCGACATCCGCTTGTACTCATGGGCAGGCAGATGCACCGAGTACAGGCACGTCGCCGGCTCCGGCAACTCGGCCTGTGCGAGCAGCTTCGCAAGGCGAAGCTCCGCGGTGCTTCCGACGCTACCGAGACGGTCGAGGTCAGGAATCAGCCTCACCGAAGCCGACCCCCTTGCCGCTCCCAGAGGTAGTCGAACTTCTGGTAGGCCAGGCGTTCGCCGAACTGGCCGAAGGTGTCTGCGACGTTGACGACCAAGCACTCCTCTTTGCCGCCGTTCGCTGGTCCTCGCAAGCCACGTCCGACCATCTGTATGTAGGCGTTCGGGCTGAAGGTGGGCCGGGCGATGTACAGGGCCCGGACACTCGGCGCGTCGAATCCCTGAGTGAGCACATTGCAGTTAGTCAAAACTCTAATGTCGCCCGCGCGGAACGCCTCGATGCTACGGCGCCGCTCCTGTGTACGGGTCGCCCCACTGACGGCTGCCGAGCCTATGCCGCGCACACGAAGCAGCGCGGCGAGGACCTGTGCCGACAACACCGACGCGGTGAACACCAGGATGGGCCACTCGTCGGGCAATGACGCGATGTCCTCCAGTAACCGCTGTGTGCGAGCCTGATCCTTGCCCAAACGATCCAGCGCGCCCTGCGGGAGCTGCCGGGTTCTGAGAGCATAATCCCGCTCTTGCGCATCGAGCTCTAGGTTCGCGCCGTCGAGAATGCGGTGCTCTACCCGCGAGAGGACGCCCTGAGCCTGTAGTGCCGCATACGGGTCTTCCCCGAGTGCGTCCAGCAGACGCCTGTTGAACCGCGCGGCCAGCCGTATGTTCGCTTCTTCGCCGCCTGTACCTTTGAACGGAGTCGCCGTCAGGCCGAGGAGCGGACGCGTTGTTCTACGGTGGTCCAGCCCCAGCCATTTCAGCGTCGCGGTGTAGTCCTTCCCCGTTGCCACATGGGCTTCGTCGATCACAACCATAGACGGCTGACTTAGCCAGTCGTAGTCGTCCTTGTCCCGGCAGATCGCGAGCTTAGCGTCGGTCGCGACCACCACCATGACCTCGTCGTCGCTGGGGGCCACCTCGTTCCGGTCCCATAGACGGGAAAGTCGAAGTGGCCTGCGGTCGCCGAACTGCCTCCAGACCACGCTCCAGGTTTGGACTGCCTGCTCGCAGAGTTCCTCGCTCTGCGCGATCCACAGCAGCGGTCCATTCAGGCCGTCTTCGACGAAGGCATGCACCAAGGCCTGAACCGTGACGCGTGTCTTCCCGGCCCCCGTCGGCAGGAACAGCAGCGCCCGATCGGGATCCTTGATCAGCTGCCGAATATCCCCAGCCAACTTCTCCTGGTAGGGGTGCAAGGCGTTCAAGTCGGGTGGGCCCGGCACAGTAAGGTCAGCTTCAAGTCGCTGCCCTCGCTCGCCAGCGTACTCAGCGGGAAAGCCGAGTTGTCTGACGAAGCTGATAGCTGGAGCAGAACCTGCCCACTGCGTTGGGACCGGGAACCTTGCTTCCTGCAGTTCATGGCGGAGTTCGCGCAGGACGTCATACCCATGCACGTGCAGCAGGAGCTCCGCCAGTTGGTAATCGCCTCCGCTGTCCCCGAGGTGCCGGACGGCTCGAAGCAGGCCAGCGGGCAGCTTCGACTCCAGGACGCGCGGGTGGACAAGCGTCAGGAGCTTCTTGGCGGGATCGCGCTCGACCCGGCACGTCGCCATGCGTGACCTGATCTGCTCGTCCTGCGCGTCGCTGAGGATCCGCCCTATGCTCATTGTCGTGAGGTGTAGATCGAACTCTCCCGCGAGCCTCTCCAGAAGCTCTTCGTCTTCGAGGCTCGCCAGGTAAAAGACTGTGTTCCCGTCTTGTGCGACGTCGATGGGTTCCCGATCGATACCACCGGCGGCCGTTATCTCCCTCGCCAGGCCTTGGCACTCGACGAGTTCAAACCCGTCCAGAACCCCGCTGGCGAGGGCGCGCAGGGCCCGGAACCGGTCCAGGAGAACCACCGGCTCCCCGGGCATCTCCGCGACAATCTCTACGCGAAGTTGCGCGGAAGCCTCCCGGCAACCCCATCTGTCGATCAGCAGATCAGCATCCTCGTCCTTCGCTACGGCGACGTAGGGCAAGCGACGTCCCGACAACGCGCGGAGTTCCTCCTCTGTGCGGGCGAGGAGGACCTCGTCCGGCGCCGCCAGCACCCCTGACGCTTCGGACAGCGCAGGTACCTGCAAGGGCGTCTCCCCGACGAGGCACCGCGCCGCCTCGGTCAGCAACTGACCGAGGGCCCATGGGTCAGCCCCGACAGGCGCGCGCGTGAGGAACTCGCGCCAGACAACGGCGGGTACGTCGACGAGCGTCTTTGGCAGCGAAAGCTTGGCCGTCGACTCCCAGTGCGCGACCGGAAGTACAGGCGAATACCCGGCCAGCCCTCTACCGACGGCTTCCTCCGCTCGGCGGGGTCCCCAATCAGTGGCGAAAAGACCGTACGTCCTTGCGGCCCAAAGGTGGGGCGCTTGTACCTCCCGTACGTTAGGGAAGAGGCGGTGGTTACGGTGCCTCAAGCGTGCGCGTTCCGGCGCGTCCACAATGAGCAGCTCACGCGTCCACGCCTCCTGAGACACCGGATCATCCGTGTCGGCGAAGCGTCGAAGCATGTGCAGGGGACCGACCGCCTCGTCATCGAAGTGCAGCAGGCCCGGGTCAGGGCGTCCCAGAGGCGGCAAGTCGCACACATGCTGCTCTCGCACGGTCCGCACGTACTCCATGTACGTCGGGTCATGCAGCGCCGCACGGGTAACGGTTGGCCGAGCATCCACGCCAACGGCGCGAAGAATAGCCAGATGCAAATCATGAAATTCGGTGTCTAGGGCGAGCGAGGCCCCGCGGGGTTCCACGACCGTAGGGACGACGACGTTCCCCACCACATGCCAGGACCGATCCAGGCATCGAACACAGAGGCGGCCGCCGAGGGCAACGTGTTCCTCTAGCAGGCGCTGCGCGTCGGCGACGGACACCTCATCGACGAGCTTCCAGAATCCGGTCCATTCGTAGTCGCCCCAGTCCCTCCCTGATTTCTTGAGGAGTTTCCGCAGCTCCAGCGTCGGGTCGACATCGCGGAATCCGAGGTTGCGTAAGGCATCTTCTACGCCCCGGCCGTCTAAGAACGATCCGCGGGCCAGGCTGAGACCAGCGGTGGAACTCAGCACGTGGCCTCGCAGGAAGACCTGGTCCGTCTCGTCGAGTCGCCGCAGATGACCGGAGGTATCCGGTAACACTCTCGCAGCCTGCATGTCTCGGCGGGTCAAATCATCCCTGACGGTCGCCAAGATCTGTAGGGCGGATTTGCACTGCTCGTCCGTGCCGTCGGGCACGATCAACTCGAGCCATTCGCCTGCCCCGACCTCCGAGTCTGAGACCTTCATGTCTTCCACTCGAACGAGCGAGCGCAGTCGGGCCCGTCGTGTGGCTGTCTGGTAGCAGGACCAATGCGGCACTTGCGCCGGCCTGCCCGGAACCTCCTGCCATGCGCGATGGGTAGGGAGCTCCAGACGCAGATCGAAATGCGGCAAGCGCAGACTACTCGGGAGTTGTAGCTGCCCGTCCGCGTCCGGCACGCAGCGCGTCCGCACAGCTATGCGCGGTACCCGCTCGGTCAGGTAACGGTCTGCGTCGTTATGCGCCTCCCGTCCACGTGCAGGGAGGTAGTCGAAGTGTCTGGCCGGGTCCTCGGCTGTCGTCAGAGTGGGTACTCCGGCGACGATCATCTCTGCAGCGACGTCGAAAAGCTCGTTGTTGAAGACTCCGGTGAGAAGGTTGGTGCGGTCGTCATTGACTCGCCACGGCGCGTTGATGATTCCGCGGGCCGATGTCTCATCCGCTAGTGGAAAGTAGGCCCAGAACCGCCCGAGTTGCTGCGCGTCCGCCAGCGGAACCGCATACGAGACGCGGACCTCCTCGCGCCGCACCGCCTCGCCGACTTCACCCAACGCCTCGTCCGATGGACGGTGAGTACGGTGCCACACCCGCCAGTCGGCTTGCTGGCCGGTTTCGCCTTCAAGACGCAGGTCACCGGACGGCAGTTCCACACATTTGTGCACGACTTCGAACCTCGAGTCGACACCTCCGTCGATCACAAGGTGCAGGGCGGACACGTTAGGCACGAAGAGCAGGAACTCGCGGGGAAAGTCCCGCATCTCTTGCTCGAGGCGAGTGCGGTCGCTCGACAGCGGAAGACGGACCACTGTCTGGGCCCAGGAAGCGAGATCCCGCAGAGTCTCGTCCATCTGCATCTCGTGCTCGATGTCAACGAGCGACGGAAGACGTAGAACAGGGAACCGCGGGGCGTCCGGCGCGATGGCGAGGAGCTCAGCTCGTGACCTCGCTGCATCGAAGTCGAAGCAGATCGACCGGCTGAAGACGGCCGGTTTCCGGCTGACGCCGAGGACCGACTTGAAGCCCAGTCCGAAACGGCCGATCTCTTCGCCCCGCTTCGCGCTTAAGAAGGCATGGCAGATCGCCTCGAGCCCCGCCTGCGTGAAGGTTTCGCCTTCGTTCGCGCAGTAGAGCGAGTCGCGTGAGAGATGGAGCTCCACCCGCCCCCGGGTGCCGCTGCGGTGCAGGGCATCTGCGGCGTTCTGGACCAGTTCCAACAGCTGACGCTGCGCGTACCCACCGGTTCGATAGCTGTCCTCCTGATTGGCATGCTCAGGGATCAAGAGAGGGTCGGCGCTGTAGGCCTTCACGACCCGACAACGATGGTCATCGATCCATTGCGCGAGGCCGGGGTCGAACTGTCCCCAATCACGGCTCTCACTCATTGTTCGTCCCACCTAAAGGCTTGGGTGACCTCGATGAGTGAGCACGACACGGTAGGTGGTTGTGCGACAGACCGTGTGCGGCGATGGGTGAACCGTTGCCGGAGACACAGGTGGGGTTCATCTTTTCCGCCTACATCAAGCTCGTTTGGTAGAGGGGAGCAAGCATGGACTCGTCGGCATCTCAGCCATCAGGAAGCGACGCCGACCGGTCGGTCACGTCGGGGCCGAGGACCTTCGCCCGGATGCTGGCGGTCGACTGCCTCGTTCGTCTGCGCGATGAAGACCAGAGGGCGGCCAATGGCGGCTAGCCCCACCGCCGGGCAGATCGAGGGCCAATGTGCTGGCCGCAGGCGTCGAGTCCACCCTGACGGCCCGACGTCTACCCGGACGCGGGTCGGCAAGGACCGCCGCGTCCACACGCTCTGCCTTCACCCCATGCGGCAGCGCCAGTTCGGTAAGCACCGCCACCCCACTTTCCATTGATGGTTTCGGACCCTATCGCCCCGGGTCCTGCTAGCGGGACCCCCAAGTGCTCGGCTGTTCAGCCGGTCCACGCTCGCCTATCTGCGCTGTCAACTAACCCGGCTGTTGATATTGCATTAAGACAATCAGTCAGCGGCGGGTGGCATTCTCGCTGGTCACCGCCGCGTCCGGCTCCCGCCCTGCGGACCGAGCCACCGCCACAGATCGCCAGCAACGGTCGATGTACACGGAGGCCTGTCCGAAATCCGACAACGCTACGCCCGTTCTGCCAGGCCGACAGCATCGCTGTTTTGCCCCGGCTGCACATCAACCGCGCTGCCGTTGCCAGCGGCGATGACCGGCAATTGCCCTGTTCGGCCACCCCTCGGCCATCAGCCCCAACCCCTCTCGCTCCCCGATCGCACTCCGGTACCAGCGGCGTCAGCCCACTCAGTTCGGCCGGCCTTTCACACGCTGGTGGCCGCCGACCTGTCGGTCGGCCACCAGCGTTCAAGCGGTGAAGCGACTTATTGGACGGCGGACAGGGGCGGCGGGAGCGTCCGGCGCCGAGCCGGACAGCATGACGGTCAGCCTTTCATGGTCAGCTCCACGGGCAGGCCCTGCGTCACCTCGAGGACCGCCCGATCCCCAATGGTCGGGACAGCTCGACGGTGGCGCTGCGCTGCGCTCCGATTGCTGGGCATGCCTCGTCCTTGGCGTGCCGGTACTCGATGACGATCACGACGACTGCCAGGTCCGACTCGGCCGCTTCGGCGCCGTAGTCGGCTCCGCACGGCTTGCTGCTGGGGCCGGGCACGCCGGTGAAGGCTACGGTCAACTCGCTGCCCGTGGTCGTGATGGTCGCCGACTCGACCGCCAGCCCCTCGTGTGGGTGGCTGGCGTCCCGGGGCGGTGGGGTCACCCGGACGACGGCCGAGGGATCCCCCGCCACTCGCGTCAGCCGCACGCTCGTTCCGTCGATGGTGTATTCCCACGTCGGGGCGGTGACCGGGCCACGGGTGGTCTTGACCGTCATCGTGGTCAGGCGAGCGCCGGTGAGTTTAAGCGGCGCGCAACCGGAACAGTCGCCCGTCCCCGCGGCGCGCAGCTGCGCCAACGCCTCGTCCGCCGATATCAACGGCACGTCCTGATGGATGCCGTTGGCCCAGACGATGGTGCCGGCCTGCTGGGGCAGCTACGGGCAGCGTCGAGGCGGCCGACGCGGCCGGCCGACAGGCTCTCCTTGAAGAAACCGTTCGCCGGCTCCCAGTCGCCGAGTTGGCGAGTCAGCTCCCCCACCGGAACGAAGGGAGCGCCTCCCGCGGTCCGAACCGCCTGGTCGTACCGGGTCAGGGCCTCGCCCGCCTGCTGGCGCAGCCCGTCGAGCGGCTCGACGGCCAGACTGTTCCCGGCGGACCCCACAACCGCCGAGCAGGGCGACGGCCGTGATCCAAAGAATAATCCGGCCCCGACGGGTCCTCACTGTTTCCACCTCCTTGGGACGCCCGCACACCGGTCCGGGTTGCACTCCCGCGCCGCCCGCTACACCTCGGCCGCGCCCACCGGCTCCGCCGCCGCATGCCGTCCCCCACCGTCACGCCGCTCGTCCCCGTGCCCCGGCCACCACGCCTTGTGCCCGATCAACCCGGTCAACGCCGGTACGAAGAACATCGACATCACGAACGCCGACAGCACGATCCCGATCGCCACCGCGAACCCCATCTGCTGGAGGAACGAGATCGGCGCGAGCATCAGCACCCCGAACGTCCCGGCCAGGATCAGCCCGGCCGCGGCCACCGTCGGCCCGGCGTGCTCCACGCCGATCGCCGCCGCCTGGTGCGGTTCGTGGCCCTCCCGGGCCTCCTCGCGTAGTCGGGCGATCATCAGGATGTTGTAGTCGGTGCCGATCGCCACCACGAACAGGTAGAGGATGATCGGGAGCTGGAACGTGACGCCCGGGTTGCCCTGGAGCCCCTGGAACACGTAGACGGTCGCGCCCAGCGTGGCCGCGAAGTTGAGCAGCACGGCGATCACCAGGTAGATCGGCGCGACGAGGCTGCGCAGCAGCAGCGCGAGGATGAGCGCGATCAGGCCGGCGGCCACCGGGAGGATCACCGACAGGTCGCGGTTGTTCGCCGAGTTGATGTCGGCGAAGATCGCGGTGGGGCCGCCGACCAGTGCCTTCGTACCCGATGGGGCCTTGTCGTGCAGCGCGTCCCGCAGGTCGTCGCGGACCAGGGTGATCGCCTCGTTGGAGACCGGGTTCTCGTCGAGCAGCAGGTTGATCCGGGCGACGCTCGCGTCGGTGGTGCTGCGTTCGGCCGGCTGCACCCGGGCCACGCCCGGCGCGTCGGCCGACGCGGCGGCGAAGTCGTTGACCTGCTGGTCGGTGAGCGGGCTGCCGTTGCCGGTGGTCAGGTAGACCTCGGTGGGCGCGAGCGCGCCGGCGGCGAAGCCGCGCTGGAGGTCCTTGGCGGCGCGCGCCGACTCGGTGTCCTGCGGGAAGCCGGCGCTGAAGTCGTAGTCGGCCTGATAGCTGAGCACCCCGGCGGCGAGCGCGACGAGCAGCGCGCCGGAGGCCGCGGCCACCACCGCGGGCCGGCGGCCGACGGCGGCGCCGAGCCGTCGGGACAGGCTTGCCTTCGGCGTACGCTGCCACGCCTTCGACGGCCAGAACACCCACCGGCCGAGCAGCGACACGACGGCCGGGATCAGGGTCAGCGAGGTGACCAGCATGACGCCGACGGCGATGGCGAGCGCCGGGCCGAGGGAGCCGAAGAAGCCGAGCGAGGCGAGCAGCAGCACCAGGAACGCGACGATGACCGCGCCGGCGGCGGACGTGATGACCTCGCCGACCCGCTGCACCGTGACGATCATCGCGGTGCGCTTGTCGTCGCCGGCGCGCAGCCGTTCCCGGTAGCGGAACAGCAGGAACAGGATGTAGTCGGTACCGATGCCGAACAGCACGATCAGCAGGATGGTCTGCAGGTCCTGGCTGACGTTGAGGTCGAACGCCTTGCCGGCGGCGGCGACCAGGCCGGTGGTGACGGACATGACCACGCTGATCACCACGACCGGCAGCAGCGCGGCGATCGGGCTGCGGAAGATGATCAGAATCAGCCCGATGATGAGGATGATGGTGGCGACCCCGACGATCGCGAACGCCGAGTTGAACGTGTCCTCGTTGTCGACGAAGCTCGCCACGTCGCCGGCCACCCCGGCGGTCAGGCCGCTGCCGGCCAGGTCCGGGCCGAGGCCGGCGCGCAGGTCGCGTACCGCGTCCAGCAGTTTCGGGTCGTCCGGGGTGTCGGCGTCCAGGCCGACGGAGATGATCTGCACCGACTTGTCCGGCGCGACGGCCTGCGGGCCGGTGAGGTAGCCGGCGGTCTGCGGGATGTTCCGCCCCTTGAGCGCCTGCGCGAGCTGCCCGACGCGCGCCTCGTCGGCCGGGGTGAGCGGCTTGCCGTCGCCGCGCTTGACCACGATGGTGGCGGTGGCGGTCGCCGCCTGCGGGAACGCCTTGCTGCCCAGCTCGGTGGCCTGCACCGACTCGTAGGAGTGCGGCAGGAAGCTCTCCTGGTCGGCGGAGGTGATGTCGCTCAGCGACGGGCTGGTGACCACGATCGCGATCGCGGCGAGGACCCACCCGCCGATCACCCACCAGGCCTTGCCGACGACGAACCTGCCCAGTCGCTCGAACATCGTTTCCCCCGTGTGTTCGACTGTGTCACCGGGTATCCTACCGTCGGTGACCAATCCTTTTCGGACGGCACGCGCAGAGCTGGTGGCGGCGTGGCTGCTGGCGACCATTCCGCTCCCGCTGCTCTTCTTCGAGTGGACCCACCGCTGGGAGGAGGACCCGACGGTCGCCCCCGCGTTGTGGTGGCCGGTGCTCGCGTCCCCGGTGCTCGCCGCCGTGGTCGCGGCCGGTCAGCCCCGCCGTCGCGGTCCGGCCGGCGTCGCGCTCGCGGTCGCCGTGTCTACGCTGGTCACCGCCGTGCTGCTGGCCGCGTCGCTGGCCTTCTTCAGGTGGGTGGCGCCGCTGGCCGGCGACGCCCGCTGGGGGCGGGCACTGCTCGGCGGCCTGGCGCTCGCGGTGGTCGGGGCCCTGATCGGGTACGCCGCCGGCGCGCGCCTCACCCAGCGGGCCCGCCCGGCGTCGCGGCGCGGCTACCTGGTCGGCTGCCTCGCCGTCGTGTTCGGGGCGTTGCTGGCGCAGTCCGCGGTCCGGCTCGGCGCCGAGGGCAGCACGGTCGGGGAACACCCACGGGAGTACGGCGGGACCGGCCCCTACGCGGCGCCGGCCGGGCGGGTCGCGGTGCCGGCGCCCGGGGCGTACGCGGTCTTCGGGGTGGGTGACGCCCCGGCGGGCGCGGACTGCCGGCTCACCGGCGACGGCGCGACGGTCCGGGCGGACGATCCGGTCTCCGTGCCGCCCGGCGGCTACGGCGGCGACGCCGCCACGTTCGCCTGGATCGCGTCGGTGCGGGTGCCGGCGGCCGGCGAATGGGCGATGAGCTGCCGCTCGTCGGACCCGCAGGCGTCCTACGTGCTGGGTGACGAGCCGCGGGTGCGGGGCGCGGCGGGCACGCTGATCCACTGGCCGGTGGGCGTGATCTGGCTGCTCGGGGCGCTCCCCGGCCTGCTGATCGCGGTGCGGACGGCCCGGCGGCGTCGCGCTGCCCGCCGAACCGGCGGGCGGGCGGTCGCGGACGGGCCCGGGCGCCTGGCGGAAGCCGGGGTCGCGGGCCGGGGCGAGGTCGGTGAGCCGGGAAGTGTCACAGCCGGCTCGTAGGCTGGCGCGGTCATCGGCGATCAGCGGGAGGCGACGTGCTCGACCACTTCTCCGTAGCGGTGCGTGACCTGAAGGTCAGCGCCGCCTTCTACGACACGGTGCTCGCCCCGCTGGGCGGGCGGCGGATCATGGAGCCCGGCCCGATCGGCTACGGCGTCGACGCGCCCGACTTCTGGGTCGAGCCCGCACCGGCCGACTCCGCCCCCGCGCCGGTGCACATCGCGTTCACCGCGCCCGACCGGGCGGCCGTGCGGGCGTTCCACGACGCGGCGGTGGCGGCCGGCGCCGAGGTGCTGCACGCGCCGAAGGTGTGGCCGGAATACCACGCCGGCTACTACGGCGCGTTCGTCCGCGACCCCGACGGCAACAACGTCGAGGCGGTCTGCCACCGGCCGGAGTGACCCGCCGGCCCGGTGGGAGGCAGGATGGGCCTGTGGAGATCGAGCCGGTCGAGCACGCACCCGTCCGCGCCATCCGCCGGGCCTGGCTGGCGCAGCGCTGGCACGACCTGACGTTCCTGCACTGGGCGGCCCCGCCGGAGCGGATCGCGCCGCTGCTGCCGGCCGGCACCCGGCCCGACACGATAGACGGGCTCACCTACGTCGGGCTGATCGGCTTCCGGATGGTCGCCCTGGGGTTCGGCCGCGGGCCGGGCATCCCCTACTTCGGCACGTTCTGGGAGACCAACGTGCGGCTCTACTCCGTCGACGGCGCCGGCCGGCGGGCGGTGGTGTTCCGCTCCCTCGACGCGTCCCGGCTGGTGCCGGTGCTGGTCGCCCAACTGAGCCTCCGCCTGCCCTACAAGTGGTCGGCGATGCGGCTGGACCGCGCCGGCGACACGCTCACCTACCGCTGCCGACGCCGCTGGCCCGGTCCGGCCGGCGCGTCCAGCCGGATGACCGTCCGCGTCGGCGCGCCGATAGCCGAGCCGACGCCGCTGGAGCACTTCCTCACCGCCCGCTGGGGCCTGCACACCCGGGCCCACGGGCGCACCCTTCACCTGCCGAACTGGCATCCGCAGTGGCCGCTGCACCGCGCCGAGCTGCTGCACCTGGACGACGAGTTGGTCACCGCCGCCGGCCTGCCCGCGCCGGACGGCCCACCGGTCAGCGTGCTGCACTCCCCCGGCGTCCCGGTTGTCTTCGGCGGCCCCACCCCGCTCCCCTGACCTACCAGCCCAGCCCGGCCCGGTCGGTCCCGTCCGGCCCGGTCCAGCCCGGTCCGGTCCGGTGCGGTCCGGTCGGGTCCGGTCCGGTGCGGTCCGGTCGGGTCCGGTCCGGTGCGGTCCGGTCGGGTCCGGTCCGGTGCGGTCCGGTCGGGTCCGGTCAGCGCGGCCCGATCCCGCCATGATCGACACCAGCTCGGCGAAGTGGCTGGATCAATCGCACGGGATACCGCCACCTCGCCGAACTGGCGGAACCGACCCGGCCGGCAGCACGAAACGAGCTGGCGGAACCGACCCGGCCGGCAGCCCGGACCAAGCCTGCGGGACCGTCCCGCCGCCGGCAGCCGGGGCGGACAGTGGAGCACGGTCAGGGCAGCGGGTCGTGGGTGCCGCGCGGCACGTCGGGGCGGCAGCGGCGCACCCGCTCGGCCGCCATCCGGCCGCCCACCGCCAACCCGTGCCGTTCCACCGCGGCCAGCCCGTACGTGCTGCACGTCGGCGTGTAGCGGCAGGTCCCGGGCCAGCGGTGCGACAGCCACCGCCGGTAGCCGAGGATGGCGGCCCGCCCGGCCCGGTCCACGACCGGCGTCCGCGCGATGCCTGCGGTCACCGAGCCGAGGGTGAGCAGCGTCGAGAAGAGCCCGAGGTCGCAGCAACCGGGGCCGTCACAGTCGACCAGGTCGCAGTCGCAGTCGCACCAGTCCCGGTGCTTCTTCTTCCTGTGGTGCCGCTTCCGAATGATCACGACGCCATGGTGCGACACCCCCGCCAGCGGAGGCTCAGCCGATCGGATCGGGTCCGGTGAGGTCGGGTCGACGGGCGGCGGGCACCCTAGCGTCGTAGGCGTCATCAGGAAGGAGCATCCGGTGCTGGATCGGCTCAACCAGGCCATGGACCACCTCGAACAACGGCTCGACCAGCCGCTCGACGTGGCCGCGCTGGCCCGGGTCGCCTGTGTGTCGGAGCACCACTTCCGGCGGCTGTTCTCGGCGTTGGCCGGGATCCCGCTGTCGGAGTACGTGCGCCGCCGCCGGCTCACAGTGGCCGCCGCCGACGTGCTCGCCGACCGGGAGTCGCTGCTCGACGTGGCGGTCCGCTGGGGGTACGGCTCGAACGAGGCGTTCGCCCGCGCGTTCCGGGCCGTGCACGGCGTCGGCCCGGCCGAGGCCCGCCGCGCCGGGTCGGTGCTGCGGTCCCAGCCCCGGATGTCCTTCCGGCTCGTCGTCGAAGGGAGCAGCAGCATGGACTATCGGATCGTGACCAAGGAGGCCTTCCGGCTCGCCGGGGTGAAGGCGCGGGTGCCGCTGGTCCACGAGGGGATGAACCCGCACATCGTGGCGTTCCTCAAGAGCGTGGACCCGGAGACGGTACGCCGGATCGAGGCGCTGTCCGACCAGGAGCCGCGCGGCATCGTCAACGTGAGCGACGACCTGGCCGGTTCCCGCGCGGAGGGCACCGAGCTGGACTACTGGCACGCCGTGGTGACCGGCGCGGAGGTGCCGGAAGGGCTGGACAGCCTGCCGGTGGAGGCCGGCGACTGGGCGGTCTTCCGCAGCTCCGGCGCGTTCCCGCAGGCGTTGCAACACCTGTGGCGGGACGTGTTCACCCAGTGGTTCCCGTCGAACCCGTACGAGATCCGGCCCGGGCCGGAGATCTCCCAGGTGCGGATCGCCGAGGGCGGCGACACCGCCGACGCGGAGCTGTGGATCCCGGTGCGCCGGGCCTAGCGTCGCGCCTCGGCTGCGGCCTGCGCCAACGCGGCCGGCACGTCGTGTACGTGGTAGGGGTGCTCGGCCGGCTCGATGCCGGCGAGGAACATCGCGTACACGGCGGCCAGCCGCAGCGGCGCGACCGGCCGGAGCAGGTCGAGGGCCCGGCGCGGGTCGCAGCCGGGCGCGTCGGCCCGCCACCGGTCGGCCCACGCCTCGACGAGCCGGGCGGCGGCGGGGTCGTCGAGGCCCTCGGTGAGGCGCAGGATGTCGAACGCGGGATGCCCGACGAACGCGTCCGCCCAGTCGATGGTCACCGCGTGGGTGCCGTCGCCGCGCACGTTGCCGGGGTGCAGGTCGCCGTGCACGAGCGTGTCCGGCAGCCCGCAGTCGCGGACCCGCCGCAGCCGCTCGTCGAGCCCGTCGAGCAGCCGCGCGGCGACCGACACGTCGTGCCCGGCCAGCCGCGCCCGGATCCACCCCGCCGGCCGCACCCCCCGAAGATCGGGTACGCCGTCCGCGACCAGCCGATCCACCGCCCCCACGGCCCGCACCTGCACCGCGTGGTGCGCCACCGCGATCCCGGCCCGTTCGGCCTCCCCCGCCCCGTACCGGTCCTCCCCCCGCACGTCCGCCACCAGCACCCGCCCCTCCCCGCCCACCGCCAGCACCACCGGCCCGACCCCGGCGCCGGTGGTCAAGGAGTTCGTGTCGGCAGGGAGATCACCCGAGACGCAAACTCCTTGATCAGTGGGGGAGGCCGAGGGCGGGAGGGCCGGGAGGGTCGCCAGCCAGGTCAGGACCGTGGGCTCGTGGCGGGCGAACACCGGGAGCTGCTTCAGCCAGGCCGGGCCGTGCGGGGTGTCCAGGCGCCAGATGGCGGAGAGGTTCCAGGTGCGCTGCTGCGCCACGGCGGTCACCGGACGGCCGAGGCGGCGCAGCTCCTCGGTGGCCCAGGCGACGCTGCGGGCCGGGCCGCCCGGCTCCGCCCACGGCTGGCGCAGCGGATGCGGCGCGAGGTCCACCGCCGCCGGTTCCAGGGGTACGCCACCAGCGGCATCGCGTTCCGGCGTGCCGTGCCCGGCGGGGCCGCGTCCCGACGTGCCCCACCCGCCGGCATCGCGTTCCGGCGTACCGTGCCCGGCGGGGCCGCGTTCCGACCTGCCGTGCCCGGCGGGCGGGCCGAGGAGTTGGGCGAGGTAGCGGACGTGGCCGCCGGGTGGGTGCGGGCGGTCGGCGTCGAGCAGCCGCAGCACGGCCACGTCGACGCCGTGCCGCCGGCGGGCGCCGTCGACGACCGAGGCCACCTGCTGCCACCACGGGTCCGGCACCTCGAACGGGGGCAGCGCGCCGAGCGGCCGGCCGGCGGCGTCGACCAGGACCACTGTCACGGTGCGGGACACGGCCGGACGCTAACCGAGCACCCCTACGGGAGGCCAGCGGATTGATCCGGGAGCGGTGCGGGGCCGACCCCTGATGTCCCGGCGACCCTCGGCGGACAGGCTGAGGCAATGAACCTCCTCGATTCCCCGACGCATGCGGCGTTTCGCTGGTTGCGGCCGGTCGGTGTGACGTCGGCGTCGCTGCTGCTCGGCTACGGGCTGCTGCGCCTGCTGGATCGCCTGGACGGGCACAGCGACAAGGGCGCCTGGGCGTGGAACACCGGGCACACCCTGTTCCTGGTCGGCGTGCTCGGGTTCGCCGCGCTGATCGTCGGGCTGCACGGTCTGCTGCGTACCCGGTCGACCCGGCTGCGGACGCTGGACGACGTGGCGGCGCTGGCCGGCCTGGTCGGCGCCGCCGCGTTCGTCTGGGTGATCCTCGGTGACCTGTTCCCCCGCTTCGCCGACGCGGTGGACACCCCCGGCGTGGTGCTGTTCGGCGGGCCGGCGCTGTTCGAGCTGGGCCTGCTGGTGCTGCTGTACCGGGCGGCGGCGACGCGGCTGCTGCCGGTGTGGGCGCCGGTGCTGGTGCTGCTCGGGTTCGTGGCGATCGCGGTGAACCTGGACCTGCTGCCGGTCGGCGCCGCGCTGGTCCTGGCCGGTCTGCTGCCGCTGCGCACCCGGGGTGTTAAGCGGGGGCCCCGCCTATACCGGAAGCGTTAACAGGGGGCCCCTCCTTACATCCACACGGTGCGGCGCAGGCCGCGGTGGCCGGCGCACGCGTCGCGTTGCCCGCCGGTGCGGCTGACCGCGCCGTCGCGGCACTGCACCAGCCAGCCCCGGCCGGACCAGAACCCGGGCACGCACTCGAACCAGTCGCAGACCCCGGCGGCCGGCTTGCGGATCCGCTGCCCGCCGCAGTAGTCGTACCCGAAGGGGTTGGGCGGCGCGCCGCAGCGGCGCTCGGCGGCCGGCTGCGGGTCGGTGCCGCCCGGCGCGGACCGGCTGCGGCGCGGCTCCGGGCTGGTGCTCGGCCGGGTGCGGACGGCGGGGGCGACCGCCGGCGGCGCGGGCGAGGCGGTGGCCGCCGGGGTGGCCGCGGCGGCGCGTTCCGACCCGGCCCGGGTGGGCGGGTTGGACTCGACGAGCATCGCCGGCACGGCCAGCGCGAGCGCCGCACCGACCGCCACGGTCCGCCGGCCGCCGGGCAGCCGCGCGGAGAACCGGGCCTGGGCCGGGGTGAGCACCGCCGGGCGTTGCGGGCGCAGCTCGGCGTGCTCGGCGAGCAGCTCGTCCAGTTCGGCGACGACCGCGGCGCGCTGTTCGATCGCGTCGGCGAAGGCGAGCGTGAGCGTGAACCGGAAGTCGGCCGCCGCGCCGGTGGGCAGCAGCAGGCCGGAGGTACGCCGCCGGTCCAGCACCTGGATCAGGGTGACCGGCGCCGCCGGGTCGTGGGACAGTCCGGTCATCCTGCCGTACGTCCAGTCGCGCCGGCCGCGCCCGCCGAGCAGCACGAGGCGCCGGTTGGTGAGCACGGCCAGCCCGGCGTCGACGACCCGAACCCCCTCGGGGCGGCGCGGGCGCAGCACCGGCGGGTCCGGGTCGACGGCCAGGTCGGGGGCCGGCAGCACCGCGGTGTGCCGCACCTCGACCAGTTGCGCCGCCGGCAGCGTCCAGAAGACCACCTCGCCGGGGGACAGCTCCATCGGCAGCCCCACGCCGGCCCGTTCCGACCCGTGGAAGGAAACCGCGAGGGTACGCAGGCGACGCAGCTCGTCGTCGCGGCGTCGCCACGCCTCGTCGGCCGCGCGGAACGCGCGCTGCCGCCGCTCGTTCTGCCGGTGCGCCCACCGGTAACGCCATGTGGAACCCGTCGAATCAGTCATCGCCACGCCGACTCCTCCGCCGCGCGAGCCCACCAATCGGGGTGTCACTGTGCACAACGGCCGAGTAGGGGTACGAAGACACGCGAAAGTCACTAATTAGACCGATTGGTTGATTGACGGTCGCTCCGCTTCGCCATGCGGGCCGCGGGAGGCGTCGGTAACGTCAGCCGCAGGGCGGGGCGTACCCACCCGGCGAGGCGAGTGGAGGTGCACCGGTGGGCGACCCGACCGTCGTGGTGGGCGTGGACATCGGCACCACCAGCAGCAAGGCGGTCGCGTTCGACACCGACGGCCGGCAGTTGGCCAGCCACTCGATCGGCTACCCGCTGGAGGAGCCGCACCCGGGCTGGGCCGAGCAGGACCCGGACCTCATCTACCAGGCGGTGCTCGGGGTGATCCGCGCCGTCGTCGACGAGCTGGGCGGGCCGGTCGCCGGCCTGTCCTTCAGCACCGCCATGCACAGCCTGATCGGGCTGGACGCCGACGGCAACCCGCTCACCCCGTCGATCACCTGGGCCGACTCCCGGGCCAGCGCGCAGGCGGAGCGGCTGCGCGCCGCGCCGTCCGGGCTGGCGCTGCACCGGCGCACCGGCACCCCGGTGCACCCGATGGCGCCGCTGCCCAAGCTGGTCTGGTTCGCCGAGCAGGAGCCGAAGCTGCACGAGCGGGTGTCGCACTGGGTCGGCATCAAGGATCTCGTCCTGCGGCGGCTGGCCGAGGCGCTGGTCACCGACCACTCGGTCGCCTCGGCCACCGGGCTGATGGACATCCACCGGCTGGCCTGGGACACCGAGGCGCTGCGCGTCGCCGGCATCACCGAGGAGCAGCTCCCCCAGCTCGTCCCCACCACGCACGTGCTGCAGGGGTTGACCGCCGACGCCGCCGTGGCCACCGGCCTGCCCGCGGACACCCCGCTGGTGGTGGGCGCCGGCGACGGCCCGCTGGCCAACCTCGGCCTCGGCGCGGTACGCCCCGGCGTGGTCGCCTGTTCGATCGGCACCAGCGGCGCGATGCGGGTGATGGTGGAACGCCCCGGCGTGGACCCGCTCGGTGGCGTGTTCTGCTACGCGCTGACCGAGGACCGCTGGGTGGTCGGCGGCGCGATCAACAACGGCGGGATCGTGCTCCAGTGGGCGCACGACGCGCTCGCCCCGGAGCTGGGCGAGGACGCCGAGGAGGAACTGCTCGGCCTGGCCGCGCAGGCGCCGGTCGGCTCCGGCGGGCTGATCATGCTGCCGTACCTGCTCAGCGAGCGGGCGCCGCACTGGAGCGCGCTGCCGCGCGGCGCGTACATCGGGTTGACCCACGGCCACGGCCGCGCCCATCTGGTGCGGGCCGCGCTGGAGGGGGTCTGCCAGCAGCTCGCGCTGGTCCTGGCGTCGGTCCGCGCGGCCGGCAACGAGGTACGCGAGGTCCGCGCCAGCGGCGGCTTCGCCCGCAGCCCGCTGTGGCGGCAGATCCTCGCCGACGCGCTGGGCATGCCGGTGCGCTTCCCGGCCGGGCACGAGGGGTCCGGTTTCGGTGCCGCGCTGCTCGGCATGCAGGCGCTCGGCCTGATCTCCTCGGTCGAGGTCGCCGCCGACCTGGTCCGGATCGACGAGACGGTCCACCCCGATCCGGCCGCCGCCGCCACCTACGCGGCGCTGCTCCCACTCTTCTCCGAGCTGTACGACGCGCTCGTGCCCACGTTCGCGTCGCTGCGACGGCTGGCCCCGAGCCTGCCGCCGGAGCCACCACCCACCGCCCCACCCAAATGACCGAACAGAGGTCGTGATAGCCGTGGTCACACTGCTCGCCGCTCCGGCGGAACCACTCACGAACGCCGGTAACACCCAACTCGTCGTCGCCGCCCTGCTGGGCATCGCCGCGGTGGTGCTGCTCATCGCCTGGGGCAAGGTGCACCCGTTCCTGGCGTTGATCCTCGGCGCCGCCGTGCTGGGCGTGGTAGCCGGCGTCTCCGCCGACAAGATCGTCACCTCGTTCAGCGGCGGGGTCGGCTCCACGGTCGGCGGCGTCGGCCTGCTGATCGCGCTCGGCGCGATGATCGGCGGCATGCTCGCCGAGTCGGGCGGGGCGGACAGCATCGTCGAACGGGTGGTCGGCCGGGTCTCCGGCGGCGCGCTGCCGTGGGCCATGGCCGGGGTGGCCGCGCTCATCGGCCTGCCGCTCTTCTTCGAGGTCGGCGTGGTGCTGCTGGTGCCGATCGTGCTGCTGGTCTCCCGCCGGGTCGACGTGCCGCTCATGAAGATCGGCATCCCGGCGCTGGCCGGCCTGTCGGTGCTGCACGGCCTGGTGCCGCCGCACCCGGGCCCGCTGGTGGCGATCGACGCGCTCGGCGCCAACCTCGGCCAGACGCTCGCGCTGGGCCTGCTGGTGGCGATCCCCACGGTGATCATCGCCGGTCCGGTCTTCGGCAACATCATCGCCCGGTACGTGCCGGCCACCGCGCCGGAGGCGCTGCTGCCCACCCGCCGCGACCTGGCGGTCGCCGGTGACCGCAGCCCGACCCGCCCCGGTGACGGCCGGGTCGACGCCGACGGCGACCTGGTCACCGAGGACGACCTGGTCAACCCGGGCGCCGGGCGTCCGGGCGCGTCGATCGACGAGCCGGCCGGGCCGCGCTCCCGCCGCGCGCCCGCGCTCTGGGCCGCCGTGGTCACCGTGCTGCTGCCGGTGGCGCTGATGCTGCTGCGGGCCGTCGGCGAGCTGACCCTCGGCGAGGACACCGCCGGGCGCAAGGCGCTGGACATCGCCGGCACGCCGATCGTCGCCCTGCTCGCCGGCGTCATCTTCGCCATGATCTTCCTGGGCTACCGCAACGGCTTCAGTCGCAGCCAGGTCTCCGGCTTCCTGGGCGGCTCGCTGCCGGCGATCGCCGGCATCCTGCTGATCGTCGCCGCCGGCGGCGGTTTCAAGCAGGTGCTCGTCGACGCCGGCGTGGGCAACCTGGTCGCGGACGCGGCCGAGGGCGCCAACCTGTCGCCGCTGCTGCTGGGCTGGCTCGTCGCGGTCGGCATCCGGGTCGCCACCGGCTCGGCGACGGTCGCCACCATCACCGCCGCCGGCATCGTCGCGCCGCTGGCCGGCACGCTCCAGGGCCCCGAGGTGGCGCTGCTGGCGCTGGCGGTCGGCTGCGGTTCGCTGTTCTTCTCGCACGTCAACGACGCCGGCTTCTGGCTGGTCAAGGAATACTTCGGGCTGACCGTGGGGCAGACCATCAAGAGCTGGTCGGTGATGGAGACCATCATCTCGGTGGTCGGCTTCCTCGGCGTCCTCCTGCTCGACGTCTTCGTCTAGGGCCGGCCCGCCTCACGCTGCGTGACGGCTCCCGGATCGATGTGTGCTTTTCTGCGGTATACCTCAGAGTCATAATTATGACTCTGAGGTATACGGCACTCGGATCCGCTCCCTTTCCTGACGCGACACGCCCGAATCAGGGGGCCTCGACGCCGGAGATGCGGAACTTGTGCACCTCGGCGCCGAGGATCGCCGTCACCTGGTCGGCGTCGGGTCCGGAGCCCCGGAACGCGAGCAACTGCTCGTCGGACTCCCACCGCTCGTACACGTTGATCCGGCCCGGCTCGACCAGGTCAGCGCTGACCGCGAAGTCCACGCAGCCGGGGGCGGCGCGGGCCGCGCGGACGGCCTCCGCGCAGGACGCCAGGTAGGCGTCCCGCCGGGCCGGATCGACGTAGAGGGTGCCGGCGACGATGAACATGCCGGTCATCGTGCCAGCAGTGCCGGCGACGCGGGGTCAGGCCCGGCTGATCGCGTTGGCGTGGATCGCCTCGTTCAGGTAGGCCGCCATCCCGGGCCGGATCGTCTCGAAGTACGCGGTGAACCGCGGGTCCGCCACGTACATGTCGGCCAGCCCGGTGTGCATCTCCAGCGGGCAGTCGTACCACCACTCGGTGATGAGCTGCCGGTGCTCCTCGGCCAGCGCCATCGCCTCCGGCCCGTCGGCCGGCGCGCCCGAGTCCATCAGCGCGGCGAAGCGCCGGCCCCAGTCCTCGTTCACCTCCTTGTTGCGCAGCCAGTCCTCCTTCGAGTAGCGGCTGGCCCGCTCCTGCGACTGCCGGTACGCCTCGGTGTCACCCCAGCGCCGCTCGACCTCCTCGGCGTGCTCGTCCGGGTTGTAGTCCCCGAACACCTCGAACCGCTCCTCCGGCGTCAACTGGATCCCCAACTTTCTCGCCTCCATCGCGTGTTCGATCGCCGCCACCATCTCCTGGAGCTTGCCGATCCGCCCGGACAGCAGCTCGTGCTGCCGACTCAGGTGCGCCGCCGGGTCGGCGGCCGGGTCGTCCAGGATCTCGGCGATCTCCTCCAGCGGGAACCCCAGCTCGCGGTAGTAGCGGATGAGCTGAAGGCGGTCCAGGTCGGCGTCGTCGTAGCGGCGGTAGCCCGCCGGGGTACGCCCGCTCGGCCGCAGCAGCCCGATCTCGTCGTAGTGGTGGAGCGTGCGGACCGTCACCCGGGCCGCACGCGCCACCTGTCCCACCGTGTACGCCATGGTTCCCTCCCTTCCACGACCGAGGCTCCCGCCTCCCGCAGCGTGAGGGTCAAGTCAGTTCGTGATTCTCTCCTGCTCCGGGGCGGCGAAGGCCGCGTTCGCCGGGGTGCGCACCGCGTGCACCAGGCCGGCGGCCGAGAGCAGCAGGAGCAGCGCCGCGCCCAGGTACATGGCCAGCGCGCCCTGCTCGGCCTTACGGCCGAACTCGCTGAAGCCGTACGAGGTGAGCAGCAGGCCGCGCAGCGTCTCGCCCTTGAACACGGTGTCCCGCTGGGCGCTCACGTCGGCGAGCTGCTTCTGCAGGTCGGCCAGGTTGGCGGCCTTGGCCTGCTCGGCCTGGGCCACCTGCTCGCGCAGCGCGGTCTGCGGCTCGCCGAGGTCGGCGTACGTCTTGCCGCCGGCGATCGACGTCAGGTGCAGGCCGATGAACTCGTTGGCGTAGCACTCGGCCTGCTTGCCGGTGGTGAGCTGCCGACCGGCGTACTCGCGCAGGCAGGCCGACTTCTTCTCCTCGTCGGTGAGCTGGCCGGCCGGCTTGAAGCTGATGTGCTGGGCGGCCAACTGGTCGTGCACGTAGTTGTTGGCGAAGTTGGCGTTCGTCGTCAGGACGACGCCGACGACGAGCAGCAGGACCGCGAGGCCCAGTCCGCCGATGCTGAACAACAGGTCGAGCGTCCGTCGCTTCATCTCTGGCTCCCGGCTGGAGGGGGTTGACGGGAACCATCGTGGCGGCGGCCGGGGTGCCCGGAGCAGGGCCGAACCCCCCGTCCCGCCCGGGACCTTCGGCCCGCGTCGATCCGGGTCGGTCAGCGGGTGACGTCGGCGGGAGTCAGCGTGGGCAGCAGGTCGGGCAGGGCGGTCGGGCGGCCGTACCGCCAGCCCTGACCCTGCCGGCAGCCGATCGCGGTGACCGCCGCGTGCTGCGCGCCGGTCTCCACCCCCTCGGCCACCACCGCCAGGTCGAACGCGCCGGCCAGCCGGTTGACCATCTCCACGGTGGCGTACGCGCGGGCGTCGCCGGCGTCCAGCCGGGACACGAACGACCTGTCGATCTTCAGTTCGGTGGCCGGGATGCGGTGCAGGTAGCTCAACGACGAGTAGCCGGTGCCGAAGTCGTCGATGGCGATGCGGATGCCGAGGTCACGCAGTTGAGCCAGCCGGTCCAGCACCGCCTCGCTGCCCTCGATCAGCGCCGACTCGGTGAGTTCGAGCGTGAGCGCGCGGGGCGGCAGGCCGGCCGCGCCCATCGCGCCGGTGACCGTGGCGATCAGGTCGGGCCGGCACAGGTGGGCGGCGGCGATGTTGACCGCCACGGTCACCTCGGGCGCCTGCTCGCGCCAGGTCGCCGCCGCCCGGCACGCCTCGTGGATCACCCACCGGTCGATGGCCAGGATCAGCCCGGTCTCCTCGGCCAACGGCAGGAACCTCGCCGGGGTGAGCACGCCGAGGCGGGGATGCCGCCAGCGGACCAGCGCCTCGGCGCTGCGTACCGTGCCGGTGGCCAGGTCGACGATGGGCTGGAACTCCATCAGCAGTTGGCCCTCGTCGACCGCCCTACGCAGGTCGGCGATCAGCTCGGCCCGGCTGACCGCCGACTCCCGCAGCTCCGGCGTGCACGTGCGCCACGCGGACTTGCCGGCCGCCTTCGCCGCGTACATCGCGATGTCGGCGTCGCGGAGCAGGTCGGTGTGCGAGCTGTGCTGCGGGCCGTACTCGGCGATGCCGATGCTGGCCGACGGGTGGACGCCGAGGTCCTCCTCGCCGGGCAGCGGTTCGAGTGCGGCGAGCAGCCGGACCGCGAGCCGCTCGGGGGCGACCGGGCGGTCGCCGGCGACCAGCACGGCGAACTCGTCGCCGCCGAGCCGGGCGATCATCCCGTCCGGGCCGATCGCGTCCCGCATGCGCTCCGCGATGGTGGTGAGCAGGCGGTCCCCGGCGGCGTGCCCGAACCGGTCGTTGACCTGCTTGAAGCCGTCCAGGTCGAGCAGCACCACGGCGACCGGCCCGTCGTCGCGCAGCGCGCGACGCAGCCGCCGGATGAAGGTCAGCCGGTTGGGCAGGCCGGTGAGCTGGTCGGAGTAGGCGAGCCGGCGCAGCCGGGCGACCAGCCGCAGGTTCTCGTTGGCGGCCAGCCCCTGACGCAGCGCGAGCACCCCGAGCAGCGCCATCATGCCGACGAAGACCAGGTGCGGGGTCTGCCCGGTGGGCCGCCGGGACAGCATCACCGCGACGATCGCGCCGCCCACCGGCAGGTACGGCAGGGCGACCCGCCACCACGGCGGCAGCGGCGACTCACCGGCGTCGTCGTCGGCGTCCCCGCCGCCCGGCGGCGGGTAGCGGGTGGCGAGCCCGACCAGCAGGTAGCTCAGCGGCCAGCAGACGTCGACCGGGTGCCCCGGGGCGTAGCTGCCGTGCGCGACGAGGGAGACGTAGACCGCGTCGGCGCCGGCCCGGATCGCCAGCCCGGCGCCGATCACGGTGAGCGCCCGCCACATGTGCCGGCCCGGCCCGGCGACCGCGACCAGGATGGTGAGCTGCATCAGGTCGAACATCGGGTAGAGCAGCCCGAACGTGCGTAGCGGGTCGGCCAGGTCGGCGTCGGCGAGGTCGCGGAACACCACCACCCAGCCGACCGGGATGAGGGCCAGCGCGACGATCACGCCGTCGAGCAGCGTGCGGGCCTGCCCGACCACGCTGCGCGGGCCGGCCCGGGAGCAGAGCAGCGCGGCGGTGCCGGTGACGATGCCGGCGGTGAAGAGGCCACCGACCAGCGGCGTGTGCGGCAGGTCGATGCCGTCGAGGCGTTCGACCGTCCACACCGTACGGCCGAGCGCGGCGAGCAGCATGGTGGCCGCGAGGAGCCCCCAGAACCGCCGCAGCGTGGCCGGGTGCTTGCGGGCCGCGCCGGCGCAGAGCACCGCCGCCCAGGTCGAGACCGTCATCGCGCCGAGGTCGCTGACCAGCGCCGCGCCGGGCAGGGCGGCGACGAGCCAGACCATCTCCCCGAGTACGACGACGGCGGCCGCGACGAGTCCGACACGGCCGACGAGCGGGTGACGGGCCGGCGCCGCGACGGCGAGGCTCACGTCGTGCTGGGGGACAACGATGCGCTCCGGCTCTCTTCCAGACGTGCGCCCTCGGCGACGAGGACCGGACGGCGGACGACGAACGGCGCAAGCCTAGTCAGCGCCGGGAGTCGCCGCCAGAGTCGTGCGCTGTCGGTCACCGGACCTGCGCGGGCGCGCGGGTCCGGCCCGGCCCGGCGGCCGGGCCGGACCCCCGTCCTCACTGGACGGTGACGTTGTCCACGTAGATCGCCGAGGTGCCGCTCGCGCCGCCGGCCGGCACGAACTGCACGCCGATCTCCCGGACGTCACCGAGGTTGGCCACGCCGGACAGCGGCAGTGACAGGTTCACGCCGGCCGACGTGACGGCCACCGTGCCGCCGTCGAACCACTGCCAGCCGGCGCCGGTCTTGACGTACAGCTTGGCCTGGCTGCCGGCGCCGAAGCTGCCCCACGGCGCGACCCGCGCGGTGGCCCGCAGCGTGCCGCGCCCGCTCAGGTTGGTGGTGGCGGTCTTCTTCAGGTACGCGGCCCCGGCGGCCAGGTTGACGTCGGACTTCAGCGACCGGGTGCCCTGCGACGCCCACTCGGTGACCTGCCACGGCCCGCCGGCAACGTTCGTGCCGGTCCAACCCTCGGTGCCGGACTCGAACCCGTTGAGCAGCGTCCCGCCGGACGGGGGCGGGGTGGTGGTGCCACCGCCGCCCGGCTCGGTGACGTTGCCGAGGTCGACCTCGCCCCGGTTGGCGATCCAGGAGTTGTTGAACAGCGTGCTGCCGCCGGGGTTACGGGCCGGGCCCCAGCCGTCGTTCCAGGCCAGGAAGTAGGACGTCTTCGGGTAGCTCTGCTGGAACGCGGTGACCCAGCGCCCGTAGTCGAAGGAGCCCTGGCTGTCCGGGCCGATCTCGGCGAACGCGAACGGCTTGCCCAGCCCGACCAGCTCGCTGTACGCGGACTGGATGCCGGAGACCTGCGGGTTGTCGTCGTAGGCGTCCATCCCGACGATGTCGGTGTAGGCGCCGCCGGGGTAGTAGGCGGTGCGGTTGCCCCGGCTGAAGTCGGCGGAGTAGACCCAGAGCAGGTTGTCCAGCCCCTTGGTGCCGGTGAGGTAGCCGTACATCTGCTGCCAGACCTGCTTGAACGTGTTGGGGTCGCGGTTGCCCCACCAGAACCAGTCGCCGTTGACCTCGTGGAACGGCCGGAACAGCACCGGCACCCCGGCGTTCTCCAGGTCCTGGAGGCCGGCGGCCATCTTGTCCTGGAGCTGGCGCCAGCGGGCGCCGGCCGCGGTGGACGGGTTGAGCAGGTCGGCGAAGTTGCCCATCGGGGTGTTCAGGCCGCCGCCGTTGGCGTTGGCCGGGCTGGGCAGGTGGACGCTGATGGTGACCAGGCCGCCGGCGGCGGACCAGGACTTCAGCGACGGGTTGCAGGAGTAGTCGACGAGCGCGGTGATGTCGTTGTTCGTCGCCCAGCCGGAGCCGTAGTCGCAGCTGAGGATCGCCGGGTACTGGCCGGTGGCGGCGCGCAGCTCCTCGGTCTGGCTGAGCGAGAAGCCGCTGTTGCTGTAGCCGCCGAAGAAGCCGGAGGCGATCCGGTTGCTGCTCCGGTTGGGCAGGTGGGCCAGCCAGTTGAGCACGTTGCGGGTGGCGGTGGAGGCGTTGGCGTTGACCGGGGAGACGGTGTGCGCCTCGGCCGGGGTGACGACGGAGAGCGCGGTGGCGGCGGCCAGGACGGTGGCGGCGGCGGTCGACGCGAGGCGGAACCTGCTGCTTCGCATGGGTCACCTTTTCGGGTCAGGACGGTGGTGGTGTGGCTGCCACCAGTGCACTCCTGAACCGGTTAAGTTTCAAGCATGTAAATGAATTGATACGACTACTCCTCGTGATGCTCCGGCGGGCCGCCGTGCGTCCACGGTGTCTCCTCCGGCGCCGGGAACGCGCCACCCGGCAGGAACCCGTCCGACAGGCTGGTCAGACAGATCCGCTCCCCCACCTCCGGCACGCTGCCCGCCGGCGCGGTCAACCCCCGCCCCATCCCGCCGGACAACTCCAGCACCACATCGGTCTTGCCGTCCGCGCCCGGCGTCACGAACACCACCTTCGCCTTCTGCCCCGGCCGGGCCGGCGAGAACAGCGTCGCGCCCACCGGCATCGGCACCGGCTCGGTGGTCACCACCTGGATCCGGGGCCGCAGCACCGGCCGCTTCCCCGAGTCGTCCACCCGCCTCGGGTCGGCAAGCGTCACCTCGCCCACGAACGCCTCCCCGGCCAGCCGGTGCTCGGCCATCACCAGCGGATCGTCGTACGCCCGCTGCACCGCCCACCCGGTCAGCGCCCGCTCCAGCCGCTGCAACCGCAGCGCCGCCGCCACCGCGCCGTCGCGGCGCGGCTGCGGGCCGCCGCCGGCGTCCACGTGCTCGGCGTGCGCGGTGAACGCGTCCCGGTCACCCGCCCACCGGCCGGCCACCCGCGCGCCGGGCGGCACCGCCCGCAACAACCCGACCCCGCGCCACATCAGCTCCCAGGTCGGCGCGAGCTGGTCGCGCAGCAGGCCGGCAAGCTCGTCGTACGCGGCCGCGCGGGCAACCGGGTCGTCCTCGGCGGCGGCGTACGCCTCGATCGCCGGGGCGAGCCGGTGGTTGTCGAAGTCCGGGTCGGTGGCCGGCCCGGCCGGCGGGCACACCGCCGGATCCTCGGCCCGGGCCGCCGCCTCCGCGCCGGTCGACCCCGGCGGCGGATCCAGCCAGCCCAGCACCGCCGGCAGGTGCAGATCCTCCACCGCGCTCTGCCCGGTCGCCCAGTGCAGCGTCAACGCGTCGGTGAGCGCCAGCAGCGCCGCCGAGCCGGGCTGCTCGGCGCGCTCGGCGAAGAACGTCAGCCAGCGACCCAGCACCGGCACGGACGGGTGCACCGGATGGTCTCCGTCCGGCCGCCGGAACCGGGTGGACCGGCCGAACAACCGCAGGAACGTGATCCCGGCCGGGTTCGGCACCAGCAGTTGCGGGGCGTCGACGTACCGGTGGCGGATGTCGCGACCCCGGTCCACCGCCACCGCCTCGGTCACGCCCCGGAACGAGTCCAGGTACGGCAGCAGCACGCCGGCCAGCTCGGCGGCGAACGCGAACCGCTGGTCCCGGTTGCGCGGCTGCGGCACCAGCAGCAGCCGGGCCTCGTCCGGCGCGGCGCCGACCAGCGCGGCCAGCGGGGCGTTCGCCTCCCCCGCGAGGGCCAGCGGCACCAGCACCAGCGGCCGCTCCGACAGGTGCAGGTGCCGGACCGTGGCCACCGGCTGGGCCCGCCCGGCGGCGACCGCCTGCGCCCGGGCCAGCGCTCGCAGCGTGCTCACCGCAGCGCCCCCGTCCGGTGTCGCGCGCTTCGGGGCGTACTCATGCGGGGTTTCCGGCGAGGGCGTCGGCGCGCAGGCGCGCCGCGGCCCGCAGCAGCGCGGCGGCCTCCGCCTGCTCCGGCTCGGGGGCGCGCCCACCCTCGGCGAGCGCCAGCACGTCCGCCACCTCGACGATGCCGCCGAGCGCCTCCCGGACCGGCCGGCCCAGCGCCCCGGTGTGGCCGCGCGCCTCGTGCCGGCAGAAGTGGGCCAGCTCGCAGACGGCCAGGCAGTCCGGCGCGTAGCGGGCCGGCACCTGGCGCAGCCCGGCGGCCAGCGCCGCCGGGTCGGCCGCCGGATCGGCGGTGAAACCGGCCGGCACGGTCGCCAGCAGGGCGTCGACGCGGGCCATCCGGGCCAGCTGGCGACGCAGCACCAGCAACTGCTTGCGCACGTCGAGCAGGCTCGCCACCGGCCGGTTGCCGAAGTCGCGCGGACAGATCAGCACCACCTCGTGCGAGACCGACTCCGGATCGCGCCCCTCGGCGGCGAACAGCTCGCGCAGCGCGAGCACGTAGACCGCGGACTGGATCGCGGCGGCGGCCACCTTCGCCGGGTCGGCCTGCCCGTCGATCACCGGGAACGACTTGATCTCCACGACGTGGAACCGGCCCGCCAGCCGGGCGGCGACCAGATCCGGCTCCAGATGCACCCGGCGCCCCGCCACGTCCAGCCCGAGCAGCGGATGGTCGAAGAGCGCCGGGCCGACACCGCCCGCGGTCAACGCCGCGCGGGACCGCTCCGGCCGGTCGTCGTCGCCACCCAGATCCGTCCAGGTCGCGCCGGCCGGCACCGGTACGCCGAGCCGCTCCGCCACCAGGCGCAGCAGCTCCACCCCGCCGTCCGCCTTGAGCTGCGCCTCGAACGCGTTGCCCCGGGTGATGGCGAACCGGGACTGGCCGAACCGGGCCGGGAAGCCCAGCCGCTCGGCGAGCGCCGGCTTGTCCGCGCCGGCGCTGTCCAGCACGGCGCGCCGGGTGCACCCGGGGTTACCGGTCAGCGCCGCGACGGTGCGGGCGTTGTGCCGCTTCGGCGGCCCCCCACCCCGGATCTCCCCCAGCCGATCTTCCACCCGTGAAGTGTAAGGAGGGGCCCCCTGTTAACGCCTCCGGTAGAGGAGGGGGCCCTTGTTAACACCCGCGCCGCCGGCTCAGCGCCCGGCGGAACGGTTCCACGGGGAGCGGGGGGACAGCGCGCCCGCCGTCGGGCGGCTGCGACGGCGGTGCCGGCGGCCGGGCGTGCACGGCGGGCGGGCGGCGGTGTGCACCGGTACGGCGGGCGGGGTGACCAGCTGCCGCCCGATCAGCCAGCAGAGGAAACGGGCCACGGTCAGCCGACCGGGAGGCGCTCGGCCTCGGCGCGGGAGATGTCGTACTGGGCGCCGCAGAACGTGCACTGCTGCGCGTAGCGGGTGCGTACCGGGATCAGCGGGATGAAGAAGAGGCTGAACTTGGTGACCCGCCGGGTGATCACCTGGGCCGCCTGGTTCCCGCAGTGGCGGCAGACCTGGTTGACGACGCCGGATCGGTCGACCTTGGTCCGCAGCCCGAAGATGAAGAACATCGCCCGCCATTACCCACTGGCGGCAGGTGTTAAGCGGGGCCCCCTCCTCTACCTAAAGCGTTAACAGGGGGCCCCTCCTTACACCTCAGAGCCAGATGGGCTGCCAGGCGGGGACCTCGTGGAAGCGGCGCAGCTCGGCCAGGCCCGCCACGGTGCCGGTCCAGGCGGCGTACGGGGGGTTGCCCTCGTCGAAGCCGGACTGCACGAACGTCAGCTTCGTCCGGCCGTCGGACTCGGCCAGCTCCCAGTTGGTCACGCCGGTGGGTCCCCAGTCGACGGAAAGGGCGCGCCCCGGCGTCACGTCGAGCACCTTGGCCGCGTAGCCGGCGTCGAAGCCGCCCATCGCGTAGCGGCCCCCGACCCAGGGCTCGATCCCGATCGGGTAGCCGAACCAGGCGCTGGCCTGCTCCGAGTCGGTCAGCGAGGTCCACACCTTGTCGACCGGCGCGTCGATCAGCAGCTCACCGCGCAGGTCGGCGGAGGTGAAGTCGGTGCGCGGCAGCAGCGGGCGCCCCTCCAGGTGGGCGTTGAGGTTGGCGACGCACAGCGCCCAGTAGGTCTGGAGCGCGCCGCGGATGGTGCTGCCGCTCATCGCCTCCTCGAAGTTGAAGTGGCTCTGCCGCAGCGTGAGGATCGTGGCGTCGCCGTCGGGCGCCAGCTCGAACTCGGTGGTGGTCTCCACCCCGTCGAGCGTCCAGGCGAAGCGCAGCGACTTGTCGTCGACGTGCAGCAGCCGCTGGTGCGGCGCGTCGCCCTCGGGCGTGAAGCGGCCCCAGAACTCGTAGCGCCGAGGCAGGTCGACCTCGGCGTGTTCGGCCAGCCACACGCGCAGCTCGGCCGGGTCGGTGAGGGCCCGGCGGACGGTCGCCACGTCGGCGGCGAGGCGGGCGCGGACGGTCAGCGGCTCACTCATGGTGGTCACCTTTCGGGTAGCAGGCCACGGCGAGTTTGAAGGCGTCTCCCTCGGCGCCGCCGTAGCGGGTGAACAGGTCCCGCAGCGTCGACTGCAGGTCGTGCAGGAATTCCTGGCGCCGCTCGGCGGGCACCCGGATCTCGCCGGACACCCCGATCGAGGGCAGTTCGGGTGCGGCGCGGTCCAGCGCGGCGATGTCGGCCTGGACCTCCTCCATCAGGTCGAGCAGGTAGCCCAGGCTCAGCTCGTCGCGCACCCGGCGCCCGCCGCCGATGCGGCCGACCAGCTTCGGGGAGAGCCAGTAGGACCGGGCGACGGCCTGGTAGATGCCCTCGGTGATGCCGCGCACCCGCCGGTCGGCGACCTGCTCGGCCAGCCCGGCCGCGACCAGTTGCTTGACGTGGTAGTAGACGCGCTGCGGCGTCTGCTCCAGCCGGGCCGCGACCTCGGTGCAGGTGCGGGGCTCGGCGAGTTGCCGCAGGACCTCGATGCGTTGCGGCTTGAGCAGGGCTTCGGCCTGCTCGCGCTCTTCCAGGTACAGGACGTCTCTCATGGCAAAAACAAGTTTGTACGTACAAAACTTCTTTGTCAATAGGAACGACGAGAGGCCGCGCGGTCGGCGCGGCCACTCGTCGGTACGGGTCAGGGCGTCCAGTCGGGACGCAACGGATAGCCGTTGACCCCCTCCGGGCCGTTCTGCGTGGCCAGCACCTGGTGCAACTGGATGCCGTTGCGCTCGAACGCCATCCGGGAACCGGCCATGTAGAGGCCCCACACCCGGGCGGTGCCCGCGCCCACCTCGTTGACGCAGAAGTCCCAGTTGTCGACCAGGTTGCGGCACCAGCCGGCAAGCGTCAGCGCGTAGTGCTGGCGCAGGTTCTCCTCGTGGTGCACCTCGAACCCGGCGTCGTGGATCTCGCTGATCAGCCGCCCCGGGCCGGCCAGCTCACCGTCCGGGAAGACGTACCTGTCGATGAACGCGCCGGAGCGGTGCGGCGCCCGGTTGTCGGCGCGGGTGATGCAGTGGTTGAGCAGCCGCCCGCCCGGCTTGAGCCGGGACCGCAGCGCGCCGAAGTAGGCCGGATAGTTGCGCACCCCGATGTGCTCGGTCAGCCCGATCGAGGAGATCACGTCGAACTGCTCGCGCGGCGCGTCCCGGTAGTCGAGGTGCCGCACCTCGGCCAGGTCGCCCAGCCCTTCCCGCTCGATCGCGGCCTGCGCCCACTCGGCCTGCTCCCGGGACAGCGTCACGCCCAGCGCCCGCACGCCGTACTCCCGGGCCGCGTGCCGGACCATGCCGCCCCAGCCGCAGCCGACGTCCAGCAGCCGCATCCCCGGCTTGAGCGCCAACTTGCCGGCGACCAGGTCGTACTTGGCCCGCTGCGCCTCCTCCAGCGTGTCGCCCGGGCTGTGGAAGACCGCGCAGGTGTACGTCATGGACGGGCCGAGCACCTTCTCGTAGAAGGCGTTCGACACGTCGTAGTGGTGCGAGATCGCGCTGCTGTCCCGGACCTTCGAGTGCCGCAGCCCGGTCATCACCCGCCGCCAGCGCGGCGCCGCCTCCTGCGGCGGGGGCGGCGGCGGTCGCAGCCGCTCCCAGCCCAGCCCCTTGACCAGGGCCACCGCGTCGGCCACCGGCGGCATCCGCAACGGCATCTCGTCCTTGAGCACTCGCAACGCCTCGTACGGGTCGCCCGGGTGCACGCCGTCCAGCCCCAGGTCACCGCTGACGTAGGCGCGGGCCATGCCCAGGTCGCCCGGCGCGGTGAGCAGGTAGGACAGGCCCCGCTCGGTGCGGATCGACAGGGTGATCCCGGCGTCGGCCGGGCCCACCGCGCTGCCGTCGTAGCCGGTGACCCGCACGGGCAGGTCGCCGGTGGTGACCGCGCGGATCACGTCCGCCACGGTGGGTCCGGTGCGCCGGCCGCCCGCCGGCGGCGGTCCGGCGGAGGCGCTCGCCGCCCCCGGTGTTCGGTCGGTCAGACTCATGCTCGGGATACCGCCTTCTCGTACAGTCCGGTGAGTCGGTGATCCGGGTCGTAGCGGTCCTTCACGGCGCGCCAGGTCTCCCCGCCGTAGAGCCGGTCGAACGCGGCCCGGTCGTAGTACGCGTCGGAGTAGAGCGACTTGTGCCCGCCCGACTCCGACACCATGTGCTCGATCCGCCGGTTGACGTCGCCGTCGGCCGCGCCCGCCACGATCGGCACGCTCCCCCAGAAGCCGATGTTCACATACGTCTCGCCCGGCTGGAGCGGATATAACGGCCAGGCCCGGGCCGAACCCGGGCCGGACGGCTCGCGCAGCCGCAGCGGGCAGAGCCACACCGGGTTCATCTTCACGTTCCCGGCGAACCAGCGGAGGAACTCGGGCGTGCGGTCCAGCGGGATCTCCACGTCCTGCACCACGCGCTCGCGCGCCGGCCGGCCCCGCCACCTGTCGACCCGGGCGGCCACCCGGTGCCGGTGCTCCAGCCGCACGATCTTGTGATAGACGTCGCTGCGTCGGTAGCGCTGCGGCCAGAGCCGCCGGACGACCGGGTGCTGCACCCCGAACGCCGCCGAGCACCAGAACCAGTCGGTGTCCCACCGCCAGAGATAGTCGTACGCGGTCAGCACGTCGCGGGTGCGGCGGCGCAGCGAGCGGTAGTAGATCTCCTGCCCGGTGTAGTCGGACGGGCGGCCCTCGGCCTCGTCGGTGAACGCGCCGAGCACCAGGTAGGACTCACCGGGGCTGAACACCACCCCGTCCATCGCGTCGACCGGCTCACCCGCGTAGGCGCCCTTGTCGACCACCTCGCCGATCGCGTCGACCAGCTCCTCCAGCCGGGTGAACCGGATGTTGCGCAGCGCCACGTGCCGGCCCACCGGTTGCAGCTCGATGCGCAGTCGGGTGGTGTAGCCGAGGCTGCCCAGCGAGTTGGGGAACGCCCGGTGCAGGTCGGCGTGCTCGCCCTGGGGTCGGGTGGTGACCAGCTCCCCCGCGCCGGTGAGGACGTCCATCTCCAGCACCGACTCGTGGGGCAGCCCGTTGCGGAAGGAGGTGGACTCGATGCCCAGCCCGGTCACCGCACCGCCCAGCGTGATGGTGCGCAACTGCGGCACGACCAGCGGCATCAGCCCGTGCGGCAGCGTCGCGTCGACCAGATCCTCGTAGGTGCACATGCCCTGCACGTCGGCGGTGCGGGCCGCCTCGTCGACGGCGAGCACGCCGGTCAGCCCGCTCACGTCCAGGCCCGGGGTGCGGGGTGCGGACCGGGGGCGGAAGAGGTTCGAGGTCTGCTTGGCCAGCCGCACCGTCTCGCCGGCGGGCACCGCGGCGTAGGACCGCCGGAGCGCGTCCACCGCCCGTTCATGATCACGGACAGCTCGCATGAGATCACTTTACGCCCGGGTACGACAGTTCGTGGGATGTCCACGGTGGCCGGCGCGCGGCCGCCGGCATAGCGTGGAGGACATGCCGAAAGCCGTCTGGAACGACCTGGTCGTCGCGGAGAGCGACGACACCGTGCTGGTCGAGGGGAACCACTACTTTCCCCGGTCCGCCCTGCGCGAGGACCTGATCCGCTCCTCGGACACGCACACGGTGTGCCCGTGGAAGGGAACCGCCTCCTACTACACGCTCGAACACGACGGCGCCACCAGCGCGGACGCGGTCTGGTACTACCCGGAGCCGAAGCCCGACGCGGAGATGGTCCGTGACCGGGTGGCGTTCTGGAAGGACGTCCAGGTCGTCGACTGAGTCACCGGCCCGCCGGGTCGACTGGCCCTCGGATGCCCCGGTGGGTCAGGATGCCCCCATGGCCGACCCGCACACCGCCCCGCCCGGCACCGTCTACGGGGCCCGCCCCGCCCGTGGCGTCCGCCTGCCCCGGGACCCGCTGATGCGCGTGGCGCTGGGCGTCGCCCTGGTCGGCGTACTCCTGGGGGCCTTCTTCGCCACCGGCGTGCTGGGCGGCGGGGCCGACCGGCAGGTGGTGCCGGCGGCGGCCGTGCCGACCCCGGCGGAGAGCGAGTCGAGCGCGGCCCCGCCGCCGACGACGCCTGCCGCGCCGTCGCCCACGCCCAGCGCCGAACCGACCACGCCCGCCGCGCCGGTCGCCACCCCGAAGGTGATCCGGGGCGTGCCGTCCGGGCGCTGCGTCGGCGTCACCGGCGACGAGCCGGAGGGCGCGCAGGCCGCGCTCGCCGACTGCACCGGCGGGCCGGAACAGCAGTGGGTGGTCACGCCGGTCGCCGCCGACACCTATCTGCTGGTCAACGCGGCCAGCGGCAAGTGTCTGGACGTCAACGCCGCCAGCGGCGACGACGGCGCCGACGTGCTCCAGTGGTCCTGCAACGGGCAGCCCAACCAGCAGTGGAAGCTCAACCCGACCGGCGCCGGCCCGGTGCTCCTGGTCGCCGTGCACAGCGGCAAGTGCGCGCAGGTCGACGACGCCGGCACCGAAGCCGGGCGGGAGCTCGAACAGGCACCGTGCACCGGCGCCGCCGAGCAGCAGTGGGCGCTCGGCTGACCGGTCAGCCCCGATAGCTCCAGGCCCGCCGGGCGGCCGGCACCGGCAGCGCGAACGCCGGCGCGTCACCGCGCCGCCGCAGCAGCAGGGAGAGCCCGGCCGCGCCGACCGACAGCGCGCCGGCCACGTACCAGGCCACCGCGTAGTCGCCGAGCCGGTCGCGGACCAGTCCGGCACCGGTCGCGGCGATCGCGGCGCCCGCCTGGTGCGCGGCGAACACCCAGCCGAAGACCACCGCCCCGGACGCGCCGAACCACTCCCGGCACAACGCCACGGTCGGCGGCACGGTCGCCACCCAGTCCAGCCCGTAGAAGACGATGAAGACCAGCATGCTCGGCCGGGCCGAACCGGCGAACAGGCTCGGCAGCACCAGCAGCGACGCGCCGCGCAACGCGTAGTAGGCGGCGAGCAGCAGCCGCGCGTCGACCCGGTCGGTGAGCCAGCCGGAGGCGATCGAACCGGCGATGTCGAAGAGCCCGACCACCGCGAGCAGGCCGGCGGCGGTCGTCTCCGGCATGCCGTGGTCGTGCGCGGCCGGCACGAAGTGCGTGCCGACCAGCCCGTTCGTGGTCGCGCCGCAGATCGCGAAGCCGCCCGCGAGCAGCCAGAACGGCCGGGTCCGCGCGGCGGCGGCCAGCGCGCCGACCGCGCGGGCCGCCGCGCCGCCCTCCGGCCGCGCCGGCGGGACGACAGCCGTCGCGCCGTAGGCCGGCCGGCCCAGGTCCGCCGGGTGCTCGCGCAACAACCACACCACCAGGGGTACGACCGCCAGCGCGACCCCGGCGACGACGAGCGCCGCCGCACGCCAGCCGTGGTCGCGCACCAGCACCGCGAGCAGCGGGAGGAACACGAGCTGACCGGCCGCCCCGCCCGCGGTGAGCACGCCGGTGACCAGGCCCCGGCGTCGCACGAACCAGCGCCCGGTGACGGTCGCCACGAACGCCAGCGCCATCGAGCCGGTGCCCAGCCCGACCAGCACGCCCCAGCAGAGGATGAGCTGCCAACTCTCGGTCATCGCCACGGTCAGGCCGCTGCCGGCCGCCACCAGCAGCAACGCGCAGGCGACCACCCGGCGGATCCCGAACCGGTCCATCAGCGCCGCGGCGAACGGGGCGGTGACGCCGTAGAGCAGCAGGTTGACCGAGACGGCGGCGGAGATCGTGGCGAGCGGCCAGCCGAACTCGGCGTGCAGCGGGTGCAGCAGCACCCCGGGGGTGGCGCGGAAGCCGGCGGCGCCGACCAGCGCCACGAAGGCGACCGCGGCGACGAGCCAGGCCGGATGCAGTCTTCTCACCCACCGAGTCTCGGACGGCCGGGAGGGGTTGGACGAGTGGCCGGAAAGCCATCGTACGCAATAATCGGGCCATGACCGTCGTACCGCACCGCGTCGCCGTCCTCGCCCTGGACGGCGTGGTCGCCCTCGACCTCGGCACCCCGGCCCAGGTCCTCGGCGCCGCCCGCACCGACGACCGGACCCCGCTGTACGCGGTGACCACCTGCACCGCCGGCGGTCGGCCGATCCGCAGCACCGCCGGCTTCCAGGTGCTCCCCGACCACGGGCTCGACCTGCTGGAGACCGCCGACACGGTGATCGTCCCCGGCATCCACGCCGGGCCGCCGCTCGACGACGGCACGGTGGCCGACGAGGTGGCGACCGCGCTGCGCGCCGCCCACGACCGGGGCGCCCGGATCATGTCCATCTGCACCGGCGCGTTCGTGCTCGCCGCCGCCGGCCTGCTCGACGGCCGACCCGCCACCACCCACTGGGCGTACGCGTCCCGGTTCCGCCGGCTGCACCCCGGCGTACGGCTCGACCCCGAGGTGCTCTTCGTCGACGACGGCCGGATGCTCACCTCGGCCGGGGTGGCCGCCGGTGTCGACCTCTGCCTGCACGTGGTCCGCACCGACCACGGCAGCGCGGTGGCCAACCGGGCGGCCCGGCGCTGCGTCGTGCCGCCGTGGCGCGACGGCGGGCAGGCGCAGTACATCGAACGCCCGGTGCCCCGGGTCGCGGAGACCGGCACCGCCGCCACCCGCGAGTGGGCCCGGCAGCGCCTGCACGAACCCGTCACGCTGCGGGAGCTGGCCGCGCACGCGCGGATGAGCGTCCGCACGTTCACCCGGCGCTTCCGCTCCGAGACCGGGCTCAGCCCGGCGCAGTGGCTGCTCCAGCAACGCACCGAACACGCCCGGGTGCTGCTGGAGACCACCGACCTGAGCGTCGACCGGGTGGCCCGCGACGCCGGCTTCGGCACCACCGCCGCCCTGCGCCAGCACTTCCACACCCGGGTGGGCGTGGCACCGACGGCCTACCGCCGCACCTTCCGCGCGCCCGTGCCGTCAGGCCAGGTGGGGTTGCCGGCGCAGGGCGCGTAGCTGGGTCAGGTGCAGCGGCAGGTGCACCCGGACGTGCAGGTCCAGCGCCCGCCCCCAGGGCAGCGAGTCGTCCACGTCGAGGTCGAGGCCCTCCCGCAGCACGGTCTCCACCGGTGTGTCGGCGGCCGGGCCGAGCCGCTCGGCCAACGAGCAGAGCTTCTGACTGGTGGCCCGCAACAGGGTGGCGAGCCCGTCCAGCCCGCCGCACTCGGAGACCAACGCGTCGAGCTGCGGGCGGTGGACGGTGTCCACGTCGTAGTAGGCGAACGGCGAGCCGGCGAGCACCGCCTCGGTCGCCTCGCTCATCAGCTCGTCGTTGGCGGCGAGGTGCGCGACGATCTGCTCGGCGCTCAGCTCACCCTCCGGCGGCGGCCCGAACCCGCCCGCGTCCACCTCCGCGAGCAGTTCGTCGTACGCCCGCCGCAGGTCGGCGGCGTCCACCTCGTCCATGCCCGCATCCAACCCCGGTCGCCGCCGGCCGCACCACGGCTACCCGGCCCGGTTCACCCGTTCCGGGTACGCGGAAAGGCCGGCACCCGTCGTTCGGGTGCCGGCCTTCACACGTTGTGCTTACTTGGTCCAGTGCTTGTTGACCAGGTCGGTGGCCTGCTTCTCCCACTGGGCGTAGGCGTCGGGGTAGGCGGAGACCTGCACGGTCTGGGCGGCCTTGGTCAGGGGCATGTCCTGCCAGCCGTCGACCTGCTTCAGCCCCTTGAGGAAGGACAGGGTGGAGTACTCGGGGTCGGTGATCTGCTCCGGGGTGCCCCAACCGGAGGAGGGGCGCTGCTGGAACAGGCCCAGCGAGTCGTGATCGTTCTTGTCGCCGAGGTGGCCGAGGTTCTCCAGCTTCGACTCCTGCAAGCTGGTGGCGATCGAAATGATCGCGGCGCGCTCGGGCAGGCCGGCCTTCTTCGTCGCGGCGATGATCGCCTTGACGTTGGCGGTCTGCTCGTCGTTCAGGCTGATGGTCGACTGCTCACCCTGCACCGTGGCGACCGCGACCGGCTTGCCAGCGGCGTGGGCGGGGGTGTCGGCGTGGGCGGCGATCGGACCGGCGAACACACCACCGGTGAAGGCCAGACCAGCGATACCGAGGATGCTCTTGCGCAGGATCGTGTTCATGGTGAGGGCTCCATTCGGGGGTCGACGCACCCGGGGGACGGGGTGCGGGCACCGTCAGGCGCTCAAGAAGTCTTCGGGGGATCCGGCTTGCTCGCGGGGCAGGAGGGTGCCTCGTCGCGGTGCCGGGAGTGTGTGTAACGACCGGGCGGCCACCGTCATTCCCGGGACCGTCACCACGGGGGATGCGGGCTGCGGGGTGCAGTCGGGGGACTCGCGGGGTCGGCCTGCCTCCGGGCGTGGCGGCGCGGGGGTGCGCTCGCCTTCCTCGGTCGTTCACCGGGTTACAACGCCCCGCACCCCGCGACGATTCCACCGCCAGGGTGCCGCCCACCACCCCCGAACCGGACACCTCACCCCATTCGGAACACCCGACGGCGCAGCACCGGCACCCGCGAGCCGCCCGCAACAGCCAGCACGCTCCATCACCCCCCAACCGGAATGCCCCGGGCCACATCCCGACCCCGCAGACACCCACCCCGTTCCACCCACCACAATCCGCCCCACGACTGAAACACCACGGGTGTCTCAACGCCCGGCACACACCCATGGCGTTCCACCCACGCCCGGCAAGCGCCGCGAGTGGAACGCTATGGGTGTCTCACGCCCTCGCAGACACCCACGGCGTTCCACCGAAGCGTCACTGGAACACCCTGACGCCCTCGCAGACACCGGGGACGTTCCACCCGGCACATCCTGAGTGCGTCAGGGCATCAGGGAGGACGGGGCGGGTGGCGCGGGCTGGCGTATCTGCGCGGCCGGGCGCTGCGGTGTTAGGAGGGGGCCCCTCCTATGCAGAATGCGTTAACAGGGAGCCCCTCCTTACACCTCAGCGGCGGCCGTGGCGGGCGCGGAGGTAGTCGGAGACCACGTACTCGCCGAGGTCGCCGAGGTCCGGCGTGAACATGCGGCCCTTCGACCGCCGGGCCACGGCGTCCACGAACCGGCGCAGCCCCGGATCGTCGCCGAGCATGAACAGGTTGAGCGTCGCGCCGTAGCGGGTCAGCCGGTCCACCTCCCGGATCGTCGCTTGGATCGTCTCCGGCAGCGGCGGCCAGTTGAAGTACGCCTCGCCGTCGTCGGGGTCCAGGTGGGCGGTGGGCTCGCCGTCGGTGACCACCAGCACCACCGGCTCGGCGCCGGGGTGGCGGCGCAGGTGCCGGCCGGCCAGCCGCAACGCGTGCTGCAGGTTGGTGCCCTGCTGCATGTCCGGCTCCGCCGCCGCCAACTCCTGCTGGGTCAGCGGCATCGCCTCCCGGCCGAAGCCGATGATCTGCAACGCGTCCTGCGGGAAGCGGGTGGCCATCAGGTGCGACAGGGCCAGCGCGGTCTGCTTCATCGGCCCCCAGCGCCCCTGCGAGATCATCGAGTACGACAGGTCGACGCAGAGCACCACCGCCGCCGACGCGCGCCGCTCGGTCTCCACCACCTCGAAGTCCTCGACCGCGAGCGGCACCGGCACGCCGGGACCGGCCCGGCGGACCGCGCGGGTGAGGGTGCGCACCACGTCCAGCGGCTGCTCGTCGCCGTACTCCCACTGGCGGGAGCTGCCGCTCACCTCGCCGGCCGCGCCCGCCGTACGCAGGTCGTGCTGGCCGCGCGGGCCGGCGGTCAGGTCGGCGAAGACCCGTCGCAGCGCGGTGCCGGCGAGCCGGCGCAGCGCCTTCGGGCTGAGCGTCAGCCCGTCCGCGTCCCGGTCGACCCAGCCCTGGCGGCGCAACTCGCGTTCCAGGTCGCGCAGGCGGCGCACGTCGTCGGCGGCGTCGCGGCCCAGGGTCCGGGCCACCGCGTCTACGTCGACGTCGTCCACTGTGGCGCCGGCCTGGTCCTGGTCGAGGGAGTCCAGCAGCTCGTCGAGTTCGGCGATCTCGTCGAGCGCGCCGGCGGCCTCGCCGTAGCCGAGCGGCTGGTCGCCGCGCACCCGCTCACCGCGCTGCCAGTTCAGGTCGGGGCGCAGCGACCGCAGGTGGTCGTCGAGTTGGGACAGCTCCCCGGCGAGCCGGTCGCCGAGCGACTGCCGCATCAGCCCGGCCAGCTCCTCGCGTTGCCGGTCGGACAGTGACCGCATCAGCCGCTCCCCCGCCGCCGCCCGGCGGGCCAGCACGTCGATCAGCTCCTCGACGTCGCGGGGCTGTTCCGGGAAGAACCGGCCGTGCCGGCGCATGAACTCGGCGAACGCGTCGGTGGTGTCCTCCGAGCGGGCGTGCCGGGCGAGCAGGTCGTTGAGGTCCTGCATCATGTCGGCGAGCTGCTGCTGCGCCTCCGGGTCGGCGGCGGCGCGCGCCGCGTCCCGCAGGCCGGCGAAGCGCTGCTCCAGCACCTCGCCGCGCAGCCCGTCCAGGATGCGCTGGTAGGTCTGGCGTGCCTCGGCGCTGGCCCAGTCGTACCCCGCCAGCTCGGACACCGCGCGGGCGGTGGACCGGGGCAGGTTGTCCAGCATCGCCTCGGCGAACCGGGCGTCGTCGCCGTCGCGGCCCCGCAGCTCGTCCCGTTCCGCGGCGAGCGCCTGGTCGAGCAGCGCCTGGGCCCGGGTCACCGTGCCGTCGAGGTCACCCCGGCGCAACGCCTCCCGGCGCAGCCGGCGGGCCCGGGCGGCCAGGTCGGCCAGGCCGCCGCGCCCGTCGGGGCCGCGCCGCAGCAGGTCCCGCAGCGCCTCCCGCAGGCTGCCGCCGTTCAGCACCTCCGCGCCGACCGCGTCCACCGCGGCACGCACGTCGTACGGCGGGGCGAGCGGGTCGGGTCCGCCGCGCCACTGCCCGTACCGGAACCGGTTGCCGGCCACGGTCAGCCCCGGCCGCCGTAGACGGTGCGCCCGGCGTCGGTGACGTCCTTGCCGAGGCGGCGGGTCAGGTGCAGCCCTTCCAGGACGAACTCGATCCCGGCGGCGGCCTCCTCCGGGCTGGGCGCGTCGCCGAGGCCGAGCCGGTCGAGCACCTTGGCCAGCCCCGGCACGGTGCCGACCTGGCGCAGCAGCTCCGCCGAGGAGACCAGCTCACCGGTCTCCACCACGGCGCCCTCGGCGACCAGCGCGGTGAAGCCGGACAGGTCCAGCCCGGCCAGCCGGGCCCGGAACGTCTCGGCGGTGGCGGTCCGCAGCAGGTGCCCGAGCACCTCGATCTCGCGCCCCTCCTCGCCGCTCTCGAACTCCACCTTCCCGCGCAGCGTGGACGTCACCGACGCGGCGTCGCCGACGCGCGCCACGGGCGCCTCGGGCGAGCCTGGGCCGGCGGCGAGCAGGCCGGAGCGGCGCAGCGCGGCGGCGGCGACGGTTTCCGCGGCGGCGACGGCGAACCGGGCGGACACCCCGGAGCGCGGGTCCACCGACGGTGACTCGCGCACCTCGCGGGCGAACCGGGCGAGCACCTCCAGCACGTGCTCCGGCACGCCGGCGACCAGGTCGGCCTCCTGCCGGATCAGGGCCAGCTCCAACTCCAGGTCGAGCGGGTAGTGGGTGCGGATCTCGGCGCCGAAGCGGTCCTTGAGCGGGGTGATGATCCGGCCCCGGTTGGTGTAGTCCTCCGGGTTGGCGCTGGCCACCAGCAGCAGGTCCAGCGGCAGCCGCAGCTGGTAGCCGCGGACCTGGATGTCGCGTTCCTCCAGCACGTTGAGCAGCGCCACCTGGATCCGTTCGGCCAGGTCGGGCAGCTCGTTGACGGCGAAGACGCCCCGGTTGGTGCGGGGCACCAGCCCGAAGTGGATGGTCTCCGGGTCGCCGAGGGTGCGCCCCTGGGCGAGCCGCACCGGGTCGACGTCGCCGATCAGGTCGCCGACGCTGGTGTCCGGGGTGGCGAGCTTCTCGCCGTAGCGCATCGAGCGGTGCAGCCAGCCGATCGGCAGGTCGTCGCCGGCCGACTCGACGAGTGCGCGCGAGGCCGGGGTGAGCGGGTGCATCGGGTGCTCGTTGAGCACCGAGCCGGGGAGCACCGGCGTCCACTCGTCGAGCAGCGCGCCCAGCGAGCGGATCAGCCGGGTCTTGCCCTGCCCGCGCTCGCCGAGCAGCACCATGTCGTGGCCGGCGAGCAACGCGCGCTCGACCTCGGGCAGCACCGTGTCCTCGTAGCCGACGATGCCGGGGAAGCGCTCCTCGCCGGCGCGCATCCGGGCGAGGAGGTTGTCGCGCAGCTCCTGCTTGACCGTGCGGTAGTGGTGGCCGGCCGCGCGCAGCGCGCCGAGCGTGCCGGGCAGCTCGGCGGGCGGGACCGGGGAAACCTGGGTGTGAACGCTCACCCGCCCACGCTAGCTCAGATTTCCCGCACCGCCCGGTGGTCGGTCCCGCCCCGTGACCGGGACCGACCACCGGGGGCGGTCAGTGCCCGCAGCGGCGGCAGACGCCGCGGCGGCGCAGCAGGTAGGCGTACGTGGCCGCGCCGAGTGCCACACCCCAGAGCGGCCAGAGCAGCATCGGCAGCGTGGTCAGGCTGAACCCGCCGGTCAGCTCCCAGAACCGGGGTGCGGTGACCAGCCCGAGGGAGCCCGCGGTGACGGCGAGCGCGACGAGCGTGGCGGGCACCACGGCGAGCGACACCGGCACCCGGCGGCCGGCCAGGCCGACCATCCACCGGGGGAACCGCTCGCCCCAGGGGCGGACCAGCCCGAGCGTGAGCACCGCCCCGGCTATCGCGAAGGCGCCCAGTCCGGCACCGGCCCAGACGATGCCGCTGTCGTGCATCTCGTCGAGGAAGTCCCGCGAGATGCCGAGCGGGATGCCGGCGGCCCAGGCCAGCCGGGTGAGCGCGTACAGGGTGGGGATGACCGCGGCGGTCCAGGCCGCCCAGCGGCCCCAGCGGTTCGCGGCGGCCGCTGTGGTCCAGCCGCGGTCCGCGTCGTCGCGGCCGCAGGCGGCACAGGCCCCGGCGGTACGGCGTTGCCAGCCGAGCACCGCCAGCGCGAGCAGCACCCCACCGGCCATCGCGGCGGTCTTGCACAGCAGCGTCCAGGTGAACACGTCGGCGTAGTCGACCGGCGGCCAGCCGAACGGCGCGCCGACGAGCAGGATCGGCGCGTAGCCCAGCGTGATCAGCACCCGGGTGTCCGGCACCACCACGGCCAGCACGAACGCGACCGTCCAGCCGTAGCCGAGCAGCAGCGCGCGCAGCGGCCGGGACGGGTGGGCGACCGGACCGGCCATGGCCAGCGCGACGACCGCGGCGGTGAGCAGCAGCGCCGCGAACAGCGCCGGCCCGACCGACACCGGCACCAGCCGGAGCAGGTTGACCGGGCGGTCCCGGTCGTGGTCACCGAACGGGTAACCGGCGCCGGTCACGGTGGAGATCAGGGCGAGCACGCCCCAGAACGCGAGCCAGCCGGCGGCGAGCGGCGCGGTCCGGGACCGGTGACGGGTCGGTACGAGCAGCGTGGCGGTCATGGTTCGAGCCTCGGCTTTCGCCGCGCCGGAACCCTCCCGGGCCGGGGTGAAGCGTCTCCCCCGGCCGGGGGACTCAGCCGGTCGGGACCACGAACCCCGACTCGTAGGCGGCGATCACCGCCTGGGTGCGGTCCCGCACCCCGAGCTTGGCCAGCACGTTCCCGACGTGCGTCTTGACCGTCTCCACGCCGAGCACCAGCCGGGCGGCGATCTCCGGGTTGGACAGTCCGGCCGCCATCAGCCGCAGCACCTCGCCCTCCCGTTCGGTCAGCCGGGCCGCGTCCAGCCGGTCCCCGCCGCGCCGCCCGTACGCGCCGACGAGCTGTCGGATGGCGGCCGGGAAGAGCAGCGACTCGCCGGCCGCCACCACCCGGATCGCCTCCACCACCTCGCCCGGGCGGGCCCGCTTGAGCAGGAAACCGCTGGCGCCGGCGCGCAGCGCCTCGTAGACGTACTCGTCGTTGGCGAACGTGGTGACCACCAGCACGCGCGGCGGGTCGGTGGACGCGGCGAGCAGCCGGCGGGTGGCCTGGATGCCGTCGATGGCCGGCATCCGCACGTCCATCAGCACCACCCGCGGTCGCAGCTTGGCCACCAGCGGCGGCACCTCCGCGCCGTCCGCCGCCTCCCCGACGACCCGCAGGTCGGGCTGGGCGTCGACGATGGCCCGCAGGCCGACCCGGATCAGCTCGTCGTCGTCGACGATCAGCACGTCGATGGTCACCCGCTCTCCTCCCTGGGCGCCGGCAGCGTGGCCCGGACCCGCCACCGTTCCTCCTCCGGGCCGGCGTCGAGCCGCCCGCCGAGCAGCAGCACCCGTTCCCGCATGCCGTCCAGCCCGCGCCCGCCGCCGGTCGCCCGGGTGGTGCCGCGCACGGCGTTGACCAGCTCGATCTCCAACCCTTCCGGGGGTACGGCGACCCGCAGCGTGACCGGCCCGCGGCCGTGTCGGGCGGCGTTGGTCAGCCCCTCCTGCACGATCCGGTAGCCCTCGCGGGACACCACGGCGGGCAGCGCGTCCAGCGGCCCGTCGACCCGGGACTCGACGACCAGCCCGGCGGCCCGGGCGGCGGCGACGAGCCCGTCCAACCCGGCCAGGGTGGGTTGCGGCGCGGTGGGCGCCGGCCGCCGGCCGGAGTCGGTCTCGCGCAGCAGCCCGAGCACCTGGTCGAGGTCGTCCATGGCCCGCCGGCTGGTCTCCTCGACGGCCCGCAGCGCCCGCCGGCTGAACTCCGGGTCGGTGTCGAGCAGCTCCCGCGCGGCGCCGGCCTGGAGCGTCGCCACGGTCAACGCGTGCCCCACCGAGTCGTGCAGCTCCCGCGCCAGCCGGTTGCGCTCGGCCAGCCGCACCGCGCGGGCCTCCAGCGCGGCGATCCGCTCGGCCTGGGCCGGGCCGAGCAGCACCGGCGCCATCGACGCGGCGAGCGCGCCCAGCCCGGCCACCGCGTAGCCGAGCGCGACCAGCACGGCCATCCCGGCCAGCCCGGCGGGCACCGGCCGGGCCGGGTCGAACGGGCCGAACCGCTCGTCCGATACCGCGCCGACGTCCACCCCGGCCAGCCCCGCGACGAAGACCAGCGCCATCGGGAACGCGCTGATCGCGGCGAACAGCACCGCCGCGCCGGTGCCCAGGTGCATGGCGATCCAGAGCGCGGCCCGTAGCCGGGTCTCCCGGTCGACGCGGTGACCCGGCAGGGGTTCCGGCAGGTCGACCGCGAGCAGCGCCCGGGCGGCGGCGATCTCCAACGCCCGGCTGCCGGCCAGGAACACCGGCACCACGGCCAGCCCGGCGCCGACCAGCAGCAGCCCGAACCCGAGCGGGCGCGGCACCTCCGCCGTGGTCAGCAGCTGCCCGAACGCCACCACCAGCAGCACGTACGGCAGCGCGAGCACGCCGCCGAGGAGCAGGAACACGGCCCGCCGCCAGGTGCTGCCGCGCACCAGCGGCGCGAACACACCCCGGACCGTCATCCGGTCATTGTCCCGCCGCCGCCCGCCGCGCGACTCCCCCGCGCCGGGGAGATCGGGCCGTCAGCGGTGGTCGCGCACGTAACCCTGCGGGTCCTTGTCGCGGAACTGCAGGTTCCGGCCGTTCTTGTGCTCGCCGTAGAAGGTGAGCCAGCGCGCCCCCAGCTCGGCGCGCAGTTCCACGCTCGCGTGCCGGCGGAAGTCGGGCAGCGCCTCGTCCTCCTCCTCGGCCAGGTGCTCGCTGTTCTCCTTGCGCGCCTCACCCACGGCCGCCCACCAGGCGTCCGAGCCGACCTCGTGCAGTTTGGCCTCGGCGATCGCGTCGCGGATCTTGTTGTGGTCGCCGATCGCGTCGGCGGTCTCGTCCTCGCCGTCGTCGCCGTGCTTCACCAGGTGCGGATAGAGGATGGCCTCCTCCGCCTCGGCGTGGATGTCCAGATGCAGGGCGAGCGCCTCCCAGATCGCCAGCATCTCGGCCGGGTCACGGGCGTCGTCGAGCCGGGCGAAGCCGCGCCGGAAGGCGGCGTGGTCGTCCAGGATCAGTGCGGTGATGTCGTCCATGCGGTTCACTTCCCCAGTCGGGCGCGGATCAACCGGGGCACCGCGGCCAGACCAGTGACCGGCCGGAACGCGTGTGCGGCGGCGACCAGCGCGGCGTACTCGTCGTCGGCCAGGTCGATGTCGGCGGCGGCCGCGTTGCGTTCCATCTGCTCCACCCCGGACGCGCCGGGGATGGCCACCACGTTCGGGTGCCGCAGCACGTAGGCGAGCGCGATCTGGCTGGGCGTGGCGTCGTGCGCGTCGGCCACCTCACGCAGGGTGGCGATCAGCTGGGTGCCGCGCGCCAGGTTCTCCGGCAGGAAGTACGGGTTGGCCCGGCGTACCGCCCCGGCCGGCGGGTTCGTGACGTCGTAGCGGCCGGAGAGGAAGCCCTGCGCCAGCGGGCTGTACGCGATGACGATCCGGCCGGCCTGTTCCGCGTACGGGATCAGGTCCTCCTCCGGGCCGCGGTCGATCATGCTGTAGCGGACCTGGTTGCTCAGCACCCGGCGGCCCAGCGCGGCCTCGGCGAACCGCCACCGGCGCAGGTCGTAGTTGCTGACGCCGACCTCGCCGACCAGCCCGACGTCCTGCAACGAGCGCATGCCGCGCATGGTGGTGGTGTCGGCTACCACCGGGTTGGCCTGGTGCACCTGGTAGAGGTCGATGCCGTCGACACCGAGCCGGGCCGCGGAGGCGACCGCCCGCTGCTGCACCACCGGGGCGACCGGGAGCAGCGGGAAGATCTTGCTGGCCACCACGACCTTCGCCCGGTCGTCTCCCAACGCCGCGCCGAGGATCCGTTCGCTGCGGCCGAAGCCGTACAGCTCGGCGGTGTCGAAGAGGGTGACCCCGAGGTCGAGCGCCCGCCGCACGATCTCGGCCGCGCGGCGCTCGTAGTCGGGGCCGTAGCCCCACTCCCGGGAGCCGAACTGCCAGGTGCCGAGGCCGATCTTCGAGATGGGCTTGGGGGTGTCGAGCCGCACGAAACGCATGCCGACGACGCTACCCGCGGCGGTGGCACCGCACGCCTGTTCGCCGGTCGCGGCAGAATGATCGGGTGACCTACCTCGCCAGCGACGCCCGTTACGACGACATGCACTACCGGCGCAGCGGCCGCAGCGGGCTCAAGCTGCCCGTCATCTCCCTCGGCCTGTGGCACAACTTCGGGCCGGACCGGCCGTTCGAACGGCAGCGTGACATCGTCCGCCGCGCCTTCGACCTCGGCATCACCCACTTCGACCTGGCCAACAACTACGGCCCGCCGCCGGGCGCGGCGGAGGAGGCGTTCGGCCGGCTGCTCGCCACCGACCTGAAGCCCTACCGGGACGAGCTGGTGGTGTCCAGCAAGGCCGGCTACCTGATGTGGCCCGGCCCGTACGGCGAGTGGGGCTCCCGGAAGTACCTGATCTCGTCGCTGGACCAGTCGCTGCGCCGGATGGGCCTCGATTACGTCGACATCTTCTATTCGCACCGGTTCGACCCGGACACTCCGCTCGAGGAGACGATGGGCGCGCTGGACACGATCGTCCGGTCGGGCCGGGCGCTCTACGTCGGCATCTCCAACTACGACTCGGAGCAGACGCGGCGGGCCGCCGAGATCCTCCGCGGCCTGGGCACGCCGCTGCTGATCAACCAGCCGTCGTACTCGATGTTGAACCGCTGGACGGAGTCCGACGGGCTGCTGGACACGCTGGCGGAGGTCGGCGCCGGCTGCATCGCGTTCAGCCCGCTGGCCCAGGGCCTGCTCACCGACCGCTACCTGGGTGGCATCCCGGCCGACTCGCGCGTGCGGACCAGCGTCTTTCTCAACGAGAGCGACCTGGACGAGGCGACGATGGCGACGATCCGCGCGCTCGCCGAGGTGGCCCGGCGGCGGGGCCAGACGCTGGCCCAGCTCGCCCTGGTGTGGGCGCTGCGGGACCCGCGGATGACCAGCCTGATCATCGGCGCGAGCAGCGTCGGCCAGTTGGAGGGCAACGTCGCCGCGTTGGACGGCCTGGACCTGGCCGGCGAGGACCTGGCCGAGATCGACCAGATCCTCGCCGGGGCGCGGTGACCCGTCCGGTGGTGGTCAGTGGAAGACGGTCCCGGTGCCGGCGTCCCGGATCGCGCTCACCCGGTTCGGGGTGAACGTGTTGCCCGGCCCGACGATCGTCGCGTCGCAGCCCTCGGTGATATAGAGCCCGTAGCGTTGCGTCTTGACGGTCTGGTCGTCGATGGCCACGTCCCCGCTGACCAGCGTGTCGACGCAGGGCACCCCGGTGGCGGTGGTGACCCGGATGCCGTCCCGGTTCGGCGTGACGTTCGCGTTGTTGGTGATGTGGTTGTCGACGACCCGGTTGTCGGTGCCGCCGTTGACGTTGACGCCGTCCTGCCCGGCCTGGTCGATCACGTTGTCGCTGATGACGTTGTGGTCGGCCGTCTTGTTCGGTTGGTCGGCGGTGGACGAGGCGCGGTTGACCTGGATGCCGTGCCCGCCCACATTGGTGATGGTGCAGCCGGTGACCGTGTCCCCGCTGGTTGCCAGCAGTTCGACGCCGTCGCTCTGGGCGCCGCTGATGACGCAGTCCCGCACGGTGTTGCCCATCGACACCCAGCTCTGGTTCTTGCCGTCGAACACGATGCCCCGCCCCCGGGAGGCGGTCACCCGCACCCGCTCCACGACCATGTTGTTGCCGTCGTCGAAGTCGAGCGCGTCGCTGGTGCTCCGGAACGCCCCCTCGGCCGAGACCGCGAGGTCCCGGACCATCACGCTGTCCCACCCCTTGGTGTTGAACGGCTCGGTGTCCCCGGCGCTGGAGTTGTCGTTGCGGATCAGCGTGTCGTACATGCCGGCACCGACGAAGGTCACCTTGCGAATACCTTCCAGTTTCATGTACTCCGCGCCAAAGTCGAACGTGCCGGCGCCGAAGCGGACCGTGCCGCCGCCGAGCCGGTTCAGCTCGACCACGGCGCTCTCCAGCACCGTCTTGAGGCTGCCGGTGTAGGTCTCGCCGGTGACGTCGGAGGCCGCCTGGTAGGTCACCGCCCCGAGCCGGCTGACCACGTACGGCGACGGATTGGGTGGGGACGGCGTGATCAGTTGCGGTTTGTTGGTGCCCTCCCGGCTGGTCACCCGCAGGCCGGTGTCGTTGGTGGTGGTGAGCGCCAGAGTCACCGGCCCGTTCCCGGTGACGATCGACGAGACGCTCACCGACACCCAGGTGTCCGCGCCGACGGGTCCGCTGCGGACGGTCGTGGCACCGATGGGCGGCGCGTTGGCGTAGGTGATCGTGCTCTCGTCCCAGGTGTTGTCGGAGACGGGGTGGATGTCCACCCCGGTGCTGCTGGCGGTCTCCACGTAGAGCCGCAGCACCGCCGTGGGGTCCGAGCTGACGCCGGTGACGTCGAACCGCAGGTAGGCGACCTGCCGGGGCACGGCGTCGACCCGGAGCGACGTGGTCCGCCCCGCGTTGGCCGTCGGACGGGAGGCGTCCACCCAGGCGTCGGCCACCGGGTTGAGCGTGACGGCGTCGGTCGCCCGGGCGACCGCCGCGGCGGTGGTGGCGTGCGGCTTCGGCCGGCCGGCCTGCGCCGCGGTGGTGGGCGGGATGACGGTGGCGCCGGCCAGGACGAGCATCGGGGCCACGAGTCGGAGCAGGGATCGGGATCGAGTTGTCATTGCTCCTCCAGAACGGTGTGGAGGGTGGCCCGGGTCGGCCGCGACGTCGGTGGTGGGTCGCCCGGTCAGTGATGGAGTGGCGCCTCCTCGGACCGCGTGGCGCCAGTGTGGGCCGGCGGGGTGGCGGCGGCTCGCCGACGCCGTCGACCGCGGTAGATCCAGAGCGGCACCAGGGCCACCGCGCCGATCGCCAGGATCAACGCGGCCCAGGCGGGCAGGCCCCAGTCGTCACCGTCGGCGCTGCTGTCCAGCTGCGCGTCGGGGTGCGGGGCGACACCGAGCAGGTCGGCCAGCACCTCCAGGTACCTGCTGCCCCACTCTTCGCTCGGTTCCACGTAGGTGTTCTCGGTGAACTCGTTCCAGCTGATGATGCCGAGGGCATCGGGCTGGGAGAGCCGGGCGGCCGCGAACGACGCCCGCAGCGTCTCACCGTCCCGGCGGGGCACCTCCCTTCTCCCGCCGATCTGGCGGGCGTCGAAGCCGGGCGAGACCGGGGCGATCCACAGTCCGCCGCGTAGGTGGACCGCCCGGGACATCGCGGTGAGCTTGTCCCGGCTGCGGTCGACGAGCGGGTCGGCCGACGACCAGTAGTACGCCTGGCCGTCGAGGGCCGACTGGCCGTTCACCACCGAGACGCTCTTGGCGGTGCCGAGGACCTGCAGCTTCTGCTGCGCCTGGCGGACGGTGTCCGCGACCTCGGTGGCCGAGTAGCGGTCGCTGCCGTTCCAGATCACCACCGGCTGGTCGAAGATGTCGAAGACCGGGTCGGCGGCGTAGCGGTCGGCGAACAGGGCCAGGTCGGTCCGGACCGTGGCCAGCGGCAGCGGCTTCCGGCTGAAGTCGATGCCCTGGTAGACGATGCCGAGCCGGAAGCTCTCGGCGCGGGCCACCTCGACCAGCGCGGCGAGCCGTTCGTCGAGCTGCTCGGTGTGCTTCCAGGAGACCAGGAAGCCGGTGATCCCGGCGGCCTTGGCCATCCGCACGTGCCGCCGCATGATCTCCTGGTCGTCGCTCGAATAGCGGCCGAGCACCGGGTAGTCGCTCTTCGCCCTGTTCCACGAGGTCGGGTTGAACCAGATGTAGTAGTAGGCGAGCACCGGCACCGAGGGCGACGCCGAGGTCGTCGGGGCGGCGGGCGCGGCCCGCGCCGGCACCGCCGACAGGCCCCCGGCGGTCAGCAGCGCCAGCAGCACCAACCCGGCGGCGGCGGACGGCCGCCACCGGCGCCGGCCGGCGCGCCGCGCGCCGAGGCGGAGCGCCCGGAACGGGCGGCGCAGGTGCGGGCGGCCCAGCAGGACCAGCCCGACCGCCACCCCGAACACACCCACCGCGACCAGGGTCAGGTCGAGGACGCTGATCACGGTGAGCATCACCTCCTGGTCCCGGCTGATGGTCACCGGTCGGCCGAAGGAGAGCCCGCCGCCGTGCACGGTCAGCGTGTAGGTGCCGCGGGGCAGGTCGGGGACCAGGACGCTGCCGTCCGGGCCGAACCGCAGCCGCTGCACCCGCCCGTCGGCGCGGGTGAGTTGGATGCCGCTGCCCGCCCTGCGGGGGAAGAACATGTCCGAGGCGGTGAACGACACCTTGAAGAAGAGCAGTTGCACCACCCAGCTCTGGCGGTCCCAGGGCACGAACTTCTGGCCGGCCCGGTTGACCACCGAGGTGCCGTCCACCATCACGGCGTCCACCACGTAGTAGAGGCGTTTCGAGGTGAGACCGCGCGGGCCCTGCTGGGTGCGGCTCTCGGCGAGCCAGAGCGGCTTCGCCAACTGGTCGCCGGCCAGCTCGATGATCTCCCCGGTGTTGCTGCGCAGCCGCATCGAGGTCACCCGCTCCACCGGCACCGGCGACTCGAAGCGGTCGATGTAGCGCCAACCGACCCGGCGGATGGTGCGCAGGCCCACCTCGACGATCCGGTCGCGCACGCCGTGGTCGACGCTGCCCCGGAAGCGGTCGAGCACCACCTTGCGGTCCGCGCTCACCATCGCCGCGCCGACCTTCAGCCGCTCGTCGAGACCGAGGAAGTTGCGGACCCTGATGTTCACCCGTCCCTTCGCGTCCGAGCGGCCGGTGTTGCCGTCCACCGCCACCGGCACGCCGCGGATCGGCGGCACCATCTGCAGGTGCAGCGTGCCGGGCAGCGCGGAGCGGGGCGCGGCCGTGACGGCGGCCGGGGTGAGCAGCACGCCCACGAGCACCAGGAGCAGCGGCAGCAGCAGCCGGCGGGCCGCGGTCACCTGACCCGCCGCCGTCCACGAACGGCCGCCGCGCCGACCAGCGCGGCGACGAGGACCAGCACGGTGGCGTACGAGCCGTAGACCGGGCGCGGGTCGGTCCGCTTCAGCGAGACGGGGGTACGTTCGGCGCTGAGCAGGACGCCGGGGCGGGGCGGCGCGTCGAAGTCGAAAGCGTCCAGGAACGTGTTCGCCTTGGCGTCCCGGCTGGCGAGCGGTTTCAGCCGCCAGTTGACCTCGATGAACTTGAGCACCGACGTGAAGTCGAGCGTGGTGGAGTCGACCCGGCCCCGGCGGGCGTACGGGCTGACCAGCAGCGCCGGCACCCGGAAGCCGTAGCCGTACTGGTCGACCTTCGGCGGCTTGACGTGGTCGTACCAGCCGCCCCAGTCGTCGTACGACCAGATGAAGGCCGACGTGGACCACTCGGGGGAACGCATGAGCTGCGTCAGCAGCGCCCGGACCAGGTTCTGCCCGGCGCCGATGTTGCCCGGCGGGTGCTCGCTGTTGCCGGCCGGCGCGATGAACGAGACCGCCGGCAGGTCGCCCTTGGCCGCGTCGGCGTAGTACTCGTCGAGGTCGACGATCTTGGAGAACAGGCGCGGGTCGTCGACGTAGCGGGCGTACCCCAGCAGCGGCACCCAGATGACCTGCGCGCCCCGGTCGATGTCCTCCTCCTCGACCCGGGACCGGAACGTGATGGTCGGGTCGTAGTTCTGCACGTAGAACTTCCAGCTGATCCCGGCCGCCTCCAGCCGGTCGAAGATGGTCGGGATGTCCCCCCAACCGGTGGCCGGGATGGTCTCCGACTTGCCGGCCGCACCCGGACCGCCGGTGACCCGGTACATGTGGTTGCGGATGCTGCCCGAGTGCGACGAGCTGAAGAAGCGGTCGAAGAGCACGTACTCGTCGGCCAGGTTCCAGTAGTACGGCAGGTCCCGGTCGTCGTAGTAGGCCATCGCCATCCGGCCGTCCTTGCCCGCCTTGCTCACCCCCTCCACGAAGCCGTTCATCCGGCCGCCGTTGTACTGCTGGGCGAACGCGTCGGCGGAGTGGTCGAGGTCGATCGCCCCCAGCTTGCCGATGTGGAACGGCTTGACGCAGGGCTCCGGCAGGTCCGACCGGATCGGCATGCAGACGCCCTTCGGGATCCCGTCCACGCCGGGCCGGGTGCCGAAGTAGTTGTCGAAGGTGTGGTTCTCCTGCATCAGGAAGACCAGGTTCTCGATCGGCGTGGTGGGCTCGGCCGGCGCCTTCGGACCGGGCGCGGCCGAGGCGACGGCCGGTTGCGCCGTCACCGCGACCACGGCCAGCAGTACGACGGCGGCCGACAGCCACCCCAATCTCCTCCGGCGGGTCATGGACGCACCTCATAGATGATGATCACGGGAACGGGGACGGCACGGCCCGAGGCGTCGGCGCCGCCGACGTACTCCGTGTGCACGACGCGGCCGTGGTAGCGCCGGACCAGGGTGTTCAACCGGTCGGCGAAGAACGTGGAGCGCCGCGCGGAGAACGAGTCCCAGACGATGTAGTGCAGGTTGTTGTTGCGCAGCCACCCGTCCGGGTTGTTCAGCGCCACGTAGGACGGGTTGCGGTGCAGCGGGTTCGGGCTGACCGACAGGCCGTAGCTCTGCCGCTGCCCGTAGTAGCGGATGATGTTCGACATCGACGGTCCGAGGGTGAGGATCACCGACCCGTCGGGGGTGTGGTCGGTCAGCCACCGCCCGGCCTCCCGTCCGCCGGGCACCCCGCCGGACCCGGCCAGGAAGTGCGCGCCGCCCTGCTGACTGACCGCCCGCCAGCAGGGCACCAGCAGGCTCAGCGCGACAGTGGCGACGGCCGCCAGCCGGACCACCCGGGTGACCCGGGCCCGGGGTGCCGACCGGAGGCGGCGCAGCGTGGCGAGCCGGGCCGGCACCGGCAGTACGGCCAGCGCCCGGGCGGCGAGCACCGCCAACGGCACCACCACCGGCAGCAGGTACTGGAAACCCTTGACCGGCCAGAGCTGGAAGAAGACCACCGGGACGGCGATCCACGACAGCAGCAACGTCTCGCGCCAGCTTCGCCGCCGGCGGGCCCACCACAGGCCGCCGAACGCGGTGAGCAGCACCAGCAGCCCGACCGCCGCCGGCACGTTCTCCAGGTAGAACGACATGGGGTGGTTGGGCCGCCGGAAGAGCTGCCAGACGAGGTAGTTGCGCCCGGTCTCGGTGCGACCGGCCAGCGCCTGGGAGACCGGGTGGGTGGCGAACACCAGGGCCAGCACCGGCAGGGCGAACAGCGTGGCCCGCACCGGTCGGCGTACGTCCGGGGTGAGCGCCAGGAACGCGTAGATGCTGCCGGCCAGCACGACGCTGGTCTCCTTGGCCAGCATGGTGATCCCGAGCATGGCGGCGGTGGCCACGTACCAGACCGTGTCCCGCTGCTGGACGAACCGGACCATGCAGTAGAGCGTCAGCGTCGCCAGCAGCACCATCGGCCCGTCGAGCAGCACCTGGCGGGTCACCACCACGTGGTAGGGCATCACGGCCAGCAGCAGCGCCGCGATGAGCCCGACCCGCCGGCTGTAGAGCCGCGCGCCGAGCGGATACACCGCGAGCACTGTCAACACCCCGAGGACCACGACGACCAGCCGCCCGGCCACGTCCACCTCGCCGACCCGGAAGAACGGCGAGAGCAGCGTCTGGACGAGCATCGGATGGGCGCGGAAGACCGGGAAGTACTCGGTGTACCGGGGGTTGCCGGCGAGCGAGGCGGCCTGCCCGGCGTACACCGCCTCGTCGCTGTTGAAGCCGAACGCGTCGATCTGCCAGGTCCGGACGAACAGCGCCAGCACGGTCACGCCGGTGAGCGCGCCGGCCACCCGCCACCGCGACCGCCGCCAGGCCGGCGGCCAGGACGGCGCGGACACCGTCCATCTTCGACGCCCGTCCCGCGGCTCACCGCCCCGGCGCTGCTCGGGCAGCGTGTCGGTGACCGGATGGAGCACGCTCACGCCGGCCCTCCCGCCGTCGTCAGGTCGCCGCTCCAGCGCGGCCAGGCCTGCGCCGGCACCACCGGGGTACGCCGGCCGGCACGCTCCTCGCGCAGCAGCCGGGGGATGTCGTCGGCCCAGCCGAACGTGTCCGAGACGACGACCCGGCTGCGCACGTGCGACAGGAAGCTGGCGAGGATCTCCCGCTCCCGCGCCCGGAGCTGGGCGTACCCGTGGCCGTCGATCGTGATGGAGGGCGCGAGGTAGCGGAACGGCGGGAAGCCGTACGCGTCGTCGGTGTTCTCGATCATGCGCTCGAGCGTGTCCGTCGCGTCGAGTTCGTGGATGTCGGGTTTGCCGCGCTCGATGACGAAGAGTTCCTCCACCCGGGTGGTGGTGCCGATGCGGCAGGGCACCAAGCGGTCGACGCTGTACTTGGGCGGCGGGATCAGCAGCTGGGTGAGGGCGTTGATCCCCATGATCGGCAGGTTGAACCGGCTGAGCGTCAACGCCAGGGACCGGCCGCCCTTGGAGTGCAGCCGGCTCTGCAGTTGCAGTCGCCGCCACTCGGCGGGGGTCAGGTCCTGCGCCTGCACCGCGCGCAGCGTGTGCGCGCTGATGGTGAGCGGCTTGGGGAAGCAGGTGGCCACCCCGTCCGGCCGGACGATGGTCATGTCGTCGGAGAGGAACAGGCCGCCGTGGTCGCGGAGCAACCGCAGCACGGTGGCGGTCTTGCCGGTGTCGGTCAGCGCCGAGAGCATCACCCCGACGCCGTCGAGCGTCACGCACGCGGAGTGCAGCAGCATGTGCCCCCGGGCCACCATGACGAACCGGAGCAACGCCTCGATGATGTTCGTGTAGACCACGTGCGGCGAGCGGGCCAGCAGCGGGCCGACCTGGATCTCGATCGGCGGCCCGAGCTGGATGCGGAAGTTGGCGCCCAACCGGCCGAGCTGTTCCTCGTAGCGCAGCACCGACTGGTCGGCGTACTGGGTCATCGCGGCCCGGCGCTGCGGCCCGCGACCGCCCACGTCGCTGACCCGCACCGCGATGTCCACGTCGGAGTCGGCCACCCACTGGGCCCGGAAGAACTCCAGCTCCGGCAGCATGATCTGCGAGCCGATGGTCACCACGCCGGCGACGTCGTAGCGGTACTTCAGGTACTGGTAGCGCTTGCGGGACGGCGTGCTGGGCGCCTCGGAGGCGCCGGCGACCAGCAGCCGCACCGGGTCGCGCCGGGCCTTGTCGACGGCGGTGTAGATGACCCGGTCGTTGACCAGGAACCGGACCAGGAAGAGCGCCACCAGGGTGGCCGCGTTGGCGACGAGCACCCCGACGCCGGCCCAGACCAGGGCCTGGAGGACGGGCAGCCGTAGCAGCAGCAGGACGTTGTTGAGCAGGAAGAACCGGGCCGCGCGGGCGGCGAACGAGCCGTGCCGGTTCCGCCGGTAGATCAGGCTGTCGACGAGCAGGAAGTTCCACGAGGTGGACACCTGGGTGGCCAGCGCCGCGCCGACCAGGTGGTGCATCCGGGCGGGCTCGTAGCAGAACCAGAGCGCGGCGGTGTTCACCACCATGCCGGAGAGACCGATCATGCCGAACGCGACCATCCGGCCCAGCTCCCGCAGCCGCTCCGCCCGGGTACGCGGGCTGCGGCGGATCTGCCCGACGAGCCGGCGACCCCGCAACCGGGCCAGGTGCCGCAGGAAGGTCATCCCCTCCCGGAACGAGGCCTTCGACCGGCCGCCGTGCCGGGGCGCCATGTCGTACGCCACCTCGGCGACCCGGGCGCCGGGGTGCCGCACCAGCAACTCCAGCAGCACCTTGAAGCCCAGCGGGTTCATCCGGTCCAGGCGCACCGCCGACCGGCGGAAGGCGAACAGGCCGCTCATCGGGTCGCTCACGGTCGCCAGCCGGCGCGGGAACATGCCCTTCACCAGCCGGGTCGCCCAGGACGAGGTGGCCACCCGGAGGATCCCGTCGAGGCCGCCCGAGGAGCCGTTGCCGGCGTACCGGGTGCCGACGACCACGTCGACGTCGTGCCGCATGGCGATCCGGGCCAGCGCCGCCGCCGCCTCCGGCGGGTGCTGGAGGTCGGCGTCCATCACCAGCACCCACTCGCCCCGGGCGTGCGCCGCACCGAGCAGGACCGCCCCGCCCAGGCCGCCCGGGCGGGCGTGCGGCGGCCGGTGCAGCAGCCGTACGGTGATCGCCGCCTCCGCGGCCACCTGGGTGAGCACGCCCGGCGTGCCGTCGTCGCTGTCGTCCACCACGAGGAGTTCGGCGTCGAGCGGCGCCAGCAACGGGCCGAGCCGCGCCAGCAGAAGCGGAATGTTCGCTGCCTCGTTGCGGGTCGGCACGATGACGGTCAGTCGGGGCGGGCGGCCCTCGTCGGCCGTGCGCAGCTCTCGAAGTCGCGCGTCCGGCTCGGCATGCCGGTCCCGGACTCCTGGTCCGACTCTGTCCATGACAACCCCCACGGTCGGCAGAGCGGCGTATGCCGCTGCATCGACGGTCACTTATCGAAAACCGTCCGCCGAAATGTGACCCAGGGCCCGGAGCGCAGGCAGGGGCGGTCAGCCCGACATGGGGTGGCGGCTCGGATGCGCAAAGCGTACGCAGGGTTAACAGTGGGCTTCCAGAGCCTGAAAAGTCAGGACGCCGACATATCCAATAAGCGAAGTGGATCTCCATGATTCACACATAGATGACCTGCCGCACCAGGTCAGAGCCATAACGACGAAGATCGTTCGAGTCCCCGCGCGGAATGGACAAAACAAGTGCGCCACCGCCGTGACATATCTCGTCACGACCGTGGCGCACTTGTGAAACGTGATTCCTCGTCACTCGGCGGGAATGCGTTTATTGCACATCCGACGACACATTTTCCGCACCGGTCAGCCGGACGAACCCGGCAGCGGAGCGGCGTGCAGCGCGGTGATGAAGTCGGACCTGCCCGCGTCGCTCCAGTCGCAGAGCGTCCCGGCCGGGGCCCCGCCCCGGCATCCCACGGAACTCTCGACCGAGGTGCCCTCGCCCCACTCGTTGTACGTGGTGACCAACTGCCAGAACGCGCCGGAGGCGGCCATCCGGGCCACCCCGGACCGCCAGCGGTCCAGGTTGCGGGCCAGGAACGGCGACCGCCCGTACGTCGTCCCCGCCTTCCAGAAGCCGGGCGAGACGGTGTACGCGCCACCGGGCACCCCGCTGAAGTCGGACTCGGCCCGGGCCGGGGCGTACTGGTGCCAACCGTCCACCGTGACGCTGCCGGCGCAGCCCCGGTAACCGGTGAACACCTTCAGGTTCAGGTAGATGGACTCGCCCCAGAGCTGCTGGAGCAACGTCCGGGCGCGGATCCAGCGGTCGACGGTCTCGCACCCGTCGGCCATGGTCAGGTCGTGGGCGTTGTAGACGAAGACGACCATGCCCCGCCCGGGCAGCACCGCCAGCGACGAGCGGTCCCCGCCGTAGGTGCCGCGCAGGTAGTGCAGGTCGGCGGCGATCTGGTCGGGGGTCGGCCGGCCTCTCCCCTCCGGCTCGTAGTAGGGCGCCCAGGCGAACCCGGTGTCCCGGGCACCCCGCACGAGCGCCGGCCAGTGCCGGTCGGTGGTGGTGCCCTGACCGAACCAGGAGGCGATGCCGACGGTGATGCCCCCGTACCGCATGTCCGCCACCTGGTCCCGCACCACCGTCTCGTTCACCGTGTAGGCGCCCCGGCTCGGCAGGTAGTTGGTGTAGGGGTTCAGCCCGCGCTGGTTCCACGCCTCCGGGAACCACGGGTAGTAGAAGGCGGCCCGGACGGCACTCGGCGTCCGCACCGACAACCGCCCCGACGCCTGGTGCCGCAGCGTCGCGCCGACGCCCTCGATCACGAGCGTGAACGTGCCGGCGCGGGCGGAGACGGAGGTCTGCACGGTCACCGTGGCCGAGGCGCCGCTGGTCACCGTGGCCGGCGTGACGGCGGCGAAGACCCCGGCGGGCAGGCCGGTCACCCGCAACGCCACCGGTTGCGGGGCGCCGCTGGTGGTCGCCGTCCGGACCGTCAACCGGGCCGGATACCCGGCCACCGCGGTGACCGCGGCGGGTGTGACGGTGAGGGAGAAGTCGTCGACGGCGGCGGCGCGCGGGGCCGCCGACGCCGCCGGGGCGGTCGACAGGGCGGCCACCAGCACGGTGGCCGCCACGGCAAGACGCTTGAACATGGACACTCCTCTGCATCGCCCTGCGGATTCGACATCAGGGCAACGCGGGAGCGACGTGTCAGGTGACTCGGCCGGCGGCGTCCGGGCTCGACCACCCGACCCGGGGCCTCACCAGATCCGGCGACGCCCGACGCGGTGGTTGCGGACCCCGCACGGCCGTCCGGGCGGCGGGCCTCCGGTCCGCCGCAGGCGCAGCCCGACCACGGTCGCGAGCAGGGCGGTGACCGCCACCGCCGCCGCACCGACGACCATCGGCCGGGTGACCGGGCCGGTCTCGGTCACCGCCGCGACCGGCACCCCCGCCGCGGGTGCCGACTCCGAGAGGGTACGCGGGGCCGCCGCGCTCGCCGCCGGTGTCGCCTTGCGGGTGGCCCGCGCCCCGGAGCCGCCCGAGGCCGCCCGGAAGACGACGTCCGAGCAGGAGTAGTAGGTGTCCTGGGTGTTCGAGTTCTGCCAGATGACGTAGATGATGTGCCGGCCCGTGCGCCCGGCCGGCAGCCGCCCCGGCATCTCGTACGCGCCGTCGCGGATCGGTGGGTCGGTCACCGCCAGGAACGGCTTGGCCTCCACGTCCGCCCAGGTCAGCCGCCGCTCCGGGGCGTACGAGTCGGTGGTGACGTAGAACCGGAACGTGCCCTTGTGCGGGATCGTGGTGCGATAGCGGAACGTGTGCCGGGCGCCGGCGGTGAGCGTGGTGGCCGGCCAGTCGGCCCGGGGCAGGTCCAGCCCCCGGTAGGCGGAGAGCCCGCCGCTGCACAGCTCGCCGTCCGGGATGCGTTCCCGGTCCCGCCCGTCGATCCGCGCCACCCGGATGTTGTCCCACTCGCGGACCGCCGCGCCGGCCGCGATCGCGGCCCGGCAGGCGGAACTCTCGGCCCGGCCACCCTCCGGCCCGCACGCCGCGCCCCGGCTCATCGGGCTGGTCGGCGCCCCGTGGGCACTCGCCGGCACGGCGGGGAGCAGCAGCGTCGCGGCGACGGCGGCGAACGCGACGAGCGCGCGACGTGTGTCCATGTGATCGACCTCCCGCGCACTGGTACGTGCGGGAGGCGGCAAAGGTTCGATCCTCGTCGGTGCCACGACCGGTCAGGCTCGACTGGCCGAACGGACAACCGGGGCGGCGGAGCGGGCGGAGTGAGCCCTACAGTGACGACACCCTGTGATCAAGGAGTGCGTCTTGCCCGAGCCGGCACAGCCTTCCGAGCCGCCCCGCGCCGCACCGGCGGCGGGGCCCCCGACGGGCGAGATCCCACCCGGCGCGCAGCCGTACCTGCTGGTGCTGCCGACCACGGAGGGCGCGCCGCCCGCGATGCCGTGGCCCGGCGCGGAGGGGCAGCCCGCCTGGGCCATCCCGGTCACCGTGCCGCCCGGCACCCAGGGCTACGCGTTGTTCGTGCCGCTGGTCCCGCCGGCTCCCCCGGCCGGCGTGCCCACCCAGGCGGCGGCACCGGCCGTCGAGACCCGGCCCGGGGAGACCTCGCCCGCCGTCGGGAATCCGGCCACCGGCGGTCCGGCCGTGCCCACGGCGTCAGCCGCGCCCGACCCGGCCGCCGACGGTGAGCTGGCTCCACGCCCGCCCGGCGCCGCCCCCGGCACCGGGGCGCAAGCCACGCCGGCCACGTCCGGCGCCCCGTCGGCGCAGGGCCCGGTGTCCGGCGCGCCCGCGTCCGGAACCCCGTCGGCGCAGGGCCCGGCGGCCGGCGCGCCCGCGTCCGGAACCCCGACCGCACCGGGCGCCGTCGCGCCGTCGACCCCGCCCGGACCGGGCCCACATGCCGCACCGGGCGCCGCCCCGGCCCCGCCCGGTGCGCCGGGCGGCCCCGGCGGCGCCACGCCGCCGGCGTACCAGGACATGCGGCCCTGGGCCACCTACCCGCCGCCGCCGGGCTGGGCTCCCCGGCCGTCGGTGCCCCGTACCTCCTTCCTCGGCGCCCGGTGGCCCGGGCCGGAGCCCGCCACCGGGCCGGCGGCGCCGCTCGCGGTGCTGGCCGGCGCGCTCGGCGGCGCGGTCTTCGTGCCGCTGGGCCGGGTCGGCATCGGCTGGTTCCTCGGCTGGCTGACGCTGACGCTCGGGGTGCTGCTGGCGGTCCGGACCCGGACCGCCGAGCTGCCCCGCGGCGACCGGCTGATCCGCGCCGGCTGGGCGGCGGCGGCCCTGGCCCTGCTCGCCGTGCCGGCGTTCCGCAATGCCTGGTGGCTGGTGACGTTCTGCGTGCTGGGCGCGCTGGGCTGCGCCACCCTGGCGATCATCGGGGGCCGACTGGTCCGCTCGATCCTGTTCGGTCTGGTCGCCACGCCGTTCGCGGCGCTGCGCGGCCTGCCCTGGGTCCGCCGGCACGTCGCCGCCTCACCGGAGGCCACGACGGTCCGCAGGATCACCGTCTCGGTGGTCGCCACGCTTGTGGTGCTGGTCGTCTTCGGCAGCCTGCTCGCCTCGGCCGACGCGGCGTTCTCCGAGGCGCTGGGCGCGCTCGTGCCCGACATCGACCTCGGCGTGGTGTTCCGCGGCCTGTTCCTGGCCGCGGTGGGCGGGCTGATCGCGGTCGCCGCGGTCTACACGCTCGCCGCCCCACCCGACCTGTCCACCGTGGACCGGGCGAGCGGTCGCCGGCTCAGCCTGCTGGAGTGGGCGCCGGCCATCGGGGCGCTGACCGTGCTCTTCGCCGGCTTCGTGGTGGTGCAGTTCACCACGCTCTTCGGCGGGCAGCGGCACGTGCAGCGGGTCGCCGGGCTCAGCTACGCCGAGTACGCGCGCAGCGGCTTCTGGCAGCTGCTCTTCGTCACGCTGCTGACCGTTGCGGTGCTCGGCGGCGTGACCCGCTGGGCCGGTCGCGAGCGGCCGATCGAGCGCACGCTGCTGCGCGTGCTGCTCGGGCTGCTCAGCGCGCTGAGCGTGGTGATCGTGGTGTCCGCGCTGTCGCGGATGTGGACCTACCAGAAGGTCTACAGCTTCACCGGCGAGCGGATCTTCGTGATGGCGTTCGAGATGCTGCTCGGCGCGGTCTTCCTGATGATCCTGGCCGCGGGCGTGAAGTGGCAGGGCAGGTGGATCCCGGGCACCACAGTGGCGCTGACCGTGGCGATGCTGCTCGGCCTGGCGGTGCTCAACCCGGAGGACTACGCGGCCCGGCGCAACACCCTCCGGTACGAGCAGACCGGCAAGATCGACGCCTGGTACCTGCGCGCGCTCTCCGCCGACGCCACCCCCGCGCTCACCAAGCTTCCCGACCCGGTGCGCCGCTGCACGTTGAGCTGGATCGCCGACGAGCTCGCCGAGCCCGACCCCTGGTACGCCTGGAACCTGGGCCGGCACCGCGCCCGCCAGGCCCTGGACCGGGTGGGTCCGGGCGCGGTCGGCGGCCCGAAGGACTGCCGTCGCGCGGACCAGTTCGACCTGCCGAAGACCCGACGCCCCCGCTGACCTCCGGCGCCCCGGGCCACGCACGCCGTGGCCCGGGGCGCCGGCCGGGCCTCCTCAGCCGCCGACGCGCAGCGCGAGGATCGCGATGTCGTCGGCGACCGGGCCGAGCTGGTAGGCGGCCACCCCGTCGCGCACCAGCTCGACCAGCCGCCGCGGATCGCCGGCGGACGCACCGCGCAGCAGCTCCACGAGTCGTTCCTCGCCGAAGAGGCCGTCCGGCCCGCGCGCCTCGATCACCCCGTCGGTGTAGAGCAGCACGGTGTCACCCGCCTCCAGGGCCACCGACCGGCGCCCCAGCCGCACCTCGGGGAAGGCCCCCAGCAGCACGCCGGGCAGGTTGATCACCTCGACCCGCCCGTCCGCCCGCCGGACCAGCGCGGGCGGGTGGCCGCCCGAGGCCAGCTCCAGGTCGGCGCCGCCGTCGCGCAGCCGCAGCCGCAGGCACACCACGCTGAGGAACCGGTCCACGTCCGGGTCGTTGCGCAGCCGGGCGTGCAACTGGCGCAGCGCGGTGGCCGGCTCGGCCAGGGCCGCGGTGATCCGCAGCGTGTGCCGGGCCAGTCCGGTGACCGAGGCGGCGTCCACGCCCCGGCCGGCCACGTCGCCGACCACGAGGACCCACTCCCGGCCGGCGGCGCCGTCGACCGGGAACACGTCGTAGAAGTCGCCGCCGACCCCGGCCGAGTCTCCGGCCAGGTAGACGGCGGCCAGGTCGGCGCCGGGCACCCGCGGCAGCCGCGAGGGCAGCAGACTGCGTTGCAGGCGTACGGCGGTGGCGTGCTCCCGCTCGTAGAGCTGCGCCCGGGCGAGCGCCTGACCGGCCAGCCCGGCCAGGGTGACCAGGAAGTTGCGGTGCGCCGGCTCGAACTCCTGCGCGTCGGCGTACCCGAAGATGAGCACCCCGGCGGCGGTCCCCCGGCCGTGCAGCGGCACCATCGCCCACGACCGGTGCGGGCTGCGTCGCACCGCCTCGGCCACCTCGGGATAGTCGTCGACCAGGGGTTGGATGTCCGGGAAGAAGCGGGGTTCCTCGTCGCGGAAGGTCGCCGCGATCGGATGGACGGCGTCCCGCCCGACGGCCTTCCACCGTGCCGGTGGCTCCTGGCCGGTGGGCGCGAACCGGATCTGCCGGCCGCTCTCGTCCATCAGCGCGACGGCGGCGAGGGCCGCCTCGGCGGCCGGGCCGGCGCCGTCCCGGACGGCCTCGACCACCTCGGCCACGGAGGCCGCCTGGGAGAGCGCGGCGGTGAACTCCTGTACCCGGCGGGCCCGCAGCTCCTCCCGCCTGCGGCGGGTCACGTCGGTGACCAGGACGGCCACCGCGCCGGCCCGGCCACCGCCGCCGGGCACGGCGAGGAAACTGCTGAGGTACGTCCGCCCGGCCCGGACGATCTCCACGTCGCGGACCTCGCCGGCGTCGGCGAGCTCCCGCATCAGCGGTTCGAGGACCGGCCCGAGTTCGGGGAAGAGGTCCGGCACCCGACGGCCGAGATGGTCCGCCACCGGGTGGCCGTTCCACTCCGCCAGGATGGCGTTGATCCGGAGGTAACGCAGGTCGGTGTCGAGCAGGGCGACCCCGACAGGCGCGTTCTCGACGAGCGTGTCGAGCGCGGTGAGCATGGTGGCCCGGTCGGCGGTGACCTGCTCGACGCCGAGCGTCGCCTCGTCGGCCACCTCGTCGAAGACCGCCGCGACGCCGACCGGCCCGACCGGGGTTGCCCCGTGCACCGGGTAGTAGCTGCCCCGCCAGCGTCGGCGGTCGGGCCGGCCCGGGGTGGCGCCGACGACGTCCAGGTTGACCATCGGTCGCCCGGTGTCGAGCACCTGCCGGAGCTGGTCGGCGAACGACTCGGGCAGGTCCGGCAGCACCTCGCGCAGGTGCCGCCCCACATGGTCGGCGGCGGGCCGCCCGTTGATCTCGGCCGCCCGCTGGTTGGCCGTCACGAAGCGCAGGTCGCGGTCCAGCACGCTGACCCCGACCGGCAGGTGGAGCAGGACAGTCTCCAGCAGTGCCTGGTCGATGGCGGCGACCGTCGGCGACCGCCCCAGGCTGGCCACCGGCGAGGGACCTGGCCGCCCGGGTTCGTCGGCGACCGGCCGGCGCGCACCGTGCCGCAGCCCGGCCGCGCGGACCCGCCGGGCGGCGGTCGCGGCGAGTGTCGTCGCCGCCGACGCGGTGCCGGGCGGCACCACGCCGCGAAAGCCGAGGCTGATCGCGCCGATGATCGTCCCGTCGGCGCCGGGATGCCACAGCGGCGCGGCCACCAGACCCTCGACGTCGGCGGTCGGCAGGCTAGCCGTCGCCGGGAAGCGGATCAACCGCTCCCGGAACGAGTCCGCCTCGATCACCTCGCCGGTGCGGGCGGCCCGGGAGATCCCGACCGGGGCGGCGAGCGGAAAGCGGGCCCACGTCTCGGCCAGCTCGGGCACCATGCCGACCTGGTCGACCAGGTCGAGCTGCGTGCCGCCCGGGTCGAGCAGCACGAGGACCGCCACCTGCGCCCCGGTGCGCCGCAGGACGTCGGGCGGGAGCAACTCACCGTCACCGACCGCGAGCCCGGCCCGATCCCTCACGCTGCACTCCCCCACCCGACCCGAGGGCCGAACGGACGGGCCCGAGCAGACGCTACCGCCGCCGGCACGTCCGGGCGACCCATCGAACGCCGGACCGCTCCGGGGCTGTCGGTCAGCTCACATCCGCTCCCGTCATCCAGCCCTGCCGGGGCGCGTCCACGTGCTGGCGCGGGCTCACCCCGTACCGTCGTTTGAACGCCGTGCTCAGGGCGAACGAGCTGCCGTAGCCGACCCGGCGGGCCACCGCGCCGACGGTGGCGCCGGGCTCGCGCAGCAGGTCGGCCGCGAGCGCCAGCCGCCACCCGGCGAGATACGCCATGGGTGGCTCGCCGACCAGCCCGGTGAAGCGCCGGGCCAGCGCCGCCCGGGAGAGGCCGGCCTCGGCCGCCAGCGACGCCACCGTCCACGGCCGGGCGGGATCGTGGTGCAGCATCCGCAACGCCCGGCCGACCACCGGGTCGGCGTGCGCCCGGTACCAGGCGGGCGCCGCCGCGCCCGGCCGGTCGAACCACTCCCGCAGCGCGGCGATGAGCAGCAGGTCCAGCAGCCGGTCCAGCACGGCCTCCTGACCGAGGTCGTCCTTGACGATCTCGGCGGCCAGCAGCGGGACCAGCGGGGAGTCCCAGGACGCGTGCGGCACGACCGCCAGCGTCGGCAACGCGTCCAGCAGCCGGCTCCCGACCGCACCCCGGATCGGGTACGTGCCGGTGAGCAGCACGGTCCGGCCGTCCGGGCCGTTGCCCCAGGTGCGTACGCCCAACCGCGTCATCTCGAACAGCTCGCGCCCGTCCGGCGTGGTGCAGCGCTGCCCCGGATGGATCACCACCTGCGGCGGCGTGGCCGGGTCGTCCGCGACGGTGTACGGGTCGGGGCCGCGCACGATCGCCACGTCGCCGGCGACGAGCGACACCGGGGTGCCGTGCTCGGGCACGAGCCAGGCGTCCCCGCGCACCACCGCGACCAGGGTGAGCGGCGCCTCGTCCCGGACCAGCATCGACCACGGCGGGGTCAGGATCGAGCGGAGCAGGAAGGCGCCCCGGGCCCGGGGCCCGTCGAGCAGGCCGGCGACGGCGTCCACGGAGACGATTACACACAGGATCGCGCGTCCTGGCCATGGGCCGTCTCGTCGAACGACGGTTCGATGGGCACATGCGACTCGTGCAGCAGTTGTCGTTGCTCGCGGCCACGGTCGGAGCCGGGCTGATGGCCGGGCTCTTCGCCGCCTTCGCCTACGCCGTCATGCCGGCGTTGCGGGGCGCCGACGACCGCACGTTCGTGGACGCGATGCAGCGGATCAACGTGACCATCGTCAACGGCCTCTTCCTGCTGATCTTCCTGGGCACGCCGTTGCTCGCCGCGCTGTCGGCGATCCTGGCCTGGCGTGGCGCGGGCCGGCCGGCGCTGCCGTGGATCGTCGCCGGGCTGGTCCTCTACCTGGTGATGTTCGCGGTCACCGCCGTGGTCAACGTGCCGCTGAACGACGCGCTCGCCGCCGCCGGCACGTCCGACCTCGATGCCGCCCGACAGCGGTTCGAGGCCACGTGGGTGACCTGGAACGTCGTTCGGGCGCTGGCGAGCACCGCCGGTTTCGGCGTGTTCTGCTGGGCGCTGGTGGCGTCGGCGGGCTGACGCCGGCCCGCCAGCGTCCGGGCCCACGCATCGGGGCCCGGACGGTGGTCGGTCCGTCGGCTACAAGCCGCTCCAGCCGTTCCACTGGCGGGCCGAGCACTTCCAGGTCTTCCCGTTGTCGTGCGATACGCAGACCGCGAGCATGTTCCCGAGGACGGGAAGGCGGAAGTTGAAGATGTGGACCGTGGTCTTCGCGTACGGCACGCCCGACTTCCCGGCGACGTCGACCAACGCCCAGTCGCGGTCCGGTGCGTCCAGCGTCGCCACCCGGCGCAGCGAGGGGACGTCCCTGCCGTCGAGGAGCGTCCTGATCTCCGCCACCGAGGGCTCGCCGTCGCCGACCCGCGTGTCCACCGTGGTCGGACCGTCGGCGGTGACGCCGTTGGCCTTCTCGAAGGCGGCCTTCATCCCGCCCACCGTGGTCTCGCCGCCGAGGGTGAGGGTGAGGATCTGGTCGTTCATGCTCGACAGGAGGCATTCCCAGACGGACTTGCCCCGAGCCACGCACATGGTCAGGCACCAGCCCCGACCGTCGGGCACCGACGTGGCGAAGATCAACGACGTGGTGGGCGTCCCCGCGTCACCCCTGCCGTCGTACGTGCCGTCGGCGAGATCGGCCATCGTCGTGCCGAGGATGTCCCGGCCGCCCGGCATCGTGCCCACGACCTTGACGCCGTCCACCTCCGCACCGGCGACGAGCGCTGCCATCTGGTCGGCGGTGAGGGTCCGGCCGCCGGCGTCGACGGCCAGCACCGTGTCCAGGTCGCCGACGGGCCGGCCGGTCAGGTCCTCGAACTGTCGAAGCATCGTCCCCGGAGCACCGGGATGGTCGGTGATCGTCGTCCGGGCCTCGTCCCCGGCGGCGTGCGACGGGGTGTACGCGGCCGTCAGCCCGACGATCAGGGCCGCGGCGACGACGGTGGCGCGCCTGGTGATGGTCCGTAAGGCTGTCATCCTGTCCTCACTTCGTTGTCTCGACGGGTCGAACGGGCTACCAGCGACACTCGAACACGGTGCCCACGCCGTTGGTCGAGGGCCACCAGCGGCAGTGCCTGTCGATCCAGTCGCCGACCTCGCCGATCGTGTCGACGATCCACGCGAACACCGACTTGATCGCGCCCCAGAGGCTGAAGTAGACGACCGTCGTCTCGGGCGTGCCGCCGGCCTCGTCGACGATGTCCTTCACCGACATCGCGGCGTCCGGCTTCTCCACGGTGCCCAGCACCCGCACCCCGGTGTCGTCCTTGCCGGCCAGCAGCGCCGCGATCTGCTCCGGGGTTCGCTCCTTGCCGTCGTCGACCGCCACGATCGCGCGGTCGATGATCACTCGCCCGCTGCCCGAGACGGCCTGTTCGATGGTGGCGATCTCACCCAGCGTGAGGTCGTTGCCGAGTGCGGGGCCGGCGAACCGCCGGACCGAGACGGCACCGGACGGGCTGATCCAGATCTCGTCCGACGTGATCACGTCGTCCGCGTCGAACGGGGCCCAGGCGAACGTCCACTGCCCGCCGAGGCAGCGGAACTGGCCGTGCTCCCGGCCCTCGGGCTCGGTCCCGGTGCGGACGACCACGCCCCGGTCGTCGGTGTACTGGACCACACAGTCGGTGTCCTTGTCCGGCGTCCGGTCGGTCCGGGCCACGGCCGCGGAGGACATGGCCAGCACAGTCCCGCCGGCCACCCCGATCACCGCGAGGCGGTGTGCCAAGCGACTCATCGAACACTCCATTCCTGACGAGGGAAATCTGGTGTCCGCAGCGTGCCCGGCCACCCGGAAACGGCCCGGAAAGGACGCGGAAAGCGGGGGCGTCAGCGAAGCCGGGTGGCGTCGAGCTGTTCGAGGTCGGCGCGGATCGAGTCGGCGTCGGCATCGCCGAGGTCGACGAGGATGCTCAGGGCACGGCGCCACGCGGCACGGGCGGCGCCGAGGTCGGCGAGCGCCCGGTGGCTGCCACCGAGCTTGACGTACGTGCTCGCCTCGGCGTAGCGGTCGCGGACCTGCGTGAAGAGTTCGAGGGCGCGCTCGTAGCAGGCGATCGCTCGCCGGTCGTCGCCGAGCTGGTGGTGGGCGTGGCCCAGGCTGTCCCAGGTGTCGGCCTCACCCTGCACGTCGTCCACCTCCCGCAGGATCGGCAGCGCCTCGCCGCACGATTCGAGGGCCCGGTGGTAGTTGCCGAGCAGCGCCTCCTGCCAGCCGACCGCGTTGAGGGTGTAGCCCCGCCCGGCCCGGTTCCCCGCCGCCCGGAACAGGGTGAGCGCCCGCCGGGAATGGTCGAGCGCCTGCTGGTACCGCCCCTGTCGCTCGGCCAGCTGACCGAGGTTCAGGCAGGTGTGTGCCCGCCCGGCGTCGTCACCGACGTCGGTGAACAGGTCGAGTGCACGCCCCAGGTGGTCCTCGGCCTCCTCGTACCTGCGGAGCCGGGAGCAGGCGAGACCGAGGCTGCGATGCGCGTGGCCCTGCCCGGCCCGATCCCCGATCCGGGACGCGGCGGCGAGGGCGATCTGCTGCGTGCCGAGCCAGTCCTGCCAGTGCCCCTGCCGGTGCAGGAAGCCGGCCATGGTCCAGGCGAGCCGCCAGGCGTGTCCCTCGAATCCGGACCGGGCCGCGAGCGGCACCGCGGCGAGCAGGACGGGAAGTTCGGCGGTGAGCCACGCGGTGGCCGCCGCCTTGCTCGTGGGGTGTTCCGGCGTCACGCCCGCCCGCGGTGGCGTGAGGCTGATCTCGCTGAAGTGCGGATGCAGCGCCAGGTCGGCGGCGTGCGCGGCGTGCAGGTAGTGGTCGAGCAGCCGGTGGACGGCGTCCCGGCGGTCGGCCGGCGGTTCGGCCGCGTCGGCGAGACCGGCGGCGTACGCGCGCAGCAGGTCGTGGAACGCGAAGCGCCCGTACGTGTGCTCGGTGAAGAGGTTCGCCCGGGTCAACTCGGCGAGCAGGGGACCGCTCACCTGCCGGGTGATGCCGGCCAGGCTGGCCACGGCCGGGGCGGAGACGTCCGGGCCCGGGTGCAGGCTCAGCAGCCGGAACAGCCGCACCGCGGGCGGGCTGAGCGTCCGGCACGACCAGGAGAGGACCGCCCGAACGTCGGTGACCTCGTCGCCACCGTGGAAGGCGTCCAGGTCGCCCAGCTCGCCGGCGATCGCGGCCAACGAGAAGTGCCGGTTGGTGACGGCTCGGGACGCGACGACGGCCAGGGCGAGGGGCAGCCGCGCGCAGCGGACGGCGATCTCGTCGGCCGCGGCGGGTTCGGCTCCGACGTGGTCGGCCCCGAGCCGGCGGACCAGCATGTCGCGGGCTTCGCCAGGGCTCAGGAGATCGACGTTCAGCGGTTCGGCGCTCTCGGTGACGACCAGCGGGACGAGCCGGTCGCGGCTGGTGACGACCGCGAGGCAGCCGGGTGAGCCGGGCAGCAGCGGCCGGACCTGTTCCGCGTCGCGCGCGTTGTCCAGCACCACCAGCAGGCGCTTGCCCGCCACCGAGGTGCGGTACAGGCTCACCATGAGATCCGGTTCGGTGGGCATCCGTGCCGGCGGAACCCCGAGTGCCTCCAGGAAGCCGTGCAGCACTCTCGCCGGTTCGGTAGGTGTGGCCGCCGGGTCGAAGCCGCGAAGGTTGGCGTAGAGCTGCCCGTCGGGGAAGCGCCCGGCCGCACGGTGCGCCCAGTGCACGGCGAGCGCGGTCTTGCCGACGCCTGCGGTGCCCGACACCACCACGGCGCCGCCTCGCCCGGCGAGCGCGTCGAGGGCGGCGATCTCCACGTCGCGCCCGGCGAACGTCGGTAGCGACGGCGGTAGCTGCGCCGCCACCGGCGCCGCCACCGGTGCCGCGACCGGATCGGGCGCCGCGATCGCCGGGTCCTGACGCAGGACGGCACATTCCAGATCCCGAAGCCGAGGGCTCGGGTCGATGCCGAGGTTCTCCCGGAGGGTGTCGCGCAGCCGGCGGTACGTGGCGACCGCCTCCCCCTGCCGGCCGTCGCGGTAGAGGGCGAGCATGAGCTGCGCGTGCAGGTTCTCGTCGAAGGGGTGCTGCCGGACCAGCCGTTCCAGGCCAGGGACGAGCCGGGCGTGCTCGCCGACGGACAGCCGGGCCTCGATGAGCGCCCGTTCGGCTTCCAACCGCAGGCGGGCCAGGTATTCCGCCTGCTCCTCGAGCCAGCCGGACCCGGCCACGTCGGCCAGTGGCGGTCCGCGCCACAGTTTCACCGCGGCCGTCAGGTCTGCCACCCGCTCGGTCCGGTCCGCCGACCGCCGGGCCCGCTCGATCAGGCGCTCGGCGACCTGGACATCCGTCGACTCCGGCCCGGTGTCGAGCAGGTAGCCCGGTCGACGCGCCACGACCGATCCGGGTTCGCCGAGCACCGCGCGCAGGTAGGAGATGTGGCGCTGCAGGGTGTTCGCGGCGGTGGCCGGTGGGTGCCCACCCCAGGCCACGTCGATGAGCCGGTCGACGCTCACCACCTGCCCCACCCGCAACGCGAGTGTCGCCAGCACCGCCTTGCGGCGCACGCCGTTCACCGCCTGCGGGCGGTCGGCGACGATCACCTCCACCGGCCCGAGCAGCCTGACGCGTACGCCCGTGCCATCCATCGAACCCACCGAATCACGCTAATTCCCGGACCGGCAGCCTCGATCCGTTCGTCGCGCAACGGACACGCATCCGGCCCGTGGGACACCGGACCGGAAATCCAGATCAGCGGCCTGGTCGATGATCACTCGACCAGGCCGCTGACCTGTTGTCCAAGGGTGGAGACGAGGGGACTCGAACCCCTGACCTGCATTGCAAAGGTGAGCCTCGCCACGGCCAGTGCCGGACCGTACCGGACCTGCCGCCCCTGCCCGTGGCCCGGGCGGCAGTCGGGTCCTGCCAGCCCACCTAATCGCGCCGGGGGCCCGTCCTGATCAACGCGAGCGGGATCACAATCATGACGGCACCGAGGACTTCCAGGAGGGTCGGCACCTGCAGGAGCAGATCCTCCGTCGCGTACCCGTCCGGCGTGGCAGCCCGGGTCGGATCGGTCCGGTCGACGCGTACGTCGAGCAACTCCCCGACGCGGAACTCACTCTCGTCGAGTTCGCTGGAGAACCGCTCCCGGTGCCGCACACCGTCGAACGTGTAGTCCACAGTCAACCTCGTGGCGGAGAACGACCGGCTGATCCTGAACCGTTCGACGTGGACCACTTCGCCTGTCGTCTCGGCGCCGACGCGAACCCGCTCGTCGATCGCCTCGCGCAGCCGAACGGTGAGCAGTATCCCCCCGCCGACCAGAAGAGTGCCCAGGACAACCCAGAGGACCAGCTTCACCTCTCGCCGGCCGAACGGGCTCTCCACTACCGGCCCTCCCCGTTTCTCGGTTCTCATCGGTCAGTCGCCGGTCGGGACAAGTGAGTTGTAGAGCGTTGCGACGCCGGCCACCCCGGAGAGGCCAAGCCAGATGGCTGGGCCGCAGCCGAGACGGCGGGCGGCCAGCGCGTTCCGTATGTCGTGGTGGTGCAGCGACGGGTCGACCTCAAGTCGGCCTTCTTCGAGGCCGCGCGCGACCGGGTAGCGCGGGGCATCAGAAGCGATATGGACTGCCTGGCTCCTTACACCCCGGATAGCGGGCCCGCTGACAGGTAGACGACGGATGCAATCATGCCCACCAGGCAGGCAACCACCAATAATACGTGCCCCGGCCGCCACCTACGCACTACAGGGCCGATGGTCGCCACCATCGGCGTTTCCTCCATGAGCTCAAGTATCGCTCTCAGCCTTCGTTCGTATTGAGCTACGGTCAACCGATGCCCACCACCCACGCCGGGGATCAATGCGCTGACATCGATGGGAGAATGCTCCAGCACCCGTAATTCAATGTTGAGGCGCGAATGACCCTGCACCCCATCGATGATGGACCGAGGCACATCGTATCTGACCATGGGGTTAGCTACTACGACATGCGTTTCTGTCACCGCGATATAGGCCGCCGGCCCGCCTAGATGGAAAAGCACGATCGCGGTTGCCAGGAACGGAAGTGATCCGACAACTGCAATGAGGTTCTCATCCGTGATTGCCGTCAGCGACCACGCCCCAGTCACCGCCAGCATCACCATAAAGACGAGGGCGAGCTTGTCCAGCCGACGTATCGCAGCTGGTCGATCCTTTGTCATCATGACTGCAGTGGCCCCCTGACGATGGCGGTGATGCTGCCGGCTTGGCCGTAGCCGTAGCCGTAGTCGGTGGTGGATTCGTCGTCGAAGATGCTGGCGGTGGCTTGATTGTCGGTGTCGACCTGTTGACCGGTCAAACGGCAGGTGCTGTCGTCGCGGGTGTCGGTGGGCGATCCTGTTTGCCGGTGGTCTCCGTCGCCGCGATCACCACCTCCAACGGCGGGTCCTCATGCAGTTCGGGGCGAGCCTGCCGCCGCCTGCCGGCCTAATCCATCAGGAGAGTTCCTTGACGATAAGCTGCCGGCCCCCGCCCACGAAAGCTACCCTTTTGCCATCCGGCGAGACGCTCGGCGACAACGCAACACCTTGTGCCCGATAGACCCGCCGAGACTGGCCGCTTCGAAGATCGATTTCAAGGACGGCCCCCGAGCCGTCGAAAGAGGTTGCGACGACCGCCTTGCCTCCTCCGGGCACCAGCGCCAGATCAGGAAGTCCATGCAGCTCCGGCCCCACCGGTTCGGCACCTCTCCCCGCCTGCGAAGTAATCATCAACCGCCAGCCACGCCTCTCGTCACGCACCGGCTGCTCAGGCGGGAGCCCGTTGGCGGCAAGGAAGACGACGCCATTTTCGCCGACGAGCACGGGCGATTTGGCTGACTTTCCCGACTGGCAGGAATACTCTTCCCAGTCGATGGAATAGCTTATTCGGGCCTCCCCCAATGGTTGAATTGCCCAGCAACCGTTCCTACCTGTGCCGATATAGCTGGCCCGACCATCGTCGGCCAAAGCGACACTAGCCGCACTCGGCACATCGAGGAGAGAAGCGAACGTACCAGTCGTTCCCGAGAACGAAACCAGCCTTGTGAAGCCGTCGCATGCCATCGCCAGCCCCAGCGTGCCCGGTTTGACGGCGAACAAGAAGTCGAGCGGGCCACAGTGGCCGGGCACGTCCGCATTTGATGCCAGCTTGCGTTCGCGCCCTGCCTCACGGAGCCAAAGCTCAACACTGTCGGAGCGAATCTCGCGAAGTAAGTAGATCTTGTCCTGCGAAACCCAGGCTACATTGATCACCCAGGGCTGCGACGCCAACGGGGCGCAACCACCCACAACTGCAAGAGAAGCGCACACCGCCAGCAAGTTGACCAAAAAATTAAGAAAAGCGGCACCTCTCGATGAGAAATGCCGCTTCACCTGCGCAAACACAAGGTGGAGCCGAGGGGACTCGAACCCCTGACCCCCACACTGCCAGTGTGGTGCGCTACCAGCTGCGCCACGGCCCCTTGCGGTCGTCCCCGGTCGCCCGGGCACGGGAAGAACTATACACACGCCGCCCGGCATGGTCATCTCGCGGGGGGTCCCCGCGGACGGGGTCAGTTGAGCGCCACGTCGGGCGGGAAGTGGGCCACCGCCGCCATCATGCCGCCCTGGCGGCGCAGCACCATCGGCCAGAGGTCGTCGGGCCGGTCGACGAAGGCGTCGCCGGGCAGCGCGTCCAGCACGAACCAGGACCCCTCCTCGATCTCCCGCTCCAGCTGCCCGGCACCCCAGCCGGAGTAGCCGGCGAAGACCCGGATCCCGCCGACGGCGTCGCGCAGCCTCTCCGGGTCGACCGAGAGGTCGATGGTGCCGACCGCGCCGGAGACCCGGTGGAAGCCCTTCACCGGCTTGACCGGGTGGCGCATCCGGGCCAGGCAGATGGCGGAGTCGGGCTGGACCGGGCCGCCCTCGAAGAGCACCGCGGGTTCGCGCGCCAGGTCGCTCCAGTCACCGAGGACGTCGGCCACCGGGACCTCGGTGGCCCGGTTCAGCACCACACCGAGGGCGCCGCCGGGCTCGTGGGCGACGAGCATCACGACCGTCCGGTCGAAGTTCGGGTCCTTGAGCATGGGCGTCGCGACCAGCAGTCGTCCGGTCATCGACTCCATGGCTCGGCCACCGATCGCCTGCCCCTCACCCTGCATGTCCGACACCCGTCAGCCGTGCGCCCGTGCGGGCCCGACGCCGTCGACCGTCCACGCTGTCAACGCCATGTCACGCACCATAGCCTGCGTCCCGCCCGCTGGCTAAGGTCTGACCGGCGGGTGATCGCAACGGATCGAGGGAGGGTCGGATGGCGGCGGAGGCCGAACTGGCGGTGATCGGCGGGTCGGGTCTCTACGCCCTGCTCGACGGGGTGGAGCACGTCGTGGACACCCCGTACGGCGCACCGTCGGATCCGGTCACGATCGCCGAGGTGGGCGGGCGCCGGGTGGCGTTCCTGCCCCGGCACGGACGCGACCATCGGCACCCGCCGCACAAGATCCCCTACCGGGCCAACCTCTGGGCGTTGCGCTCGCTGGGCGTACGCCAGGTGTTGGCGCCCTGCGCGGTCGGCGGTCTCCGGCCGGAGCTGGGCCCGGGCACGTTCGTGGTGCCGGACCAGCTGATCGACCGCACCAGCGGGCGGGCGCAGACCTACTACGACCGGGGCGCGGTGCACGTCTCCTTCGCCGACCCGTACTGCCCGGCGGGCCGGCGGACGCTGCTGGGCGCGGCGGCGGGCCGGGGCGTGCCGGCGGTGGACGGCGGGACGGTGGTGGTCGTCGAGGGCCCGCGCTTCTCGACCCGGGCGGAGTCGCGCTGGTTCACCTCGATCGGCGGCACGGTGGTCAACATGACCGCGCACCCGGAGGCGGTGCTCGCCCGCGAGCTGGCGCTCTGCTACTCGTCGATCGCGTTGGTCACCGACCTGGACGCGGGCGTCGAGGCGGGCGAGTCGGTCACCCAGGAGGAGGTGTTCCGGGTCTTCGCGGAGAACACCGACCGGCTGCGAACGCTGCTGCTGGACGCGGTCGCGGCGCTGCCCGCCGAGCGGGACTGCGCCTGCGGGGGCGCGCTGGACGGCATCAGGCTGCCGTTCCCGCTGCCCTGAGCCCTGGCGAAGCGCCCGAAAAGTCGGCTTCCGCCCGCTAGATTCGAGCGATGGCTACGGTGCGCGAGGCGACCTACGACCTGCTGCGCGCGCTCGGGTTGACCACCGTCTTCGGCAACCCCGGTTCCACCGAGGAGCCGTTCCTCGCCGACTTCCCGGCCGACTTCCACTACGTGCACGCCCTCCAGGAAGCCTCCGCGGTCGCCATGGCCGACGGCTACGCCCAGGGCACCGGCCGGCCCGCGCACGTCAACCTGCACACCGCGCCGGGCACCGGAAACGGCATGGGCAACCTGGTCACCGCCTGGCACAACCGGACCCCGCTGATCGTCAGCGCGGGCCAGCAGACCCGGGAGATGCTGCTCATCGAGCCCCGGCTGGCCAGCCCTCGGGCGGTCGAGCTGGCCCAGCCGTACGTCAAGTGGGCCCACGAGCCGGCCCGCGCGCAGGACATCCCGGCGGCCTTCATGCGGGCGTACGCCTCGGCGGTGCAGCCCCCCACCGGGCCGGTCTTCCTCTCCCTGCCGATGGACGACTGGGACCGGACCGCCGACCCGCCGCCGCAGGTGCGTACCGTCGCCACCCGGATCGGGCCGGACCCGGACCGGCTGCGCGGCTTCGCCACCGCGCTGGCGGCCGCCCGCGCACCGGTGCTGGTGCTGGGCGCGGCCGTGGACCGGGCCGACGCGTGGCCGGACGCCGTGGCGCTGGCCGAGCGGCTGGCCGCCCCGGTCTGGGCGGCCCCGGCGCCGGAGCGGGGTGTCTTCCCCGAACGCCACCCGCAGTTCCGGGGCGTGCTCCCGTACGCGATCGGGCCGCTGTCGGAGGCGCTGCGCGGGCACGACACGGTGCTGGTGGTCGGCGCCCCGGTGTTCCGCTACTACCCGCACGTGCCGGGCGACTACCTGCCCGGCGACGCCCGGCTGCTGCACGTCACCGACGATCCCGACGAGGCGGGCCGGGCACCCGTCGGCGACAGCCTGCTCGGCGACCCCGGGCTGACCATGGCCGCGCTGCGGGAGCTGCTGCCGCCGACCGACCGGCCGCCACCCCCGCCGCGCGAACCGCCGGCGCCGCCGGAGCCCGCCGACCCGCCCAGCGCGGACGGGCTCTTCGCCGCGCTGGGCGACGCCTGGCCGGCGGACGGCGTGCTGGTGCAGGAGTCACCGTCCAACCTGTCCGCGCTGCGCCGCCGGCTGCGGCTCGACCGGCCACGGTCCTACTTCACCATGGCCAGCGGCGGCTTGGGCTTCGGGCTGCCGGCGGCGGTGGGCCTGGCGCTCGCCGAGCGGGACACCGGGCGCGGCCGGCCGGTGGTCGTGGTGATCGGCGACGGTTCGTTCCACTACTCGGTGCAGGCGTTGTGGACCGCGGCGCGGCTGCGGCTGCCGCTCGCCGTCGTGGTGCCGGTGAACCAGCAGTACGCAATCCTCAAGGCGTTCGCCGAGCTGAAGCACACCCCGGGCGTACCGGGGCTGGACCTGCCCGGGTTGGACGTGGCGGCGGTGGCGCGCGGCTACGGCTGCGCCGCGGTCGCGGCGGTGTCGCCGGACCGGCTCGGCCCAGCTCTGGCCGAGGCGCTCGCCTCGGACCGGCCCACGGTGCTGCCGGTGCCGATCAGCACCGAGGTGCCCCGGATCCTCTGACTCAGCCGGCCCGGACCATCAGCGGCGCGCCGGAGCCGACGTCCAGCACGGTCCGGGCGCCCAGCGGGGCGGCGAGGGTGACGCTCACCGGTTTCAGGGCGAGCTGCGCGGTGCAGATGCCGGTGGACCGGACCACCGAGGCACCGACCACCACCACGTCCGGCCGCTCCAGCAGCAGCGGGGTGGGCGCGCCGTCGCAGGCCCCGACGCCGACCACGTAGTCGAGCCGGTTGCCCGCCACCGCCCGCAGCTCCTGCGCGGCGACCAGACCGTCCGGCAGTTGCGGGCCGCCCGCCGCGCCGGCGGGCGCCTCGCCGACCGCGCGCGGCGCGACCGCGAGCCGGGCCACGGGTACGGACAGCTCGTCCACGGTGAACAGCCAGGCAGGCACGTCGACCCGGCCCCGGCTGGTCCACACCGGCGCGGTGCCGAGCCGCGCCGCGGTCACGGTCAGCGGGACGCACGGCGTGGGCGCGGTCGTCGACGCCGGGGCGTCCGGACCGGGCTCGGTGGTGGGGCCACCTGCCGGCCGTCCCGGCGCACCGGGCCTGCCGTCGCACGTCGGCGGGTCCCCCTGGTCCAGTTGGGCGTACGCGTCGGCGGCGCTGACCAGCGGCACCCGCAGCACGCCGTCGGGGAACCTGATCGTGCCGTCCGGTGGCGCGGCGGCGGGCATCCGGATCTGGTCCCGGTACCAGCCGGCGGCGAAGGCCACCTTCGTCTCGTCGGTGAAGCCCGGGTCGCCGGCGAGCACTGTGGCGTCCTGGAGCGGGACGTATCCGGTGCGCCACTGCGGCCCGGGACGCCAGCGCCCGGCCACCTCCTCGGCCCGCTGGGTGAACGCGGGACGCTGGTCGGGGCCGGCGGGCGGCGCCGAGCCGGAGCCAGCGCCGGGCGCGGCGCAACCGGAGAGGACCAGCAGCGGCAGCCCGAGCAGGGCGAGAGATCGGCGCATACGGATCGGACGGTGCGCGGGCCCGATCGGTTCCCCGGTAGTCCCGTGCCAGCCGGGCCGGGAACGCCCGGCGGCCGTCACGCAACGCGACGCCCCGGAGGAACCACCCACTTCTCAGCGGTATACCTCCGGGTCATAAATATGACTCCTAGGTATACCCGCTCGCGACCGGTGCATCCGGTCCCCCGCGACACGCCCGGCGCATCCGGTCCCCCGCGACACGCCCGGCGCCACACCGCCGCCCGGGCGGAGAGGCGCCTCAGTCCTCGCCACCCAGGTCGGCCTGATAGGCCTCCCAGAGCAGGTCGGCGCCGCGCCGCCGGTGCCGGTCGAGCGCGCGCAGCAGGTTGCCGGCCTGCTCCCGCAGCTCCTCGGCAGTGACCGACGGCAGCCCGGCAGCGTGCTGGAGCGCGGCCAGCGCCGCGACGATCGCGGTGTGTTCGCCCACCAGCAGGCGGACGCCCCGGTGCAGCCGGGGCGCGGTGCGCAGCAGGTCGGCGTACCGGCCGGACGGCCCCTCGGTGACCCGGACGTGCTCGGTGAAGCCGCGCCGGAGCGGGCCGAGCTGGACGACGAGTTGTTCCCGCCATCGCGGCCCGGGGGCGGCGAGCGCCCGGCTGAGCACGGTGGTCGGCTGCTGGATCGGATGGGTGACCATCGGGCACCTCCCGCGCTGGGCGCGAAAACCGCGTACCGCGATGGTGGGCCTGCCCGCGCGCGGTGTCCAGCCACCGGAGGCACCTCATCTGCCTCATTCGCACCAGCGGCCCCGAGCGCCCCAGCAGCACCGGAAGACGACTGTGCGCCCCGGTCCAGGTGGACCGGGGCGCACAGGTCAAGGTGGTGGAGGTGCCGGGAATCGAACCCGGGTCCTTCGCCGGTTTGTCAGGGCTTCTCCGAGCGCAGCTCGCTGTGCCTCTACTCGGCCCCACCGCTCACGCGAGCAAGTTGGTGTGACGGGCCCAGTCGCTGATTGATCTCGCCGCACGGACCCCGCGACCGGGTCCGATTGGCCAGCCTCCTAGCTGATGCCGGCTAACTGGGTCGAAGGCACTCCCAGGCCGACAGACTTGCTACTCGCCTCAGGCGGCGAGAGCGAAGTCAGCGCGATTGTTCTTGGCGCTTATTGGTTTCCGACGACCGATTTTCGAGACGACGTCGGCTTCCTCGGCTCGCTTCCCCTGTCGCTGCGTACGAAGTCGAAACCAGTCACCCCCTCGACAGGCCACCGCTTGTGGTGGCACCGACAAGCCTAACGCCTGCCGCAACCGGATTCATCCCGAGGCCGGCCCGGCGAGCCGGCATCCGGACGAACCGGACTTCTTACTCGTCCATGCCCTTGCCGCGCCGCCCGGCCGCCCGCTGGATCTCCCGGTCGGCGTCGCGCTTGGCGAGGTCCTGACGCTTGTCGTACGACTTCTTACCCCGGGCCAGGCCGATCTCCACCTTCGCCCAGCCGTCCGAGAAGTAGACCTGCAACGGCACCAACGTCAGGCCGCTCTCCTTGAGCTTGCCCAGCAGCCGGTTGATCTCCAGCCGGTTGAGCAGCAGCTTGCGGGTCCGCCGGGGCTCGTGGTTGGTCCAGGTGCCCTGCGCGTACTCCGGGATGTGCATGCCGTGCAGGTAGAGCTCGCCGTCCCGCTCCTGGGCGAACGCGTCGACGAGCGACGCCCGCCCGGCCCGCAGCGACTTGACCTCGGTGCCGGTCAACGCCATGCCCGCCTCGTAGGTGTCGAGGACGGCGTAGTCGTGACGCGCCTTCTTGTTGGAGGCGACCACCTTGCGCCCTTTTTCCCGTGGCACCGGCGCCACCCCCTCCCAGTCGTTCGAAGATCATGCTACCGGAAGCACAAGAGCCCTCCCGCGCCGTTTATTCCGGCGCGGGAGGGCCCTGCGAGAGAGCCGTACGGTAACTAGACCCGCAGGTAGAAGCGGAGCGTGACCCAGGCGGTGATCGCGCTGACCAGACCACCGACGGCGGCCATCAGCGGGAAGGTCAGGAAGATCTCGGACCAGGAGATCGGGGTGATCAGACCCTCCAGGGCCGCCATCGAGCTGCCGGCCGCCACCGTCTTCACGCCGATCAGCGCGAGCAGGCCGAGGATGGAGCCGATCAGGCCGGCCACCACCGCCTCCAGCACGAACGGCGCCTGGATGAACCAGTTGGAGGCACCGACCAGCTTCATGACCGCGACCTCACGCCGCTTGCTGTACGCGGCCACCTGGATGGTGTTCGCCACCAGCAGCAGGGCCGCGGCGGCCATCACGATCGCCAGCGCCAGCGCGCCGTTCTGGATGCCGGTGAGCACGCCGAAGACCTTGTCGAGGAGCTTGGACTGGTCGACGATCGTGTCGATGCCCTCGGCGGTCTTGTACTGGTCGTAGATCTGCTTGTACTGCTGCGGGTCGTTCAGGGTGATCCGGAACGACTCCGGCAGCTGGTCGGGCTTGACCGCGTTCACCAGGTCGGGCGCGTCCGCGTACATCTGCTGGAAGCGCTTGTACGCCTGGTCCTTGTCGACGAACTCGACGTCCTTGACCAGCGGGTCGGCGTCCAGCTTGGCTTGCAGCGCGGTGCGCTGGTCCTCGGGCGCGTCGGTCTTCAGGAAGATCGAGACCTGGACGTTCTCGTAGTAGAGATCCTTCATGTCGCCGACCTTCTGGTACAGAAGGCCGCTGCCGCCCAGCATGAACAGCGACACCGCCATGGTGATGATCATGGCGATCGTCATGGTGACGTTGCGCCACAGTCCGACCAGTACCTCGGACAGGACGTACTTCATCCGCATCGGGATATTCCTCCGGCTCTCCGGCGTGAGGTGTTCGTCGTCAGGGTCTACGCGCCGTCGTCAGGCTCAGCCGTAGACGCCGCGTGCCTGGTCGCGCACGATGCGGCCGCTCTCGATCTCGATGACCCGGCGGCGCATCTGGTTCACGATGTTGGAGTCGTGCGTGACCATCACGACGGTCGTGCCGGTGCGGTTGATCCGGTCCAGCAGGCGCATGATCTCGATCGAGGTGTCCGGGTCCAGGTTTCCGGTCGGCTCGTCGGCCAGCAGGATCAGCGGCCGGTTCACGAACGCCCGGGCCACCGCGACACGCTGCTGCTCACCACCGGAGAGCTCGTGCGGGTAACGGTGCTCCTTGCCACCGAGACCCACCAGCTCCAGCACCTCCGGCACGACCCGACGGGCGACCGCCTTCGTCTTGCCGATCACCTCCAGCGCGAACGCCACGTTCTCGTACGCGGTGCGGTTCGGCAGCAGCCGGAAGTCCTGGAAGACACAGCCGATGGAACGCCGGAAGTGGGGTCGCTTCCAGGAACGCATCGACGTGACGTCCTTGCCGTTGACCACGACGCGGCCCTTGTTGGGGGTCACCTCGTGCAGCAGCAACTTGATGATCGTGGACTTGCCGGAGCCGGATGGACCGATGAAGAAGACGAACTCGCCCTTCTCGATCGAGACGGACACGTTGTCGAGCGAAGGCCGGGACGCCTTCGGGTACGTCTTCGTCACTTGCTCAAGCTGAATCACGGGTCGAGAGTCTACGCGGTGTAACCGCAGAGCCAAGCCCCACGCCCCACAGATGCGGTGCGCGTCATCGATTTACCGGGTCAGCACGAGATCGATGACGCGCTGCGTCCGAGCGTGATCACGCACCGTCAGCGGTGAGCTGCTGCTGCTTCCGCCAGCGGATACCCGCCTCGATGAAGCTGTCCAGCTCGCCGTCGAAGACCGCGGACGGATTGCCCGTCTCCTGCTCGGTACGCAGATCCTTCACCATCTGATAAGGGTGCAGGACGTACGACCGCATCTGGTCGCCCCACGAGCCGGCGGCGTCGGTCTTCAGGCCGGCCATCTTCGCCTGCTCCTCCTGCCGCTTGCGCTCCAGCAGCCGGGCCTGGAGCACCCGCAGCGCGGAGGCCTTGTTCTGCAGCTGGGACTTCTCGTTCTGGCAGGTGACCACGATGCCGGTCGGGATATGGGTGATCCGGACCGCCGAGTCGGTCGTGTTGACGCTCTGCCCGCCCGGGCCCGAGGAGCGGTAGACGTCGATCCGCATCTCGTTCTCGGGGATGTCGATGTGGTCGGTCTGCTCCACCACCGGCAGCACCTCGACGCCGGCGAAGCTGGTCTGCCGGCGGCCCTGGTTGTCGAACGGGCTGATCCGCACCAGCCGGTGGGTGCCGGACTCCACGCTGAGCGTGCCGAAGGCGTAGGGCACCTTGACCGTGAAGGTGGCCGACTTCAGGCCCGCCTCCTCGGCGTACGACGTCTCGTAGACCTCGGTCGGGTAGCCGTGGCGCTCCGCCCAGCGCAGGTACATCCGCAGCAGCATCTCGGCGAAGTCCGCCGCGTCCACGCCGCCGGCCCCGGCCCGGATCGCCACCAGCGCCTCCCGGGAGTCGTACTCGCCGGAGAGCAGCGTGCGGACCTCCATCTCCTGGATGGCCTTGGTCAGCCCGGTGATCTCCGACTCGACCTCGGTCAGCGCGCCCGGGTCGGACTCCGCCTGGGCCAGCTCCAGCAGCACCCCGGCGTCGTCGAGGCGGGAGCGCAGGTCACCCAGCCGGCCGATCTCGCCGTTGACGTACGACAGCTGCGACGTCACCGCCTGCGCCTTGGCCTGGTCGTCCCAGAGGTCGGGCGCGGAGGCCTCCTGCTCCAGGCGGGCCTTCTGCTCACGCAACTTGTCGAGGTCGAGCACGGCCTCGATGTTGCGCAACGTGGCGTCGAGTTCCTTGAGCTGTTCGGCGTAATCGGCAGCGGTCACGGCACACAACACTACTGCGTCGGTCCGTCAACCTCGCGCAGGTGGTCAGCCGACCGGTGCGGTCTTCAGCCAGGACAGCGCCGCCCGGTGGTAGGCGACGGCGAACTCCAGCGCGCTGGCGTCGTAGCTGTCGCCCTCCTTCTTCGCGTTCTTGACCTGCTCCCGCACCGCCGCCAGCGCCTCGGTGTGGTATTCGTTCGCCGACGCGAACAGGTTCTTGAGCTGGCTCGACGAGTGCAGGTTGCCGAAGGCCATCCGCAGCGCGATCGGGTTACGGATGGTGTCCTTGCCGGGATTCTCCGCCAACCAGCGGGAGAATGTCCGTTTCCCGGCCGCCGTGAGCGCGTACGGCTGGCTCATCCGCGGCCCGGGCTTGCCGAGCCGCACCAGACCCTTCTCGGCCAGGACCGGAAGTTCCCGGTAGACCTGGCTGCGGGTCATCGACCAGTACGGCGCCAGCCGGCGCTCGGCAGCGGCCATCAACTGACCGCCAGTCATCGGGCCGTCGTGCAGCAGGCCCAGCAGGGCCGCCGCCGTCGGGTTGACTCCGGATTCCGCCATGCCCTCTAAGCTGCCACTTTGTCGGCTCTGGCGTCCAGGATTTGCCGTTTTCGCCACTCGTAGGCGGTCCGAAGTGCACTGTCGGGTAGGGAAAGGGCCCGCCTCGTGGTCGAGACGGGCCCTCTACGCACCCGTCAGCCCATGTGCGGGTAGGTGTGGTCGGTCGGCGGGACGAACGTCTCCTTGATCGTCCGGGGGGACGTCCAGCGGACCAGGTTGTGCCAGGAGCCGGCCTTGTCGTTGGTGCCGCTGGCCCGGGCGCCGCCGAACGGCTGCTGCCCGACCACCGCGCCGGTCGGCTTGTCGTTGATGTAGAAGTTGCCGGCCGCGTACCGCATCTTCTCCGCCACCTGGTCGACCACCCGGCGGTCGTTCGCGAAGATCGACCCGGTCAGCGCGTACGGTGCGATCGACTCGGCCTGGGCGACCACCTCGTCGAAGCGGGCGTCGTCGAAGACGTGCACGCCGAGGATCGGGCCGAAGTATTCGGTGGTGAACGTCTCGTGCGCGGCGTCCGAGCACTCGAAGAGCGTCGGCCGGACGAAGTATCCGACCGAGTCGTCGGCGGTGCCACCGGCCAGGACCCGACAGCTGTCGTCGCCCTTGATCAGCTCCAGCGCGGCGGTGTGCCGGCCGAACGCCTTGTCGTCGATGACCGCGCCGCCGAAGTTGCCGAAGTCGGTCACGTCGCCGTAGGTCAGCGCGTCGGCGGAGGCGGCGAGCCGGTCCCGCAGGCCGGCCTCCCAGATCGAACGCGGCACGTACGCCCGCGAGGCGGCCGAGCACTTCTGCCCCTGGTACTCGTAGGCGCCCCGCAGCAGCGCGGTGTGCAGCGCGTCCACGTCGGCGCTCATGTGCGCGACCACGAAGTCCTTGCCGCCGGTCTCGCCGACCAGCCGGGGGTAGCCCCGGTAGCGGCCGATGTTGTCGCCGACGGTCCGCCACAGCTGCTGGAAGACCTTGGTGGAGCCGGTGAAGTGGATGCCGGCCAGGTCCGGGTCGGCGAGCACCACGTCGGAGACCTCCTCGCCGCGCCCGGTGACCATGTTGATCACGCCGGGCGGCAGGCCGGCCGCCTCGAACAACCGCATGGTGAAGTGCGCGGCGAACTGCTGGGTCGGGCCCGGCTTCCAGACCACGGTGTTGCCGAGCATGGCCGGCGCGGACGGCAGGTTGCCGGCGATCGCGGTGAAGTTGAACGGGGTGACCGCGTAGACGAAGCCCTCCAGCGGCCGGTGGTCGAAGCGGTTCCACACGCCGGCCGAGGACATCGGCTGCTCGGCCAGGAGCCGGCGGGCGAAGTGGACGTTGAACCGGAGGAAGTCGATCAGCTCACAGGCGGCGTCGATCTCGGCCTGCACCGCGGTCTTGGACTGCCCGAGCATGGTGGCCGCGTTGAGCGTGTCGCGCCACGGGCCGGCGAGCAGGTCGGCGGCGCGCAGGAAGATCGCGGCCCGCTCCTCGAACGGCAGCGCCCGCCACATCGGCGCGGCGTCCTTGGCCGCCTGGACCGCGGCCCGCGCGTCGTCGTGGGTGGCGTGCCCGGTGACGCCGAGCACGTGCGCGTGCTTGTGCGGCTGGACCACGTCGATCGACTCGCCGCCGGCCATCCGCTGCTCGCCGGCGATGGTCATCGGCAGCTCGATCCGCTCGGCGGCCAGCTCGCCCAGCCGCCGCTGGAGCCGCTCCCGGTCGGCGCTGCCGGGCTCGTAGGTGTGGACCGGCTCGTTGCGCGGCTCGGGGACGGAGAAGACGGCGTCCATCACAGGCTCCTGTGCGATCTCGACGGCGATGGCGAAACCGGACCCGCGGGCACCGGCCGGGCGGCCGGGTGCCGGACACCGCGCGGCGGACCGGTCGCGGCGGCGGGACCTGCGCCGATTGTTTCACGCGGCCGGACCCGCGACCCCGGCTCCCCGGGGTGCCGCGCGGCACAACGAACGGAACGCCCGTCTCCGGACCTTCGGTCGGACCTCCTCACACCCGACGAAACATCGGCCGCACGCTCACCAGATCAGCGATTCTTCGGCCCTTGTCGCCAGTCGAGAGGTCGCCCCGGCTTGGCCGCCCCACGCCGATCGCCGGTCCCGGGCGCCCGCGCGGGCCGGCGGGCTTTCCGACGTTGATCCACTCCTCTTCGGCGAGGTGGCGGCATCACCGTGCGGCGGAAGGCACCACCTCGGCGAGGTGGTGTCGATCAAGGCGGGCCCACCGGACCGGCTGCCCGCCCGGGAGCGCGGGCTACGGCGCGTACGCTGGGTGGCCGGTGACCGGCGTCCGTCGAAAGGGAGACGATGAGCAACCAGCCCGGCAGCTCCACGGCCGCGGAACCGGACCGGCCCGAGGCCGTCGAGCCGCCCGCCACCGACCAGGCCGCGCCGGCGACCGGCCGACCGGGGTACGCGCCGGGCGCGCTGCCGCTGGCCGTGCTCGCGCTCGCCTGGCTGGTGGCCATGCTCTGGTCCACCCGGGAGGCGATCACCTCGACCGCCGCCGGCGTCACCGCGATCAGCCTCTCCGCGTACGCGCTCCCCGGCGTGATCACCGCGGCGCTGGTCACCGGCGCGGCGGTCGCGCTGGCCGCCACCAACCGGCTCGGCCGCGCCTCGCTGCGCTTCCTGGCCACCGTCGGCACCGGGCTGCTGGTCGGGCTCGGCGCCGCGGTGGCGATCAACCTGACGTACGCCGACAACGCCACCACCAACACCATCGCCGGTACCACGGCGGCGGCCGCGATCATCGGCGGGGCGACGGCCGGAGCGCGTCAGGCGCGGGTGGTGGCCGGGATCGCCGCCGCGACGCTCGCCGCGCAGCTCTTCGTGGTGCTGTTCAGCCGGGCCCGGGACCCGCTCTCCGACCTGTTCGGCGCGGGCGAGACGCAGCAGTCGGTGCTCGATGCCGCCAAGTGGGTGTCCCGCACCGAATCGCTGCTCGCCGGCCTGCTCGCCGGCCTGGTCGCCTACCTCTACCTCGCCTGGTCGCGCCGTCGGGCCGAGCGCCGCGACGGCGCGGCCACGCCGCTGCGCTGGCCCGCGTACCTGATGGCCGGCGCCGGCGCCGGGCTGCTCCTGCTGCTCACCGAGGTGATCATCCGGATCGGTGGGCGCGGGCTGCTCGACCTGGCCGCCGCGCTCAGCGAGGCCGACCAGGTGGCGCAGACCGCGCTCGGCACCTCGCGGGTGGACAACGGGATCTGGGTGCTCTTCGTGGGCGCGCTCACCACGCTCATCGCCTTCGGGCGCACGCTCGGACCGCGCCCCGACGCCTACGACGCGGAGGACGAGCCGGCGGCCTGAGCCGCTCGGGCTCAGCCGACCTCGCGCAGCAGCAGGTCCAGCTCGGTCACGTCGTACCACTCCAGTTCGTGGTCCTCGACGGCGTCGACGGTGAACTGGGCGTCCGGGTCGCCGGCCTGCGCCTCCGCCGCCACGTCGACGGCGGCGGCCACGTCCTCGGCCGCCTCCGCGCCGTCCACGTGGATCGCCGCGATGGACGCCACCGGCACCGGCCCGGCCGGGTGGATCACGCTCGAGCCCAGCTCGCCGTCGTTCCGGCCGACCGCGCGGGACGGCAGGTCGGCCGAGACCACCACCCGCCGCCGGGGCGCGGCGGGATCGGCCCGCAGCAGCAGCAGCGCGTCCTGGGCGGCCCGGGTGAAGGCCACGTACTCCAGTTCCTCCTCGTCGCCCTCGGCGTACCACTCGCGCAGCTCCGGGGTGACGGCGTGCGCCGCCTCCACGGTCAGGCCCTCGTCGCGCAGCCGGGCGAGCATCGGCACGGTCCCCGGCAGGTACACCCGGACAAGTTCGTCGGTCACCGGTCTCTCCCCGCACTCTCCGCCGTCCGCCGGCAGGCGCCGGCTCCGGGCGCCGATCATGCCGTACGCCGTGACCGTCATACACCCCGCACCGCTTCAGGAGAAGCCTCCGGCCGGTGTGTCCGCCGAGCCGGGCCTGGGCGGTGTCGCGCCCTGATGGCAAACTGAGGCAAACGAAGCCAACCTCGGGAGTCACCGTGGAGTCGAGATTCCTGCTGCTGTCCGACGTCGCCGCCGAGCTGAACGTCTCGGACTCGCAGGTCTACCACATGGTGCGCAGCGGTGAGCTGCCCGCGATCAAGATCGGCGGCCGGGGCCAGTGGCGGGTCGAGCGCGCTCGGCTGGAGGAGTACATCGAGCGCAAGTATGCCGAGACGGCGGAGTGGGTTCGCGGCAACCCGCTCGGCGAGCGCGACGTGGAGTGACCCCACGCTGACCGTCGGCCATTGACGCCTGCGGTTGCCGTGGCGGAAGATGAGGATCCGTCACAGGCAAACGAAGGCAAACGCAAGGATTCGAGGGCTGACATGGTCGACACCCGCCGTCCCCGGTCACCGCGCCCCCCGGTCCGTCTCCGGCCCGCCCCGCCGCTCGACCCGCCCTGCACGGACGAGGACCCGGCCTGGGGTCATGCCGGCCAGCTCGCCCTCGACCTGCTCGACCACCGTCGCCAAGACCTCGGACGCCCCGCCGACCGCCCCGCCGACCGCTCTCCCGGATGGCCCCGCTGGTCCGCCTCGGGCGCGCCCCGCACCGTCCTGGGCGAGGGCGGCACGCCCCGCAACGCCGCCGTGAGCGGGGACGGTGTCGGGTGGCCTCCCGCGGCCGGGCCACCACGGTCCGCCCTCGCCACCGCCACGCCCGAGGCCGCGCGGGCGGCACACCGGTTCGTGCGCACGTTCCTGGAGATCGTCAACGGTTTCCGGCCGCCCGGGCAGCTCCGGCCGCTCTGCCTGCCCGAGGCCGCCGCCCAGGTGTCGGCCGAGCTGACCCGGGCGTCCCGCCGGGTGACCCCGGTCCGCCGCCGTAGCGCCCGGCCGGCCCTGCTCCTGCGCCGGCTGCGCGTCTGCGAGCCCCGGGCCGGAGCGGTCGAGGCCACCGCCGTGTTCGCCGGCGCCGACGGCACCAGTTGGGCAGTCGCCCTGCGCCTGGAACACCGCCGCGGCAACTGGCTCTGCCTCGTCCTGGACGTGCTCTGACCCGGCGGAACGACCACAATCCCAAGATCGACGGGAAGGCTGGACGACGAATACCCGACGCCGACCCCGTGATCCTTGAGTAGGAGTCGTCACGGGGTTCATGACGTCCCATCCGCCGCGCTGCTCCCACATGGCGGCACTCTTTCTCGCATGCCGGGAGCCCCGAGAGAGATCTTGGAAGCTGATGGCCCTTCCCGGGGCCGCCTCCCTCCAAGATCTCAAAGGTGACGTCGATCCAGGGGTCGCGACGCCCCAGAGATCGGAACGAACTCCCCCGCTTCCGACCCTCACCCTCCATCAGCGTTGATCAAGGAGCTTGCGTCGGAGTCGATCTCCGCGGCGACGCAAACTCCTTGATCATCCACCCGTTCCCCGGCCTCACCGGGAATCGCTCCAGGATCGTGCTCCGTACCGGTGGTCGGCGGCGGTTACGCGCGAGGGCCGCAGTCGGGGTGGACGTGCGGTCGCGGGGTGCCGTGTCGGGAGCGCCTCCCCGAGCGGGTTGCCCAACAGCCGGGAGGAACCCCATCGGTGAGCACCGGGCCACGACACATCCATGCCGTTCCACCCGGAAAACGCCCCGAGCCCTCAGTCATGAACGCCTTGACCACCCCACTCAAGGATCGACGCAGGCACACCAGCGCGCACGGGAGCCCGGGCGGGGTGGGACGCCGACGGGCCCCGGCCGGTGGCCGGGGCCCGTCGGGCGATGCGCCTGAGGTCAGTTGCCGCCGTTGGGCGAACCGTGGCAGCGCTTGTACTTCCGGCCGGAGCCGCACGGGCAGGGCGCGTTCCGGGACGGGCCCTCACCGCCGTCGACCTGGGGTGCCGCGGCCCGTCGGGCGGTGCTCGCGGCGACCGCCTGACCACTCGCCCCGGCCGGCGTCCGGCGCGGACCCGAAGCGGCGGGACGCTCCGACGAGGGCTGGCCGATGCCCAGCGCCGGCGCCTGCTGCTCGACCCGCTCGATCACCGGAGCGCCGCGACCGGCCTCCCCGTCGACGGCGGGGGCGGAGTATTGCAGGCCCTGCTGCTGCGGGGTGCGGTTGAGGCCCTTGGCCTTGATCTCGACCGGCTTCTCCAGCAGCTGCACCTCCTCCTCGGCCGCCTCCGGCTCGGCCTCCTCGACCTGCACGTCGAGGTTGTAGAGGAAGCCGACAGTCTCCTCCTTGATGCCGTCCATCATGGTGGCGAACATGTCGAAGCCCTCGCGCTGGTACTCGATGACCGGGTCGCGCTGGGCGTACGCCCGCAGGCTGATGCCCTCCTGGAGGTAGTCCATCTCGTAGAGGTGCTCGCGCCACTTGCGGTCGATCACCTGGAGCAGGACCATCCGCTCGAGCTGGCGGACCGCCTCCTCGCCGAGCTCCTCCTCACGCCGGTCGTACGCGGCGTTCGCGTCCTCCTTGAGGCGGGCGAGCAGGAAGTCCTGGTCGAGGCCGGCGCGGGAGCCGACCTCCTCCTCCAGCTCCTCGACCGTGATGCCGACCGGGTAGAGCTGCTTCAGGCTGGACCAGAGCTGGTCGAGGTCCCAGTCCTCCGCGTAGCCGTCGCTCGTCGCGCCGACCACGTACGCGCCCACCACGTCGTCGATCATGTTGCGGACCTGGTCCGAGAGGTCCTCGCCGTTGAGCACCCGGAGACGCTCGGCGTAGACCACCTGGCGCTGCTTGTTCAGCACCTCGTCGTACTTCAGGACGTTCTTCCGGATCTCGGCGTTCTGGCCCTCGATCTGGGCCTGCGCGCTCTTGATCTGGCGGGTGACCATCTTCGACTCGATGGGCACGTCCTCCGGGATGTTGAAGCGGTCCATCACCGCCTCGACCGCACCGGCCCGGAACCGCTTCATCAGCTCGTCCTGCAGCGACAGGTAGAAGCGGGACTCGCCCGGGTCGCCCTGCCGGCCGGCGCGACCGCGCAGCTGGTTGTCGATCCGCCGGGACTCGTGCCGCTCGGTGCCGAGCACGTAGAGCCCGCCGACGGCGGCCACCTCCTCCGCCTCGGCGTCGCAGGCCTGCTTCCAGGTCGGCAGGATCTCCTCGAGCGCCTTGGCGTACTCCTCAGGCTGCTCGACCGGGTCGAGGCCGCGCTGGCGAAGCTCGTTGGCGGCGAGGAACTCGGGGTTGCCGCCGAGCAGGATGTCGGTGCCGCGGCCGGCCATGTTGGTGGCGACCGTGACCCCACCCTTGCGCCCGGCCTGGGCGACGATCTCCGCCTCCTTGGCGTGGAACTTCGCGTTCAACACCGAGTGCGGGATGCCGCGGCGGCGCAGCATGTGCGACAGGATCTCGGAGTTCTCCACCGAGACGGTGCCGACCAGCACCGGCTGGCCCTGCTCGTGCCGCTCGGCGATGTCCTCGACGACGGCGTTGAACTTGGCCTTCTCGGTCTTGTAGATGACGTCGGGCCGGTCCATCCGGACCATCGGCCGGTGCGTCGGGATGGTCACGACGCCGACCTTGTAGACCTTGTTGAACTCGCCCGCCTCGGTCTGGGCCGTACCGGTCATGCCGGAGAGCTTCTCGTAGAGGCGGAAGTAGTTCTGGAGGGTGATGGTGGCCAGGGTCTGGTTCTCCTGCTTGATCTCCACCCCCTCCTTGGCCTCGATCGCCTGGTGCATGCCCTCGTTGTAGCGACGGCCGTGCAGGATGCGGCCGGTGAACTCGTCGACGATCAGGACCTCGCCGTCGCTGACGATGTAGTCCTTGTCGCGCTTGTAGAGCTCCTTGGCCTTGATCGCGTTGTTCAGGTAGCCGACCAGGGGCGTGTTGACCGACTCGTAGAGGTTGTCGATGCCGAGCCGGTCCTCGACCCGGGCCACCCCGCGCTCGGTGACCGCGATGGTGCGCTTGGCGTGGTCGACCTCGTAGTCGCCCTCACCGTCGGTGCCGGGCTGGAGGCGGGCCACCACGGTGGCGAACTCCTGGTACCACCGGGCGGAGTGCTCGGCCGGACCGGAGATGATCAGCGGGGTGCGGGCCTCGTCGATGAGGATCGAGTCGACCTCGTCGACGACCGCGAAGAAGTGGCCGCGCTGGACCAGCTCCTCCTTCGACCAGGCCATGTTGTCGCGCAGGTAGTCGAAGCCGAACTCGTTGTTGGTGCCGTAGGTGATGTCGCACTCGTAGGCCGCGCGGTGCTCGGTGGCGGGCCGGTTGGGCAGCACCACGCCGACGTCGAGCCCGAGGAACTCGTGCACCCGGCCCATCCAGGCGGCGTCCCGCTCGGCCAGGTAGTCGTTCACGGTGATCACGTGCACGCCCTTGCCGGCGAGCGCGTTCAGGTAGACCGGCATGACCGAGGTGAGCGTCTTGCCCTCACCGGTCTTCATCTCGGCGATGTTGCCGAAGTGCAGCGCCGCGCCGCCCATCACCTGGACGTCGTAGGGCCGCTGGCCGAGCACCCGCGAGGCGGCCTCGCGGCACACCGCGAACGCCTCCGGCAGCAGGTCGTCGAGGGTCTCGCCGTCGGCGAGCCGCTCCCTGAACTGGTCGGTCATGCCGCGCAGCTCGTCGTCGTCGAGGTTGACGTAGTCGTCCTCGATCGAGTTGACGGCGGCCGCGATGGCCTTCAGCCGACGCACCATGCGGCCCTCGCCGGCGCGAAGGACCTTTTCCAGAATCGACACGGATCAACGCTCCCCTAGACGGTCTCGAACCATCGTAGGCGCTCCGGCACGGCGATGGTCACTGGTGGCGGCGGTCCGGACCCGCGAACCCGACATAACACCGCGACCGTGTGCCCGGCGGCCGCAAATCGGGTTACGCCGTCCGCGAACGATCCGGCACCATGGCTCGGATGGAGCCTGTGGAGATCGTCGAGGACGGGCTGTTGCTGCGCCCCTGGCGGGCGGCGGACGCCGCCGAGGTGCACCGCGCCTGCCAGGACCCGGACATCCAGCGCTGGACCACCGTACCTCGCCCGTACCTGCCCGAACACGCCCTCGCGTTCGTGACCACGATCAGCGCGACGGCCTGGGCGCAGGACACCGGGGCACCGTTCGCGGTCTGCGACGCCGACACCGGGGAGTTGCTCGCCTCGTGCGGCCTGGTCTCCGTCGACCGCGCGCTGGACTCGGCCGAGGTGGGCTACTGGACCGCGCCGTGGGCCCGCGGGCGCGGCGTCGCGGTGCGCGCCACCCGGGCCGTCGCCCGCTGGGCGTTCGACGCGCTCAAGCTGCGCCGGCTGACCTGGCAGGCCGAGATCGGCAACCACGCCTCCCGGCTGGTCGCGCTGCGCGCCGGCTTCCGGGTGGAGGGCGAGCTGCGGCTGGCCCACCCCGCCGACGGGGGCCGGCCGGAAGGGTGGATCGGTTCCCTCCTCCCGACCGACCTGGCCGCGCCGGGCGATCCGGTGCCGTTCGGCCCGGCCACGCTCCAGGCCCGCCGGGCGGCGGTCTTCGGTCGGCCGCAGCCCGTCCTGTTCGCCACCGCCGGCGACACCGAGCTGAGGCTGCGCGCACTGGAGGAGAAGGACCTGGCCGCTGTCACCCGCACCTGCCAGGACGAGGAGACGGTGCGCTGGACCACGGTGCCGCACCCGTACCGGCCCGAACACGCCGAGGGCTACCTGCGGGACCTGGTGCGGCCGGCGTGGGCCCGGGGCACCGCGGCGATGTTCGCGGTGGCCGACGCCGACGACCACTACGTCGCCTCGCTCGACCTGCGGATCTTCGCCGCCGCCCCGCTGGTGGCCGACGTCGGCTTCATGACCGCGCCGTACGCCCGGGGCCGAGGCTACCTACCGGCCGCGCTCATCGCGCTCTGCGCCTGGGGCTTCACCACGCTCGGCCTGGCCCGCGTCGAGTGGCGGGCCAACGTCGGCAACACCGCGTCCCGCCGGGCCGCCGAGAAGGCTGGCTTCACCGTCGAGGGCACGCTGCGCGGCGGCATCCAGCACCGCGGCGAGCGGCAGGACGTGTGGGTGGGCGGGCTGCTGCCGCAGGACCTCAGGTGATCCCCGAGACGATCGAGGCGTACGGGGTACGCCTGCGGCGGACCGGGCCGGCCGACGTGCCGGACCTGGTGGCGGGCTGCGCCGACCCGGAGACCCGGCGGTTCCTGCCGGCCCTGCCCGAGGAGTACGACGCGGACAGCGCCCGGTGGTGGATCGCCGAGGGCGAGCCGGCCGTGTGGGCCGCCGGCGGCTGCGCGTACGCGATCGCCGACCCGGACACCGACCGGCTGCTCGGCGGCATCGGGCTGACCCGGCTCACCGCGGCGCGGGCGGATTTCGAGATCGGCTACTGGGTGGCGCCGTGGGCCCGTGGGCGGGGCGTGGCGACCGCCGCCACCCGGGCACTCGGCGAGCGCGCCTTCGCCGCCGGCGCGGCCCGGCTGGAACTGCTCACCCACCGGGAGAACGAGGCGAGCCAACGGGCCGCGCTTTCCTGCGGCTACCGGCACGAGGGAGTCCGCCGGGCGGCGGGCGCGGCACGCGACGGCGTACGCCACGACCTGCTGGCCTGGGTGCGGCTGGCCGACGACCCGCCCGGGCCGACCGCCCGGCTGCTGCCGGACCTGCCCGGCGGCCGGCTCACCGACGGCGTGGTGACGCTGCGCCGGCTGGAGCCGGCGGACGCCGACGCGCTGCACCGGCTGCACACGCTGCCGGAGGTGGTGGCGAACCGGGTGCCGCCGGTGCCGCCGGACCGGGAGTCGATCGCGCGACGCTGCCGGCTGGCGGCCGGCTACTGGCTGGCCGGCGATGCCGCCGACCTGGCAATCCTGGACGCGGCCACCGGCGTGCTGGTCGGCGGCTGCGCCCTGGGGTACGACGAGCCGGCCACCGGCCAGGCCACGCTGGGCTACAGCGTGCTGCCCGAGGCCCGCGGCCGAGGGCTGGCCACGCGCGCGGTCCGGTTGCTCGCCGGCTGGGCGTTCCACGTCGGGGTGGCCCGGCTCTGGGCCGGCACCCGGGAGGAGAACCTCGCCTCCCAGCGGGTGCTGGAACGGGCCGGCTTCCGGCGGGAGGGAGTGCTGCGCGGGCGGATGCCCGGCGTGGACGGCGCCCGCACCGACTCGGTGGTCTTCGGCCGGCTGGCCTCGGACCGGGACTGAACGGGGCCCCCGCGAGCGTGTGGGGGCCCCGGATCAGCGGTCAACGGGTCAGGTGTCGAGCGAGATGATGCCGTAGTCGTAGGCGCGGCGGCGGTAGACCACACTCGGGCGGCCGGACTCCTTGTCCAGGAACAGGTAGAAGTCGTGGCCGACCAGTTCCATCTGGAACAACGCGTCGTCGACGGTCATCGGTTCGGCGGGGTGGACCTTCTCCCGGGCGATGTGCCACGGCTGGTCGTCGGGCTCCTCGTGACCGCTCTGGTCGGGACGGTCGGCCACGGCGGTGGTCGTGCCGTGCCCGTTGAGCGACGCCAGCCCCGGCCCGTCGAGGTCGGCCACCGGCAGGCCGGCGGTCGCGGCGGCCACCGAGAGCGGCGCGTGCCGCCCGCGGTGCACCCGGCGGCGGTCGGCCGCCCGGCGGAAACGGGTGTCCAGCTTGGCGATGGCGGCGTCGAGCGCGCTGTAGAAGTCGTTCGTGCAGGCCTCGGCCCGGATCACCGGACCGCGCGTGACGCAGGTGATCTCCACCCGCTGGCAGTGGTCGGCCTGGCGCGGATTGCGCTCGTGGAACAACTCGACATCCACGCGAATGAGCTTGTGGTCGTAGCGTTCGATCTTTGCGAGTTTCTCGGCTACGTGCACCCGGTAATGGTCCGGCACTTCGACGTTACGGCCCTTGACCACGATGTCCACGTGACCTCCCTTGTTCGGACGGTCGTTCGGTCCGGATCTTCCGGTCGACGCGCCTGGGAGAGCTCCGCTCGGCGTCGACCGGTGGTGTTCGGCTACGCCTCCTTCCAGTGCCGGGGGAAGGTTGGCATCCTCACTACCCCCGACACCGAAACGCTAACTCCTGTTCGGCCGACAGTCACCCCCGGTTGCCGAGAGCGGTCGCGAAATTTAACACCTCATACACCATGGGGTGAAAGGGATGCACGAAGCGTCACCAAAGCCGCCGCTTTTGCGTTGCCGCGAGCACCGCCGCGACCTTTGGCGTCATTCCCGCGCCGCGCAATTTCCGGCTCGCCGCCGCCAATGTGGCACCGGTGGTGACGATGTCGTCGAGCAGCACCACGGTTCCCGCCGGCTCCTCCGACGCCGGCCGGCGCAGCCGGAACGCCGACTCCGCCGCTGCGGCCCGACCGGCGCTGTCCAGCGCCACCGAGTCCGGCCGGGGCGACGCCCGCAGCGGCCGCCGCACATGCACCTGCCAGCCGGCCGCGCGCAGCCGCGCCGCGGCCGGACGCACCATCCGCTCCAGGTGGTCGCCGTACCGCGCCCGCGCCGCCCGGGCGGTGTCCGGCACCCACACCAGGGTCACCGGGCCCGGCTGCCGCCCCACCGCCACGGCCACCACCTCGGCCAGCAACGCGCCCAGCGGCCGGGCCAGCCCGTGCCGGCCCCGTTCCTTGTACGCCAGCAGTCCCTCGCGCAGCGCCCCGGCGTACGGGCCGAGGGCGACGCAGGGCGGCAGGCCGGGCGGGGCCGGATCGGGGCGGGTCGGCCCCGGGCGCAACGACTCCAGCTCGTCCACACAGCGCGGGCAGAAGCCCCGCCGCAGCCCCGGTGCGCGCGCCGCGCAGCCGGCGCAGCCGGCCGGCAGCACCAGATCGGTCAGGTCCGAGAAGAGCCCGCCCAGATCCGGCACCGGAGCCTCAGTAGAGGAAGAAGGGCGCGGTCGGGCTGACCACCCGGCTGCCCGCCGGCAGGTCCAGCACCTGCTGCGGCTTGATGAACTCGAACGGGTTGTTCTGGTAGGCCGCGCCGTTCGCCTCGTACATGAAGGAGAACGCGGGCAGCCCCCGGTCTCCGCTGCCCGGATATCCCGCCAGTTGGGTCACCGCCGAACCGATCTCGTTCTTGAGCGGGGACTCGAAGCCGCCGTCGATGCTGAGCTGGTGGATGACCGGACGCCGATCCGGGTCGTCGCCGGCGAGGACGAGTTGGTCCTCCGAGATCCAGTCGGCGGCGGTGACGTCGGTCAGCGACGTCGGCAGCCGGCGCGGTTGGCCCACGTTGACCACGCCGCCCTCGACGTTCACCGGGGCGACGTAGACCGCGCCGCCACCCACCAGCGTGATCCGGTGGCCGTCCAGGGACCCGGCCACCGCCACCACCTTCCCGGCCACGTTGAGCGGAACCGGGCTGATCCCGGCCGCCCCGTCGAACCGGTAGAGCCTGCCGTCGGCCGCCACCAGACCCGCCGGGTGGGCCTTGTCCAGCGAGCGCAGCCAGGTCGGCCGGCTCATCGTGCCGAACGTCGTCGCGCTGCTGTTGAACACCGCCACCGGGTCGAGGCCGGTGCCCACCTTGAGCCGGAGGCGCCGATCCGGCCCGGTCACCACCATCGCCGCGAGCACCTGGTCGTCGGCGTGGGCGATCGACGCGGAGACCACGTTGCGGTTCTCCGCGGGCGGGAGCGGAACCGTGCCCCGCCGTTCACTGGCGAGCGCGAGTGGATGGATGACGCCGTCGTAGACGGTGAACCGCGTCGGATCCACGCCACGCGGGTAGGCGTCGTGCTCGGTGCGCTCCCGCGCCAGGTCGACGCTGAACCGCTTCTGGTTCTGGATCTTCAGGTCGAGCTGACCGGTCAGCCCCGGCAGCGACCACGCCAGCTGGGTGCCGAGCCGGGCCAGCCGTTCCTCGTTGGCCCCGGGCATGTCCAGGTTGACCTCCCACTGGGAGTCCCCGCCGGTGGCGTTGTTGATCGGCCGGGTCCGGTCGGGCAGCCCGGTCACCCCCGGCTCCAGCCAGTCGGACGGGCCGCCGGCCAGCCACTTCATCACCTCGGTGACGAGACGTTCGGCCGGCACCGCCGGCAGGTAACGCAGGTCGGGGATCAGGCGGGTCTGGTCCGAGTTCCAGAAGTAGACGTTGTGCTGGCGGTAGAACTCGCGCAGCGCCGCGTCGCTGGTCAGCAGCACGTTCGGCAGCCGGGTGATCAACAAGCCGCTGCCGGGAGGCTCGGCACGGCGCAGCTCGAAGACGTACTCGGTCTCGGTGGCCTCCGGCGGACCGAGCGTGCCGTCGGCGCGCAGCACGCCCACCTGCTGCACCTTGATCCGGACCGTGCTGGTGCCCTGGTTGTTCGGCGGGGTGCTCTCGGGCTTCGCCCGCAGTCGGACCACGGTCAGCCCGATCTCGCTGGTCTGCGGCTTGCCCGGGAGCTGGTCGCGGGCCTCGTTGGCGAGGAAGGTGCGGGCCCGGGTGTAGGCCTGGTCCCGCTCCCCGGCGGCGGCCGCCCGCAGGTAGTTCTCGATGAACGGCACGGGCTCGTCGCTGTCGGTCGGCGCCGGCGGCGAGGCCGGCGGGCCGTTGAGCGAGCCGGGTTCGGCCACCGGCACCGAGCCGTCGACCTGGACGTCGGTCTCGGCCGGGATGCCACAGCCGGCGGGGAGCAGCAGCACGCCGGCCAGCAACCCGACCACCAGGCGCCGCGCTCGCGACCCCGACCCGCTCCTCGCGCTCATGGCCGGACCTCCGCGGGCTCGGTGTCGGCGGGACCGATGGCCAACGCCCCGGCCCCGCTGCCCGGGCCGATGGCGAGCAGGCCGCCGTCACGCGGACCACCGAACGGCAGGGTGGCGTCGGCCGGCACCAGCCGCAGCGGCGAGGTGGTGAGCCGGTCGCCGGCCCGGGCCGGCAGGGTCAGCCGGAACTGGGCGCCCTGCCCCGGCGCGCCCCACGCCTCCAGCCAGCCGCCGTGCAGCCGGGCGTCCTCCAGGCTGATCGACAGCCCCAGGCCGGTGCCACCGGTCTGTCGGGCTCGGGACGGGTCGGCCCGCCAGAACCGGTTGAAGACCAGCTTCTCCTCGCCCGGTTTCAGGCCGACGCCGTGGTCCCGCACGGTGACCGCCACCGCGCTCTGGTCCATCCCCAGGGTGATCCGCACCGGCTTGGCCTCGCCGTGCTCGACCGCGTTGCCGACCAGGTTGCGAAGCACCCGCTCGACCCGGCGCGGGTCGACCTCGGCGATCACCGGCGTGCCCGGCAGGTCCAGCTCGATGGCGACCCCGACCCGCTCGGCCAGTCCGGCCAGCCGCTCGGTCACCCGGTGCACCACCGGCACCAGATCGGTGGGCTCGCTGTCCAGCACCGCGAAGCCGGCGTCGAACCGGCTGATCTCCAGCAGGTCGGTGAGCAGCTCCTCGAACCGGTCCAGCTCGGCCTGGAGCAGCTCGGCGCTGCGGGCCACCGCCGGGTCGAACCCGTCGCGCTCGGTGAAGATCAGGTCGGCTGCCATCCGCACCGTGGTCAACGGGGTACGCAGCTCGTGCGAGACGTCCGAGGTGAACCGGCGTTGCAACCGGGACATCTCCTCCAGCCGGAGGATCTGCCGTTGCAGGTTGGTCGCCATCTGGTTGAACGAGGCGGCGAGCAGGGCCAGGTCGTCCTCGCCGGAGACCACCATGCGCTGGTCGAGCAGCCCGGCGGAGAGCCGCTGGGCGGTGCGCGCGGCGACCCGGACCGGGGTCACCACCAGGCGGGTGACGAGGGCGGCCAGCAGCCCGAGCAGGAGCACCAGGGCCACGCCGGTGGCCACCACCGTGGCGCGGGCGTCGGCCGCCGTGGCGTCCTGCCGGGCCAGGGGTACGAGGTAGTAGAGCTCGACCTGCCCGAACTTGGTCGGCACCGGGGAGCCGTAGACCAGGTATTTCGTGCGCTCCCCGCCGAGCGCGCCGGTGCGGATCTGGTGGGCCACCTTGCCGGACGCCACGGCGCTCCGCAGCTCGTCGCCGATCACCGACCGGACCGGCACGTCCGGTGACACCCGCGGCTCGATGAACTCGGCGAAGTTGTCGGCGGTGATCGCCACCACCACGCCGCTGGTCTGCGCCGGGTCACCGCCGGCCAGGTAGTTGACCGTGCCGTCGATGGTGTCCTGGAGCTGGGCCTCCTGCGGCTGGCTGTAGAGGTTGAACTGCTTCGCGGCATACTCGCTGCCGTTGTTCAGCCGCAACCGGACGTCGGTCTGGGCGTTCTCCAGCAGGATGTTGGTGATCTTGTCGGCGATCAGATAGGCGAAACCGCCCACCAGCAGACTCGACGCCACCAGCGTGATGGTGACCACGCGGACCTGGAGCGACCGCCGCCAGGCCTGGCGCACGCCCGCGACGAACCGGACCGACCGGCCGACCAGGTCGCGCCGGAGCGCCCGCACGGCGTGCAGCCGGCGGGACGCGTGAGTCGGCGGGTCGGGCAGCGAGGCGGTCACCACAGTGCTGCCCAGGTTATCCGGTGCCCGCCTTGTAGCCCACGCCCCGAACCGTGAGGATGATTTCGGGTCGCTCCGGGTCCGGCTCGATCTTGGCGCGCAGCCGCTGCACGTGCACGTTGACCAGCCGGGTGTCGGCGGCGTGCCGGTAGCCCCACACCTGCTCCAGCAGCACCTCGCGGGTGAAGACCTGGCGCGGCTTGCGGGCGAGCGCCACCAGCAGGTCGAACTCGAGCGGCGTCAGCTTCACCTCCTCGGCGTCCCGGCTGACCGTGTGCGCCGGCACGTCGATGGTGATCTGGTTGCCGGGCGGGCCGATGGTGAGCAGCTCCGGCGCGACGTCCTCGCCGCGCCGCAACCGGGCCCGCATCCGGGCCACCAGTTCCTTGGGCTTGAACGGCTTGACCACGTAGTCGTCGGCGCCGGACTCCAGCCCGAGCACCACGTCGACGGTGTCGCTCTTGGCGGTCAGCATCACGATGGGCACGCCGGACTCGGCCCGGATCGCCCGGGCCACGTCGATGCCGCTCATGCCGGGCAGCATCAGGTCGAGCAGCACGATGTCGGGCCGGCTGTCGCGGAACGCGGCCAATGCCCGTTCTCCGTCGGCGACGAAGGACGGCACGAAGCCCTCGCTGCGCAGCACGATGCCGAGCATCTCGGCAAGGGCGGGGTCGTCGTCGACCACGAGTACGCGGGCTCTCATGGGGTTTATCGTTCCATCCCCGTTCAGTCGGAGGTCGGAGTCTTTCCGGCACGGTAGCGCCGAGCGCGCCCGCGCACCACAGCCGGCGGCGCGCCCGGACGGCGTGGCGCGCCTCGGCGGACGGGTCCACCGGATGCGGACCCGCCGTGCAACCATGATCCCCCGGGTGTCGCCCCGCCCGCCACCTCTGCCCCGCCGCCCAGGAGAACGCGTGTCCGACGCCGGCCCGACCGCGGTGCTCCCGCGCCGCCCGCTGACCGTCGGCGAGCTGCTGGACGCCGCCGTCCTGCTCCTGCGTGACCAGGCCCGGGTGCTCCTTCCGCTGGCCCTCCCGCTGGCGCTGGCCGAGCAGGTCCTGCTCCACCCGATGCGGATGCTGGCCGGCGCCCACCCGCCGGGCTGGTGGCCGGGCGGGTGGGCCGGCGGTGAGCCGCGCCTCGGCTGGTACTGGCTGCTGCTCGCGGTCGGCGCCGGCACCGAAGCCATGATCATCGCGTTGCTGGGCAATCCGGCCGCGCGCGGCGGCGGCGCGGCGCTGCTCGGCCGCCGCCTCGCGCCGTCGGAGCTGCTGCGCGCGGCCCGCCCGGGCGCGACAGTGCTCGCCGCGGTCACGGTCGGGCTGCTCGTCGGCCTCGCCGGGCTGGCCGGCCCCGCCTGGTTCGTGGCCTACGGGCTGCTCGGCCTGGTGGTGCCGGTGCTGATGCTCGACGGGGTGCCGGCACACCGGGTCCCGGGGCGGGCGGTCCGGCTCGCCGGCCGGGTCGGCGGGCGTGCCGGAGCCGTCCGGCTGCTCGGCTACCTGGGCTGGTGGCTGGTCCGGGTCGGCATCGGGTTGGGTGTCCCCTACGGTCTCGGGCTGCTGGGCCTGTTCGACGTGTCGGCCTGGGCGCTGCCGGTGGCGGTCGCCGCCCAGGTGGCGGTGAACACGCTCGCCTACCCGGCGCTGGCCTGCCTGGACGCGGTGCTGCACCTGGAGACCCGGATCCGCACCGAGGGGTTGGACATCCGGCTCTCCCGCGCGCCGGCCGGCGTACCGGAGCCCGTGCTGCTGGCGGCCCAGCGGTGAGCCGGTGGTGGACCGAGACGGTCGCCGCGCTCGGTGACGTGGTGCCCCTGCCGCTGGCCGCGTTGCTGCTCCTGGCCGCCGCGCTGCTCGCCGCCCTGGCCTGGTATTCCTTCCCGGCCTGGGTGCCCCGCCGGCTGCCCCGGTTCGCGCTGCCCCGGTTCCGCCGGCCCCGGCTGCCCCGGTTCCGGGTCCGGCTGCCCCGGTTTCGGCGACCTCGCCCGCGCCGGCCCACCCGCCGACGCCGGGCGGACCTGCCGGCGGCGCGCGTGCCCGCCCCCCGGGAGGCGCCCGCCGACCCGGTCGACGGCGCCGGTACGGCCGACCGGCTGGCCGCCGAGGGCCGCTATGCCGAGGCGGTCCGGGAACGGCTGCGCGAGATGGTCCGGCTCCTGGTCACCCGGCAGCTGGTGGAGCCGCGGGCCGGGCTCACCGTCACCGAGGTGACCGAGGCCGCGGCGCGGAACCGGCCGACGCTGCGGCCCACCCTGCACGCCGCCGGCGCCATCTTCTCCGACCTCTGGTACGCCCAACGCCCCGCCACCGCCGGGCACGACCAGCGGATGCGTGCCCTCGCCGCCGACCTGCGGCGTGAGCTGACCGGCGCGGAGGAGCAGCGGTGACCGCCACCCCGGCCCCGGCCCGTCGGCGGTGGCACCGGATCGCGGCCCCGCTCGGGCTGGGCGTGCTGCTGATGGTGACCACCCTGGTCCTGCACGAGGTGGACCAGCCCGACGCGGACGAACGCGGCTTCCTCTCCCCGGTGGCCACCGACGACGACGGAGGCAGCCGCCTCGCCGAGGCGCTGGCGGCGCAGGGGGTGTCGACGAGCCGGGCGACCGACACGGCCGCCGCGCTGCGCGCCGCCGGGGCCACGCCGAGCACGCTGTTCGTGCCGGCGCCCGAGTTGCTGCGACCGGACACCCTGGCCGACCTGACCGCGTTGCCGCCCGGCAGCCGGCTGGTGCTGGTCGAGCCGTCCCGCCGCGCGCTCGTGGAGCTGGGCGCGCCGGCCGAACCGACCGACCGCCGGTGGGCCGCCCGGGCCCTGCCGCCGGACGCCGACGACGCGTCGTGCCGGCTGCCCGAGGCGGTGCGCGCCGGCACCGCCGCGGTCGACCGCCAGCGGTACGCCGGGCCCGCCCGCGCCGACCGCTGCTACGGCGGCGCGCTGCTGCGGATCCCCGGTGGCACGGAGATCGTGCTGGTCGGCGCCAGCGACCCGTTCCGCAACGACCGGATCGACGAGTGGGCCAACCGGGCCCTCGCCACCGGCCTGCTCGGCAGCGGCGGTCGCCCGGTGGTGTGGCTGGACCTGCCCGCGCCCGAACCCGAGCCGACCAGCCCGAGCCCGTCGCCGACCCGAGAGGTCGAGGGCGCGCCCGCGCCGAGCGGGACCGCCCAGGCACGCCCCGCGCGGACGGATCCGCCACGGGGCGTCGACAACCCGCTGTGGGGCGCGTTCCCGACCTGGTTCTGGGCGATCCTCGCGCAGCTCGCCGTGGCCGGGCTGCTGGTCGTCCTGTGGCGGGCCCGCCGGCTCGGGCCACCGGTGGCGGAGCCGCTGCCGGTGGCCGTCCGGTCCGCCGAGACCGTACGCGGCCGGGCCCGGCTCTACCGGCGGGCGGGCGCGCGGGACACCGTCGCCGGGACGCTGCGGGACGCCGCGCTGGGCCGCATCCTGCCCCGGCTCAACCTTCCGCCGGACACCCCGGACGAGGAGGTGGCGGCCCGGGTCGCGGCCGGCACCGGCGGCGACCCGGAACGGGTGGCCGAGCTGCTGCACGGCCCCGCCCCGGACAACGACCGGGAGCTGCTGGAGCTGGCCCGTGAGCTGGACACGTTGACCCGTACCCTGGCCCCGCATCCGAGCGAAGGAGAACCCCGGTGACCGGACCTGTCATCGCCGCCGCGTCGCCCACCGCCCCGTCGGACGCCCGCGCCGCCCTGCACCGACTGCGCGCCGAGGTGGGCAAGGCGGTCGTCGGGCAGGACGCCGTGGTCACCGGGCTGGTGATCGCGTTGCTCTGCCGCGGGCACGTGCTGCTGGAGGGCGTGCCGGGGGTGGCCAAGACGCTACTGGTCCGCACCCTGGCCACCGCGCTCGACCTGGACTCCAAGCGCGTGCAGTTCACCCCCGACCTGATGCCCGGCGACGTCACCGGCTCGCTGATCTTCGACCCGCGCACCGCCGCGTTCACGTTCCGCGAGGGGCCGGTCTTCACCAACCTGCTCCTCGCCGACGAGATCAACCGCACCCCGCCCAAGACCCAGTCGGCGCTGCTGGAGGTGATGGAGGAACGGCAGGTGTCCGTCGAGGGCGAGCGCCGTCCGCTGCCCGAGCCGTTCATCGTCGCGGCCACCCAGAACCCGGTCGAGTACGAGGGCACCTACCCGCTGCCCGAGGCGCAGCTCGACCGCTTCCTGCTCAAGCTGACCGTGCCGCTGCCGGGCCGGGACGAGGAGCTGGGCGTGCTCCGCGCGCACCACGCCGGCTTCGACCCACGCGACCTGCGTGCCGCCGGCGTACGCCCGGTGGCCGGCGCGGCCGACCTGGCCGCGGCCCGCGCGGAGGCGCACGCGGTGCACGTCGCCGAACCGGTGCTCGGCTACATCGTGGACCTCTGCCGCGCCACCCGGTCCACGCCCGCCCTGGAGCTGGGCGCCTCGCCCCGGGGCGCCACCGCGCTGCTCGCCACCGCGAAGGCGTGGTCCTGGCTGGCCGGCCGCGACCACGTCACGCCGGACGACGTGAAGGCGGTCGCCCGTCCCACGCTGCGGCACCGGCTCCGGGCCCGGCCCGAGGTGGAGCTGGAGGGCGTCACGGTGGACGCGGTGCTGGACTCGGTGCTGGCCACCGTGCCGACGCCGCGATGACCTGGCGGGCGGGCCTGCTGCTCGCGGCGGGCGCCGCGACGCTGCCGGCCTGGCCGGCGCCGTTCCTCGGCGTCGCCGTGCTGACCGTGGTGGTGTTGCTGCTGGTGGCGCTCGACCGGGCGCTCGCCGCCCCGCCGCACGCGCTCGCCGTGCACCGCACCGGCGACCGGACGGTCCGGCTCGGCGGCACCGCCACGGTCACCCTGCACCTGACCAACCCCACCGACCGCACGCTGCACGCGCAGGTTCGGGACGCGTGGGTGCCGTCGGCGGGGGCGCGGCCCGAACGCCCCGGGCCCGGGGTGCTGACCGTGCCACCCGGCGGCACGGCCGCCCTGCCGGTCCGCCTCACCCCGACCCGTCGCGGCGACCGGCCGGCGGTGGCGCTGACCGTACGCTCCCTCGGGCCGATGCGGCTGGGTTTCCGGCAGCGCGCCGAACGCCCCGCCACGCCACCGTGGACGCTGCGGGTGCTGCCGCGCTTCGACTCCCGGCGACACCTGCCGGAGAAGCTGGCCCGGCTGCGGCTCATCGACGGCGTGCAGGTGACGCGCGGGCGCGGCCACGGCACCGAGTTCGACACCCTGCGCGAGTACGCCGTCGGCGACGACGTCCGGTCGATCGACTGGCGGGCCAGCGCCCGCCGCGCCGACGTGCTGGTCCGCACCTGGCGCCCGGAACGCGACAGGCGGCTCGTCTGCGTGCTGGACACCGGCCGCACCTCGGCGGTCCGGCTCGGCGACGAGCCGCGGCTGGACACCGCGATCGACGCGGCGTTGCTGCTCACCGCGCTGGCCGCCCGGGCCGGAGACCGGGTCGACCTGCTGGCCGTGGACACCGCCGTGCGGGCCCGGGTGACCGGCAGTGGCCGCCCGGCGTTGCTCACCCGCCTGGTCGAGGCGATGGCGCCGCTCCAGCCGGCGCTGGCCGAGACCGACTTCGAGCTGGTCGCCGCCGAGGTGCTGCGGCGCGAACGACGGCGCAGCCTGGTGGTGTTCTTCACCGCGCTGGACCCGGGCGCGCTGCGGGAGGGGTTGCTGCCGGTCCTTCCCCGGCTGGCGGCCCGACACCGGGTGGTGCTGGCGGCCACCCACGATCCGGTGCTGACCGGGCTCGCCACCGCCACCCCCACCGGCCCCGACGACCCGTACGCGGCCGCGTCGGCCTGGCGCGCGCTCGCCGAGCGGGACCGGGTGCGCGCCGCCCTGTCCCGGCACGGGGTGACAGTGGTGGACGTGGCCGCCGACCGGCTCGCGCCCGCCGTGGCCGACACCTACCTGCGGCTCAAGGCCTCCGGCCAGCTCTGACCGCGTGCCGGCCGAGCAGCAGCGCGTAGGCCAGGAAGCCCGCCCAGACCAGGGCGCCGGCGGCCACCCGCGCGGCCACCGGCAGCGGCGCCGGGGTGACGAACGCCTCCAGCAGCGCGGAGACCGCGAACAGGCCGACCAGGCCGGCCGCGACCACGATGGCCGCCCGCCCGGCCTCGGCGACCGCCCGGCCGCGGCCGAGATGCGCGGGCGGGGCGATCCACGCCCAGGCGGTCCGCAGCCCGACCCCGGCGGCGATGTGGATGCCGGTCAACTCCAGCAGGCCGTGCGGCGTGATCATGCCGAAGAAGACGTCCGCCCGGCCGTAGGAGATCATCACCCCGCCCACCACGCCGACGTTCAGCGCGTTCTGCCACAGCAGCCAGAACACCGGCAGCACCAGCACGCCGGCGGCCAGGCACTGGGCCGCCAGCCAGGCGTTGTGCGTCCACAGGTGGAAGGCGAAGGTCGGCGCGGCGAACTCGGTGTAGTAGCCGGCGAAACCGGAGTCGACGAGTTGCCGGGCCGACTCGGCGCCGATGAACGCGGCGGCGGTGTCCGGGTGGCCGGCGACGAACCAGATGAGGAACCCGGTCAGCGCGCTGAACCCGGTGGCGACGCCGCACCACCACGGCCAGGCGCGGTAGAGGGCGGCCGGCAGGTCGGCCAGCAGGAACCGGCGCGCCGACGCCCAGGACGGCCGGGGGCGACCGGTGATCCGGGCGCGGGCGGCGAGGACCAGGTGGGACAGCCGCCCGACCAGCGCCGGCTCGGGGGCTCGGCTGCGCAGCGTGGAGAGGTGGGTGGCGGTGCGCTGGTAGAGCATGACCAGCTCGTCGACCTCGGCCGGATCCAGACGACGCCGGCCGGTCAACTGCTCCAGCCGTCGCCACTGCGCGCCGTGCTCCGCCGCGTACGCGTCGAGATCCACTCGTGCCTCCCCCGTCCGGCGTCCATGGTGTTCACTGTCGGGGTGCGCGCGCAACCTCCCCCGGCCTCGCGGTGGGCCGACGCCGGTCTGGTCAGCGGTGAGGCGGTGGAGCTGGACGTCCGGGTGGCCCGGCTGGGCTCCCGGGTGCTCGCCCTGCTGGTCGACCTGGTCGTCCAGATCGGCCTCGCGCTCGTGCTCGGCGCGGCGCTGTCGATGCTGGTGCTCGCGCTGCCGCCGGACGTGATGGACGCCGCCCTGGCCGGCGGCCTCCAGGTGGTCCTGGTGGTGCTGGTCTTCGTCGGCTACCCGGTGGTGATGGAGCGGTTCGCCGGTGGGCGGACGGTGGGCAAGCTGGCGGTGGGGCTGCGGGTGGTGCGGGCCGACGGCGGGCCGGTCGGGGTCGGTCAGTCGGTCACCCGGGCGCTGGTCGGCGTCGCGGTGGAGTGGCCCGGCCTGGTGCTGCCGCTGCTGAGCTGGGCGGCGACCGTGACGGTGATGCTCACCGACGCGCGCGGGCGGCGGCTGGGCGACCTGGTGGCCGGCACGCTCGTGGTGCACACCCGGGGCGCCGGGGTGTGGCGGCCGCTGCCGCCGGCCGTGCCGCCGCTGCTCGCCTGGGCGGCCACGCTCGACCTGACCCGGGTGGACGACGGGCTGGCCCTGGCCGTCCGGCAGTACGTCGACCGGCTGCCGCAGCTCGCCGCGCCGGAGGCGATCCGGCTGGGCCGGGAGCTGTGGGCGGAGGTGGCCGCCGTGACGTCACCGCCGCCGCCGTGGCGCGCGCCGGAGTGGGCGTACCTGTCCGCCGTGCTGGCCGAGCGGAGGCGCCGCGCCGCGTACCGGTCGGGTCGGACCCGCGCGGTCACCGACACGCTCTGGCCGGAGCTGGCCCCGGCGCCGGCCGCGCCGGTCCGGGCGCCGCTGCGGCGGGCCGCGCCGGAACCCGCCGAGCCCGATCCGGTACGCCGCTGAGGGCCCGGCTCAGGAGAACAGCGCCCGCCCCCACCAGTCGGCCGCGTCGCGCACGCCGGGCGGGCAGGCGAACAGGCCGCTGGAGACGTGCCGCAGATATTCGTTCATCGCGTCGTTGCGGGCCAGCCGGGTCTGGATCGGCACGAACTGCTTGCGCGGGTCCCGCTGGTAGGCGATGAAGAACAGTCCGGCGTCGAGCCGGCCCAGCCCGTCCGAGCCGTCCACGAAGTTGTAGCCGCGACGCAGCAGTCGGGCGCCGCCGTTCTGGTCCGGGTGGGCGAGCCGCACGTGCGCGTTCTCCGCGATGACCGGTTGACCGTCGTCGCCCTTCGCGGCGAAGTCCGGCTCGTCGAACTCGTCGCGACGACCCAGCGGGGCGCCGCTGCCCTTGGTCCGGCCGGTGATCATCTCCTGCTCGGCCAGCGGGCTGCGGTCCCAGGTCTCGATCAGCATCCGGATCTTGCGGGTGACCAGGTAGGAACCGCCGGCCATCCAGTCCGGGCCGTCGCCCGGCTGCACCCACAGCTGCTCCCGGAGCAGGCCGGCGTCCTCGGCCTTGAGGTTGGCGGTGCCGTCCTTGAAGCCGAACAGGTTGCGCGGCGTGGCCTGGTCGCGCGACGTCGACGAGGTACGCCCGAAGCCGAGCTGCGACCAGCGGACGCTGACCACGCCCATGCCGATCCGGGCCAGGTTGCGGATGGCGTGCACCGCCACCTGCGGGTCGTTGGCGCAGGCCTGGACGCAGATGTCACCACCGGACAGCTCCGGCTTGAGCGCGTCGCCGGCGAAGTGCGGCAGGTCGGCCAGCGCGGCGGGCCGGCGGTCGGCGATGCCGAAGCGGTCCCGGCCCTGGGCGTCGCGGAACAGCGACGGGCCGAAGCCCACGGTGACGGTCAGCTGCGACGGGGGCAGCCCGAGCGCCTCACCGGTGTCGTCCGGCGGCGCCTCCGGCATGCCGCCGACCGCGCCGATCAGCCCGGCGTCCTTGCCGGCGGTCATCCGGGCCGCGGCGGCGGTCCACTCCTGCAGCATCGCGACCAGCCGGTCCCGGTCCTTCGTGACCACGTCGAACGCGACGAAGTGCAGCCGGTCCTGGGCGGCGGTGGTGATGCCGGCCTGGTGCTCGCCGAGGAACGGCACCGCCCCGGCGGCCGTTCCGGTGGCCGACGCCTGGTCGCCACCGGCGAGCAGCGCGCCCGCGCCGGCCGCCACCCCGGCCACCCCGGCCGCACCGACGCCGGCCAGGGTCATCGCCCGCCGCCGGGAGACCCGGCGGCCGGTCCGCTGGTTCTTCGGCTCGCTCGTCGCGTCACCGCCGGCCGGAGTGGTCATCGCGCGACGGCCGCCGCGATCTTGCTGACCGGCTCGGCCAGCGCGTTGATCCGGTCCGACAGTTCCTTCAGCTCGGCCTTGCTGAGCTGGGTGTGCAGCTTCCAGCCGTCGCCGGCCCGGTGCTTGCCGAGCACGGCCTCCACGTCGGTGAACTCGGCGTCGAGCTGCTTGACCAGGTCGGGTGCGCGCTGCTCCAGGGCCGGGCGCAGCGCGGCGACGGCGGCCTTCGAGCCTTCCAGGTTGGCGTTGAAGTCCCAGAGGTCGGTGTGCGAGTACCGCTCCTCCTCGCCGGTGATCTTGCCGCTGGCGACCTCGTCGAGCAGCGCCTTGGCGCCGTTGGCGAGCTGGAGCGGGGTGAGCTTCTCGGCGTCGGCCTTGGCCACGATCGCCTTGACGTCGACCAGGAGCTGGTCGGCGATCGGGCCGTCCTTGCTGATGTCGCCGGTGGTCCAGAGGTCCTTCTCGATCCGGTGGAAGCCGGTGAACTCCATGCCCTCCTCGACCACCTCCTCGCGGCCGTCGATCTTCGGGTCGAGGTCGCCGAAGCTCTCCGCGACCGGCTCGATCCGCTCCCAGTAGGTGCGCGCCACCGGGTAGAGCGCCTTGGCCTTCGCCACGTCGCCGGCCTTGACCGCGGCCACGAACTCCTCGGTCTTCGTCAGCAGCGCGGCGGTCTGGCTGCGTACGTAGCGCTGGTAGCTGGCGGTGGCCTCGGTGAGCGCGGCGTCCGGCGCGACGCTCGCGGCGGTGCCGCTGACCTTCAGCGCGCCCCGGATGCCCCGGCCGCTCATCCCCGGCTTGCAGGCGGTCTCGTACGTCCCGGCGGGCAGCTCGACCCGCAGTTCGCGGCTCAGCCCCGGAGCGATGTTCTCGACCTCGCCCATCACCCGGTCACCCGCGGCGTAGACGTAGAACTCGTTGACCTTGGAGCCGCTGTTGGTCACCTTGAAGGTCACCTGACCGGCGTCGATCGCGGTGCTGCCCACCTCGCAGGCGGTATCGGTGGCCTTGACGGCGATCGGGCCGCCCGCCGTGGCGTCGGCGTCGTCACCGCCCCCGCAACCGGCCAGTCCGGCGACGGCGAGCAACCCGGCAGCGGCGGGCGCGACGAATCGAGTGGTACGCATCGGTGCGGGTTCTCCTCGGAGACGGGCGGGTCAGGCGCGCGGGGACGGGGCGGCGGCGGCCGGCTGCGGCCGCTCGGCCGGGGCGGTCTCGTCGACCGGGGCGGCGGGCTCGGCCTCGGTGGGCGTCGCGGCCGGCCGGGCCGGCTCGACCGGGGCCACCGTCGCCTCGGCCGGGCTCGTGACGGTCGTGGTCGTGGTCGCGGCGGGGCTCGGGGCCGGGGCGCTCGCGGCGGGCTTGGCCGGGGCCGCGGCGGGCTTACGCAGGAAGAGCACGAGCACCGGCACCGCGTAGGCGACCCAGGCGATCAGCTCCAGCACGGTCGGCGCGGCGGTGATGTTGAACATGCCGGCGAGCAGCGCGCCGTACCAGGCGTTCGGGTCGAGCGTGGCGGAGATGTCGAAGGCCTGGTTGTTCAGGCCGGGCAGCACGCCGGCCTCCTGGAAGTCGTGCACGCCGTACTTGAGGATGCCGGCGGCGACCAGGATCAGCAGCGCGCCGGTCCAGGTGAAGAAGCGGCTCAGGTTGATCTTCAGGGCGCTGCGGTAGAGCCCGAAGCCGATGACCACGGCGGTGACGATGCCGCCGATCAGGGCGAGCAGCGAGCCCGCTCCGGTGCCGCCGGCCACGCTCTCGGCGGCGGCGTAGAAGATCAGCGCGGTCTCCAGGCCCTCCCGGACCACCGCGAGGAAGGCCATCCCGGCGACCGCCAGCGATCCGACGGCGAGCGCCTCGGTGAGCTTGCCGCGCAGCTCGCCGGCGATCGACCGGGCCGCCCGACGCATCCAGAAGATCATCCAGGTCACGAAGACGACGGCGGCGACCGACGTGACCGCCTCGAAGAACTCGCGCGACTCGGAGGTGCGCAGCAGCGAGGTCGAGGTGTACTGGATCAGCGAGCCGAAGACGACGGAGAGCGCCACGGCCAGGCCGACGCCGGCCCAGACCTGGGGCAGCCGGTCACGCCGCTGCGACTTCACCAGGAAGGCGACCAGGATGCTGACCACCAGGGTCGCTTCCAGGCCCTCCCGCAGGCCGATCAGGTACGTGGCGAACATCCGTTACTCCGTAGTAGGTCAGGCATGCCTCAGTTAACTTAGGGCAGCCATACCTTGCTCCTGATCGGGGCCGGCCGTCAAGTCGTTCACGGCAACGTCACCCTGGTCGACCGAAGCCCGACCGCCGGACGGTCGACTCAGCCTCGTCCGGGACGGCCGCACCCGCCAGGGCCGGAGGACCCCTCTCGACCCCGCGTACGACGAAGGGGACCGGGACGGCCGCGCGACGGCCGACCCCGGTCCCCTCCGGGCGTGGGACTCAGTAGCGGTAGTGCTCGGACTTGAACGGGCCCTCCGGGGAGACGCCCAGGTAGGAGGCCTGCTCCTTGGTCAGCGTGGTCAGCTTGGCGCCGAGCGCGTCCAGGTGCAGGCGGGCGACCTTCTCGTCCAGGTGCTTGGGCAGCACGTAGACGCCGATCGGGTACTCGTCGGTCTTGGTGAACAGCTCGATCTGCGCGATGGTCTGGTTGGCGAACGAGTTCGACATCACGAAGCTCGGGTGGCCGGTGGCGTTGCCCAGGTTCAGCAGGCGGCCCTCGGAGAGCACGATGATGGCGTGGCCGTCGTCGAACCGCCACACGTCGACCTGCGGCTTGATGTTCTCCCGGGTGACGTCGCTGCGCTTCGCCAGGCCGGCCATGTCGATCTCGTTGTCGAAGTGGCCGATGTTGCCGACGATCGCCTGGTGCTTCATCCGGGCCATGTGCTCGTTGGTGATCACGTCGAAGCAGCCGGTCGCGGTGATGAAGATGTCGGCCTGCTCCACCACGTCGTCGAGCGTGGCGACCTGGTAGCCGTCCATCGCCGCCTGGAGCGCGCAGATCGGGTCGACCTCGGTCACCACGACCCGGGCGCCCTGCCCGCGCAGCGACTCGGCGCAGCCCTTGCCCACGTCGCCGTAGCCCATGACGACGGCCATCTTGCCGCCGATCAGCACGTCGGTGGCCCGGTTGATGCCGTCGATGAGCGAGTGGCGGCAGCCGTACTTGTTGTCGAACTTGCTCTTGGTCACCGAGTCGTTGACGTTGATGGCCGGGAAGAGCAGGGTACCGGCGCGGTGCATCTCGTAGAGCCGGTGCACGCCGGTGGTGGTCTCCTCGGTGACGCCCTTGATGCCGGCGGCGATCCGGGTCCACCGCTGGCCGTCCTCACCGAGGGTGCGGTGCAGCAGCTCGAGGATCACCGCGTATTCCTCGGAGTCGGCGGACTCGACCGGCGGCACGACCCCGGCCTTCTCGAACTCGGCGCCCTTGTGGACGAGCAGGGTGGCGTCACCACCGTCGTCGAGGATCATGTTCGGGCCCTGCCCGTCCGGCCAGGCGAGCACCTGCTCGGTGCACCACCAGTATTCCGGCAGCGACTCGCCCTTCCAGGCGTAGACCGGAACGCCGGCCGGGGCCTCGGGGGTGCCCTCCGGGCCGACCACGATCGCCGCGGCGGCGTGGTCCTGGGTGGAGAAGATGTTGCAGGACGCCCAGCGGACCTGCGCGCCGAGCGCGACCAGGGTCTCGATCAGGACGGCGGTCTGGACGGTCATGTGCAGCGAGCCGGTGATGCGGGCGCCGGCGAGCGGCTGGGCGTCGGCGAACTCGCGCCGGATCGCCATCAGGCCGGGCATCTCGTGCTCCGCGAGCCGGATCTCCTTGCGGCCGAACTCGGCGAGCGACAGATCCGCCACCTTGTAGTCGCCCTCGGCGAGGGTGCTCGGCCGGGCGCCGGACGACGGGCCGCTGGTGGCCGCCGGGAGGGTGCTGGTCATGGAAGCTCCTGTCGAAGGAAGTGCTGCGCAGCCTTCCACCTTACGCGCGTGAACCGGCTCACCCGGTGTTGGTTGGTGGACGGGTGATGGACAGCGCACGGGGCGGACGGTCGTGAACGGACTTTCCGCCCACGGCCCGGCCGCCCCGTGCATCCCCCCGGTTTGGTTCCCCGCGCGTCCCCGGACCTTCGTCGCGACAACGCTGCGTACCCATGAAGTTACCGGCAGCGACCGAGGCGTGGGCTGTTTTCGGAAATTCGGCGGTTCAGCGCAGGCCGCACGTGGCCACGAACGCCTCGCCGTCCCCGGCGAGCGCCAACGCGCCGCCGGCCGCCGTGCCGACCGCGGACTGGCCCGCGCCCAACGTCACCACGCCGACGCCGTCGTCCACGGACAGCTTGCCGGCCCGGCAGAGCACCACCCGCGGGCCGGGCAGCGTCAGCCGCACACCGGGCGAACCGGCGCTCACCGTCACCCGGTGCAACGCGAAGTCCTCCACCGGCACCGGCCACGTCGACACCCCGGGCGCCACCCGCTCCGACCGCAGGACCGGATCGGCCAGCACCTCGAACCGCAACACCCGCAGCAGCTCGTCCACGTCGACGCGCTTCGGGGTCAACCCGCCGCGCAACACGTTGTCGCTGGCCGCCATGATCTCGACGCCGGTGCCGCGCAGATAGGCGTGCAGGTTGCCGGCCGGCATCCAGATCCCGTCCCCCGGCGCCAGCCGGACGTGGTGCAGCAGCAACGCCACCACCACACCCGGGTCGGCCGGATAGCCGGCCGCGAGCGTGCGCACCAACGCGGCGTCCGGCGACGCCGGCCCGGCGGTCGCCGCCGCCAGCACGGCCGCCACCAGCCCCGCGCGCTCCGCCTCCGGCCAGCTCAACAACGCGCGTACGGCCTCCCGCAGGCCCGCCGGCCCGGTGCGCAACGCGGCCACCACCGGCTCCAACGCGGGTACGCCGAACCCGCCGATCACCGCCGCCGACTCGGCCGGGTCGCGGAAGCCGCAGAGCGCGTCGAACTCGCTCAGCGCCACCAGCAGCTCCGGCTTGTGGTACGGGTCGACGTAGTTGACCCGCCCGTCGTCGGCCGCGTGCCCGACCCGGGCCTGCTCGGCGTCCGGATGCGCCTGCAGGCTCAGCGGCGCGTCCGCGGCCAGCACCTTCAGCAGGAACGGCAGCCGGGTGCCGAACCGGCCGACCAGCCGCTCACCCAACCAGTGCCCCGGCTCGGCCACCAGCAGCTCGGTGAGGCTCACCGGCCGGCCGTCCCGGTCGACAGTGGCCGGGGCGCCCGGATGGGCCCCCAGCCACAGCTCGGCCTCCGGCCCTTCGCTCGGCACCGGCCGGCCCTGCAACTCGGCGATCGCGGTCCGCGAACCCCAGGCATAGTCCCGGATCCGGCCCTGCAACAACTCCATCGGTCAGCTCCCGGGTCGTCCGGCCACCTCGTCGACCGTCGCGGCCTCCGGCGCGGTCGCGCCGTCGACCGCCGCGTCCGGCACCGCGGTGTCGGCGGCCTGCCCGGTGCCCGCCCGCTGGGCCGCCGCGCTCCAGATGTCCGGCTCCAGATAGATCACCCGGGCGATCGGCACCTCGCGGCGGATCCGCGCCTCGACGGCGTTGATGCCCCGGGCCAGCTCCTCGGCGCTCTCGCAGGCCGGCACCGCGATCTTCGCGGCCACCAGCAGCTCCTCCGGGCCGAGGTAGAGCGTCTTCATGTGGATGATCCGCTCGACCTCCGGGCCGCCGGTGACGGCCTGCTCGATCTTGGCCAACTCGCTCCGCTCGGCGCCCTCGCCGAGCAGCAGGCTCTTCGTCTCGATCGCCAGCGTGATCGCGATGACCACCAGCAGCACGCCGATCATGGCGGTGCCGGCGGCGTCCCACATGCCGTTGCCGGTGGCCAGCGTCATGCCGACACCGAAGAGCGCGAAGACCAGACCCACCAGCGCCCCGAAGTCCTCCAGCAGCACCACCGGCAGCTCCGGGGCCTTGGCCCGGCGGATGAACCGGATCCAGGTCTGCTTGCCCCGGATCAGGTTGGACTCCTTGATCGCGGTGCGGAACGAGAAGCCCTCCATCACGATCGCGGCCAGCAGCACCACCACCGGCACCCACTGCCACTCCGTGATCGCGTGCGGGTCGGACGCCTTGTGGTAGGCCTCGTAGAGCGCGAACAGGCCACCGAGGCTGAACAGCACGATCGATACGATGAACGCGTAGATGTAGCGCTCCCGGCCGTACCCGAACGGGTGCTGCGGCGTGGCCTCCCGCTTGGCCCGCCGGCCGCCGATCAGCAGCAGACCCTGGTTGCCGGAGTCGGCCACCGAGTGGATCGACTCCGCCAGCATCGACGACGAGCCGGTCAGCAGGAACGCGATGAACTTGGTGACGGCGATGCCGAGGTTCGCCGCCAGGGCGGCGACGATCGCCTTGGTGCCCCCGTTTGCGCTCATTCCCCGCCTCGCTCGATGCCGCACGTGCTCACTGGTTTGCCAGCTCCTTCATTTCCGTGATGGCCGGAACCGCCATCGGGTCCAGCCCGTGTGCCAGGGCGAGATAGATCGAGGCGAAGTCGGGGACCGCCACCAGCGAGGCGAGACGCTCCAGCGCGGAGCCGCCCTCGGCGGTCACCACGTCACAGCGCACCCCACGCCGGTCGGCGAGCGTCTGCACCGCGTCCGCGCGGCGCTCCTCCACCGCCAGCGGCTCGTCGGTGTCGTCGTCGGCGTTGAGCCCGCCGTCGCGCAACAGCACCAGCCGCAGCCGGACGCCCTCGTCGCCGCCGTCGCCGGGGTCGGCGAAGATGTCCCGCTGACCCTCCGCCAGGCCACCGAAGACGCCGTCGAGCAGGCCCACCCGGCCCCGACCGGCCTCGCCCAGCGCACCGCTGACCACCGGGTAGCGGGAGTTCGCCGACAACGTGTCACCGAACCGGCGGGCGGCCACGGTGGCCAACGGGGACGAGCCCCAGACGATCGGGATCGAGCCCGACAGGCCCAACGCGAGGGACTTCGCCGGATTGACGAAGGAGTCGGCGGTCGGCCGGCACCGGTCGGCGTCGGCGTCCAACCGGGCCGCGGTCTCGGCCAGGTCCGCCTCGTTCACCTTCACGAGGCCGAGCGTACGGGCGGCCAGCAGGACCGGCACGGTGAGCGCCCACAGGCTCGCCCGGGCCGGTGCCCGGCGGGGCACCGGGATGAACGGCGCCCGGGCCCGCTCGGCCACCGACTGGAGTTGCGAGTCCGGAGCGCCGACCGCGACCAGCCGGGCCCCGCGCCGGTGCGCCGCCTCGGCCGCGCCCAACGCCTCGGGGCTGCGGCCGGAGGCACTCACCGCGATCACGACGTCCGCCGCGCCCACCCAGCCCGGCACGCCGGCGCTGCGATGCGGGATGACCGGCACCGGGCAGCGCGGCCCGGCGACCGTGGCCAGCACGTCACCGGTACGCCCGGCGGTGCCGATGCCGGCGATGACCACCGCCCGGGGACGCCCGTCGTCGCCGAGCACGGACAGGTTCGCCTCGGCGGCCAGCGCCGCCGACTCGCGCACCTGGGCGCCGGCCGAGGCGGTGAACCGGAGCATGCCGCCCGGGTCGTGCTCGGCCAGCAGCGCCGGATCGTCCAGCAGGGCCTCGTCCGCGTGCCGGTGCCCGCTGACCCCGGCCGTACCGTCCATCACCGCGACGACCCGCCCCGCGCGTCGTCGGAGCCGGGCCCACCGCGCGCCTCGTCCAGAAGCAGCACCGGGACGTCGTCGCGCACCTCGAAGACCCGACCGCACTCCGTGCAGGTCAGCGTCTGCGCCTGCGGGTCGTAGTCGAGCGGGGCGTGGTGCGTGTCCGGGCAGGCGAGGATCTCGAGCAACTGCGGGTCCAGGGCCACGGCGCGGCTCCTTCCACGTATGCGGTCTCACCGGTCGGCGGTGCCGTCCGGCGCACGCGATCTTAACGGCGAACCGCTCCCGGCACCGGATCCCGTTCGACACCCGCCGATCGGCCCGGTGGCCGGGTCACGCCGCCGCCACTCAGGGTCACCGTAGCCCGGTGACCCTCCGCGTTCCGGCTCAGTCCGGCATGCGGGGCAACACGCTGGTGGCATCCTCGGCCGGGGCCGGCGGAGACGGCGGCGTGGCCGGAGGCGCCCCGTACACGTTGCCGGTCGGGCGGGGCGGCGTCGAGCCGCCGTACACCGTCGGGGTCGCTCCGGGCGTCTGGGACCGGTAGGTCGTGCTGCTGCGCGGCAGCGGGACCGGCGGCTGGTCGGCGGCCGGGCCGCCGTCCGCCCGGTCCGCGCGGTTGCGGCGCACCAACAGCAGGACGATGAGAGCGGCGCCGACGAGCACCAGCGCGATGCCGAACCACATGATGAGGGAACCTCCGGAGGACGAGTCGTCGGCGGCGGCACCGGCGGCCGGGTCGACAGCGGCGACCACCGGCGACGTGCCGGCCGCCGTGGACGCGGCCGCGCTGGGCGTGGGGGTCGGCGACGGCTTGCGGGAGGGCGTCGGGGTCGGGCTCGGCGTCCGCTCGGCGCCCACCAGCCGGGCCGACCGGCCGGCCCGGCCGAGCACCTGGCCGTTCGCGGCGCTCGCCTCACCGGCCAGCTCCAGCCGCCCGCCGACGGCGCCGGCCAGGAACGTCACCCGGTAGCGGACGACAGCGCCCTTACCCTTGCAGAGCGGTCGGTCGAGCGGCGCCACCTGCCCGGCGGTGACCACGCCACCACCGCCGCCACCGGCCACCGGCACCGCCGCCCAACGGCCGCCGGTCGCCACCTGCACCCGGACCTGGTCCGCGCGCAGGCCGTCCAGCCTGAGCCCGAGCACGGCGCGCAGCTGCACACACCCCTCGGTGCGCTTGCGTACCTCGATCGCCACCGCGCCCGCCGACCCGCCGGCGGTGAAGCTGCCCGCCGAGCGCAGCCCGACCCGGTCGCCCTCGGCCATCGCCGGGGACGCCGGGGCGGCCACCAGGCCACCCAGCAACGCGCCGACAGTGGCCCAGCGCGCCGCGTGCCGCCTCACCGACATCTCCACCTCACCGTTTCCGTCCCGGACGCAATCCGCCGGGTGAGGTTACTACCCGAGCACCGGTACCCCTGCTCATCGAACGCGCGACATGTGTGCCGCGACACGCGAACGCCGTCAGCCCAGCTCGCCGCGGGCTGCGAGCGCCTGCCGGCAGAGCTGGTCGGCCGTCCGGGTGGTCTCCGGCAGCCGATAACGCGGCGTCAGGGCCAGTACCCGCTCCACCGCCTCGTCCAACCCGATCCGGTGACCGACGCTGACGAAGACCGGACGGACCCCGTCCCGGGTCCGCAGCACCTGCCCGACCACCTCGTCGCCGTCGCGCAGGGCGGACCGGTCGCCACGCCGGAGGCCCGGCCCCGTCCACGACCCGACCAGCGGGGTCTTGCCCACCCCGAGCGCCGGCACCCCGGTCACCACACCCAGGTGGCAGGCCAGCCCGAACCGGCGCGGATGCGCCACCCCGTGCCCGTCGCAGACCAGCAGCTCGGGCCGGACGGTCAACCGGTCCAGCGCCGCCAGCAGCGCCGGCATCTCCCGGAACGCGAACAGCCCGGGCACGTACGGGAACGCCGGCCGACCGACGTGCACCGCCTCGTCCACCACGTCGAGGCTGACGGCGTCGAGCACCGTGACTGCCGCCACGAGCCGGTCGCCGCTCTGCGCGTACGCGACGTCCAGCCCGGCCACCGTCGCGGGCACGCTCGGACCCGGCCCGACCAGCTCGACCCGGGCCCGCAACTCCTCCTGTACGCGTCTCGCCTCCGCCACGTCGGCCGGCGGCCGGTACGGCACCGTCACGACCGCTCGGGGTCCCCGCCCGTCGCGGCGCTCGCGATGGTGGGGTCGGCACCGGGGTCACCGGCCCGCTGGAGCTGCTCCTCGAACATCACGAAGGTCCGCCGCCGGATGCCCCGGACGAGCGCCGCCTCCTCCGGCGTGTACGCGCGCCGCTCGGCGGCGGCCTGCTCCTCGATCGCCCGCACGGTCTCGTAGAGAGCGAACACCGGCCCGTCACCCTTCAGGTAACGACCGCGCGCCGCCTCGGTGCGCTGGACGAATTCGGCGGGCGTCCGGACCGAGATCTCGCCGCCGATCGCCGAAAGGACGTCATCGATCAGGTCATCGGCTGACCGCCAAGCGCCCGTCGCCCTGTCCAGCCGCCATGCGGTGATCCCCCCATCAGGTGTGGAGACCAACTTCACCGGCGTCTTGTAATGGTCGTAGTAGGCGGGGAGTTCCACCCCCTCGGTTCTGTCCGTCATTCACGTCCTCCGGGCAACGCCGTCTGCAGAGCGGTCCAGAAGAATGCGCGCTGCCGGTCGATGATGCCCCTACGTATGGCCGACTCCATCGCGGTCACGCTACGTCCCTCCTCCTTGGCAACGGCACCGAGGTCACGCCGAACTTCGAAGAGGGAATGTTCCCAGCTCGCCACCTCGTCCAGAGCGGCCAACTGCAGGCGGAACTCGGCGATGTGGCCGTTGGAAGCGCGCACGAACATCTGCACGTCCCGATATCCACCGCTCTGTGGGGACCGGAAGCGGTCATCGAACTCCACGAGATCGAGTCGCGCATCGCCCTTGAGAGATGCCAGTGCGCCATAGAGGTCGTCCAGCTTGCGGTAGGAAACATAGCCGCCTGCCAGGTCGGTCAGTTGTGACGCGTCGCCACCATAGCCCTCGATCTTGTCCTCGGCCCTTCCACGATCCTTGGGTTTGGTGCGCGGATGGTATTCGGCGCCACCGCCGGAGGCCGCTGCCAGGCGACGGCCTAGAGCGTCGACGTCGAACTGCGCGGCAGCGGCCGACTCGTACAACTCGTCGAGATAGTGCTTCCGATACCGCGCGTCATTGAGGCGATCGAGGTCGAAGCCCGGCTGCATGGCGTCTGGGCCGTTGACGGCGAAGGATTTGCTGAGCTCAACCTGAGCGTCGGTCAACGGTGTCGGTTCGAGATCCCGTGTCGGAGCCGCCGCGAGTGCGTCAGCTCCCCGCTCGGCGATCTCGTCAAGCACGTCCTGCAGCACGTCGATGGCCTGCTGGTGGCTCGCCAGATGATGCAGGGTCACCGGTCTCGCCGTCAGGGAGTTGGCGAGTTCCGGTGTTGCCAGGATCATCCGGACCAGGTCGGGTCGCTCCGCGAGCTGCCGCACCAGTGTCTCGGCCAGCAACTCCTCGCGCCGGGGCGGCGCCTCCCAGCTCTGGTCGAGCATCCGCTGGACGCGAGGCTCGGCGAACAACCGCTTCAGCTCACCGGCCGCTGTCTCGTCCAGCCCCGGCACCAGCCGTCGCAGCGTCGGCCCGTCGGCGTGCTGCGCCAACTCGACAGGCGTGACCCCGGCGGCGAAGGCGGCGTCCAGGCTGCTGCTCGCCGCCAGCGCGTCGCGCACGTAGAGCCCGGTGGCGATCCGGGTCGCATGCGCCTCGCGGTGGGCACCGCGTACCTGATCCGGCTTCGGCTCGGCCGGTGGCGCGCTGCCGGGGAGCGTGGCAGCCGACGGGCGGTGGAACGTGGTCGACTCACCGAGCAGGTGGACGCGGTTGAAGTCCGGCGCGGTTCCGACGAACTGCGGCGGCGGGTCCGGGAGTCTGGGCGGCTGCGGACGGTGCCGTGGCTCGGGCAGGACGTTGTAGTTGCCGGGCGGCCGGCCGGAGAGCGGCATCGGGCGGCCGTCCGGGCCGAGGACCAGGGCGTCCACGTCGACCACGTTGCCGGCGAACGGGACGCCGCTGTGACGGTAGAGCGGCTGGTCAGCCACCGCCCCGCTCTGCGGATCGAGGTAGAGGACCGTACCGTTCTGGTTCAACGCCACCCAGGCGTGCGAACCACCACCCTCGAAGCTGGTGATGAGGAAGGCGTAGCTGCCGTGGCCGCCCGACGCCAGTTGCGCGTGCAGGTCCCGGTATCCGCGCTCGACCGCCGTCCGCCGATCCGCGCCGGACAGGTCGGGCCCGCACAGATCCTGGAACCGGCCGCCGGTCGTCTCCTCGACCCGTAGCGGCCCGTCCACCTCACCGCCGACCGGCCGGTGGACGTCACCCGCCAGGTAGCCGTCGAAGGTACGCGGGGCGGCAACCCGTGGTCGGCCGTGCACCCACGTCTCGAAGAGCGACAGCGTGCAGTCGAGGCAGTTGATGCCCCGGGTGGCGTCGGCGGCCGGACCGCCGTCGTTCGCCACCCGGAACCACCCGCCACGTCGAGGGTCGGCGGTGCGGGCCACGGTGCCGTCCGGGTTGCGGGGCATCTGGCGTTCCAGGTCGGTCTGGTGCAGTGCGAGCGGCGGCCGGAGGCCGCCCCGCCGGCCGTAGGGCCGTGACCGGTCGACAGGTGGTGGATGGCGGTGACCGCTCAGCGCGGACTCGTCGGCCGTCTCCACCGCGCCGGGCGCCAGGTCGGCGACGTCGTCGTTGATCCGGTAGAAGTCGAGGTCGTCCTCGACCATCACCCGCTCCGGCAGGCGTTTGCCGGCGCGTACCGCATCCGCCTCATCGACCGCCCGATAGTGCAGCCGTTCCCGCAGCCGTCCTTCCCGCACGTGCTGGTCGGCAAGGTGGTGCTGCCCGGCCTGGCGCAGTTCGTGGCCCCTGGTCAGGAGCCAACGCGCCGCCTCGTAGTGCTGCTCCGCGAGATCGCGCAGCTCCCTTACCTGCGACTGCCGTCGATTCTCCTCCTGCAGCGTCCGCTGGGACAGGAGGTAGCCCTGGTAACGACGCCGGTCCAGGGCCTCGCGGTCGGCAGCCAGGCGAACGGCCCGCTGCTGCGGCGTCTCGCGGCGATGTGCGGGTCCCAGGTCAGGCGGACCGTGGAAGGGGGCCGGCGAGTCGGTCGAGTGGCGCGGCGGCGCCAACGTCTCCAACAGCGGAAAGCGAGGATTCGGGGCCGGTCGGGGATCCGGACCGACGGCCGGCGCTCCCGGACTGGGGTTGGTGTGCGGATGGACCGTCGGGGCCGCGGATGCGCTGACATGTCCCTCACCGCCTCCCGAGACGAGCCGGTCCGGAGAAGGCGACACCGCGGAGTAGGGCTGATCGCTGAGCGGTGGGGACAACGTCGCCGACGCCGCTGCCGCGTGCACCGGAGTGACTGGGTGCGAGGTGATCGTGTCGGGCGAGGCCGGCGCCGGACCGCTTCGGACATCGGCCGGACCGGCGAGGGAGGCGCTAGCGCTCGACGTGTCGACGGTCACCGAGGACAGGGTCGGAGTGGCGGTGACCGCACCATGCCCCGGGCCGATCATCGGCGCTGCGGACCCGAAGTTCTCCGAGGGTGACGCTGAGGCGGTGGTCACCTCAGGCAGCGGTCGCGCCGGGCCCACCGGGGACGGGTGATGGGTCATGGCCGGAGCGTCGACCGCCGGCGCCACGGTCTCGGCGATATCTGTCCGAGCATTACCGACCGCCGGTTCACTACTCGGCACGGACAGGGGCGCTTCGGGTGAGCGCTGCGCCGGGACGAGGGCGGCCGAATCGGTCCCGGGCGGCACGTCCAGGCCGACGGGGAGAGCGGTGAGGCCGCCGAGCTTCCCGTCGAGCCGGTGGTGCAGCGCCGTGTCGGCCTGCCCGGTGGCGGAGCCGCTCACCCCGGACGCCGCGGCGCGGGCCAGGTCCTCCAGCGACGGCCCCTGGCCGGTGGCAAGCCCCGCCGCGGTCTCCGCGAGGCTCTCGCCGGCCATCTCACGCCCGAAGTGCTCCCCGACCCGGGCGAACCGCCCGCTCGCGTGCCGACCGAGACCGGCGAGGGGCGCGGCCGCACCGCCGGCGAAACCGCCGAGCCCCGACGCGCCCACGTCGGTGAGGTCGAGGCCGTCCCGCCGACCGGTTGAGTTCTGGTAGGCCTGGGTGGCCAGGCTGGTGCCGGCCTCCTGCCCTGCCTCCACCAGGCCACCGAGCACCGCCTTGCGGGCCAGCCCACGGGCGCCGCTCTTGACCGCCTGCTTGGCGGCGCGCTCGCCCGCTTCCTTCAGGCCCTCCCGGACCGCCTTGCGGGCCAGCTGCGCCACCAGCCGCTTGAAGATCTGCTGCACCGTGATCCGGGTGGCGGCGATCGCGGCGCCGGCCGCCGGTGACGCCGTGCCCAGGGTCAGCGCGGTGACCACCACGAGGGACAGCAGTTCGACGACCAGGATGCCCAGCTCGATCCAGGCCTCCAGCTTCGCGCCCTCGATGTCGCAGCCGCAGGAGTCGACCAGCCGTCCCAACTCGTCGGTGGCCGCGACCAGGACGTGCAGCGGGGCGTCCTCGCCCCCGGCCACCTTGTCCCAGGCCGTGTCGAACGCGTGGGCCACCAGGCCGACACCGCCGTAGCCGCTCTTCACCTCGCCGGCGGCGGTGACCGCTTCCTCGCGCGGGCCGGTCAGGACGCCGGCCACGCCGTACCACTGGTCGGCCAGATCCCAGACGGCGCGCTCGTTGCCCTCGGGCCATTCCACGCCGACCACCCAGTCGAGCGCCTCGTAGATCCAGCCGGGCAGTTCCCAGGGGCAGTAGTCGAGCGGATGTGGGAGCGGGCTGGGCAGCATGCTCACGCGCGGATCCTCCGGTGGTCAGCGCCAGGGCCGATGCGGATTGTGCCGTTGGTGCGGGATCTGCCCGAGGTCACGGGCATTGCCCAGGTCTGTCTCCACGGTCGCGGTGACCGAGCGGACCACGTCGGAGCCGATCCCTTCGAGCGACCGGCCGAGCAGCTCCCAGGCCCGCAGCAGCGTCTCGGCGTAACCCTGGTAGTGCTTGTCGAACGCGGCGCCGATGTCGTCGCGCCCCCACGGCCGTTGCGCGCCGGCCGCGGCGATCGGGTCACCGGTCTCCCGTCGCGCCGCGTTCACCGCCCGGCCGGTCGCGGCCAGGTCGGCGCCGCCGCGCCGGGCGCGCTCCGGGTCCAGCCAGATCTCTCCCCCGGCCATCGGTCACTCGCCGCGCGACGCGACGGCGTCGGCCCGGCCCAGCAACGCGCCGAAGTCATGGGTACGCAGGAACTCGACCGACGGCGAGCCGGGCGGCAGATAGCCGGAGACCAGCTCACGGGTGGCGGTGCCCGCGGCGGCGTTGGCCCGCAGCACGGTTTCGGTTATCTTCCGGCTCAGCGCCCGGGCATCGCGGTCGTGGAACACGGCCGGGCTGACCTCGACGCTGATCAGCTCGCCCCGCGCCCCGACCACCGCGGTGACCTGACCGTCGTCGGAGCGCTCGGTCACCCGTAGCTCGGCCAGCCTGGTCTGCAGTTCGTCCAGGCCGGACCGCAGGCGCTGGTATTGGCCGTACACCTCGTCGAATCGCGCGCGTAGTGCACGGTTCGCATCCCGGTCCGCACTCTCGGCCACCGCCGCTCCCCTTCCGTCACCGTGGGTAGGGCCGACCATACCGGGTGCCACGAAATCCATGGGGTCCGGTAATTTCAGGTGGTGATCGAGCGACAGCAGGCCGAGCAGATCGCCTCCGTGTGGGCCCGGCGGGACTCCGACCGCCTCGGTTTCCCCTGCACGCCTGTGGTCGAGGAGTTCGACCTGGGCTACGTGATCGTGTCCACCGTGGCCACCGAGTCCCGGGCCCTGCCCGGCGACCTGCCGACCACTGTCATCGACAAGGAGACCGGCGAGGTGTCCACCTGGCCCCGGGTCCCGGCGGGCGCGGTGGAGGAGATGTACCGGCAACGCCGCCCGGCCGATCCGCGCGCCCCCCGCACCGTCGACCCGGCCGCGCAGTTGCTCCGCGAGCTGACCCGGCTGCCCACCCCCGGTGCCGCCGCTCACCTCACCCTCGACGGGCGACTGCACGTGGCACAGGGCGCCAAGGGCGACGTCGAGCTGCGCCACCACCCGCTCGTCCGGTCCTACCTGGACGAGCTACCCGCCGGCCACCTGGTCCGGGGCGGCGACCGGCACGCCGAGATGATCGTCGTTTCCGACGCCCTGCACGAGCACGACCACCGCCGTGCGGCGGAGGGGCTTCCGCCGCTCACCTACGAGGAGGCCCGCGAGCTGTTGGGCACCGGCCGGATCGAGTTCTTTCGGATCCGCGAGCCCGGCGACCCGACCGCCGGACCGGGCGAACTTCCCTGCGACTCGTGCGTCAGGTTCCTGGTGCGGTTCGCGGCCCTACCCTGGTCCGATCTGGCCTTCGTCGAGGAATGGCGCCCGGAGCCACGGGACGTCGTCCAACCTGGACGGCTCCCCGACGACGTGGCTCTCGCGCTCACGGACGGCGGCTGGCAGGTCAGCATGTTCAACGAGGCCCTCGCGCTGGGTGCGATCGCCGAGACGAAGGAGATCACGGGGCAACACCACCGACACGAGGTCTTCCCGGCCGCCGAGGCGGCGCTCACCGCGTTCCCGGCCGTCCTCAGCCGACGTCGCGGCCCCGGGGAGCAGGTGTGGATCAGTCGGTTCACCACGAATCCGCTGCGCGCCGCGCACACCGCCGACACCCTCGCCGACTTCGGCGCGGTCCTCGGCGTCCGCCTCTTCCCGCTGGGCAGCGAACGTCAGGAGAGCATCCTCGCGGTCGACGAGCACGGTCGGGTCTTCGCCCTCGACCAGGCCGGCGAGTGGTTCCTCGGCGCCGACATCGACGCCGCCCTCACCACCCTGCTGCTCGGTCGCGCCCCCGCCCGGGTCCGCGACGACGGCACCTGGTGACCTACAGTTCGATCCCGGTGAGCACCGTGACCCGCTGCTCGGTGTAGTCGTCCATGGCGCTGCGCAGCCCTTCCCGCCCCACCCCCGACCCCTTCACCCCGCCGTACGGCATCTGGTCGGCCCGGTAGGACGGCACGTCGCCGACGATCACGCCGCCGACCTCCAGCGTGCGGGCGGCGGCGAACGCCACGTCGAGCCGGTGGGTGAAGACGCCGGCCTGCAGCCCGTACGCGGAGTCGTTGACCGCGGCGAACGCGGCCCGGTCGTCCGCGACCGGGGCGACCACGAGCACCGGCCCGAACACCTCCTCGGTGCTGACCTTGGCGTCGGCGGGCACTCCGCTGAGCACGGTGGGTGGATGGGTGGCGCCGTCGCGCCGGCCGCCCACCTCGACGGTGGCCCCGGCGGCGACCGCCTCGTCGACCCAGGTCTCGACGCGCCGCGCCGCCTCGACGGACACGAGCGGCCCGACGTCCGTCGACTCGTCGCGGGGGTCGCCGGTGTGCAGTTCCCCGACGGCGGCGACGAGCCGGGGCAGGAAGCGGTCGTAGAGCCGTTCGTGCACGTGGACCCGCTGCACGGCGATGCATGACTGCCCGGCCTGGTAGTTGGAGAACGTGGCGATGCGCTGCGCGGCGAAGGTCAGGTCCTCGTCCGACGACCAGTCGGCGCAGATCACCGCCGCCGCGTTTCCGCCCAGTTCCAGGGTGACGTGCTTGTCGTGGGCGGTCCGGCGGATGGCGGCGCCGACCGGCCCGGAGCCGGTGAACGACACCACCGGCAGCCGCGGGTCGGCGACCAGGTCGGCGGCGCGCTCGTTGGGCAGCGGCAGCACCGAGAACATGCCCTCGGGCAGGTCGGTCTCGGCGAGGATCTCGCCGAGCAGCAGCGCGGTGAGCGGGGTGGCCGGGGCCGGCTTGACCACGATCGGGGCGCCGACGGCGAGCGCCGGGGCGACCTTGTGGGCGACCAGGTTGAGCGGGAAGTTGAACGGGGTGATGCCGAGCACCGGCCCGCGCGGCACCCGCCGGACCAGGGCGATCCGTCCGGTCGCGGCCGGGTCGGTGTCGAGGCGTTGCAGGTCGCCGGAGAAGCGGCGGGCCTCTTCGGCGGCCCAGCGGAACACCGAGACGGCGCGTCCGACCTCGGCCTTCGCCCACTTGATGGGCTTGCCGTTCTCGGCGGTGATCAGCGCCGCGATCTCGGCGGCGCGTTCGGCGAGCCGTCGGGTGACGTGGTCCAGGGCCGCCGCGCGGGCGTGCGCGGGCAGGGCCGCGGCCGCCGCAGCCACCCGGGCGGCGCCCGCGACGGCCGCTTCGACCTGGTCGGTCGTGGCGAGCGTGGTACGCCCCACCGCCTGCCCGTCGTACGGGTGGGTGACGGTCAACTCTTGATCGCCGTGGGCGGGGCGGCCGGCGACATAGAAGGCTCTCGGCTCCACGTCCGGCAGCGTAGACCAGAGATGCTCACGCGGAAACAGTTGCCCAAACCCTTGTCTGCCTCGAATTCAGTAGCCAAGATGGCAGTTAGATTGCGAGAACCTCCGCTGACCTTCCTCCCGGCCACCCTCTCGGAGACTTGACATGAGCGACCAGCAGCAGCTGCGCAACTTCGTCAACGGCGAGTACGTCGACCCGGTGGACGGCGGCTACGCCGATCTGGTCGACCCGTGCACCGGCGAGGTCTTCGCCCGGGCGCCGGTGTCCGGGCCGGCGGACGTGGACGCGGCGATGACGGCCGCCGCCACCGCGTTCGAGAGCTGGCGGGACGCGACTCCGGCGGAGCGGCAGCGGGCGATGTTGAAGTTCGCGGACGCGGTGGAGTCGCGGGCCGCCGAGCTGGTCGACGCGGAGGTGCGCAACACCGGCAAGCCCCGGCAGCTCACCACCGACGAGGAGCTGCCGCCGGCCGTGGACGAGCTGCGCTTCTTCGCCGGCGCGGCGCGCCTGCTGGAGGGGCGTTCGGCCGGGGAGTACCTGGCCGGCCACACGTCGTACGTGCGGCGGGAGCCGATCGGCGTCTGCGCGCAGGTGACGCCCTGGAACTATCCGCTGATGATGGCGGTCTGGAAGATCGCCCCGGCGCTCGCGGCCGGCAACGCGGTGGTGTTGAAGCCGTCGGACACCACGCCGGTGTCGACGTTGCTGCTGGCCGAGATCGCCGCCGAGCACCTGCCGCCGGGCGTGTTCAACGTGGTCTGCGGCGACCGCGACACCGGTCGTACCCTGGTCTCCCACCCGACGCCGCAGCTGGTGTCGATCACCGGCTCGACCCGCGCGGGCATGGAGGTCGCGGCCGCGGCGGCGCCGGACCTGAAGCGGACCCACCTGGAGCTGGGCGGCAAGGCACCGGTGGTGATCTTCGACGACGCGGACGTCGCGGCGGCGGCCGAGGCGATCGCGGTCGGCGGCTACTTCAACGCGGGCCAGGACTGCACCGCCGCGACCCGGGTGCTGACCGGCCCGGGCATCCACGACGACTTCGTCGCCGCGCTCACCGAGCAGGCGCGCAACACCCGCACCGGCGGCCCGGACGACGCGGACGTGCTCTACGGCCCGCTGAACAACGCCAACCAGCTCGCCCGGGTCAGCGGCTTCGTGGACCGCCTGCCCGACCACGCGGACGTGACGACGGGCGGGTCCCGGGTCGGCGAGCGCGGCTTCTTCTACGCCCCGACCGTGGTCTCCGGCGTCCGGCAGGCCGACGAGATCATCCAGGACGAGGTGTTCGGACCGGTGATCACCGTGCAGCGGTTCTCCGCCGAGGACGAGGCGGTGCGCTGGGCCAACGGCGTCGAGTACGGCCTGTCCGCGTCGGTCTGGACCCGCGACCACGGCCGGGCCATGCGGATGACCCGCCGGCTCGACTTCGGCTGCGTCTGGGTCAACACGCACATCCCGTTCGTCTCGGAGATGCCGCACGGCGGCTTCAAGCACTCCGGCCACGGCAAGGACCTGTCGGTCTACAGCCTGGAGGACTACACCCGGGTCAAGCACGTCATGCACAACATCGAGGGCTGACGTGAGCGCGAGGAGTGAGCCGGTCTTGCGAGCCCCGCAGTCGCGAACGAAAGACGGCCTGGTGAGCGCGAGGAGTGAGCCGGTTCTGCGAGCCCCGCAGTCGCGAACGAAAGAAGGCCTGGTGAGCGCGAGGAGTGAGCCGGTTCTGCGAGCCCCGCAGTCGCGAACGAAAGAAGGCTGAGCCCCATGGCGTCCAGCGAGGAGCTGCGCAAGCGGCGCGGGTCGGCGGTGGCCCGGGGGGTGGGCAGCGTCGTCGACGCGTACGTCGACCACGCGAGCGGTGGCACGCTCACCGACGTGGACGGCCGGGAGTGGATCGACTTCGCGGCCGGCATCGCGGTCACCAACGTGGGCAACTCCGCCCCGAAGGTGGTCGAGGCGGTCCGCGCCCAGGTCGAGCGGTTCACCCACACCTGCTTCATGGTCGCGCCCTACGAGTCGTACGTGGCGGTCTGCGAGCAGCTCAACGCGGTGACGCCCGGTGGCTTCGAGAAGCGGTCGGCGTTGTTCAACTCCGGCGCCGAGGCGGTGGAGAACGCGATCAAGATCGCCCGGCACGCCACCGGGCGGCCGGCGGTGGTGGTGTTCGACCACGCCTACCACGGCCGGACCAACCTGACCATGGCGTTGACCGCGAAGAACATGCCGTACAAGCACCGGTTCGGGCCGTTCGCCGGTGAGGTCTACCGGGTGCCGATGTCGTACCCGCTGCGCGACGGCGGGCTCGACGGGGCGACCGCCGCGGCCCGGTCGATCGAGATGATCGAGAAGCAGGTGGGCGCGGAGAACGTGGCCGCGCTGCTGATCGAGCCGATCCAGGGCGAGGGCGGCTTCGTCGTACCCGCGGAGGGGTTCCTGCCGGCGTTGCGCGAGTGGGCGACGGCGGCCGGGGCGGTCTTCGTCGCCGACGAGATCCAGACCGGCTTCTGCCGCACCGGCGACTGGTTCGCCTGCTCGCACGAGGGTGTGGAGCCCGACCTGGTCACGCTGGCCAAGGGGATGGCCGGCGGGCTGCCGCTGGCGGCGGTGACCGGGCGGGCCGAGCTGATGGACGCCGTGCACGTCGGCGGCCTCGGCGGCACGTACGGCGGCAACCCGGTCGCCTGCGCCGCCGCGCTCGCGGCGATGGCCACCATGCACGAGTTGGACCTGCCGGCCGCCGCGCGGCGGATCGGCGCGGCGATGGGCGAGCGGCTGCGCACGATCGCCGCCGGTGACCCGCGGGTCGCCGAGGTACGCGGCCGGGGCGCGATGCTCGCCGTGGAGATCGTGCAGCCGGGCGGGATCGTCCCCGATCCGGTGGCCACGGCGGCGCTCTCGGCGGCCTGCCACGCGGCCGGGCTGCTCACCCTGACCTGCGGCACCTACGGCAACGTGCTGCGTTTCCTGCCCCCGCTGGTGATCTCCGACAGCGAGTTGGGCCGGGGCCTCGACATCCTCGAGGCCGCCTTCGGCCGGCAGGTGTCGGCCCCCTGATCGTGGAACACCACGGGCGTAGATCCCCCCAGGTTTCGCCCGTGGTGTTCCACCCCTGCTCAGCGCAGCAGCTGCACGACGTTGCGGCGGACCACGTTCTTGCCCGGTTCACGGATGGCGTCCATGGCCGCGACGTTGAGCAGCACGCAACTGCCGGACGGCCCGACCACGGTCACGGTGGTCGCCTTGTTGTTGTCCAGGTTCGTCACCCGCAGCCGGGTGCCGACCGGGAACTGCCCGCTGGTGGCGGCCGGCGCCCCGGCCTCGGCGGAGAACGTGATCGAGCCGGTGCAGACGCTGCCGCCGATCGGCTGGGCGTTGCCCGGCCGGGTCTCGACTGGCTGCGCGCCGCCGGGCGCCGGCGCGGCGCCGTCGAGGCGTTCCACCACGTTGCGCCGGATGACGTTCTTGCCCGGCTCCCGGACCAGGTCCATGGCGGCGGCGTTGAGCAGCACGCAACTGCCCGACGGGCCGACCACTGTCACCGTTGTCGCCTTGTCGTTGTCCAGGTTCGTCACCCGCAGCCGGGTGCCCGCCGGGAACCGGTCGCTGGTCGCCGCCGGCGCGCCGCCCTCGGCCGAGAAGGTCACCGACCCGGCGCAGACCGACCGTCCGGTCGGCGCGGTCTCGGCGAAACCCATCCCGGTGCCCACCGAGACCACCCCGACGGCGGCTACCGCCACGGTCGCCGCCAGCACGTGCTTACGCTGCACCCTCACGTTCACTCCCGTCGTCGGTGTCCTCGACGCCTGATACGGACGGCAGGCCCCAGCCGTTCACCGCGGCGGGTGTCGAGCGGGGGCCCCGCCTCTACCGAATGCGTCGAGCGGGGGCCCCTCCTTTGCCCCTACCATGGTGGGAGGAGGTCGGTTGGTGGCTGACCCGTGGCTCGCTTTGGAGTTCGGCGCGGATCCGGCGGAGCGGATCGCGCAGGTCGGTGCCGCCCACGAGGCGTTCCTCACCGCCGGCGCCGCCACCGGCCGGGTCCGGGACGTGGTCCGCCGGTCCTGGGAACGCTCCGCCCGGCTCGACCCGGAGGCCACCGCGCCCGTCGACCTCACCGACGACGCGCTGCACAGCTACCGTGCCGCGCACCCGCTGGCCCGGGTGCTGCCGCTCTTCCGCGACCTGCTCGGCGGCATCGCGCAGGACGGCGCGCACCTGATGGCGGTCTGCGACGCGGGCGGGCGGCTGCTCTGGGTGGAGGGTCATCCGGGCGTGCTCCGGCACGCCGAGCGGATGAACTTCGTGCCGGGCGCCCGGTGGGACGAGGCGCACGTCGGCACCAACGCGCCGGGCACCGCGTTGGCCGTCGACCACAGCGTGCAGATCTTCGCCACCGAGCACTTCGTCCGGCCGGTGCAGCGCTGGACCTGCGCCGCCGCCCCGATCCACGACCCGGTCACCGGCCTGCTGCTCGGCGCCGTCGACATCACCGGCGGCGACCACCTGGCCAACCCGCAGAGCCTCGCGCTGGTCCGGGCCACCGCGCGCGCCGCCGAGGCGTTCCTGGCCGGCGCGACGCCCACCGCGCCGGACGTGCCGCACGTGGCCGCGCTCGGCCGGGACGAGGCGGAGCTGCGCGTCGGTGGCCGGCGCGTCCGGCTCGGGCGGCGACACAGCGAGCTGCTGGTGCTGCTCGTCGACCATCCGGAGGGGCGCACCGGGGAACAGCTCGGCCTCGACCTCTACGGCGACGACCGGCTGCACCCGGTCACGGTGCGCGCCGAGCTGTCCCGGCTGCGCCGCGCGCTCGGCGGGGAGTTGCTCGACTCCCGCCCCTACCGGCTGCGCGGGCCGGTGCGCGCCGACTTCCGCACCGTCACCGAACTGCTGGAGCGCGGCGACCCGGCGGGGGCGCTGCGCGCGTACCCCGGGCCCCTGCTGCCCGCCTCCGACGCGCCGGGAGTGACGCGACTGCGCCGCCTGGTCGACGGCCAGCTCCGCGCGGCCGTGCTGGCGAGCGCGGACCCGGGCCTGCTCGCGGCCTGGACCGCGACGCCCGCCGGCACCGACGACCTGACCGCCTGGGAGGCGCTGGCCCGGGCGTTGCCGCCGGGCGCGCCCCGCCGGCCGCTCGCGGTGGCACGGGCCCGCCAGCTCGCCGAGGAGTACGCGCTGCCGCGCGCAACGTTGCTGCAACGTCGCGGAAACTAGCGTCTGCCGCCATCCCCTCACGGACGGCGGAGGTACCCATGACGCGCTACGACGCCCCCACCCACTGGCAGTCCCGCTACGACCACTGGATCGGCGGCGAGTACGTGAAGCCGCACGGTGGGAAGTACTTCGAGAACCCCACCCCGGTGACCGGGCAGACCTTCTGCGAGGTGGCCCGAGGCACCGCCGAGGACGTGGAGCGGGCGCTCGACGCGGCGCACGGCGCGGCCGACGCGTGGGGTCGCACCTCGGTCGCCGAGCGTTCGCTGATCCTCAACCGGATCGCCGACCGGATGCAGGACAACCTGGAGTCCCTCGCGATCGCCGAGACGTGGGAGAACGGCAAGCCGGTACGCGAGACGCTGGCCGCCGACATCCCGCTCGCGATCGACCACTTCCGCTACTTCGCCGGCGCGGTACGGGCCCAGGAGGGCTCGCTCGGTGAGATCGACGACGACACCGTGGCCTACCACTTCCACGAGCCGCTGGGCGTGGTCGGGCAGATCATCCCGTGGAACTTCCCGATCCTGATGGCGGTCTGGAAGCTCGCCCCGGCGCTCGCCGCCGGCAACGCGGTGGTGCTGAAGCCGGCCGAGCAGACGCCGGCCTCGATCCACTACCTGCTCTCGCTGATCGGCGACCTGCTGCCGCCGGGCGTGCTGAACGTGGTCAACGGCTTCGGCGTGGAGGCCGGCAAGCCACTGGCGTCCTCGCCGCGGGTGGCCAAGGTGGCGTTCACCGGCGAGACCACCACCGGGCGGCTGATCATGCAGTACGCCAGCGAGAACATCAAACCGGTCACGCTGGAGCTGGGCGGCAAGAGCCCGAACCTGTTCTTCGACGACGTCAGCGCCGCCTCCGACGACTTCCTCGACAAGGCGCTCGAAGGCTTCACCATGTTCGCCCTCAACCAGGGCGAGGTGTGCACCTGCCCGTCCCGGGCGCTCATCCAGCAGGGCCACTACTCCGACTTCCTGGCCGCCGCCGTGGACCGGACCAGGAAGATCACGCAGGGACACCCGCTGGACACCGACACGATGGTCGGCGCGCAGGCATCCAACGACCAACTGGAGAAGATCCTGTCCTACCTGGACATCGGGCGGCAGGAGGGCGCGAAGGTGCTCACCGGCGGTGAGCGGGCGGATCTCGGCGGCGAGCTGTCCGGCGGCTACTACGTCCAGCCGACCATCTTCGAGGGCGACAACTCGATGCGGATCTTCCAGGAGGAGATCTTCGGGCCGGTGGTGTCGGTGACCTCCTTCGCCGACCTGGACGACGCCGTCAAGATCGCCAACGACACGCTCTACGGGCTCGGCGCCGGCGTGTGGACCCGGGACCTGAACACCGCGTACCGGGCCGGGCGGGCGATCCAGGCCGGCCGGGTCTGGACGAACTGCTACCACGCCTACCCGGCGCACGCCGCGTTCGGCGGCTACAAGCAGTCCGGCATCGGCCGGGAGAACCACAAGATGATGCTGGAGCACTACCAGCAGACCAAGAACCTGCTGGTCAGCTACTCCCCGAAGAAGCTGGGCTTCTTCTGATGGGTGCCCCGGTGACCCTGACCCCCGCGGCGGCCAGCCTGATCCGGTCGCTGCGGGGGCAGCACGGCCCGCTGATGTTCCACCAGTCCGGCGGCTGCTGCGACGGCAGCGCCCCGATGTGCTACCCGGCCGGCGAGTTCCGCACCGGCGGCTCGGACGTGCTGCTCGCCTCGCTGGCGGTGGACGGCGTGCCCGAACCTGTCGAGTTCTGGATGTCGAAGGCCCAGTGGGACCTGTGGCAGCACACCCGGCTCACCGTCGACGTGGTGCCCGGGCGGGGCAGCGGCTTCTCGCTGGAGGCCCCGGAGGGCGTGCGCTTCCTCATCCGCTCCCAACTCGCCCGCTGACCTGTCCAAGATCTTGCAGCTCACGGTCGTCGCGACGGTGGGAAGCTGACACCGTCCACATCGGAGCAGCCTCCCACCACCGCCCGACAGGAGCCGCGCATGCACCCGGTCCGCCCGTCCCTGCTCGCCGCCGCCCTCGCCACGGCCACCACCGTCGCCACGCTCGGGCTCGCGTCGGGCCCCGCCGTCGCCGCCCCGGCGACCTCGACAACCTCGGCGGCCTCGGCCCCGGCGATCTCGGTCGACCGGTTCGGCGTCGCCGACGCCCGCGCCCGCACCGCCACCGTCGGCGGTCGGTTCGCGTGCGGCGACGAGCGCGGCCTGGCGTACGTCGAGGTTCACCTGACTCAGCGGGTGCGGCGCGCCTCGGTCACCGGCTTCGGGTTCGGTGTGATCGGCGCGTGCACCGACGACCGCACCGCCGGCACCTGGACCGCCACCATCCCCGCCGACGCCGGCACGTTCCGCCCCGGCTCCGCCACGACCACCGCCCGCCTGGTCGTGGAGCCCAACTCCCTCACCGAAACCACCGAGCCCGTCCGCCTGCGCCCCTCCTGCCCCAACCCCTAACCCCACCCCGCCCCGCCCCACCCCGCCGGCGATCTTGCACTTTGGGCCCGCGACTAGTCTGTTAGGTCGCTTATGCCGGGGCAGGAAGTGCAAGATCGCGGCGAGTCGGGGCGGGGTCAGCGGGTCAGGGCCGCGCGGAGGGTGGTGAGGATGTGGGAGGGGCGGCGGTAGAGGTCGCGGTCGGTGAAGTAGCGCATCCGCCATCCGTTCGCGTCCAACCAGTTGATCCGGTCGCGGTCGTACCGCATGCGGTCGCGGTCGAGGTGGGACAGTCCGTCGTACTCCACCCCCACCCGTCGCTCGCGATAACCGAGATCGGTGCGGAAGCGCGGAACGCCGTACCGGTCATGGATCCACATCTGCGGCTCCGGAGCGGGCAGTCCGCCGTCGAGCAGGAGCAACCGCAACTGACTCTCCTGGCGGCACTCGGACCGGCCGTCGGCTCGCGGCACGAGGTCGCGTGCCTGCCGCACACCGCGCAGGGCCCGATGCAGAGGCAACTCCTCCCTGAGGTCGTCGACCGTCACGGCTTCCGAGCGGAGCGCGGCGTCGAGCACCGGGAGGGCGTCCATCCGCCGGGCGCGTCGGGCCAGGTCGACCGCGCACTGGGCGGCGGGTACGCAGGGCAGGCCGCCAACGGTCACCGGCCGGACCGGCAGCACGGAGTGGTGGACGACCAGACCGGGTAGCCGGGGCTTGGCGACGTGCGGCGGCACCTGCACGTGCACCGCGGCCTCCCGGAGCACGCCGAATCCGTGGCGGCGGGCCGCGGACTGCATGGCGAGCATGGCGCCGGCGGGAAGGCACCGCAGGAGCGCCCGCAGCTCGTCCTCGTCGTCGCAGCGCGTCGGCGCGTAGACCCCACGCCGGACCCGGATCAGCTCCTCCCGCTCGACCTGCGTCCGTACCCGCTTGACGGTGAGCGCGCGGACCAGTTCCCGGGTGCGCCACAACTCGGCAGACATGCGCCCACCATCCCGCCCCCGAGCATTCCCCGTCGTCCCCCACCGCTCCCCCCTGTGGACAACCCCTTCTTTGTGCACAACCCCCCACCCCGACCCCACGCGTGCTAGACCCGTCTCGCCCTTCCCGCGATCTTGCAGTTGGTGCCCCCGTTTTGTCCCGAAGGGCCGGAATGTCGGGGCATAAACTGCAAGATCAACGAGGAGGGGGGAGGGAGGATCAGCGGGCGTCGAGGAGGGGCTGGGTGGGGTCCCAACGGGCTCCTGAGGAGGCGTCTCGGCGGCGGCGGGCGATCGCGGACAGGGCTTCCAGGACCACGCGGTTGCCGAGGTAGGCGGTGATGTCGGCGTGGTCGTAGGGCGGGGCGACCTCGACCACGTCCAGGCCGACCACCGGCAGCTCGTAGCAGACCCGGCGGACCGCGTCGAGCAGCTCGCGGGAGGTCAGCCCGCCCGGCTCGGGGGTGCCGGTGCCGGGGGCCATGCCGGGGTCGACCACGTCCACGTCGACGGAGAGGAAGACGCCCTCGCACTCGTCGGTCGCGATGCCGAACGCCTCGGTGAGGCAGGTGTCCAGGCCCCGGGCCACGATCTCGGTCATCTCGTACGAGCGCATCCGCTGCTCGGCCATCCAGGCCAGCGTGTCCGGGCCGGGCCAGTAGCCGCGCAGGCCGATCTGGAGGAAGCGGTCGCCGCGTACCGCCCCGGACTCGATGAGCCGGCGCATCGGCTGGCCGTGCCCGTGCAGCGAGCCGAACTCGACGTCCCCGGTGTCGGCGTGCGCGTCGAAGTGCACCAGCGACACCCGGCCCAGCCCGTGGTGCCGGGCCACGCCGGTGGCGTCCGGCAGTGCGATGGAGTGGTCGCCGCCGAGCACCACCGGGATCGCGCCGGCGGCGGCGACCGCGTGCACGGCGGTCTCCAGGGCGGCCAGCGAGCGTTCGATGTCGCCGCCGAACATCTCCACGTCCCCGGCGTCGTAGACGCAGAGGTCCTTCAGCGCGTCCACGCGCAGCGCCAGCGACGGCCGGGAGCCGTCGTGCGGGAGGTAGCACGCCTGCCGGATGGCGGACGGGCCGAATCGGGTGCCGGGCCGGTGCGAGGTGCCGCCGTCGAACGGCGCGCCGATGACCACCACGTCGGCGTCGGCGTAGGTGACCGGCTCCTCGACCGTGCACGGCGGCACGCCGAGGAACGTCACGTCGGGGCCGTACATCGGGCCGTACCGGGTCATCGCTCCTCCATCCCCCAGGGGGAACCGTAGCCGGTGAGCAGGTCGAGGAAGGGCGTCGGCGGGAACGCCTCGGGGCCGAGCACACCCGCGCCGGACCAGGCGCCGGTGGCCAGCAGTTCCAGCGCGACGACCGGGTTGACCGCGGTCTGCCACACCACCGCCTGGTGGCCGTACTCGGCCATCGACCACTCGTTGTCGACCACGTGGTAGAGGTAGACCCGGCGGGGCCGGCCGTCCGGCCCGGTGCCGGTGACGTACGTGCCGGCACAGGTCTTGCCGCTCATCCGGTCGCCGAGCGTGGCCGGGTCGGGCAGCGCGGCGGCCACCAGGTCGCGCGGCGACACGTCGACGCCGCGCACCCGCACCGGGTCGGTGGAGTCCAGGCCGAGCTTGTGCAGGGTGCGCAGCACCTCGATGAACTCCGCGCCGAGGCCGTACTTGAAGGTGACCCGTCGCGCCGAGACCCAGCGCGGGATGAGCAGCACCTCCTCGTGTTCCACGTTGACGCACTCGACCGGGCCGATGCCGGCCGGGAAGTCGAAGACCTCCGGCTCGCTGAACGGTTCGGTGGTGAACCAGCCGCGGTCGGCCTCCCAGATCACCGGCGGGTTGAGGCACTCCTCGATGGTGGTCCAGATGGAGAACGAGGGCGCGAACTCGTGGCCGGCGACGGTGAGGTTCGCGCCGTCGCGTACCCCGATCTCGTCGATCTCGGCGAACAGCTCGTCGGCGGCGTAGCGGGCGAACACGTCGGACAGGCCCGGTTCGACGCCGATGCCGCAGAGCGCGAGGCGGCCGGCGTCGGCCCAGCGGTCGGCGACGGCGAACTGCTCGTCGCCGAGCTTGACACCGGGCTCGGCGTAGGGACGCTCGGGGTGCGGCCGGGACAGCGACATCGCCATGTCGAGGTAGTCGGCCCCGGCGGCGAACGCGCCGTCGAAGATCGGCAGGACGAAGCGCGGGTCGACCGCGTTGAGCACGTGCGTGATCCGGTGTTCCCGGCAGAGCGCGGTGACCGCGTCGGCGGAGGACGCGTCGACGGTGGCGGCGACGAACCGGTCGCCGTGACCGGCGACCGCCCGGGCGGCGCGCGCCGGGTCGTGGTCGGCGACCACCATGATCTCGAAGAAGGTACGGCGGGCGGCGATGGATACGGCGGCGGAGCCGACGCCACCGGCGCCGACGAGCAGGATACGCATCAGGAGTCGAACCCCAGTCCAGAGCGGTCGAGAGTACGGAGCCAGAGGTTGCGCCGCCCGTCCCGCGCGTCGGCGCGGGCGAGCGACCAGCGGGTGAGGTTGATGCCGGCGGCCCGGAACGGCTCCGGCGGGAACGGCAGCGGCTTGCGGCGCACCAGGTCGAGCCGGGTCAGCGGGGTGTCCGCGCCGGCGAGCAGGTCGAGCGTGACGCGCGCGGCGAACCGGGTGGCCCCGACGCCGAGCCCGGTGTACCCGGCCGCGTACGCCAGCCGACCGGAGTGTGCGGTGCCGAAGAACGCGCAGAACCGGGTGCACGTGTCGATAACCCCGCCCCAGCGGTGACTGAACCGCAGCCCTTCCAGCTGCGGGAACGTGGTGAAGAAGTGCGCGGCGAGGGTGCGAAACGTGGCGTCGCGCCGCTCCAGCGCCGGGGCCACCCGGTTGCCGTAGTGGTAGACCGCGTCGTAGCCGCCGAACAGGATCCGGTCGTCGGCGGTGAGCCGGTAGTAGTGGAACTGGTTGCCGGTGTCCGCCAGCCCCTGCCGGCGGCGCCAGCCGATCGCGTCCCGCTGCGCCGGGCTCAGCGGCTCGGTCATCAGCGCGTAGTCGTAGACCGGCACGGTCCAGGCGCGCAGCCGGCGCAGCAGCGGCGGGAACGCGTTGGTGGCGAGCGCCACCCGGGCGGCCCGCACCGCGCCGGGTGCGGCGTCCGCGCCGCCGGCCGTGGTGGCGCGCAGCGCGGCGCCGTCGGCGGCCAGCCCGGTGACGCGGGTGTGCTCGTGGATCCGCACGCCCAGGCCGAGCGCGGCCCGGCGCAGCCCCCAGGCGAGCTTCGCCGGGTCGAGCAGCGCCGTCCGGTCCCGATCCCACATCCCACCGAGGTACGTCGGCGAGGCCACCTCGGCGCGTACCTCGTCGCGGTCGAGCAGCCGCACGTCGCGGCCGTACCGGCGGCCCAGGTCGGCGTCGGCGGCGAGCCCGTCGAGCTGGTACGGCTCGACCGCCACCGCCAGCTCCCCGGTGCGCTCGAATTCGCAGTCGATGCCGTGCCGCGCCACCGTCGCGGCGATGGCGTCCAGGTTCTCCCGGCCGAGCCGTTCCAGCTCGACGATCTCGGCGGGGAACCGTTCGACGCCGTTGGCCAGCCCGTGGGTGAGTGAGGCGGCGCAGAACCCGCCGTTGCGCCCGGAGGCGGCCCAGCCGCAGGTGCCGGCGTCGACCAGGAGCACGTCGCGGTCCGGGTCGGCCTCCTTGGCCAGCAACGCGGTCCACAGCCCGGCGTAGCCGCCGCCTACCACCAGCAGGTCGGCGTTGTGCGCCCCGGTCAGCGGCGGCAGCGGATCGGGGCGGTCCGGCCGGTCCAGCCAGTACGGGACGGGCGCGGCGTCGGCCAGCGCCCGGCCGGTATGCGGGAGCGTCATGGCTTCCCCGCCGGGGTGGCGAGCACCGCGAGCGCGGCCCGGCGGGCTCGCCTGCCGCGCAGCGAGCTGGCCCCGACCAGCAGCAGCGCGATGACGAACATGGCCGTGCCGATGACGTTGACCTGCGGCGGGATGCCCCGCTGGGCGGCACCCCAGACGTACATCGGGAACGTGACGGTGGTGCCGGCGTTGAAGTTGGTGATGATGAAGTCGTCGAAGCTGAGCGAGAAGGCGAGCAGCGAGGCGGCCACGATGCCGGGCAGCACCAGCGGCAGCGTGATCCGGCGGAACGTCTGCCACTCGCTGGCGTACAGGTCCATGGCGGCCTCCTCCAGCCGCCGGTCCATGCCGGCGAGCCGGGCCTTGACGGTGACCACCACGAACGACACGCAGAACATCACGTGCGCGATGACGATGGTCCAGAAGCCCTGCGGCACCCCGGCGGCGACGAAGAGGGCGAGCAGCGAGGTGCCCATCACCAGTTCCGGGGTGGCCATCGGCAGGAAGATCAGGCCGTTGATCCCGGAGCGCCCGCGGAAGCCGTACCGGACCAGCGCGAAGGCCATCAGCGTGCCGAGCACTGTGGAGACCACGGTGGCGATCAGGCCGATCTCCATGCTGCGTACCACCGCGTCGCACATGTCGGCGGTGGCGCAGGGGCGGGCCCAGTTGTCCAGGGTGAACTCGTTGAAGTCGTAGGACAGCCGACTGGAGGGCCGGTTGAAGGAGAGCCCGGCGACCACCAGGATCGGCAGCGTGAGATAGCCGAGGACGAGCAGGGCCACGCCCATCACCCACCGGTCGGCGAGCCAGCGCCTGAGTTTCACAGCACCTCCTCCGTGCCGGCCCGGCGCAGGTAGGTGAAGACGATCGCCAGGATCGCGGCCATCAGCAGGAACGACAGCGCCGCGCCCTGCGGGTAGTCGAGCCGGACCAGGAACGCCGAGTCGATGACGTTGCCGATCATGTACTCGTTCGGGGTGCCGAGCAGTTCGGCGTTGATGTAGTCGCCGGTGGCCGGGATGAAGAAGAGCAGCGTGCCGGCGATCAGGCCGGGCATCGACAGCGGCAGGGTGACCCTGCCGAACGCGCGCAGCGGGTTCGCGTAGAGGTCGCTCGCCGCCTCCAGCAGCCGGGGATCGAGCCGCTCCAGGCTCGCATACAGCGGCAGCACCAGGAACGGCAGGAAGTTGTACGTCAGGCCGAGCACCACCGCGACCGGGGTGGCCAGCAGCCGACCGTCGGGGCCGAGCAGGTGCACGTCACGCAGCAGCCCGACCAGCGCGCCGTTGTCCGACAGGATCGTCTTCCAGGCCAGCGTGCGTACCAGGAAGCTGGTGAACATCGGTGCGACCACGGCCACCAGCAGCAGGTTCTTCCACCGGCCGGCCTTCTGCGCGATCGCGTACGCCAGCGGGTAGCCCATCAGCAGCGCGAGCACCAGTGCGATCGCCGAGTAGAGGAAGGACCGGAGGAACTGCGGCCAGTACGCCTGCAGCGCGTCCGGGTAGTTGCCGACCGCCCAGGTCATCGCGTACCCGGTGGAGAGCGAGCCGGCCGGGTCGTAGAGGCTGGCGGCGGCGAGTTGGAGCAGCGGCAGCGCGAAGAAGACCAGAAGCCAGGCCGCGCCCGGCAGCAGCAGCAGGTACGGCAGGAGGCGGTGTCGCCACCTCCGGTCGGGCGCGGGCGGGGCAGGCGTGGTAGGCGACGCCCCGCCGAGGTGGGCCAGCGCCGTCATGTCGCGGCTTCCAGACGCTGCGGTGGCGCGCCGACACCACCGTCCGCCGGGCCGCCGTCCGCCCGGCCGCCGCCGGTGGTACCGGGTCGGGTGGCGCTGCCGTCGACGTCGTCGCGGGCGGAGTCGTCGCGGGGCAGGACGAAGGAGTGCCGCGGATGCCAGTGCGCGGTGACCTCGGCGCCGGGCACCAGCCGGGCGTCCGGGTCGTTGTTCGCGGTGAACACCGACATCTCCTGCCCCCAGGCGGTGCGGAGCAGGAACTCGGTGCTCACGCCGGCGTAGCAGATGTCGGTCAGCACGCCACTGACCGCGTTGCGGCCGTCCGGGACCTCGGTGCGGTCGGCGACCAGGTGCAGCTTCTCCGGCCGGACGCCGAGCCAGACCGGGCCCCGCCGGGACCGGGCCCGGCCGAGCGGGGTGGCGAACCGGTTGCCGTGGCCGGTGACCAGCAGGTCGTCCGCGTCGTGGCCGCTGACCTCGGCCTCGATGAGGTTGGACTGGCCCAGGAAGTTGGCCACGAACGGGCTGGCCGGGTACTCGTAGATGTCGGCGGGCGCGCCTAGCTGCTCGATCCGGCCGGCGTTCATGACCGCGACCGTGTCGGCCATCCACATGGCCTCTTCCTGGTCGTGCGTGACGTGCAGGAAGGTGATGCCGACCTCGGCCTGGATCCGCTTCAGCTCGATCTGCATCTGCCGGCGCAACTTCAGGTCGAGCGCGCCGAGCGGCTCGTCGAGCAGCAGCATCTGCGGGTGGTTGATGAGCGCCCGGGCCAGCGCCACGCGTTGCTGCTGGCCGCCGGAGAGCTGGGCCGGCCGGCGCCGGCCGTACCCGTCGAGCTGGACCAGCGCGAGCATCCGCTCGACCTGGTCGCCCACCTTGCGGATGCCGCGGCGGCGCAGCCCGAAGGCCACGTTCTCGTGGATGTCGAGGTGCGGGAAGAGCGCGTAGCTCTGGAACACGGTGTTGACCGGCCGCTTGTACGGCCGGAGCGCGGTGATGTCCCGGTCGCCGAGCAGCACCCGTCCGCTGGTGGGCGCCTCCAGCCCGGCGATCATCCGCAGCGTGGTGGTCTTGCCGCAGCCGGACGCGCCGAGCAGGGCGAAGAACGAGCCCTGCGGGACGGTGAGGCTGAGGTCGTCGACGGCGGTGAAGACGCCGAACCGCTTGGTGACGTCGGCCAGTCGCAGATCGCCGGCCGGTGTTTCCTGCGCCATCTGCCTCACGCCCCGATGACCTGCTGGAACTTGGTCTCGTACTCCTTCTCGCGCTGCTCGTCCAGCGCCATGAAGACCTTCGACTTCGCCAGGATCGCGTCGTCCGGGAAGATCAGCGGGTTTGCCGCCAGGTCCGGGTCGATCTTCTCCATCTCGGCCTGCGCGCCCTGCACCGGGCAGATGTAGTTGACGAACGCGGCCAGCTTCGCGGCCACCGCCGGGTCGTAGTAGTGGTTCATCAACGCCTCGGCGTTGGCCCGGTGGGTGGCCTTGTTCGGCACGAGCATGTTGTCCGACCAGAGCATGACGCCGGACTCGGGCACCACGAATTTGATCTTCGCATCCTCGAAGCCGAGCTGGATCACATCGCCGGACCAGCCGATGCACGCGGCGATGTCGCCCTTGGCCAGGTCGGGAGCGTAGTCGTTGCCGGTGAAGCGCCGGATCTGCTTGCTGTCCACGGCCTTCCTGAGCTTGTTCAACGCGTCGTCGAACTGGGCCGCTGTGAAGTTCGCCGGGTCGTGTCCGCCGGCCTGGAGCAGCAGGCCCATGGTGTCGCGCATCTCCGACAGCACTGTCACCTTGCCCTTGAGGTCGGCGCGGGTGAGCAGCTCGTCGACGGTGCGGATCTCCTTGGTCACCTTGGCGTTGTAGGCCAGACCGGCCAGACCGGACTGCCAGGGGACGGCGAGCTGGGTGTCCTTGTCGAAGGAACGGCCGCGCAGCGACGGCAGCAGGTTCGCCTCGACGTTGGGAATCTTCGCCTTGTCCAGCTTCTGGACCCAGCCGAGCCGGATCATCCGGGCGGCCATCCAGTCGGTGAGCACCATGATGTCCCGGCCGGTGCTCTGACAGCCGGCGAGCTGGTTCTGCACCTTGCCGAAGAACTCGTTGTTGTCGTTGACGTCCTCGGTGTAGGTCACCTGGATGCCGGAGGCGGCGACGAAGGCGTCCAACGTGGGGCGCTTGGCGGCGTTCTTCTCGTCGGTGTCCATGTACTGCGGCCAGTTCGAGAACGCCAGCTTCTTCTCGGTGGCGGACAGGTCGTCGCTCCTGCATCCGGCTTCGGTCTGCTGGGCGCCCTTGGTGCCGCAGCCGGCGAGCGTGCCCGCGGTGGCGAGCAGCGCGGCCGAGCCGACGGTCCCGGTGAGCAGACCACGCCGGGTGAGCGTCCGGAGGGGACTACGCATGTGACGACTCCTTGGGGGCATCGTCGGCGGCGGGACGGGGGTGGCTCGCCGGCGGGAGGTCAGTGGCGATGGGGCACTGATCCTGACATGAGAAACCCTCTATCACAAGGGATTCCGTTGCCGGAATAGCTAAGCGCCACGAAATACGCCAGACTGCGCCAGGGCATTACGCTCAGCACAGAGAATCGGACATGGGGAGCGGGCGATGGCCAACCGGCAGTCGGAGAACGGCAACGGCAACCGTCGGGTCACTGTGCGTGAAGGCTCCAACCACGCTCTACTCGACGACGTGGCCAAGCAGATCATCGAGCAGCTCCAGGAGGACGGCCGCCGACCGTACGCGAGCATCGGCAAGGCGGTCGGGCTCTCCGAGGCGGCGGTACGCCAGCGGGTGCAGCGCCTGCTCGACGCCGGGGTGATGCAGATCGTCGCGGTGACCGATCCGCTCCAGCTCGGCTTCCCCCGCCAGGCCATGATCGGGCTGCGCACCGACGGCGACCTGGAACCGGTGGCCGACCGGCTGGCCGAGTTCGACGAGATCGACTACGTGGTGATCACCGCCGGCTCGTTCGACCTGCTGGCCGAGGTGGTCTGCCGCAACGACGCGCACCTGCTGGAGATCCTGCAGAAGCTGCGCGGGGTGCCCGGGGTGCTCTCCACCGAGGCGTTCGTCTACCTGAAGCTGCGCAAGCAGACCTACAGCTGGGGCACCGCCTGAGCCGGGGCGTGGCCGACGAAGGCCCGCCAAGCGGTCGGGGTGAAGCGGAGCGTGCCGCCGGCGCGGTCCTTGCTGTCGCGCACCAGCACCCGGCCGGGCAGGTTGCCGGCCACCTCGGGGCCGCGAAATCCGTCGCTGATGCCAACAGGTGTCGCTGAATTCGTCGCGTGAACACTCACTCACTTGCCATTTCGGCATCGGCTGTGGGATAACCGTGGGCAGAGCGGCCGGTGTCACCCCGGACCGGCCCGCGACCCGATGGGGCTGACATGGCCAACGTCACCGACCACCTCTGGATGCACTTCACCCGGATGGCCAGCTACTCCGCCGGCGAGGTCCCGACCATCGTGCGGGGCGAGGGCGCGTACGTCTGGGACGCGCAGGGCCGCCGCTACCTGGACGGGCTCGCCGGGCTCTTCGTGGTCAACGCCGGCCACGGCCGGACCGAGCTGGCCGAGGCCGCCGCGAAGCAGGCCGGCGAGTTGGCGTACTTCCCGCTCTGGTCCTACGCCCACCCGACCGCTGTCGAGTTGGCCGAGCGGATCGCCGCGCTCACCCCGGGCGACCTGAACCGGATCTTCTTCACCACCGGCGGCTCGGAGGCCGTCGAGGCGGCGTGGAAGCTGGCCCGGGCCTACTTCAAGCGCACCGGCCAGCCCAACAAGCACAAGGTGGTCAGCCGCTACATCGCGTACCACGGCACCTCGATGGGCGCGCTGTCGATCACCGGGCTGCCCGGCATCAAGAGCGACTTCGAGCCGCTGGTGCCCGGCGGGATCAAGGTGCCGAACACCAACTTCTACCGGGCGCCGGAGCACGGCGACGACGCCGAGGCGTTCGGCAGGTGGGCCGCCGAGGAGATCGGCCGGGCGATCGAGCGGGAGGGGCCGGACACGGTCGCCGCGGTGTTCCTGGAGCCGGTGCAGAACTCCGGCGGCTGCTTCCCCCCGCCGCCCGGCTACTTCGCGCGGGTCCGCGAGATCTGCGACGCGTACGACGTGCTGCTGGTCAGCGACGAGGTGATCTGCTCCTGGGGCCGGCTCGGCGAATACTTCGGCGCCGCCCGCTACGGCTACCAGCCGGACATCATCACCACCGCCAAGGGCATCACCTCCGGCTACGCCCCGCTCGGCGCGATGATCGCCAGCGACCGGCTGATGGAGCCGTTCCTCACCGAGACCGGCATGTTCGCCCACGGCGTGACGTTCGGCGGGCACCCGGTCTCCTGCGCGGTGGCCCTGGCCAACCTGGAGGTCTTCGCGCGCGAGGACCTGGTCGGTCACGTCCGGGCCAACGAGGACGCGTTCCGGTCCACCCTGGAGAAGCTGAACGACCTGCCGATCGTCGGCGACGTGCGCGGCGACGGCTACTTCTACGGCATCGAGCTGGTCAAGGACAAGGCGACCCGGGAGACGTTCGACGAGGCGGAGTCCGAGCGGCTGCTGCGCGGCTTCCTCTCCACCGCGCTCTTCGCCGCCGGGCTCTACTGCCGGGCCGACGACCGGGGCGACCCGGTGGTGCAACTCGCCCCGCCGCTGATCGCCGAGCAGCAGCAGTTCGACGAGATCGAGCAGATCCTTCGGGCCGTGCTCACCGAGGCGTGGTCCCGGCTGTAGACCGTGCGCTACCAGGACGTGTCCTACTGGCTGTCCGACGTGGACGAGCCGCTGACCCCACGGGCCGGGTTACCCGGCGACACGGACGCCGACGTGGCGATCGTGGGCGCCGGGTACACCGGGCTGTGGACGGCCTTCTACCTGGCCGAGGCCGATCCGACGCTCCGGATCGTCGTGCTGGAGCGGGAGATCGCCGGGTACGGCGCCTCCGGCCGCAACGGCGGCTGGTGCTCGGCGTTGTTCCCCACCTCGCTGCCGGCGCTGGCCCGGCGGCACGGGCGGGACCGGGCGCTCGCCATGCAGCGGGCCATGCACGACACCGTCGGCGAGGTCGGCCGGGTGGTGGCGGCCGAGGGCGTCGACTGCGACTGGCGGGCCGGCGGCACTGTGGTGCTGGCCCGCAGCGATGCCCAACTCGGCCGGGCCCGGGCCGCCGTGGCCGAGGCCCGGGCGTACGGGCTGGGAGACGACGACCTGGTGCTGCTCGACGCCGCCGAGGCCGCCGCGCGGTGCGCCGCCGACGGGGTACGCGGCGGCACGTACACCCCGCACTGCGCGGCCGTGCACCCGGCGAAGCTGGTCCGCGGCCTGGCCCGGGCGGTGGAACGCCGGGGCGTACGCGTCTTCGAACGCACCCCGGTGACCGCGCTGCGGCCCGGCGCGGCGGTGACCCCGGCGGGCGTGGTCCGGGCGCCGGTGGTGGTCCGGGCGACCGAGGGCTTCACGCCGGCGCTGCCCGGGCAGCGGCGGACGGTGGCGCCGGTCTACTCGCTGATGGTGGCCACCCCGCCGCTGCCGGCGGAGACCTGGGCCCGGATCGGGCTGGCCGACCGGGAGACGTTCGCCGACCACCGGCACGTCATCGTCTACGGCCAGCGCACCGCGGACGGCCGGCTCGCGTTCGGCGGGCGGGGCGCGCCCTACCACTACGGCTCCCGGGTGCGCCAGGGCTTCGACCGGGAGCCCCGGGTGTTCGGGGCGTTGCGGCGGGCGCTGGGCGAGCTGTTCCCGGTGCTCGGCCCGGAGCCGCCGGTCACCCACGCCTGGGGCGGCCCGCTCGGCGTGGCCCGGGACTGGGCGGCGTCCGTGGGGCTCGACCGCCGCACCGGGCTGGCCTGGGCCGGCGGGTACGTCGGCGACGGGGTCGGCACCAGCAACCTGGCCGGCCGTACCCTCGCCGACCTGATCCGGGGCGAGGAGAGCGACCTGACCGCGCTGCCCTGGGTCGGGCACCGCTCCCCGCGCTGGGAACCGGAGCCGCTGCGCTGGCTGGCCATCAACGCCGGCCTGAAGATCATGTCCTCCGCCGACGCCAGCGAGACCCGGACCGACCACCCGTCCCGCCGAGCCGCACTCTTCACGCGCTTCCTCGGCCACTGACCCGCCAACACACCGCGTCGATCATGAAGTTGGCGGCACTTCGGGAGATCGAAAACGCCGTCAACTTCATGATCGACGAAGAGGGGGGTCAGTGGTTGGGGGGGATCACGCGGAGGTGGCCTCGGCGGCCCTGCTGGTGGGGGGGCTGGGACTGGGGGTGGCGGGACTGCTGGGGGTCCTCGGGGGGGCGTGGCGGGGTCGGGCGGGCCGCCTCGCGGACCGCCTCGGCCAGCGCGACCAGGTCGTCAGTGGTGGGCGGCGGCGGCTCGAACTCGCCCTCGTGCCGCACCACGTCCCAGCCGCGCGGGGCGGTCAGGCTGCGGGCGTGCTGCTCACACAGGTCGTACGTGTGCGGTTCGGCGAACGCCGCGAGCGGGCCCACCACCGCCGTCGACTCGTTGTAGACATAGGTCAATGTGGCGACCGCTTGCCGGGGGCAGCCGTTACGGGAGCAGCGCCGTGGTGACCTCACGTGCGGCAGGGTATCCCCATTACCGGGTCCGGCGCACCGCTTCGCGTTACGACACGCCCGTCATGGTGATCACAATTCGCCGGATCGGCACACCGGCACGCCGGGTGGTCGCGCGACGGCGGTCGGGCCGGGCCACCGGGCTACCCTGTCCGTCATGACGAGCCCGCAGAACCGCCGCCCCGGCTCCGGCCGGCGCACCCACCGCGACCGGCACGGTCGGGGGCTGCGCGGGCGGCTGGTGCCGGCCACCGTGCCGTTGGCCCGGACGAAGGCCGAGGTCTTCGACGACCTGGTGCTCGACACCGTGGAGACGCTGGAACGCCGGTTCGCCAAGGAGCTGGCCGGGGTGGAGTTCGCCGTCGAGGACGTCCCGCCGGACCTGAACGTCTACGACTCCGACGTGCTGGAGGACGGCGAGGTGCCGCTCGCCCGGCTCCTGCCGGGCCGGCCCGGCCGTCAGGAGGTGCCGCCGCGCATCGTGCTCTACCGGCGACCGCTGGAGTTCCGCGCGATGGACCGCGAGGACCTCGCGGATCTCGTGCACGACGTGATCATCGAGCAGGTGGCGAACCTGCTCGGGGTCGACCCGGACGAACTGGCCTGAGCGTCGTTCGTCGTACCCCACGGACCGGGCGGCCCCCACCGCCCCGGTCCGTACGCGGGTCAGGCGGCGACCCGCCGCTTGAGCTTGCGCCGCTCCCGTTCGGAGAGGCCGCCCCAGATCCCGAACCGCTCGTCGTGGCCGAGCGCGTACTCCAGACATTCCGTCTTCACTTCACACCGCGAGCAGATGCGCTTCGCCTCGCGGGTCGAGCCGCCCTTCTCGGGAAAGAACGCCTCCGGGTCGGTCTGCGAGCAGAGCGCTCGCTCCTGCCACTCCGGCGCGTTCCCGAGCAGGTCGGCCACCTCGAGCTGGCCGTCCATCGATTGCCTCCTTGTCGCGCACCGGCGTCATTCGCCGCTGCAACCCCCCACGCGAAAGGCGTGCTTGTTCGTACGGGCCCAATTGGTGCGCTTCCGTGCGAACAACCCCATTCAAATTACACGCGTGTAATGCGTGCGCCGTCAAGCCAAACTTGATAATGGAGTCGCCCTCCCGACACGTCCGGGACAGCCGCCGCGGCCGCCCGTAGCCTCGCAACCTGCCCTATCGATTCAGACCCCGGACGAGTAACGCCCTCCCCGGCGAGTTGCCCCAAGTTTTCTGCCGTGGCGCGACGCCGGTGGGCCGGTCGGACGCCCCCGCCGACCGCTGTCCAAGATCACTAATGGTGGGCCAAAGGGTAACCCGCCCGGCTGGGTACCGCCTGTCAAGGCGGACAACGCCGATCGCGCCCCGTCCACCATGTGGACGGGGCGCGGGTGGCGGAGAGTGGCCGGTCAGTCTTTTCGCGACGGTGAGCTGGTCGGCCAGACGAATTCGGCGATCGAACCGCCGGTGACGGAGATCGCGCCGGCCGGCGTGTCGTCGTCCCACCAGACGGTATACACGCCCGCTTCCAGGTCCGGGTAGACGGCACTGTGGAAGACGCCGTCCAGGACGTGCCGCTCCCGTACCGCCGAATGGGTACGCGGGCCGTCCCGGTCCGCGCGACTGATCTCGATCTCCCGCCCGTGCAGGTCCCGACCGGTGTGGATGATCAGCGCGCCGGAGTCACCGCCGAGGTCGAGCATGACGGTGCCGCTGTACGACGGACCGAGGTCGTGGTGCCGGTGCTGGTGCATACCGCGCCCCCGTCAGGACTTCTTCGCCGGCGGGTTGTTGAACCCGTCGTACGGGGTGCCGAGGAAGGGGAAGTCGGCGAGGAACGGCGCGGTCACGTCGCCGGCGTCGAGACCGGGCGTGACGGCGGCCGCCGCGGCGTCCGGCTTGAACGTCTTGTCCACCAGCGGCACGGTGAGCCCGGCGATCGCCCGCAGCGCGATGGTCACCACGTCGTCGCCGACGCGCCGGCCGTTGGGGAAGCCGGCCAGGTCGCCGCCGAGCACCCCGAACCGGTCCGGCTTGGCGCTGGGCCGGATCGCCGTGTTCAGTCGCAGCATGTCGGCCTGGGTGTCGCCGGTGGTGTTGGCGAAGCCGTCGATCAACCCGGCCGGTACGCCGGTGAGCAGGATCGCCACCAGGTCGGCACGCGGCTTCTTCGCCTTGTTCAACGCGTCCAGGTTGGGAAAGACACCCGGATAGAGCACCGGCAGCAGCGCGGCCAGCTCGGGCCGCTCGACGAACCCGGCGAACCGCTTGTCCTCCGACGGCGGCAGGGTGTTCCACAGATCCTTCTTGGACATCGGCACGATCACCTCGTTGAACAACGGGTTGCCGAGCCGTGACACCTGAACGAACGGGCCGGTGGCGGTGTCCGCCGACACCCGGTCCCCGAGCACCCGGACCTGCTGGCGGGACGCGCTGGTCCAGACGCCGATGGTCGACGCGCGGTCGGCGTAGCCGTACCGGCTGGCCTTGCGGCGCACCTTGGCCAGCGGCACCTGGATGGCGATGCTGTGCACGTTCAGCCGGTCCAGCGCGTTGACCGGCTCACCCTCGGTCTTGAACAGCTTCTTCCCGGCCACGTGCAACTGCTGGAACGGCCGCAGCGTGCCCAGGTCGAACACCGCGCCCAGGTCCACGAAAAAGCCGTCGGCCCGCTGGCCGGCGAACACCTTCTCCCCGGTGGACAGCTTGAACGTCGCCTGCTTCACCAGGTTCTGGTAGTTCGGCGTGGACAGCGGACCCACGTTGCACGGCGGGCAGGGCAGCTTCGTCGCCAGCACGTGCTCGCGACCGTCCGCCACCCGGGTCAGCCGGTAGAACTGACGCCGGTTCCAGTTCTTGCTGTCCAGCGACTCGATCGCGCCGGTGTTGTAGAGAAAGCTGTTCTGGTTCGTGATCTCGGTGGTGAATTCGAAACGATAGGTGACGTCCGGGTAGCCGTCTCCGTCGTTGTCGACGTGGATCTCGTACCGGACGTCGTCACCGAACTCGAAGAAGTTGGGGCCGCCGGACGGGAGCTGCACCGGCACGTAGTTGGCGATCAACGTGACCGTGTCGGGCCGGCTCGGGCTGACGAACGCGTACAGGTCGGAGCTGTCGGCGACCGGATCCTTGGCGATCTCCGGGGCCTCGCGGTGAGAGGACATGGCGGACCACACCTTCGTCGGGGAACGTTTGACGGGACCGGCGTCGGGAGCCCGCGCCGGGAGGGGCGGGGATCAGCGACGGGCGGCGCGCACCAGGCGGTCGGCCAGACCGCGGTCGCGTACCTCGACCCGCGTCGTGCCGACGAAGACGTCCATCGTGCCGGTGGCGGCGTCGCGGAGATGCACCACGATCGGCTCGTCGCGCCGGCTCGCCGACGGGGCGTTCTGCGCGGCGGACAGGCCCGGCACGGTGAGCGCGGCCGCGCCGAGCGTGGCGCTCGCGGCGGCGGTCAACGTCTGCCGGCGGGTCAACCGCGGCCAGGCCCGCCGCTTCGGCGCGTCGGTGGTCTCGTCAGTGCTCATCGGCAACCTTTCCGCAACCGGCGCCGCAGCGCCGCAGGGGTCGGGCACCCGGACGCCGCCGGGTCCCCGGGCTGGGGTCACCGGCGGCGGTCCTCGCCGCAACCGCCGCCGGCATCCACAGGTACGGCGCGGCGCGGAAAAAGGTTCGACGTCAGGCGCCGGCGTGACCGTACGCGGTCGTCCGCTTGCGGAACGGACGACCGGCCGCCTCGGCGATCCCCCGCAACTGCTCCTCGGTGCGGGCCGAACCGTTGCCAGACCCGGCCATCCGGGAGATGGTCTCCTCCATCAGCGTGCCGCCGAGGTCGTTGCAGCCGCCGCGCAGCATCTCCACCGTGCCGGTGTCGCCGAGCTTCACCCAGGAGCACTGGATGTTGTCGATCCGGCCGTGCAGCAGCAGCCGGGCCATCGCGTGCACCACCCGGTTCTCCCGCCAGGTCGGCCCCGGCCGGGCGATGCCGGCCAGGTAGATCGGCGCGTTGGTGTGCACGAAGGGCAGCGCCACGAACTCGGTGAACCCGCCGGTGCGGTCCTGCACCCCGGCCAGCACCCGGAAGTGGGCCAGCCACTGGCCGGGGTGGTCGACGTGGCCGTACATCATCGTGGAGCTGGACCGGATGCCCAGCTCGTGGGCCGTGCTCACCACGTCGACCCAGGCGGCGGCCGGCAGTTTGCCCTTGGTGAGCACCCAGCGCACGTCGTCGTCGAGGATCTCGGCGGCGGTGCCCGGGATGGTGTCCAGGCCCGCCTCCCGCAGCATGCCCAGCCACTCCCGCACCGGCACGCCGGCCTTCGCGGCCGCGGTGACGATCTCCATCGGGGAGAACGCGTGCACGTGCATCCCCGGCACCCGCGCCTTGATCGCGCGGACGATGTCGGCGTACCCGGTCACCGGCATCTTCGGGTCGATGCCGCCCTGGAGGCAGACCTCGGTGGCGCCCGCCGTCCACGCCTCCTCGGCCCGGTCGGCCACCTGCCCCAGGGACAGCCGGAACGCGTCCGCGTCGCTCTCCCGCTGGGCGAACGCGCAGAACCGGCAGCCCACGTAGCAGACGTTCGTGAAGTTGATGTTCCGGTTGACCACGTAGGTCACGTCGTCGCCCACCGCGTCGCGGCGCGCGTCGTCGGCGAGCCGGCACAGCTCGTCCAGCGCCGGCCCGTCCGCGCCGAACAACGCCAGCGCCTTCGCCTCGTGCGCCGGCGCCAGCAACGCGGCCGGGTCGGTCGCCGCCAGCCGCAGGCCGGCGCGCAGGTCGGCGTCCGCGCCGCCGGTCCCGGGTACGCCGGCGCGCACCGCGAGCGCCTCCGGGGTCACCTTGCCGGCCACCTCGGACCAGTCGCCGTAGACGCTGTCGAAGTCGCCCCGCCGGTCCTCCGTCCGGCCGGTGACGTCGATCGTGGCGTGCAGGTCGGTCCGGCCGCCGAACACCTCCTCCGGCTCCTGCCAGGGCCGCCCCACCGGGCGGGCCTCCTCGACCGCCAGCCCGGTGGCCGGGTCGGCGAGCGCGGTGACGTGCGGCAGCAGGCGCGGGTCCAGCCACGGCCCGCCGGCCCGCACGTACTCCGGGTAGACCGTCAACCGTTCGCGCAGCGTGAAGCCGGCGCTCGCGGTACGCGCGGCCAGCTCGTCGAGCTGCGGCCAGGGCCGCTCCGGGTTGACGTGGTCCGGCGTGACCGGCGAGACGCCGCCCCAGTCGTCGATGCCGGCGCGCAGCAGCAGGTCGTACTCGCCGGCGATCAGGTTCGGCGGCGCCTGGATGCGCGCCTTCGGGCCGAGCAGCACCCGGGCCACCGCCACGGTGGCGGCCAGGTCGTGCAGCTCCGCGTCCGGCATGCCGCGCATCGCGGTGTCCGGCTTGGCGCGGAAGTTCTGCACGATCACCTCCTGGAGGTGGCCGTACTCCCGCATGGCGCGGCGGATCGCGAAGAGCGCGTCGACCCGCTCGGTGAGGTTCTCGCCGATGCCGATCAGGATGCCGGTGGTGAACGGCACGCCGACCCGGCCGGCGTCGTCGAGCACCCGCAGCCGTACCGCGGGCTCCTTGTCCGGTGAGCCGAAGTGCGGGCCGCCCGGCTCCGACCAGAGCCGGGTCGCGGTGGTCTCCAGCATCATGCCCATGCTCGGCGCGACCGGCTTCAGCCGCTGCAACTCCGACCAGGAGAGCACGCCCGGGTTGAGGTGCGGCAGCAGGCCGGTCTCCTCCAGCACCGCCACGGCGCAGGCGCGCAGGTAGTCGAGCGTCGAGTCGTAGCCCCGCTCGTCCAGCCACCGCCGGGCCGCCGGCCACCGCTCCTCGGGCCGGTCGCCGAGCGTGAACAGCGCCTCCTTGCAGCCCTGCGCGGCGCCCTCGCGGGCGATCGCCAGCACCTCGTCGCGTTCCAGGTAGGCGGCCGGCAACCGGTGCGGCACGGTGGCGAACGTGCAGTAGTGGCAGCGGTCCCGGCAGAGCCGGGTCAGCGGCACGAAGACCTTCTTCGAGTACGTGACCACGCCGGGCCGGCCGGCGTCCCGCAACCCGGCGTCGCGGATGCCACCGGCGACGCGGAACAGCTCGTCGAGCGCCTCACCGCGCGCGGTGAGCAGCGCGGCCGCCTCGTCCGTGTCCAGTGCCCGGCCGGTGGCGGCGCGGCCGAGCGCCCGTCGCACGCTCGCATCAACCATCGGCCCAGCCTATGCACCCACGCGGGGTGCAAGGAGGGGCCCCCTCTTAACGCCTCCGGTAGAGGAGGGGGCCCCGCTTGACACTCCGCGCCGGCCTGGGCGGGCGGCGGTGGTCCGCCGCCCGCCGATTGGGTCACCGAGGGTGGTTCGGGTCCTCGCGGTCAAAGCGCTGGGTGCGCTCGTCGTCGGCCGGGGACGCCTGCTGGCCCGGCTCGGCGGACTGGCGCGGGATCGCCTGGGTCGGGTCGGCCGACGGCGGCTGGCCGAACGGCGGCGCCGACGGCGGGGCGTCGAACTGAGCGGCGTCGGACTGATGGCCACCGAACGGCGGGGCACTGGACGGCGGGGCGCCGAACGGCGGGCCGGCCTGCGGGGAGCCGAACTGCGAGCCGGGCTGCGGAGGCCCGAACTGCGAGCCGGGCTGAGCGGAACCGAACTGCGGGCCGGGCTGGGCGCCCGGCTGCGGGGAGCCGAACGGCGGGGCCGACTGCGGGGCGTGCGGCGGCGCGGTGTTGAACGGCGGGGCCGACTGCGGCTGGCCGTACGGGCCGGCCTGGGGCCAGCCCGGCTGCGGCGGGCCGCCCGCGTGCGGGTAGCCCGCCGGGGCCTGGCCGGGCTGCGGGGGCACACCGGCCGGCGGGTAGCCACCCGGGGCCGGATAGCCGCCGGGCTGACCGGGCTGCTGCGGCCAGCCGGGCTGGGCCTGGCCGTAGACGCCGGGCTGCGGCTTGGGCTTCGGCACGTAGTAGAGCGTGCGCCAGATCTTGAAGACCACGTACGCGGCGACCACGAAGATCGCCAGCCAGGCCACCCGGGTGAGCAGCCCGAGGAACGCGTCGAGCACCTCGCCGTCGGCGAGCCGGCCGACCAACCAGGCCAGGAACGTGAGCGCGCCGAAGACGGCGGAGAACGCGTACTCGCCGAACGCCACCTGGGTGATCAGTTTCGCCTTCGGCAGCGCCGGGCGGACGTGGGTGGCGAGCAGGACGGCCAGCAGCGGCAGGACCGTCGCCTCCAGCCCGACGAAGGTGAAGAAGGCGCTGCCCGCCCGGCCGCTGAACGTGCTGTAGTCGTCGGCCGGCACCAGCAGGCGCAGCAGGCCGACGAAGAGCAGCACGGCGTTCGCGCCGAGCAGGACGAGCGCGGCCAGTTCGCGTAGCGGTTTGGTCAGTTGGCTGGCCTGCGCGGCGTCACCGGACGCGGGCTCGGCGGGGCTGGTCACGGACTCCCCCAGGGGACGAAAGCGGACAGTTGGCGAAGTGAGCCTAGTCTCTCCGGCCACCGGGCGATCGACGGCGGCACGTGCGGAAGGATGGACGGCATGCGCATCGTGGTACTGACCGGCGGCATCGGGGGCGCCCGCTTCCTGCTCGGCGTCCGGGCGTACGCCCGGGAGGTGGGCGCCGAGGTGACCGCCGTGGTCAACGTCGGCGACGACCTGCTGCTGCACGGCTTGCAGGTCTGCCCCGACCTGGACAGCGTGCTCTACACGCTCGGTGGTGGCGCCGACCCGGAGCGTGGCTGGGGTCGGGTCGGTGAGACGTGGACCGTCAAGTCCGAGCTGGCCGCCTACGGGGCGGAACCGAGCTGGTTCGGTCTCGGCGACAAGGACCTCGCCACCCATCTGGTGCGTACCACGATGCTCAACGCGGGCTATCCGCTGTCGCAGGTCACCGAGGCGCTGGCCGCCCGCTGGCAGCCCGGCGTACGCCTGCTGCCGGCCACCGACGACCGCCTGGAGACCCACGCCGTCATCGAGGACGACAAGGGGCGGCGGGCGATCCACTTCCAGGAGTGGTGGGTACGGCACCGGGCCGACGTACCGACGCACCAGTTCGTCTTCGTCGGCGCGGACGCGGCGAAGCCCGCCCCCGGCGTGGTCGAGGCGATCGCCGCCGCGGACGTGGTGCTGATCGCGCCGAGCAACCCGGTGGTCAGCATCGCGCCGATCCTGGCCGTGCCCGGCCTGCGCGACGCGGTGGCCGGCGGCCCGGCCCCGGTCGTCGGGGTGTCGCCGATCATCGGCGGCGCGCCGGTACGCGGCATGGCCGACCGGTGCCTGGCCGTGCTCGGCGTCGAGTGCAGCGCGGCCGGCGTGGGCGGCCTCTACGGCGGCCGTTCGACAGGCGGGCTGCTCGACGGCTGGCTGGTCGCCCCGGAGGACGCGGGGGCCGTGGTGCCGGACGTGACGGTCGCCTCGGCGCCGCTGCGGATGACCGACGAGGCGGCGACCGCCGCGATGGTGCGCGCCGCGCTGGAGTTGATGTGAGGCTGGAGATCCTGCCGGTGCCGGGCATCGGCCACGTGACCGAGGGCGACGACCTGGCGGCGCTGATCGCCGGCGCGGCCCCCTGGCTGCGCGACGGCGACGTGCTGGTGGTCACCAGCAAGATCGTGTCGAAGGCGGAGGGCCGGCTGGTCGACGTGCCGGCGGACGGCCCGGAACGCCTCGCCGAGCGGGACCGGGTGCTGGCCGGCGAGACCGCCCGAGTGGTCGCCACCCGCGGCGCGACCCGGATCGTGCAGACCCACCACGGGTTCGTGATGGCCTCGGCCGGCATCGACGCGTCCAACGTGGACAAGACCCGGCTGGTGCTGCTGCCGGTGGACCCGGACGCCTCCGCGCGGGCGCTGCGGGCCGCGCTGCGCGACCGGTTCGGCTTGGACGTCGCGGTCATCGTCAGCGACACCATGGGCCGCCCGTGGCGCAACGGCCTCACCGACGTGGCGCTCGGGGTGGCCGGCATGCCGGCGATCCGCGACCACCGCGGCGAGGTCGATCCCTACGGCAACGAACTTCACCTCACCCAGATGGCAGTGGTCGACGAGCTGGCCGGCGCCGGTGAGCTGATCAAGGGCAAGTGCGACCAGGTGCCGGTCGCGGTGGTCCGCGGCTACCTCGACGCGACCCGCGACGACGAGGAGGGCGCCCGCACGCTGGTGCGGGACGCCTCGCTGGATCTCTTCTCGCGGGGCACCGCCGAGGCGCGCGCCGACGGCCTGCGCGCGGCGGCCCTCCTTGCCGACGGCACCGGCCCGACGCCGGCCGACCCGGCCGCGGTGGACCGGGCGATCGCCGCGGTCGCCGAGGTGGTCGCCCCCGGCACGGTCTTCACCCACGTGACCGACCAGGAGGTACGCGAGGGGCTCGCCGCCAACGCGCCCGACTGGCCGGCCACCGCCACCGGCCTGGTGCTCGGCGCGGCGCCGGCCCCGGTCGACCGGGCGGATCTGGTCCGGTTCGGCGCGGACCTGCAACGCCTGCGCATCGCGCTGGCCGCCGAAGGGGTCGCCTCGACCCTGCTGCCGCCGCCGGCGGGCACCACCGCCAGCGCCATGCTGGCGCTCTGACCGCGTTCCGAGCCGCCCGACGGGCGGGTCAGGCGTCGAGGACCGCGCGGCCCAGCGGCGTCAGCGTGTGCAGCACCGTGTTGCGGTCGCGGTGGCTGACCAGCAGCCCGGCGTTGCGCAGCACGGTGGTGTGCTGGCTGGCCGCGGCGGCGGAGATGTGCAGCCGTCGGGCCATCTCGCCGGTGGTGCAGCCCTCGTCGGCGACCTGGAGCACGGCGGCTCGGGTGCGCCCGAGCAGCGCGGCGAGCGCCTCCCGCTGGGCGGCGTCGCTCTCCCGGCCGCCGCCGGCCTCGGGGGTGAGGCCGCCGAGCCGGTCGACCGGGTAGACCAGCACCGGGGGCAGGCTCGGGTCGAGCAGTGCGACCGGGGTGCGGGAGCAGAAGAACGACGGGACGAGCAGCAGGCCCCGGCCGTCCAGGTGCAGTTCCCGGGTGTCCGGGTAGTCGAGCACCTCGAGCACCCCGTCGGCCCAGCGCATGGCCGGCTTCAGGCTGGCCAGCAGACCTTCGGCGCCGCCGTCGAGCATGGCCCGGGCGCGGCGGGACCGGTCCGCCTCGACGGCCGCCTGGACCCGCGCCCAGTACGGCGTGACCGCCAGCTCCTGGTAGCGCGCCATGGTGTCGGTGAGGTCCTGCAGCACCTCGGGTTCGCCCCGGGCGAGCGCGCCTGCCGACGGAGGCAGCGGGGTCTCCCCGGCGAGCACGGTGAGGTCACGACGCAGCATGCCGAGGGGGGTCCCCCGGACCGCTTCCAGCCCGGCCTCGAACCCGTCCCGGCTGGCGGAGGGGGTGAGGAAGTCGGGGAAGTAGCCGCGCGGCGGGTTGAGCGCGAGCAGCAGCCGGTAGCGTTCGGCGCCGGTGTCGGTGCGCAGGCCGCGTGCCACGCCACGTCGCCAGGGCGTCGACAGCGGGTCACGGCCGCGCCCCTGGAGCAGGTGCAGGCTGAGGACCAGCTCCCAGAGCGGGTCCGCGGCCGGGGCGACCCGGGTCCGCAGAATGTCCTCGCTCGAAAAAATGATCTTCAACATGGAGCGCTCCCGGGTGGACGCCGGAGGTGCCGGCCACCCCTGGCACTTTACCCGGCGGCACTAATCTCCATCTTTAAGCGTGACGTGAAAGACCTCGACGCCGGAAAAAGAGTTCGGCAGACTCTTGATTGCCCGCCGACGCCGGGGTGCAGTGTCGACCCGGTCGCCGGCCGACGGGCGTGGCCGGACGGCACCACGAGGGTCTGCGGATTCGCTCCGCAGGGGTGCCGTCCGGCCCTCGCTCATCCGATCCAGAGCGCCACCCGGTGGTCCTCGTCGGTGACGTAGCACCAGCCTCCCGCCAGCTCGGCCAGCCCTTCCACGTGGTGGAACGGCGCCAGCTCCGCCACCAGCTCGGCGTCCACCCGGGCCGCGTCGCCGGCGACGTGGCGGAACCGCACGTGCCGCGACGTCACGTCGCCGCCGTGCGGGTGGTCGTCGAGCAGCACCGAACCCTTGCCCAGCGCGTCGATCGAGCCGATCACCGCCGCGTACCCACCGTCGCCGGTCGGCGTGATCGCGCGGAAACCGGCCAGCGCGCCGGCCGGCGTCACCCCGGTGATCGCGTACGCCCCGAGCGCCCGCGGCCAGCGCGCCGGACCGCCGTCGTCGAACATCTCCGCCACCCCGGCCAGCTCGACGTAGACCGGTTCACCCGCGGCGGTCACCGGGAAACGCAACCCGAGCAGCACCGTACCCGCCGGGGTGAACGCCGCCGCCTCGACGTTGAGCGGCAGGTCGTCGTCGGCGAGCCGGGTCACCCAGCGCTTGGCCCGGACGGTGCCCCGGGCCCGGGTCTCCACGATGAACCGTCGCCGGACCTGCTCGCCCGGCGGCAGCAGGGACAGCGGGGCGGCGACGAGCGCGTCGTTGACCGCCCGGTGCAGCCGGAACCGGTTGCGGACCACCCGCACCGCGAGCGGCCCGCTCACCGCGTCGTCCTCCCGGAACCGGGCCACGAACGCCCTCCGGGGGCGCAGCGGCCCGCCCTTCGACCCGAAGTGCGAGCCGAAGACGTACACCCAGCCGTCGTGGTGGGCGAGCGCCTCGCCGTCCTCGGTGCGCCCGTTCTCCGGACCCGCGTCGGCCGGCACGTGGTGCGCCACCCACTCGCCGTCGTCACGCTCCAGCAGCAGCGCCAGGCACCGCTCCACCGGCCCCTCGTCCAGCACGGTCCAGAACCCGCGCCGCGCGCCGTGGGCCCGCAGCAGCGCGGGTGAGCGGACCGGCAGCAGGTCGCTGGCCTCGTTGCCGGCCACCAGGAACTCGACGAGTCGCGGGGTCACCGGGCCAGGGTACGGAGGCGACGCTCGTACAGTGTCCGGGTGCCCGACACCTCCCACACCACGTACGCCGACCTGTACGCCGACGCCGTCGCGGAGCTGGACCGCTGGACGGCGACCAGCCCGGCGGCCGCCGCCAACCGCGACCGCACCCTGGCTCTGCTGGCCGCCGGGCCGGTGGCGATGAGCCGCGCGCACCGGCCCGGGCACGTCACCGCCAGCGCGCTGATCCTCGACCCGACCGGCAGCCGGGTGCTGCTCTGCCTGCACCGCAAGTTCCACCGGTGGGTGCAGCTCGGCGGGCACTGCGAACTCCAGGACCGCACCCTGGCCGCCGCCGCGCTGCGGGAGGCCACCGAGGAGTCCGGCATCGCCGGCCTGACCCTCGACCCGGTGCCGATCGACGTCGACGTGCACCCGGTCACCTGCCACGGCGGCTCACTGCACTACGACGTCCGGTACGCGGTGTTCGCCCCGGCCGGCGCGATCGAACGGATCAGCGACGAGTCCGAGGCGCTGGGCTGGTTCCCGCCGGACCGGCTGCCGGAGCCGCTCGCCGACGGGACCGCCCAACTGGTGGCGCCGGCGCTGGCCGTGCTGGCCCGTCGCGCCGCCGGCTGAGGACACCCCGCCGGCGCGACGGGCGCCCGGTCAGACCAGGCCCTCGTCGCCACGCTCCTTGAGCTGGTCGACGACCTTCTTCACGTCCTGCGCGCGGTCGCGCGGGCAGACCAGCACCGCGTCCGGGGTGTCCACCACGATCAGGTCGTGCACGCCGACCGTGGCGACGAACCGGCCGGAGTGCGGCACCACCACGGTGCCGGTGGTGTCGTGCAGCAGCACGTCCGGCTTCCCGTCGCCGCCGAGCACCACGTTGCCGGCGGCGTCGGCCGGCAGCACCTCGCCGAGGGTGTGGAAGTCACCGACGTCGTTCCAGCCGAAGTCGCCCGGCACGGTCGCCACCCGGCCGGCGGTCGCCGCGCCCTCCATCACCGCGTAGTCGACCGAGATCTTCGGCAGCGTCGGCCACACGGTGCCGAGCACGTCGTCCTGCTCCGGGGTGCCCCAGGCCGCCGCGATGGCGGTGATCCCGGCGTGCAGCGCCGGCTGCTGGCGGGCCAGCTCCGCCAGGAAGACGTCCACCCGCCAGACGAACATGCTGGCGTTCCAGAGGTGCCGGCCGGAGCGGAGGTAACCCTCGGCCACCTCGACCGCCGGCTTCTCCTTGAACTCGCGCACCGGTCGCAGCGGCCCGCCGTCCACCGGGTCGCCGGTCTCCAGGTAGCCGTAGCCGGTCTCCGGCCGGGTCGGGGTGATGCCCACCGTCACCAGCAGCCCCTGCTCGGCGCCGCGGATCGCCTGCCGCACCACCTCGGCCAGGCGGTCCGGGTCGCCGATCAGGTGGTCGGCCGCGAACGAGCCCATCACCGCGTCCGGTGCACGCTCGGCGATCACCGCGGCGGCCAGCGCGATGGCCGCGCAGGAGTCTCGCGGCGAGGGCTCCACCAGGACGTTCTCCTCCGGCAGGCCAGCCAGTTGCCGGGCCACCGCCGCGGCGTGCGCGGCCCCGGTGACCACCAGCGTGCGCTCCGGTGTGGTCAGCGGCGCCAACCGGTCGACCGTGGCCTGCAGCAGCGAGGCGGGGGTACCGGTCAGCGGGTGGAGGAACTTGGGATGGCCGGCGCGGGACAGCGGCCACAACCTTGTGCCGCTGCCGCCCGCCGGGATGACGGCGTAGAACATCAGCACATCATGCCCGAAGCGGGCGAGTTGCCACGGCGCGAGCGCGGCGCGCCGTGGCGGACGCTCAGGAACGTGCCCGCCGCCAGGCGGCGATGTGCACCTCCGCGCTGGACTCCCAGGTGAACTCCTTGGCCCGGTCGAAGCCGGCCTTGGCCAGGGAGAGCCGCCGCTGCTCGTCGTCGAGCAGGGCGGCCAGGTCGGTGGCGATCTGGTCCGGGTCCTCGCTGGTGTAGGCCACGGCGTCGCCGCCCACCTCGGGCAGGGAGAGGCGAGGCGTGGTGAGCACCGGGGCCGCGCACGCCATCGCCTCCAGGATCGGCAGCCCGAAACCCTCCCCGTAGGACGGGTAGGCGGCGACCAGCGCGCCGCCGAGGAACCCGGGCAGGTCGGCGTAGCGCAGGTAGCCGGGGCGGAGCAGCCGCAGGTGCGACGGGACCTCGGCCACCGCGCGGTCGATGTCGTCGTCGTGGCCCTGGCCGCCGGCCACCACCAGCACCGGCGGGTTGGGCCGGTCGGCCACCGCCCGGGCCCAGCCCCGGATCAGGTTGGGTACGTTCTTGCGCGGCTCCTTGGCGCCCAGGAACGCGACGTAGCTGTTGTCGCCCAGCCCCAGGCGGGCCCGGACCCGCGCCTTCTCCTCGTCGCCCGGCGCGTGGAAGGCGGCCTGGTCGACGCCGTGGTAGGCCACGTCGATCCGGGTCGGGTCGGCGTCCAGCAGCCGGATCAGCTCGTCGCGGGTGGCCTTGCTCGGCACGATCACCCGGGCGGCGCGGCGCAGCGAGGTCTTGATCGCGCTGCGGAAGAACGTCCGGCGCGACTTGTCGTAGTGCTCCGGCTCGGTGAAGAACGTCGCGTCGTGCACGGTCACCGTCACCGGACATCCGGCCCGCAGCGGGCAGGTGTAGAACGGCGAGTGCAGCACCTCCGCGCCGACCTGCTGGGCCAGCAGCGGCAGGCCGGTCTGCTCCCAGGCGAGGCGCGCCGGGCGGTGCGCCACCGCCGCCGGCGCGGGGATGATCTCGGCGCCGGGCAGCATCCGGGTGTAGCGCTCCAGGTCGGTGCGGAGGCTCACCACGGCCAGGTCGACGCCGTCGCCGCAGACCCGGCCGAGCGCGCCGAGCAGGCCGTCGACGTATCTACCGACGCCGCCGCGATCGGCGGGGACACTCGTGGCGTCGATGAGAACGCGGGGCGGGCGACCGGCGGTCACGGGGCGACTCCTCAGGTGGCGCGGTTGTGGGGAAGAACACTGTCGGCAAGCCTACGCCGGGCGGGGTGTCCGACGCTGACTGCGACCCGACGGTACGCCGACTTGTCGTTGTCATCGAGTACGCGCCCGGGGCGCGTATCGTTCGCGCCGATGGCCGACAACATTGCCCGGGTGTTCGCCGACGCGATCGCGCCCGACCCCACCCGACCGCTGCTGACCTGGTATGACGACGCCACCGGCGAACGCACCGAGCTCTCCGGCGCGACGCTGGCGAACTGGGTGGCCAAGACCGCCAACCTGCTCGTGGACGAGGCCGGCTGCGCGCCCGGCGATCCGGTCGCCGTGCTGCTGCCGCCGCACTGGCAGACCGCCGCGGTGCTGCTCGGCTGCTGGTCGGCGAAGCTCACCGTGGCGGACGCCCCGGGGCCGGTGGAGGTGCTGTTCACCGCCGTCGACCGGGTCGACGAGGCGGCCCGGTGGCCGGCCGGCGAGCGGTACGCGCTGGCGCTGGACCCGTTCGCGCTGCCGATGCGTCAGGTGCCGGCCGGATGCGCCGACTTCGTCAGCGCGGTCCGCGCCCACGGCGACCACTTCACCCCGTACCCCGAGGCCGGCGCGGTGGACGCGACGCTGCTGGCCCGCGCGGAGGCCCGCGCCGCGGAGCTGGGCCTCACCCCCGGCGACCGCCTGCTGGTCGACGTGACCCGGCACCCCGACCCGGTCGACTGGCTGCTGGCCCCGCTGACCGCCGGCGCCTCCGTGGTCGCCTGCGCCCACCCCGACCCGGCCCGCCTCCCCACCCGCGCCAAATCCGAGAAGACCACCCGCACCCTCCCCTGACCCACCCCGCCTCCCCCTCGCCTCCCCTCCCGTCCCCACCGTCCCCCCGCGATCTTGCACTTTCGGCCCCGGATTCAGGGGCATTCACCCCTTTCGTCGGGGCCGAAACTGCAAGATCGACGAGCGGAGGGGTGGGGGTCAGGTCAGGTCGGGCGGCGGGTCTGGGCGAGGGTGGCGAAGGCCGTGAGGGACTCGGGGTTGGCCAGGGCGCCCTTGGCCGCCGCGCGGTCGACCGGGGTGCCGGTCAGGATCTTCTTGACCGGGACCTCCAGCTTCTTCGCGCTGAGCGTGCGCGGCACGGCGCGGACCTGGTGGATCTCGTCCGGCACGTGCCGGGGCGACAGCGCGGTCCGCAGCTCGCGGCAGATCTTCTTCCGCATCGCGTCGTCCAGCTCCAGGCCGTCGGCGAGCACCACGAACAGCAGCAGCTCCCCCGCGCCGCCCTCGTCGTCCTCCAGGTGCACCACCACCGAGTCGACCACCTCGTCGAGCCCCTCCACCACGGAGTAGAACTCGGCAGTGCCGAGGCGCACGCCGCCCCGGTTGAGCGTGGCGTCGGACCGGCCGGTGATGACGCAGCCGCCGCGCTCGTTCACGGTGATCCAGTCGCCGTGCCGCCACACCCCGGGATAGACCTCGAAGTACGCCTCCCGGTAGCGGACGCCGTCCCTGTCGTTCCAGAACCCGACCGGCATGCTCGGCATCGGCTCGGTGATCACCAGCTCGCCGAGCTGGCCGATCACCGGCGAACCGTCGGCGGAGCGGGCCTCCACCTTCGCGCCCAACGCCCGGCAGGCGATCTCCCCGGCGTACACCGGGAGCAGCGGCACCCCGCCGACGAAGCCGGTGCAGACGTCCGTGCCGCCGGAGAGCGACTGGAGCTGGAGGCGGTCGCCGACGTTCTCGTACACCCAGGTGAAGCCCTCGGCGGGCAGCGGCGCGCCGGTCGACCCGAGACCGCGCAACGCGGACAGGTCGGCGACCTCCCGCGGCACCAGCCCGGCCTTGCGGCAGGCCAGCAGGAACGGGGCCGAGGTGCCGAAGTAGGTGGTGCCGGTCTCCGCCGCCAGCCGCCACAACGCGCCCAGGTCCGGGTGGCCCGGATTGCCGTCGAACAGCACGATCGCCGCGCCCACCGCCGGCCCGGACACCAGGAAGTTCCACATCATCCAGCCGGTCGTGGTGAACCACAGGAACCGGTCGGACGGGCCCAGGTCGTGGTGCAGGGCCAGCATCTTCAGGTGCTCCAGCAGGATGCCGCCGTGCCCGTGCACGATCGGCTTCGGCAGCCCGGTGGTGCCGGAGGAGTAGAGCACGTAGAGCGGGTGGTCGAACGGCACCGGAGTGAAGGACGGCGGCTCGTCGGTCTCCGCCGTCAGATCCGCCCAGGCGAGCGCGCCCTCCGGCACGTCACCGGCCGGGTCGAGGTACCCGATCGCGACGGTGTGCCGCACCGACGGCAGCGCGGCCCGGATCGCGGCCACCTCGGCGCGCCGGTCGACCGGCTTGTCGCCGTAGCGGTAGCCGTCCACCGCGACCAGCACCGACGGCTCGATCTGCTGCCAGCGGTCGGTGACGCTGCGGGTGCCGAACTCGGGCGCGCAGGACGAGAAGATCGCGCCCAGGCTCGCGGTGGCGAGCAGCAGGACGTACGTCTCCGGGATGTTCGGCGCGTACGCGGCCACCCGGTCGCCGGGTCCCACGCCGAGCCGGCGCAGGCCGGCGGACACCCGACGGACCCGGTCGCGCAGCTCCGCGGCGGTGAGCGTCTCCGGCGCGCGGGTCTGGCCGTGCGCGATCACCACCGGGTCGTCGTCGCCGAGCCCTGGCATGCGCAGCACGTTCTCCGCGTAGTTGAGCGTCGCACCGGGGAACCAGCGGGCGCCGGGCATGGACCGCTCGGCGAGCGTGGCGGTCGGCGGGGTGTGCGCCACCACCTGGAAGTAGTCCCAGATCGAGCGCCAGAACGCGTCCAGGTCGGTCACCGACCACTGCCACAACGCGTCGTAGTCGGCGAACTCCAGCCCTCGGTGCTCGGTCAGCCAGCGCAGGTAGTCACCGATCCGGGACCGTTCACGCACGTCGGCCGGCGGCGTCCAGAGCACGTCACCCACAGTTCCACCCTCCCTGGGGCCCGGCACGACACTGTGCATGGGCCGTGGCGCCATCTTGCCCTACCTCGTGCCGCCATTCTCCGCACCCGGCACCGCCCACGGGGCGTGCCCACCCCACACCCCGAGCCCCCTCCCCATGTGGGTGTAAGGAGGGGCCCCTTGTTAACGCATGCTGCATAGCAGGGGGCCCCGCTTAACACCTCAGGCGGCGCGGTGGGCCTGGATGGCGCGGCGGCGGGCCAGGCGGTGGGCCCGCCGGATCTCCGCCTCCCGGAAGCGGCGCTCGTCCTCGGGCGTCTCGGGCAGCACCGGGCGCACCGCGCGGGGCGCGCCCCCGACGTCCACCCCGACGAAGACCAGGTACGCGGTGGCGACCCGCACCGGCTCGTCCTCGGCCGAGTCCCAGCGCTCGCCGACCACCCGCACCCCGACCTCCATCGAGGTGTTGCCGGTCCAGTTGACCTGGGCGTGCGCGTGCACCAGATCCCCCACCCGGACCGGCTCGGAGAAGACGATCTCGTCGATGGAGGCGGTGACCGCGGTGCCGCCGCTGTGCCGGGCCGCCGCCGCGCCGGCCACGTCGTCCACGAACTTCATCAGTACCCCACCGTGCACGGTCCCGTACAGATTGACATCGACGGCAGTCATGATGCGACTCAGCGTGACGCGGGAGTACGAGGTCGGCTTACCCGACGGGACCGCGGGATGATCTGTCATGCCGGAAACGGTACGGTGCGCGGATGCGACATCTCTGGAGCTTCCTCGCCGGGTTGGTGGTGGCGCCCGTCACCTGGGTGCTCGTCACCCTCGGTCAGGACGGGTCTGGGCGGACCGTCAACCGCTGGGTGGAGATCGGTACGTACAGCACCCCGAACCTGATCGAGCCGGCCGTCTATCTGGGCGTCGCCGGCGTCCTGCTCGGCCTGCTCGGCACACTGCGCTTCTCGCCGCTCGGCCCGCTCGTGGCGGGACTGCTGCTCGTGGTCCCGTACGTCGGGCTGTTCGTCGCGCCGTTCACCGTGCGGGACCGGGTACCCGGCGACCTGAAGCTGCTCGGTGACCCGCTGCCGCTGCGCCAGCCGCTGGACAACGGCACGCTGTTCCTCATCGGCGTGCTGCTGCTGATGGCCGTGTTCAGCGCGGGACGGTGGCGGCGTCGACCCGCGCCGGCGACGGACGGGGCGGAGCTGACCCCGGACGTCACGCCGGCCGAGCAGCGGCCCGCGTCCACCGACTGGCCCCCGCCCGGCCCGCCAAAGGATCCGGACACGGCCCCGCTCACGCTGGCCTACCCCGAGAACCCCACCGAACCCCTGCCCCGCCGCACCGGCGGCGAGTCGCCGTGGTCCGCCCCGCCCCGGTACGGCGCCGACCACCCCACCGACCGCTGAGACGACCGCGGGCGGGCCGGCACCGGCCCGCCCGCCCCGGTCGTCCGCGCCGGCCCGGTCGGTCCCGGATGCCGTGTCACGCCGACCGGTCCGGTCAGCCGACCCCCCAGATACCCACGCCCGCGGCCGCGAGCGTGGCCTCGACCGGCTGGAAGTACGACCGCTGCGGCATCGCGACCGGCTTCGTCTCGTTGCCGCAGTACTGCGGCCCGCTCTTCGGCCACAGGTTGCCGTTCTGGGCGTAGAGGACGGCGCTCTGCACGGTGCCGCTGGCGTAGACCAGGGTCGGATCCGCCGAGGCGGTGTAGACCGGGCTGCCGCTGTCCCCGCCCTTGACGCACATGTCCGTCTCGTGCAGGTTGTTGACCCAGATGTCGGCGTTGTTGAAATTCACCTTGCGGCTCCGCTGCACGTCGAGCACCTGACCACAGGTGTGCCCGGTGGTCCGGCCCGCCTTGCAGACCGTCCACCCCTGCCACGGGGTGAAGGTGCGGTAGACCGTCTTCCACCCGAGCCCGTAGTCCCAGACCCAGGGGCCCTGCTCCTGGAAGAACGAGTTCAGGTTCTTGACCACCGCGTGGTCCCGGCTCTCGTCGTAGTAGTGCACCGTGCCGAAGGGCTGCCCGTTGACGTAGAGCAGCCCGTCCGGGTTCACGCAGTGCGCGGCGGTCACCAGGTAGCGGAACTGGAGGCTGTCGGTGGCCGAGAAGCCCGCCGTGCAGGACGCCGGTCCGAAGGTGGTGAACCCGGCGTCGACCCGCTGGGTGGGGACGGCCGTCCCGGTGCCGGTCTCCCAGCGGACGGCGGTGCCCAGCCGACGCGCGGCCGCCGCGATCGCGCCTCCGTCGACGGTCCGGCCGCCCCTCGCGGCCGACTCGGCGACCCGCACCACCACGGCGTCGGCCCGCGCGTCGATGCCGAACGACTCGACCGTCGGGGCCGCGCCGGCCCGGGCCAGCCGACCGAACCGGTCGAGCACCGCGCGCAGCTCGGCGGTCGAGTGCTCGACCAGCCGCGGTCGGGCGCCGGCGGCCCGGACCACTCCGGCCGCCTCCTCGTCGAGCACGTTGACGACGAGGTCGCCGGTGGCGTCGTCGATGTACCCGTCGGCCATCCGCCGGTCGCCCAGCTGCCGGGTGAGCCGCCGGGCGATCTCGGCGTACCCCTGCTGGGCGGTGATCCGCCGGGCCGCCTCGGCCGGGCTGAGCTGTCGGTTCCGCACCAGGTACGCCACCGCGGCCGGGTCCGCCCGGCCGGGTCCGGCCGGCACCTCGAGCGCGGCGCCGGCCACCCCCGGCGCGGTTCCGACGAGCAGGCCGGCCGCCAGGATCAGGACCGCTCCGATCCGGGCCGGTCTCATGTTCGTCCGCGTCATCTCATCTCCTCCGTGATCGCGGGCCGGCGCCGAGGTCTCCGGTCGCCGGTACTGCGAGCAGTAGAGCGAGCACCGGCTGCCCGCCGGCTGCGCCGGGCTTGACCCACGCACAACCCGACCGGGCCGGCCCGGTCGCCGCGCGCTGTCGGATACCGCATTGCCGGCGGTCGGGACGGGCCGCAGGCTGGCCCGATGGGACGGTGGCGGGTCGGTCGGTCCGGGGAGGTCCGCGCCGCGGTCCTGTCGGTGCCGGCGTTCGTGGGCGCCTCGATGACCCAGTTCGCCGGCTCCCTCAACCTGCTCCCTCGGACGGTCGAGCAGGTCACCACGGCGAAGGTCCTGGTCTTCGGCGTCCTGATCGGCGTCGGGGCGTTGGTGTCCATGACCACCGGTGTGCTGGTCGGTCACCGCTCCGACCGCACAGGCGACCGGCGGCCCTGGATCGTCGGGGGAACCGTCCTGCTGACCGCCGGCCTGACGGCCCTGCCCCACCAGGGGACCGTCGGCGGGGTCGTCGGGGCCTGGGTAATCGCCCAGCTCGGCTGGGGCACGATGCACGCCGGGGTGTCGGCGCTGGTCCCGGACCACGTGCCGCCCGACCGGCTCGGGACGGTGTCGGCGTACACCGGTCTGGCCCAGTTCGTGGGGGCGGCGGCCGGCACCGGGCTCGCGGCCCTGCCCGGGACGCCCCTGCCGGTGGACGCGGCGACGGTCGCGCTCGCGGCCACCGCGCTGATCCTGCCGGCCGCGACGGTCGGCCGGGCCGGCGGGCGGCGGGCCCCGGGGCCGCCCCCGGCCGGTTCCCGGTACGGCGACTTCTGGTGGGCCTGGCTGACCCGTTTCACCGCCGCGCTGTCCAACAGCCTGACCATGACCTACCTGCTGTACTACCTGACCGACGTGGTCCGGCACCCGAACCCGACCGGCGGCCAGTTCGTCCTGGTCCTCACCGCCGGGCTCGCCGTCGTGCTGGTGGCGCCGCTGACCGGCCACCTGTCCGACCGGTGGCGGCGGCGCAAACGGTTCGTGATCGCCGCGATGGCGGCGATGGCCGCCGGCGAGCTGATCCTGGCCGCACTGCCGTGGTGGGGTGCCACGGTCGTCGCCGCCACGGTGTTCGGGCTCGGCTACGGCACCTACCTCGCCGTCGACCAGGCACTGGTCATCGAGGTGCTGCCCGACCGCGCGCGGTTGGCCCGCGACCTCGGACTGCTCAACGTGGCCGGGGCCGCCCCGGGCGTCGTCGGCCCGCCGCTGGCCGCCGCGCTGCTGGCGGGCGGGCTCGGCTACGCCGGCGTGTACGTCGCCGCGGCGCTGGTCACGGCCGCCGGGATCGCCGCCGTGCCGCCCATCCGCCGGGTGCGGTGACCGGGGCGGACCCGCCCGGGTGGCGGGTCCGCCGTCGGGAGGGCGCTCCGTTCAGAACACCAGGTGCGTGTCGAACGTCTCCAGGTAGACCGTCCGCACGGCGTCCACCGGGGAGACCAGCGACCAGCCGTGCTGCCGCTCCTCCACGACGATCCGGCCGGCCAGCAGCGCGGCCTGGGTGGCCTGCCCGTCGGCCACGTCGTCGCCGTCGCCGCCGGTCAACTCGGTCGGGTTCGTGCCGACGGGCAGGGCCAGCGTGCCCTGGTAGGTCACCGTGGTCCCGCTCACCGTCCGGGTCAACGTGGTGGAGCCGGCCAGGACCGGCTTGGTGATCTCGGAGGCCGGGCCGGGGACCCGGACGTGGAAGCGGGCCAGGGCGGTGGCGCCGTGCAGCTCCGGTCCGGTCAGCCTCACCCGCACCGAGTCGGCGGCCAGCGGGGTGACCTCCAGGGTGCGCAGCGGCGGAAGCTGGGCCGGTTCGGCACGAACCACCCGGGAGACGTGGCAGCCCGGCACCGAGTGCGGTTGCAGGCGCACCAGCGCCAGGCGCAGGAACGGGAAGGCGTGCGGGCCGACGTTCACCGCGACGTCGGCGTACCAGAGTTCCCGTTCGGCGTCGTAGTGGACCTCGTGCCCGACGACTGTCGTCCCGTAGTTGCCCGGGCTGACCGCGCCCATCTCCACCAGCCGTAAGGTCCGTAGCACCTCCCGCTGGTTGGTCAGGCGGTTGGCGGACAGCCGTTGCGGTGCGCCGTGCGGCGCCGGTTCGGCCCGCTCCAACGGGTCGGTGAACCAGTGACTGACCAGGGACGGCACCGGCCCGGCCACCGGTGGCACGCTGTCGGTGTCGAACACCACCACGCCGAGCCGCTCACCGGGCCCGGTGGTGTGCCAGGGCCGCCGCAGGTAGATCCGCACGCCCGGACCGACGCGCTGGCTGGCGTACGCGCGTGGGCCGGCCTCCCGCTGCCAGGAGAGCAGCGGCACGATCGAGTGCACGCGCGGTGGGGCGGGCCGGCGGGCGTTGAGCACGTCGACCTCCCGCCCCGCGCCGGCCAGTTGCAGGTCGCCGGTGGGGGTGGCCGGGTCGAAGTACTCGCGCCAGGAGGTGGTGCCCACCGGCAGGTAGGTGACCTGCCGGTGCCGGGTGTCGCCGAAGAGCTGCCGGCCCGTGAAGGCTGTCACCCCGGAGCCGGTGATCGGCACCGATCCGACGGTGGACCGTCGGGTCTCGGTCGACACCGGGCCGTGCCCGGTGTCGGTGATCTCCTCCCAGACCGCCTCCACGTCGACCTGGGCGGTGCTCGCCGCGTGCGCCGTCACGGTCCCGGTCAGGGTCACCGAGGTGGTGCCCGGCTCCCGGGCCACCTCGGTGGCGCCGAGGGACAGGACGGGCGGCTGCAGCGGGCGTTGCGCGGCGTGGCTGAGCCGGATCTCCTCGCCGGGCGTGACCATCGGCGCCTGACCGGTGCGGACCAGCTTCGGGCTGATCCCGTCGGTGCGCAGCACGGGCAGCACCGCCGGGTCGACCGTGGAGCTGAGCCGGGCCACCACCGAGGTGGCCGGGGGCAGCGTGACCGCCAGCACCGGACGGCCGTCCTCGCGGACCACCGCCGCGCCCACCTGGTCCCCGGTGCGCAGCACCAGCCGGACCGGCGGGCGGTCCGGCCACGGCCCGCCCGGATAGTCCACAGTCACCGGCGCCGCCGAGTCGGGCAGCCGCAGGGCGGCGCCGTCCACCGCCACGTCCGGCAGGTACGGCAGGTGGACCTCGTCGCTGTCGTGCACCACGTACGCCCCGTTGGGCGGCGCGTCGCCGCGGGGCAGGGGCAGGGTCGCGGTGACCGGCCGGCGCACCGGGTCGCTGGTGGTCAACCGGATCCCCGGCGCCGGCAGGCGGGACCCGCCGTCGGGGGCGGCCACGGTCGGCTCGGCGAAGGTGCCGGACTCCCGGCTGGCCAGGGTCAGCAGGCGGCGGCGCTGCCGGGTCCGTTCCGGACTGTCCGGGCCGACCGCCGCGTCGAACACCCCGTGCTGCTCGGCGAGGTGCTGCGGCGAACCGGGAGCCGCGACGTGCCGCTCGCACCGGCTGTCGCCCTTCACCTGGCTGCCGGAGCGGACGACCAGGTGCTGTAACGACTCCCCCGGCCCGAAGTGGGTGCGGGGCACCAGCACGGGGGCGGGGACGCGCTCCTGCCGCTCGTAGCGGACTGCGCGGGTGACCAGCGCCGGGTCGCACCGCTGCGGGTCCACCGAGTTGCCCGCCTGGTCAACCGCCCGGGCCCGGAACTCGTACGACCGGCCGTACCGCAGCACCGGCAGGGTGCCCGGCTCCACGGCGATCGCGGTCCGCAGCGGAAAGTGCGGCAGCGGCCGGGAGTCGATCCGCTCGACCTGGTGGCCGGGGGCCGCGTCGGGCGCCACGACGGGACCGGGTCGGGGCGCGGCCAGGCTCCAACCGGTGAAGCCGAACGCCTCCTCGCCGACGAAGACGTACGAGTGGTCGTCCGCGTCGGCCTGCTCGACCGCGGTGAGCGCGTCCACCGTGCCCTCGTCGTGCACCTCGTACGCGGGCAGCTTGGAGTCGTCGAAGCGGTAGTGCACGACCCGGCGCATCAGGGACAGCCAGGGGCCGCCGTCGACCCGTACGTCCACCCGGTAGCCGGTGGTGACGTCGTCGGCGAACAGCACCAGTTCGTCCCCGCCGGTGTCGCCGGTGGCGAAGCGCTCGGCGCGTTCGCGGGCCTGGCGTACCACCTCCGCGCCGCGGCCGACCCGCACCACGGTGAGCCCCACGTCGCGGCGGGCGGGCAGGACGACCGGCGGTCCCCCCGGGTCGGCGACCGCCGTCGCCATGGTCTGCACGCCCTCGCTCAGGCTCGCCACGTCCAGGTCGCTGACCAGGTACCGGGCGTCCGCCGGGTCGGCGCTCAGGTCGAGCATGCCGTTGCGGATCTCGGTCGGGGCGCCCGCCTGGGTGGCCATCACGAATCGCCGGTCGCCGAGGTCGGCGAGCACCCGGGTCCACGGCTGGCGTAGCGGCACCGGGCCGTTGAGCGGCTTGCCGTCGGCGGTGACCGCCCGGATCGTCCGCTCCCCGTCGAACGGGTCGGTCTCCAGGTCGACGATCAGGCCGAGCCGGCGGGCCAGCGCCGGGTGGTCCAGCAGCATGCCGACGATCTGGTGGAAGTCGGCCTGGTGGACCGACCCCAGCTTGTTGATCACGCCGGACCCGGCGGACGGCTCGTACCGGATCCGGTTGCGGCGCGTCACCTGCGCCACCGCCGCCATCGCCGCGGCGTCCGGATCCCCGGCGGCGCGGAGCAGCTCGGCCGCCCGACGCAGGTTCTCCGGGGTGAGCCGCCCGGGGTCGAGCAGGCTCGCCACCGACCCGGGCACGCCCGCGCCGGCGGCGGACGCCACCCCCGGGCTCTCCGCGCCGGCCCATCGGCGCAGCCCACCGATCCGCCGCACCACCGGGTGGTCGCGGGCGAGCAGCCGCTCCGGGCTGGTCCGGGCGGCGTCGGTGTACAGCGACCGCAACCCGTCGTACGCCTCGCGGTACAGGTAGGCCGGGCCGGCCTTGGTGAGCACCTCGGCGCCCGCCCCGGGTGGCGCGCCGAGCACCGTCGTCGGGGCGAACAGGCGGTTCCACAGGTCCGGCTCGGGGGCGGGGCCGACCACCGACGCCCGGCTCGACCCGCCGGTGGCGGTGGCGATCCGGATCGGGCCGAGCCCGGCGACGATGCCGGGCCAGCCGCCCAGCGGGCTCTCACCGAGGGTACGGGCGGGGCCGGCGTTGCGCGGCGAGGCGACCAGCGACAGTCGGGCCGCCCCGGTGGTCGGGTCGAATCCCGCCGGCAGCAGGGTCCACAGCACACTCCAGGTCATGGTTCAGTCCTCCGGGGTTCCGGGCGGGGTGGCGAACGCGGTGCAGTAGGTGTCCCAGGGCAGCGGCAGCTCGGCCGGCCAGTCGGTCGGGGCCATCAGCTCGGCGAACGTGGGGTCGCCGTTCGCGCCCACGAAGGTCTGCTCGAACGCCACGTGGACGGTCTTGCTGAACCAGAAGAACTTGACCTTCACCGAGATGTCCGCGCGGCCGTACAACTTCCCCTGGTCGGGCAGGTAGGTCAGGGCGAGCATCAGCTCGACCGCGACCGACAGCACACCCAGCACGCTGACCTCGCCGCGGATCCTCAGGTAGGCGGCGAGCACCGCCTCCGAGCCCTCCAGCCGGAAGTAGATCCCGCCCATCGCCGACACCGACCCGCGGGCGACGGCGAGGTTGACGCTCAGCGACGCGCCGAACTCCAGCGAGGCCTCCAGGCGTTGCAGCCCGCCGGTGGAGACGGTGAGGCCGACGAAGCCGCCGCCGGCCAGCGCGGAGACGCTGACCCGGAACGGGTTGACGGCGGTGGCGAAGTCGAACGAGAGGGTCGGCGCCCCCTGCTGGAACGGCAGGTCGAGCTGGCTGCCGAGGACGATGTTCTCGATGCTGAACATGCCGAGGGCGAACTGTGGCACCGGCATGGAGAACGACGAGCGGATGCCGGTGCTGGTGATGTCCAGGGCGGGCGGGTCGCTGAAGCCCAGCTCGTCGACGAGCGTGGCGAGCGTGTCGACGAACGCGAGGATGCCGAGGAACCGGATCCGCCCCAGCTTGACGTCGACGTCCGGCTTCCGGCCGTCCACACCGCTGAACCGGATGCTGCGGATCGGCACCACCACCAGGTCGGCGCTGCCGAATCCCATGGTGAGTTCCAGGTTGCGCAGCTCGACGGAGGCGGACCCACCGACCCGCCGGGCCGCGCTGTCGAGGGTGGCGGCCATCCGCAGGCTGAGCCGCGCCGGGCCGTCGTCGCCGGCGCCCAGCCGGCCCGGCCCGACGGACAGCTCCTGCCCGGGCTCGTCGAAGAGCGTGGTGTCCCAGCTGAACTCCTGCGCGGCCAGGCCGTCGAGTTCGGTGCTCACCAGGCGCGGCAGGTCCGCCGCGTCGAACCGGGAGCGGAGCAGGCCGGTCAGCGGGAAGATGCCGAGGATCCGCAGGTCGCCGAGGGTGTCGGAGAGCCATTCCCGGACGTCGAGCTGCCCGGTGGCCAGCTCGCCGAGCGCGCCCCCGACCGGCCCGAACCGCCGGGACAGCCCGCGGACGTCGAGCGCCGCGCCGGCCAACCCACCGGGCAGGCCACCCTTCAGGTCCAGCACCGGCCCGGCGAGGTGGAGCAGTTCCTCGCCGACGTTGCCGGCGGGGTCGAACCCGTGGTCGCGGAACGCGGCGGCGTACGTCATCTCCAGGTTCTCCCCGGCGGCGCCGGCCAGCCGCTTGAGCGCCGGCACCCCGCCCCGGAGGATCGCCACCTCGGCGCGGGACGGGTTGCCCGGCGCCGGCGCCAGGCTCAGCCGCCGGGCGGTGATGACGGTGCCGTCGGGGCCGGTGGTGGCCGGGTCCGGGTTGGGCGGGGCCAACGCGAGTGCCTGCCCGTCCAGGTCGACGTCGGTCAGTCCGGTGTCGGCCGCCCACGCCTGGCTCACCGCGGCCAGGTCGGTGACCGAGTCCGCGACGAAGACCAGCGGCAGCTCGAAGGTCGACACCAGCTCACCCCGGTCGACGCCCTGGCACCGGTACGCGTACCGGGACCCGCCGACGGTGAGCAGGTAGGTGCCGGGCAACGGGAGGTTCGCCGCGTTCCGGAGCGGATTCTCGGCGGCGTCGCCGACGGGGGTGGTGCGTTCCAGGATCTCGATCTGCCGCCACGGGAAGGTCCGGCGGCTGACCGGGTAGGTCTTGACCGGCCGCAGGACCCGGATCACGGTCCGGGTCTGCAGCGGGGCGGCGTCCCCGTCGACCCCGGTGAGTCGACGCTCGGTCGCGGTGACCTTGAGCGCCCGGTGACCGAAGGGGTAGAGCTGCCCGGCCTCCACCAGACGGACCGACAGGTCCCGGCCCTGCACCACACGCTGGCTCCAGGACCGTACCGGCAGGCTGCTGCTCCAGTCGCCCTCGACGTCCAGCCAGGCGCCCAGCGTGGAGAGGGTCAGCTCGTCGACGGTGAGCGGATCGTCCCACGACTGCTCGGCGACGGCCTTGCGGTTGGCCTCGTTCAGCCCGTTGTTGATCCGCACGTCGCCGACCGCGAGCCGCCAGGCCGGGTCGGCGTTCGGGGCCACCTCGACGGTGCCGACCTTGCGGATCGGGAACGGCCGTGCCGAGCGCCGGCCGCCCTGGTCCCGGGTGGCGAACCGGGTGTGCCACAGCTCCACCCGCCCGTCCCGCTCCACCGGCTCGGCCGCGTGGTCCAGCCGCAGCGCCCCGCCGGGCGGCGACAGGACGAAGCGTGACGGCAGCCGCAGCGCGGTCGCGCCGACCGTCGCGGGCACCCCGTCGGCGGACACCGGCGCGGCCGGCACGCGGGCGTCCGGGGGCGCCGCGTCGTCGTCGGGATCGACGGGTACGGGCGCGGTGACCGCCGCCGCCCGCCGGGCCCGTTCGGCCAGGATCCCGTCGAGGCCGGCCCGGGCGCCGGAGTCCCGACCGGTGGCCGCCGCCAGCACGTCGGCGACCAGGTCGACGGCGGAACGCGCCGTGCCGGCGGCGACCGCGGCGGGCTCCTCGACCTCGCCGGCGAGCGGGTCGGTCACCAGTTTCAGGCCGGGCAGGGCGGCCAGGATCCCGTCCACGGTGAACGGGATCGGCGGGGCGTCCGGCGGCACCGCCAGCACCACCTCCGACTGGGTCGGGAAGATCGGCCGGCGGTCGCCCGCCGGGGTGCCGGCGGCGAGCGGTTCCGCGTACTCCTGCGCCTGCTGCGGCGGGAACGTCAGGACGAGGTAGCCGGTGAACCCGGTGGGCCGGATCCGGTGGACGCCGCCGACCAGGTCGACCGTGAGGTGGTCGAGCCGTACGTCGATGCGGAGCTGGTCGTCGGCGCGGATCAGCGGAAAGCTGGTCAGCGCGGGCGGTGGTGGGACCTGCACGTCGCTCATCGATGCCTCCGGGGCGGGTGCGGCGGACCGGTGCAGCGTCCCGCCCACCGGCTGCGTGGCGACTGCGCGCCGGCTGCGCGACCCGGAACCGGTGCCCGGCCGCCATTGCGCCGTGCTGTCGGAAACCGTATTGCCGCTGGTCATTGCGAGGGGCCACGCTGGCCTGATGACTGCCGCGACCGGCGCACCGAGTTATCGCATCCTCGGCCCGCTGGAGGTGACCGTCGGCGGCACGGCGGTGCCGATCCCGGCGGCCCGGCACCGCGCGGTCCTGGCCATGCTGCTGCTGTCACCCAACCGCGACGTGGCCCGTGAGACCCTCGTCGACCGGCTGTGGAACGGCACGCCTCCGGACGGGGCGGTGAAGACGTTGCAGAGCTACGTCTCCCGGCTCCGGACCCTGCTCCGGGCCGACCCCGGCGTCGCCGTCGTCGCCGGGCACGACGGCCGGGCCTACCGGATCGAGGTGGCGGCCGACGCGGTGGACGCGGCGCTGTTCCGCCGCCTGGTCGACGAGGGGCGGGCGGCCGCCCGCGGGTCGGACGACGCGGGTGCGCTGGACGCCTTCGACGCGGCCCTGGGGTTGTGGCGGGACCGGCCGCTCGTGGACCTCGCCGACGAGTACCGGTTCGTCGACGGGGCGGTGCGCGCCTTCGAGGGCCTGCGGGTCGTCGCCGTCGAGGGGGCGCTGCGCGCGGCGGCCGGGCTCGGCCGGCTCGCGGAACGGGTGGCCGACGTCGAGTCGGCGGTGGAGCGCTACCCGGACCGGGCGGTGCTCCGCCGGCTGCACCTGCGGGCGCTCTACGAGACCGGTCGTCAGGCCGACGCGCTGGCCGCCTACGAGCGGTACCGCCGGCTGCGCCGCGACTACGGTCTCGACCCGGAGCCCGAGGTCGAGGAGGTCTACCTGCGGGTGCTGCGGCAGGATCCGGGGCTGCGCGGACGCCCCGTCGAGGCGCCCGGCTTCGTCGGCCGGGGCGCCCAGCTCGGCCGGCTGCGTGCCGCGCTGGCCGCCGCCGTCGCCGGGCGCGGGCGGTGCGTGCTGGTGGAGGGTGAGGCGGGTATCGGCAAGACCGCCCTCGGAACCCGGTTGATGGATCTCGCGGCGGCCGACGGCGTCACGATCGCCACCGGCACCCCGCACGACGTGGACGGTCACCCGGCCTACCGGCCGTGGCTCCAGGTGCTCGACGCGATCCCCGGCGGGGCCCCGGCCCGGACCCAGCTGGCGGTGGCCGGTGGGTCGAGCGCCCGGGAGGGCCAGTTCGCCGCGGTGACCGACGCGTTGCGGTCGGCCGCGGCCCGCACGCCGCTGGTGGTGGTGCTGGACGACCTGCACGAGGCGGACGCGGCGTCGGTGACGCTCGCGCAGCACGTCGTCCGCCTGCTGCCGGGAGTGCGCGTACTGCTGCTCGTGCTGGCCCGGGACGCGGCCGGCGCTGATCCGACCACGGGCTGGGCCGAGGCGGCGGCGCGACTGCGCCGGCTGCCCGGGGTAGAGACGCTGCGACTGGGCCCGCTCGACGGCGCCGCGGTCACCGCGCTGGTCGGGCACGAGTTGGGCCGCAGCCCCGACCCCGCGCTGCTGGCGGCGGTCACCGACCGGGCCGGCGGCAACCCGCTGTTCGCCGTCGAACTCACCCGGCTGCTCGCCGGGGAGCAGGCCCGCGGCCGGGTGGCCGGCGGGCGGCCCGGGGTGCCGCCGCTGGTCCGGGACGTGGTGCGGCAGCGCGCGACGGCGCTCCCGCAACCCTGCCGGGACCTGCTGGCGTTCGCCGCGACGCTCGGCTTCGAGTTCGAGGGGCACCTGCTGACGACCGGTGGAACCCTCTCCGCCGACCAGGTGGCGGCAGCGCTCCGGACCGCCGTCGACCACGACTTCGTCGAGGAGACGCCGGGTCGGGCCGGCAGGTACCGGTTCCGGCACCCGCTGGTGCACGAGGCGCTCTACGACGACGTGCCGTCGCACCGACGCGAGCGGCTGCACCGCCGGGCGGCCGAGGTGCTCGAGCGGGCCCACGCCGCGCACCTCGACCGGCACGCCGAACGGCTGTCGCACCACTGGCGCCGGGCCGGGACGGCGGACCGGCACCGGGCGTACGACTGGACCCTGCGTGCGGCGCGGCAGGCCGCCGGGGCGCTGGCCTGGGAGGAAGCGGCCCGGCTGCTGGCCGTGGCGCTCGACCTGCGCACGCCCGACGGCGACCGCGACGACGGGGCGCGGCTGCGCATCGAGCTGGGCGTACTCCAGTTCAAGGCGGGCCTGGCCGGCGCGGCGGGCCGGACGTTCCTGGCGGCGGTCGCCGAGGCGGACCGGCCCGAGGTCTACGTCCGGGCCGTGCTGGCGCTGGCCGACGCGGCGATCTACCTCACCGGCCTGCTCACGCCGGACACGGCGGCGGAGATGCTGTCCCGGGCCCTGGCGTCCCTCGGCCCGCACGACACGGCGTCGCGGTCCCGGGTCCTGGCACACCTCGCCGCGGTGCTGGTGTGGCACACCGACGGGCACACCCCGGCCAACCGGGAACGCCGGGACAGGTACAGCCGGGAGGCGGTCGACCTGGCGCACGCCTGCGGTGACCGCACCGCCGTGCGGTACGCGCTACGCGCCCGGATCGACGCCACCTGGCGACCGGAGAACCCCCGGGAACGCCTCGACATGGCGGCCGAGCTGGTCTCCTCGGCGATCCACGACGGCGATCGGGACCTGGCCCTGGAGGGCGAGCGCGCCCGTTTCGTCGCCGCGCTCGAACTCGGCCGGGCCGACCTCGCCCGGGCGGCCGCCGACGCGTGTGCGGCCGCCGCGGACGAGTTGCAGATCGCCGACCGGCTCTTCTGGGCCTGCGTGCAGCGCTCCACGCTGGCGTTGATGGCCGGCCGGTTCGCGGCGGCCGAGGAGGCCATCGTCCGGGCGTTCGAGCTGGGCGCCGGGCTGGAGAACCGGACGCTGGCGCACGTGCACACGGGGGTGACCGCCCAGGTGCTGCTGCTGCATCGGGAGATCGGCCGGGCGCCGGCGACGCCCGCCCTGGACCTCGCCGTGGTGGAGCGGTCGATGGTCGAGCTGACCGACCGGCTCAGCCAGCTGTCGGCGATCTGGCGGTTGGGGATGGCGACCTTCCTGCTCAACAGCGACCGGCGTGAGCAGGCTCACGAGCTGTACGCCGAGGTGCTGGCCGGCGGCCTGCTCGACACGCCGCTGGGGGCGCAGTGGCTGGGCACCATGGCGCTCGCCGCGGACCTGTCCGCCGAGTTCGGCGACGTGCGGACCGCCACCGAGGTCAACGCGCTGTTGCAGCCGTTCGCCGAGCAGTTCGTGGTGGTCACCTTCGGGTTCGGCAACCTGGGCTCCGTCGAGCACTTCCTCGGCCGGCTGGCCACCGTGCTCGGCGACGACAAGGACGCCGAGGAGCGGTTCCACGCCGCCGTCACCGCGAACCGCCGGCTCGGTGCCGCGCCGCTGGTGGCCCGCAGCCAGGTGGAGCTGGGTCGGCTGCTGTCGCGTACGGACGCGGATCGGGGCCGGACGCAGCTCGCCCTCGGCGCCGCGGCGGCCGACCGGCTCGGCATGGCACCACTGGCCAGGTCGGCGCGGTCCGCCGGACGGGCGTCCGGTTGACCGCGCCGATCCGGGGCCGGTGGGTCAGCCCTTGAGCAGCTGGCGGGCCATGACGATGCGCTGCACCTGGTTGGTGCCCTCGTAGATCTGGGTGATCTTGGCGTCCCGCATCATCCGCTCGACCGGGTAGTCGCGGGTGTAGCCGTAGCCGCCGAGCAACTGGACCGCGTCGGTGGTGATCTCCATGGCGGCGTCCGAGGCGAAGCACTTCGCGGCCGCGCCGAAGTAGGTCAGGTCCGCGTCGCCCCGCTCGGACTTGCCGGCGGCGGCGTACGTGAGCTGCCGGGCCGCCTCCAGCTTCATGCCCATGTCGGCGAGCATGAACTGGATGCCCTGGAACTCGGCGACCGCCTTGCCGAACTGCTTGCGCTCCTGCACGTAACCCTTGGCGTAGTCCAGCGCGCCCTGGGCGATGCCGATCGCCTGCGCCGCGATGGTGACCCGGGTGTGGTCCAGCGTCTGCATGGCGGTGGCGAAGCCGGTGCCCTCCGCGCCGATCATCCGGTCGGCCGGGATCCGGACGTTGTCGAGGTAGACCTCGCGGGTCGGCGAGCCCTTGATGCCGAGCTTCTTCTCCGGCGCGCCGAAGCTCACGCCCGGGTCGGACTTCTCCACCACGAAGGCGGAGATGCCCTTCGAGCGGGCTGTGGGGTCGGTCACCGCGAAGACGGTGTAGAACTCGGAGACCCCCGCGTTGGTGATCCACCGCTTCACGCCGTTGAGCACCCAGTGGTCCCCGTCACGTACCGCCCTGGTGGTCATCGACGCCGCGTCGCTGCCCGCCTCCGGCTCGGAGAGGCAGTAGGAGAACATCGCGTCGCCGGAGGCGACCGGGGTCAGGTACTTCCGCTTCAGCTCCTCGGAGCCGGCCAGCAGCAGCGGCATCGTGCCCAGCTTGTTCACGGCCGGGATGAGCGAGGACGAGGCGCAGGCCCGGGCCACCTCCTCGATCACGATGGCGGTGGCGAGCGCGTCCGCGCCGGCGCCGCCGTACTCCACCGGGACGTGCGGGGCGTGGAAGTCGGCCGCCCGCAGCGCGTCGTACGACGCCTTCGGGAACTCACCTGTCTCGTCCGCCTCGGTGGCATGCGGAGCCACCTTGGCCGCACAGACCTCACGGACCGCTTCCCGGATCGCCTCGTGCTCCTCCGGCAACCGGTAGACGTCGAACGACTGCTCTGCGGCCATGTCGGCCCTCCCCTTTCACCGCTATCATGCGCAGTCTGTGCCGCCCGGGGGCCGCCGACTGCCGCAGACTGAAGAATAGCCACCAGGCTCTGGCCGAAGCTACCGGCGGGTAGGCTCGCGCCCGAGCGTCGCCCACCCGACCCACTACCCTCACACCAGAATCAGTCCCTCGGTGCCCGGCCTAGGCGCCCCAGCAGATGCGACGCGAGGATGCGCCGCCAGCGCGAGCGGAGAAGACAGGCGTGACGATCCCGTACCCGAACTCCCAGCCGATGCCCGCCATCGCCGCGGTCACCCCGCCGTCCGGCGCGGCCCGGCCCCGGGTGACCTTCCTCGGCACCGGCTACCTCGGCGCGACGTACGCCATCTGCTACGCCGAGCTGGGTTACGAGGTGCTCGGCTTCGACGTCGACGCGGACAAGATCGCCAAGCTGAACGCGGGTGAGGTCCCGATCCACGAGCCGGGCCTCGACGAGCTGCTGCGGCGCAACCTGGCCGCCGGCCGGCTGCGGTTCAGCACCGACATCCAGGAGACCGCCGACTTCGGCGACGTGCACTTCATCTGCGTCGGGACCCCGCAGCGGGCCGACGGCATGGGCGCCGACCTGTCGTACGTCGAGGCGTCGGTGACGAACCTGGCCCAGCACCTGACCCGCAAGGCACTGATCGTCGGCAAGTCCACCGTGCCGGTGGGCACCGCCGAGTGGGTGGAGCAGCTGGTCGGCAAGCACACCCCGACGGACCTCGGCGTCGAGGTGGCGTGGAGCCCCGAGTTCCTCCAGGAGGGCTTCGCCGTCGACGACGTGCTACGCCCCAACCGGATCGTGGTCGGGGTCAAGAGCGAGTGGGCCAACGGCATGCTCTTCGCCGCCCACAAGGGCGTGTTCGACCTGGCCGCCACCGAGGACCGCGAGGTGCCCCTGGTGGTCACCGACTTCGCCACCGCCGAGCTGGTCAAGGTCGCCGCGAACGCGTTCCTGGCCACCAAGATCTCGTTCATCAACGCGATGGCCGAGGTCTGCGAGGCCGCCGGCGGCGACGTCACCCAGCTCGCCCGCTCCATCGGCTACGACCCGCGGATCGGCAACCGGTTCCTGCAGGCCGGGCTCGGCTTCGGCGGCGCGTGCCTGCCCAAGGACATCCGCGCCTTCCAGGCCCGCGCCCAGGAGCTGGGCGCCGGCGAGGCGCTGCGTTTCCTGCACGAGGTCGACCTGATCAACATGCGCCGGCGGACCCGGGTGGTGCAGCTCGCCGCCGAGCTGCTCGGCCGCCGCTCCGGCCCGGCCGGGCCGGACCTCTCCGGCACCCGGGTCGCGGTGCTGGGCGCCACCTTCAAACCCAACACCGACGACGTACGCGACGCGCCCGCCCTCGCGGTGGCCGCGCTGCTCGGCAAGGCCGGCGCCGACGTGCACGTCTTCGACCCGCAGGGGATCGAGAACGCGCGTCGCGCGGTGCCCGGCCTGGCCTACGAGGACACCATGAACGACGCGGTCCAGGGCGCCGACCTGGTCTGCGTGCTCACCGAGTGGGCCGAGTTCCGCAACGCCGACCCGGTGGCCATGGGCGAGCTGGTCAACGGCCGCAAGGTCGTCGACGGACGCAACTGTCTGGACTCCACACTGTGGACGCAGGCCGGCTGGGAGTACCGCGGCCTCGGCCGCCCCTGACCGATCGACACCGGCCGGCCGGTCGGGGACCAGTTCCCCGGCCGGCCGGCCCTTTTTGTTGTCCGGAACGCGCCGGCAACTGTCGAAATCCCGGCCCGGTCAAGGCATGCTTCTGAGTGGTCCACAGTGCGACGGGCGCGGGCGGACGGGAGACTGTCGTGGAGAGTTTCAGGTGCGCCGGGTGCGGGCGGGAGATCAAGCCCGCCGCCGTCTGCCCACACTGCGGCGCGGCACAGCCACAGTGGGCCGAGCACCTGGCCGACATCGAGCGCTCGATCGCCGAGATGAAGGCCCGTGACGCCGAGATCGCCCGCGAGCAGCGGCAGATCGCCGCGAAGATGCAGGCCGCCCTCTTCCAGCGCGACATCCTGGCGCACGCCGGTGAGGAGCGGATCAAGCAGGCCACCCGGCCCCGCAAGGTGCTGCGCCGGCGTCCGGGGCGCCGCCCGCCCACCGCCACCACCGGCGCCCCGCCCCGGGTGCCCCGGCAGGGCACCCCGCCGCCCGCACCTGACGACCTGCCCCCGTCACCGCCCCGCGGCCGCCCCCAGTGGCTCGACGCGGACGACCCGGAGCACCCGCCGGAGGCGTCCTCGCGCGAGGTGCAGAACATCCCCCTCGGGCTGGGCGCGCTGCTGCTCGGCGTCGCGGCGGTGGTCTTCGCCGCCGTCGCCACCAGCTCGATGGACGCGCTGGCCCGGCTCGGCGTGCTGCTGGTCGCCACCGTGCTGATGCTGCTCGCCCCGCCGGTGCTGGCCCGCCGCGGCCTCACCTCGACCGCCGAGACCATCGCCGCGGTCGGGCTGCTGCTGGTGCCGCTGGCCGGGTACGCGGTCTGGGCCGTCGACCGGATCGGCGGCGGCACCTCGGGGGCCGCGTTCGCCGGGTCGATCTTCCTGGTCACCACCGTGGTCGCGGTCGGCTACGCGTACGGCACCGGGCTGCGCGCTCCCCGCTTCGCCACCGTGCTGGCGGCCCAGCCGGTGCTGCCGCTGCTGGCGTACGAGCGGATCACCGGGCCGGCCGGCTGGGCCCTGGTGCTCACCGTGGTGGCCGTGCTGGACCTGGCGCTGGCCCGGTCCGCGTTGGTGCGGGAACGGCCGGTCCGGGCGGACCTGCCCCCCACCGCGCCGCCGGCTCCGGCGCCGCCGCGGCAGCGCGTCGACGACGACCGGCCCGAGTCCGCGCCGGAGGAGTCCGCCGAGGTGCTCGGCGGTGAGGCGCCCGCCGGCCCGGACACCGCCGCGACCCGACCGGTGCCGTGGCTGCGCGAGCTGACCTGGTTGCTGCACGGCGTGGCGGTCGCGCTCGCCCTGGCGTACGCGGTCACCGCCCTGCTGCGGTCCGCCACCGTGCCGGCGGCCGCGGCCGCCGGCACGGTGCTGCTGCTGGCGGCGCTGACCGCGCTCGCCGGCACGCTGGTGCTGCGCCGCCCGCCGCTGCCCGACGTGGGCGCCGGCATCGTCACGCTCGCGGTGATCGGCGCGCTCGGCCGGGTCGCCTCGGTGGCCCTGCCCGGCCGGTCCCTGCTGCTGATCTCCGCGGTCATCGCGCTCACCGGGTTGGCCGTCCGGGCGATGCCGGAGGCGGCCCGCCGGGGTCCGCAGCTCGCCGCCGCGGTGGCGCTCACGGTCAGCGGCCTGGTGGTCGCCGGCGGGGCGCTGCGGGCCGGGCTGGCCCCGGTCCGGGCGGCGCTGCCGGCCTGGTCGGCCGACCTGAGCGGATGGCACGCCGAGCTGGCCCGGGCGGTCGGTCCGACCGGTTGGCAGCTCGCCGCCAGCGCGCTGCTGCTCACCGTCGCCGCCGTGGTCGCGCTGCCGATCGAGATCCGGCGGGAGTTCGCCGTGGTCGGCGCGGCGCTCACCGCGCTCGCCGTGCCGGCCTCGCTCGGCCTGGGCTGGGCGGCGGCCTGCTGGCCGATGCTGCTGACCGCGGTCGCCGTCGGGGTGCTCGGGCTCACCGCCGGCACCGAACGCGCCGCCGTGGTGCACGCGGTGACCGCCGCCGTGCTGGGGTTGACCGGGGCCGGGGCGGCGCTCGCCCGGCCGGCGCTCACCGCCGCGGCACTGACCCTGCTCTTCCTGGCCGGGGCGCTGGTCTCGCTCGCGCCCAGGGTCCGGATCGCCGCCGCCGCGACGGACCCGGTCTGCGCCTGGGCCGCCGGCGGCGCGGCGTTCGCCCTGCCCGGCGCGGTGGCCGCGTTCGTCGCCGCCACCGTGCCGACGCCACCGGCGCCCACCCCGGCCAACCTGCGCGAGATCACCGTCCCGATCCTCGCCGCGAGCTTCCTGGCCGTCTGCGTGACGCTGGCGTACGCCGCCCTGGTCCAGGTGGCGCAGCGGCAGCTGAGCATGCCGCACGCGCTCGGCACGGTGCTCGGCGCGGTGGCCGTCGCCGCCGCCGGCTTCGGCGCGCCCGGTGCCACCTCGGCGGACGCCTGGCTGGGTGGCCTGCTGCTGATCAGCGCCGCGTTGCTGGCGCTCGCCCCGCGGATCGACGCCGGACGCCGCGCCGACATGTCGCTCGACGGGTCGGACCTGGCCCTCGCCGCCACCACGGTGGCGCTGGTCGCCACGCTGGCCCGGATCGCCGCAGTGCTCGCGCCGGGCGGCCAGCTCGTGGTGGCGTCCGCGCTGGTGCTGGTGGTGGCGGTCGCCGCCCGGGCGCTGCCGGAGGAGTGGCGGCGTGGGCCGATCCTGGGCATCGCGGCCGGCGGCACGCTGATCGGGCTCATCGCCGCCTGGAGCGCGCTGCGCGGCGGCGTCGGTGTGCTGGCCACCCCGGGCCCGATCTGGGCCGGTGACCTGAGCGGCTGGCCGGCCGCGCCCACCGGCGGGGCCACCTGGCAGGCGCCCGTGGCGTTGGCGCTGCTGGCGGTGACCGCCGCCATCCTGCTGCCGCCCCCGTGGAAGTACGACGTGTCGGGCGTGGCCGCGGTCCTCGCCACCGTGGGGGCGCCGGCCGCGTTCGACCTGCCCTGGTGGTCGCCGGTGCTGGTCGGCGCCATGGCGGCCACGGTCTACGGGATGGCGGCGGTGGCCGCGGCGGACCCGCGGGCCGCGTTGTCCCGGGCCACCGTCGCCGGGGTGGTGGCGCTGCACGCCACCGGCGCCGGACTGGTCCGGCCCTGGACCACCGCGCTGGCGTTGGGCAGCATCGCGTTGATCGGGGTGACGGTGGCGGCCCTGGCCCGGTCGTTCGCGCCGACCCTGGTGGAGGACGTCCGCGCCGAGGGCATGCCGCCGCACCTGGTCCAGGTCGGCGGCGCGGCCGCCGGCGCGGCCCTGCTCGCCCTGCCCGGCGCGGTGGCCGCGCTGTCCGCCGAGTTCGACCGTCCCGCGCAGGTGGTGCTCACCGCCGCGCTGGCCGCCGCCAGCATCGGCCTGGCCGTGGTCGCGGCGGTCCGCCGGCAGGTGCCGCAGTACCTTCCGTACGCCAGCGTGGCCGTCGTCGGCGCGGCCACCGTCACCGCCGCCGCCGCGCTCCTCGTCCACCTGCCCGCCGGCGTGTACGCCGCCGCCGCGGCGCTGCTCGGCGTGCTCGCCGAACTGATCCGGGCGGCCACCGTCCCGCCGGCCGGCTCGGCCCGGCCGGTACGCCGCTGGTCGGTGCTGCTGAACGGGGCGCTGCGCCGGGACCGGGACGAGCCCACCGAGCTGCGGTGGCGGGTCAGCCCGGCGGCCGGAGCGCTGGCCGCGGCGGCGCTGCCCACCGCGCTGGCGCTGGTCACCCTGGCGCCGCCGCTGGTGGTGGCGCTCTTCTCCACCTTCGTCGTGCTGGGACGGGTCTGGCAGGGGCCGCCGCCGGAGCTGCTCACCCCGCCGCCGGACGCGGTGGACCCCACCCACGTGCTCACCGCGCTGCTGCTGACCGCGACGGCGGCGCTGGCCGCGACCGGGTTCAGCGGCGGCCGCCGGTCCCGGGCGGTGCCGGTGATCCTGCCCGGGGCCGCCCTCACGCTGCTGATCACGCCGGTGGCGCTCGGTCAGGGCTGGCCGATCACCGCGCAGGCCGGGCTGGTGGTGTTCACCATCTCGATGCTGGGGCTGGCGCTGACCCCGCCGCCGGCGCTGGCCGAGCCGGGCCGCTCGATCCGGGTCGCCCGGGTGCTGGTCTTCGTCATCGGGCTGGCCGCCGGCGGCGCCGGGCTCGCCGGCGCCCTCGCCACCCGTGACCTGACCCTGATCACGCTGGGGAGCGCGGTCGCCGTGGGCCTGATCGCCGCGTTCTACGGGACCACCCAGCGGGCCCGCATCCTCGGCTGGCTGTTCGCCTCGCTGATGGCCCAGCTCTTCGTGCTCACGCTGGGTCTGGTGGCCGGGCTCGCCGCGGTCTGGTCCGCGTTCGGGGTGCTCGCGGTCGGCGCCGCGTTGCAGGTCTTCGCCGCCACCCTGCCCCGGCTGCGCCGCCCCGAGGCCTACCGGGAGGCGGCCACCGTCGAGTGGAGCGGTTACGGCGCGGCGCTGATCGCGCTGGCCCTGGCGTACGACTCGCCCCGCCACATCGCCGCGCTGCTGGCCGCCTGGGGTGCGGTGCTCGGGATCGCGGCCAGCCGCCCGGGGCGGCGCCCGACCGAGCGGAACCTGCTGTTCTGGGCGGTGGTGGCCTGCGAGATCAGCGCCTGGTGGATCCTGATGCGGGTGTCCGACGTGGCCCTGCCCGAGGCGTACACACTGCCGTTCGCGGCGCTGGCCCTGCTGGTCGGGGTGCTGCAACTGCGTCACCGGCCGGACATGTCGAGCTGGGTGGCGTACGGGCCGGCGCTGGTGACCGCGTTCCTGCCGTCGCTGGCGATCGTGGTGGCGACCGACTCCAGCATGCTGCGTCAGGTGCTGCTGCTGCTCGGTGCCGTGGCGGTGCTGATCTTCGGCTCGACGAGCCGGCAACAGGCGCCGGTGATCGTCGGCGCCACGGTGACCGCGATCGCCGCGGTGCACGCGCTGTTCAGCCTCGGCCCGTGGCTGGTGCTGATCCCGGTGGGTCTCGTCCTGCTGGTGCTGGGCGCGAGCAACGAGCGCCGCCGCCGCGCCCAGGAGCGCCTGCAGACCGCGCTGCGCGGGATGCGCTGAGGCGTCGGCGGTCCACGCGGCGCCACCGTCCGACGGATGGCGTCAGCCGTCGCCCGCCGTGCCGGGTTTCGTCGCCCTGCCCGGCGCGTCGACCTGTCGCCCTGCCCGGCGTGTCAATCGTTCACTTTCCGTAGCGGTCGGCCGAGGCGGCCCTCACCCGTCCCACCGCCTTTGCTCTGCAGCCATGGACGCATCGGTGACCGAACGCGACCGTGAAGGACCGGGCGGGATCCGAGCATCGGTACCAAACACCAGCCCGGAGCCGTGCTGCGTCGGTGGCTGCAGAGCAAAGGCGGCGACGGGCCATAGCCCGACGTCACGACTTTGATTACTCTCCGCGACCCGATGGCTCGACACGGAGGGTGAGCGTTTCGGGTCAGCGCAGCGAGGCGCGGAGCGCGGCTTCCTTCTCGGCGACCAGATCCTCCAGGCTCGCCTGATAGCCGGCCATCTTCTCGCGCAGCACCGGGTCGGCGGCCCCCAGGATGCGGACGGCGAGCAGCCCGGCGTTACGGGCGTTGCCGATCGACACGGTGGCGACCGGCACGCCCGCCGGCATCTGCACGATGGACAGCAGCGAGTCCATCCCGTCCAGATACTTGAGCGGCACCGGCACGCCGATCACCGGCAGCGGGGTGACCGAGGCGACCATGCCGGGCAGGTGGGCCGCCCCGCCCGCACCGGCGATGATCACCCGGATGCCCCGGCCGGCGGCCTCCCGGCCGTACTCGATCATCTTGAGCGGGGTGCGGTGCGCGGAGACCACACCGACCTCGTGCGGCACGCCGAACTCGTCCAACGCGTCGGCAGCGGCCCGCATGGTCGGCCAGTCCGAGTCGCTGCCCATGATCAGCCCGACCGTACTCACGAGCGTCCCTCCTGGAGCCAGCGGGCCGCGCGCGCGGCCCGGGCGCGTACCTCGGCCAGGTCGGTCCCGAGCACCGTGACGTGCCCGATCTTGCGGCCCGGACGCACCTGCTTGCCGTACAGGTGGACCTTGGCGCCGGGCTCGGCGGCGAAGAGGTGGTGCAACCGCTCGTCGATCGAGATCCCGCCCGGCTCCCCGCCGAGCACGTTCGCCATCACCACGACCGGCGCGGTGAGCGAGGTGTCCCCCATCGGATAGTCGAGCACCGCCCGCAGGTGCTGCTCGAACTGCGACGTGCGGGCACCCTCGATGGTCCAGTGACCGGAGTTGTGCGGGCGCATGGCCAGCTCGTTGACGACCAGCCCACCGGGCGTGTCGAACAGCTCGACCGCGAGCAGCCCGACCACGCCGAGCGCGGTGGCCAGGTCGATGGCGAGCTGCTGCGCGGCGACCGCCTGCTCCTCCGGCAGGTCGGGCGCCGGCGCCAGCACCTCGACGCAGATGCCGTCGCGCTGCACCGTCTCCACCACCGGGTACGCGGCGACCTGCCCGAACGGCGAGCGGGCCACCTGCACGGCCAGCTCGCGGCGCAGCGCCACCCGCTCCTCCACCAGCAGCGGGGTGCCGCCGTCGAGCAGCGTCGCGGCCAGCTCAGCCGCCTGGTCGGCGTCGTCCACCATCCAGACGCCCCGGCCGTCGTAGCCGCCCCGGGCGGCCTTGAGCACCACCGGCCAGCCGGCCTCCGCGCCGAACGCGACCAGGTCGGCCGGCGACTCCACCGGACGCCAGGCCGGGTTCGGCGCGCCCAGCTCGCCGAGCCGCTCCCGCATCACCCGCTTGTCCTGCGCGTGCACCAGCGCCTCGGCCGGCGGGAAGAGCTTCACGCCCTCGTCGGTCAGCGCCCGGATGTGCGCGTTCGGCACGTGCTCGTGGTCGAAGGTGACCACGTCGCAGCCCTTCGCGAACGTGCGCAGCGCGGTCAGGTCGGTGTGGTCGCCGTACTGGACGTCGGCGGCGACCAGCGCCGCACCGTCGTCCGGGGCGAGCGCCAGCACGCGCAGCGACTGGCCGAGGGCGATGGCGGCCTGGTGGGTCATCCGGGCGAGCTGGCCGCCGCCCACCATGCCCACGACGGGGAGTCCGGTACGGGAGTCCATAGCGCCGCCAGCCTAGCCGGGCCGACGGCCGGCCGGACCGCGAGGGCGGCCCGTCCCACCGGCGCCGCGGGCGGCTCAGCCGAGCTGGGCGACCAACTCGTCGACCGAGGTCACCGGCCGCTGGCAGACGAACCCCCGGCAGACGTACGCGGTGGGCCGCCCGTCGACCAGCGGCCGGTCGGCCAGCAGCGGCACGCCTGGCTGGTCCGGGGCGCCGGCCACCACCACCGCGCCGGGCGGGGCGTGCCGGTGCGCGGCGGCCACCAGCGGGTCACCGGCCGGGTCGTCGGTCACCACCGCGATCTCGTACGGGCCGGAGAGCAGCGCCTCGCCGACCGTGGCGGCGTAGCCGGTGAACCGCGCGTGCCGGTCGACGATCGGCGCGACAGTCGACAGCGTCTGCTCGGCCGCCTCCCGGTAGCGGGTCTCCCCGGTCAGCGCCGCGTACGCCACCAGCCCCGCGACGATCGCCGAGCGCCCGGACGGCGTCGCGTTGTCGGTCGGGTCGGCGGGGCGGGTGACCAGCCGTTCGGCGTCGTCGGCGGTGTCGTAGAAGCCGCCGTCCGGGGCCGCGAACCGGGCCAGCGCCACGTCGAGCAGCTCACCCGCCAGGGTCAGCCAGCGCCCCTCGCCGGTGAGCTGGTGCAGCGCGCAGAACGCCTCCGCGACGCAGCCGTAGTCCTCCAGCACGCCGGCCGGCTCGCCGACGGCCTTGTCCCGGGAGACCCGGCGCAGCCGGCCGTCCACCAGGTGCACGGCGGCCAGGTGCTCGGCGGCGTCGCGCATCGCGCCGTCGGCGACGATGACCACGCCCTCCATCAGGTTCGCGTCCTCGTCGTCCGGGGACGCGTGAAGCGCGGCCACCTGCTGGAACTCCGCGAGCGCGGTGATCGCCAACCCGTTCCAGGCGGCCACCACCTTGTCGTCGCGGGCCGGTTGGGGGCGGGTGTCCCGGGCGGCGAGCAGCCGGCCCACCACGTCGCGCCAGCGGGCCCGGACCGCCGGGTCGGCGTCGTCGACGTCCCGGGCGAGCCTCAGCACGCTGGCGCCCTCCTCGAAGGTGCCCGCTTCGGTGACCGTGAACAGGTCGGCGGCGAAGCGGCCGTCGTCCTCTCCCAGCACCTCGACGAGCTGGGCCGGCGTCCAGACATAGGTGAGCCCCTCGACGCCCTCGGTGTCCGCGTCCAGCGCCGAGGCGAAGCCCTCGCCGGCCCGGTGCAGCTCGTCGGCGAGGAAACGCGCGGTGTCGCGGGCCACCCGGCGGGCCAGCCGGTCACCGGTGAGCCGCCAGAGCTGGGTGTAGACGCGCAGCAGCAGCGCGTTGTCGTAGAGCATCTTCTCGAAGTGCGGCACGGTCCAGTGGCCGTCCACGGAGTAACGGGCGAAGCCGCCGGCGAGCTGGTCGTTCAGGCCGCCGCGGGCCATCGCCTCGGCGGTGTGCCGGACGATCTCCACGCTGCGCGCCGAGCCGGTGCGCCGGTGGTGCCGGAGCAGGAAGAGCAGGTTCATGTGCGGCGGAAACTTCGGCGCGCCGCCGAAGCCGCCGTTCGTCTCGTCGTACTCCTTCGCGAGCTGGGCGGCGGCGCCGTCGAGCAGCTCGGCGGTGAGCGGGGCGGTCACGCCGCCGACGGCCTGGGCGCCGCCGATCGCCTCGACCACGGCCGCGCCCTGGCGCAGCACCGCGTCGCGCTGGTCCCGCCAGGCGGTGGCGACGGAGCCGAGCAGGCGGACGAAGTTCGCCCGGGGGAAGTAGGTGCCGCAGAAGAACGGGGTGCCGTCCGGGGTGGCGAAGACCGTCATGGGCCAGCCGCCCTGGCCGGTCATCGCCTGGGTGGCGGTCATGTAGACGGCGTCGACGTCGGGGCGTTCCTCGCGGTCGACCTTGACGCAGACGAAGTCGTCGTTCATCAACCGGGCCACTGCGTCGTTCTCGAACGACTCGTGGGCCATCACGTGGCACCAGTGACACGCGGCGTAGCCGACCGAGATGAGCACCGGCACGTCGCGCCGTCTCGCCTCGGCGAACGCCTCGTCGCACCAGGGCCACCAGTCGACCGGGTTGTCCGCGTGCTGGAGCAGGTAGGGCGAGGTGGCCTCGGCGAGTCGATTCACCATCCGACCATAGCGAGCGCGCGGTGGCCGCGCGCCGCGAGTGGACCGGCCGGACCGGGACGGCGGCCCCGGCCCGGCCCGGCCGGTGGGTCAGCGGGTGAGCGTGAGCGTCGAGGTGTCCGTCACGGTGTATTCGTTCCAGTATTCGAAGTCGCGGACCGGCACCTCGGTGACCGCCTGCGCGGTGCCCCGCTGGAACCTGACGTCGGCCGGGTAGGTGGTGGCCGACCAGGGCACCGCCCGGCCCGGGGCGCACGGCACCTGGATGTCGTAGCGACCGCGCACCAGGCCCGCCTTCTTCTGCTGCTGGGTCAGGTCGCCGCCCACGTCGATCGTCTCCGCCCGGGTGCAGGTCACCGTGCCGCGCACGGTGGCGATGCCCTTGTTGCTCACCGTGGCCACCGGGTCGACGGTCAGGGTGACGTAGAGCGCCGGCACCGGTGGCGGGTTCGAGATGTGGATCTCACCGCGCAGGCCGCCGGTCGCGCCCGCGCAGCGGATCTCGAAGGTGGCGTCGAACCGCTCGACGTAGTCGAACGGGCCCCAGGCGGCGTCGAGGACGGTGAACGAGCCGGTGCTCTGCGCGCAGGAGCGCCCCCAACCGCCGTTGTAGAGCTGCAGGCTCGCCGCGTCGCTCCCGTAGACCGGCTGGCTGACGTTCTGGTAGGTGTCACCCGCCTTCAGCGTCTGACCGGCCGGGGCGGAGATGTCCAGGCGCCAGGTGTTGTCGGTGTCGCTCCAGAACTCCATCCCGAACCGCCGCTGCTCGCCGCCCCATGCGCTCATCTCGTCCCCGGGCGTCGGTGCGGCGGAGCTGTAGGAGTAGGAGTTGCCGGCGGTGATCGGGTCACCCGGCTCGCCGGTGACGCTGAACGACCAGGCCTGCACCGGGCGGGCCTGCGCCGGTGCGGAGCCGACCAGGCCGGCGGCGCCGGCGGTCAGCGCCATGGTCGCGGCGAACAGAACCCTTCGCCAGGAACGTCTCGTCATCGTCGTCCTCCCCGTGTGGACGTGCGCGGAACGCCGTCGCGCCCGCCGTGCCCGAAGACTAGGTCCGATCGGTCGCGCCCGCTGCCCCGCACCGGTGGGATGTCGGCAGCCCGGCGACTCGCCACGGATCATCCTTCCACTATTTACCTTCATCTATTTAGATCGACGCATGTCCGGCGCGCCCACCGCCGGTACGTCCGAAGGAGACGGTCCATGCGCAGACTCCCCGCCCTGCTCGCCCTCGCCGCCCTGGCCGGCTCGACACTGGCGCCGGGCGCCGCGTCCGCCGCGGTGCCGCCGAAGACCCGGTGGTCCGCCAGCACCGCCGTCGGGATCCACAACACGTACGAGCGCGGCACCTACCCCTACCTGGCCCAGGCGCTCGACGCCCGGCCCGGGCTGATCGAGCTGGACGTCTGGCCGGACGTGCTCACCCGACAGTGGCGGGTCAGCCACAGCAACCCGCTCGGCAACGACAACAACTGCGTGGCGGCCACCAGCGCCGCGCAGCTCTACACCGGCACCCGGAACAAGAACCTGGAGAGCTGCCTGGACGACATCCGGCTCTGGCTCGGCGCGCACCCCGACGCCGGCCCGGTGGTCCTCAAGCTGGAACTCAAGACCGGCTTCAGCAGCCGTACCGGGCAGGGCCCGGCCCAACTCGACGCGGTCCTCGCCGCGCGCCTCGGCGACCGGGTGTTCCGCCCGGCCGACCTGCTCGGCGGCCACCCCACCCTGGACGCCGCCGCCCGCGCCGACGCCTGGCCGACCCGGGCGCAGCTCGCCGGGAAGGTCATCGTGGAGCTGATCCCCGGCACCGTCGAGGAGGGCAACCCGACCGACACGCTCTGGACCGACGTGGAGTACGCCCGCCACCTGGCCGGCCTGGCCGCGGCCGGCACGCTCGGCACCGCGCGGGCGTTCCCGGCCGTGCACCGGGCCCAGGCCGGCGACCCCCGCACCCGGTACGCCGACACCGCCCTGCGCCAGTGGTTCGTGCTCTTCGACGGCGACGCCTCGGCGTACGTCGGCGGCGGCATCGACACCGCCTGGTACGACGCCAACCACTACCTGCTGGTGATGACCGACGCGCAGAACGTGCCGCCCGCGGTCCCCGGCGGTGACGCCGACGCGGCGGCGGCCCGGGTCGCCCAGCTCGCCCGCGCGCACGCCAGCATCGCCTCGGCCGACTGGGCCGCGCTGCCGACCGTCCTCGACGACGTGTTGCCACGCGGCTGAGCACCCCGCTCCGCGCCGCCGGGGGCACCTCCGGCGGCGCGGGACCGGCTCAGGAGGCGCCGTCGGCGCGCAGCGGGAAGACGTTGTCGCGGGCGGTGTCGCGCAGCGACCCGAGCACCGCGCCGATCTTGTCCGCCGGCATCGGCTTGAAGAAGTGGTAGCCCTGGGCGGCGGTGCAGCCCAGCTCGGCCAGGGCGGTGCGCTGCTCGGCCGTCTCCACGCCCTCGGCCACCACCCGCAGCCCCAGCTCGTGGGCGAGCCCGACGGTGGTCCGGACGATCGCCGCCGCCTCCGGCGAGTCGGCCATCCGGATCACGAAGGAGCGGTCCACCTTCAGCTCGTCGACCGCGATCCGGGTGAGGAACGTCAGCGAGGAGAAGCCGGTGCCGAAGTCGTCGACGGCGAGCTGCACACCCATCGCCCGCAGCGTGGCAAGCACCTCGTCGATCACCTCCAGCTCGCTCATCACCACCGTCTCGGTGATCTCCAGGACCAGCCGGCGCGGCGGGACCTGGTGCCGGCGCAACGCCTCCTCGATCTCGGCCGGCAGCCGCGGGTCGAGCAGGCTGCGTGCCGACAGGTTCACCGAGATGGGCACGTCCAGCCCTTCCCGCGCCCACCCGGCGGCGACCTCCAGCGCCTTGTTCAGCACGTAGCGCGTGAAGCTGCCGAGCTGCTCGCTGTTCTCCACCGGACGGATGAAGTCGGACGGGCCGAGCCAGCCGCGACGCGGGTGCCGCCACCGGATCAGCGCCTCCACCCCGGTCGGGGCGCCGGTGGCCAGGTCCACCGCCGGCTGCAACGCCAGCACGAGCTGGTCGTCGGCGGCCAGCGCCTCCCGCAGCTCCGCGAGCAACGCCAGGTGGTCGGTGCTCGCCGCGTCCCGCGAGCTGTCGTACGCGGCGACGCTGCCGCCGCCCTCCTTCGCCTGGTACATGGCGATGTCGGCGCGCCGCAGCAGCTCGGTCAGGTCGGCGGTGCCCGCGTCGGCCACCACCACGCCGACCGCCACCTCGACGGACATCCGCACCCCGGCCACCTCGGTCGGGGCGGCGAGCCGCTCGGCGACCTCCCGGGCCTGGCGCAGCGCGTACGCCAGCGGGGCCGTCCGGTCCTCGACCACCGGGACCGAGGTGAGCAGCAGCGCGAACTCGTCGCCGCCGAGCCGGCCGAGCAGGTCACCGGGCCGGGTCAGCACGGCCAGCCGGTTGGCGGTCAGCCGCAGCAGCTGGTCGCCGGCCGCATGCCCGAGGGTGTCGTTGACCTCCTTGAACTGGTTCACGTCCAGCAGCAGCAGGGCCACCGGGTGGTCGTGCGGGCGCTGCCGCAACGCCTGGTCACCGCGGGTCAGCAGGGCCGCCCGGTTGAGCAGCCCGGTGAGCTGGTCGTGCACCGCGTCGTACGACGACCGGGCGGTGACCAGCCGCAGCTCGCGGTGGGTCGCGGCGTCGTGCAGGGCGGCGGCCAGCGCGTCCCCGAAGGCGGCCACGCCGTCGCGTTCGGCGTGGCTGGGCGGGGCGGACGGGGCGAACCGCACGCGCAGTCGACCCACCTCGACGGCGCCGACGGCCAGCCGCCGGACCAGTTCGTGCTCGACCGTGCCGGCGCACGCCGCGGGCTCCACCTCACGATCGCGCACCTGCCCGCCGCGGTCGGCCCGGTAGCGGCGCCAGCGCCCGTCCCCACGCACCACGTCCACCTCGACCAGCTCGGCCCCGAAGAGGGTGAGCGCGCCGGTCACCGCGGCGGTCGCCACGCCACGTTCGTCGAGCTGGTTGAGCGCGGCGGTGGCCTCGGCGAAGGCCCGCCAGGTCCGGCGTTCGGCATCGGCCCGGAGCCGGTGCCGGTAGGTCTGCTGGAGCAGCCACAGCGGCGGCGGCAGGAGCAGCAGCCAGCGGGGGTCCAGCTCCAGCAGCGCGACCACCACCAGGCCGACCGCGACGTTGCCGACGAACATGAGCAGCTTGCCACGCAACGCGGCGAGCAGCGGCGGCCCGATCGGGATGCCGTGCCGCAGGGCGATCGTGGCGGCGCCGAGCCAGCCGGTGGTGACCAGGTACGTCACCGCGCCGGCGCTCAGCGCGAGGGCCAGCTCCGGGGTGGGCGCGGCCAGCAGCGGCTTGCCGAGCGCGCCGGCGACCGCCCCGGCCAGTGCCGTGGCGGCGGTGAGCGAGGTGGTGATGCGGACCAGTTCCAGCACCGGGCGCCGGTCGGACACCAACGACATCGCGGTCCAGGCGACGCCGGCGCCGAGCAGCGCCGCGGCGGGAAGCCAGCCGGCCGGCACCAGCCAGAGGCAGACCACGAGCGCGGCCTCGCCCCAGGTGATGCTGACCATGCCGGCCGCGGTGCGGAAACGCAGCCGGGCGAGCTGGGCGACGGCGAAGGCCACCGCGGCGAGACCGAAACGGGCCGGGCCGGGCAGCGGGTCGTCCGCCGGCAGGTTCGCGGGTATGCCGAGCCCGAGGACGGCGGCCAGGAGCGCGGTGACCGCGACCGCGGCGGTCAGCAGCACGACGCTGATCGGCGTGCCGCGCAGGCCGAGCCGGTCCGGGGGACGGTCGGCCGGTTCGGAGGTCACGGCCCCGCCCCGGCGGGACGCGGATTCGGGGCACGGTCGGGACCCGCTGCTGCCTTCGACATCGACGCCCCCCTTCCGCGCAGGGTCCGGGGCCTCACGGTCCCCCCGGCGGAAGGCTAAGCCAAAGCCGGTGGTCGCAACAGGGGTGAACGACCGGCTCGGGCGTGATTCACGCGGTGTTCAGCCGTTGCGGCGCTGCTGGGGGCCGTTGGGGGCTTTCGTCGGTGAATCCTGCTCGACGGCCCCGTCTGTCGGATCGACGACTGCCGCGTCGGCCCGGCCCGGCTCGGTCGGGTGCGGGAACCGGTCCGGCAGCCGGCGCAGCCGGGCGTTCATGTTGCGGATGAGCAGGACGGTGACGGTGGCCAGCGCGATGATGAGGAAGAGGCCCATCGGGCCGGCCAGACCACCCGTACGGGTGTCACCGAAGTTGTTCTCCGCGAGCACCTGGGCGGTGGTCAGCATGGTGTTCCTCCGATGTGCGGCTGACGACCAGGGTAGCCCCCGCGGACGTCAGCGGGCACGGCACGTCTCGCGCACCCCGGCGAAGAGGTCGGACTCGGGCAACGGGCTGTCCACCAGTGAGCGGGCGAGCTGGAAATCCTCCGTCGGCCAGGCGCGCTGTTGCAGGTCCATCGGCACCTGGAACCAGAACCCGTCCGGGTCGATCTGGGTGGCGTGGGCGCGCAGGGCGTCGTCGCGGACCGGGAAGTAGGCGGAGCAGTCGACCCGGGTGGTGATCCGCTCCCCCTTGTCGGGTCGCTCCTCCCACCGCTTCATCCAGTCGCCGTAGGGCGACTCGTGGCCGGCGGCCAGCATCGCCTCGTGCAGGCTCATGATCTTGGCGCGGGAGAAGCCCACGTCGTAGTAGAGCTTCAGCGGCTGCCACGGCTCGCCCAGCTCCGGGTGCCGCTCGGGGTCGCCGGCCGCCTCGAACGCCGCCACCGCGACCTTGTGGGTCATGATGTGGTCCGGGTGCGGGTAGCCGCCCTCCTCGTCGTAGGTGGTGACCACGTGCGGACGGAACTGCCGCATCAACCGCACCAGCGGCGCGGCCGCGACCTCCACCTCCTGCAGCGCGAAGCAGCCCTCCGGCAGCGGCGGCAGCGGGTCGCCCTCGGGCAGCCCGGAGTCGACGAAGCCGAGCCAGGCCTGCTCGACACCGAGGACGGCGCGGGCGGCGTCCATCTCGGCCCGGCGGATGTCGCCGATGTTGGCCCACACGTCGGGCCGATCCATCTTGGGGTTCAACACGCTGCCCCGCTCACCGCCGGTGCAGGTGACGACCAGGACATCCACCCCCTCGGCGACGTATTTCGCCATGGTGGCGGCGCCCTTGCTCGACTCGTCGTCGGGATGGGCGTGCACCGCCATGAGACGCAGCTGTTCTGCCACCTTCGGCGCTCCTCGTCTGTGCCGACCGGCTGACCTGCCGGAATCTCCCCCCGCGCCCGCGAAAGCCCCCGTGACGACCGGTCGGGACCGTTGCCGGAGTGGTCGGAACCACCCCGGCCGGCCGAAGCCGACCTGCCATCCTTGACTCAGCGCCGGGCTGGGAAGATGGACCTTGCCATTCTTGCCGATGCCGCCGACAACAACGCCAGGAGATACCCGCCGGTGAGCGAGACGCACGCCACAGTCGCACCGGACGCGCCGGTCTTCCCGCCCGGCCGGTACGGCCGCCGCCGGGAGCCGGGGCGCCGCCGGCCGCTCCTGCTCGCCCTGGTGGTGGCGGTCGTGCTGGCCCTCCTCGGGTTGGGTGCCGCGAAGCTCTACACCCAGTACGGCGATCCCAGCTACCAGGGCGAGATGATCAGCTACACCGGGATCACCGACTCCCGGGTGGTGGTCGACTTCCGGGTCACCGTGCCCCCGGGCGGCTCGGCGACCTGCCTGCTGCGGGCCCGCTCGCACGACGGCGCCGAGGTGGGCCACGTCGAGGCCACGGTTACGGCCGAACCCGGCCAGCGGCACGTCCGGTCCCGACAGGAGGTGCCGACCAGCGCCCGGCCGTTCATCGGCGAGGTGCTGCGCTGCCGACCGGCCGGCTGAGCCGGACGCCCGGCGAGCTGCCGGGACACGCCACCCCAGGTCCCGCCACCGGCACCCGGGGTGATCGACCACACTCCGACGGGTGCGGCACTGGTAACTTGGTGGTTTCACCTGTCAGCCAGTCCGCACCAACCGAGGAGATCGCCTGTGTCCACAAACGGAAACGAGGCGCCCGCCACCTGGCTGTCCCAGGACGCTCACGACCGCCTGCAGGCCGAGCTCGACGAGCTGATCGCCAACCGGCCGGTCATCGCCGCCGAGATCAACGCCCGGCGCGAGGAGGGCGACCTGCGGGAGAACGGTGGTTACCACGCCGCCCGCGAGGAGCAGGGCAAGGCCGAGGGGCGCATCCTCTACCTCAAGGAGCTGCTGCGCACCGCCAAGGTCGGTGAGGCGCCGGACGCCGACGCGGTGTCGCCCGGCATGGTCGTGACGATCTACTTCGACGACGACGCCGACGACACCGAGACGTTCCTGCTCGGCTCCCGTGAGATCGCCTCCACCACCGACCTCACCGTCTACAGCCCCGAGTCCGCGCTCGGCAAGGCGATCCTCGGCGGCAAGTCCGGCCAGACCTGCACCTACACCGCGCCGAGCGGCGCCGACATCAAGGTGACGGTGGTCTCCTTCGAGCCCTACTCGGGCTGACCCGCCGGCGGACCCGCGCCGGCCGGCTCGGGTCCGACCCGACCGAGGCTGACAGGCTCCTCGGCCCGAGCCACACATCGCCGAACGCCCCGACCGGATCATCCGGCCGGGGCGTTCGCGGTTCCGGGCGCGCTCACCCCTCGCCCGCGAAGACCACCTGGTAGCCGCTGGCGCGCAACGCGCTGATCAACGTGTCCGAGTGCTCCACCCCGCGGGTCTCCACGGAGAGCGCCACCTCCACCTCGCCGAGCCGCAGGTGCGGGTTGGCGCGCTGGTGCACCACGTCCACCACGTTGGCCCGGTGCTCGGCGATCTCGCTGAGCAGCGAGGCGAGCTGACCGGGGCGGTCGGTGCAGCGCACCGTGACCCGCAGGAATCGCCCGGCCGCCGCCAGGCCGTGCTCGATCACCCGGAGCATCAGCAGCGGGTCGATGTTGCCGCCGGAGAGCACCGCGACCGTCGGTGTGGTCACCTCCACGGCACCGGCCATCAGCGCCGCCACGCCGACCGCGCCGGCCGGCTCCACCACCTGCTTGCCGCGCTCCAGCAGCATCAGCAGCGCCCGGGAGATGTCCTCCTCGGAGACCGTGACGACGTCGTCGACCAGCTTGCGGACGTGGGTGAACGTCAGCTCGCCGGGACGGCCGACGGCGATGCCGTCGGCGATCGTGGCGAAGGAGGGCAGCCGGACCGGCTCGCCGGCCCGCAGCGAGGGCGGGAAGGCGGCGGCGCTGGCCGCCTGCACCCCGATGACGCGGACGTCGGGCCGCAGCGCCTTGGCCGCCACCGCCATCCCCGAGACCAGCCCGCCGCCACCGACCCCCGTCACGATGGTGCGCACCTCCGGGCACTGTTCGAGGATCTCCAGCGCCACCGTGCCCTGGCCGGCGATGACGTCCGGGTGGTCGAACGGGTGGATGAAGACCGCGCCGGTCCGCTCCGCGAAGGTCTGCGCCGCGACCAGCGACTCGTCCACCGTGTTGCCGACCAGCTCGATCCGGGCGCCGTACCCCTTGGTCGCGGCGACCTTCGGCAGCGGCGCGTTGACCGGCATGAAGACGGTGGCGTGCGCGCCGACCAGGCCGGCGGCGAGCGCCACGCCCTGGGCGTGGTTGCCGGCGCTCGCCGCCACCACGCCGCGCGCCCGCTCCTCCGCGGAGAGCCGGGAGATCCGCACGTACGCGCCGCGCACCTTGTACGACCCGGCGCGCTGCACGTTCTCGCACTTGAGCCAGACCGGCCCGCCGAGCGCGGCGCTGAGTGGCCGGGAGGGCTCCAGCGGGGTGGTGCGGGTGACGCCGGCGAGCAGCTCCCGCGCGGCCTGAACGTCGGCGAGGCCGACCATCTCCGTCATGCCCCGATCGTGCCACCCACCCCCGGCGGAACCTGCGCCGACGTCGCCGACGGCCCTCCGGACGCGGGCCAGCCGGGATGCCCGCCGGGCCAGCCGGGGTAGCCGCCGGGCCAGGCGGGTACGGCCCGGGCGAGGCGGTCCTGCTGGGCGGCGGAGATCCGGCGGACCAGCACGACGAACGCCGCCGCGGCGACGAGGCAGGCCACCGCCGGCACCAGGCGCGGCAGGAGCGCCCTCTGGTAGAAGTCGACGTAGGTGGCGAACTCCTCGTCGTTGCGCGGGAACTCGGTCAACCGTTCGTAGCGGCCCTCCTCCAGCCGCGCGACCACCCGCTCACCGATCGAGAAGACCAGCCAGGCCGACCACCAGAGCACGACGAGCCCCGGCGTACGCCGGCGCCACAGGCTGAGCCGGGCCACCTCGGACACCACCCGGGCGGGCACGACGAAGTTGGCGAACGGCACCAGCCACCCGGCGATCGCCCAGGCGGGGCTCTGGGTCGGCGCGGCGCCACCGAACGCGTCCAGGTTCTTGCGCACCCGCCAGGTCCAGATCACCACCAGCGTCGCGGCGACCAGCAGGGCCACGATGAACGGCAGGGTGACCAGGACCTCCGCCAGCACCGCGCCGAGCAGCACGTCCCGGTCGAGCTGCTCGGCCGCGGACCGGGCCAGGCGGACGCCCACCAGCGGGAACAGCGCGGAGAGCGTGAACAGCACGGCGGTCGCGCCGACCGCGACGCAGGCGGCCAGCCCCAGGCCCCGGACGGCGTACGTGGGCACGCCGGGCAGGACCGGGGGCTGGCCGTGGCGGGTGCCGCAGCGCTGGCACTCGTCGAAGGCGGGGGACGTGGCGTCTCCACAGGTCAGGCAGTGCATCGGGGACCGTCCGAGGGGGTGCGCGAAGGGGGGTGCGCACAACCTAGACGATCACGCGGCGGCGGGTGACCCCGTGCCGACCCGGGGATAGCCGGGGGCGTGCCGCGTCCACGGCGCCTGCATCTCGAACTGGCCGGCCACCCCGAGCAGCAGCAGCTCGGAGCCGGGCGGCCCGACGAACTGCACCCCGACCGGCAGCCCGTCCGGACGGCGGCCCACCGGCACCACGATCGACGGCAGGCCGGCGATGTTCCACGGCGCGGCGTACGGGGCGTACCTGATGTTCGTCCGCATGTTCGCCAGCCAGGACCGGCCGGACCAGCCGGCGGCCTCCGGCGGCGGCCCGGCCAGCGCCGGGGTGAGCAGCAGGTCGACCGAGTGGTCGTCGAAGAAGTGCACCGACCGCTCCCGCCAGGCGGCCCGGTCGGCCTCCCGCACGTACCCCCGGCGCTGCGCCCACTCGCCGAGCGCGACGTGCCGGCGGCTGCGCCGCTGGAGCTGGCGCGGCGCCACCCCGGCGGCGCGCACGTCGGCGGCGGCCGCCGCGAACCAGGTGGCGATGCCCTGGAGGCCGAGCCGGGTCGGATAGACCGGGTCGGTGGGTACGGTGTCGTGCCCGGCGGCGGCGAGCAGCCGGCCGGCGGCGGCGACCGCGTCACGGTTCGGCGCGTCCGGGGAGACGCCCTTCACCGGGGAACGCAGCGACACGCCCACCCGCAGCCGCGGCGGCGGGACCAGCTTGTCCGGCCGGCGCCCGGCCAGCACCGAGAAGCCGACCACCGCGTCGGCCACCGTGCCGGTCAGCACGCCGTGCTCGGTGAGGCCGAACCAGTCGTCCGCGCCGAGCTGGCAGGGCACCACGCCCCGGCCGGGCTTGAGCCCGACCAGGCCGCAGCAGGCCGCCGGGATGCGGATCGAGCCGAGGCCGTCGTTGCCGTGGGCCATCGGCACCATCCCGGCGGCCACCGCGGCGGCCGCGCCGCCGGAGGAACCGCCGGGGGTACGCGCCGGGTCCCACGGGTTGCGGGTCACCGCGGTGTCGTCGTCGGTGAGGGCCCACAGGCCCAGCTCCGGCATCCGGGTCACGCCGAGGATCACCGCGCCCGCGCCGCGCAGCCGCCGGACCACCTCGTGGTCGGCCTCCGCCACGTCGGTACGCATCGCCGCCGACCCGTTCCAGGTGGGCAGGCCGGCCACCGGCGTGTTCTCCTTGACCGCCACCGGCACCCCGGCGAGCGGCAGGTCGGCCAGTTCTTCCTGCTCGTCGACCTTCTCCGCCTCGGTGATCGCCTCGCCGCCGCGTACCGTGCGGAACGCGGCCAGCTCGGCGTCGACCCGGGACACGTGGTCGAGATGGTCGGCCACCACCTGGGTGGCGGAGACGTCGCCGCGGCGTACCGCGCGGGCGATCTGTTTCGCGGTCGCCCCGACCCAGGTCGTCGGCAAGATGTCCGGCACTGCCACCCTCCGTCGTCCAGCGGTCAGCCCAGTGCCTGCTCCAGATCCGCGAGCAGGTCGTCGACCGTCTCGATGCCGACAGACAGTCGCACGAGATCACCGGGAACTTCAAGCGGCGAGCCGGCAGCGCTCGCGTGTGTCATCCGGCCCGGGTGCTCGATCAGCGACTCGACGCCGCCGAGCGACTCGGCGAGCACGAACAGTCGGGCCCGGTTGCAGATCTCGACGGCGTGCTCCTCGCCGCCGGCCGCCCGGAACGAGATCATGCCGCCGAACCGGCGCATCTGCTTGGCGGCCACCTCGTGCCCCGGGTGCGACGGCAGGCCCGGGTAGATGACCTGGGCGACCTTCGCGTTGCCGTCCAGGTAGGCGGCGATCCGCTCGGCGTTGTCGCAGTGCCGGTCCATCCGTACCCCGAGGGTCTTGATGCCGCGCAGGGTGAGCCAGGCGTCGAACGGGCCGTTGATCGCGCCCATCGCGTTCTGGTGGTAGCGCAACTCCTCGCCGAGCGCCCGGTCCGCGGCGACCAGCGCGCCACCGACCACGTCGGAGTGCCCGCCGACGTACTTGGTGGTGGAGTGCACCACCACGTCCGCGCCGAACGCGATCGGCTGCTGGAGGTAGGGCGAGGCGAACGTGTTGTCGACCACCAGCAGCGCGCCGGCGTCGTGCGCCACGGCGGCCAGCGCGGCGATGTCGGCGATGCCGAGCAGCGGGTTGGTCGGCGTCTCCACCCAGACGATCCGGGTGGCGCCGGGCCGGATCGCGGCGCGGACCGCGTCCGGGTCGGAGACCTTCGCCGGGGTGTATTCGAGGCCCCAGCGCTCGGCCACCTTCGCGAACAGCCGGTAGGTGCCGCCGTACGCGTCGTCCGGGATGACCACGTGGTCGCCCGGCTTGCAGACGGTCCGCAGCAGCGTGTCCTCGGCGGCCAGGCCGCTGGCGAAGGCGAGCCCCACCGGGCCGCCCTCCAGCGCGGCCAGGCACTCCTGCAACGCGTCCCGGGTGGGGTTGCCGGAGCGGCTGTACTCGTATCCCTCGCGGGGCGCGCCGACGGCGTCCTGGGCGTAGGTGCTGGTCTGGTAGATCGGTGGGATCACCGCGCCGGTGCGGGCCTCGGGGTCCTGGCCGGCGTGGATGGCGAGTGTCTCGAAGCCGTGGCTCATGCCCGGAAGGCTAGTCCCTGCCCTTGCCGCAGGTGGGCGATGTCCCCACCGCCGTGACCCGCCCCGCTCCCGCCGGGGCGGGAGCGGGGCGGTGCGTCACGCCGCCGGCACCGGCAGCACGTGCAGGGTGGCCGGCACGGCACCGGTCCAGTCGGAGGTGATCGCGTAGAGGCGCGCACCGTTGGGCGCCCAGGCCAGGCCGCCGTCGACCAGGAGCCCACCCAGCTCGAACCGGGCCTGCTCGACCCCGCCGAGACCGAACACGAACACGTCGGGGTCGTAGTAGCCGTCCACGCCGGCGGCGACCCGGCCGCCGTCGCGGGTCAGCTCCACCGCGACGGGGTACGGGCCGGTCGGATACGTCGCCGACGGGGTGGTGATGTCGGCGAACGGGAACGCCAGCACCTCGTAGGGCGCCCCGGAGGCGGTGTAGACGGTGTCGCCGGCCGGGTTCAGCGCGATGTCGCCCAGGTTGCTGCCGAGCGCCGAGAACTCGTTGGTCCGCAGGAAGCTGAGCGCGCCGGCCGCACCGATGCCGTAGGCGTCGACCGACCCCGGGCTGAGGCTCTGCTGCCCGGCCAGCAGGACCGCGCGGTTCTGCGAGGCGGCGGTCAGCAGCGGCGCGCCGTAGTAGGTCTGCCGGGCCAGCCCGGTGGTCAGGGCGGCCGGCTGGCGGCCCAGGTCGAGTCGACCGATGTTGCCGTTCCAACTGCTGTCGCCGCATCCGTAGCCGAACCACAGGTAGCGGCCGGTCAGCGCGAGCGAGGAGGGGTTGCAGCCGGCCGCGCCGGTGTCGAAGCGGGCGAACTCGGTGAGCGTGCCGGTGTTGACCGCCGCGATCGCGCCGGCCGATGGCAACGCCACGTAGAGCGTCTGCCGGTCGGCGCTGAGCAGCAGGTCGGTCGGGCCGGGCAGGTTGGACACGGTGCCGAGCACGTCACCGTTCGCGGCGGTCACCACCACGTCGGTCGAGTTGCGGCCGCCGCTGACGAAGACCCGGTCACCGGCCGACACCACGTCGGCGGCGTCGGCGATCGGCAGGGGCACGGCCCGGGGCGTGGCCGCTGCCGAGGCGGGCGCGACGGGCGTGGTGGCGAGCAGAGCGCCGGTGAGCGCGGCGAGGGCCAGCGCGGAGCGTCTGTTGAGGCGCAAGGGGTGTTCCCTTCACGAGGGGGCGACCGTGACGACGGGCCACGGCCGGGGTGGGCTCCGGACCACCGCGCCCGGGGCCTCGACACGCGCTCGCGCGGCGACCGTCCCGCGGTCGCCGTCACTCGCCGGCACCGTCGCCCCCGAGCGTGCCGATCCAGACTCGTGAATGGGTACCACATCTGCGGGCGGCCGTGGGGGCGCGGAACTAGGCTGCCCGGATGAGCGGGTGCGTGTTCTGCGGCATCGTGGCCGGCGAAGTGCCGGCCTTCACCGTGACCGACGAGCCGGACGGGGTGGCGTTCCTGGACACCCGGCCGGTGTTCAAGGGACACGTGCTGGTGGTGCCCCGCACCCACCTGGTGGCGCTGACCGACCTGCCGGCCGACGCGCTGCCCGGCTACTTCCGGCTGGTGCAGCGGATCACGGCGGCGGTGGAGACCGGTCTGGGGCCCGGTGGAACGTTCGTGGCGATGAACAACAAGGTGTCCCAGTCCGTTCCGCACCTGCACACCCACGTGGTGCCCCGGACGAAGGGCGACGGGCTGCGCGGCTTCTTCTGGCCCCGCACCCGCTACGCCGACGATGCCGAGGCGGCCGGCTTCGCCGAGCGGATCTCCGCCGCGCTGGACGGCTGAGAGGCCAGAGGGGCTCGACTCAGGAAGCATCTACTTTGCTTCTCGCGCCCACTCCGACGACTGCCGGTCGGCCTACCGGCGCGGTCGACCCGCCTGACGGTTGCCCGAACGGGTAAGGAACCGGGGACCGGCGCTGTTGCACACGCTGGGAAAGCCACGAGAGGAGTCCCACCGTGTTCCTCCGCCGCATGAAGGCCGAGATGATCTCTCCTGACCAGGCACTGCCGGGCCGCCCGCTCGCCATGCCGATCGCCGACCGGCACGAGGTGCTGCCGTCGTCGCTGAAGGGCCCGTTCCCCGAGGGCGCGCAGGTCGCCGTCTTCGGTATGGGCTGCTTCTGGGGCGCCGAGCGCCTGTTCTGGACCCTGCCCGGCGTGCTCACCACGTCCGCCGGCTACGCGGGTGGTTTCACCACCAACCCGACGTACGAGGAGGTCTGCTCCGGCATGACCGGGCACGCCGAGGTGGTCCAGGTGGTCTACGACCCGTCGAAGATCGCCTACGAGGACCTGCTCAAGGTATTCTGGGAGAACCACGACCCGACCCAGGGCATGCGCCAGGGCAACGACGTGGGCACCCAGTACCGCTCGGCGATCTACACCACCACCGACGAGCAGCGCGCCGCGGCGGTGGCCTCGCGGGACGCGTTCGCGCCGATCGTGGCGCGCGCCGGCAAGGGTGAGATCACCACCGAGATCGCCCCGCTGGGCGACTACTACTTCGCCGAGGACTACCACCAGCAGTACCTCGCCCCGACGAAGAACCCGAACGGCTACTGCAACCACGGGCCGAACGGGCTGAGCTGCCCGGTAGGCGTCGCCCGCACCGGAAGCTGACCCGGCGAACCGGGCCTGCGGTGTTCGTCACACCGTGGGCCCGGCGCATTTCCGGCATCCGTCACCGGGCGGGCAGGAAGCGGAGGCGTGACGGGCGACCACCCTCGGTGACGGCGCACTGTAGCAAGGTGTCACACGTTCGTCATCGTCTCAACAGGCGAACTGCAACAAGCTCTGGCAGCATTGTCTCGCATGTGCGGACTTGCGGGAGAGTTCCGCCGTGACGGTTCACGCGCCGACGTCTCGGCCGTGGAGCGGATGGCGGCCACGATGAGTGACCGAGGGCCCGACGACAGCGGCGTCTGGTCGCAGGGCCCGACCGCGCTGGGACACCGGCGCCTCAAGATCATCGACTTGTCCGCAGCGAGCGGCCAACCGATCGTCGATGCCGCCGCGGGCCTCACCGGGGTCTTCAACGGCTGCATCTACAACTACCGCGAACTGCGCGCCGAACTGCAGGCCAAGGGCCACCGCTTCTTCTCCTCCGGGGACAGCGAGGTCGTGGTCAAGGCGTACGCCGAGTGGGGGCTCGACTTCGTCGACCACCTGATCGGCATGTTCGCGGTGGCGATCAGCGAGCGGGACACCGGCCGCCTGGTGCTGGCCCGCGACCGCCTCGGCATCAAGCCGCTCTACCTGGCCGAGAGCCCCGGCGTGGTGCGCTTCGCCTCGACCCTGCCGGCGCTGCTGGCCGGCGGCGGCGTCGACACCACCATCGACCCGGTGGCCCTCGCCCACTACCTGAGCTTCCACAGCATCGTGCCGCCGCCGCGGACCATCCTGCGCGGCGTGGCCAAGCTGCCGCCGGCCACGGTCAGGGTGTACGAGGCGGACGGCACCACCCGGGAGCGGGTCTACTGGGACCCGTCGTTCGGCCGGGCCGACGAGCGGGCCGGCTGGTCCGAGCGCGACTGGCAGGACGCGCTGCTCGACTCGCTGACCACCGCCGTGCGCCGCCGCATGGTGGCCGACGTGCCGGTGGGCGTGCTGCTCTCCGGCGGCCTCGACTCCAGCCTGGTGGTCGCGCTGCTGGCCGGCGAGGGGCAGGGCCGCTCCGGCCTGGGCACGTTCTCCATCGGCTTCGACGCGGTGGGCGGCCGGGAGGGCGACGAGTTCGTCTACTCCGACCTGGTGGCGAAGACGTTCGACACCGACCACCACCAGATCCGGGTGCCCACCGGCGACCTGCTGCCGCCGCTGGAGGCCGCCGTCGCGGCCATGAGCGAACCCATGGTCAGCCACGACTGCGTGGCGTTCTGGCTGCTCAGCCAGGAGGTTGCCCGGCACGTGAAGGTGGTCCAGTCCGGCCAGGGCGCGGACGAGATCCTGGGCGGCTACCACTGGTACCCGCCGCTGGCCGGGGTGGACCGGGAGCAGGCGCTCGACACGTACGCCAAGGCGTTCTTCGACCGCGACGCGGCCGGACTGGCCCGGGTGCTCAACCCCGACTGGCTGGCCGACGGCGACCCGGCGCGCGAGTTCGTCGCCGCCCACCTGGGCCGGCCCGGTGCGCAGACCGCTGTCGACGCCGGCCTGCGGATCGACACCCAGGTCATGCTGACCGACGACCCGGTGAAGCGGGTCGACAACATGACCATGGCGCACGGGCTGGAGGCCCGGGTGCCGTTCCTCGACCACGAGTTCGTCGAGCTGGCCGCGAGCTGCCCGCCGGAGCTGAAGCTGGCCCAGGGCGGCAAGGGTGTGCTCAAGGAGATCGGCCGGCGGGTGCTGCCGCACGAGGTCATCGACCGGCCCAAGGGCTACTTCCCGGTGCCCGGCCTCACCCACCTGGAGGGCAAGCTCCTCGACCGGGTACGCGACGCGCTCAGCGCCCCGGAGGCGCGCCGCCGCGACCTGTTCCGCGCCGACTACGTCGACGCGCTGCTCGCCGACCCGAATGCCGAACTGACCCCGTTGAACGGAAACAAGCTGTGGCAACTGGGACTCCTGGAAATGTGGCTCCAGAGCCACGGAATCGACTGACGATGACCGACACCCTCGCCACCGGCACGGCACGTACCGACCGGGAACGGGTGCTGGGCCGGCGCCGGGAACGCACCGGCCCGGGCGGCGACCCGGTCGCGCCGGAGCCGCGCCGCCCGGATCCCGAGCCCGCCGACGCCTCCGGTGTCGTGCTGGACTGCGGTTGGGGCCGGCTGGTCTTCGGGCAGACCTACGCCGACCAGGTGCACGTGGCCGACGTGCTGCGCTCCGAGGCCAACGGCGCCCGGGACATCTGCATCTACCTGCGCGACCCGCACGTGCTGGTGTCCCGGCTGCCGGACGAGCTGTTCATCGACCCGTCGCTGACCTACCGGCTGCCGCTGGGCGAGCACCGGCCGGCCGCCACCGAGGGCGGTGAGATCCCCGGGCTGACCATCCGGGCGCTGCGCGACGCCGCCGACGCGGACGCGGTGAACCGGATCTACGCCCGCAACGGCATGGTCACCGCCCCGGTCGAGGTGCTGGTGGACAACGCCGGCACCGACCGGTTCCTGCACCTGGTCGCCGAGGACGTGACCGGCGAGGTGGTCGGCACCATCACCGGCGTGGACCACGTCGCGGTCTTCGACGACCCGGAGAACGGCGCCAGCCTCTGGTGCCTCACGGTGGACTTCAACACCGCGCCGCCCGGCACCGGCCAGGCGCTGCTCACCGCGCTCGCCGACCGGCTCGACGCGCGCGGCCGGGCGTACGTCGACCTGTCCGTGCTGGCCGAGAACTCGGGTGCGATCCGGCTCTACGAGCGGCTCGGCTTCCACCGCACCGGCACGCTCTGCGTGAAGCGGAAGAACCCGATCAACGAGCGGCTCTTCCTGCCCGCGATGCCGGCGGGCTACGACGAGCTGAACCCGTACGCGAAGATCGTCGCGGACGAGGCGATGCGGCGCGGCATCCGGGTGGAGGTGACCGACCCGCACTGGGGCGAGCTGAAGTTGACCAGCGGCGGCCGGACCATCCACACCCGCGAGTCGTTGTCCGAGCTGACCTCGGCGGTGGCGATGAGCCGCTGCGACGACAAGCGGGTGACCCGGCGCATCCTCACCGAGGCGGGGCTGTCCGTGCCGCGCGGGCGCACCGCCACCGGCGAGCCCGACGACCTGGCGTTCCTGACCGACGTGGGGCCGGTGGTGGTCAAGCCGGCGCGGGGCGAGCAGGGCAACGGGATCACCGTCGGGGTGCGGACGCCGGAGGCGCTGACCGCCGCCGTCGAGCTGGCCCGGCGCTTCTGCCCGGACGTGCTGATCGAGGAGCTGCGCGCGGGCGAGGACCTGCGGGTGGTGGTGATCGACCACGAGGTGGTGGCCGCCGCGGTCCGCCGGCCGGCCCAGATCACCGGCGACGGGGTGCACGACGTCACCGAGCTGATCGACCGGCAGAGCCGCCGCCGGGCCGCCGCCACCGGCGGCGAGTCCCGCATCCCGGTCGACGACATGACCCGCGAGGTGGTGGCCGAGGCCGGCTACCAGATGCACGACGTGTTGCCCGAGGGGCAGGTGCTGGCGGTCCGCCGGACGGCCAACCTGCACACCGGCGGCACCATCCACGACGTGACCGCCGAGCTGCACCCGGCGATCGCCGAGGCGTGCGTGACCGCCAGCCGGGCGCTCGACATCCCGGTCACCGGGCTGGACCTGCTGGTCCCCGCCCCGGACGCGCCGGAACACGTGTTCATCGAGGCCAACGAACGGCCGGGCCTGGCCAACCACGAGCCGCAGCCGACCGCCGAACGGTTCGTCGACCTGCTCTTCCCGGGCACGCGGGCACCGCAGCGACTCTGGTCGCCGGCCGGTGCGGCAGGCTCTGGGGCATGACCGCACGGAAACCCGAACCGCTCAAGCTCGACCTCGAATACCTGCGCCAGGTGCTGGTGGAACTGCTGGAGATCCCCAGCCCGTCCGGGCGTACCGACCACATCCAGCAGTACGTGGGCGAACGGCTCTCCGCGCTCGGGATCAGCTCCACGCTGACCCGGCGCGGGGCGCTGAGCGCCAGCCTGCCCGGCCCCCGGTCGACCGGGGCGGACCGGGCGGTGGTGGTGCACACCGACACCATCGGCGGCATGGTGAAGCGGCTCAAGGAGAACGGCCGGCTGGAGATCAACCCGATCGGCACGCACAGCGCCCGCTTCGCCGAGGGCGCCCACGTGCGGATCTTCACCGACGACCTGGACCGGGTGGTCACCGGCCAGATCCTTCCGCTGAAGGCGAGCGGGCACCGCTACAACGAGGCGGTCGACCTGCAGGGCGTCGGCTGGGAACTGGTCGAGGTCCGGGTCGACGAGCCGGTGACCGACGAGGCCGGCCTGCGGGCACTCGGCATCGACACCGGCGACTTCGTCGCGCTGCTGCCCAACCCGTCCATCACCCCCAGCGGGTACGTCAAGTCCCGGCACCTGGACGACAAGGCCGGCGTGGCCGCCGTGCTGACCGCGTTCAAGGCCATGGTCGACGCCGGCGTCACCCCGGCGGTCACCGCGCACCTGCTGGTCACCGTCACCGAGGAGATCGGCCACGGCGCCAGCCACGGTCTGGACCCGGACGTGGCGGAGATCGTCTCGGTGGACGCGGCGGTGGTCGCGCCCGGCCAGCAGTCCCGGGAGAACGCCGCCACGCTGGCCATGGGCGACGGCGTCGGGCCGTTCGACTACCACCTCACCCGCAACCTGGCCGCGATCGCCAAGGAGCACGGCGTCGACCTGGTCCGCGACGTCTTCGACTACTACCGCTCGGACGCGGCGTCGGCGGTCGAGGCCGGCGCGCACGCCCGGGTGGCGCTGCTCGGCTTCGGCGTGGACGCCACCCACGGCCACGAACGCACCCACCTGGACGGCCTGCACCAGCTCACCCAGCTGCTCTGCCTCTATCTGCAGAGCCCGCTGGTGTTCCCCGAGTGGGACGCCGAGCCGGAGGGCGACCTGGCCGACTTCCCGTCGCTGGCGGTGCAGCCGGCCCACGAGGACGGCCCGCGCGAGGGCCCGATCGGCGTGGAGTAGGCGTCTGTGATCGAAATCCGTTGCCGAGGCCGCCGGGAAGTGGATAGCGTGGCGGTACACGGGAAAGGAGGTGGTCCAGACTTGTATAGCAATCGGACTCGTGAGGTGGCTGTCCGCTAGCCGCTGTCCTCGACAGTGAAGAACGATCGTCGAGACCGTGTGGCAGCGGTGCGGCGAAACCACGACAGCCACCCGACCCCCGGGGTGCCGGCCCAGTCCAGCCGGCCCGCGCATGAGCGCGGAAGCCCCGGGGGTCGACCCTTTTCCGGGAGCGAGGACACCGTGTCGATGCGGGAGCTGGTCGTGCTCGGGACGGCCAGCCAGGCCCCGACCCGGCGGCGCAACCACAACGGCTACCTGCTGCGCTGGGACGACGAAGTGATCCTCTTCGACCCGGGTGAGGGCAGCCAGCGCCAGATGCTGCACACCGGCGTGACCGCCACCGACCTGACCCGGATCTGCGTCACCCACTTCCACGGCGACCACTGCCTCGGGCTGCCCGGCATGATCCAGCGGCTCTCCCTGGACCGGGTGCCACGCCCGGTGGCCGTGCACTTCCCGGCCGGCGGCGCCGAATACTTCGCCCGGCTGCGCCACGCCTCCAGCTTCCACGAGACCGCCGAGCTGGCCGTCGAGCCGATCCACGCCGACGGGCAGCGCATCACGCTGGGCATCGGCACGTTGGAGGCCCGCCGGCTGCGGCACCCCGTCGAGACGTACGGCTACCGCCTGGTCGAGCCGGACGGCTGCCGGCTGCTGCCGGAGCGGCTGTCCGCGTACGGCATCGCCGGTCCGGCGGTGGGGCAGTTGCTGCGCGAGGGTCACCTGGACCTCGACGGGCGTCGCGTCGACCGGGACCAGGTGAGCGTCACCCGACCGGGGCAGCGGTTCGCGTTCGTGATGGACACCGGGCTCTGCGACGGGGTGTACGCGCTGGCCGAGCACGCCGACCTGCTGGTCATCGAGTCGACGTTCCTGGCGTCGGAGGCCGCGCTCGCCGCCGAGGTCGGCCACCTCACCGCCGGCCAGGCCGCGCGGGTGGCGGCCGAGTCGGGGGTACGCACGCTGGTGCTCACCCACTTCTCCCAGCGGTACGCCGACCCGAGCCGGTTCCACGACGAGGCCCGGGAACACTTCGCCGGGGAACTGGTGATCGCCGAGGACCTGGAGACGGTGCCGGTGCCGCCCCGCCGGGTACCGTCGCCGGAGTGACCGTCTCCCTACGCCCCGCGACCGAGGCCGACCTGATGGCGGTCGGCGCCCTGCACCAGCGATCCCGGGTGGCGGCGTACTCGTCGTTCCTGCCGCCGGAGGCGCTGGCCGACCCCACCGAAGAGGCGATGGGCCGCTACTGGGTGGAGCGGCTGACCTGGGAGGGCGCCGACCACCGGATGACCGTGGCCGAGCGGGACGGGCGGCTGGTGGGCTTCAGCTACCTGGGCCCGGACGACGAGGGCGACCCGGCGACCGGCCTGCTCAACGCCATCCACCTGGACCCGGACGAGCGGGGCCGGGGCACCGGCCGGGCGCTCATGGTGGACGCGCTGGACGCGATGCGGGCCCGTGGCTGGACCCGGGCCGCGCTCTGGGTGCTGCACGACAACGCCTCCGCGCGGCGCTTCTACGAGCGCGGCGGCTGGCGCGCCACCGGCGAGCGGCGCACCGATCGCATCGGCACCGCCCTCGTCCCCCAGCTCCGCTACGCGCGTGCGGTGTAAGGAAGGGCCCCTTCTTAACGCATTCGGTAGAGGAGGGGCCCCCGCTTAACACCTCCGCCGTTCGCTCTCAGCGGATGCGGGCATGGGCGCGGACGGGTGCCGCGTTCTTGGCGACATGGACAGCGAGGACACCGGGCGGGCCGACGACGCCGCGCTCGACGCGTACTCCCGGGTGGTGACCGGCGTGGCGGCGAAGGTGCTGCCCGCGGTCGCGGCCCTGGCGGTGCGGACGCCGCGCGGCGCGGGCGCCGGCTCGGCCGTGGTGATCGACCCGGACGGGCTGCTGCTGACCAGCGCGCACGTCGTGCAGGGGGCGAACGGCGGCGTGGCCGCCTTTGGCGACGGCACCGAGACCCGGTTCCGGGTGGTCGGCGCGGACCCGCTGTCGGACCTGGCGGTGCTGCGCGCCGAGGAGGCCGGCGTGCCGCCGGTCGAGCTGGGCGACGCCGACCGGCTGCGGATCGGGCAACTGGTGGTCGCGGTCGGCAACCCGATGGGCCTCGCCGGGTCGGTCACCGCCGGCGTGGTCTCTGGGCTGGGCCGTTCGCTGCCGGCGCGCGACGGGCGGCTGGTCCGGCTGATCGAGGACGTCATCCAGACCGACGCCGCGCTCAACCCGGGCAACTCGGGCGGGGCGCTCGCCGACTCCGCCGGCCGCGTCGTGGGCGTGAACACCGCGGTCGCCGGGTACGGGCTGGGGCTGGCCGTGCCGGTCAACCCCACCACCCGGCAGATCGTCGCCGACCTGACCGCGCAGGGGCGGGTGCGGCGGGCGTGGCTGGGGGTGGCCGGCGCGCCGGTGCCGCTGCCGCCGGAGGTGACCGCGCGTACCGGCCAGCGGCGCGGGCTGCGGGTGGTGGAGGTGGTGCCGGGCAGCCCGGCCGGGGTGGCCGGGATCTACCTCGGCGACGTGATCGTCTCGGCGGGCGGGCGACCGGTGCGGGACGGGCAGAGCCTGCAACGGCTGATGCTCGGCCCGGCCATCGGTGCCCGGCTGCCGGTGACCCTGCTGCGCAAGGGGGCGTACGTCGACGTGGTGGCGGTCCCCACCGAGCTGGGCCGGTGAGAGGGGGCCCCTTCTCTACGCCAGGCGTTAAGAAGGGGCCCTTCCTTACATCTCAGTGGGCGCCGAGGTGGGCGAGCAGGTCCTGGCGCGTGAGCACGCCCTTCGGCTTGCCGTCGACGAGCACCAGCGCCGCGTCGGCCTTCTCCAGCAGCCCGACCGCCTCGCTGACCGGCTGCCCGCCGCCGATCATCGGCAGCGGCTCGCCCATGTGCCGCTCGATCGTGTCGTGCAGGTGGGCCTGGCCGGTGAAGAGCGCGTCGAGCAGGTCGCGCTCGGCGATCGAACCGGCCACCTCGCCGGTCACCACCGGCGGCTCGGCCTTGAGCACCGGGAGCTGGGAGACGCCGTACTCCCGCATGTAGTCGATGGCGTCGCGGACCGTCTCGGTCGGGTGCACGTGCACCAGCTCGGGCAGGCCACCCGGCTTGCCGGCCAGCGCGTCGGCCACGGTCGGCTCGGTGCCCGAGTCGTCCAGGAAGCCGTAGCGGGCCATCCACTTGTCGTTGAAGATCTTGGACAGGTAGCCCCGGCCGCCGTCCGGCAGCAGCACCACGATGACGTCGTCCGGGCCGGCCTTGCGGGCCACCTCCAGCGCGCCCACCACGGCCATGCCGCAGGAACCGCCGACCAGCAGCCCTTCCTCGCGGGCCAGCCGGCGGGTCATCTCGAAGGACTGCTTGTCGGACACCTCGACGATCTCGTCGGCGACCGAGCGGTCGTACGTCGTCGGCCAGAAGTCCTCGCCGACGCCCTCGACCAGGTAGGGCCGGCCGGTGCCGCCGGAGTAGACCGAGCCCTCCGGGTCCGCGCCGACGACCTTGACCCGGCCCTCGGACGCCTCCTTCAGGTAGCGGCCGATGCCGGAGATGGTGCCCCCGGTGCCGACGCCGGTGACGAAGTGGGTGATCTTCCCCTCGGTCTGCCGCCACAGCTCCGGGCCGGTGGTCTCGTAGTGCGAGCGCGGGTTGGCCGGGTTGCTGTACTGGTCGGGCTTCCACGCGCCGGGGATCTCCCGGGCCAGCCGGTCGGAGACGTTGTAATAGGAGCGCGGGTCCTCCGGCGCGACGGCGGTCGGGCAGACCACCACCTCGGCGCCGTACGCCCGCAGCACGTCCTGCTTGTCCTGGCTGACCTTGTCGGGGCAGACGAAGACGCAGCGGTAGCCCTTCAGCTGGGCCACCAGGGCCAACCCGACGCCGGTGTTGCCGCTGGTCGGCTCCACGATCGTGCCGCCGGGGCCGAGGATGCCCGCCTTCTCGGCGTCCTCCACCATGCGCAGCGCGATCCGGTCCTTGACCGAGCCGCCGGGGTTGACGTATTCCACCTTCGCCAGCACGGTCGCCTGGATGCCCTCGGTGACGTTGCGCAGGCGGACCAGCGGGGTGTTGCCGATCAGCTCGACGACGTTGTCGTAGTACTGCACCTCGTTGTGCCCTTCGTCGCGCCGCCGTCGTGGGGCGGCCGGTCAGCCGGTTTCGCCGCCCAGCGTACGTGCCGTCAGGGCGTGACATGCCCGGGGATGACGGAGCTGCGACGTGCCTCCCACTCCAGGAACCGTTCGGTCTCGGCAAGCACGCTGCCGGCCAGCCAGGTGACCATGACCGCGTCGTCGGCCAGCCCGAAGATCGCCAGCGGGATCTCCGGCAGCAGGTCGATCGGGGAGACGACGTACGCCGCCGCCCCGGCCATCAGCGCCAGCCGCAGCCCGCCGTCGTACTCCCCGCGGCCGGTGGCCCGGATCATCCGGGGCAGCGCCGCCAACCGGGCGCCGAGCGACGGCCCGCCGCGCGCCCCGGCCGCCAACGCCCGGGCCAGCGCAGCGAACGCGGCGCTGCGCTTCAACGTCTTCCCCATGATTCCGCCCTTCTCCGCCGACCAGGGTGCGCCCCGGGGGCAAGCCCACCCCTCTGGTACCCAGAACGGCCGGCCGCCAGCCATCCGATCAAGGACAGCGACCGTCGTGCCGGCGCGATACTGTCGGCTCATGGGGGACGCTGGTTCCGTCGCGCCGGTCCACCGGCAGCGCGCCTGGCGGATCGCCCGCCTCGCGGCGATCGGCACGGGCGCCACGGTGGCGGCCACGGCCGCCACCGGCGGGGTGCTGCTCGGGCAGGCCCGGCAGGCCCGCCGCACCATCCCGATGGCCGAGGCCCCGCCGCCGCGCTGCGACGGCGTCTACGGCGCGCGCTTCCCCGGAACGCCGGTCACCGTGGTCGTCCTGGGTGATTCCTCCGCCGCCGGCTACGGCGTGCACCGACGCCGCGAGACGCCCGGGTCGCTGCTGGCCACCGGGCTGTCCCGCCGTCTGCACCGGCCGGTCCGCCTGCACCGGTTCGCGGTGGTGGGCGCCCTGTCGGCCGGCCTGAAGCCCCAGGTCGAGTCCGCGTTGGAGGTCGCGCCGGACGTCGCCGTGGTGCTGGTCGGCGGCAACGACGTCACCAACCGCACCCCGCCCGCGGTGGCCGTGCGCTACCTGGTCGACGCGGTCCGCGCGCTGCGCGCCGCCGGCTGCGAGGTGGTCGTGGGCACCTGCCCCGACCTGGGCACGATTCGGCCGATCCAGCCGCCGCTGCGGTGGCTGGCCCGGCGCTGGAGCCGCCAGTTGGCCGCCGCCCAGACGGTGGCCGTGGTGGAGGCGGGCGGCCGGACGGTCTCCCTGGGCGACCTGCTGGGGCCGCGGTTCGCCGCCGAGCCGGGCCGGATGTTCGCCTGGGACCGCTTCCACCCCTCCGCGGAGGGCTACGCCATGGCCGCGGCGGCGCTGCTGCCCACCGTGCTCTCCGCGCTGGGGGCGGTGCCCGAACGCAGGCCTTCGCTCGCCGGCCTGGAAGGCGTACGGTCGCTCCCGGAGGCCGCCCACGCGGCGGCCCGGCACGCCGGCACGGAGGTCAGCGGCGCCCAGCTCCGGGGTCGCGACCGCGGGCCCGGCGGGCGGTGGGCCCAGCTGCGCCGGCGGGCCTTCTTCGGCGTCGGCGCGGTGCCCCCGACCGGCACCGCCGCCGACTCGGCCACGCTGGAGGGAACGGCATGAGCGAGCGCGGATCGAACGAGGCGGCCCGGTGGGGCCGGGCCGCGGCCCTGTCGCTGCTGGCCGGCACGGTGGGCGGCGCGGCGGTCCTCGCCGGCCAGGCCATCGCCGCCCGCACCCGGGAGTACGCGCAGCCGGAGCTGGGGCTCGTGCTGCGGGCCACGGTCGGCCGGGCCGACGCACCACCGCTGCGGCTGGTGCTGCTCGGCGACTCGTCGTCGCTCGGCGTGGGCGTCGACCGGTTCGAGGAGACCATCGGCGGCCAGCTCGCCCACCTGCTCGCGGAGGGGCCGACCGGCCGGCGGGTGCACCTGTCCAGCGTCGGCGTCTCCGGGTCCCGCGCCACCGACCTGGCCACCCAGGTGGCCCGGGCGCTGCTCGGCGAGCGGCCGGACGTGGCGGTGGTCCTGATCGGGGCGAACGACGCCACCGCGTTGAGCCGTCCGGCCGACGCGGCGGCCTACCTCGGCTCGGCGGTCCGCCGGCTGCGCGAGGCCCACGTCGAGGTCGTCGTGGGCACCTGCCCCGACCTCGGCGCGGTGCGCGCGGTCGCCGCCCCGCTGCGCCAGGTGCTCGGCTGGTCCGGGCGGCGGATGGCGCGGGCCCAGACGGTGGCCGTGCTCGACGCCGGTGGGACGGTGGTCGACCTGGGCACCGAGACGGGTCCGGTGTTCCGGGCCGACGCCGGCACGCTCTGCCACGACGGCTTCCACCCGTCCGCCGACGGCTACCGGGTCTGGGCACACGCCCTGCTCCCGGCCGTCGAGGCGGCGGCCACCGTCGCGTTCCGGCACCACCGCCGCCCGCCTGCGGGGTGACATTTCCCGCCCGCCGCGCGGCTTCCACGGCAAGTTACCCGCGGGTTAACGTTGGTTCATGCCGATTGAGTCGCCCCGCGACGCCGTCATCGTCGCCACCGCCCGGTCCCCCATCGGTCGCGCGTTCAAGGGTTCCCTGCGCGAGGTCCGCCCCGACGACCTCGCCGCCACCATCGTCCAGGCCGCCCTCGACAAGGTCCCGGCGCTCGATCCGACCACCATCGACGACCTCTACCTCGGGTGCGGCCTGCCCGGCGGCGAGCAGGGCTTCAACATGGCTCGGGTGGTCGCCACGCTGCTCGGCCTGGACGGGCTGCCCGGTGCCACGCTGACCCGCTACTGCGCCTCCTCGCTGCAGACCACCCGGATGGCGATGCACGCGATCCGGGCCGGCGAGGGCGACGTGTTCGTCTCCGCCGGCGTGGAGATGGTCTCCCGGTACGCCCGGGGCAACTCGGACACCCTGCCGCCGGAGGCGAAGGCGCTGGTCGGCGGCGGCTGGGAGAACCCGCGCTTCGCCGGGGCGCACGAGCGGTCGAAGGCCCGCGCGCAGGGCGGCGCCGAGGTGTGGACCGACCCGCGGGAGTCCGGCGAACTGCCGGACGTCTACCTCGCCATGGGTCAGACCGCGGAGAACCTGGCCCAGGTGCACGACATCACCCGTGAGGACATGGACGCGTTCGGCGTCCGCAGCCAGAACCTGGCCGAGAAGGCGATCGCGGACGGCTTCTGGGCCCGCGAGATCACCCCGGTCACCACGCCGGACGGCACGGTGGTCGGTGCCGACGACGGCCCGCGCGCCGGGGTGACCCTGGAGGCGGTGTCCGGGCTGAAGCCGGTATTCCGCCCGGACGGCCGGATCACCGCCGGCAACTGCTGCCCGCTGAACGACGGCGCCGCCGCCGTGGTGATCATGAGCGCCGAGCGGGCGTCCGAGCTGGGGCTCACCCCGCTGGCCCGGATCGTCTCCACGGGCGTCACCGCGCTCTCCCCGGAGATCATGGGCCTCGGCCCGGTCGAGGCGTCGAAGCAGGCGCTGAAGCGGGCCGGCATGACCATCGACGACGTCGACCTGGTCGAGATCAACGAGGCGTTCGCCGCCCAGGTGATCCCGTCGTACCGGCAGCTCGGCATCCCGGAGGAGAAGCTGAACGTGATGGGCGGCGCGATCGCGGTCGGCCACCCGTTCGGCATGACCGGCGCCCGGATCACCGGCACCCTGCTCAACGCGCTGGAGTGGCACGACAAGACCATCGGTCTGGAGACCATGTGCGTCGGCGGCGGCCAGGGCATGGCCATGGTGCTCGAACGCCTGAGCTGAGGCCGGTTCACCACGGCCCGCGCCGGGTACCGGAACCCGCATGGCGACCGTCGTGGAACGGGAGCGCAAGTTCTCCGGCGACGACGGGTTCCGGCTGCCCGATCTGACCGGGTGCGGTGGCGTCGTGACGGTGTCCGACGCCACCGCCTCGGATCTGGACGCCGTCTACTGGGACACCGACGACCTGCGCCTGCTCCGCAGCGGGCACGCGTTGCGGCGGCGTACCGGTGGGCACGACGCGGGCTGGCACCTGAAGGTGGGCACGGTCGGCGGTGCCCGGGTCGAGCACCAGTTCCCGGCCGGGGCGGCCGACGCCGGCCCGCCGCCCGAGCTGGCCGCGTTGATCCGAGGCGCGTCCCGGGGCCGGCCGGTCGCCCCGGCGGCCCGGGTCGTCAACCACCGTCGGGAACGCCGGCTGCTGGACGCGGACGGTCGGGTGCTGGCCGAGGTCGCCGAGGACGACGTCCGCGCGGAGGACCTGGTCGACGGTGTCGCGCAGGCCTGGCACGAGATCGAGGTCGAGCTGGTCGACGGCGACGAGGACCTGCTCGACGCGGTGGCCGCCCGGCTGGCCGGGGCCGGCGCCCGGGAGGTGCCGGTCAGCAAGTCCCACCGCGCGGTCGCCGGACGCCTGGCCGGCGTCGGGGACGGCGCGCCCGCCGGCCCGGCCGGGCCGGTCTTCGGGTACGCCCGGGAGCAGCGGGACGCGATCGTCGGCAATCACGCGGCGGCGTACCAGGGGGACGAGGACGCGGTCCACGACATGCGCGTGGCGGTCCGCCGGCTGCGGGCCACCCTGCGGACGTTCCGCGGCCTGTGGGACCGGCGGGAGAGCGAGGCGGTCCGTGCCGAGCTGCGGTGGCTCGGCGGCGAGTTGGGCCGGGTCCGCGACATCCAGGTGATGGCCGCCCGGCTCGACACGGCGGTGCACGACCTGCCGGACGAACTGGTGCTCGGCCCGGTCCCGGCGCGGATCGGCGAACGGTTCGCGGCCGACCTGGCCCGGTCGACCACCGCGCTGCGGGCGGCCCTGGACGCCGACCGCTACCCCGACCTGCTGACCCGCCTGGACCGGCTGGTCGAGGCCCCGGGCGGCGAGGTCGACCGCCGTTGGGTGGACCGGCGGATCCGGCGCGCGGTGCGCCGGGCCGACGACCGGTTGGACGGGGCCCTCGCCGTCGGTGGGCCGGCCGGCGACGTTGCGCTGCACGAGGCGCGCAAGCGGTACAAGGCGGCCCGGTACGCGGTCGAGGTTCGCGAACCCGCCGTGGGCGGCCCGGCCGCCCGGCTGGTCAAGCGCCTCAAGAAGCTCCAGAACCTGCTCGGCACCCACCAGGACTCGGTGGTGACCCGGGAGGTGCTGCGCCGGCAGGCCCTCCAGGCGTACACCGAGGGCGAGAACACGTTCACCTACGGCGTGCTGCACGCCCGGCAGGCCGAGGCCGCCGGGCACGACCTGCCGGCGGTCGTCCGGGCGCGGGACCGGGCCCGGCGCCGCAAGGTACGCCGCTGGCTGCGGCGCTGAGGACGGCGGTCGGACCACGACACATGGTGCCCTCTGCACCGCCTTTGGAGCTGATATCAGAAACGACTCGGCCGTCGCCGGAACACCCGCCGCCACCGGGTGTTTCATCGGTGGCCGTGGTCGCCGGGTCGGTCACGTGGCGGCCGGCCTCGACGCCCGGCACCGTGAGTCGTTCCCGACATCAGCTCGAAAGGCATTCGCCAGCACCGGCCGCCGGGCCGGCAGGGCCGGTGAACCGACCAGAGCTAGAGGGCGGAGCGGGTGCGGGTCACGGCCTCGACGGCGCCGGCCAGCACCGGCTCCGGCGGGGCTGCCAGGGTCAGGTCGGCGGCGACCACCCGGAGCTGGTCGGGCAGGGCCAGGTCGCTGGGGAGACGGGGCACCTCCCGGCGCGGCTCGCCGGCCGCGTCGGCGGCCAGGTTGGCGATCTCCTGGACCAGCTTGTGCACCAGGTCCGCCCGGGACACGTTGCCCGCTTCGGCCGGTGCCGACCAGCGCGGCTGCTGCCAGTGCCCGACCTGTCGGACCAGCAGGGCCACCGCCCGGTCCAGCTCCGCTGCGCTCATCGCCGCCGAGTCTACGGGGGCGATGAGCGCAGCGGGACGGTCAGTCGTCGCCCTGGAAGTAGCTGAGCAGCCGCAGGATCTCCAGGTAGAGCCAGACCAGGCCGACCACGATGCCGAACGCGGCGGTCCAGGCGTAGCGCTGCGGGAGCCCCATCCGGACCCCCTCCTCGATCTGCGCGAAGTTGAGCACGAAGCTCAGCGACGCGACCACGATGCAGACCAGGCTGAAGCCGATCGCGAGCGGGCTGCCGTCGCGCAGGTGCGTGTTCACCCCGAACAGGGACAGCACCAGGTTGACCAGCATGACGCCGAACAGGCCGGCGATGATCGCCACCATGATCCGGGCGAACTTCGGGGTGGCCCGGATGATCCGCGCCTTGTAGATCATCGCCATCAGGAAGAAGACGCCGAAGCTGGCCGCCACCGCCTGGAGCACGATGCCGTCGTAGAGCGCGTTGAACGCCTTGCTGACCATGCCGACGAAGACGCCCTCGACGATCGAGTACGCCACCACGAGCGCCGGGTTGGCCATCCGGGAGAACGAGATGATCAGGCCGAGCGCCAGGCCGACCACCGCGGCGCCGATCCAGGCGACGCCGACCAGGGCGTCCGGCACCAGCACCCAGGCCGCGGCGGCCGAGGCACCGAGGATGGCCAGCATCAGGACCGTCTTGACGACCACGTCGTCGATGGTCATCGGGGTCACGGCGGGCGGAGCCACCGGCTGGCCGTAGCCGCCCGGGTAGGGCTGCTGCTGCGGGTACTGCTGGGGGTATCCGGGCTGACCGTACGGCCCGGGCTGGGCGTACCCGGCCGCCCGCTCACGCTCGGCCGCCTGGCCGAGCCGGGCGAGCACCGGGTTCGTGGACTTCACTTCTCAGGCCTCCCTCAGGGGGTCGTTCGCACGTAGACGTGCGTCTCCAGGGTAGACGGGGCGCACACACCGCGTGCGGCGCGAGGCTGTGGGAAAGCTGAGAGTTCGGGTGCCCGGGGCGGGGGTCGAACCCGCACGCCTTTCGGCAGCCGCTTTTAAGGCGGCCGTGTCTGCCGTTCCACCACCCGGGCGGGTGACACCGGCGCGCCGAGGAGCGGCGGTGCAGATCTCACCGTAGCGGCTGCGCCGCGCCGCGGCGTACCCCGACGGGTGCGGCCGATAGGGTCGGGGCCGTGACCAGCGCCGCCCGCGCGGCCCCCGGGCCCGACCGCGACCAGGCGGTCCGCCCCGCGACGGCGGTCGCCACCGCGCGGGCGGCCCGGCTGCGGGCCGCCGCCCGCCGACACCGCGCGGACCTGCTGGTCGGGTTGCTGTTCGTGGCGTTCGCCGGCTGGCTCACCCACGGCCTGTGGCCCGCGCCGGGCACCCGGATGCTCGCCCTCAACCCCGCCGACCAGACGCTCTACGAGTGGTTCCTGGCGCTCGACGCCCGGGCGCTGCGCGGCGACCTCGGCCTGGTCACCGACCGGCTCAACGCGCCCGACGGGGTCAACCTGATGGCCAACACCTCGGTCCTCGCGCTCGGCGTGCTGCTCGCCCCGGTCACCCTGGCGTTCGGGGCGCCGGTCACGTTCGCCCTGCTGGTCGCGGGCAACCTGGCCGGCACCGCGGTCGCCTGGTATCTGCTGTTCACCCGGACGCTGCGCGCCCACCGGCTCGCCGCCGGTCTCGGCGCGGCGCTCTGCGGCTTCGGGCCCGGCATGGTCTCGCAGAGCAACGGTCACCTGCACATGACCGCGCAGTGGCTGGTCCCGGTGCTGGTCTGGCTGGTGGTCCGGCTGCTGCGGGCCGCCGACCCGGCCGGCCGGGCGGACGGCCCGGACCGCCGCCGGGGGGCCACCTCGGTGGTCGGGCTGGCCGCCACCGTCTGCGTCGGCGTCTTCGTCGGCGAGGAGGTGCTCTTCCTCACCGCGCTCACGCTGGCGGTGATGGCCGTCGCCTACGGGCTGGCCGACCGGGACCTGGCCCGCCGGACGCTGCCCGGCTTCGCCGGCGGGCTGCTCTGCGCCGCCGGGCTGGCGCTGCCGGTGCTGGCGTACCCGCTCTGGGTGCAGTTCGCCGGTCCGCAGGGCGTCGCGGACGGCATGTTCCCGGCGGCCTACTTCTCCGCCGACCTGGCCGGCTGGACCCGGCTCTCCGCGCTGTCGGTCCTCGGCAGCCCCGACTCGGTCCGGCTGACCACCGGTCCGGCCGAGTTCACCACGTTCCTGGGCTGGCCGCTGCTGCTGGTGGCGGCCGGGTGCGCGGTGTGGTCGGGGCGGCGACCGCTGGTGCTCGCCACCGTGGCCGGGGCGCTGGTCGTGGCCGCGTTCGCGCTCGGTCCCGAGGTCGTGGTCGGCGGGGAGCGCACCGGCGTACCCGGCCCGTACGCGCTGCTGGACGGCCTGCCGGTGGTCGACGGCGCGCTGCCGACCCGCTTCGCCCTGGCGGTGCTGCCGCTGGTCGGCACCCTGCTCACGCTCGCCGTGCACCGGGCGCTGCACGAGCCGGGTCCGGCCCGCCGGCTGGTGCCGTTCGCGGTCGGCGCGGCGCTGCTCAGCGTCTTCCCCGCGCCGCTGCCCACCGTCGACCGGCCGCCGCTGCCCGAGTTCGTCACCGGCGGCCACTGGCGTCAGTGCGTACGCCCCGGCGGGGTGCTGGTGCCGGTGCCCACGGCCACCCCGCAGCAGCCCGGGCCGATGCGCTGGGCCACCGCCACCGGCGTCGGGTTCGGCATGCCGGAGGGCTTCTTCATCGGCCCGTACGGCCCCGACGGCTCCGCCACCATGGGCACCTGGCAGCGCCCCACGTCGGTCCTGCTCGCCGAGGTGGCCCGGCGAGGCGTGGCGCCGGCGGTCGGCGACCGGCAGCGCCGCCAGGGACGTCGACGCCTGGGGCGCGTCCTGCGTCGCGCTGACCGACGACGCCCCGCACGCGGAGTTGCTGCGCCGCACGTCGGAGGCGCTGTTCGGGCCGGGCACCCGGGTCGCCGACGCGTGGACCTGGCGGTTCTGACCGGCCCGGACACGACGAAGGGCCCCTCCCGTGCGGGAAGGGCCCTTTCGCGTACGCCTCAGACGCGCGCCGCGCCGACCGGCGGGGCGGACGCCTCGGAGAACTCCTCGCGCGGGTCGTGCAACTGGCCCAGCGCGACCACCTCACGCTTGAGGAAGAACGCCAGCGACCAGTCGACCACCACCCGGACCTTGCGGTTGAACGAGGGGATCCGCGACATGTGGTACGTCCGGTGCATGAACCACGCCGGCCAGCCGGTCATCTTGACGCCGTAGACCTGCGCCACGCCCTTGTGCAGGCCGAGGCTGGCGACGCTGCCGGCGTGCTTGTGCTTGTAGTCGACCGGCTCGCGCCCGCGGACCACGTTGACGATGTTGTCGGCCATCCGCGCCGCCTGCCGCACCGCGTGCTGGGCGCTCGGCGAGCAGAAGTTGCCCGGCTCCTTGGTGAGGTCCGGCACGGCGGCGCAGTCACCGGCGCTCCAGGCGCCCTCGACCACCCGGTCGCCGTCCACGATCTGCAGCGTCGGCCGGCAGGTGACCCGGCGACGCTCGTCACGCGGGAAGTCGGTCGCGTCCAGCATCGGCGACGGCTTCACGCCGGCGGTCCAGACGATGGTGTCGGACGGGAAGCTGTCGCCGTCGGAGAGCTTGACCACCCCGTCGACGCAGGACTCCAGCCGGGTGTCCAGCCGGATGTCCATGTTCCGCTTCATCAGCTGCTGCACCGTGTAGGCACCCATGTCCCGGTCGACCTCGGGCAGCACCCGCTGGGTCGCCTCGACCAGCACCCAGCGCATCTCCTCCGGCTTCAGCTCCGGGTAGTAGCGCAGCGCGTCGCGGGCCATGTCCTCCATCTCGGCAAGCGCCTCGATGCCGGCGTAGCCACCGCCGACGAAGGTGAACGTCAGCGCGCGACGGCGGACCTCCGGGTCGGTCGTGGCGGCCGCCACGTCGAGCCGGTCCAGCACGTGGTTGCGCAGGAAGATGGCCTCGCCGATGGTCTTGAACCCGATGCCGTTCTCGTGCAGGCCGGGGATCGGCAGGGTGCGGGAGACCGAGCCGGGGGCGACCACCACGTGGTCGTACGGGATCTCCCGGGCCGGGCCGCTGATCGGCTGCACCACGGCGGTCTTCCGCTCGTGGTCGATCCGGGTGACCGTGCCGGCCACCACCGTGCACTTGCGCAACTCCCGCCGCAGCGGCACCACAGCGTGCCGCGGGGAGATGTTGCCGGCCGAAGCCTCCGGGAGGAACGGCTGGTACGTCATGTGCGGCTGGGGGTCGACGACGACCACCTCGGCCTCACGGGAGCTCAGCTTCTTGGACAGGCGCAGAGCGGCGTACAGGCCAACGTGCCCGGCACCCACGACAAGGATCCGCTTCGGATTCACGTCATCCATCTTTCCCCGGCCGGCTCCGGTAATACCGCGCGAGACCCCCTTCTGTGACGGAGCACAACCGGTGTGACCTGCGCAACGCTCCGCCGCGTCCCGTCATCTGCGACGCAGCAGCCACCCCAGCAGGGCGCTCAGACCCACCGCGACCAGCAGCCCGGCCACGGTCGCCGCCTGCGAGCCGCCGGTCCCGCCGACCCCACCGAACCAGGCCAGCACGACGCCGAGCACGGCGCTCGCCAGCACCACCCCGCCGGCGCGGGCCAGCCACCGCAGCACCAGGTCCGGGTCGATCAACCCGTCGTAGGGCAGCAGCGCGGCGAGCGCGCAGAGCGTGTGCGCCAGATAGAGCAGCGTGGCCACGGCGAGCAGCCGCCACAGCGCCGGCGGCCGGTCGTAGCCGAGCGTGGCCAGCAGCCAACCGGCGACCGTCACCAGCGCGGCGAAGGTCGGCCAGAGCCGGCGCGGCCCGACCGCCGGCAGCACCGCGGCCACCGCCAGGGCCAGCAGCGCCCGCGGCGCCAACATCTGCACCGGGTACGCGAGCAGGAAGCCGGCCAGCACGACCAGGAAGATGCCGCCGCGCACCAGCAGCGGCAGCGCGCTGACCCGCGCGGCCCGGTACCGCAGCCCTCGGGCCCGCTCGACGATCGTGTTCATCGCATTCCCGCCTTCGGGGCGGTCGCCAGCCGCGACACGTCCCGCAGCACCTCGTCGAGGCTGCCCGCGCCGGCCCAGCGCACCACCGGCACCCCGTGCTCGCGCAGCTGGCCGATCATCGTGTCCCGGTCCAGCCGCCACAGCCGGTACGCCACCTCGGCCCACCCGCGGTCCTTCGGCACCGGCAGCTCGGCCGGCAGCGTGTCCACCGCGACCACGAACCGCCCACCGCGGGCCAGTCGGGCCAGCATCTGCGCCGAACGCTCGTCCAGCAGCGGGGTGAGCACCACCACGAGCGCGTCCGAGGAGAGCACCTGCGGACCGAAAACCTGGTCGTACGGCTCGTGCGGGGAGGAGTCGGCGTGCACGTCGAGCAGCCACTCCAGCACTGTCACGTACTGGCGGCGACCGGTGGCCGGGCGCAGCCGCCGGGCGGCCGGACCGTACTCCAGCAGCGCCACCCGGTCACCCCGGTGCAGGTAGTGCTCGGCGATCGCGGCGGCGGCCCGGACCGTGGTGTCGAGCACCGACGCCGGCCCGCTCACGCCGCCGGAGCGGCCCGCCTCGGCCAGCACGTCCAGCAGCACCACGACCTCGGCGTCCCGGTCGGAGAGAGTGGCCGCGACGTGCAGTTGGCGGGCCCGCAACGACACCCGCCAGTCGATCCGGCGCAGCCGGTCCCCGGGCGCGAAGACGCGTACCCCGGCCAGCTCGCCGCCCTCCCCCGGCCGCCGCGACCGGTGGCCGCCGACCAGCCCCGCGGCCCGGGGCATCGCCTCGACCGCGTCGAACGGCTCGGTGCGCGGGTAGACCCGGGCCCGGATCGAGTCGGTGATCACGGCCCGGGACACCAGCAGCCCGTCGGCGGCGGCGACCCGCACGCCGGCCGGGCCGAACGGGTGCCGGCCCCAGCGCAACGCGGTGCCGGTCAACTCCAGGTCGACGGCGCTGCCCGGGGGCACGGAGGTGACGAACGGCCGGTCCGCCCCGCCGGAGCGGCTCACGTCCAGCCCGGCGCCGCCGAAGCCGACCTGCTCCACCCGCAGCCACTGCGACATCCGGGTCCGCACCACGGCCATGTCGTAGGCGACCTGGTCCGGGTTGGCGACCGCCACCGTGGCGGCCATCGGCGAGCCCTCGACCAGGTGGGTGTCGGCGACACTCAGCTCCAGCTCGGGCTGGGCGGCCGGCCGGCGGCGCAACCCGTACGCGGTGCCCAGCGCGAACGGCGTGGCCAGCACCACCAGGTCGATCCGGCCGAGCAGCACGGCCGCGACGACGAGCACGCCGGTGAGCAGCACGGCCCGGCCGAGTGCCCAGGTGGGCGCCCAGCCGCCCGCCGGCTCGGCCCGCGCGTCCATCAGCGGCCGGCGGCGTAGCTGGGCAGCGCGCCGCTGGCCGGTGCGGGCGTCGACTCGAGCACCTCGCCGACCACGAACGACGGGTCCACCCGGCGCAGCCACATCTCCGGCCGCAGCGTGATCCGGTGCGCCAGCGCGGGCGCCGCCACCGCCTTCACGTCCTCCGGCACCACGTAGTCCCGGTTGGCGAGCACCGCCCGCACCCGGGCCAGCAGCAGCAGCGCCAGCGAACCGCGCGGCGACGCGCCGACCAGCACGGACGGGTGGTCCCGGGTGGCCGCCGTGAGCGCCACGATGTAGCGGCCGATGGAGTCCTCGACGACCACGTCCTCCAGCGCGGCCTGCATGGCGCGCACCGTGCCGGCGTCCACCACCGGCTTGATCTCGGCCTCCTCGCGGCGACGGGCGATGCGCCGGCGCAGCACCTCCCACTCCTCGTCGTGGTTCGGGTAGCCGAACGAGACGCGCAGCAGGAACCGGTCGAGCTGCGCCTCGGGCAGCGGGTAGGTGCCCTCGTACTCGATCGGGTTGGCGGTGGCGAGCACGTGGAACGGCTCGTCCAGCCGGTAGGTCACGCCCTCCACCGAGACCTGCTTCTCCTGCATCGCCTCCAGCAGCGCCGACTGGGTCTTCGGCGGCGTCCGGTTGATCTCGTCGGCGAGCAGCAGGTTCGTGAAGAGCGGGCCGGCCCGGAAGGAGAAGTCGCCGCTGCTCTGGTCGTAGAGGAAGGAGCCGGTGACGTCGGCGGGCAGCAGGTCCGGGGTGAACTGGAGCCGGCGGAAGTCCAGCCCGAGCGCCTGCGCGAAGCAGCGTGCGGTGAGCGTCTTGCCCAGGCCGGGCAGGTCCTCCAGCAGCACGTGACCGCCGGCGAGGATGCCGGCCAGCACCAGTTCCAGCGCCTCGCGCTTACCGACCACGACGGTGCCGACCGCGTCCAGGACGGCCCGGGCGAGCCGGCCCACCTCGGCGGGGGGCATGCTCCGGTCCACGTCGTTCATCAGAGTTTCTCCAGTTCGGCGACGATCGCCGCGAGGTCGCGCGGCGTCGGGGGGCGGCGGGCGGGGGTGCCGAGGAACGTCCAGAGCGGCTCGCCCAGCAGGGCGCGGGCGCGCGCCGGGTCGGAATCGCGGGTCACGCCGTGGCGTTGGCGCAGCCGTTCGTCGGCCAGCTCACCGAGGCGGGGCAGCACCCGCTCGGTGAACCGCTCCCGGTTGTCGGCGCACCAGTCCAGCGGCCGTTCCCAGCCGTTGATGGCGGTCCGCAGCGCGTCCCGGGCGGACCAGTTCCAGCTGCCGGGCTCCTCACCGGCGGGGGCCCGGGCGCCGGCGCGGGGCGGCGGCGGGGGCGAGAGCGCGGCGGTGACCCGGCGTACGGCGAGCACGGCGAGCACGCCCGCCACGATGATCCAGATGGGCACGCTCAGCCCGACGGCGCGCAGGACGACCAGGATCACCGCCACGACGGCGGCGGTGACCAGCACGGTCCGCAGCAGCCCCCGCGCCCGGCCACCGGAGGGCCGTTCGGCCCGGCCGGTGGGCTCCTCGCCGGTGCCGAGCAGGTCGTCGATGCTGGTGCTCATGTCGGGCTCACCTCGCCCGCCACCACGCTCGTCAACTCGCCGCGCAGCCGACGCAGCGCCGCCCGGGCCTGGTCGCGGGTGCGCTCGTCGACGTCGCGGGTGGCGTAGCGGGCCTCCCGGTAGACGTGCGCGAACCCGTCCAGCACGTCGGCGCTCGCGATCGCCGGAATGCCGGCCTCGGCGTCGCCGCGCAGCAGCCGGCTGACCAGGTCGGTGGGGGTGTCGCCGGTCTGCCGGGGCACCCCGGCGTCCTCGGCGGCCTCCTCCAGCCGGACCCAGCAGGCGATCACCGCGGTGCGCGGGTCGGTGGCGCGGTCGTCCAGTTCCTCCAGCCCGGCGTCCAGGGCGGCCACCACCTCACGGGCGGTGCCCTCGGCGGTACGCCGGGTGCGCCGGACCGGCACCGCGCGGGTGGTCCGGCGCAGCGCGCCGCGTACCACGCTGAACAGCACGTAGCCGACGGCGCCCAGCACGACCGCGAAGAGCAGCGCCACGGCGGCGGTGGCCAGCCAGTCCGGCACACCGCCCGACGTGGACTCGGCCGCCTCCCGTGGTTCGACCGGGATCGAGGGCGGCGCCTCGGAGGGATAGTCCGGGACGTACGGGATGGTGTCCGCCGCGGGCGGGATCCGGCTGGCACCGATGGCGGAGTGACCGGCGGCGAGCGCGGCGACCGCGAGCAGCGCCGCCACCGCGACGACCGGCCACCACCTGCGCAGCACGCCGAAAACCATCCCACCGCCTCAGGTGTTCCTCAGTCCACCCCGGCCAGGTGCTTCGCCCGGGTGAACACGTCGTCCAGCATCGAGGGCGTGAGCCGGCCGGTGAACGTGTTCTGCTGGCTGACGTGATAGCAGCCGAGCACCGCCGGTACGGACTCGCCGGACCAGTGTGCCCCATGGCCGAACGCCGGTCGCGGTGTGGGCGGGCGCTGTCCGTACACGTGACGTAGCACCGGCCACCACGCGGCCCAGGCGAACGCGCCCAGCGCGACCACCACGCGCAGCGTGGGGCGTACCAGTTCGACCTCGCGGTGCACCCACGGCGCGCAGGTGTCCCGCTCGGCCGGGGTGGGTTTGTTGTCCGGCGGCGCGCAGCGGACGGCGGCGAAGATGCGGGTGTCCCGCAGGGTGAGGCCGTCGTCGGCGGCCACGCTCGTCGGTTGGTTTGCCAGCCCGGCCCGGTGCAACGCGGCGAACAGCACGTCGCCGGAGCGGTCCCCGGTGAAGATCCGGCCGGTGCGGTTGCCGCCGTGCGCGGCCGGCGCCAGACCGAGGATGGCGATCCGCGCGTCCGGCGGGCCGAGGCCCGGCACCGGTCGCCCCCAGTAGTGCTGGTCGCGGAACGCGGCCCGCTTGACCCGGGCCACCTCCTCCCGCCAGGTGACCAGGCGCGGGCAGGCGAAGCAGTCGCTGACCGCGCCGTCGAGGTCGGCCAGGTCGGTCGCCCGCGCCGCGCGGGCGACCACCTCCGCGGGGGTACGCGTCTCAGCCAAGCTTGGCCCGGAACAGTTCCAGGGTGCGGGCCCACGCGGTGGCGGCGGCGCGCTGGTCGAAGTGTTCCGGCCGGTCCTCGTTGAAGAACGCGTGCGCGGTGCCCGGGTAGTCGAACGTCTGGCAGGTGCCGCCGGCGGCCTCGATGGACCGGCTGACGCTCTGCACGCCGTCGGCGGCGGAGAGGCCGTCCGCCTCGGAGCAGTGGACGAGCGACGCCTTCCCGGCGTAGCCGGGCCAGTCGGTGGGCATGCCGTCCCAGGGCAGGCGCGGGTAGAAGCCGGCGGTGGCGACGATCCGCTCGGAGAACGTGCCGGACCACAGGGCGAGGCTGGCGCCGGCGCAGAACCCGGCGCAGCCCACCTTGCCGGCCACCTCGGGCCGGTTCGCCAGGTATTCGGCGGCGGCGGCGATGTCGCTGGCCGCCTCGTCCATCTGGGTGCTGTTCAGGATCTGCCGGGGCTCGGTCGGCTTCACGGCCGGGCCGCCGTGCCGGAAGTCGGGCGCGAGGGCGACGAAGCCGGCCTCGGCGAAGCGGTCGACCACGGCCCGTACGTGGGGCACCAGGCCCCACCAGTCCTGGATGACGATGACCGCCGGGCTGGCCACACCGCCGGAGGGTATCGCGAGATACCCCTCGCTCGTCCCCCCGTTGCCGGTGAAGCTCACCATCTCGCCCATGGGCCGTCCTCCTAGCGGTCAGTCAACGTTGGCTGGTCGCACAGTTGGCTGTTACGTGCCGGTAGCGTGCCATGCGGTCACCGGCCCGGGGAAGACGGAAGAACAGTGGCATTCACCTCCTGTGGACCCACCCGGGCGGGAGGGCCTTCGGCGGCGACGCGGCGGGTGTTCGTCGAGACGCCTGTCGAGCTGATGCCGTGGACGACTCAGCTCGACAGGCGCGGGTCACCGGTGCCCGGACCGGGCCGACCGACTCAACGTGTCGGCGTCGGCACCGGCGTTCCGGGCGTGCCGGTCGCCGTCGGCGCGGGCGTGCCGGTCACCGTGGGTTCGGGAGTGCCGCCCGGCGCGGAAGTGCCGCTCGGCGCGGGCGCCGGCGGAGCTGCCGGCGCGCCGAACGGGGCGCGCATGGCGCAGTACGGGTAGGCGTTGCGCGGCGCGGGCACGTTGCCGGACGAGTCCACGCAGTTCGGCCAGCCGAGCCGGATCGGCACACCGTTCTGGTCGAAGAGCTGGGCGTCGCGGATCAGCCGTCCCTGCTGGTCGTAGACGTAGACGTCCTCGATCCGGTCGAGCCGCCGGTCCACGGAGGTCTGCTGGTAGTCGGCGTACATGTCTTCGCGGGCGTTCCGGTGGACGTCGGCGAGCACCGCGAAGGAGAAGACCACCAGCACGGCCGTGCCCAGCAGATACAGTCGTCGCGGCCAGCCGGTGAAGCCGTCGGAGTGGCGGCCGAGCCACAGCGACGCGACGACCGCGGCAGCCAGCAGCGCCAGCCCGCCCAGCGCGCTGCCCTCGAGGCGGGGCAGCAGGCCGACCCGACCGCTGTCGGTCATCTCACCGATGAGCAGGGCGGCCAGCCAGCCGCGCAGCAGCCACCAGGCCGGGCGCAGCGAGCGCACGAAGTCCGCCACCCGGGCCTGCCCGACCAGCGGCCCGAGCTGACGGTCGAGCAGGCGTACCTGGGTGGCGGCCCGGTCCCGGGCACGGGCCAGCCGGGGCAGGCGGACCGGTCGCCGTCCCGGCTCCGCGCCGGCCGCGCTGCGCAGCTCCGCCGCGTACGCCTCGGGCGCGCCGAGCCGGTCGACGAGCGTGCCGTCGCCCTCGGCGGCCACCTCGGCGAGGTGCTCCGGAAGGTCCTCGGTCAACTCGTCCCGCAGCGCCGGCGGGAGGTCGGCGAGCGCGTCCCGCACCCGGTCGACGTAGTCCGTGATCTCCTGCCCAGTGACGGTCATGCCGCCATCCCCCGATCGTCGAGCAGTGCGTCCATGGTGGTGGCGAACGAGCGCCAGGTCTTGCCGGAGCGGGTGAGCTGGTCCCGCCCGGAGGCGTTCAGCGCGTAGTACTTGCGGTGTGGGCCGGACTCGCTGGGCACCACGTAGGTGGTGAGCAGGCCGGCGGCGAAGAGTCGGCGCAGGGTGCCGTAGACCGAGGCGTCACCGACCTCGGTCAGGCCGGCCTCGCGCAGCCGGCGCAGGATGTCGTAGCCGTAACCATCCTCGTCCTTCAGTACGGCGAGCACGGCCAGATCGAGGACACCCTTGAGGAGCTGCGTCGTATCCACGCTCCGCACACTACTGCGCATTCCGCAGTACCGTCAACAACACCGCACCGGTGGGCGACGGGCGGGCGTCACCGTCCGGGCTGGGCGAGGCTCCAGGCGATGCCGTCGAGGATGTCGTGCTCGGAGGCGACCACCGACGGCATGCCGGCCCGCTCCATGATGATCCGCAGCACCAGCGCGCCGGCGCCGATCACGTCGGCCCGGCCGGGGTGCATCACCGGCTCGGCCAGCCGCTGCTCCCGGGTGGCGCCGAGCAGGTAGTCGGTCACCGACACCACCCGCTCGTACGGCACCCGGGCGTGGTGGATGCGGCCCGGGTCGTACTCCTTGAGCCCTTCGGCCAGGGCGACCACGGTGGTGACCGAACCGGCGAGCCCGACCAGCGTGGCGGCCTCCCGGCCGGGCACGGCGGCCAGCGCCCGGTCCACCGCCGCCGCGATGTCCGCCTCGGCGGCGGCGATCTCCGCCGGGCTGGGCGGGTCGCCGTGCAGGTGCCGCTCGGTCATCCGGACGCAGCCGATGTCCACCGAGATCGCCCCGCGCACGCCGTCGGTGCGGGTGCCGACCACGAACTCGGTCGAGCCGCCGCCGATGTCGACCACCAGGTACGGCGGCTCGGCGTCGGCGGGCAGGCCGCGCACCGCGCCGGTGAACGACAGCCGGGCCTCCTCGTCGCCGGTCACCACCTCCGGCGGCACGCCGAGAGTCCGTTCCACCATGGCCCGGAAGTCGGCGGCGTTGGAGGCGTCACGCGAGGCCGAGGTGGCGCACATCCGCACCCGGTCGACGCCGGCCTTCTCGATCTCCGCCGCGTAGTCGGCGAGTGCCACCCGGGTCCGCTCGATCGCCTCGGGGGCGAGCCTGCCGGTGCGGTCGACGCCCTGACCCAGCCGCACGATCTCCATCCGCCGGCTGACGTCCACCAGCGGCGCCGACGACCCGGCGGACTCTTCCGGCAGGTCGGCGATCAGCAGCCGGATCGAGTTGGTCCCACAGTCGATGGCCCCCACGCGCACGCTCACGCCGTCACCCTACGGCAGGCCCGACCCGCCCTACAGGCGCAGCAGCATGCGGGTGTTGCCCAGGGTGTTGGGCTTGACCCGCTCCAGGTCGAGGAACTCGGCGACACCCTCGTCGTAGGAACGCAGGAGCTGCTCGTAGACCGGCTGCGGCACCGGAGCGCCGTCGATCTCGCGGAAGCCGAACGCGCCGAAGAAGCCGGTCTCGAAGGTCAGCACGAAGATCCGGGCGACCCCCAGCTCGCGCGCCGCGTCGATCAGCTCGCCGACGATCCGGTGCCCGAGCCGCTGCCCCCGGCAGGACGGGTCGACCGCCACCGTACGGATCTCGGCCAGGTCCTCCCACATGACGTGCAGCGCGCCGCACCCGACCACCGTGCCGTCCGGCGTCGCCGCGACCCGGAACTCCTGCACGTCCTCGTAGAGCGTCACGGTCGCCTTGCTGAGCAGCCGCCGGTCGTCGGTGTAGGTGTCCACCAGCCGGCGGATGCCGCGCACGTCGGCGGTGCGGGCACGGCGGACCACGACCTGGTCGACGGTGGTCATCTCACTCCCCGGCGGGCACGTCCACGCAGGGGCCGGCGGCCCACCACTTCTCCACCAACGCCAGCGTCTCGTCGCCGAACGGGTTCACCCCCGGGCCGGCGGCCAACGCGTGACCGAGGTGCACGTGCAGGCACTTCACCCGGCCGGGCATCCCGCCGGCCGAGATGCCGGCGATCTCCGGCACCTCGCCGATCGCGTTCCGGCGGCCGAGGTAGTCCTCGTGCGCGGCCCGGTAGCGGGCGGCCAGCTCCGGGTCCTCGGCGAGCCGGTCGGCCATCTCCTTCATCAGCCCGGCCGACTCCAGCCGGCTGCACGCCGCCGTCGCCCGCGGGCAGGTCAGGTAGAACAGCGTCGGAAAGGGCGTGCCGTCGGCCAGCCGGGGCGTCGTCTCCACCACGTCGGGCAGGCCGCACGGGCACCGGTGGGCGACCGCGCGGGTGCCGCGCGGCGTGCGTCCGAGCTGGGCGCCCACCGCGGCCAGGTCGGCCTCGGTGGCCGGTCGGCGCTCCGGCGGGGGTACGGAGTCCGCCGCCGGATCCTGCGGTGGTTCGACGCTCACAGGTAATGCCTCTCGGGGTAGCTCACTTGTCGGGGCGCTCGGCGTTGGCCGCCTGCACGCTCGACCACAGGGTGTCGTACCAGGGGTCGGGCGGCTTCGGCGGCCCCGGCTTCGCGCCCTTCCCGGCGTCCTTGGCGGCGCCGTCCGGGTCGGAGAGCACCACCAGCAGGGTCTCGCCGGGCTTGCCCATGAAGAACCGTTCCCGGGCCTGCGTCTTGACGTACTCCGGGTCCTTCCACTTGGCCGCCTCGGCGGTCAACCGGTCGATCTCGGCCCGCTGCGCGGCCTGGGAGGCCTCCATCCGCTCGATGTCGGCCTGCTGGTCGAGATAGACCCGGACCGGGTAGGTGTAGGCCAGGGCGAGCGCGATGAGCACCGCGAACAGCACTGTGGCGCGCCCGGTGAAGCGCCGGGGTTGGGGTGCGGTGAGCCGCTTGACCGGGCCGCCGGCCGCGCTGCGCCGGGCCGCGCCCGGACGGTTCGCGGAGCGTACGCCCTCGGTGGCGCGGGACGCGGCGGGTGACCGCCCGGCGGCGCGCGTCTCCGCGCGGACCCCGCCGTCGCGGGCCGTGGACCGGACCCGGGCGCCGCCCGCCCGGCCGGCCTGACCCGGCCGACGGGCGGGCCGCTGGCCACCCGGTGTGCGGCGCTGCTGCATCGTCACACCCCTCCCCCGGAGCGCTGGCCTCAGGCCGAACGGTAACGCGGGAACGCGCCGGCGCCGGCGTACCGCGCCGCGTCGGCCAGCTCCTCCTCGATCCGCAGGAGCTGGTTGTACTTCGCGACCCGGTCGGAACGGGCCGGGGCGCCGGTCTTGATCTGGCCGCAGCCGGTGGCGACCGCCAGGTCGGCGATGGTGGTGTCCTCGGTCTCGCCGGAACGGTGGCTCATCATGCACTTGAAGCCGGCCCGGTGGGCCAGGTCCACGGCGTCGAGCGTCTCGGTGAGCGAGCCGATCTGGTTGACCTTGACGAGCACCGCGTTGGCGGACCGCTCGGCGATGCCCCGGGCGATGCGCTGCGGGTTGGTCACGAACAGGTCGTCGCCGACGATCTGGATCCGGTCGCCCAGCGCGGCGGTCAGCGTGGCCCAGCCGCTCCAGTCGTCCTCGGCCAGCGGGTCCTCGATGGACACGATCGGGTAGTCGCCGGCGAGCTTGGTGTAGTAGTTGCTCATCTCCTCGGCGCTCTTCGCGCTGCCCTCGAACGTGTAGGTGCCGTTGTCGAAGAACTCGGTGGCGGCCACGTCGAGCGCGAAGACGATGTCGGTGCCGAGCCGGTAGCCGGCCTTCTCCACCGCCTCGGCGATCAGGTCCAGCGCGGCGGCGTTGGTGGGCAGGTTCGGGGCGAAGCCGCCCTCGTCGCCGAGGCCGGTCGACAGGTCCTTCTTCTTCAGCACCGACTTCAGCGCGTGGTAGACCTCGGCGCCGGAGCGGACCGCGTCCCGGAACGTCGGCGCGCCGATCGGCGCGATCATGAACTCCTGGATGTCGACGTTCGAGTCGGCGTGCGCGCCACCGTTGAGGATGTTCATCATCGGCACCGGGAGCAGGTGCGCGTTCGGGCCGCCCAGGTAGCGGAAGAGGCTCAGCTCGGCGCTGCCGGCGGCGGCCTTCGCCACGGCCAGCGAGACGCCGAGGATGGCGTTGGCGCCCAGCTCGCCCTTGTTGTCCGAGCCGTCGATGTCGATCATCTTCTGGTCGATCAGCCGCTGCTCGCTGGCCTCGTAGCCGATGAGCTGGTCGACGATCCGGTCCTCGATGTTGGCGACGGCCTTCTCGACACCCTTGCCCAGGTAGCGGTCCTTGTCGCCGTCGCGCAGCTCGACCGCCTCGAACGCGCCGGTGGAGGCGCCGGACGGCACCGCGGCGCGGGCGATCGTGCCGTCGTCGAGCCCGACCTCGACCTCGACCGTCGGGTTGCCCCGCGAGTCCAGGATCTCCCGGGCGACAATTCCCTCGATGGTTGCCACTGAGTCGCTCCTCGTTTGTGTGTGCCGGTCCGGTTCGGGCCGCGACGGTGCGGCTGAGGCAGGTGTTGAACGCAGCGTATCGGTCCCCGCCCTCGCGCATGCCGCTCGGGGCGGACCCCACCGCGGCGAATGAGACGGACATTCCCGCTTTACCGGTCGTCAACCGGCAACCGGTTTGCGAGAGGTTGCGTCGATCGACAAGGCTGGGCATCATGCCTGCCGCCTCGACGACTCTCCGCGTGCTCGCCGCCTCGGTCATCGCGTCGCTCTCGGTCACCGGCTGCCAGACGCTCGACGACGCCGGCGTCGCACTCGGACGGGCCGACCTGGTCAACGACCTCGCCGCGCGGATGGACCGGGCGCTGGAACAGACCTGGGCCGCCGACTACCAGCTCGCCGGCGGCCGGACCGCCTCGATCGCGCAGACCGCCAAGCCGCTGCGCTCCACCTACACCTGGCCCGGCGGCAAGATCACGGTGACCCAGGAGGCGGTGACCCGGTGCGCGAGCACCGCCGCCCGCACCTCCTGCACGGTGTCGCCGCCGGTGCTCACCGCCGGCAAGCCGTCGGTGATCGTCTACGACGAGGCCCGCAAGCAGGGCCTGGTCACCCCGCCGGCGGTGATCCGGCTGCTCACCGACGCGGCGCTGGAGCCCGACGCGGTCATCAAGCAGAGCGACACCACCCTCGCCGGGCACCACGCCACCTGCGTGGACGTCGCCGACGCCGGGGAGCGCTTCGCCACCTGCGTGACGACCGAGGGGGTGCTGGGCAGCTTCACCGGCACACTCGACGGCAAGGCCGCCGAGGTGACGCTGAGCCGCTACACCGAGACGGTGGAGGCCGCCACGTTCGACCCGCCGGCGGGCGCCGGCGTGGTGGACCGGCGCACCAGGACGTCCTGACCCTCACACCCCCAGCAGGGTGCGCAGGTGACGCGGCGGTGGGCAGTCGTGCGACAGCATCGCGTCGTGCCAGTCGCGTACCGACACGCCGTCCGGCCGGGCCGCGGCGATGCCGGCCATCTCGCTGTAGCCGACGAAGTAGGTGGAGAGCTGGGTGGAGGTGAGCAACGCGCGCCGCCACTTGCCGGCCGCCTCACCCTCCTCCTGGAATCCACGCCCGGTCATCAGCGCCATCGCCTCGGCCTCGGGCAGGTCGTCGCAGTGCACGAGCTGGTCGAGCAACGCGTTGATGGTCATCCGGAGCTGCATCTTGAGCTGCTGCAACCGCACCGGCAGCCCACCGAAGCCCAGCCCGGCCATCAGCTCCTCGGTGTAGACCGCCCAGCCCTCGATGAACACCCCGGACTCGGTGAGCGCGCGCACCCGGGTCGGACCGGCGTAGCGGCGGGCGTGGGCGAGCTGGAGGAAGTGACCGGGCATCGCCTCGTGCACGGTCAGGTTGCGGATCATGTGGTCGTTGTACTCCCGGTAGAACGACTCGACCCGCTGCGCCGGCCAGTCCGCCGGGGTGGGCGCGATGCAGTAGAACGTCGGCACGTCGGCGGTCTCCAGCGGGCCCGGCGAGTCGCAGTAGGCCACCGCCACGCCCCGGGCGAACTCCGGCATCTCCTGGATCACGCACGGATCCGCTACCAGGCTCACCAGGTCGTGGTGGCGGACGAAGTCGCTCGCCTCGTCCAGCGTGACCGAGGCCAGATCCACGATGGTGGCGTCGTCCGGGTGCTCGGCGGCGAGCAGGTCCAGCGCGCGGCGTACCGTCTCGTCGTCGGCCGGGCCACCGACCAGCTCGACCGCCGCCGCCCGGATCTCCTCGGTGACCCGGTCGAGGTTGGCCCACGCGCGGCGCTGCACCTCGGCGGCGCCCAGCTCGGTGTCGAGCGTGTGCCACAGCCGCGCCTCCCAGCGCCGCCGGCCCAGCCGCGGGTCACGCCCCGGGCCGGCGTCCGCCGCCAGCCCCGCCCGCAGCCACGCCACGAACTCGTCCAGCGCCGCGATCGCCGCGGTGGCCGCCGGCCCCACCCGGTCGCGCAGCGCCGGCGCCTGCGCGAGCAGCGCCGGCACCTCGTCGCGAACCAGCGCCGCCGCGCCGGCGAACTGCCCGATCGCCGTCTCGGCGTGGACCCGCGGCATGTCCCGCAGCGTCGCGCGCGCCGTCGCCAGCGCGTCGGGTACGGCGTCGAGGCGCCCGGCGAGGTGGCTGAGTCGCTCGTCGACCGGGGCGTAGGGGCGGGCCAGCAACGCGTGCAGCAGCGGACCGGGATTGTGCCGCAGCGGATCCCACTCGTGGCCGCGGATCTCGGTGGCCTCGAACAGCGCCCGGTCCACCAGGCTGCTGAGCAGCGCGTGGTCGACGCCCTCGTCGAGGTCGAGCACGTCCGGGTCGATCTCGGAGAGCGCGTCGGCCGCGTCCTTCAGCATCGCCCGGTCGGCGGCGAGGGCATCTTCGGAGAGGTCGGGCAGGCGGTCGTCGTAGCGGTGGTCCCCGGCGGAGGTGGCCAACCCGGGTCGGCTCTCCAGCAACGCCTCCACGATCCGCTCCGCGAGCGGCACGAACGCTTCCATTCCCCGCACCCTACCGACCACCCCCGACGTCCCTCGCCCCTCACGCACCCGGCCCGGCCCGGCTCGGCTCGGCTCGGCTCGGCTCGGCTCGGCTCGCGAGATCTTGGAAGGAAATGGCCCCTCCAGGGGCACATTCCTTCCAAGATCTGCAGATTTCCCGAGAAGGACGACCACCCCGGCACCACTCGGGCCCGCGATCTTGCAGTTGCCGCCCCCCTTATGCCCGACTAAGCCGATTCGCCGGGGCCGGAACTGCAAGGTCGACGGCGGCTGGAAACGCTCGCGTGGGGGCGGGAAGGGCTTCGAGGGGTGGGTCAGGGCTGGTCGGGGGTGGCGCGTTCGGCGGCGCGGACCGCCTCGGCGTACGCCAGGGTGGCGCGGCGCAGCGCCGCCTCCGGGTCGATGCCGGCCTGTCGGGCCGCCGCGACGGTGGCCAGCAGGCTCGCACCGAGCCGCGCCTCCGGGTCCACCTGCGACTCGGCGAGCGGCGGCGGCACCGCCAGCCCCACCCGACCGGCGCGGTCCAGGACCTTCGCGGCCAGAGCGAGCGCGGGCTGGCTCAGCGCGATGCCGTCGAGCACCGACTCACGGGTCTTCTCGGCCCGCTTGATCCGCTCCCAGTTGGCCTCGATCTCCTCGATCGTGCCGGCCTGCTCGCCGGAGAACACGTGCGGGTTGCGCCGGACCATCTTGTCGACCAGGCCGCCGGCCACGTCGTCGACGGTCCAGCTCTTCCCCTCCGGCAGGTCCTCGGCCAGCCGGGCGTGCAGCAGCACCTGGAGCAGCACGTCACCCAGCTCCTCGCGGAGCGCGTCGGTGTCGTCGGCGCTGATCGCGTCGTACGCCTCGTAGCACTCCTCCAGCAGGAACGCGGCCAGGCTGCGGTGGGTCTGCGCCCGCTTCCACGGATCGCCGCCCGGAGAGGCCAGCCGGTCCATCACCTCGACCGCGTCCAGGAGCCGGGCGCCGGGCGGGTCCCAGGAGCCGTACATCAGCTCCAGCTCGGCCAGGCCCGGCTGGCGGGCCAGTCGCAACCCCAGCTCACGGGCGAGCGTCTCGTCGCCGGTCGGGCCGGCCAGCCACACCGCGCCGCCGTGCGTCGCGGCGGCGTCCAACAACGCCTGCGTCGCACCCTCGGTCACCACGCGCACCTCGGCGCCGGCCGTCCGGACCGCCCGGGTCAGCTCACCGTCGACGCCGGTGAGGACCGGGGCGGAGCGTACGGCGTCCCAGGCGGCCGAGGTCAGCAGGCCGGCCGGCAGCCGGGGCGAGGTGACCAGCAGGACGATGCGCGCGGTCATGCGCCGGGCGCCGCCGACGGCTCGACCACCGGCACCGACTCACCGGTCTCCGGCTCCGGGGTGGAGATGTCGGTGACCGACGAGCCCGGCTCGCCCAGCGGCACGGAGACCGCCGGCACGTCGCCCTTGAAGGTGAGCACCGGGAAGGCCAGCGGCCGGTAGCGCGGGTTGACCGAGACGTCGTACCCGTCGATGGCGTCGGCGAGCGCCTTGCGGGTGGCCAGCGCGGAGCGGAGCTGATCGCCGTCGAGCTGGCCGGCGGCGTCGGCGTCCGAGACGTCCGGCGGGATGGCGCCGGCGGCGCGGCCGGCGGCGATCACCGTGGCCAGGTCCTCCTTGGAGGGGGCGGTCGACTCGCCCACCGGCACGCCGGAGACGCAGGTGTAGAACTCGGCCACCTTCTTCGGGTACGCCGCGCCGGCGGGCAGCCCGAGCTGCTGGGCCACCTGCTCCGGCGTCACCTGGGTCTTCGGCTGGTAGCCCTTGTCGGCGGAGAGTTCCTTGCACACGTCCGACAGCACCAGGGTGGCGACCACCTGGTCGCGGGGCGGCAGCAGCGCGTCGGCCTGCGGGGCGGTGGCCGGCTGGCTGGACAGCCCGTCCCGGGCCTCGTCGAGGATCGAGGTGACCTGGTCCTCGGTGACGCGGTGGTCACCGATGTAGGCGGCGACCCCCGGCTCGGTACGGCAACCGGAGAGGGCGACGAGGCCGACCGCCACGCTGGCGACGGCAACAAGACGGCGAGCACGCATGACGGTCACTCTCTCACGCCCCGCAGTCGGCTGTGACGCCGCCCACCTCACCGCGCACCCGCCGGCTCCGCCGAGACCGGATCGCCGTGTCACCTTCCGCTCGCCACTGCGGGGCTGGCAGAACCGGCCAGCTCCTCGGGCTCGCCGTGTCACCTTCCGCTCGCCACTGCGGGGCTGGCAGAACCGGCCAGCTCCTCGGGCTCGCCGAGGACATCCTTGAGGAGCTGCGCGCACCACTCCAGCAGCGCCTGGTCGCGCAGCGGCTCGCCGCCGATCCGGCGGGTGCTCGGTCGGGGCACGCTGACCTGGTCGGCCGCCTGCTTGTAGACCGAGTCCGGGTGGTAGCGCTTGAGCCGCATCTGCTTGGAGTCGGGCAGCGGCAGCGGGCCGAACCGGATGTGCTTGCCCTGCATCGACACGTCGGTGAGCCCGTAACGGCGGGCCAGCAGCCGGAAGTTCGCCACCGCGACCAGGTTCTGCACCGGCGCGGGCGGCTCGCCGTAGCGGTCCGTCATCTCGGCCACCACCTCGCGCAGCCGCTCGGCGTCGCGGGCCTCGGCGAGCTTGCGGTACATCTCCAGCCGCAGCCGCTCCACCCCGACGTAGTCGTGCGGCAGGTGCGCGTCGATCGGCAGGTCGATCTTGACGTCCGCCTCCTCCTCCGTGCTCTCGCCCTTGAAGGCGGACACCGCCTCGCCGACCATCCGCACGTACAGGTCGAAACCGACGCCCTCGATGTGGCCGGACTGCTCGCCGCCGAGCAGGTTGCCCGCGCCGCGGATCTCCAGGTCCTTCATCGCCACGTACATGCCGGCGCCCAGCTCGGTGTGCTGGGCGATGGTGGCCAGCCGCTCGTGCGCGTGCTCGGTGAGCGGCTTCTCCGGCGGGTAGAGGAAGTAGGCGTACGCCCGCTCCCGGCCCCGGCCGACCCGGCCCCGGATCTGGTGCAGCTGGGCCAGGCCGAGCAGGTCGGCGCGCTCGACGATCAGCGTGTTGGCGTTCGGGATGTCGATGCCCGACTCGACGATCGTGGTGCAGACCAGGACGTCGAACTCCTTCTCCCAGAAGCCGACCATCACCTTCTCGAGCGCTTCCTCGCCCATCTGGCCGTGCGCCACCGCGACCCGGGCCTCGGGCACCAGCTCCCGCAGCCGGCGGGCCGTCCGGTCGATCGACTCGACCCGGTTGTGCAGGTAGAAGACCTGCCCGTCGCGGAGCAGCTCGCGATGGACAGACGCGGCCACCTGCCGGTCGTCGTACGCCCCGACAAAGGTGAGCACCGGGTGCCGCTCCTCGGGCGGGGTGGCGATGGTAGACATCTCGCGGATGCCGGTGATCGCCATCTCCAGCGTTCGCGGGATCGGGGTGGCCGACATGGCGAGCACGTCGACCGAGGCACGCAGCGTCTTCAGGTGCTCCTTGTGCTCGACGCCGAAGCGCTGCTCCTCGTCGATGATGACCAGACCGAGCTGCTTGAACCGGGTGGCCGCCTGGAGCAGCCGGTGGGTGCCGATGACGATGTCGACGCTGCCGTCGGCGACCATCTCCAGCGTCCGCTCGCTCTCCTTCGCGGTCTGGAACCGGGAGAGCTGCCGGATGTTCACCGGGAACTGGCTCATCCGCTCGGCGAACGTGTTGTAGTGCTGCTGCACCAGCAGCGTGGTGGGCACCAGCACGGCCACCTGCTTGCCGTCCTGCACCGCCTTGAACGCCGCGCGCACCGCGATCTCGGTCTTGCCGTAGCCGACGTCGCCGCAGATCAGCCGGTCCATCGGGACGGTCTGCTCCATGTCCCGCTTGACCTCCTCGATGGCGGCCATCTGGTCGGGCGTCTCCTGCCAGGGGAAGGCGTCCTCCAGCTCCCGCTGCCACGGGGTGTCCGGCCCGAAGTTGTGCCCCTTGGACGCCTTGCGGGCGGCGTAGAGCTGGATCAGCTGGGCGGCGATCTCGCGGACCGCCTTGCGGGCCCGGGCCTTGGACTTCTGCCAGTCGGAGCCGCCCATCTTGTGCAGCGTGGGCTGCTCGCCGCCGACGTAACGGGAGAGCTGGTCGAGCTGATCGGTGGGGACGAAGAGCCGGTCGCCGGGCTGACCGCGCTTGCTCGCCGCGTATTCGATGACCAGGTATTCGCGGCTGGCGCCGTTGACGGTGCGCTGCACCAGCTCGACGTAGCGGCCGATGCCGTGCTGCTCGTGCACCACGAAGTCGCCGGCCTTCAGCTCCAGCGGGTCGATGGTGTTGCGCCGCCGGCTGGGCATCTTGCGCATGTCGCGGGTCGAGGTGCCCCGGCCGCCGGTGACGTCGTTGCCGGTGAGCAGCACGAACCGGGACGCCTCGTCGACGAAGCCGGCGGTCAGGCAGCCGCAGGAGACGAGCACCTCACCGGGGGCGGGCGCGGTGGGCACCTCCTCGGTGAGCCGGGCGCCGAGACCGGCGTCGCGGAGCACCTCGACGGCGCGCTGGGCGGGGCCGTGCCCCTCGAAGACCAGCGCGATCGACCAGCCCTCGCCGGCCCAGCGCTTCAGGTCGTCGACCACCCGGGCGGTCTCGCCGTGGTAGAGCGGGGCGGGCTGGGCGGCGAGGCTCACCGCGATGGCGTCGTCGGGGGTGACGTCGACAGCGGCCGGCGCGTCCTCCCAGGGCTGCCGGACGGGTGCCACCTCGGCCTCGACCAGCCCGAACGGGGCGAGTGTCCACCAGGGCTGGCGCAGGGCGCGGGCCTGCGTGCGTACCTCGGCCAGGGTCTTGAAGGCGGCGGCGCCGAGGTCGACCGGGGCCTGGCCGCCGACGGCGGCCGCGGCCCAGCTGGCCTGGAGGAACTCCTCCGAGGTACGGACCAGGTCGTGCGCGCGGGTGCGGATGCGCTCCGGGTCGCAGAGCAGCACGTGGGTGCCGGCCGGCATGCAGTCGACGAGCAGTTCCAGCGCGTCGTCGCCGATCAGCGCCGGGGCCAGGGACTCCATCCCTTCGACCGGGATGCCCTCGGCCAGCTTGTCGAGGATCTCGGCCAGCTCGGGGTGCTCGGCGGCGAGCGCGGCGGCCCGCTGCCGCACGCTCGGGGTGAGCAGCAGCTCGCGGCAGGGCGGCGCCCAGAGCTGCGGCACGCCCTCGATGGTGCGCTGGTCGGCGACCGCGAAGGTGCGGATCTCCTCGACCTCGTCGCCCCAGAACTCGACCCGGGACGGGTGCTCGTCGGTGGGCGGGAAGACGTCGAGGATGCCGCCGCGCACCGCGAACTCGCCGCGCTTGGTGACCAGGTCGACCCGGGCGTACGCCATGTCGGTGAGCCGGCGGGCCACCTCCTCCAGGTCGGCCTCCTCGCCGGCGGCGAGCTGCACCGGTTCGAGGTCGCCGAGGCCCTTGAGCTGAGGCTGGAGCAGCGACCGGACCGGCGCCACGACCACCCGCAGCGGCCCGGTGCGGCCGTGCGCGTCGGCCGAGTCGGGGTGGGCCAGCCGGCGGAGCACGGCGAGGCGTCGCCCGACCGTGTCGGAGCGGGGCGACAGCCGCTCGTGCGGCAGCGTCTCCCAGGACGGGAAGACCGCGACCTGCTCGGGCGGCAACAGGCTGCCCAGCGCGGAGACCAGGTCGTCGGCCTCGCGGGTGGTGGCGGTGACCGCGAGCACCGGCCGCCTGGCTCCCTGATCGTCGGCGGCCACCGCCGCGACCGCGAACGGGCGCAGCGCGGCGGGGGCGGTGAGGTCGAGGCCGTCGACCTGCGCGGCACCGGAGCGCGCCAGGTCACGCGCCCGGGCCAGCCCGGGGTCGGCCAGGGCGGCGGCGAAGAGTCCGGTGAGCATCAGTGATCACTTCCAGCGCTTGACACGACGACGACCCCGCGTCCAGCCGGACGGGGGGTGCACCGTTCGAGCCTATCGCTCTCCCCCGACGATCCGGGCACCGCTGCTTGTCGACCTTGACGGCTTCCGGCGGAGCGTGATGCGGTGGACGGATGGTCGAGTATCGGGCGGTCTTCGACGCCGAGGTGGTCTTCGCCAACGGCGGCGGCCTGCGCACCGACGGTTTCCGGCTCGACGTGCCCGGGCCGGACGTCACCGACGACGAGCTGGCGGCGCTGCTCGTGCGGCACCTCGGGCTGCTCATGGTCGGTGAGGTGCGGGTCAGCAACCGGAGCGTGGTGGAGGAGCCGCACAGGGGCGGGCGTGGCGTCGCCGCCCCGACCACCGGCGGGCGGCGCCTGGTCGAGCTGAGCCACATGATCACCGACGGCATGGTCACGCTGCCCGACCTGCCGGGCCCGCGGATCACCGACTGGCTGAGCCGGGCGGCCTCCCGGGAGCGGTACGCGCCGGGCGTGGAGTTCCACATCGGCCGCATCGACATGATCGCCAACACCGGCACGTACGTGGACACGCCGTCGCACCGCTTCGCCGACGCACCTGACCTGGCCGAGGTCCCGCTGGACCGGCTGGCCGACCTGCCCGCCCTGGTGGTCCGCGTACCCGCCGGCACCCGGGCGGTGGACCGACTGCTGCTCGCCCCCTACGAGGTGGTTGGGCGGGCGGTGCTGCTGCACACCGGTTGGGACGCGCACTTCGGCACCGACAGGTACGCCGCCCCGGAGGCGCCGTTCCTGACCGGGGACGGTGCCTCCTGGCTGGTTTCGGAGGGTGCCGCGCTCGTCGGCATCGACTCGATCAACATCGACGACATGACCCCGGCGGCGGCCGGGGAGCGCCCGGCGCACACCGCTTTGCTGGCCGCCGGCATCCCGATCGTGGAGCACCTGACCGGCCTGTCCGAGTTGCCGCCGACCGGTTTCCGGTTCACCGCCGCCCCGCCGAGGGTGGCCGGCATGGGCACCTTCCCGGTCCGCGCCTTCGCCACCGTCGACGCCTGACCGCCCTCCGCCTCCGTCGATCGGTGGGCGGGGGCCGCCGAGGCGGCCGCCCCGCACCGTGACGTCATGAACGCCGACGGGCCGGGGAGCGCTGGTGGGGTTCTGCCGTCGAGCGTCGGTGTGGGTGTCCGGCCCCCCGAGACACCCACACCGCCCCACCCCCACCGCACCGCTCCCACATAGCAGGCAATCCTTCCCGCATATCAGGAGTAGAAGAGATCTTGGAAGCTAAGCGCCCCTCCAGGGACCATTTCGCTCCAAGATCTTGGCCGACGGCGTGGATCTAGGAGTTTTGGCACCTCAGAAATCTGGCAACTCCGGCATTCCCTGGCACCACAAGCCCAAGATCGACGAAGCGCACCGACGACGCCCTCGTCGCCACGGGTCGGCCCATGCCTGCTTACACCCGAGAAGCAACGCCTCCTCGACACGTCGACCGAGCGCATCGAGTCAGGCGAGTATCCGCCGGCGCGAAGCTGCCCTCGGGCGCCGAGTTCGACGTCTCCCGCCAGGTGGTGCGCTCCGCCGTCGACTGGCTCAAGGCCCGGGGACCGGTCGAGGGCGCGCCGGGTGAGGGTGTGCCCGTGCGGGGTCAGTAGCGCACCGCGATCCGGCGCTCGACCGCGTCGACCCGGATCTCCCCGCCGTACGGGATGATCAACTGCGGGTCGGTGTGACCGAGGTCGACGTCGAAGACCACCACCGGGTCGTCGGCGTACGGGCCGATCGCCCGCAGGACCGCCGCCCGCTGCTCCTCGCCCCACGCCGTCCGCTCGGCGACGGAGAGCGGACGGTCGAAGTTCCACGCCTTGGGGCGGCCGACCACGATCGCCGGGAAGCCGGCGAGCAGCCCGCGCTCGCCCAGGTTCCGCAGGATCCGGAAGACCTCCTCCGCCGGCGGCATCTCCTCCGAGGTCTCCACGAGCAGCACCGAGCCGGCCAGTTCGGCGGCGGACGGCACCCGGTCGGCGGCGGCCAGCCAGTGCAGGATCTCCAGGTTGCCGCCCCAGGTGCGACCCGTGACCACCCGGGCCGGCCCGTGCCAGCGCCAGCCCTCGCCCGGGACCATCGGCGGGTCCTCGGCCAGCGTCGCCGGGTCCCGCCAGTCGAGCGTCTCGTCGCCCCACTCGGTGGCCGGGGCCAGGTCGTACCAGTCGGAGGTGAACAGCGCAGCCCGCAGCGAGTCGAACGTGAGCGGGTGCGGCCGGCCGGGCCGGCCGAGGTGCACCAGCACCGAGCCGCCGTGGTATGCCACGATCCCCAGCCGGTGCAGGTGGTTGAGCACGTTGGTGTTGTCGGAGTAGCCGAAGTAGGGCTTCGGGTTGGCCCGCAGCACCTCGTCGTCGAGGAACGGGGTGACCGTGATCAGGTCGTCCCCGCCGACGGTGGCGAGCACCGCGGTGATCGTCGGGTCGGCGAACGCGGCGGTCAGGTCGCGGGCCCGGTCCCGGGGGTCGGCGCCCATCACCCGGGTGGTCGGATACTCCACCGGTTCCAGCCCCAGCTCGTCGCGGAGCCGGCGCAGGCCCAGCTCGTACACGTGGGGGAAGAGACCCGGCAGGCCGGCGGAGGGTGAGACGACCGCGACCCGGTTGCCCGGTCGCGGCTTGGTCGGGTATCGCGGCGGCGTCATGATCCGACACTAACGGCACCTACAAGAAACCCCACAATTCGGGCACATGCCGGCAATAGGCTGGGCCCGTGGACGACGAGCCGGAGCTGCGGACCCGGGACTGGCTGCCCCGCACGGCGGCGCTGGTGCTCGGCACCCTCGCGCTGGCCAGCGCGTTCATCGCCGCCTACGTCGGCGCGCTGCACAAGCCGGACCCGAAGGACGTGCCGGTCGCCGTGGTCACCAGCGACCAGCCGGCCCAGACCGTGATGTCGGCCGTCCGCGCCCGTACCGACACCGTCAAACCTGTCGAGTACGACAGCCGGGCCCGCGCCGTCGACGGCCTCAACGACCGGTCGGTGTACGCGGTGCTCGGCTCCGCCCCCGGCGGCGGCCTCACCCTGACCACGGCCAGCGCCGGTGCGCCCGCCGCCACCGAACTCGTCACCGACGTGTTCACCGAGGCCGCCCGGCAGGCCGGCGTGCCGCTCCAGGTCACCGACGAGGTGCCGGTCTCCGGCGGCGACCCGCGCGGCCTGGTCCCGTTCTACCTGGCGGTCGGCGTGGTGCTCGGCGGCTACCTGGCCTCCACCGCGCTCGGCATCTCGCTCGGCACCAGCCCGCGCGGACTGCGCCAGGCCGGGTTGCGGACCGCCACGCTCGCGGTGCACTCCATTCTGCTCGGCCTCATCGGCGCGGTGCTGGTCGGGCCGGTGCTGGACGTGTTCCCGCACGACGTGGGCACCATCGCGGTGGTCGGCGCGCTTGCCGCGTTCGCGGCCGGCATGGTCGCGGCGGCGGTGCAGGCGTGGCTCGGGCTGCTCGGCACCGGCATCGTGATCCTGCTGCTGGTGGTGCTCGGCAACCCCGGCTCCGGCGGCATCTACGCGCCCGAGTTCCTGCCCGCGTTCCTGCGCGGCATGCACCGCTGGAACGTGCCGGGGCTCGCCACCGACCTGCTCAAGTCCGCCATCTACTTCGACTGGCGCGGCGGCGGGTGGGCGTTGACCGGGCTGCTGGTCTGGGTGGTCGCCGGCCTGGTCGGGCTGCTCACCGCGACGATGTTCCGGGCCCGTCGACGGGCCGCGCGGACCGCTCCGGGACGGCACGCCGCCGCCCAGGGGTGACCGGCCGGCGCGTCCCAGAGTGCAGATCATCACGCCGTCCCCCTCCTGCCGTCGGGGCTCACGCGGATACCATCCAGGGGAGTCGGACAGCGCTGTCCTTCGTCCTCGCGTAAGGAGCGCACCCGTGACCGACCAGCACGACCACGACGGCCCCGACGCCGCTCTCCGGGCCGACATCCGCCGCCTCGGCACGCTCCTCGGGCAGACCCTGGCCCGGCAGGAGGGCCGCCCGCTGCTCGACCTCGTCGAGGAGATCCGCGCCCAGGTCCGCTCCGACGCGCCGGCCGCCGCCCAGCGCCTCGCCGGGCTCGACGTCACCACCGGCACGAAGCTGGCCCGCGCCTTCTCCACCTACTTCCACCTGGCGAACATCACCGAGCAGGTGCACCGCGCCCGCGACCTGCGTCGTCGCCGCGCCACCCACGGCGGCTGGCTGGACCAGGCCGCCAAGATGATCGCCGAGCGCGGCGTGCCGGCCGAGGAGATCGCCGCCGCGGCCCGGCGGCTCGCGGTCCGCCCGGTCTTCACCGCCCACCCCACCGAGGCGGCCCGCCGGTCCATCCTGTCCAAGCTGCGCGCGGTCGCCGACGAGCTGGACGCCGAGACCGCCAACGCGATCCTCTACGGCGCCAGCGACGAGGGCCCGGCCAACCGCCGCCTCGCCGAGCTGCTCGACCTGATGTGGCAGACCGACGAGCTGCGGCTCGACCGGCCGGACCCGACCGACGAGGCCCGCAACGCCATCTACTACCTTCGCGACCTGCACGCCGAGGCCGCCCCGCAGGTCCTCGACGACCTCGCCGACACGCTGCGCACGCTCGGCGTGGAGACGTCGCCGACGGCCCGTCCGCTGACGTTCGGCACCTGGATCGGCGGCGACCGCGACGGCAACCCGTTCGTCACCCCGACGGTCACCCGCGAGGTGCTGCGGATCCAGCACGAGCACGGCATCGAGGCCACCGAAAAGGCGATGGACCAGCTGATCAGCGAGGTCAGCGTGTCCCGCCGGCTGCGCGCCGTCTCGCTCGACCTCTCCGCCAGCCTGGCCAAGGACCTGGACGCGCTGCCCGAGGTGGCGCCCCGGTTCCGCCGGGTCAACGCCGAGGAGCCCTACCGGCTCAAGGCCCGGTGCGTGAAGGCGAAGCTGGCGAACACCCGGGAGCGGCTGCGCGCCGGGACCCCGCACGTGCCGGGCCGCGACTACCAGGGCGCCACCGAGCTGATCGCCGACCTGGAGCTGCTGCGCGCCTCGCTGGCCCGCAACTCCGGGCAGCTCACCGCCGTCGGGCGGTTGGCCTCCACCATCCGTACGCTCTCCGCGTTCGGGCTGCACCTGGCCACCATGGACATCCGGGAGCACGCCGAGAAGCACCACGAGGTGCTGGCGCAGCTCTACGAGGCGGTGGGCGAGGTCTCCGACTACCCGTCGCTGAGCCGGCTGGAGCGCACCAAGCTGCTCGCCGACGAGCTGACCGGCCGCCGGCCGCTCTCCACCCAGGACAGCCCGCTCACCGAGTCGGCCCGCAAGACGTTCGACGTGTTCTCCGCGATCCGCGAGGCGCAGGACCGGTTCGGCCCCGAGGTCATCGAGTCCTACATCATCTCCATGACGCTGGGCGTGGACGACGTGCTCGCCGCCGTCGTGCTGGCCCGCGAGGCCGGCCTGGTCGACGTGCAGAGCGGGCGGGCCCGGGTCGGCATCGTGCCGCTGCTGGAGACCCCGGCCGAGCTGAACTCCGGCGGGGAGCTGCTCGACGAGCTGCTGTCGCTGCCGGCCTACCGGGCGCTGGTCGCGGCCCGGGGCGACGTGCAGGAGGTGATGCTGGGCTACTCCGACTCCAACAAGGAGGCGGGCATCACCACCAGCCAGTGGTCCATCCACCGGGCCCAGCGCGCGCTGCGCGACGTGGCCGCCCGGCACGGTGTGCACCTGCGGTTGTTCCACGGCCGGGGCGGCACGGTCGGCCGCGGCGGCGGCCCCACCCACGAGGCGATCCTGGCCCAGCCCTACGGCACGCTGGACGGCGCGATCAAGGTGACCGAGCAGGGCGAGGTCATCTCCGACAAATACACGCTGCCGGCGCTGGCCCGGGAGAACCTGGAGCTGACCGTGGCCGCCGTGCTCCAGGCCACGCTGCTGCACACCGCGCCCCGGCAGCCGGCCGAGATGCTGGAGCGCTGGGACGCGGCGATGGACGTGGTGTCGGAGTCGGCGTTCCGGTCCTACCGGTCCCTGGTCGAGGACCCGGACCTGCCGGCCTACTTCTGGGCGTCCACCCCGACCGAGCTGCTCGGCGCGCTGAACATCGGCTCCCGGCCGGCGAAGCGGCCGAACACCGGCGCCGGCCTGTCCGGCCTGCGGGCCATCCCGTGGGTGTTCGGCTGGACGCAGACCCGGCAGATCGTGCCGGGCTGGTTCGGCGTCGGCTCCGGGTTGGCCGCCGCGCGGGAGGCGGGCCTGGCCGACGTGCTCGCCGAGATGAACCGGAACTGGCACTTCTTCCGCACGTTCCTGTCCAACGTCGAGATGATGCTGACCAAGACCGACCTGAGCATCGCCCGCCGCTACGTGGAGACCCTGGTCCCGAAGAAGCTGCACCCGATCTTCGCGAAGATCGAGGAGGAGTACGAGCTGACCAAGCGCGAGGTGCTCGCGGTCTCCGCCTCGCCGGCGCTGCTGGAGAACTCGCCCGTGCTGCAACGCACGCTCGCGGTGCGCGACACCTACCTCGAACCGCTGCACCACCTCCAGGTGGCGCTGCTGCGGCAGTACCGCGAGTCCGGCGCGGCCGGGCGGGCGGTGGCGACCGCTCCGGGCGGCCGGCGCGCCCCGAACGACGGCACGGCGCTGGAGCGGGCGCTGCTGACCACCGTCAACGGCATCGCCGCCGGCATGCGCAACACCGGCTGAGGTGTAAGGAGGGGCCCCCGCTTAACGCATTCTGCATAGGCGGGGGCCCCTTTTAACGCCTGGCTCCGGCTAGAAGTCGCCGCCGCCGCCGAAGTCGCCACCACCGAAGTCGCCGCCGCCGAAGCCGCCGAAGTCTCCCCCGCCGCCGAAGTCCCCGCCGGAATAGTCGCCCTGGCCGCCGGCGTAGTCGCCCTGGCCGCCGAAGTCGTTGCCGCCCGGGTCGCCGTAGTCCTGGCCGTCGCCGAACCCGTCCTGGTAGCCGGAGTCGTAGCCGTAGCCCGGGTCGGCGAACGCGGGCGAGAAGAGCGCGTCCGCGATCAGCATGCCGCCGAGCACCCCGGCGCCCGCGCCCAGCGCGGTCTTCCACCACGGCGTCGAGTACCAGCCGGCGGGCACCGGCCGGCCCTGCATGTGGCCACCCGGGTAGTAGTAGGGCGTCCGGCTCCCCGGCTGCGGACCGGCCCGGAACGTCTGGCCCTGCACGGCGACCTCACGCTCCTTGGTGAGCATGCCGGCGCCCCGGGCGGCCGCGAGCGGCGGCAGCTCCGGGCCCGGGTCGATGCCCATCGCCGTGCGCGCCGCCCGGATGTACGCCAGCCCCTCCAGGGCGGTCTCCCGCGCCAGCGCGAACTGGTGCGTGGTGCGCGCCTGCTCCAGCTGCGAGCCGGCCGCGTTGTAGCGCTCGCCGGCGTCGGCCAGCGCCTGCCGGACCGCCGGCTCGTCGCCGTGCAGGTTCATCAGCTGGCCGCCGAGCCGCTCGTACCAGCGTTGCGCCTCGGCGCGGGCGTCCGCCAGCTCGTTCGCCCGCCGGGACCTGCTTCCCCACCGCCAGAACACCAGCGCACCTCCGAGCATCAGCACCAGGAACAGCCACAGGGCAACTTCCATGACTCGAACGTACCCAGCGAGCGCACGTCGTACCCGTTTGGCAAGCTCTCTGGCATGAGCTTCTCGACGCTGGCCGTGGTGGTGCTCTGCCTCGCCGCCGGCGGCGCGGTCGGCTGGCTGGCGGCCCGGGCGCGCTCCGCGGCCGACGTGGCCCGGCTGGAGGCGACGCTGGCGGCCACCCGCGAGGGTGAGGGGCGGCTGGAGCAGTCCATGCGCGCGCTGAGCTACGAGGCGACCGCGCAGTCCCAGGAGGCGGTGGCCCGTGCGGTGGCACCGCTGCACGACACGCTCCGCCGTTACGAACAGCGCGTCGCCGAGCTGGAGCACGACCGGGTCGACGCGTACGCCGAGCTGCGTGAGCAGGTCCGGTCGATGAGCACGGTCTCCGGCGAGCTGCGCACCGAGACCAAGCAGCTGGTGGCCGCGTTGCGCGCGCCGCAGGTGCGCGGCCGGTGGGGCGAGCACCAGCTCCGGCGGATCGTCGAGGCGGCCGGCATGCTGGAGCACTGCGACTTCGACGAGCAGGTCACCGCCGCCACCGACCACCAGGGGGTCCGCCCCGACCTGGTGGTGCGGCTGCACGGCGGGCGCTCGGTGGTGGTCGACGCGAAGGCGCCGTTCGACGCCTATCTGACCGCGATGGAGGCGCGCGACGAGCGCGGGCGGGACACCCAGCTCGACGCGCACGCGCGGCACCTGCGGGCGCACGTGGACAGCCTGGCCGCCAAGTCCTACTGGGCCGCGTTCGACCAGACCCCCGACTTCGTGGTGCTGTTCGTGCCGGCCGACCCGTTCCTCGACGTGGCGTTGCAGCGCGACCCGGCGCTGCTGGAGCACGCTTTCGCCCGCAACGTGGTGCTGGCCACGCCGGCCACGCTGGTGGCGTTGCTGCGCACGGTCGCCTACTCGTGGCGGCAGGAGGCGTTGGCGCGCAACGCAGCCACCGTCCACTCGCTGGCCCGCGAGCTGTACGCGCGGTTGTCCACGTTGGGCGACCACGTGGGCAAGCTGGGCAGTTCGTTGAGCGGGGCGGTGACGGCCTACAACCGGGCGGTGGGTTCGCTGGAGTCCCGGGTGCTGGTCAGCGCGCGCAAGCTGGCCGAGCTGGGCGTCTCCGGTGACGAGTTGCCCGTCCCGGCGCAGGTCGAGCTGGCGACCCGGCAGCCGCAGGCGCCCGAGCTGCTGACCGGACCATCCATATCGGCCGAACGGTCGGCAGACATCGACGCTTAACACGGCCGTCGTGACGATGACGGCCGATTCCTGTCACGGAGTGGTCACAAACCCATCCCCGGTAGTGACACGACTCGTCGCGACACGCAGGATCTGCGTCACACGTGCCCTGCCCCTCGAAGGGCCCTGTTCTCTGGAGGAAGAGAACGTGAGTCAACCCCGCAGTCGGAGCCGGCGTCCCTCCGCCGTGCTCTTCGCCTCGGCCCTCGCGGCCGGCGCCATGACCGTCGGAGGTGGCGCCGCGACCGCGAGCGCGGCCCCCGCCACCCCCCAGCCCTCGCTGCCGACCGCGGCGAAGGCACTCGGTGCCCACGACGCCAAGCTGCTCGACGCCGCGGAGGCGAAGCACGCACCCACCGTCACGATGATCATCGCGGCGAAGAAGGGCTCGGCCAAGAAGGTCGCCGACGGCCTGGCCGGCCTCGGCGCCACCGTCAGCCAGCGGTACGACCGGGTCGGCTACGTGCTGGCCAAGGTGCCGACGGCGAAGGCGCTCAAGGCCGCCACGCTGCCGGGCGTCGCCGCCGTCGACCTCGACGAGACCATCAAGCTCCCCGACCCGGCGCCGGAGGCCGCCCCGAACGGCGCCAAGGCTGCCGAGCAGGGCGAGACGCTGGCCGGCCCCGGCGAGGACACCGATGCGGTCAACCCGTACATGCCGACGAACGAGACCGGCGCGGAGGCGTTCAAGACCGCGCACCCGACGTGGGACGGCCGCGGAGTCACCATCGGCATCATGGACTCCGGGGTGGACCTCGACCAGCCGGCGCTGCAGAGGACCACCACCGGCGAGCGCAAGATCGTCGACTGGGTCACCGCGACCGACCCGCTCGAGGACGCCACCTGGCGCGCGATGATCACCGAGGTGAGCGGGCCCACGTTCACCACCGGCACCGGCGCCTCGGCCCTCACCTGGACCGCGCCGGCCGGCACCTACCGGTTCAACACCTTCCGCGAGTCCATCACCGCGGGCAGCGACCCGGCCGGTGACGTCAACCGCGACGGCGACACCACCGACTCCTGGGGCATCCTCTACAACCCGGCCAACGGCGACATCCGGGTGGACGTCAACCAGAACCGCGACTTCACCGACGACGAGGTGATGCGGCCCTACAAGGAGAAGTTCCAGGTCGGCCACTTCGGCACGGACAACCCGGCCACCGCCGTACGCGAGCAGATCCCGTTCGTGGTCGAGTTCCGGCGCAACGTCGACACCACTCCGGTCGGCGGCCCCGGCCTGGTCGACTACGTCAACATCGGCATCATCGAGAGCACCCACGGCACCCACGTCGCCGGCATCACCGCCGCCAACGACATGCTGGGCAACAGCGCCTTCGACGGCGCCGCCCCCGGCGCCAAGCTGGTCTCCGCCCGGGCCTGTTCCTGGGGCGGTGGCTGCACCGCCGCGGCGCTCACCACCGGCATGGTCGACCTGGTCGTCAACCGCAGGGTTGACGTGGTGAACATGTCGATCGGCGGCCTGCCGGCGCTGAACGACGGCTCGAACGCGCGGGCCGTCCTCTACAACGACCTGATCAACACGTACGGCGTGCAGCTCTTCATCTCGGCCGGCAACTCCGGCCCGGGGCTGAACACGGTCGGCGACCCGTCGGTCGCCACCGACGTGGTCAGCGTCGCGGCCAACATCAGCAAGGACACGTGGCTGGCCAACTACGGCTCGGTGGTCCGCAAGGAGAACGCGCTGTTCAACTTCTCCTCCCGCGGCCCGCGTGAGGACGGCGGTTTCAAGCCGAACATCTCCGCTCCCGGCTCGGCCATCTCCACCGCGCCGACCTGGCAGCCGGGCAACCCGGTGCCCGAGGCGGGCTACCCGCTGCCCCCGGGCTACCAGATGCTGAACGGCACCTCGATGGCCTCGCCGCAGGCCACCGGCGCCGCGGCGCTGCTGCTTTCGGCCGCGAAGGCGACCGGCACCGGGGTCACCCCGGCCGCGCTGCGTCGGGCCGTCTACACCTCGGCCAAGCCGATCGCGGCCGTCCCGACGTACGCGCAGGGCTACGGCATGTTCAACGTGCCGGGCGCGTGGACGCTGCTGGCCAAGGGTGTGCAGACCCGCACGTACACCTCCGAGGCCGCGGTCTGCACGGAGCTGTCGCCGAACCTGACCCGCTACGACCGGGACTCCGGCACCTTCGTGCCGAACCCGAACGTGGGCACCGGCATCTACAACCGCTGCGCCGCCGACCGGGGTGGGCAGAAGGTCAAGGAGAGCCGCACCTACGAGGTCAAGCTGACCCGGGCCGGCGGCCCGAACAAGAGCGTCAAGCACCTGGTCGGTTTCCGTGGCAACGACGGCACCTACACCGCCCCCACGGAGGTGTGGCTGCCGCTGAACAAGACCGTCACGGTCAAGGTGAAGGCCAAGCCGATGACCGTCGGCGCGCACGGCGCGATCATGACCGTCGACGACCCGACCACCTCGGTGGTCGACTTCGAGGTCGCCGCCGTCGTGGTGGCGTCCAACGCGGTGACCGCTCCGGCGTACTCCTACTCGGCCGAGGGTTCGGTCGACCGGAACAGCTCCACCTCGTACTTCGTGACCGTTCCGCAGGGTGCGGGCGCGCTCCAGGTCAACCTGTCCGGCATCGCCACCGGCTCGCAGACCCGGTTCATCGCCATCAACCCGTACGGCGTCCCGGTCGAGAGCACCGCGAGCACCGCCTGCTACACCAACTTCTCCGACGCCGCCGCCTGCAAGCCGCAGGAGCGGGACTACCAGAACCCGATCCCGGGTGTCTGGGAGATCGAGGTGGAGGCGCGTCGCACGTCGCCGGCGCTGGACAACCCGTTCCAGATCCAGACGCGGGTGCAGGGCGTGAAGGTCGAGCCGGCCGTGGTCCAGCTGCCGTCGGTGACCGCCGGCACGCCGACCTCGGTGAGCTGGGGCCTGACCAACACGTTCGGGCCGGTCCGGGTGACCGGTGTCGGCGGGCCGCTGTCCAGCGTCCGCGCCGAGCGGCCGACCATCACCGAGGGCGCCACCCAGGAGTACACGGTGGACATCCCGGCCGGGACGACCTCGTTCTCGGCCCGGATCGGCAACACCTCCGACCTGGGCGCCGACCTGGACCTGTACATCTTCCGCGGCACCACCGAGGTCGGCCGGTCGGCCGACGGTGACTCCGAGGAGGCCGTGACGCTGACCAACCCGGTCGCCGCCACGTACCGGGTGGTCATCGAGGGCTACGCGGTCGCCGCGGGCGGCACGGCGTACGACTACCGGGACTCGTTCGCGTCCCCGGCGCTGGGCTCGCTCTCCGCGCCGGCCACGCCGCTGTTCCTGGCGTACGGCGGCACCGCGACCCTGACCGGTTCGGTGACCGCGCTGAGCGCCCCGGCCGCCGGCCGGGAGCTCTTCGGTGACCTGGCCGTCACCACCGTCGAGGGCGCGGTCGTCGGCCGCGGCTCGGTGGAGATCAACGCGGTGAACTGAACCGCTCCGCGTCACAACGGAAGCCCGTCTCCCCTCGCGGGAGGCGGGCTTCCGCCTGTGGTCAGGCGCGGCGGGCGGACTCCACCACGAACGGGGTGCCCTGCTGGCAGGTGGTCATCATGCCCGGCTCGGGCCGGCCGGTGACCTCCACCTTGGCGCCGGCCTTGAGCAGGTCGCGCGGGCCGCCCACCAGCAGGTGGTCGTCGAGCAGGAGGCAGTTCGGCTCGACCCCGGCGCGGATGGTGCCGCTGAGCGTGGTGCCGCCGACCCCCGGCGGCGTGGACGGGCCACCCTTCCAGGTCGGGTCCGGGCGGCTCGGGCTCGCGCTGGGCGTCGGCTCGGGTTGGGTGGTCACCGGGGCGGCTCCCGTCGGGTCGGGGCCGGCGGGCTCGTCACCCGGGCCGGCGCAGGCGGTCAGCGCGGCGGCGGCGAGCAGGGCGACGAACACCGTCCGAGGAGTCTTCATGTCGGTTGGACGCGGTGGGCGGCTGATCCGTTCCCGGTCAGCGGCGGGCCGCGGCGGCCTTCATGTCGCGCTTGAGCTCCTGCGGAAGCGAGAAGGTCAGCCGCTCGTCCGCGGTGGTGATCTCCTCGACGTCGGCGAAGCCCCGCTCGGCCAGGTGCGCGAGCACCTCCTGGACCAGGTCGTCCGGCACGCTCGCGCCGGAGGTCAGGCCCACGGTGCGGGCACCCGCCAGCCAGGCGTCGTCGATCTCGTGGGCGAAGTCGACGAGGTGGCCGGCGCGGGCACCGGCGTCCAGCGCCACCTCGACCAGCCGGACCGAGTTCGAGGAGTTGCGCGAGCCGACGACGATCACCACGTCGCACTCCGGGGCGATCTCCTTGACCACGTGCTGGCGGTTGGAGGTCGCGTAGCAGATGTCGTCGCTGGGCGGCGACTGGAGCAGCGGCAGCCGCTGCTTGAGCCGGGCCACCGTCTCCAGCGTCTCGTCGACCGACAGCGTGGTCTGGGAGAGCCAGACCACCTTCTCCGGGTCACGGACGGTGACCTGGTCGACGCTGTCCGGTCCGTCGACCAGCTGGATGTGGGCGGGGGCCTCGCCGGCGGTGCCGATGACCTCCTCGTGCCCCTCGTGACCGATCAGCAGGATGTCGTAGTCCTCCTGGGCGAACCGCCGGGCCTCGTGGTGCACCTTGGTGACCAGCGGGCAGGTGGCGTCGATCGCCTTGAGCGAGCGCTCCTTGGCCTGCGCGTAGACCTCGGGGGCGACGCCGTGGGCGGAGAAGATCACGGTGGCGCCCTCCGGCACCTCCTCGTTCTCCTCCACGAAGATCGCGCCCTTGGCCTCCAGCGTCTGCACCACGTGCTTGTTGTGCACGATCTGCTTGCGGACGTAGATCGGCGCGCCGTAGAGCTTCAACGCCTCCTCGACGGTCTGCACCGCCCGGTCGACGCCCGCGCAGTAGCCGCGGGGCTTGGCCAGGAGCACGCGCTTGCCGGTCCGGGGAGTCGTCTCAGCGTCAGTCACCCTGCCATGGTACGTGCGCCGGCAGCGCCCTGCCCCGGGCTGTCGGCGCCGGGCCGTAGGGTGGGCCGGGTGAGCGCGGGTGAGGTGGGGCGGAGCACGCCGCAGGACCGGAGCACGTCCGAGGAGCCGTGGCCGGTCCGGGTGGTCAGCCAGAAGGTCGGCGCCTGGATCGCCCGGCTCGGCTGGGTCTGGGTCGACGGGCAGGTGGCGCAGATCAGCCGTCGCCCCGGCGCCTCCACGGTTTTCCTCACCCTGCGTGACCCGTCGGCCGACCTCAGCCTGACCGTCACCACCAACCGTGACGTGCTCGACTCGGGCGCCCCGGAGCTGCGCGAGGGCGCCCGGGTGGTGCTGCACGCCAAGCCCGAGTTCTACGCCGCGCGGGGCACGCTCAGCCTGCGGGCCGACGAGATCCGTCAGGTCGGCCTCGGTGAGCTGCTGGCCCGGCTGGAGAAGCTGAAGAAGCTGCTCGCCGCCGAGGGCCTGTTCGACCGCTCCCGCAAGCGGCGGCTGCCGTTCCTGCCCGGCCGGGTGGGTCTGATCACCGGCCGGGCCTCGGCGGCCGAGCGTGACGTGCTGACCAACGCCCGGCGCCGCTGGCCGGCGGTCGAGTTCCGCACGGTGAACGTGGCGGTGCAGGGGCCGGGCGCGGTGCCCGACATCGTGGCCGCGCTCAGGGTGCTCGATGCCGACCCGGAGGTCGACGTGATCGTCGTCGCCCGCGGCGGTGGCGGCCTGGAGGATCTGCTGCCCTTCTCCGACGAGGCGCTGTGCCGGGCGGTCTTCGCCTGCCGTACCCCGGTGGTCAGCGCGATCGGCCACGAGACCGACGCGCCGCTGCTCGACTACGTCGCCGACGTGCGCGCCTCCACGCCCACCGACGCGGCGAAGCGGATCGTGCCCGACCTGACGGAGGAGGTCCGCATCATCGGTCAGGCCCGGGGCCGCCTGGAACGGGCCATGCGCCATCTCGTCGACCGCGAGCAGCACCGGGTCGACCTGCTCCGGTCCCGCCCGGTCCTGGCCCGGCCGCAGGTGATGGTCGACCAGCGGGCCGCCGAGGTCACCGCGCTGCACGACCGCGCCGGCCGGTGCCTGGAGCACCGGCTGGCCGCCGCCGAGGACGACCTGCGACACACCCTGGCCCGGTTGCGTGCGCTCTCCCCGGCGGCCACGCTCGACCGCGGCTACGCCATCGTGCAGCGCGGCGACGGCCACGTGGTCCGCGCGGCGTCCGAGGTGGCCAAGGGCGATCCACTGCGGGTACGCCTCGCCGAGGGCGAGCTGACCGCCACCGTCGACGGCTGAGGGAATGGGACCGATGACTGAAACGACCAAGAACGAGCAGCTCAGTTACGAGCAGGCCCGCGCCGAGCTGGCGTCGGTGGTGGAGCGGCTGGAGGCGGGCGGCAGCTCGCTGGAGGAGTCGCTGGCCCTGTGGGAGCGGGGCGAGCAGTTGGCCGGCGTCTGTCAGCGCTGGCTGGACGGCGCCCGGGCCCGCATCGACGCCGCCCGGCAGCGCCCCGAGGAGTGACGCACCCCGGAGGCGCGGACGGCCTCCGGGGTGCGTCGACGAACGGTCGCTCAGTTGAACAGGTTGTAGAGCTCCGCCGGCGCCTCGACGACCTGGTCGGCCGGGGGCTTCGTCGCCGCGGCGGCGCTGCCGTAGTCGGAGTAGGTGATCTTGACGTCCTGGGCGGCACTCTGCCCGGCGGCCGGGATCTTGAGCACCAGCTCGCTGAGCCGGCCCTGCGGGTCGACCTTGGCGGTGAACGGCACCGACTGGGCCTGCGCCCCGAGCGCGGTGATCACGGCCGGGTCGAGCGAGCCCGCCTCGGCGGCCTTCGACACGTCGACGGTGCCCTCGAACGCGCCGTCGCCGGTCTGCCGCACCTCGGTCACGCCCTGGGTGAGCACGGCGCTGCCGGCCGGGTCGACCTTCTCGAAGTCGAAGCCCAGCGACCGGTTGCCCTTGATCCGGTTCTGGTCGAGGTGCTGGTACTTGCCGGTGTTGATGTTCTTCACGCCGGGGATCTGCGCCGCGGCGGTGCCGCCGAGCTCCAGCTTGACCCAGCTGTCCGGCTTGGCGTGGATGAGGTCCAGCTTCATCATCAGGTCCGACGACGGGTCGCCGATGGTCATCTTCATCTCGGCGCTCTGGCTGGGCTCGTGCACCTGCCCCTCGGCGGTGGAGCCGGCGCCCGTCATGGCGAACCGGAAGTTGCCGTCCCGGATCGCGTTCGTGGAGTCGAGCAGCGCCTGCTTGGCCGCGCTGTTGGACGCCGAGGCGCTGGGGGCGACGCTGCCGGAGGCGCTGGGCGTCGCGGAGGCGTCGGAGGTTCCGTCGCCGTTGCAGGCCGCCAGGCCGGGAATGAGCAGCGCCGCGGCGAACGCGGTGGCGCTGAAGCGTCGTATCTTCACGTCAACCTCTCCAGGTGGGTCGTCCGGGCTCGTGTCCCTTCTGTTCCCTGAAGCGGCGTTCCGCAATCCCGGTCACCCGATGGTGGGCCGTCAGCGCAGCGAGGTGGCGAGCCGGCGCAGCTCGGACTCCCGCGCGTCGCCGACCACGAGCACCGTGCGGTTCGGCTCCAGCAGGACGAGCGCCTGCTCGTTGCCGCGGGCGGTGTACCGCTGCCAGCTCAGCCCGTCGGGCAGGTCGGCCGGGCCCTGCGGCTGCCCGTCGCTCAGCTCGGCCGGCAGCAGCTTCTCCGCGGGGACGTTGCTCTCCACCAACTGCGCGCCCCGGCCCTCCGGCGTCACGTACCCGATCCGCAGCGTCGCGCCGTCCGCCTCGGTCCGGAAGCGGGCGTTGACCGTACGCCAGTCGTCGCCCAGCCCGGTCGGCGCGGCGACCGGGAAGGCGTTGGCGGATCGGGCCTGCTCCAGCGCGGGCGCCGGGTCGACGGTGACCGGCGAGTCACCCCCGAGGAAGCCCCGGTAGAAGGCGATCAGCAGCGCGATCGGCACCAGCAGGATCAGCAGCGAGAGCACCATGTCCTTCGGTGACCGCTCGGAGCGGGCCTTCTCCTTGCCGGGCGGCGGCGCCGGTCGCTCCCCCGCGTCGGCGGCCGGCGCGGACGACTCGACCAGTGCGGGCGGCCCGTCCGGCGGCGTCGCGCCGGCGTCGGGGCGCACCGGCGGCTGGCCGTCGGGCGGGGTGGCGTCGAGCGGCTGGCGATCGGCAGGCTGTGCGGGTTCCACCCGGCCATTGTCGCAGCCGCACGGGTGAGGTGATCCTGGCCTCCTCCGCCCCGCCGGGGCGGCGAACCTGAGATCGTGTGAGGATCAGCGACAAAACCGGCGGCGGCGACGGCCGAACTCCCGCCGGTCCACCCCGCAACGTCGCGAGGAGGAGGCCGCCATGACAACCACCAGGACGCGGACGCCCCAGGATCTCGACCGCAATCTCGCCCTCGATCTGGTCCGGGTCACCGAGGCCGCGGCCATGGCCGCGGGCCGCTGGGTCGGCCGGGGCGACAAGGAGGGCGGTGACGGCGCCGCCGTCGACGCCATGCGCAAGCTGATCAACTCGATCCCGATGCGCGGGGTGGTGGTGATCGGCGAGGGCGAGAAGGACAACGCCCCGATGCTCTTCAACGGCGAGGAGGTCGGCGACGGCACCGGGCCCGAGGTGGACGTGGCGGTCGACCCGATCGACGGCACCACCCTGATGAGCAAGGGCATGCCGAACGCGCTCGCGGTGCTCGCGGTCGCCGAGCGGGGCGCGATGTTCGACCCGAGCGCCGTCTTCTACATGGAGAAGCTCGCCGTCGGCCCGATGTACGCCGACGTGGTCGACATCAACGCCGGGGTGGCCGAGAACATCCGCCGGATCGCGAAGGTCAAGGGCACCGACACCTCGGACGTGACGGTCTGCGTGCTGGACCGGTCGCGCCACGACGACCTGGTGAAGCAGATCCGGCGGGCCGGAGCCGGCATCCGGCTGATCTCCGACGGTGACATCGCCGGCGCCATCGCAGCCGCCCGCGGCGAGTCGGACGTCGACGTGCTGATGGGCATCGGCGGCACCCCCGAGGGCATCACCGCGGCCTGCGCGCTCAAGTGCATGGGCGGCGTGATGCAGGCGAAGCTCTGGCCGAAGGACGACCAGGAGCGGGAGAAGGCGCTGGCCGCCGGGCACGACCTGGACCGGGTGCTGTTCACCGACGACCTGGTGACCGGCGACAACTGCTTCTTCGTGGCCACCGGCGTCACCTCCGGTGACCTGCTGCGCGGCGTGCGGTACCGGGCCGGTGGGGCGTACACCCAGTCGATCGTGATGCGGTCCAAGAGCGGCACGATCCGGGTCATCGACTCGTATCACCGCCTGGAGAAGCTCGCCCTCTACTCGGCGGTCGACTTCGACGGGCGCCCGCTGGCCGAGCAGGAGTGACGACCGGGCCGGCGGCTCCGCCGACGTTGTCGACCGGTCGGCGGATCGCCGGCGTCGGGCTGGCCACCGCCTCCGGCGTGCTGGTGGCACTCCAGTCCCGGATCAACGGCGAGTTGGGCGTACGGCTGGCCGACGGGATCGCCGCCGCGGTGGTCTCGTTCGGCCTGGGCCTGCTGATCCTGCTGGTGCTGGTCCCCGCCACCGCGGGCGGCCGGCGAGGGCTGGCCGCCCTGTTCGGCGCCCTGCGCACCGGCGCGCTGCGCCCGTGGCAGTGCCTGGGCGGGGTGTGCGGCGCGTTCCTGGTGGCGACGCAGGGGTTGACCATCGGCGCGCTCGGCGTGGCCGTCTTCACCGTCGCGGTGGTGGCCGGGCAGTCCGGCAGCAGCCTGCTGGTCGACCGCGCGGGCATCGGCCCGACCGGCCGGCAACCGGTCACCCCGAACCGGCTCGTCGGCGCGGTGCTCACCGTGCTGGCCGTGCTGCTGGCCGTCGGTGACCGGCTCGGCGACCCCGGTGCGCTGGCCCTGGCCCTGCTGCCGCTCGCCGCCGGCGTGGGCATCGCCTGGCAGCAGGCGGTGAACGGTCAGGTCCGGGCGGCGTCCGGCAGCGCGGTGACCGCCACGCTCGTCAACTTCACCGTCGGCACGGTGGCGTTGCTCGCCACGTTCGCGGTGGACGTGGCGGTGCGGGGTCGGCCGGCCGGCGTTCTCCCGGGCGAGCCCTGGCTCTACGTCGGCGGTCCGATCGGCATCGTGTTCATCGCGCTGGCCGCCGCGCTGGTCCGGTTCACCGGGGTGCTGCTGCTGGGCCTCGCCACGATCGCCGGGCAGATCGTCGGCGCGGTGCTGCTGGACGTGGTGCTGCCGACCGAGGCGTCGCACCCCGGGGTGAGCACGCTGCTGGGTGCCGCGCTGACCTTGGTGGCCGTCCTCGTCGCCGCGGTCGGCGGTAAGGCGGGGCCCCCGGTTGACGCTTCCGGTAGAGGCGGGGCCCCGCTCAACACGAGGCGTTGAGCGGGGCCGCCCCCGCCTAACGCGCGGTCGGGGCGAGGCCGGTGACGATCTCGTCGACGACCTCGTCCAGCGGCGTCGGGTCGATGCCGAGCGTGGCGGTGGCGGCGGTGGAGTCCAGCACGAACGGCCGGGCGAACTGGTGCGCCGTCTCGCGCAGTTCCCGGGCGAACGGGTTGACCACGCCGGCCGCCCAGAGCAGCGGGTACGGCATCCGGGTCAGCCGCGGCGCGGGCGCCCCGGCCCGGGTCGCCGTCCGCACGGCCAGCTCCCGCATGGAGACCGCCGGCGTGCTGGGCACGTGCCAGGCCCGTCCCCAGGCCCGCGGGTCGGTCGCGGCGGCGACCAGGGTACGGGCGACGTCCGGGACGTACGTCCAGGTGTGCGGGGCGTCCCAGGCGACCGGCAGGAGCACCCGCTGGCCGGCGAGCACCCGGGGCAGCACCATCATGGCCAGCGACGTGCCGCCGACGCCGATGTAGTCGGAGCCGCGTACCTCGGTGACCCGGGCCCGACCGGCGCGGTGCGCGGCCAGGGCGTCGGTCCACATCCGGTTGCGGACCCGGCCCTTGGTGCCGGTGGCGGCGAGCGGCGTCGCCTCGGTCATCGGCGCGTCGACCGGGCCGTAGCCGTAGAGGTTGCCGACGGTGGCGAGCACCGCGCCGCCGCGTTCGGCGGCGGTGAGCAGCGCGGCGGCCAGCGGCGGCCAGTCCGTCGCCCACCGGTGGTAGGCGGGGTTGGCGCAGTTGTAGAGCGCGACCGCGCCCTCGGTCAGCGCGGTGAGCCGGTCGGCGGCGCCGGCGTCGGCGGCGATCCGCTCGACAGCCGGGTGTTCCGGGCCGGTGCCGCGTCGGGTGACCACCCGCACCCGCTCGCCGCGCTCGGCGAGGAGGCGGGCGGTGGCGGTGCCGACGGGTCCGGCGCCGACGATCACGTGCAGGGCCATGGCAGGTCCACCTTCGCTGAAGCAGTAATCCAAATGGAGAGCGGCGCTCTCGAAGAAGAGCATGACTCGGAAGACGCCCGAAGTCAAGAGCAGTGCTCTCGCTTTTGATTGCCGCTCTCATCCGTGGCAGAGTGAGGGCATGGTCGCTCCCTCGCTCCGCGCCCGGGTCCGCGCCGGCATGATCGAAGAGATCAAGTCGGTCGCCCGCCGTCACCTGGCCACCGACGGCGCCGACCTGTCGCTCCGCGCCGTCGCCCGGGACCTGGGCATGGTCTCCTCGGCGATCTACCGCTACTTCCCCAGCCGCGACGACCTGCTCACCGCGCTGATCCTGGAGGCGTACGACGCGCTCGGCGACGCGGTGGAGGCGGCCGACGCCGCCGCCGACCAGGACGACCTGCGCGGGCGCTGGCACGCCGCCTGCCGGGCCGCCCGCACCTGGGCGCTGGCCCACCCCGCCGAGTACGCGCTGCTCTACGGCAGCCCGGTCCCCGGCTACGCGGCCCCGGACGACACGGTCGCGCCGGCCCAGCGCCCCCCGATGACGTTGCTCGGCATCCTGCGCGACGGGGTCGCCACCGGCCGGCTCGCCCCACCCGGCGAGGACCTGCCCGAGCCGCTGCGCGGCGACGTGGCCGACCTGGTCGACCAGACCGGCGTGGCGCTGCCGCCCGCCCTGATGGCGCGCGGGATGGCCGGCTGGACCCAACTCTTCGGGCTGATCAGCTTCGAACTGTTCGGCCGGATCAACCGGGCGCTGCCGCACCGCGACGAGTACTTCGACCACCAGGTCGGCCTGATGGCCGACCTGCTCGGCCTGCCCTGACGGCGGTCAGCGGGCCGGGCCGGGCCACTGCCCCGCCGACGGCGGGTAGGGCGGGTCCACCGGGTGGGACGGGGGTGGCCAGTACGGCCAGGGCGCCTGCCACGGCTCGATCAGCCGCGCCGCCCGCCAGCCGAGCACCAGCCCCGGCAGCGTGGCCGGCAGGGTGAGCAGGACGGCGATCACGGCGTACACCGGTCGGCCGTGGAGCCACCCGGCGAGCGGCAGCGCGGTCAGCACCAGGGTGAGCGTGGCGGCCAGGAACACCTCGGCGGTCCACCGGCCGGGCGCCCGCCGCGCCCAGTTCGGAATCAGCGCCAACATCGTGCCGCCCAGCAGCAGGAAGGCACACCCGATGGCCGCCGTCGGCGCGACGAGGTCGTCGGTGGTCCAGACCGGCAGCAGCGCCAGCGCGACGAGGAACAGCACCACCAGGAGCGGGAACGACAGCGACAGGCCGTAGCCGGTGGTGTGACCGGCCCGCATCCCCGACACGATCAGCACGAAGGCCGCCAGCGCGAACGCCAGCGTCACGGCCCGCAACGGGTCGTTGTGCCGATCCATCGGCGAGATGGCGTCCAGTGGCGGTGGGTTCGCCCCCCACTGCCCGCCGGTGAACCCGATCCGCTGCCACCGCCCGTCCGCGCCCCGCACCGCGAAGCCGTCCCGGCCGTTGGCGACCAGCACGACGTGCCCCCCGGCGCCGGTGTCCAGCACCGCCAGATCCTGACCGGCGATCCGTTCCCCGTGTGGTCCGGCCTCCTGGTAGCGGGCGTTCAGGAGGGCCCGCTGCTCCTCGGTGACCTGCCAGGACAGGTGCCAGTTCCGGCCGGCGTCGTCGCTGGCCTCCACCCGGATGCGGCCGGGCGTCAACCGGTAGCAGTGCCGCGGCGAAGCCGTCGAGCAGTCCTCCCGGGCTGGCGGCGCCGGGTCCGCCGACCGGGACGTCAGGAGCGCCACCTCGGCGGCCGTGGCGTCCCGCCAGGTCAGCCCGGCGTCCTCGCTGATCCGCCACTGCGAGGCGACGGGACGGCTCTCGGGCCCCCGGCTGTCCGCGATACCGGCCACGAGCCGGCCGTCGACCACGGCCGCGTCGACCGCGTCGGGCGAGTGGAGCGCGCTGGTGGCCGCCACCGCGAACGTCGCCGCCGGCAGCAGCACGAGCAGGCGGACCAGCCGGGCGGAGCGCCGCCCCACCGGGGCGCGCCGGGCCCGATGCCACGCCCATCCGGCCACCGCGAGCGCCGGCAGGGCGAGCAGGTCGGTCCGGTCGGCGCGGACCGACGACGGCCCGCTGACCACGCTCCAGAGATCCGAGGCGGCCGTCGCGGCGTACCCGCTCGTCTTGACCACGGCGAACCCGACGCCGACCGAGCCGAGCGCGACCAGGGCGGCGACCCCGACCCGCAGCCGGGGCGCGACCACCGTGACCAGTACGGCCACCAGAGGCGGCGCGAGCACCAGACCGGCGACGTCGCTCAGCTTGCCGGTGACCGGCCCGGGCCACGCCGCCTTGAGCACGTGGTCGTTGAGCAGCAGGACGAGCAGGGCGAGGACGGTCTCCGGCCGACCCAGCCAGGCCAGCGCCACCCGGGCGCCGTCGGGCGCGGTCGGTCGGTGGCAGGTCATCCGTCCATCGTGGGCACCGGCGGTCTCGGTGCGGCCACGCCACGGTGAGGATCCGGCCTCAGGTGCCGTCGGAGGAGTGGCCGGGGAAGAGGTGGGCGGTCGGATCGATGACGACCGCCGCGTTGTTGACCGCGGTCGCCGCCTCGCCGAAGCCGGTGGCGATCAGGCGCACCTTGCCCGGGTATTCGGTGATGTCGCCGGCCGCGAACACCCGGGGCAGGTTGGTCGCCATCGCGCTGTCCACCAGGATGTGCCGCCGGTCGAGGTCTAGCCCCCACTCGGCCAGCGGGCCCAGGTCGGCGGTGAAGCCGAGTGCGGCCACGACGGTGTCCACCGGCAGCGTCTCCGTGCCGCCGCCGCGTACGGTCAGCTCGGCGCCGGTGACGCGTTCCTCGCCGTACAGCCGGCTCACCTCGGCGTTGACCACGACCCGCACCGGCAGCTCACGGACCCGCTCGACGCTTGCCGCGTGCGCACGGAAGCGGTCCCGCCGGTGCGCCAGGGTCACCGACCGGGCCAGCGGGGCGAGCGTCGCCGCCCAGTCGAAGGCCGAGTCACCACCGCCGACGATGAGCACGTGCCGGTCGGTCAGCTCGGTGGGCTGGGGCACGAAGTAGACGATGCCGGCGCCGGTGAAGCTCTCCGCGACCGGCAGCGGCCGGGGTGTGAAGCTGCCCAGCCCGCCGGTCACCACCACCGCGCCGCACGCCAGCTGCTCACCGCCGGCCAGCCCGAGGACCGGCCGCCCGTCGAGGTAGGACAGCTTCTCCGCACGTACGCCGAGCAGGTATTCGGGGTGGAACGGCGCGGCCTGGGCGACGAGGTTCGTGACCAGTTCCCGCCCCTTGACGGCGGGGAAGCCGGCGACGTCGAGGATCAGCTTCTCCGGGTACATGGCGGTGACCTGCCCGCCCGGCTCGGGCAGCGCGTCGATCACGGCCACCGAGAGCCCTCGGAACCCGGCATAGTAGGCGGCGAAGAGCCCGGCCGGGCCGGCCCCGATCACGGCGACATCGACCTCGCGCATGGCGTACCGTCACTTTCCGCCCGGGATGGATCAACGGGTGCTGATGCCGACGGTAGGCGGACGGGTGGCGGTGGGCAAGCACGTCCCGCCGATGGACGAACGCGTCGTCAGGGGAAGGTGACCGGCGGTGACCCGAGCCGGTCGTGCGCGCCGGTGTCGGACCGACGGCGGAACAGGATCGCCGCGACCACGCCACCGAGCAGCCCGAACAGGTGGCCCTGCCAGGAGATCCGCTCGTCGGTGGGGAGGATGCCCAGCAGCTGCCAGCCGTAGAGCAGGCCGACGAGCAGCACGACGGCGAAGTTCCACCAGCTCCGTTCCACCACGCCCCGGGTGATCAGGATGCCCAGGTAGCCGAAGATCACCCCGCTCGCGCCGACCACCACCGAGGTCGGTGAGCCGGTGAACCATACGCCCAGGCCGCTGACCAGGATGATCACCGCGGTGGACCAGAGGAAGCGGCGGGTGCCGGCCGCCAGCACGAACGTGCCGAGCAGGATCAGCGGGATGCTGTTGCTGTAGAGGTGGTTCCAGCCGGCGTGCAGGAACGGCGAGAAGAAGACCCCGTCCAGGCCCTGGATCCGGTGCGGGATGATGCCCGCGGTGACGTCGAGGTTGAGGCCCAACCCGACGTCGAGCGCCTCGATGAGGAACAGCACCGGCACGACCGCGCACATCGCGACGAAGGCCCGGCCGAGCGACGCGTAGAACGCGTCGGTGCCGAACCGGTTGGGGTCTCCGCCGCGAGGGCTGTCCTGCCAGGTCACCCACCAAGAGCTATCAGTAAATGCGGCCGACCGCCAGTCGAGGGCGGGACGACGACGGCGGGACACGCGGTTCCCCGCGCGCCCCGCCGTCGGTCGGACCGCTCAGTACCAGCCCTCGCTCTGCGACTGCTGCCAGGCGCCGCACGGGGTGTCGTAGCGGCCCTTGATGTAACCGAGGCCCCACTTGATCTGGGTGGCGGCGCTGGTCCGCCAGTCGTCGGCCACCGAGCCCATCTTGCTGCCCGGCACGGCCTGCGGAATTCCGTACGCGCCGGAGCTGCTGTTCGAGGCCTTCACGTTCCAGCCGCTCTCCTTCGTCCAGAGGCGGTCCAGACACGGGAACTGGTCGATGCCGAAGCCCTTGTCGAGCATGATGGCGCAGCCGACCTTGCGGTTGCCGCTGTATTCCGCGCACGAGGCCGGGATCGGCCCGTCGTACGGCTTGGCCTTGGCCTCCGCCGTCGCCTTGGCCTCGGCCTCCGCCGCGTCCCGCTCCTTCTTGCGGTTCGCGGCGGCCGCCTCGGCCGCCTTGGCCCGCTCGGCGGCTTCCTTCGCCGCCGCCGCGGCACGCAGCTTGGCCTGGTATTCCGCGGCCCGCTGCTTCGACGACTGCAGGCGATGGTCGGCCTGCCGTTCGCGCTGGTAGGTGTATTCAGCCTGGTCGACCTGGCGGCCGACCTGCGCGGTCAGACCCTGCTCTTGGGTCTGACGATCTTCGCCCAGGTAGAAACCGCCGGCAACACCCACGGAGAGCAGTGCGACAGCGGCCGTACGGGCGCCGAACCGGCTCCACAGCCGACTCACGAAGTTTCCCTTCGTCGGAGGCAGGGACACGACACCATGCGTGGCCGGGGTCGGCCGCGCCCGGGTGCCGTGAGCGCCCCGCCCCCGGTCTCGACCGGCGCACCGGCACCCGTGGCTCCCGCCGTCCGTGGCGGAGAATGCTCGACGAGTTCCCGGTGCGAATGGGACTCCAGACACTGGAGTTGTCGGTGACGCTCGATGGACACCATCGCGCACGGTGAGGCTGGTGGGAAACGGCAGGGGCCAAAAGTGATCTGCGCCACATATAAAATGCTGATGAAGTAGGACAAAGGGTGCGTCAGCCCGGGATGTCCTCCAGCAGGTCGGTGACCATCGCGGCGATCGGGGATCGCTCCGATCGGCTGAGGGTGACGTGCGCGAAGAGCGGATGCCCCTTCAGCGCCTCGATCACCGCGGTCACGCCGTCGTGCCGGCCCACCCGGAGGTTGTCGCGTTGCGCCACGTCGTGGGTGAGCACCACCCGCGAGCCCTGGCCGATCCGGGACAGCACGGTGAGCAGGACCCCCCGCTCCAACGACTGCGCCTCGTCGACGATGACGAACGCGTCGTGCAGGCTCCGACCCCGGATGTGGGTAAGCGGCAGCACCTCCAGCAGCCCGCGCGAGGTGACCTCCTCCAGCACGTTCTCGTGCACCACCGCGCCCAGCGTGTCGAAGACGGCCTGCGCCCAGGGCGACATCTTCTCCGACTCCGAGCCGGGCAGGTAGCCGAGTTCCTGGCCGCCGACCGCGTAGAGCGGGCGGAAGACGATCACCTTCTTGTGCCGGCGGCGCTCCATCACCGCCTCCAGGCCGGCGCAGAGGGCCAGCGCGGACTTGCCGGTGCCGGCCCGGCCACCCATCGAGACGATGCCGATCGACTCGTCCAGCAGCAGGTCGAGCGCGATCCGCTGCTCCGCCGAGCGCCCGTGCAGGCCGAACGCCTCCCGGTCGCCACGGACCAGCCGCACCGTCTTGTCGGGCAGCACCCGACCGAGCGCGGAACCCCGCGCCGAGTGCAGCACCAGCCCGGTGTGGCACGGCAGCCCCGCGGCGGCGTCGCAGTCCAACGCGTCGCCCGCGTACAGCCGGCCGATCTCCTCCTCGGTCAGCTCCAGCTCGGCCATCCCGGTCCAGGTCGGGTCGCTGGCCTGGCCGTGCCGGTACTCGTCCGCGCGCAGGCCGACCGACGCCGCCTTCACCCGCAGCGGCATGTCCTTGCTGACCAGGGTCACCTCACGCCCCTCGGCGGCGAGGTTGAGCGCCACCGAGAGGATCCGGGCGTCGTTCGACTCGTTGCGGAAGCCGGGCGGCAGCACGCCGTCGTCGGTGTGGTTGAGCTCCACCCGCAGCGTGCCGCCCTGCTCGTTGGCGGGCACCGGCCGGTCCAGCCGGCCGTGGCGCACCCGCAGCTCGTCCAGCATGCGCAGCGACTGGCGGGCGAACCACCCCAGCTCGGGGTGGTGCCGCTTGCCCTCCAACTCGGAGATGACCACCAGCGGCAGCACGACCTCGTGCTCGGCGAAGCGGTGGAACGCCGCCGGGTCGGAGAGCAGGACGGAGGTGTCCAGCACGAAGGCCGGGCCCGCTGGTCGAGGCTCCTCGGTGGCGGCAGCGGCGGCGGTGCGCCGGCTGCGGGTGGTCCGACGGGTGGTGGCGGTCGAGGCCGGGGTCTGGTCGGCACCGGCGGGGGTACGGCGAGTGGTCACAGGCCTGCTCCGCGGATGGGCACCCGGCCACCCGAGTTCCGCCTCTTCCGGTGCCCGGCGGACACGGGGTCGGATGCGGGCCCCGTGCGCGAGGTCGCAGGTCCGGGCTGTCCGGCTGGCCCGGGAAAACCCCGCGCCATGCCTAGACGCTAATCCCCGTGGGCCCGCGCGGCTAGGGGTCCGGGTGGATCACCGATGAACACGGAAGAAAGCGGCCGGGATGCATGCCCCCTGCGCGCATCCCGGCCGGTCAGGAGGGCCGTCAGCCGGAACGGCGGACCAGCGTCCCGGCCCTCGGCCCGGCGGCCGCCGCGGTGAACGAGGACCCGGTGTACGTGGTGCCCGCCCGGGCGGCCGGTCCGCCGCGCCGGGCGGTCGCGGTGACCCGGACCGCCGGGGCGCCGGGCCGGGCGGTGACCGCGGCCGGCACGGCGGTGCCGTCGAACGGCGTGGTCGCCCGACCGACCGACGTCACCACGGTCGGGGCGGGAGCGGACAGCGCCGAGGCGATGGCGGCCTGGGCGTCCCGGCGCCGGCGGTTCCAGGCGCCCCGGTCTCCGTCGAAGTAGCCCTGCCGGTAGCCGAACCGGTAGCCGATCCGATAGCTGAGCTGGCCGTGCAGCCGGCCGGCCGCATAGCAGGTGGAGCCGAGCACCAGGACGAGGACGACGGCGAGAAAGGGGCTCACCGCTCGTCCGCCCCGGGCAGCGGGTCGACCACCAGCAGACGCTCCAGGTCGTCGGTGCCGACCTCCTCGACCAGCTCGACGCTGATCCGGCACCCGTCGAGGATCACCTCGGCGACGGACGCCCGACGGATCTCGCCGCCGGAGTCGTAGACCCGCACGCTCAGTTCCGGACAGCCGAGGTGGGTACGCCAGGCGTCCCACTCCCCGCGGTCGCCGACACTGAGCGAGAGGTAGCGGCAGCCCCGGGCGAGGTAGAGGCGCCACGGGGCGCTCAACCCGGCGGAGACGCCGTCCGCGATCAGACCGAACGCCTGGGCGCGGGTCGCGAGCTCGGTCACGAAACCCCCTCCGCAACCGCGGAGTGACGCATGTGAGCACTCGTCGTCTCAAGCACGTGACACACCGTAAGTTGTCTCATGGGCGTGACAGTATCAGCTTTTCGTGCCGTTGCCGCCGCACTCGTGTCTATCTATTCTGCCCGGGTGAACCCCCTCAGGATCAGCTCTGGATCGTTTACCGGCAAACCCGGATCGGCGTCACGTCGGCGTGACAACAGCGTGCCGAGTCACCTCGGGAGGACCGACTGGTCGTACCGTCACGGGGTGAGTGAGACGGCCAGTGCACGGAAGATCGCCTTCGCCACGTTCGTGCGCCGCGCGCTGGAGGACGCCCGCGCGATGCGGGCCTGGAGCGGCACCGAGGTCTCCCGGCGCACGGGCGTCTCCCGCCAGACCATCAACCGCTGGGTACGCGGCGACTGGGCCAGCGACCCCGAGGCCGAGCGGGTGGTCGCGTTCTGCGAAGGGCTCGGGCTCGACCCGACCACCGCGTTCGCGGCGCTCGGCTGGGACCGGGCGACCGGCCCCCGCGCGGCGCCCACCCCGCCACCGATGGACCCGGACGTCGAGGCGCTGCTGCGCCGACTGGTCGACCCGAACGTCTCCGACGCGGAGAAGTTCCACATTCGAGAAACCATTCGTTACCTCGCATATCGCCCGACTCTTCCGGCGAATGTCCGAAATAGAGGTAAACAAGCCGGCTAGTTCCTCAGATGGCGAAAGAACGGAAGGTCAGTACCGATCGTTTCGCCTCGGGGACGGATCGGACCCGCTAGCGTCCACGTTTGTACTGCTAAGGGCTCGTCGTCGGCGGGGGGACGGGACACAGCCGAACCCAGCCCTGCGGGACAGAAGGAGGGGTCTGTCCATGACCCTGAAATGGATGGCAGTCGTGGTCGCGGTGGTGTCGGTGACATCCTGCGTGACCGGCAACGTGGTGGTCGGCGTGCTGAACGGCGGGCAGCTTCCCCTGGTCGTCAATCTCCTCGCGCTCACCACGGCCGGCACAGCGGTGATCCTCGCCGTCGTCGCCGAGTTGCACGACCGACTCAACGACCGGGTCAGCGCGCTCACCGAGTTCCTGGTGGCGCGGCTCAACGAGATCGAGGCGCACACCGGCGACCGGAACACCGGCTTCGTGGAGGGCTACCTGCTCAGCCACGGGCAGGAGGCGGCCGTGGTGCCGTTCGGGCGCCGGGGAAGAGGAGCCGCCGAACGCTGACCCCTACGTCGCCCCGACGTCACATCTCGGCCACGAATACGCCGCCCGGCGCGGGGTACGCTGTCGCGCGTGCCGCCGTTGAATCTGGGCAACCAGCCGCCGAAGACTCCGTTGGACGCCGAGCACGCCTGGCGTGCCACCGCCGCCCGCGCGGGTGACGTCGTGCTCTTCTTCGACTTCGACGGCACCCTCGCGCCGGTCGACGACGACCCCACCGCGGTCCGGCCCGCGCCGAAGGTGCTCGCCGCGCTGGAGGCGCTCGCCCCACGCGTACGCCGGATCGCCATCGTCTCCGCGCGCCCGGTGGAGTTCCTCCGCGACCAGCTCGGCGGCCTCGCCGGCGTCGACCTCTACGGGCTCTACGGCCTGGAACACAGCCACTCCGGCGGCGAGACGGTCACCGAGCCGGCCGCCCTGCCCTGGGTGCCGACCATGGCCGAGCTGGCCGCACAGGCCGAGGCCGAGCTGCCGCCCGGCGCCCTGGTCGAGTTCAAGCGGCTCTCCGTGGCGCTGCACTGGCGCACCGCCCCGCAGCTCGGCGACGTGGTGCAGGAGTGGGGCCGGGCCCGGGCCGACCGGCTGGGCCTGCGCTGCCAGGCCGGCCGCATGGTGCTGGAGCTGAAGCCCCCGGTCGACCGGGACAAGGGCATGGTCATCGGCGAGACGGTCCGGGACGCCGGCGGCGCCTGGTACTTCGGCGACGACGTCTCCGACATCAAGGCGTTCGCCGCGCTGCGCGCCCGCGCCGCCACCGACCCCGATTTCCTCGGCGTCTGCGTGGCCGTCGCCAACCCGGAGACCGGTCACGAGGTGGCCGACGCCGCCGACCTCACCCTGGACTCCCCCGCCGCCCTGGGCGACTTCCTCACCGCCGCCCTCCCCCACCTGACCTGACAACCCGCCCCGCCCTGCCCTGCTCTGCCCTGCCCTGCCCCGCCCTGGCCCGGCCCGGCCCGGCCCGGCCCGCGATCTTGCACTTGCTGCCCCGGCAAAGCGGGCATAGAGCCCATAATTGGGGCCGAATGTGCAAGATCGACGGCGGCGGGGCGGCGGCCCGCCCCGCCGCGCCGTGGGGAGGGCGGGGTCAGACGCCGTAGCGGCGTTGGCGGGTGGCGTAGGAGCGCAGGGCGCGGAGGAAGTCGACCTTGCGGAAGTCGGGCCAGTTCAGCTCGCAGAAGTAGAACTCCGAGTGCGCGCTCTGCCAGAGCATGAAGCCGGAGAGTCGCTGCTCACCACTGGTCCGGATGATCAGGTCGGGATCGGGCAGACCCTTGGTGTAGAGATGCTCCGAGATGTCGTCGACGTCGATCGTGGTGGCCAACTCCTCGAGGGTGCCACCCTGCGCCGCGTGCTCCAGCAGCAGCGAACGGACCGCGTCGGCGATCTCGCGCCGGCCACCGTACCCGACGGCGATGTTGACCTGGGCCCCGCCGTCGCGGTCCCGGGTGCGCTCGGCGGCGCTCTTCAGCGCGGCCGAGTGCTGCGCCGGCAGCACGTCGAGCGCACCCACCATGCGCAGCCGCCAGGGGTTGCCCTCCTCGGCCAGCTCGCTGGTCAGGTCCTCGATGATCTGGAGCAGCGGGTCCAGCTCGGCGGCCGGCCGGGAGAGGTTGTCGGTGGAGAGCAACCAGAGCGTGACGTGCCCGACGCCGGCCGCGTCGCACCAGCGGAGCAGCTCCTTGATCCGCTCGGCGCCCATCCGGTGGCCGTCGTTCGGATCGACGAAGCCCATCTCCCGGGCCCACCTGCGGTTGCCGTCGCACATCACGCCGACGTGCGCGGGCACGGGTTTACCCGCGAGCTTCGCCGTCAGCCGGCGCTCGTACACGGAGTAGAGAAGTTTCCGCAGAGTCATCACCTTGCAGGGTAGCGACCCCCGGGAAAGATCAGTGCCGCGGTGGCGCATCGCGGGACGGCCTGTCGTTTCCGGCCCGGCGGGGACGCGGCACCCCGGCGGCGATCGCGGCCAGCGTGCGGGCGTCCAGGCGGCCGTCGCCGAGCCCCAGCTCCACCACCGTCCGGTAGACCCGCTCGTCCCGGCCGGCCGCGCCGACCACCGCGTCCACCACCCACTGCCGCCGTGCCAGCCAGGCCGCCGCCGAGCTGTGCCGCAGGTGGGTGCCGAGCCGGTCCCGCAGGGTCGCCGCGTAGCGGCGGGCCGCGTCGGCGGGTGCGCCGGCCGCCGCCGCGCCGGCCAGCGCGCCGGAGCGCAGGGCGTAGAAGATGCCCTCGCCGGTGAACGGGTTGATCAACGACAGCGCGTCTCCGGCCAGCACCACCCGACCCCGGCCGGGCGCCGGCCGGTGCGTGGAGAGCGGCAGGTGGTGCGCCCGCAGGTCGGTCACCGTGGTCGGGTCGGTGCCGGGCAGCAGGGCGGCCATCCGGTCCAGCAGGTGCGCACGGGTCAGCGGCTCGCCGCGCAGCACCTCCCCGTACCCGACGTTCGCGCGCCCGTCGCCGATCGGAAAGGCCCAGGCGTACGCGGGCCAGCGCGCGCCCGACGTGACGATGAGCTGCTCGGGTGGGCCGGGCGGCGCGGGCGCGTAGCCCCGGATGGCGAGCGCGAGGTGCCGGTCCGGGTTCACCGGAGACCCGAGCGCCCGCCGCAGCACCGATCCCGCGCCGTCCGCCCCGACCACCGCCCGGGCGGCCAGTTCCCCGTCGAGGACCACCCGGTCGGCGGTCACCTCCACCCGGCGTACGGTGTGCCGCCGCAACTCCGCCCCGCTCTCCACCGCGGCCCGGACCAGCCGCGCGTCGAACACCCGTCGGGGCACCGTGTAGGCGGGCCGGGGCAGGGCCCGGGCCACCGTGCCACCACCCGGCCCGACCAGGCGCAGCGCCGGCAGGGGCGGGTAGCCGTCGACGGCGTCGGTCACCCCGAGCTCGGCGAGGACGTCCAGCGCGTGCGCGGCGATGCCGTCGCCGCACGCCTTGTCGCGCGGGAAGTCGTACCTGTCGAGCAGCAGGACCCGCGCCGCCCCGGCCCGCCGCGCGGCCAGTGCGGCAGCCGCCCCCGCCGGCCCCGCCCCCACCACCACGACGTCCCACACGGAACCACCCACCCCCACATCCTCCTCCCCTGACCCCGTCCCTCCCGCCCACCGCGCCCGCCCAGATCCGTCGATCATGAAGTTGGCGGCAGCTTTGATCTCCGTTGGTGCCGCCAACTTCATGATCACCGGGTCGGGCTGGGGCGGGCGGGCTGGGCGGGGTTAGGGGGTGGAGCGGTTTATGGAGTAGAGGCAGAGGGCGGCGGCGGTGACCAGGGGGGCGCCGTCGCGGATCAGGCCGTCGGCGCCGAGCAGCCACCAGCAGAGCGGGAGGTCGAGCGCGAGCACGCCCAAGGTCACCAACACCAGCGCCCGGCGGGCCCAGTCCTTGCCGCGCAGCAGGAAGGCGGTGCAGAACAGCACCGCGTAGCTGGCCGCGATGCCGGCGCCGAACCAGACGAGCAGTGCGGGTACGGCGACGGCGCCCCGGTCCCGCACCGACCCGATCGCCACCAGCGCGGGCACCAGCATCAGCGGGCTGTAGGTGAACGCGGCGACCCGGGCGGTGAGCAGCCAGCCGTTGGCCTGCGGGCGCTTCGGCGTGACCTCACGCCAGGAGATCGTCCCGCCCTCGACCACCAGGCCCTTGCGGTGGCGGACCAGGTGGGCGCGGACCGCCTCGGAGCGGTAGAGCAGCACCACCACGGCGACACAGAGCGCGGTGAGCGCGGCGAAGCCGAGCAGGCCGGGCAGCGCGGGCACCCCGGCCCGCGGCACGACGAGCCGGCCCACCGCGAAGATCGTGGTCACCGCCAGGATCAGCCCGAACGGCCGGGCCGCCACCCGACCCCGGTTGACGTGCCCGATCAGGATCAGGAAGCCGAGCGACCGGAGCATCGCCCAACCGGTGCGTACGGCGAGGCCGAACTCCTGCTCCGGGGCGTACCAGTAATTGAGCAGCTCGACCACGACGGTGGCCCCCGCGGTCACGGCGAGCAGCGTGGTCAGCGCCCGGACGGCGGACGGCCGCCGGACCTCGACAGGTTCGGCGGCCGTCCTCATGGCATCCGGTCTTGCCCGGTGCGGGCAATCGGCACACCTGCTACTTCTGCGGCTCCGCGTCCAGGCGGGCGCGCAGCGCGTCCAACTCGGCCCAGAGCACGCCGGGGAGCTTGTCCCCGAACTTCTCGAACCACTCGGTGACCAGCGGCAGTTCCTTGCGCCACTCCTCCGGGTCGACCTTGAGGGCGATCCGGACGTCCTCCGGGGTCATGTCGAGGCCCTCGACGTCCAGCGCGTCCTGCGCCGGGACCATGCCGATCGGGGTCTCCACGGCCTCGGCCCGGCCCTCCAGCCGCTCGATGACCCACTTGAGCACGCGGGAGTTCTCACCGAAGCCCGGCCAGAGGAAGCTGCCCTCGGCGTCCTTGCGGAACCAGTTCACGTAGTAGATCTTGGGCAGCTTGGCCTCGTCGCCATCGGTGCCCTTGCCCATCTCGATCCAGTGCCGGAAGTAGTCACCGCCGTGGTAGCCGATGAACGGCAGCATGGCCATCGGGTCGCGGCGCACCACGCCGACCGCGCCGGACGCGGCAGCAGTGGTCTCCGAGGAGAGCGTGGCGCCCATGTAGACACCGTGCACCCAGTCCCGCGCCTCGGTGACCAGCGGGACGGTGTCCCGGCGCCGGCCGCCGAACAGGATCGCGTCGATCGGCACGCCGTTCGGGTCGAAGTAGTCGTCGGCCAGGATCGGGCACTGCGTGATCGGGGTGCAGAACCGGCTGTTCGCGTGCGAGGAGAGGCCCTCGCTCTCCGGCGTCCAGTCGTTGCCCTTCCAGTCGATCAGGTGCGCCGGCGGCTCACCCATGCCCTCCCACCAGATGTCACCGTCGTCGGTGAGGGCCACGTTGGTGAAGACCGAGTTGCCGCGGTCGAGCGTCCGCATGGCGTTGGCGTTGGTCTTCCAGTCGGTGCCGGGCGCCACGCCGAAGAGGCCGTACTCCGGGTTGATCGCGTAGAGGCGGCCGTCCGGGCCGAACCGCATCCAGGCGATGTCGTCACCGATGGTCTCGACCTTCCAGCCCGGGATGGTCGGCTCCAGCATCGCCAGGTTGGTCTTGCCGCAGGCCGAGGGGAAGGCGCCGGCAATGTGGTAGACCTTGCCCTCGGGCGAGGTGATCTTGAGGATCAGCATGTGCTCGGCGAGCCAGCCCTCGTCGCGGCCCATCACGCTGGCGATCCGCAGCGAGTAGCACTTCTTGCCGAGCAGCGAGTTGCCGCCGTAGCCGGAGCCGTAGGACCAGATCTCCCGGCTCTCCGGGAAGTGCGAGATGTACTTGGTCTCGTTGCACGGCCAGGCCACGTCCTGCTGGCCCGGGGCCAGCGGCGCGCCGATGGAGTGCAGCGCGTGCACGAAGTCGGCGTCGTCGCCCATCGCCTCCAGGATCGCCGACCCCATCCGGGTCATGATCCGCATCGAGGCGACCACGTACGGGCTGTCGGTGATCTCGACGCCGAACATCGGGTTCTCCGCCTCGACGGGACCCATGCAGAACGGGATGACGTACATGGTGCGACCGCGCATGCTGCCGCGGTAGAGCTCCGTCATCGTCCGCTTCATCTCGGCCGGCGCCATCCAGTTGTTGGTGGGGCCGGCGTCCGCCTCGTCGACGGAGCAGATGAAGGTGCGCTCCTCGACCCGGGCGACGTCCGTCGGGTCGGTCCGCGCGTAGAACGAGTTGGGCTTCTTCTCGGGGTTCAGCCGGATCAGGGTGCCGTTCTCGACGAGCTCGTCGGTGAGGCGACGCCACTCCTCGTCGGACCCGTCCACCCAGACCACCCGCTCGGGGGTGGTCAGTTCCGCGACCTCACGAACCCAGGCGAGCAGTTTGGGGTGGGACGTCGGGGCCTGATCGATACCCCGAACAGCAGCCGGAGCAACCATGTCACATCTCCTTGTGGTCGACGCTGACCGATCTATGGGATGCACGAGTTCTGGCGGGCGAGGCGCCGCCGTCGTGGAAACCTGGGATTGGGCTCAGCGTAAACCGGGCTGCCTCGCCAGTCAGTGGGACTGGTTGTGAAGAACTGCACAAGGTACGGCCACGCTGCGGCATCGCGATCTGATACCCGCTTTCGCGCGCAGTTTCACGCAAATCCTGCGGTGAACCTCCGTCGCTCCGGCCCGCGCAAGCGTGATTGCGGGATTTCCCACTCTGCGGCCGAACGGGCCGCCAGGTGCCGAAGTTGCGTGGCCGACTCGCCGTTGCAGTCGGTCCGGGTTGGGCGCAACCGGTACTCTCTGCGGGTGGCCGCGACGATGACCGGGGACCAACCGGGGGCTCCGGAGACCCGTCGGGGTCCGATCGGAGCCCTCCTCCACCGCTTCGGTCACCTCATCCACGAGCTGAGCAAGTTCGCCACCGTGGGTGGCGTCGCCTTCCTCGTCGACTTCGCGCTCTTCAACTACCTGTCGAGCGGTCGCGGCATGCCACCGCTGGTGGCGAAGACCATCTCCACCGTGATCGCCGCGACGGTGGCCTTCCTCGGCAACCGGTTCTGGACCTGGCGGCACCGGCAGCGCTCCCACCCCGCCCGCGAGTACGCGCTGTTCTTCTTCTTCAACGCGGTGGGTCTCGGCATCGCGATCGCCGTCCTGGCGCTCAGCCACTACGGGCTCGGCGCGCTCTGGCCGCGGGTGTTCCAGACGCCGCTGGCCGACAACATCGCCAGCTTCGTCGTCGGCACCGGCCTGGGCACCCTGTTCCGGTTCTGGTCGTACCGACGGTTCGTCTTCGTCGAGGCGGGAACACTCCCCGTTCCGGCACCGAGCCACGACCGAGAGTCCGGGGCGTGACGCACCGCCCATCCCGACCCGCTGGGCCCAGCCGGCCCCGCCCACTGCCCTAAGGTGTTTCGCATGCCTGGAGTCCGTCTGCTGCCCGAGCGCTGGCAGAAGTTCATCCACGAGGCGCTCAAATTCGGCATCGTCGGTGGCATCAACACCGTCATCAATTACGCGGTGTTCAATGCGCTGGCACTCACGGTTTTCCGGGACGGTCAGCTCAAGGCGACCGTGATCGCCACCATCGTCGCGACGATCACGTCGTATCTGATGAATCGGCACTGGACGTACCGGGATCGACCGAAATCCGCACTACGGCGCGAATACATCCTTTTCTTCCTGTTCAACGGCGCCGGTCTGATCATCGAACTCGGCGTCCTGGCCCTGGCGAAGTACGGCATGGGCGTGCACGGCCTGCTGGCGTTGAACGTGGCGAAGACCGTCGGCGTCCTGCTCGCCACCCTGTTCCGCTTCTGGTCCTACCGGACGTTCGTCTTCCAGCCGGTGCCGAAGCACGCGGAGGAGACCTGGCACGCCGTCCCCCGCGACGAGTGGGACAACGTCGCCGAGATGGACCCGGTCGCCGAGCTGGCCGAGTCCGTCAGCGAACTGGAGGAGGAGGAGCCGCCCCTGGGCGCGAACCGCCACGGGAGCGACTACACCCCGCCGCAGGGTCGCGCGGCACCGGCCGACGCGGCCCTGGGCGGTGCGCTCGCGGCCGACCTGGACGCCGAACTCGCCGCCGAACTGCGGCCCCGCCGCGCCCGCCGCTGAGTCTCCCGATCCCCGGTCAGGACGGGTCGCGCAGGGACTTGCCCTCGGCCATGTCGGCCAGGATCTCGCGCATCTCGCCGTCACCCAGGCTGTGCTTGTCGTGGTGCGCCTCGACCAGCTCGTAGAGCTTCGTCTGCACCCGGTCTACGTGCGGCACGTCGGCGAGCACCGACTGGCCCCGCTCGCCGGCCGACTCGATGGTCAGCGTGCCGCAGCCGAGGATCCGCTCCACGAACCGCTGGTGCATGGCGTGGTCGTTGATCCGGGTCAGTGGCAGGTCCCGCCGGTTGCGGGAGAACACCCCCTCCTGGAGGAGCACCCGCTCGTTGGTGAAGAGGTAGTGCGTGGTGCGCCAGACCAGGAACGGCCACAGGCCCAACCACAACGCCAGCACCAGGCCGAGCCCGGCGATGGCGTAGAGCGCGATCGTGCCGCCGTCACCGTCGGGCAGCAGGAGCCAGCCGGCGACCACCGCCGCGACGGTGAGCGCCAGCACCAGGATCGGCCGGATCAGGGCCTTCCAGTGCGGGTGCAGGTGCAGCACGACGTGCTCGTCCTCGGTGAGCACGTCTTCGGGGAACGCCACTTCGAACCTCCTCGCGGGAACCGGACGCGCTGACCGTAACCGGTCAGCGCGTCCCGGCGGCATCGGCCGCGCGGGCGGGAGCCCAGGTGTGAGAAGGGGCGCCGTCTATACCGGAGGCGTTAAGAGGGGGCCCTTCCTTTCACCTCAGGTGGAGGACGTCGCCGGCGGCCAGGCGGAGGGTTTCGCCGGAGGCCTCGACCAGCAGCTGCCCGTCCGGGTCGACGCCGGTCGCGGTGCCGTGCACCTCGCGACCGTCCGGCAGCAGCACCCGCACCCGGCGGCCGATCGTCGCGCAGCCGGCCAGGTAGGCGTCGCGCAGCCCGCTGGCCACCGCGTCGCCCCCGGCGTCGCGCCAACGCGCGTACCAGTCGGCGAGCGAGCGCAGCAGCGACCGCAGCAACGGATCCCGGTCGGTGGCGGTCGCGCCGGCCAGTTGGAGTGAGGTCGCCGGCAGGCCGGTCGGGTTCTCCGGCAGCTCGTCGGCGCGCAGGGTCACGTTCAGCCCGACGCCGACCACGATCGCGGGCGGCTGCCCCTCACCGTCGCCCGGCACCACCTCGGCCAGCACCCCGGCGCACTTCGCGCCGTCCACCAGCAGGTCGTTGGGCCACTTAAGCCGGGCGTCCAGCTCGGCCAGCAGGCGTACCGCCTCGACCAGCGCGACGCCGGCGAGCAGCGGCAGCCAGCCGTACCCGGTGACCGGCACCGGCGACCAGCCGCGCTCGGCGACCGCCTCGCCGGGCCGGAGCAGCACGCTGGCCGCGATGCCGGCGCGCGGCGGCGACTGCCAGACCCGCCCCCGCCGCCCCCGGCCGGCGCTCTGCCGCTCGGCGACCACCACCAGGCCCTCCGGCTCGCCGGCCCGGGCCGCGGCGACCACGTCGGCGTTCGTCGAGCCGGTCTCCGCCACCAGCTCCAACCGGTGCCAGGGCCCGTTGGGCGCGACCAGCGCGCGGCGCAGCCGGGCCGCCGACAGCGGCGGGCGATCCAGATCGGTGTACGGCGAGCCGGGCATCGGTCCAGCCTACGGCTCGGGTGAGGCGTACTGCACAACGTCACCCGCCTGAACCATCGTTATATTCCCTGGGTGACTACCGAGACCGGGATCAACATCCACACGACCGCCGGCAAGCTGGCGGACCTGGAGCGACGGCTCGACGAGGCGGTGCACGCCGGGTCGACGCGTGCGATCGAGAAGCAGCACGCGCGGGGCAAGAAGACCGCCCGGGAGCGGATCGACATGCTCCTCGACGAGGGTTCCTTCGTCGAGCTGGACGAATTCGCCCGGCACCGCTCCACCAACTTCGGGCTGGAGCGCACCCGCCCGTACGGCGACGGCGTGGTGACCGGCTACGGCACCGTGGACGGCCGGCAGGTCTGCGTCTTCGCGCAGGACTTCACCGTCTTCGGCGGCTCCCTCGGCGAGGTCTTCGGCGAGAAGATCGTCAAGCTGATGGACCTGGCCATGAAGATCGGCTGCCCGCTCGTCGGCATCAACGACTCCGGCGGCGCGCGGATCCAGGAGGGCGTCGCCTCGCTCGGCCTCTACGGCGAGATCTTCTTCCGCAACGTCCGGGCCAGCGGCGTCATCCCGCAGATCTCGCTGATCATGGGCCCGTGCGCGGGTGGCGCGGTCTACTCCCCGGCGGTCACCGACTTCACCGTGATGGTCGACCAGACCTCGCACATGTTCATCACCGGCCCCGACGTGATCAAGACGGTCACCGGCGAGGACGTCGGCATGGAGGAGCTGGGCGGCGCCCGCACCCACAACGCCCGCAGCGGCAACGCGCACTACCTCGGCACCGACGAGGAGGACGCGATCTCCTACGTGAAGGCGCTGCTGTCGTACCTGCCGTCGAACAACCTGGACGAGCCGGTCGTGTTCGACGCGCCGGCCGATCTGGCGGTCACCGACGACGACCGGGAGCTGGACACGCTGATCCCGGACTCGGCCAACCAGCCGTACGACATGCACCGGGTGATCGAGCACGTGCTCGACGACGGCGAGTTCCTGGAGGTGCAGCCGCTCTACGCGCAGAACATGGTGATCGGCTTCGGCCGGGTCGAGGGGCGCCCGGTGGGCGTGGTCGCCAACCAGCCGATGCAGTTCGCCGGCACGCTCGACATCGCCGCGTCGGAGAAGGCGGCCCGGTTCGTGCGCACCTGCGACGCGTTCAACGTGCCGGTGCTGACCTTCGTGGACGTGCCCGGCTTCCTGCCCGGCACCGGCCAGGAATGGGACGGCATCATCCGCCGCGGCGCCAAGCTCATCTACGCGTACGCCGAGGCCACCGTCCCGAAGGTCACCGTCATCACCCGTAAGGCGTACGGCGGCGCGTACGACGTGATGGGCTCCAAGCACCTCGGCGCGGACCTCAACTTCGCCTGGCCGACCGCGCAGATCGCGGTGATGGGCGCGCAGGGCGCGGTGAACATCCTCTACCGTGCCGAGCTGGCCGCCGCGGAGGACCCGGCGGCGGTGCGGGCCGAGAAGATCGCCGAGTACGAGGACACGCTCGCCAACCCGTACATCGCCGCCGAGCGCGGCTACGTCGACGGGGTGATCCCGCCGCACGAGACGCGGACCCAGATCGTGCGGGCGCTGCGGGTGCTGCGCACGAAGCGCGAGACGTTGCCGCCGAAGAAGCACGGCAACATCCCGCTCTAGGTGTAAGGAGGGGCCCCCTGTTAACGCCTCGCGTAGAGCAGGGGCCCCTTCTTAACATGGCCGGGTTCAGCAGCCCGGGTTGGCGGCGACGCACATCCGCTCGGCGGCAGCCCGGCCCATCTCCTGCAACTGCCGCACACTCGCCTCGGCGTCGGGGATGCCGGGGCGTAGCCGCCCCGCCGGCACCAGGACCGTCACCAGGTCACCGACCCGGACGACCAGCCGGTCCTCGAACCGGTTCGCACCGCCGTCCGCCGGTTGCTGCGGCACGGTCGTGGTGTGCCGCAGCACCACCGCCTGGTCGCCGGCGAAGCCGCTCGCGGCGACCGTCCAGCTGTGCACGACCTCGCCGGTGACCATCCCCCGCTCGGCGGGGACCTGCCCGGTGGTCCGCCAACCGCCGCAGGCGGCGACGGCCCGCTCCAGGTCACCGACGAACCGGCTGGCCGCCACGGACGGCATCCGGTAGACGTCCTGCGTGAGGGCCACTGTCGGCGTGGACGGCTGGGCCTCGGGGGGTGGATTCAGCATGGTCTGCGAGCGCGAGTAGCGGGAGCGCGGCTCCTGCGCCGGCAACCCCTGCGCGCGGGCGCAGACCTGGAGGAAGTCGTCGACCCGGACCGGCTCGTCGAGGTCCGTGTCGCTGAGCGTGTCGCCGGTCCGGACCGGGACGTCCGTCGGCTCCAGCATGGCCTCCACCGGGATCTCCGTGTTCCCGCCCGGCACGTCCGCGACGGGCGGCGGCGAGGCGCCGGTCCGATCCACGAACGTGGCGCCGAGCGCGGCGACCAGCATCACCGAGGCGGCGGCCAACGCGGCGGTACGCCGGCTGCGTCGCCGGGCCGTGGCCCGCAGCTCCGCCGGCTCCGCCCACCGGACGTCCCGCAGGTCCCGGTGCAGCACCTCCACGAGCGTGACGTCGTCAGGCATCTGCCGCCTCCTCCTGAAGATCCACCACGGCGAGCAGCCCGGCGAGCGCGGTCCGCCCCCGGGACAGCCGGGCCTTGACGGTGCCGACCGGCGCCTCGGTCTCCCGGGCCACCTCGGCGACCGGCATGCCGAGCAGGTAGTGCATCGCGATGGCGGTGCGTTGGGCCTCGGGCAGCCGGCGCAGCGCGGCGACCACGTCCATCGTCTCGGTGCTCGGCGCCGGCACGTCGGCCACCGCACCGTGCCGCAGGTAGGCGCGGGCCCGGCTGCGCAGGCTGCGCCACCGGCTCACCGCGATCCGGCTGGCCACCACCCGCACCCAGGCCTCCGGGTCGTCGTAGCCACGCACCGTCGACCACCGCTGCCAGGCCCGGATGTACGCCTCCTGCACGGCGTCCTGCGCCTCGGCCCGGTCGCCGGTGAGGACGTAGACGAACCCGAGCAGCCGTTGCCGGCTGCCCCGGTAGAAGTCGTCGAAGTCGTCACTGTCGGGCACTTTCACCTCCCGTGTTCGCCAGGGACACGCCTGGCGGCACGGTCCGGGTTGCCGGTCAGCCGACCATTTTCTCCAGCTCGCCCACACCGAAGGCGCCGGCCGGGATCCGGTCGCGGGCGGCCCGCCGCACGGCGGCCTGCACCGCCGCGTTGACCGGGGTGGGTACGCCGTGCTGCCGGCCGAGCAGCACGATCTCGCCGTTGAGGTGATCGGCCTCGGCCGAGCCGGCACCCCGGGCGAGGCTCTGCCAGGTGGACCCGCCGGACCGTGTCTCGCCGTCCACCGGCCGGTGCGACACCAGGTCGCCGCGTTCGGCGGCCTCCTCCTCGCGGGTGGTGTGCGGGATGCCCGCGGCGGCCAGCGCCGCCTCGCCCTCGGCGCGTACCCGCTGTGACAGGTGCTCGGGCACGTCCCGGCCGAGCAGCGCCTGGAGGCCGTTGCCGAGGTTGGCCAGCAACTTGCCGTACTTCCAGCGCATCACGTCGTCGCGGACCGGGGCGACGAAACCGGCGGCGGTCAGGTCGGCCGCGACGGCCCGGCTGGTGTCGTCGGCGCCGGACGGGTAACGCCCGAGGTGCAGCATGCCCGGATGCGGGTGCCCGTTCGCGACCACCACGCCCGGCTCCAGGTGGGTGGCGGGCAGCCACACGCACACCGGGTGCACCCGGGCGAAGAGCCGCAACGCGGCCGGCTCGTTCGCCACGCCGTTCTGGGCGAGCACGACCGGCAGCCGCTCGCCGGCCGTGCCGCCGCCCTCGACCGGCGCGTCCACCCAGCCGGCCAGCGCGGCGGCGGCGTCCTGCGACTTCACGGTGAGCACCAGCACGGTGTCGGCGGGCAACGGCGGACCGTCCGGCCCGGCCACCGCCGGCAGCCGGCCGGTCACCGTGCCGTCCGGCCGCCGCAGCGTCAACCCCCGCTCGCGCAGCGCGTCCAGGTGCGCGCCGCGGGCCACGAGCGTCACGTCCCGGCCGGCCTCGCCGAGGAGTACGCCGATGGTGCCGCCGACCGCGCCCGCCCCGATGATCACGTATCGCATCCGTCCGATTCTGCCTCGCCGGGCCGCGCGCCGCGCGGGGGCGCGTGCGTCAGGAACCGGCCAGCGCGTGCGCCGGCGCCATCCGACTCGCCCGCAGCGCCGGGTAGAGCCCGGCGAGCGCGCCGATGAGCACGGTCGCGCCGAGACCACCGGCGGTCGCCCAGGCCGGTACGACAGTGGGCCAGCCCTGGGTGAGCGCGTACCCGCCGGTGGCGAGCACGCCGAGCACGATCCCCCCGCCGCCGCCGATCCCGGCGAGGATCAGCGACTCGGTCAGGAACTGGGCCCGGATGTGCCCCCGGGTCGCGCCGAGGGAACGGCGCAACCCGATCTCGGTACGCCGCTCCAGCACCGAGATCACCATGGTGTTCGCCACGCCGACGCCGCCCACCAGCAGGGCGACCGCGCCCAGACCGAGCAGCAGCGCGGTCAACGCGTCGTCGGTGGCCTGTTTCGCGGCGAGCGCGTCGGAGGGCCGGGAGACGGCCACCTCGTTCGGCGCCCGCGGGTTGGCCGTCGCGCCGAGCACCGCCCGTACGGCGGCCACCTGGCTCTCCGCGGCCCGCGCGTAGACCGTGGTGGGGTGCCCGTCGAAGCCGGCGTACGTCTGGGCGGACTCCCACCCGATCAGCGCCGCGCTGTCCAGTTCGGGCGCGAGCGGCACCGGGTCGAGCACACCGACGACGGAGAACCACCGCCCGGCGAGCCAGACCCGGACACCGGGCGTGACGAGGTCCAGCCGGGTCGCGGCCCGGGAGCCCAGCACCACGGCGGGGTAGGCGCGGGTGGCCGGCGTCAACCACGAGCCGGTGTACATGGTGGCCCCGACGGTCTCCGGCAGGTCCTGGTGCGCGGCGAGCACGGAGATGCTGCCGGTCTGCCCGATCGGGACGTGGTCGTTGCGGTAGACGTACCCCTTGACCTGGCCCGTGGCCGCGACGGACTCGACCGGGCCGATCCGGCCGACCATCGCGGTGGCCTCCGCCGGCAGCTTGGCGTCCTCGCCGGAGACGGTCCGGCCGGGCATGACGGTCAGCAGGTTGGTGCCGAGCCGGTCCAGGGTCCGGTCGAGTTCGGCCCGGCTGGAGGTGGAGATGCCCACCACGGCGACCATCGCGCCGATCCCGATGGCGATGCCGAGCGCGGAGAGGAACACCCGCAGCGGGCGGGACCGCAGGCCGACCGCGCCGAGCCGGGCGATGTCGCCGAGCGCCAGCCGTCCCGGCCGGGGCGCGCGGCTCATCGCTGCGCCACCGGCACGTCGTCGCGCACGACGCGGCCGTCGAGCAGTTCCACCCGGCGGGGCAGCCGGCCGGCGACGGCCTGGTCGTGGGTGATCACCACGACCGTGGTGCCCGCCTCGTGCAGCTCGGTGAGCAGCTTCAGCACGCTGCCGCCGGAGACCGAGTCGAGGTTGCCGGTGGGCTCGTCGGCGAGCAGCAGCGCGGGTTCCCCGACGACCGCCCGGGCGATGGCCACCCGCTGGCGTTCCCCGCCGGACAGCTCGTGCGGCAGATGGTCCAGGCGGTGCGACAGGCCCACCCGCGCCAGCGCGTCCCCGGCCCGCCGCCGGCGCTGCCGGATCGGCACACCGGCGTAGAGCAGGCCGTCGGCGACGTTGTCCAGCACCGGGGTGCCGGGCGCGAGGTGGAACTGTTGGAAGACGAAGCCGATGGTGGTGGCCCGCAACGCGGACAACGCCCGGTCGGAGAGCCGCGCCACGTCGTGCCCGTCGATCCGGATCACCCCGGTGGACGGGCGGTCGAGCGTGCCGAGCAGGTGCAGCATGGTCGACTTGCCGGACCCGGACGGGCCGACGACCCCGACCAGCTCCCCGGCGTCGATCCGCAGGTCCACCCCGGCGAGCGCGGTCACCCCGCCCGGATACGTGCGGGACACCCCGTGCAACTCCACGAGCGCGCTCACTGCGGGATCCGCACGTTCACGCCGGCGTCCAGGCCGGCGCCGGTCACCTCGACCCGGCCGTCGGCGAACATGCCGGCCTCGACGGCCACCACCCGGCTGGACGTCCCGTCGACGACCTCCAGCCCGTACCCGCCCTCGGCGAGGGCGAGCAGCGCGCTGACCGGCACCGTGAGCACCCCCCGCCGTTCCTTGGCGACGCGGCGTACCTCGACCGCGCCCGGGTCGCCGGCCTGCAACGCCTTCTGGTCGGCGACCTGGACCGTCACCGGCACCCGGGCACCGGTGTCGCCGTCGCCGGCCGCGGGCGCGGCCGGTTCCGCCGCGGGCGCCGCCGGAGCGGCGTCGTCCCCCACGGTGCGCACGGTGCCGGGCACCGACCGCCCGTCCGGCAACGTGACGCTCACCTTCGCCCCGGGTACGGCCCAGGCGGCGTCGTCCTGCGCCACGGCCGCGGTGACCAACCGGTTCGTGCCGGTCCAGGTGAACACCTCGGCGGGTACGGTCGCGCCGACGCGGACCGAGTTCCGCGCGATCCGCACCGCGCCCGGCGCGTAGAGGAGCTGCCCCGGTTCGACCCGTCCGGTCTCCTCCCGGCCCAGGTCCCGCTGCCAACGCTTCACCGCGTTCGTGGTCGCCGACGAGAAGGTCTCGTCCACAGTGAAGCCGGAGTAGCCGAGCGCGCGCAGGTTGCGCTCGAACTGCTCGACGTCGCGGCCCTCCAGCGGGGCCGCCAGCGTGCGGTACATCGGCAGCGGGCCGTACATCAGCACGACCGGCTTCTCGTCGACCCGCAGCAGGCTCTGCCCGCGCTTGACCACCGTCCCGCCCGCCGCCAGCCAGGTGACCGTCCCGGTGGCCTCGGAGCGCACCGGGGTGGCCGTGCCGTAGCCGACAGTGCCGTCGAGAACCGTGTACTCCACCAGGTCGCCCCGGGTGACCGGGACGCTCCGGCCGGCCCGGGGATCCGGCGGGGGCGGGTCGTCCCCCCGGGTGCCCAGTCCCAGGGTCGCGGCGGCCGCCACGGCGAGGACCGCCGTGCCGGCCCCCGCCACCAGCCAGGTACGCATCCGTCGGCGTCGCCGCCGGCCGCCGACGGTCACCTCGTCCACCCCGCTCACCGTGCCCCCTCCGTCCACACCCGCCGGGCCGCGCCCGCTCAGCCGACGCCCGGCCCCGGGGTGGCGGGCACCCCGACGATCGATCCACAGGCCGCCGCGGCCCGCTTGGCGCCGGCGCTGCCGGAGTTCCAGAGCGGCTTGCCGTCCTCGGACTCGGGCTGGTAGCCGTCGGGACCCGGGTCGGGGAAGTCGGGCGCGCCCTTGGTCTGCATGCACCGCGCGTACTCGCGGGCCTTCTCGACCTCCTCGGGCGTGAGGGCCGGCTTGTCCTCCAGCCCCTGCGGGACGGGCGGGTTGAGGTCGTTGCACTTGACCTGCGCGGTACGGAACTTCGGGTCGGCCTTCACCGCCCGGGCGTCACCGCCGAACTCGATCCGGCCCTTGGCGTCCGGGTCGGAGACCTTGACGCCCTCCTCCCGCAGGCAGGCCACATACCTGCGGACACCCTCGACGTAGGCGGTGACCGCGTCTCCGCTGGCCACGGCCGACGGGGTGCCTCCCGCGGTGGCGATGGACGGCTCCTTCGCGTCGCCGCCGCACCCCGCGGTGACGAGCACCAGCGCCGCCGCGCCGAGCGCCGCGCTGACTGCTGTGGGAACCCGCACGATGCCATCTCCTTCTGGTCGGTCGGGTGAGCTGTCGACAGGCTAGGACGGGGCCTGTGAAGAACTCGTCAAGAAGCTGTGGGATCACCGTGCGGGTCGGCCCGGCGGGGTTCCCGCAGGCCACGCGGACGGGTCATGATGGCGGAGTTCTGCTGCCGGACGGGGGGAACCGTTGGTCGCGCGGATACTGGTCGCCGAGGACGACCGGAAACAGTCGGAGCTGCTCCGGGTCTACCTGGAGCACGAGGGCCACCACGTGCAGGTGGTGGCGGACGGCAAGGCCGCCCTGGAGCGGTGCCGGGGCAACCCGCCCGACCTGGTCATCCTGGACGTGATGATGCCGGTGGTCGACGGCCTGGACGTCTGCCGGATCCTGCGCGCCGAGTCCGACGTCCCGATCATGCTGCTCACCGCGCGCAGCACCGAGGACGACATGCTGCTCGGCCTGGACCTGGGCGCCGACGACTACGTCACCAAGCCCTACAGCCCTCGCGAGCTGGCCGCCCGGGTCCGGGTCCTGCTGCGCCGCGCGGGCCGGGCCGGCAGCGACGCGGAGGTGCTACGGGTCGGTGACCTGGTCGTCGACGTGGACCGGTTCGAGGTGCGGGTCGGCGGTCGGGTCGTGCCGCTCACCGCCAAGGAGTTCGGCATCCTGCGGACGCTGGCCGCCGAGCCGGGCCGCGTGTTCACCCGGGCGCAGATCATCGACCGGGCCTTCGGCTTCGACCGCTACATCGTGGAGCGGACGGTGGACGCGCACGTGATGAACCTGCGCCGCAAGATCGAGCGCGACCCGGCGGAGCCGGCGTACGTGCAGACCGTCTACGGGCGGGGCTACCGCATCCCGGAGCAACCACTGTGAGTTTCCGGCTCCGGGTGCTGCTGATGACGATGCTCATCGCGGTCACCGCCACGTCCGCCACCGCGTGGCTCACGCTGCGGCAGGCGTCGCGCGAGTTCACCGCCTCGGTCACCGCCGGCCAGGACGACATCGCCCTGATCACCTCCACGCTGGCCGGGCACGGCGGGCTCGGCACCTGGGACGGGGTGGCGGACCGCGTACGCGAGCTGGCCGGCCGCACCGGCGAGCGGATCCGGGTGGTCACCGAGACCGGCGCGGTGCTGGCCGACTCGGACCTGCTGGCCGGCCGGGCGGCCCGGGACACCGCGGGCCCGCCGACCCTGGTGGACCCTCGGCCGGTGGTGCGGTTGCCGGAGGGCGACTCGGTGCCGCGCCTGGCCGAGGACATGATGACCGCGATCGTGCAGTACCAGCGCGCGCTGCGCGACGCGGCGTGCCTGACCGCCGGCGGTGGGGCGGTCCGCGCGGAGCGCCCGCTGTTCGGCGTGCCCGTGCTGGTGGCCGCCGATCCGGACCGTCCGGTCTCGGTGAACTGCCGTAAGCGGGCCACCAAGCTCCGTCCCACCATGACGAGCGGGCAGATGGAGGGCCTGCTGCGGCCGTGCGTCAGCGGCGGCGCACGCTCGGCCGAGTGCCTGCAACGGGTCTTCATCGCGCAGACCGCGGCCTTCGCCCCGCAACCGGTGCAGGTCTACGTCGGCGCGCGCGACGAGGAGCCCCCGAAGCTGGCCGGGGACTCGATCACGGTGACGGCGGTGGTGGTGGCGGCCGCGGCGGTGGTGGTCGCGTTGCTGCTCAGTCGCCGGGTGCTGCGGCCGATCGCGGCGTTGACCCGGGCGTCCCGCCGGCTGGCCGCCGGTGACCTCGGCGACCGGGTCCGGGTACGCGGCGCCGACGAGCTCGCCGAGCTGGGCCGCACCTTCAACCAGATGGCGGATTCGCTCCAGCAGAGTGAGGAGCGCCAGCGGCGGATGGTCGCCGACGTGGCCCACGAGCTGCGTACCCCGCTGGCCAACCTGCGCGGTTACCTGGAGGCGCTGAAGGACGGGGTGTTGCCGGCCACGCCCGAGGTGCTCGCCTCGTTGCACGAGGAGGCGCTGCTCCAGCAGCGGATCGTCGACGACCTGCAGGACCTGGCGATGGCGGAGGCCGGGGCGATGACCCTGCACGTGGTCCGACTCGATCTGGCGGAGCTGGCGGAGACCTGTCGGGTCAGTCACGCCGCGCTCACCGAGGCGGCCGGTGTCACGCTGCGGGTGGACGCCCCACGGCCCCTGCACGTGCGGGGCGACCCCGACCGGCTGCGGCAGGTGCTCGGCAACCTCATCCGCAACGCGACCGCGGCCAGCCGGCCGGGCGGCACGATCACCCTGGTCGTCCGCCCCGCCGGCGGCGACGCCTCGATCAGTGTCGCCGACACCGGCACCGGCATCAGCCCGGCGGACCTGCCGCACCTCTTCGACAGGTTCTGGCGGGCCGATCACGCCCGGGGGCGGGAGTCCGGGGGCAGCGGCCTCGGGCTCGCGATCGCTCGGCAGATCGTCACCAACCACGGCGGCACCATCGTGGCGGCGAGCCGGCCCGACGTCGGCACCACCATGACGATCACGCTCCCGACCGACCGGCGGGACAGGGAGTGAGCCCGACCCCGACGACAGGACGGCCCGCCGGCGAGCCGGCGGGCCGTCTTCACGCTGTCAGATCACCGTGGTGAGCACCACGCTCCTGCGGGTCGGCCATGGCCATTGACGAACGAGCCGATCCCTGTGCGGCATCGGTGCGGGTGCGCACCGTCCGTCGAGCCCGTCGCGCCGCGGACGTCAGCCGGGCTCAGCGGTCCGGATCAGGATCCTTCCGCCGTCGACGGCGTCAGAAGCCGCAGTAGACGAAGCTTCCGCCGTCGCTCAGCAGGTCGTCACGGACCCAGCCCTGCACGCCCGTGGAGTTGTTCCGCAGGTAGGTCCAGGTGTAGCCGTCGTTGCCCACGGTGTAGCAGTGGTAGTCCAGCTGCTGCGTGTTGTAGGCGATGCCGTTGATGCCACACCCGGTGCTGGAACCGCTCCGCTCGCGGGCCGCGTCCGCCGACTTCGGCCAGCTGCTGCTGTCCTTGTCGCCGACCGTCTTGCCGCAGGCGGCGTGCGCCGAGGCCGAGGTCGCCGTGACGATCGGCGCGACCAGTACGGTCGCTGTCAGCGCGACCGCCCCGAGCGCCCCCCGTGTCGATGCTCGCATGTCCATCCTCCTTCAGGATGTTGGTGACGGAGCGAGTTGGTTCGCTCCCCGTGACGCGAACCTATCGACACTTTTCTTCGGCCGGCAACGTCAGGTAGTTGACAAACCACCCTGAGTCACGACTCAGTAATTCCAAAAATCGCGAAGCCACCTGCCGGTACAGATCGTTCTGCCGACCCGGAAATCGTCCGGGCCCCAGGTATAAGGGGCTGCGCGTCGACTCAGAAGGTGATACCGGCCCCGGCCAGGATCGGGCCGGCGAGCAACAACCCGCCGGCGACCAGGGCGCCGAGGGCGACCAGCAGGAAGAGCCCCACCCAACCCAGGGGCGGGACCGGCGTGAGCCGGCCGAGCTGGTCGGCGTCCGACTCCGGCATCCGGCCCCGGCTGCGCTGGCGTCGCAACTCGAAGACCGGCCGCACGCCGCCGAACAGCAGGAACCAGACCGAGGTCCAGGCGAACGCGGCCTGGACCTGCGGCGAGGTGTACCAGGAGACGGCGAGCACGACACCGCCGGTTACCAGCAGGGACAGCGCGCCGAACAGGTTGCGGATCAGCACCAGCATGGCCAGCAGCAGTGCCACCGCCAGCCAGAGCAGCAGCGTGATCCGGTTGCCGGCCAGCAGCCATGCGCCGCCGAGCCCGAGCAGCGACGGCGCGACGTAGCCGGCGAGCAGCGTGAGGATCATGCCGGGACCGCTGGGACGGCCGGCCGAGAGCGTCAGCCCGGAGGTGTCCGAGTGCAGCCGGATGCCGTGCAGCCGACGCCCGGTGAGCAGCGCCACCAGGGCGTGACCGCCCTCGTGCGCGATGGTCACCGCGTTGCGGGTGATCCGCCAGGGCACCCGGGTGGCGACCACGGCGAGCGCGACCACGGCGGTGAGCACCACCAGCAGCGGCGGCGGGTCCGGCTGGGCGCTCAGCAGCGTGTCCCAGAGCGTGGTGAGGCCGTCGATCAGGGGCATGGGCGGGGAGCCTACCGGCCCGAGTCGTGTCGTTCGACCGGCCGTGTCTCATAGAGTGTGAGACTGATCGGACGAGGCGCCCGAACGGAGGTGAGGTCGGTGAGCGCAGCTCCCTGGGAGCCGCCGAGGTCACGGCTGGAACCGTGGACGGAGGCCGACTATCTCGCACTGGGCCACAGCCACGACCGCATCGAACTGCTCGACGGGAGCCTGATCGTGAGTCCTGCTCCGAGCAAGAGGCATCAACTGGTGTCCTGGAATCTCGTGGACAGCCTGCGCCGAGCTGCCCGACCGCTCGGGCTGCTGGTGTTCGAAGCGGTCAACGTCCGGCTCGGTGTCGACCGCATGGTCATCCCCGACGTCGTCGTCGCCGACACCGACGACGAAGGCGCGGTGATCGAAGCGGGTGAGGTGCGATTGATCTGCGAAATCGTCTCGCCCGGCAACGCCGCCGCCGACCGGCTGGTCAAGATGCAGCTCTACGCGATCGCTCGCATCCCGTTCTACCTGCTGGTCGAGCAGGACGGGGACAGTCACTCGCTGCGGCTGCACCGGCTCGACGGGGGTCACTACGTCGAGGACGCGGTGGCGAAGGCCGGTGAGACGCTGAGCGTGACCGAGCCGTTCCGCTGGGCGATGGATCCGGCCACGCTCCGCTGAACGCAGTGAAAATTTCCTTGCGTCCTATTGCGATCTAGGGCACTAACCTCCAAAGATGGGCGTCAATCAGTTGACGTCCTCTGGAGGCACACCATGGCCCGTACCAGACTCTCCGTACGCCGGCTGCTCGCCGCCGGCCTGACCGTGGCCGCCACCGCGGCCGCGGCCCTCGTGGCGACCGCCGGACCGGCCGCCGCCGCCACCACCCCCGGCGTCGACGTCTCCCGCTACCAGGGCAGCATCAACTGGACCAGCGCGCGCAACGCCGGCATCCAGTTCGCCTTCATCAAGGCCACCGAGGGCACCAGCTACAAGGACCCGAACTTCAACACCAACTACGTGAACGCCTACAACGCCGGCGTGATCCGGGGCGCCTACCACTTCGCCCGGCCGAACATCTCCGCCGGCTCCACCCAGGCCGGCTACCTGGCCAGCAACGGCGGCGCCTGGTCGGCCGACAGCCGTACGCTGCCCGCCGCGCTGGACATCGAGGCCAACCCGTACAGCGGCGGCTACTGCTACGGCCTGAGCACCACCGGCATGCGCAACTGGATCCAGGACTTCCTCAACACCTACCGCTCCCGCACCGGCCGCTACGCGGTCATCTACACCACCACGAGCTGGTGGAACCAGTGCACCGGAAGCTGGACCGGCCCGTGGGCCAACCACCCGCTCTGGCTCGCCCGCTGGTCGAGCACGCCGGGCGCCCTGCCGGCCGGCGCCTCGGTGTGGAGCTTCTGGCAGTACACCAGCACCGGCAGCGTCTCCGGGATCAGCGGCAACGTCGACCGCAACTACTGGAACGGCGACCGGACCCGGCTGATCGCGCTGGCCAACAACACCTGACGGACGCGAACGGCAGCGGGACCGCTCCACGTCGTGGGGCGGTCCCGCTGCCGTTCGTACCGTCTGTTTGCGTCAGGCCCGGCGTCGCGCGGCGGTCGCCATGGGCACGGTCGCGGGTCGGCGGGTCCAACGCCACGCCGCGACCCCGGCGACGGTCAGGGTGAGCACACCGAGGACCGCGACCGGCGCGGACAGGCCGGCGGCGACCATCAGCAGGACGGCGTCGCCGAGCGCGACCAGCATCCACAGTGCCAGCCGGGGGCCGGTGTCCCTGTGTCGGTAACCCATGTCGCACCTCCTTCGTCGTCGGGGTGTTCATACCCCCGACTACGGAAAGTCATGCGAACCACTTTCGCGACGGCGGGACTCCCAGGATCAGTTCCGCCGGTCGGGCACGAAGCCCTTGGTGATGATCTCGAAGTTGGGAAGGTTGGCCTGCCAGTCCTTCGCCGGGACCTCCCAGCGCAGCGCGTAGCCCCGGTCGGTGGCCGTCGCCACGCCCCGGTTACGCACGTGGAACCGGACATTGCCGCTACGCGTCTCCAGCCAGTCCCAGTCGGCGCAGGTGCGGTAGTAGCCGTCGCACCTGGTGATGCTGAGGTACTTGTAGTTCCGGACGTAGTTGCGCCGGTTCGGCTCCTGGTCCTTCCAGTCCGCCTCGGCGTCCTTCTGCGGGCTGGACGTCCACTGCATGAACAGGACCCGGTTGGTGCCGCCGACCTCATAGAGCGTGACCTGGTTGCCCTTGGCCTTCGCCTGGAAGTTGTTCGGGATCGGCACCTTGAAGCCGTTCGAGCCGGTGTAGTACTTCCAGCCGGCCGGCAGCACGAACCCGGTCGGTGACGGGCTCGCCGAGGGCGTCGGACTGGCCGACGGGCTGGCCGACGAGGCCGCCGCGCTCGGCGAGGCGCTGGCGGTCGGCGCGGGCGGGCCCGCCGACGCCACCGAGGAACCGCCCGTCGGCTGGCCGCCGCCGTCGTCGTCGTCGCCGCCGTTCAGCAGCGGCACCGCCACCACCAGACCGACCAGCAGCACCAGCACCAGCGCGCCGATCAGCAGGTTGCGCCGGTTCGGCGCCGCCTTGGCACCCGGCAGCACCGTCGCCCGGCCGGTCGAGGAGGCGGGGCTGACCGGCACCGCGCTGACCGGGGCGGGACTGACCGGCGCGGAGTCGGACGGGGCCGGACCGACCGGCACCGGAGCGGAGCGCTGCGCCGGAGCGGCCGGGACCGGCTCACCGTCGAGCCGGGTCTCGTCGAGCGCCGGGGCGTCGTCGTCCACCCGGGTCTCGTCGACCGGCGGGTCGGCGTCGAGCTTGGTCGTCGGCTCGGCGACCGGAGGCGCCACCTTCGCGGTCGGGCCCGCGTCGGACGTGGGCGCCGGCACCTTCGCGGTCGGGTCGGCGGCCGCCGCCGTACCCCCGGTGACCGCGACCCCGGAAGCCCCGGTGGCCGCGCGTTCAACCTGGTCGTCGGCCGGACGCGGCGCCGGCACCAGCGGCGGACGCGGCGCGCGCGGGCCGTTCGGCCCCGGCCGGCGTACGCCGTCCAGCAACGAGATGCCCTTGACCCCCCGCCGGCCGCCGACCTTGCGCAGCATGCGTTCCGCCACCTCGGCGGTGATCCGCTCGTCCGGGTCCTTGCGCAGCAGACCCTGGAGCACCGGCTTGAGCGGCCCGGCGTTGCGCGGCGGCGGCATCGGCTCGGTGGCGAGCGCGGCCAGCGTGGCGATGGCCGACGGGCGCGCGTACGGCGACTTGCCCTCGACGGCGGCGTAGAGCGTGGCGCCCAACGACCAGAGGTCGGCCTCCGGCCCGGCCGTGCCGTCCCGCGCCCGCTCCGGCGAGATGTAGGCGGGCGAGCCCAGCACCATGCCGGTGCGGGTCACGTTCGGGTCGCCGGGGATGGTCGCCAGGCCGAAGTCGGTGAGCACCACCCGGCCGTCCTCGCCGAGCAGCACGTTGCCCGGCTTGACGTCGCGGTGCATGATGCCGGCCTTGTGCGCCGCCTTCAGCGCGCCCAGCACGCCGAGACCGATCTCGACCGCCTTGGCCACCGAGACCGGGCCGTCCTCGGCGATCGTGTCCTGCAACGACTTCGACGCGACGTATTCCATGACGATCCACGGGTCGCCGTCGGTGCGCAGCACGTCGAAGATGCGGACCACGTTGACGTTGTTGAGCCGGGCGATGGCCCGCGCTTCACGCAGCGAGCGTTCCCGCATCTCACGGCGCTCGTCGGGGGTGAGGCCGGGCGGCGGGACCAGCTCCTTGATGGCGACGTCGCGGTGCAGCACCTCGTCCCGCGCCTTCCAGACGCGGCCCATGCCGCCCTGACCGAGCGGCGTGAGGAGCCGGTATCGGTCAGCGACGAGTTGGGGAAGTGCGTTCGACATCGCAGAAACGGTACCCGGCCGCTCCGACGCGCACACCGCCGGCACGCCACTGTATGCCGAAGGTCGAGTTCGCGACGCGTACCCTTGGCCCATGTCTGCCGAAGAGCCGATGTTCCGGGTCGTCCGTGGCGTGCCCACCGCCGAGGAGCTGGCCGCTCTGGTCGGCGCGATCGTGGTCCGCACCCGGCCCGTCGCCGCCGCCGCACCGCCCGCCGTGTCGCGCTGGGCGCGCGGCGCCCGCCCGGCCGGCGCGATGTCCACCGCCGGTCCCGGCGCGTGGCGCGCCTCCGGCCTTCCCCGCTGAAACCTTCCCCGCGTACGCGAGCCGGGCTGGGGCTGCCGGGATCCGCGCGGAGCCATTAACCTCACTCAGGGAAACCGTGCGGTGACGGGCAGGGAGGTCCGATGATCCCGGAGGACAACCGGCCAGCCGGCTGGCTGCGTGACTACGGCGGCATCGAGGCCGACATCCGACAGATGAGGGAGTTCGCCGACCGACTCCAGGACGAGGTCACCCGCAACTACGCGCCCCACCTGTCCTACATCGCCGACGACATGAAGGCCCCGGTGCCCAACCCGGCCGACGCCTTCATCGAGCTGGTCCAGTTCCTCCAGGCCCACCACGAGACGCAGAAGGCCGCGGTCAGCGCCGTGTGGGACCTCGCGCCCGCCACCGGCCGGCTCGCCGACGCCGCCGGTCGCATCGCCGCCCACTACGACGACTCGGACGCCTTCTCCTCCGCCCGCGTCGCCGACGTCGAACGCGCGCTCGCCGCCCCCACCACCACCGTCGCGCGGCCCACCCCGCCGCTGGCCGACCCCACCGGCCCCGACCAGGGGCGGGTGGTCCTGCCGTGATCGAACGTGGCGGCGGACGCACCTCCGGGCTCACCGACTGGCGGCTGATGGACGTGCTCAGCATGTGGGCCTGCCTGCACGACCAGGACACCGCCGGCCAGTGGAAGCAGGTCGCCGGCTGGCGCAAGGTGTGCGACCTCGCCCTGGCGCACCTCGGCCGGCTGCGGGAATACCGTCGCGGGCTCGCCGAGGCGTGGCCGCCCGAGACCAACGCCGCCGCGCGGGCGTACGTCGGCGAACTCGACCAGCTCATCGACCGGGTGCAACGCACCCACGACGCGGCCGCCGCCAACTACGACGCGCTCGCCGCCGCCGCCCGCGCCATCGGCAGCGCCCGTGCCGAGCTGCAGCCGCTCTACGACGAGTACGCGGCCAAGCTGGGGCAGAAGCGGGCATACGAAGCGACGATCGCCGACCCGAAGGCGGTGGCGGGTAGCCGGCTGCCGGAACGGCCACCGGTCACGGACGCCGACCTGGAACAGTTGAACGTTCGGGCGCGCGGGTTGATGACAGGGCTGAGCGGCGAACTCCAGCTCGCCCAGGTCATGCTCCGCCAACCGCCTCCGAGATCAGTTCCAAGAATGGATGAGGTGCGCACCGGAGCTGATAGTCCTGCACCGATGATCCCTCCGGTGGTCCCAGTCCCGATCTCAACCATGCCTGCCGGCAAGCCAACTGACGCGCGGAAAGCGACACGGATACATCCAGCAGGTCCAACGCCTGGCCCTGGTCCAGTCCTCGGGGGCGCGGGCACTGCTCTCAACCCACCACCGCCGCCAGCCATGCCGGCGACTCCAGCGGCCGTCTCCGGTGGGCCATCAACGGTAGGAGCTAGCCCACTCCTCCCTCCATCGACGCGACCGCTCGGGCCGGCTCCAACGACGAGACCCATCCAACCCGGCGAGTCGATTCGTGGGGGCGTCAGCGGAGGTTCGGTTACTCCTGGAAATCCTCCCCGCTCAGCGCCATTCGGAGGTCTTATCGGAGGCGGCCCTCAATCAGGCATGCCGCAGCCTGTTGGCGGCTCCTCGCCTCGCCGGGTGAACCCGGTCGGCGGCGTCATCGGCGGTGGGGCAGCCGGAACTGCTCCTACTGGAGGAGCAGGTTCTCGACCAGGTGCTGGCCGCCAGTTTCAGCAGGGAAGCCTTTCAGGCCTTCACCCGCTCGGCGGCAGTCCTGCGTCCGCGGGGCCTGCCGGCCTCGGCCCATCGAGCCGCGCTGCGCAGCGCCGCAACCAGGAGTCCGCGCCAACCTGGGATCCCGACAATCCTTGGAGAACCGATGAGGGGGTTGATCCCGTAGTCCAGGCCCCTGACGATGACGGGCCAATCGACCCAGGGCCAGCCATCGGTTTTTCCCGGTGACGTCGTTGTGGGTCCACATTGCAGCGACGGCAATCTTATTCACTTCGGGAAGCGGCGCTGGATATGGTGCCTCGAACACAGATGTCATATCCAGCGGACGTCAGTGGCACCTGAACTATCTGCGGGCAATCGATGCTCATGCCATAAGTCAAGGTGAGGGAGTTCTCGTCGCCGTCCCTGATAGCGGCGTCGAGCAGCACCCCGACCTGTCCGAAAATCTGGTGCCTGGCACCGATGTCATTCCTGGCGGATCCGGCAACGGTATGAACGACCAGGACGGACACGGCACTGGGATGGCTGGACTGATTGCCGCCTACAGCAGAGATTCGACATACGGCGCGCTCGGCATCGCACCAAAGGCAAAGGTTTTGCCAATTTATGTGTCACCCGCGCACCAGGAAGGCACCTCTCAGGCGCTCGCAGAAGGCGTCGATTATGCAGTCTCCCGCCACGCCCAGGTAATCAGCATCTCAGCGACCGGTGGCGCTGACACTCAACTGCAACGTGCCATCAGGTCCGCCATCAACGCGAATGTAGTTGTTGTGGCTGCCGCAGGAAACATAAGCAAGTCTCCATTCGTTGGCTATCCAGCGAGCGAACCTGGCGTCATCGCTGTTGGCGGCTCTGACCAACGCGGAAACCACGCTGCCATCTCAGCTAGAGGTCCGGAGATAGACGTCGTCGCGCCCGCAGTCGACATCTACAGCACGGGCCTCAACGGGGGCTATCGAGTCGGCACCGGCACCTCGGACGCCACCGCGATCGTGGCCGGGGCCGCTGCCTTGATCCGCTCCAAGTATCCCCACCTCCCCGCCGCCGAGGTCGCGCACCGGCTCACCGCGACCGCCATCGACAAGGGCCCACCGGGCCGGGACGACGAGTACGGCTACGGGGTCATCGACTTGGTCGCCGCGCTCACCGCCGACGTACCCCCGATCGGTTTCGAGTCGACCGGCGTCACCGCGCCGGCGTCGACGGCGACCGGGCCCAGCGGCGACGACGGTGGTGGCACGGCTCGGGGCCTCGCGACCCTCGGTGTACTGCTGGCGGCCGGCGGCGGTTATCTGGTGTGGCGTCGTCGTCGACGTGCCGGCGACCCGCCGCCGAGGATCAGCCGGTAGCGTCGGCAGGGTGTCGACCTCCGTGCCGTTGCGCCTCGTCCTGGCCTCGCAGAGTCCTGCCCGCCGCAAGCTGCTCCAGGCCGCGGGCATCGAGCCCGACGTGCTGGTCAGCGGCGTCGACGAGTCGCAGGTGGTCAGTGACCGGGCCGAGGATCTGTGTCTGGAGCTGGCGCGGCTGAAGGCGCAGGCCGTGCTCGGCCGGCTGCGTCCGGCCGGGGACGAGCGCACGCTGGTGCTCGGGTGCGACTCGGTGCTCGCGTTCGACGGGGAGATCCTGGGCAAGCCGACCGACGCGGCCGACGCCACCCGGCGTTGGCAGCGGATGCGGGGGCGCAGCGGCGTCCTGCACACCGGGCACTGCCTGATCGACGTGACGCACGAGGCCCGCGCGGAGGCGGTCGCGTCGACCACCGTGCACTTCGCCGATGTCACCGACGAGGAGATCGCCGCCTACGTGGCGACGGGCGAGCCGCTGGCGGTGGCTGGCGCGTTCACCATCGACGGGCTGGGCGGCGCGTTCCTGACCGGCATCGAGGGTGACCCGGGCACGGTGGTGGGGCTGTCCCTGCCGCTGCTGCGCCGGCTCCTCGGCGAGTTGGAGCTGCGCGTCGTCGACCTGTGGACGAAGGTCGCGCCGGGGGGCCAGGAGATCGAGCATCTCGGCTAACGTCCGGGCATGACCACGAAGCCGTTGCCGCTGACCCCGGAACTGCACGCCTACCTGGTGGCCCACGGATCCACCCCGGACGAGGTCGTCCGGGAGTTGGCCGAGGAGACCCGGGCGGCCCTGCCGGCCGAGGCAGACATGCAGGTCGCGCCGGAGCAGGCGGCGTTCCTCACCTTCCTGACCCGGCTGCTGGGCGTCCGGCAGGCGGTGGAGGTGGGCACGTTCACCGGCCTGTCCTCGCTGGCCATCGCCCGCGGGCTGGCCGAGGGCGGCCGGTTGACCTGCTTCGACATCTCCGAGGAGTACACCGGCGTCGCCCGCCGCTACTGGGCTCGGGCGGGCGTCCAGGACCGGATCGAGTTGCGCATCGGGCCGGCCGCGGAGACGCTGCGGGAGCTGCCCCGGGAGCGTCACCTCGACTTCGCGTTCATCGACGCGGACAAGGTCGGCTACCCGGTCTACTGGGACGAGTTGGTGCCGCGGATGCGTCCCGGCGGGGTCGTCGCGGTCGACAACACGCTGCGCGCCGGCCGGGTGCTCGCCCCGCGCAACGCCGACGACCGGGCCATCGCCGCCTTCAACGACGAGGTTCTCGCGGACGTCCGCGTCGAGGCGGTCATGCTGCCGATCGCCGACGGGGTCACGCTCGCCCGGGTGCGCTGAGCCGGTTCGGCGAGGTGGCGGCATCCGGTGGGCGCGGACCCCGCCACCTCGCCGAGGTGGAGTCGATCAGGCCAGCGCGCGGCCCAGCCGCACGGTCAGCAGCACGGCCACCGCGATGAACGCGGGCAACAGCAGGAAGGCCGCGTGCGGTCCGACGCCGTCGGCCACCCGGCCGAGCGCGACCGGCGCGATCCCGAAACCGACAGCCATCGAGTACGACGACCAGCCCGCCGCCCGATCGGCGGCCCCACCGGCCACCGCGAGCGCGATGGAGATCGCCAGCGGGTAGTGCAGGGCGTTGCCCAGGCCGAGCACGACCAGACCGGTGACCGCGAGCCAGCCGACCGGGCTCGCCCAGAACAGCGTGAACCCGGCCAGTGAGACGGTGAGCGCGCCGAGCAGCAGCGGCACCGGAGGCCAGCGCAACGCGGCCCGGCCGCCGGCGAGCCGGCCGGCGAACATGCCGCACACGATCGCCGCGACGGCGGCCGACGCGCCGCCGGCGCTCAGCCCGGCGTGGGTCCGGAGCACGTCGGCGGTCCACAGCGACAGGCAGACCTCGATCGACCCGGTGACCGACATCAACACCCAGGCGATCCAGTACGCCCGCGGCAGCCGCCCCGAACCCGCCGGGGAGCCGGGATCGTGGCCGCTTCCCGTTCTGCGACCCGAACGCGAACCGTCCCCGATCTCGCGCTGCCCGGCACCTGGTCGCGCGGCATCGGAGCCAGCCGACGCCCCGGCGGCACCCGCACCGGCTGATCCGGCTTCCACACCCGGACCGGCAGGCACGGAGGCGCCACCCGGACCAGCAGGCACGGGAACGACACCCGGACCAGCAGGCACGGGAACGACACCCGGACCAGCAGGCACGGGAACGACACCCGGACCAGCAGGCACGGGAACGACACCCGGACCAGCAGGCACGGGAACGACCACCGGACCAGCAGGCACGGGAACGACCACCGGACCGCTGGGCGCGGAGACGACACCCGGACCGGCAGGCGCGGGGACGGCCGCTGGGGCCACGGTGGGTTGGGCGGCAGCCGCGGCAGCGGGGGCGCCCTTCGGTCGGCGTACCCGAAAGGTCATGGCAGTGAGCGCGAGAAGCGTGATCAGCCCGACCTCGACGGCCATCACCGGCCGCCAACCGAGGCCGGCGTCGACGGTGGCGCCGATGGTCAACGGCGCCAGGATGCCCATGCCGGCGCAGGCCGCGTTGGCCTCGGTGAGCGCGGCGGGGGCGGCGGGGCCGTGTCGGGCGGTGAGCACCACGTTGACGCCGCTGATCACCATCATGCCGAAGGTGGCGACGACCGCGACGGCGGCGATGGTGGCGGGCAGCGGGCGGAGCAGGCCGAGCGCGGTGACGCCGGCGGCCACGCCGGCCAGGCCGAGCCAGACGGCGGGGCCGCGGCCGAAGCGGCGGGCGACCGGGGCGAAGAGCGCGCCGCCGGCCAGGGCGCCGACCGCGATGCCGGTGCTGTGCAGGCCGGCCACCGCGGCGCTGGTGCCCTGTTCGTCGCGGAGCAGGGGTACGACGGGGCCGAACCCGTAGAGGAAGAAGCCCCAGAGGCCCAGCTGGGCGTAGGTCAACCAGGTGGTCCGGTCACGGGTGAGGCGGGGCACCGGCCCGACGCTACGCGCGCACGACCGACGCCCCGCCTTGAGTGAGAGGCAGCTCTCCCCGGGGTGTTGAGCGGGGCCCCTTCCTCTACCGAATGCGTTAAGAGGGGGCCCCGCCTTTCACCGCACGCTGCGGGCGAACTGGCGGGCGGCCCAGACGACGCCGGCGACGGCGAGCACGGCGATGATGCCGAGCCCCTGCCAGACGTTGTCGTTGCCGAGGTCGCCGTCGAAGAGCGCGCGGGTGCCGTCGACCGCCCAGGAGAACGGGTTCCACTTGGCCACGCCCTGCAACCAGCCGGGGGCGAAGGTGAGCGGCAGCAGGATGCCGGAGAGCAGCAGCACCGGTTGCGCGACGGTGTTCATCAGCGGGGCGAGCGCGTCCTCGCTCTTGACCTTGAGCGCGACGCCGTAGGAGACGGCGGAGGTCATCAGCGCGATGAGGGCGAGCATCAGGTAGGCCAGGAGCAGGTAGCCGATGAAGACGCGCAGGTCGAACAGGAGCGCCAGCACGGTGATGATGACGGCCTGGGCGATCAACGAGACCACGTCGCGCAGGGAGCGGCCGAGCAGGAGCGCGAGGCGGCTGACCGGGGTGACCCGGGAGCGTTCGATCACGCCGGCGCGCAGCTCGGCGATCAGGCCGAAGCCCTGGAACAGGCCGCCGAAGATGGCCAGCAGGACGAGCAGGCCGGGCACGAAGATCTTGTAGGCGGCGGCCTGCGTGGGCGCGTTCAGCGCCGGCTTGAGCAGCGGGGCGAAGAGCAGCAGGTACATCACCGGCTGGAAGACGCCGACGAAGACCCAGACCGGGTTGCGCAGCAGCAGCTGCGCCTGGCGCTGGAAGATCAACCAGGTGTCGCGGGCGAGTTTCATGACAGCTTCTCCGGGGGTCAGGACTCGCGCAGCGAGCGGCCGGTCTTGGTGAGGAAGACGTCGTCCAGGCTGGGGCGGTGCAGCTCGATCGAGCGCAGCTCCAGCCCGGCGTGGTCGAGGCGGCGCAGCACCTGCGGGATGGCGACGGCGCCCTCGTCGACGTAGAGGCGCAGCCCGCCCTCGTCGACGGTCTCCAGCTTGCTCACGTACGCCTCGGTGTCGAGCAGCTCGGCGGCCTGCGGGGTGGTCGCGACGTCCAGACCGACGATCACCACCTCGCCGGAGATCTCGCGCTTCAGCTCGGCCGGGGTGCCCTCCGCGACCACCTCGCCATGGTCCATGATCGCGATCCGGTCGCAGAGCGCGTCGGCCTCGTCGAGGTAGTGCGTGGTGATGAAGACGGTCATGCCCTCGGTGCGCAGCCGGCGGATCTCGTCCCACATGTGCGCGCGGCTCTGCGGGTCGAGGCCGGTGGTCGGCTCGTCCAGGAAGACGATCTTCGGCTCGTGGATGATGCCGAGCGCGATCTCGACCCGCCGGCGCTGGCCGCCGGAGTAGGTCTTGCACTTGCGGTCGGCGTACTCGCTGAGTTGGAAGGCGTCGAGCGCGCGGGTGGCGCGCCGGTTCGCGTCGGCCTTGGAGATGCCGTAGAGGCGGGCCTGGAGCACCAACTCCTCGCGGGCGCTGGACTCGTCCCAGGTGCTGCCGCCCTGCGGCACGTAGCCGATCCGGCGGCGCACCCCGGCCGGGTCCTTGAGCAGGTCGGCGCCGGCGATGGTGGCCTCGCCGCCGTCCGGCTCGATGAGGGTGGCGAGCATCCGCAGGGTGGTGGTCTTGCCGGCGCCGTTGGGCCCGAGGAAGCCGAAGATCTCCCCCGCGGCGACGTCGAGGTTGACGCCGCGCACCGCGTCCACGGTCTTCGTCTCGCGACCCGCGCGGGAGCGGAACGACTTCCGCAGCCCCCTGGTCTCGATCATTTTTGCTCCTGGTCGTCCGGGCCGGAGGTGCCCGGCCACCGGTCAGCGGTTCGCGTCGAGGCTAACGCGATATAGCTCTTTTGGTCAACGTTGATTATTTCGTGTCACCGTCGGTCCAGCCGGACCAGCCCTCCGCGCGCTCCATCCCCGCGGGCAGGTACGACACCCCGGACTCGATCCGCTGCGCGATCCGCTCGCACCACGCCGTCTCGGCCTCCGCCCGAGCCAGCCACAGCTCGAACATCCAGCCCACGTGCACCGGCTTGCGGGTGCGTACCCAGTCCGAGTCCAACGACGCGCGCATCGACTCGACGCCGGCGCGCAGCAGGTTGGCCCGGTTGCGCAGCGCCGCCGCGGCCTCGTCCCGGGGCATCGCCGGCAGGAACGAGAACGCCACCGCGAACGAGTCCGGCGACTCGTGGAGCTGCCACCACTGCGCCCGCAGCAACGTCTCGAACTCGTCCTCCCCCTTCGCGGTCACCTCGTACGTGGTGCGGGCCGGACGGGCGCCCACCTGCTCCACCGAGACCGTCCGCAGCAGCCCCTCGTCGGTGAGCTTGCGCAGCGCGTGGTAGATCGAACCGGGCTGCACGTTGGCCCACTTGTCCGCACTCCAGCTCAGCAACTCGCGGCGCACGTCGTAGCCGTGCACCGGCTGCATCCACCTGACCAGGCCCAGAATCATCATCCGCGTCGCCGACACCGGACAAGCGTAATAACCAAGTTTGACTACAGTGCGGCATCCCACACTGAGCGATCGTTAGGGCCCGCATGCCGGCCGATACACTCCCGGCATCGACCTCCCGGGAGGAGCCCCAAGGTGCGCAAGGTCCTCATCGCCAACCGCGGCGAGATCGCCGTCCGCGTCATCCGCGCCTGCCGCGACGCCGGGCTGGCAAGCGTCGCCGTCTACGCGGACTCCGACCGGGACGCCCTGCACGCCACGCTCGCCGACGAGGCGTACGCCCTGGGCGGCGACACCGCGGCGGACAGCTACCTGCGCATCGACAAGCTGATCGACGTGGCGGCCCGGGCCGGCGCGGACGCCGTGCACCCCGGCTACGGCTTCCTCTCCGAGAACGCCGACTTCGCCCAGGCCGTGATCGACGCCGGCCTGACCTGGATCGGCCCCACCCCGCAGGCGATCCGCGACCTCGGCGACAAGGTGACCGCCCGGCACATCGCGCAGCGCGCCGGTGCCCCGCTGGTGCCCGGCACGCCCGACCCGGTGGCCGGCGCCGACGAGGTGACCGCGTTCGCCACCGAGCACGGCCTGCCGGTCGCCATCAAGGCGGCGTTCGGCGGCGGCGGGCGCGGGCTCAAGGTCGCCCGCACCATGGAGGAGATCCCGCACCTGTTCGAGTCGGCCACCCGCGAGGCGGTCGCCGCGTTCGGCCGGGGCGAGTGCTTCGTCGAGCGCTACCTGGACCAGCCCCGCCACGTCGAGGCGCAGGTACTGGCCGACCAGCACGGCAACGTGATCGTGGTCGGCACCCGGGACTGCTCGCTCCAGCGCCGGCACCAGAAGCTGGTCGAGGAGGCCCCCGCGCCGTTCCTCACCGACGCCCAGCGGGCCCAGATCCACGACAGCGCCAAGGCGATCTGCCGGGAGGCCGGCTACCACGGCGCCGGCACTGTGGAATACCTGGTCGGCGCGGACGGCACCGTCTCCTTCCTGGAGGTCAACACCCGGCTCCAGGTGGAGCACCCGGTCACCGAGGAGACCGCCGGCATCGACCTGGTCCGCGAGCAGTTCCGCATCGCCGACGGCGAGAAGCTGCGCATCACCGAGGACCCGACGCCACGCGGGCACGCCATCGAGTTCCGCATCAACGGCGAGGACCCGGGCCGCAACTTCCTGCCCGCCCCGGGCACCGTCACCGCGCTGCGGCTGCCCAGCGGCCCCGGCGTGCGGGTGGACACCGGCATCTCGGCCGGCGACGTGATCGGCGGCAACTTCGACTCGCTGCTCGCCAAGGTGATCATCGTCGGCGAGACGCGTACCGAGGCGCTGGAGCGGGCCCGCCGGGCGCTCGACGAGATGGTGGTCGACGGCATGGCCACCGCGCTGCCCTTCCACCGCCTGGTGGTCCGGGACGCGGCGTTCACCAGCGAGCCGTTCACCGTGCACACCCGGTGGATCGAGACCGGGTGGGACAACACCGTCCCGGCCTTCACCGCCACCGCCGGCCCCGCCGAGGGCCCGGCCGAGCGGGAGACCGTCGTGGTCGAGGTGGCCGGCAAGCGGATCGAGGTGGTCCTCCCCGCCGGTCTCGGCGCGGGTACGGCGGCCGCCGCGCCCGCCGCCCGGAAGCCGGCCCGCCGGGGCGGCACGGGCAAGGCCGGCGGCGCGGTCGGCGGGGACACGCTCGCCTCCCCCATGCAGGGCACCATCGTCAAGATCGCCGTGGCCGACGGCGACACGGTCGCCGAGGGTGACCTGGTGGTGGTGCTGGAGGCGATGAAGATGGAACAGCCGCTGCACGCGCACAAGGCCGGCACGGTGAGCGGGCTGGCCGCCGAGGTCGGCGCCGTCCTCACCGCCGGCGCCCCCATCTGCACCATCGAGGGGTAAGGCGGGGCCCCCTGTTAACGCCTCCGGTAGAGGCGGGGCCCCTTCTTAACACCTCGGGCGATGGGTGGTCTGGGCCACCAGCGGCGGCGGGGAGCGCCGGGAGCGGGAATGATGGCCGGGTGCGGTTCCTTCATGGCGCGGTCCCCGCGCACGACCTGACGTACAACGACGTCTTCATGGCGCCCAACCGTTCGGAGGTGGGCTCCCGGCTCGACGTCGACCTGTCCTCCGGCGACGGCACCGGCACCACCGTGCCGCTGGTGGTGGCGAACATGACCGCGGTCGCCGGTCGGCGGATGGCCGAGACCGTCGCCCGGCGCGGCGCGATCGCGGTGATCCCGCAGGACATCCCGATCGAGGTCGTCGCGAACGTGGTCGGCTGGGTCAAGCAGCGGCACCTGGTCCACGACACGGCGATCACGCTCGGCCCGACCGACACCGTCGGCGACGCCATCCACCTGCTGCCCAAGCGCGCGCACGGCGCGGTGATCGTGGTCGACGAGGGTGGCCGCCCGGTGGGCGTGGTGACCGAGGCGGACACCGTGGGAGTGGACCGGTTCGCCCAACTCCGGCACGTGATGTCCACCGAGCTGCACACGGTGCCGGCGGACGCGGACCCGCGTACCGGATTCGAGCGACTCTCGGCGGGCCGGCGGCGGCTCGCGCCGGTGGTGGACGCGGACGGCCGCCTGGTCGGTGTGCTGACCCGCGCGGGCGCGCTGCGCGCGACGCTCTACACGCCGGCGGTGGACGATCGGGGCCGGCTGCGCATCGCGGCGGCGGTGGGGATCAACGGTGACGTCACCGGCAAGGCCGCCGCACTGCTGGAGGCCGGGGTGGACACGCTTGTCGTGGACACCGCGCACGGGCACCAGGAGCGGATGATGCAGGCGCTGCGGGCGGTCCGCAAGCTCGACCCGGGCGTTCCGGTCGCGGCCGGAAACGTGGTCACCGCCGACGGGGTACGCGACCTGGTCGAGGCCGGCGCCGACATCGTGAAGGTGGGCGTCGGCCCGGGCGCGATGTGCACCACCCGGATGATGACCGGGGTGGGCCGACCGCAGTTCTCCGCGGTGCTCGACTGCGCGGCGGCGGCCCGCTCGCTGGGCCGGCACGTGTGGGCCGACGGCGGCGTACGCCACCCGCGGGACGTGGCGCTGGCGCTGGCCGCGGGCGCCTCGAACGTGATGGTCGGCTCGTGGTTCGCCGGCACCTACGAGTCCCCCGGTGACCTCTACACCGACGCCGACGGCCGGCGCTACAAGGAGAGCTTCGGGATGGCCTCGTCCCGGGCGGTGAGCGCGCGGACCGCCGAGGACAGCATGTTCGACCGGGCCCGGAAGGCGATCTTCGAGGAGGGCATCTCCTCGGCCCGGATGTACCTGGACCCGAACCGGCCGGGCGTCGAGGACCTGATCGACGAGATCGTGTCCGGGGTGCGCAGCGCGTTCACGTACGCGGGCGCGCGCAGCCTGGACGAGTTCCACGAGCGGGCGCTGGTCGGCGTGCAGAGCACCGCCGGCTACACGGAGGGCATGCCGCTGCCGACCAGTTGGTGACCGCTCAGGAGAAGAGTCGGCCGACCACCGCACGGGCGGCCGGCTCGGGGTCGGCGCCCACCCGGGACGGGAGGGCGCCGGCCAGCCACAGCTCGGCGAAGCCGTGTGCGATCGACCAGGCGGCCAGCGCGTCCTCGTCCGGTTCCCGGCCGGTGTGCCGGGACACCCCGCCGCGCAGCGCCTCCCCGGTCCGCTCCCGGGCCGCCACCAGGTCCGGGTCGTCGGGCCGGTAGAGGTCCGGACGGAACATCACCTCGAAGTGCGCGCGATGTCGGACCGCGAAGACGACGTATGCCACGCCGCTCTCCCGGAAGTCGTCGCCGGCACCCCGCAGCGCCTCGCCCAGCAGGTCGAAGCCCTGGGTGGCGAGCGCGGTGAGCAGCCCCGCCTTGTCACCGAAGTGATGCGCGGGTGCCGCGTGCGAGACGCCGGCCCGGCGGGCGAGGTCACGCAGGCTCAGCGCGGCGGGCCCGGATTCGGCGATCGCCTCCACCGCGGCGGCGAGCAGTGCGCGGCGCAGGTCCCCGTGGTGGTAGGAGCGAGAGGAGGTCATACCCCACCCTATCTTGTCGTTGACAAGATGGCACTCCACGAGGGAATCTTGTCAACGACAAGATGCTCCGTCGGAGGGAAGACCCATGGCACCCCTGATCGCACTGCTCACCGGCACCGCCGTGGCGCGCATCGCCGGCCTTCTCGGCGTGGACGCCCTGGACGGCTGGCATCCCGCCCTGCGCGTCGGCCTGGCGCTGATGTTCCTGCTCACCGGCATCGCCCACTTCACGTCCCGGCGGACGGACCTGGTCGCGATGGTCCCGCCGACGCTGCCCCGGCCCGACATGCTGGTCACGCTCACCGGCGTACTGGAGATCGCCGGCGCGCTCGCCCTGCTCGCACCGGTCACCGCGCGCTGGGCGGCGGCCGGACTCGCGCTGCTGATGCTGGCCATGTTCCCGGCCAACGTCTCGGCCGCCCGCCGACGACTGACGCTCGCCGGCCGGCCGGTGACACCGCTCGCCACCCGGACGGCGCTCCAGACCGTCTTCGTGGCCGCCGCGCTCGCGATCGCCCTGGGCGGCTGACCGCGCCCGCGACCCGGAGTCGGCGTCCGGACCCCGACTCCGGGCCTGCGCCCGGACTCAGACCCGGGCCGGTTCCGCTCCGGCGGGCGGGGCGTCGCCGATCGCCTCGGCGCGTACGCGCGGCAGGCGGAGGCAGGCGAGCAGGCCGATCAGTAGGAACCCGGCTGCGGTGAACGCGGCGTAGCGGGTGGCGTCGGAGAACGCCTCCTTCGCCGCCTCGGCGATCGGCGCGGTACGCGGATCGGCCGCCAGCCCGGTGATCGCCGCGCCGGCGCTCTCCTTCACGGCGGTGACCACCTGGTCCCGCCCGGCCGGGTCGAGTCCGGGCTGGTCGGCGAGCCGGTCGCCGAGGAGCCCGCCGAGGCCGGCGAAGAGCACGGTGCCGAGCACCGCGATTCCGAGCGCGGAACCCACCTGCCGGGCGGTGCTCTGCAGGCCGGAGCCCTGCCCGCTGCGCCGCACCGGCACGTCGGCCAGGGAGACGCCGGTGAGCTGCGCGGTGGCCAGGCCGACGCCGACGCCGTAGACGAAGAGGAACGCCACCGGCGCCCACCAGCGGGTGTCCGGCGCGACCACGAGGCCCAGCCCGGCGACGCCGACCAGCTCGGCGGCGACGCCGAGTTGCACCACCCGGGCCGCGCCCCAGCGCTGGGTGAGCGGCGCGCCGATGCCGCTGGCGAGGAAGCTGCCGACGGCGAGCGGCAGCAGCGCCAGGCCGGTGCGGAAGGCGCTGTAGCCGAGCACGTTCTGGAACCACAGCGGCAGCGCGAAGAGCAGGCCGAACTCGCCCAGGCTGACGATCGCGGCGGCGAGGATGCCGGTGCGGAACGAGCGGATGCCGAACAGCGACAGGTCGAGCAGCGCGGGCCGGCCGGCCCGGTTGCGGCGCACCTGCTGGGCCAGGAAGATCCCGAGCGCGGCCAGCCCGGCGAGCGCGGCCACCGGCACCGGTGAGATCGAGGCGGTCCAGTCCAGGCCGAACAGGCTGAACGGCCGTTCCCGCTGCCACCAGCCATAGGTGCGGCCCTCGATCAGCGCGAACACCACGCCGGTCATGCCGACCACGGAGAGCAGCGCGCCGAGCAGGTCGACGCCGCGTTCGGCGCGGTCGTCGCGGGACTCGGCGACCAGCAGCAGGGTGCCCACGATCACGGCGAGGCTGACCGGGACGTTGATGCCGAACGCCCACCGCCACGAGTACGTGGTGGTGAGCCAGCCGCCGAGCAGCGGCCCGAGCGCCGCCGCGCCGCCGATGGTGGAGCCCCAGACGGCGAACGCGATGCCGCGCTCCCGGCCGGTGAAGTTGGCGTTGAGCAGGGAGAGCGAGGTGGGCAGCATCATCGCCCCGCCGATGCCCTGCAACACCCGGGCGCCGATCAGCGCCTCGCCGGAGCCGGCGAGCGCCGCCAGCACGCTCGCCACCACGAAGACGCTCACCCCGGTGACGAACATCCGCCGCCGCCCGGACCGGTCGGCGAAGCGGCCGGCGACCAGCAGCAACGCCGCGAAGACCAGGGTGTACGCCTCCTGCACCCACTGCGCGTCGGTGGAGGTGATGTCCAGGTCCCGGATGATCTGCGGCACCGCGACGTTCACGATGGTGGCGTCCACGATGATCATGGCGACGCCGAGGCTGATGGCGAGCAGCCCGAACCAGCGTCCGCGCCCGTCGCTGCGCATGGCACCCTCCCCCTTTAGCTAGATTTTCTAGCTACCTGAGATGCTAGCTTTAACCCGTGGAGGGGTCGCCGTCAACCGGAGCGGCCGGGCCCACCGGCCCGCCGCCGAGCAGCGAGGCCGCCCGGGCACTGCGCGAGGTGCTGCGGGTCGCCGGGGACACCCGCGCCGCGCTGGCCCGCCGCCTCGGCATCGGCGCGACCGACGCCGCCGCCATCGACCACCTGATCTCCAGCCCCGAGCCGCTGGGCCCGGTCGAGTTGGGCAACCGGCTCGGCATCCGGTCCGCGTCCGCCACCACCCTGGTCGACCGGCTGGTGCGCGCCGGCCACGTCGCCCGCGCCCCGCACCCGCACGACCGCCGGCGGCTCAGCCTCCAGGTCACCGAGCACGCGGTCGGCGAGGTGCTGGAGGCGTTGCGCCCGATGCTCGTCGGCGTCGACCGGGCCGTCGCCCGGCTCACCCCCGAGCAGGCCGAGGCCGCCGCGGCGTTCCTGCGCGAGGTCGCGGACGTGATGCGCGACTACGTGGCGACCGCCCCGGACGAGCCGGCACCGCCCCGCCGCACCGGCGCCGACGGCGGCTGAGGCGATTCTCAGAAATTAGTTTGGGGCCTGATGGTTCGGGCGCTAATCTAGCGCCCGTGAACATGGGACCGCTCGTCCGCTTCCCCGACGCGCTGCAGCACGCGCCGCTCGGCCGGCTCGTCTCCATCGCCGGCCACGTCGTCGAGCAGCACTGGGGGCGCTACCTGGCCGAGCACCACGGCCTCACCTCCGCCGGCATGCGCGTGCTGATGATCCTGCTGCGCTCCGGCGACGTCACCCACCGCGAGATGGCGGAGTTGTGCTTCGTGCGGCCGGCCACCCTCACCGGCATCGTCGACACCCTGGAACGTGACGGCTTCGTCGTCCGGCGACGGAGCCCCGAGGACCGCCGCACCGTCCAGCTCACACTCACCGACAAGGGCCAGGAACACGCCCGCGCGATCATCGACATGATCCACAGCGACCGGCCGCTGACCTCGGTCGACGCCGACCCGGCCAAGCGTGCGGTGATCCGCGAATTCCTGACCGAAATCATCACCGGCATGTCCGACGGGGACCTCCGTCGGTTGAACCGGGACAGCGAGTCCGACACCGAGTCGCCAACGGGGAGACATCCGTGCTGATCCGCCTGCTCCGCACACACCTTCGCCCATACCGACGACTACTGGCCGCCGTGGTGGCGCTCCAGTTCGTCGGGACGATGGCCTCGCTCTACCTGCCCAGCCTGAACGCCGACATCATCGACCGCGGCGTCGCCCGCGGCGACACCGACCAGATCCTGCGTACGGGCGGGTGGATGCTGGTGGTCAGCCTGCTCCAGATCGCCTGCTCGATCGCCGCCGTCTACCTCGGCGCGAAGACCGCGATGGGCTTCGGCCGGGACGTCCGGGCCGCCATCTTCGGGCACGTCAACCGCTTCTCCGCCCGCGAGGTCGCCCGCTTCGGCGCCCCGTCGCTGATCACCCGCAACACCAACGACGTCCAGCAGGTGCAGATGCTGGTGCTGCTGAGCTGCACCATGCTGGTGGCCGCGCCGATCATGAGCGTCGGCGGCGTGGTGATGGCGCTGCGCGAGGACGTCGGGCTCTCCTGGCTGATGCTGGTCTGCGTGCCGGTCCTGGCCGTCGCGCTGGGCCTGATCATCCGCCGGATGGTGCCGGGCTTCCGGCTCATGCAGACCCGCATCGACACCGTCAACCGGGTGCTGCGCGAACAGATCACCGGCATCCGCGTGGTCCGCGCCTTCGTCCGCGAGCCGTACGAGACCGACCGCTTCCGGGTCGCCAACACCGAGCTGACCGCGACCGCGCTGCGCATCGGCCGGCTCCAGGCGTTGATCTTCCCGATCGTGATGCTGGTGCTCAACGTGTCAAGCGTCGCGGTGCTCTGGTTCGGCGCGAGCCGGGTCGACTCCGGTCAGATCCAGATCGGCGCGCTGACCGCGTTCCTGGCGTACCTGATGCAGATCCTGATGGCGGTCATGATGGCCACCTTCATGCTGATGATGGTGCCCCGCGCCGCGGTCTGCGCCGAACGCATCGAGGAGGTGCTGGACACCGAGTCGTCGGTGGTGCCGGCGCCCGCACCGGTGACCGAGGTCTCCGGCCACGGCGAGCTGGAGCTGCGCGGCGCCGGCTTCCAGTACCCCGGGGCCAACGCGCCGGTGCTGCACGACATCTCGTTCCGGGCCCGACCCGGCCGGACCACGGCGATCATCGGTTCCACCGGCGCCGGCAAGACCACACTGCTGACGCTGATCCCGCGGCTGGTCGACCCGACCGCCGGCGCGGTAGTGGTCGACGGCGTGGACGTGCGGGAGCTGGCCCCGGACGAGCTGTGGCGGCGGATCGGGCTGGTGCCGCAGCGGCCGTACCTGTTCAGCGGCACGGTGGCGAGCAACCTGCGCTACGGCAACCCGGACGCCACCGACGCCGACCTGTGGGCGGCCCTGGAGATCGCCCAGGCACGCGACTTCGTGACCGAGATGCCCGGCGGGTTGGACGCGCCGATCGCGCAGGGTGGTACGAACGTCTCCGGCGGCCAGCGGCAACGCCTGGCCATCGCCCGCGCGCTGGTACGCAAGCCGGAGATCTACCTCTTCGACGACTCCTTCTCCGCGCTCGACCTCGGCACGGACGCCCGGCTGCGGGCCGCCCTCAAGCCGGTCACCGCGGACGCGGCGGTGGTGATCGTGGCCCAGCGGGTCTCCACGATCGTCGACGCCGACCAGATCATCGTGCTCGAGGACGGGGGTGTCGTCGGGATGGGACGGCACGACGAACTGTTGGAGAACTGCCCGACGTACGCCGAGATCGTGGCGTCCCAGCAGACGGCGGGGGTGACCGCGTGAGCGCGGAGAAGAGCACGGCCGCCGTACCCCAGCAGCAGACGGCGGAGCCGAAGCGGCTGCCGCCGGCCGGGCGGCGACCGGGCGGCCCGCCGCACATGAACATGGGCATGCCGGCCGAGAAGGCGATGCGGTTCGGGCCGTCCGCCCGCCGGCTGCTGGGGCGGCTGCGGCCGCACCGGGTCCAGCTCACCGGCGTGCTGGCGCTGGCGCTGGCCAGCGTCGGCCTGAGCGTGGTCGGGCCGAAGGTGCTCGGGCACGCCACCGACCTGATCTTCAACGGGGTGATCGGCCGGCAGCTGCCGGCCGGCACCAGCACCGAGGCGGCGGTGGCCGCGGCCCGGGCCTCGGGCAACGGCAACTTCGCCGACATGCTGGCCCGGATGGACGTGGTGCCCGGCGTGGGCATCGACTTCGACCGGCTGGGGCGGGTGCTGGCGTTCGCGGTAGCGCTCTACGTCGTCGCCGGCGTCCTGATGTGGGCGCAGGGTTGGGTGCTCAACGGCGTGGTGCAGCGCACCGTGCTGCGGCTGCGCGCCGACGTGGAGGACAAGCTCAACCGGCTGCCGCTGCCCTACTTCGACAAGCAGCCCCGCGGCGAGCTGCTCAGCCGGGTCACCAACGACATCGACAACATCTCGCAGACGCTCCAGCAGACGCTGAGCCAGCTGCTCACGTCGCTGCTGACGGTCGTCGGCGTACTCGGGATGATGTTCTGGATCTCGCCGCTGCTCGCGCTGGTGGCCCTGGTCGCGATCCCGCTGTCGGTGATCGTCACCGGCCAGATCGCCAAGCGGTCGCAGCGCAAGTTCATCGCCCAGTGGACGCACACCGGCGAGCTGAACGCCCAGATCGAGGAGGCCTACACCGGGCACGAGCTGGTCAAGGTGTTCGGCCGGCAGAAGGAGGTCGAGGCGGCCTTCCGCGCCAAGAACGAGGAGCTGTTCACGGCCAGCTTCGGCGCCCAGTTCGTCTCCGGGATCATCATGCCGGCGATGTTCTTCATCGGGAACCTCAGCTATGTCGCCATCGCGGTGGTCGGCGGCCTGCGGGTGGCCTCCGGCGCGATCAGCCTCGGTGACGTGCAGGCGTTCATCCAGTACTCGCGACAGTTCACCCAGCCGCTGACCCAGGTCGCGTCGATGGCCAACCTGCTCCAGTCCGGGGTGGCCTCGGCCGAGCGGGTCTTCGCGGTGCTCGACGCCGACGAGCAGAGCGCCGACCCGGCCGAGCCGGCCCGGGTCACCGACCCGCACGGCCGGGTCGAGTTCGAGCGGGTCTCCTTCCGGTACGACCCGGACCAGCCGCTGATCGACGACCTCTCCCTGGTCGCCGAGCCCGGGCACACGGTGGCCATCGTCGGTCCCACCGGCGCCGGCAAGACCACCCTGGTCAACCTGGTCATGCGCTTCTACGAGCTGGACGCCGGGCGGATCACCCTGGACGGGGTGGACATCAGCACCATGCGCCGTGACGACCTGCGCGGCCGGATCGGCATGGTGCTGCAGGACACCTGGCTCTTCGGCGGCACCATCCGGGACAACATCGCCTACGGGCGGCCGGACGCCACCGAGGAGGAGATCCTGGCCGCCGCCCGGGCCACCTTCGTGGACCGGTTCGTGCGCAGCCTGCCGGACGGCTACGACACCGTGATCGACGAGGAGGGCAGCAACGTCAGCGCCGGCGAGAAGCAGCTCATCACCATCGCGCGGGCGTTCCTGGCCGAGCCGTCGCTGCTCATCCTGGACGAGGCGACCAGCTCGGTGGACACCCGGACCGAGGTGCTGCTCCAACGCGCCATGGCGGCGCTGCGCTCCGACCGGACCAGCTTCGTCATCGCGCACCGGCTCTCCACCATCCGCGACGCCGACCTGATCCTGATGATGGAGCGGGGCCGGATCGTCGAGCAGGGCACCCACGACCAGTTGGTCGCCGCCGACGGCGCGTACGCGCGGCTCTACCGGGCGCAGTTCACCGGCGCGGTGATCTCCGACGAGGTGCCGGCGCCGGCGGGCCCGCCGGCCGGGATCCGCCCCACCGGCACGCCGGTCGGGAACTGACGTGGATCCCGCGACAGCTCCGCGGCCGGGCACCGCCCGGGTGACAGTGGGTCACCCGGGCGGCGGGGCCGGATCAGGCCGGCGGGAGCAGGTCGGCCGACCGGCTCGCGACCACGGCACCGATGAGGCGCAACGCGTCCGCCCGGGGCATCGGGTCGAGACCGCGCCCGTCGCGCAGGCGCAGCGAGACCGAGCCGTCGGCCGCCTCCCTGGCGCCCAGCACCCCGACGTACGGGATGCGCCGGCGGGCCGCGTCGCGGATCCGGGCGCCCAGCGAGCCGCCGGCGTCGACAGCGGCCCGCAGGCCGGCGGCCTCCGCCTCCCGGCACAGCCGCCGGGCCGCGTCGGCCTGCGCGTCGTCGATCGGGAGCAGCAACACCTGCACCGGGGCGTACCAGGCCGGGAACGCGCCCTCGTGCACCTCGATCAGGTAGGCGAACAGCCGCTCCATGCTGCCCACCAGGCTGCGGTGCACCATCACCGGCCGCTTCCGGCTCCCGTCCGAGTCGGTGTACGACAGGTCGAACCGCTCCGGTTTGTCGAAGTCGAGCTGCACGGTGGAGATGGTCGACTCCCGGCCGGCCGCGTCCACGATCTGCACATCGATCTTCGGGCCGTAGAACGCGGCCTCGCCGGGGGCCTCGACGACGTCCACCCCGTCGAGCGCGGTGCGGAGCAGATCCTCGGCCCGCGCCCAGCCGGCGTCGTCGCCGACGTACCGCTGCCCCGGCCCGCGCACCGACAGGCGGAACCCGGCCGGGCGGACGCCGAGCGCGGCGTGCGCCTCGCCGATCAGCCGCAGGATCTCCCGGACCTCGGCGCCGACCTGTTCCGGGGCGCAGAAGTTGTGCGCGTCGTTCAGCGAGATGGCGCGCACCCGGGAGAGCCCGCCGAGCACCCCGGAACGCTCCGCCCGGTACATCCCGCCCAGCTCGGCGATCCGCAGCGGCAGCTCCCGGTAGGACCGGCCGCGTGCGGCGAACACCAATGCGTGGTGCGGGCAGAGCGCCGGCCGGAGCACGAACTCGTCGTCGGCGCTCAGCCGCATCGGCGGGAACATGTCGTCGGCGAACCAGCCGAGATGCCCGGAGCGCTCGAACAGCTCCCGTTTGCCCAGCGGCGGCGAGTAGACGTGCCGGTAGCCGGCCCGACGCTCCAGCTCCCGGACGTACTCCTCGACGGCGTGCCGGGCGGCGGCACCGGCCGGCAGCCAGATCGGCAGGCCGGCCCCGGCGAGCGGATCGGAGACGAACAGCTCCAGGTCCCGGCCGAGCCTACGGTGGTCGATCATGTCGCTCTCCTTGATCGGGTACGACCCGGAGGCGAGCGGTCCCGGAACGCCGCGAGGCCCCGGAGCGGATCGCCCCGGGGCCTTGTCGACGGAAACGTCAGTGCGGCGCGCCGGGAACACCCGGCGTCGCGGTCCTCTCCGCACTGCGCATGCGCCGACGGTAGGCGCGAGCACGCTGAGGACGCACCTGAATTTCGGAGAGTGGGTGCGGGTCGCCGGCACGGGACCTGCCGACGACCCGCGGCGGCCCGGGCATCGGGAACGGGGGACCCGACGGCTCCGGTGCCGCGTCCCGTCAACGGTACGCCGGTACGCACGGATCCGCCGCCCCGGTCGATGCCCTCATCCGGGAACTCCGGGCGGGACGACCGCCGTGGCTGAGCTCATCGCCCACGTCGCGTCGCCCGCGTGGGCGTACGCGCTGCTGCTGGCCCTGCTGATCGCGGACGCCTTCGTCCCGGTGGTGCCGACCCAGGTCATCATGATCACCAGTGGTGCGCTGACCGTCTACGGCGGGCTCAGCCTGCCACTCACCATCGCGGTCGGCGCGGCCGGCGTCTTCGTCGGAGACCTGGCCTGCTATCTGCTCGGCCGCACCACGCCGACGCGCCGGGCGGCCCGGCACGCGACCCCGGGACGGGCCCGCCGCGCGGTCGCCCGGGCCACCCGCCGGCTGCGCGAGCCCGGACCGCTGGTGATCCTGCTGTGCCGGTTCGTGCCAGGCGGCCGGATGGCGGCCTGCTTCTCGGCCGGCCGCAGCCGCTACCCGTACCGCCTGTTCCTGCTCTACGAGGCGGTGGCGGCGATCGGCTGGGCCGGCTACGGCGCCCTCGTCGGTCACCTGGGCGGCGCGGCGCTCACCCAGTCGGGGTGGCGGTTGCTGCTGATCGCCGGCGTGGCCGCGGCCGGGTTCGCGGCGGCCGGCTGGGCGATGACCTGGTTGGGCACCCGGCAGACCGCGACGCCACGAGCACGAGACCACAGCGAAGGGGAACCGATCATGAACAGTGGAGCGAACTGGCGCGACGTCCGGGCGAAGGCCCAGCGGCTCGACCCCACCTGGAACGATCCCGAGCGGGTGGCCCGACGCCGGCAACTCCGGGCGCAGATGCTGGCCGCCGTGGACGGTGCCCGGCCCGGCTCGGCCGGCGAGGAGTCGAACCGGGCCGAGACTCCGGTCGACTGAGACGCGGGATCTCCGAGCACATCGGAGTGCCGCTCGACGCGGCCTGAGCGTTCCACCGACACCGCAGTGGGGGACGACCCGGGGATCGAAGTGGGTGGTGGTCCCGGATCCGTCTCGGGCGGTTCCGGCGACAGGCTGGGCACATGCCTGGAACCCGGAGCAGCGGCCTGCTGGCCCTCGGCGGGATCGCCCTGGCGGCGGTGCTCGCCGTGATCGGTCACCTCGAGGTGAACGACGACCTGAGCCCACTGTCGCTGACCGTCAGCGACTTCGCCGTCTCCGACCGGGGCGGCGTCATCGACACCGCGATGGCGGTCCTCGCGGCGGCCACCGCCGTACTCCTGCCGTCGCTGCGCCGGGCCGGCGCGGACCGCACGTCGATCGCGCTGCTGGCGGCCTGGTCGGCCGGGCTGCTGGCCGCCGCGGTGGTGCCCACGAACGAGCCCGGCCTGCCGATGGACGCCGCGGCCTACGTGCACCGGTACGCCTCGGTGCTGTCGTTCCTGGCCCTGCCGGTCGCCGGCTGGCTGCTCGCCCGCCGACCGGGCGGCCCGCCCGCGCGGCGGCTGCGCGGCCTGACCGTGGCCAGCCTGCTGCTGGCCGCCGCGATGATCTGGTCCGCCTACCCCGGCGACCGCGCCCTGATCGGGCTGGCCGAGCGCCTGCTCATCCTCACCGAGACCGCGCTCCTGGTCACCGTCGCCCTCCACCTGGTGATCGCCGCTGATGTTGACACTCCCGCCCGGGCCGTGGGTAACGTCGGGGGCGCCGCGCGGCGCTGAGCGTCGACACAGGAGGATCGAAGCGATGGACTCGGTGCGAGCAGGCGACGGCACGTCGGGCAGCCGGACCACCCATCGGTACGCCGTGGTCGACGTCTTCGCCGACCGTCCGCTCACCGGCAACCCGCTCGCGGTCGTCACCGACGCCGACGACCTCACCGACGAGCAGATGGCGGCCGTCGCCGTCGAGTTCAACCTCTCCGAGACCACGTTCGTCCGCCGGCCCACCCGGCCCGGGGCCGACCACGCGCTGCGCTGCTTCACCGCCGGCGGCGACGAGGTGGGCGGGGCCGGCCACAACGCGCTGGGCGCCTGGTGGTGGCTGGTCACCGTCGGCGCCGCCCGCGCGCCGGGCGCCGTTCAGGAACTCGGTGGGCAGATCCTGCCGGTGCACGTCGACGTCACCGACGAGGTGGTCACCATCGGGCTCGACCAGGGGCCGGCCGAGCTGGCCGAGTCGCCGGTGACGGGGCAGGTGGTGGCCGAGGCGCTCACCGGCGGCGACCCGCTGCGGCTGGACCCGGCGCTCCCGCCGGTCACCGGCTCCGTCGGCAGCACCCACCTGCTCGTCGCCCTGGCGTCCCGGCGGGACGTCGACGCCGCCGACCCCTACGGGCCGGCCCTGGCGCGGGTCCTGGCCGCTGCCGGGGCCGAGGGCTGCTACGTCTACAGCCGCGCCGACGACGGGCACGACGCGTACTGCCGGTTCTTCAACCCGACCGTGGGGATCGCCGAGGACCCGGCCACCGGCACCGCGGCCGGTCCGCTCGCCGCCCACCTGCACCGGCACGGGCTCGTCGGCGACCGGGCGCGGTTCCTCCAGGGGCATGCGATGGGCCGCCCCTCGGTCCTGACCGTCGACGTCACGCCCGCGGGGACCCGGCTCACCGGTCGCTGCGCCCTGGCGGCGACCGGCGAGCTGCACCTCTGACGTCGGCCGTCCTACTCCAGCTCGTGCAGCATGAGCTGACGGGCGGCCTCGGTGATCGAACCGGACAGGCTCGGATAGATCGTGATGGTGTGGGCCAGCTCGTTGACGGTGAGGTTGTTCTCCACCGCCATGGTGATCGGCAGGATCAGCTCGCTGGCCTTCGGCGCCACCACCACACCGCCGATCACCTGGCCGCTGGCCGGCCGGCAGAACAGCTTGACGAAGCCGTCGGCCAGATCGTCCATCTTCGCCCGGGCGTTGCCGGACAGCGGCAGCATCACCTGGCGGGCCGGCGTCTTGCCGGCGTCCACCTCGTCCTGCGAGACGCCGACCGTGGCCAGCTCCGGGTCGGTGAAGACGTTCGCCGCGACGGTACGCAGCCGCAGCGGCCGGACCGCCTCGCCCAGCGCGTGCCACATGGCGATCCGGCCCTGCATGGCCGCGACGCTTGCCAGCGGCAGCACGCCCGTGCAGTCGCCGGCCGCGTAGACGCCCGGCACGTTGGTCCGGGACACCCGGTCGACCGTCACGAAGCCGCCCCGGGCCAGCTCGACGCCGTATTCGGCCAGGCCCAGGTCGGCGGTGTTCGGGATCGAGCCGACCGCGATCAGCGCGTGCGAGCCGGAGACCTGCCGCCCGTCGGAGAGCACCACCTCGACGCCGTCGCCGACCCGGCGCACCGCCTCGGCCCGGGAGTTGTTGAGGATGCTCATGCCCCGGTTGCGGAACACCCGCTCGATCGCCATCGCGGCGTCGGCGTCCTCGTGCGGCATCACCCGGTCGCGGCTGGAGACCAGCGTGACCCGTACGCCCATGGCCAGGTAGGCGCTGGCGAACTCGGCGCCGGTGACGCCGGAGCCGACCACGATCAGGTGCTCGGGCAGCTCGGGCAGGTCGTAGACCTGACGCCAGGTCAGGATCCGCTCGCCGTCGGGCAGGGCGGTGGGCAGCTGGCGCGGGGTCGCGCCGGTGGCGACCAGCACGGTGGAGGCCCCGACCGGGTACGCGGGCGAGCCGTCCGCCGGTGTGACGATCACCTGGTGGGTGTGGCCGAGCGTGTCCTCGCCGAGCCGTGCGGTGCCGGCGACGAACTCCACCCCGGCCTTGACCAGCTTGGTGTGGATGTCGGCGGACTGGGCCAGCGCGAGCCGTTTGACCCGCTCGTGCACCGCCGGGGCGTCGACCGTGACCGCCTCCAGGCCGTCCGAGTGGATCCCGAACTCCTCGGTGTCCCGGTAGCCGGTGACCACCTCCGAGCTGGCGATGAAGGTCTTGGAGGGCACGCAGTCGGAGAGCACGCACGCGCCGCCGGCGCCGTCCGCCTCGACCACTGTGACATCGGCGTCCAGCTGGGCGGCGACCAGCGCGGCCTCGTATCCGGCCGGCCCGCCGCCGATGATCACGATCTGGCTCACAGCTTAAGCCCTTCGTCTTTCCTCACAGTGACTTTCTTCTCCCCGTCGCGTCCGACACGCACTGTCGTATTCTCCCCCACCCGTCGACCGGGCTATCGTCGTCGCCGTGCGTCTCTACGCCGCTTACGGCTCAAACCTGGACCCCGCTCGCATGCGCGCCTACTGCCCGCATTCGCCGATGGTGGGCACCGGCTGGCTGGAGGGGTGGCGACTCACCTTCGCCGGCGAGGACGTCATCGGCTGGGAGGGCTCGGTCAGCACCGTGGTCGAGGAACCGGGCGACCGGGTCTTCGTGGCGCTCTACGACATCCACCCCTACGACGCCGCCCAGCTCGACGAGATCGAGGGCGTGACCGCCGGGACCTACCGCAAGCTGACCGTCCGCGTCTCGACGCTCGACGGGGACGTGACGGCGTGGGTCTACGTCTTCGACGGCTACGAGGGCGGCCTGCCGACGTCGTGGTACCTGTCGGAGATCGCGAACGCGGCGGAGAAGGCGGGCGCGCCGGACGACTACGTCACCGAGCTGCGGTCCCGCCCCACCGGCACGGCGTCCGCGTAGCGCGTCTCCCACCCCGACAGTGTGCGCCGGGCGGTCGTCCGCCCGCTCGGCGACCCCGATCCGGGGGGCCCGGGTCACACCTGCGGGGCGGGCACGCTCCGCTCGTACATGTCGACCCAGCGCTCCTCCACCAGCCCGACCGAGCGGTAGAGGGTGACCGGCGCGGTCGGGTTGGCCAGGTCCACCCCGAGCCCGGCGCGGGCGCGGCCCTTCGCCGCGTAGACCGCGAAGGCCCGGCGCAGCAGCGCCGCGCCCACCCCGCGCCGACGGTGGGCCGGCAGCACGGACAGCGTCCGGACCCAGCCCGCGTCGTGCTCCACCGCCTGGTCGGAGGACTGCAGGGCACCGGCCGGCTCGCCGTCGACCTCGGCCACGAACCACTCGTCCCAGACCTTGGCGTACGACGGGAGCAGCTCCCGCCAGCGGTCGAAGTCGAGCGGCTCGTGATCGAGCGTGTCCTGGAACGCGGTGTCGTAGATCCGGTGGAACAGCCGCAGGTCGGCCTCGTCGTCGGGGCGCAGCGGCCGGACCGTCACCCCGGCCGGCGGCGCCGGCTCGGCGGGCAGGTCGGCCAGGGAGCGGCTCATCCGGACGTAGCGCTTGACCCGGGTGAACCCGGCCGCCACCAGCTCGCCCGCCCAGCGCGTCTCCGGCGCGTACACGCCGGCGCGGGCGACCAGCGCGGGCAGCCCTCGCTCGGCGGCGCGTTCGGCGACCCGGTCGAGCAGCCGGGCCAGCAGCGGGGCGCGCAGTTCGACGCCGCGGTCGGGGTCGACGAGCACGTCCACCCACTCCCGGCCCACCCCGGTCGGGTTGCCCAGGATCGACCAGGCGACCGCCGTCCCGTCCGGGTCGGTGACCAGCCAGGAGTCCCGGGACGGGTCGACGAAGGGCGCGGTGAGCGCATCCCGTACGTCCTCCGCGTCGAAGTCGGGGTGACCCACGGCGAACGTGTCGGCGGCGTGCACCACCGCCAGGATCGCGGGGACGTCGTCGAGGGTGGGGCGGCGGGCCGTCCAACCGGCGGGGAGCGTCACGCGGCAGATCCTGGCAGCCGGCCCGCCCTCGCGCCTCCCATTTATCCGTGCCGGGTGTGCAGCCGCGCGGCGGTGAGCAGGTCGACCAGTTCCGCGCCACCGGCGGCGCCGAGCGCCTGGAACGCCGGGGACACCAGCCGGTCGGTCACGGCCTCGGCCCAGATCCGGCGCCGCACGAGCGGCCCGACCGGCGGGTAGGGCGGCGACCACCCGCAGGCGGCGGCGCCCGCCTCCCCCTCCGGCCCGGCCAGCACCGCCTCCAGCGGCGTCAGCCCGGAGGCCCGTACGGCCAGCAGGTAGGCCCCGGCGAAGTGCTCACGCAGCAGCAGCAGGCCGACGGCGGCGCGGGCGGCGGGGGACGGGTCGGGCATCGGCATGGCCCGCCAGGCGGCGAAGAGCGGCATGGCGCTGCCGTCCGCCGCGTCGACGGCCCGGCCGAGCAGCCCGGCCAGCCGGGACACGCCGGGCGCGTCGCCCAGCCGGGACATCCCCCACCGGCAGCACTCGGTCAGGTTGGCGGCGGCCACCTCCAGCGGTGGCACCGCGCGCGCCGCGGCGTCCCAGCCGTCGGCGACCGCCTCCGGGGCGATGAAACCGAGCGCCGACGCCACCGTCTCGGCGCGGACGTCACCGAGCGCGCCGGCCCGACCGGTGATGTAGAAGGCCCACCCGGAGATGCCGAGCAGTCGGGCCCGGCGCAGCGTCGACGGGCAGCGGGAGAACGCCTCCCCGAGTTCCAGCACCAGCGGTTTGCAGGCGGCGGCGACCTGCTCCGGAGTCATCGACGACCCACCGTCGTCCGTCCACCGTGGCCGTTCATCGCGCTCAGTCTGCCCGTTCGTCACCGACTTCGGCATCCCCCTCTTCGGCGTCGAGCGCCTCCAACACGGCCTCCACCTCGCCGGCCCGCCGCCGGGCGGCGGTGACCGCCCGTTCCGCGCCCCGGCGGGCCAGCCGGGCCCGGCTCAGTTCCTGCTCGGCCACGGCCCGGCGGCGCTCCAGCTCGGCCAGCTCGGTCTCGATCCGATCCAGCGTGGCGGCGCCGTCCCGCTCGGCCCGTCCGGCACCGGAGAGGTCCGTCTCGGCCCGGCCCAGCTCCGCGCGCGCCTTCTCCAGTTCGCGGGTGGCCGTCCGCCGCCGCTTCGCCCGTTCGGCCCGCGCCGCCCGCGCTTCGCGGGCCCGGCGCGCCTCGGCCCGCTCGGCCGCCGCCCCGTCCGGTACGCCGGACCCGACCGGCTCAGTCGGTACGCCGGACCCGACCGCCTCCGTCGGCACGCCGGACCTCGCCGCCCCGCCCGGTGTGCCGGGCTTGCCGGCCCGGTGCTTCTCCTCGCCGCCGGTGACCAGGCGGAGCTGGGGGCGGGGCACCTCGCCGAATCCGGCGTAGTGGCTGGACCGCAGCAGCCGTCCGGTGCGTACCTGCTCGGCCACCTCGGTGTCGGAGAGCGCGGCGTTGAGCGTCGCCTCCACCTCGCCCAGCGGCAGCTTCCCGGCCGGCGGGGCGGCAGGCTCCGCGGCGGCCAGCCGGCGTACCTCGGCGACCAGCGCGCCCACCACGGCGCGGCGCTGGGCGGAGAGTTCCCGGAGCTCACCGCCGCGCAGGTCGCGTTGCGCGGCGCGGAGCGACTCGGCGAGCCGGGTCAGGTCGGCGACCAGTTCGGGTCGCCGGATCGCGAGCAGGTTGACCAGCCAGGCCGCGACGGTGGGTCGCCGCAGCCGGCCGATCTCCCGGGCGGTACGCGGGTCGCCGGCCTCGCGTGCCTGCGCGACGGCGGCGTCCCGGGCCGCGACGAACTTCTCCGGCGGCGTGGCGTAGAGCCGCCGGATCACCTCGGCGGGGACGTCAGGCATCGATCCGGGTGCCCGGCTCCAGACGGCGGTAGTCGGTGTTGGACATCGCGGTGTACTGCCGGTCCAGCACCCCGAAGCCGTTGGCGTTGAGCAGCCCGTCGTGCAGCGCGTACGCCCGCCGCGGCGCGACCGCCCGGATGAAGTCGAGCACCTCGGAGAACTTCGACCAGGGCGCGTGGATCGGGGCGAACAGCGTGTCGACAGGGGCGTCGTCGGGGACGTACAGCGCGTCGCCCGGGTGGTAGACCGTGTCGTCGAGGAGGTAGCCCAGGTTCGGGATCACCGGGAGGTCCGGGTGGATCACGGCGTGCTGGCCCCCGTACGCCCGCACCGGCACCCCGGCGGCGGTGAACGACTCCCCCGGCGCGACCGCGACGAGCGCCTCGGCGGCGTCGCCGAGCACCTCGGCGAGCGAGGCCGGCCCGTGCACCGGCACCGGCCGCCGCTCCAGCGCCGCGGTCAGCGCCGGGACGTCCACGTGGTCCGGATGCTGGTGGGTGATCAGCACCGCGTCCGCCCCGTCCAGCGCCTCGGCCGCGGCGCTGAAGACACCCGGGTCGACGACGAGCACTCCCCCGTCGTGCTCCACCCGGAGACAGGAGTGGGCGTACTTGGTGAGCTGCATCGTGACTCCTCGATTATCGAATCGTGACGTCCTCAGCGCAGTCTGCCGGAACCGGCGCGACAACGCGTCGCGTCCGAGGTATCGGTCCCGGCTCGCGGGGCCGTCGACGATCGGAGCGGGGAGATGGGCGGACGACGACTCCGGGGCATGGCCCTGGCAGCGGTGGGTCTCGCCGCGGTGCTGGCCGTGGGGGCCTGCAGCGCGGGCGGGGACAGTGGTGGGGACAGCGGCGGCGGTGACGCGGCGGCGCCGGCCGCCGAGGGTGGCGCCGGGCGGGACCAGGACAAGGCGGCGCCGGGCGGGACCGGCGGCGCCGACCTGCGGGTGGACCAGCGGTCCATCATCTACACCGGGACGATGCAGGTCCGGGTGGACGACGTGGACACCGCGGCGCGGGAGGCGACAGCGGCGGTCACCGCGGCCGGCGGCTTCGTCGGTGGGGACCGGCGGTCGAGCCAGTCGGCCGACGCCCGGGCGGTGCTGACGCTGCGGGTGCCGGCGGAGAAGTTCGCCGGCGTGATCGACCAGTTGGCCGGCTACGGCAAGCAGGAGCGTCGGGAGATCCGCACCGAGGACGTCACCGAGCAGGTGGTCGACCTGGACGCCCGGATCGCCACCCAGCGGGCCCGGGTGGAGAGCGCCCGCAAGCTGCTCGCCCAGGCCAGTTCCGTGGACCAGTTGGTCACGCTGGAGAACGAGGTGGGCACCCGGCAGGCGGACCTGGCCGCACTGGAGGCGCGCAAGCGCCGGCTGGCCGACCTGACCGCGCTCTCCACCATCACCGTGACGTTCCTGGGCCGGGACGCCAGCACCGCCGAGGAGGGTGCCGACCTCGGCTTCCTCAGTGGTCTCGGTGGCGGCTGGGCCGTCTTCCTCACCTCGGTACGCGTGCTGCTCACCGTGCTCGGCGCGCTGCTGCCGTTCGCGGTGGTGATCGGCGTACCGCTGTGGCTGCTGCTGCGGTGGCGACGCCGGCGGCCCCGGCGGACCCCGCCGCCGGCCGGACCGAACCCGCCGGGGCCGCCGTTCGGGCCGCCCGGCGGTCCGGTCAGCGCGCCGCCGCCAGTGCCCGCAGCGCGGTCTGGACCATGAGGCGTACGCCCGCCTCGATGGCGCGCTCGTCCACGTCGAAGGAGGCCCGGTGCAGGTCCACGTTGGGACCGTTCCGGCCGACGCCGAGGCGGGCGAGCGCGCCGGGCACGTGCTCCAGATACCAGGAGAAGTCCTCGCCGCCCATGCTCTGCGGCGTCTCGGCGATGCCCTCCGGGCCGAGTGCCGACGCGGTGGCCGCGGTGAACACACCGATCGCCCCGGCGTCGTTGGTCACCGGCGGGCGGCCGCGCAGGTATTCCAGGTCCACCGTGGCACCGGTGGGGGCGAGCACGTCCCGCACCACCTGAGCCACGATCTTGGGCGCCTGGTCCCACGTCTCCCGGTCCATCACCCGGAGCGTGCCGGCCGCGGACGCCTCGGAGGGGATGACGTTGTAGCGGGTGCCGGCCGACGCGTGGCCGAACACCAGCAGCAGTCCGCTGTTGGCCGGCACCCGGCGACTGATCAGCGTCGGCACCTCGGTGACCAGCCGGCCGAGCGCGTCGACCAGGTCGACGGTCAGGTGCGGGCGGGCGGTGTGCCCGCCCGGCCCGGTGAGCCGGACGGTGACGTTGTCCGCGGCGGCGGTGATCGGGCCGACCCGCAGGCCGACCTTGCCCACCGGCAGGTTCGGGTCGCAGTGCAGCGCGAAGATCTGCACCACGTCGTCCAGGCCGCCGGCCTCGATGACCTCGAGCGAGCCGCAGGGCAGGATCTCCTCGGCCGGCTGGAAGATCAGCCGGACCCGGCCGTCCAACTGCCCGAGGTCGGCGAGCTGGGCGAGCAGCATGCCGACGCCGAGCATCACCGCGGTGTGCACGTCGTGACCGCAGGCGTGGCAGACGCCGTCCACCGTCGAGCGGTAGGGCACGTCCTTCGGGTCGCTCAGCGGCAGCGCGTCGATGTCGGCGCGGAGCGCGACCACCGGTCCGTCGGGGCGGCCGTCGATGTCGCAGATGACGCCGTTGCCCTTCGGCAGCAGGCGCGGCTTCAACCCGGCGAGCGACAGCTCGCGGTGCACCAGGGCCGCCGTCTCGAACTCCTCGCCCGACAGTTCCGGGTGGGAATGGATGTGACGGCGGGTGGCGATGAGGCCGGGCACCCGCAGCGCGAGCAGATGGTCGAGCTCGAAGGGCAGGGGCTGGGAACCGGTCGGCGACTCGGGCCGGGACGACGCCAGCGGGCCGCCCGAAGGCAGCGTCAACGCACTCGTCACGTCGAATTCTCGATCACTAGAGAAGGAAGGATCATCGGGTAGAACAGCAGACAGCCTAGACCCCCGGCGGTGACGCTGCGCAACATCTTTCCCGTAGCGGTCGGACCGCGCAGCGTCACGAATGCCCTGGTGGGAGTGCTCGAATATCTGCGGGACAGCAGGTAGATCGTGGTCGGACGCCGTCATCTGCCCCCCACCTCCTACAACGCGTAACCGATTCATCGGTCACCAAATAGCAAGTCGTCGTTCCGAATTGTCGCATTAGTCGTGGCAATTAACTGCCGCTCCGACAATTGCCCGACAACATTCGGCTGCCGGGCGACTCCCGACGGTGACATGACCGCCCGGCGACCGCCCGCACAGGCTGTCCGTCCCGTTCACCCGATCGGGTTACCCGTATTCCGAAATCGCACACCCGGACGCGACGCGGCCCGCGTCGCACACCCGCCGGGTGTGCCGGCGCGGGCCGCCGACTGTACGCGTCAGAACCGGTCGCTCGGCCGGTAGATCCCCCACACCGCCCGCAGCGTCCCGCACACCTCGCCGACCGTGGCGCGCGCCCGCAGCGCCTCCTTCATCGGAAGGAGCACGTTGGCGTCGCCCTCGGCCGCCGCCCGCAGCTCGGCCAGGGCCCGCTCGACCGCGCCCCCGTCCCGATCGGCGCGCAGCTTGGCCAGCCGCTCCGCCTGGGCCGCCTCGATCGTCGGGTCCACCCGCAGCGGCTCGTACGGCTCCTCCTCGTCGATCCGGAACCGGTTGAGCCCGACCACCACCCGCTCGCCCGCGTCGATCTCCTGGGCGATCCGGTACGCCGACTGCTCGATCTCCCGCTTCTGGAAGCCGGCCTCGATCGCGTCCACCGCCGAGCCGTGGTCGGCGACCCGCTCCATCAGCGCGGTGATCGCGGTCTCCAGCTCGTCGGTCATCGCCTCCACCACGTACGACCCGGCGAACGGGTCGACCGTGGCGGTGAGGTCCGTCTCGTACGCCAGCACCTGCTGGGTGCGCAGCGCCAGCCGGGCCGCCTTCTCGGTGGGCAGCGCGATCGCCTCGTCGAAGCTGTTGGTGTGCAGCGACTGGGTGCCGCCGAGCACCGCGCCCAGGCCCTGCACCGCCACCCGGACCAGGTTGACCTCGGGCTGCTGCGCGGTGAGCTGCACGCCGGCGGTCTGGGTGTGGAACCGCAGCATCATCGACTTCGGGTTCTTCGCGCCGAACTCGTCGCGCATCAGCCGGGCCCAGATGCGGCGCGCCGCGCGGAACTTGGCGACCTCCTCCAGCAGCGTGGTGCGGGCCACGAAGAAGAACGACAGCCGGGGCGCGAAGTCGTCCACGGCCAGCCCGGCGGCGAGCGCCGCCCGGACGTACTCCACGCCGTTGGCGAGCGTGAACGCGATCTCCTGCGCGGGCGAGGCGCCGGCCTCGGCCATGTGGTAGCCGGAGATCGAGATGGTGTTCCACTTCGGCACCTCGGCCCGGCAGTAGGCGAAGGTGTCGGCGACCAGCCGCAGCGAGGGCTTCGGCGGGAAGATGTACGTCCCCCGGGCGATGTACTCCTTGAGGATGTCGTTCTGGATGGTCCCGTTGAGCGCCGACCCGGGCACCCCGGTCTCCTCCGCCACCAGCTGGTAGAGCAGCAGCAGCACGGAGCCCGGCGCGTTGATGGTCATCGAGGTGGAGACCTTGTCCAACGGGATGTCGGCGAAGAGCGTGCGCATGTCCTCGATGGAGTCGATCGCGACGCCGACCTTGCCGACCTCACCGTGCGCGATCGGGTCGTCCGAGTCGTACCCCATCTGGGTGGGCAGGTCGAACGCGACGGAGAGGCCCATCGTGCCGGCGCGCAGCAGCTGGTGGTAGCGGGCGTTGCTCTCGCTCGCGGTGCCGAAGCCGGCGTACTGCCGCATGGTCCACGGACGGGACGTGTACATCGTCGGGTAGACCCCGCGGGTGTACGGATAGTCGCCCGGCTCGCCCAACCGGGAATCCAGGTCCGCCGGAAGGTCGGCCGCCGTGTAGACGCCCTTGATCGGGAAACCCGACTCGCTTGACCGCGCATCGCTCATTACCGGATGGTAGGACGCGGTCGCCACCAGGCGGGTGAGGGATACCGCACACCGGGAAGCGGGCGACCGACCGGAGGTGAGTAGCTGCCCACGTACCGTCGAGTAGGTAAACGCCCGTCGCGTCGGGTTTCGCATCGGGCGTCGGAACCAGCAAGATAGAGGGGTTGTGTCCCAGCCCCCTCGATATCCCCCGGTGGCTTTTCTGTGACTCAGATTCCGACGTGGAGCGGTGGACCGGCCAGTCCCCCCACTGGACGCGCGGCGCCCGGCACCACCATCGGTGGTCGCTACTCGTTGCGCTCCCCGGTGGGCAACGGTGGCATGGGCACGGTCTGGCGGGCCACAGACACCCTGCTGCGCCGCGACGTGGCGGTCAAGGAGGTCGTCCTCCCGCCGGGGCTCGCCCCCAGCGACCGCGACGCGCTCTACGAACGCACGCTTCGCGAGGCCCGTGCCGCCGCCGCGATCCAGCACCCGGCCGTGGTCCAGGTCTACGACGTGGTCACCGAGGGTGGCCGGCCGTGGATCGTGATGGAGCTGCTGGACGCCCGCAGCCTGGCCGACATGGTGATCGAGGACGGGCCGGTCGCGCCCCGCGCGGTCGCCAAGATCGGCATCGCCCTGCTCGGCGCGCTGGAGGTGGCCCACGCCCTCAGCGTGCTGCACCGCGACGTCAAGCCGGCCAACGTGCTGATCTGCACCGACGGCCGCTGCGTGCTGACCGACTTCGGCGTCGCCCGGATGCCCACCGACGTGCAGCTCACCACGCCCGGCATGGTGCTCGGCTCGCCGCACTTCATCTCCCCCGAGCGGGCCATGGGCCAGGAGTTCGGGCCGCCCAGCGACCTGTTCTCGCTCGGTGTGACGCTCTACACCGCGGTCGAGGGCCGACCCCCGTTCGACAAGGGCGACCCGATCGAGACCATGCACGCCGTGGTCGAGGACCCGCCCGCCACTCCGCAGCGCAGCGGCCCGCTCACCGGCGTGCTGATGGGCCTGCTGGAGAAGGACCCGGCCCGCCGGCTCGACGTGCACCGCGCCCGGGCCATGCTGCGCGAGCTGCTCGCCGGCCCGCTGACCAGCACCGCCACCGCGGTCAACTCGGTCACCGACCCGTACGCCGTGGTGCCGGTGCCGCGCCCGACCACGCCGCCGGCCGTCGCCGCGGAGCCCAAGCCGGGCGGGCAGATCGGCGGCCGGGCGATGATCGGCCCCAGCGAGTCGCTGACCGACCGGCTCGCCGCGCTGCGCCGCGGTGAGCGCCCCGGCGCGAAGCCCGCGGCGGGCGCCGCGGCGCTCGACGAGACGAGCGCCGACGCGCTGGCCGGGCCGCTGCACACGCCCACCGGCGCGATGTCCGGGCCGGACGCGCCCGAGGCCACCCAGCGCATCTCGTCGGACGCCACGGTCCGCTTCGGCCGGGGCGCCGGCTCCGACGCCACGCAGCGCGTGCCCACCGGCCCGCCGGCGACCTACGGCGGTGCCGCCGACGCCACCCAACCGGTGTACGGCGGCGGCAACCAGTGGTCGGTGCCGGGCACCGGCCAGCCGTGGACCACTCCGGCCACCGCGCCGGCACCGAGCGGCGGGGGCGTCCAGGGCCTGCTCGGCAAGGTCAAGGCGTGGCCCCGCAAGGTGCAGCTCGCCGCCGCCGGCGGTCTGGCCGTGGTGCTGCTGGTGAGCGTGATCGCGCTGACCAGTGGCGGCGACGACGCTCCCCCGCCGATCGTGGGCACGCTGCCGTCCAACTCGGCCGCCGCCCCGCCGGTGGACATGCAGGAGCAGTCCGTCAAGGGCGTGACCATCCAGGTGCCGAAGGGTTGGCAGCGGCAGACCGGCGGTCTCTTCGTCGACTACGTCGACCCGGAGGACGAGGGCCGCAAGGTGCGGGTCGTCGCCGAGGAGTGGGGCGGCACCTCGATCAGCTGGGCCGAGTTCGCCTCGCGGAACCTCAAGAAGAACAGCAACAAGAGCAAGACCTGCCCCGCGCCCTACACCGAGGTCTCCGTCTCGGAGCAGCCACTCGCCGGCCAGACCGCCGGCCAGGTCGAATACACCTGCGGCGAGGGGGACGGCATGCGACACGGCATCTGGCGGGGGCTGGTGAAGGACGGCAAGGTCTACTCGTTCTACCTCTCCTCCACCGACGCGCGGTTCGCGGAGAGCAAGCCGATCTTCGACGCGATGGTCGGTTCGTTCCAGCTCACGGGTGCCAACTGAGTCGAGGCCGACGGCCAGTGGTGATCCGCCGCCGTGCTTTCATGAGGCAATGGCGGCGGATACCACTGACCTTGACGACCTTCGCGCGCGAGCCGAGCGCTGGCTCGCCGACGACCCCGACCCGGCCGACCGGGACGAGCTGCGCGCCGTCCTCGACGGGCTGCCGGGCACGGCCGCCGAGTTGGCCGACCGGTTCGCCGGCCCGCTGACCTTCGGCACCGCCGGGCTGCGCGGCCCGCTGCGCGCCGGGCCCAACGGGATGAACCTCGCCGTGGTCACCCGGGCCGCCGCCGGGCTGGTCGGCTGGCTCGCCGCCCAGGGCGGCGAGGGTCCGCTCGTGATCGGGTACGACGCCCGGCGCGGTTCGCGAGCCTTCGCCGAGCGCACCGCGCAGGTGGCCACCGGCGCCGGCCGGCCCGCACTGCTGCTGCCTCGCCCGCTGCCCACGCCGGTCCTGGCGTTCGCGGTGCGGCAGCTCGGCGCGGTCGCCGGGGTGATGGTCACCGCCAGCCACAACCCGCCGCAGGACAACGGCTACAAGGTCTACCTGGGCGCGCAGCTCGGCGGTGAGCTGGGTGCCGGGGCGCAGATCGTGCCGCCGGCCGACGCCGGCATCGAGGCCGCCATCCGGGCGGTCGGCGCGCTCGCCGAGGTGCCGCTCGGCCCGGCCGGCCAGGTGCTCGGGGACGAGCTGGTCGCCGCGTACGTGGACCGGGCCGCCGCGGTGGTGGACCCGGCCGGCCCGCGCGACCTGAAGGTGGCGTACACGCCGCTGCACGGGGTGGGGGCCGCGGTGCTGACCGCCGCGTTCGCCCGGGCCGGGTTCGGGGTGCCCGGCGTGGTGCCCGAGCAGGCCGAGCCGGACCCGGCGTTCCCGACCGTCAGCTTCCCCAACCCGGAGGAGCCCGGCGCGGTGGACCTGCTGATCGCACTCGCCGACCGCATCGACGCCGACCTCGCCGTCGCCAACGACCCGGACGCGGACCGCTGCGCGGTGGCCGTCCGCGACGCCGGGTCCTGGCGGATGCTGCGCGGCGACGAGGTGGGCGCGCTGCTCGCCGACCACCTGATGCGGCGCGGGGTGACCGGCCTGTACGCCACCACGATCGTCTCGTCGACGCTGCTGCGGGCCATGGCCGGCGCACGTGGGCTGCCCTACGACGAGACGCTGACCGGCTTCAAGTGGATCGTCCGGGCGGGCGGCGGCCGGGAGCCGCTGGTCTTCGGCTACGAGGAGGCGCTGGGCTACTGCGTGGCCCCGGGCCACGTCCGGGACAAGGACGGCATCACCGCCGCGCTGACCGTCGCCGAACTGGCCGCCGGGCTCAAGGCCGAGGGCCGTACGCTCGGCGACCGGCTGGACGAGCTGGCCGCCGAGTTCGGCGTGCACCACACCGACCAGCTCTCGGTGCGGGTGGAGGACCTGCGGGTGATCACGGACTCGATGGCGCGGATCCGGGCGGCCACCCCGACCACGCTGCTGGGGCACCCGGTCACCGAGGCGTCCGACCTGCTCCCCGACGCGGACGTGGTGATCCTGCGCACCGACGCCGCCCGGGTGGTGATCCGGCCCTCCGGCACCGAGCCGAAGCTCAAGGCGTACCTGGAGGTGGTGGAGCCGGTCACGGGCGGCGACGTCGCCGCGTCCCGGCACCGGGCCCGCGCGGCGGTCACCGAGCTGCGCAGCGAGATCGCCCTCGCCCTCGGCCTCTGAGGTGTAAGCAGGGGCCCCTTCTTAACACGCGGAGTGTGAGAGGGGGCCCCTTCTCTACCGGAGGCGTTAAGAGGGGGCCCCTCCTTGCACCTGCCGCTTGCCGAGGGCGGCGTCGACCGCTTGGGCGAGGGCGGCGATGACCAGGCTCACCGAGGGGCGCACCACGCTGTCGTCCAGGCTCACCGTGCCGGAGAAGCCGGCGCCGGTGGCGATCTCCTCCAGGCGGGCGCCGGCCTCCTCGGCGGCGGCGCCGGTGAGCCCGAGCGCCGGTTCCATCCGCAGCACGGCGACCAGCGTGGCCAACGCGGCGGTCCGCTCGTCCGGGAGCTGGCCGCTGGTCAGCGCCTCGGCCAGCCGCCGCCGGATGTCCGCCTCGAACGAGGCGTCCGCGACCGGGTAGCGGTGCACGTGGATGAAGCCCAGCTCGGTCTCGTCGACGTCGCGGACCACGCCCCGGCCGCACAGGTCACCGAGGATCCGGTCGCGCAGCCCGTGCCGCAGCCGCTGCACCCAGGACGACGGCGTGTGCGGGGTGTCCGCGGCGATCTTGGCGAGGACCGCGTCCGCGATCGGCTCGCCGGTCGGCGCCGGGTCGACCACCGCGAGGTTGCCGTCGGCGTACGCGACCCGACCGGCCAGGGCCAGCTCGACCAGCACCGCGGCGGCCATGCCCAGGTCGAGGCTGATCCGCGGCATGGCGGCCTTGCCGGTTTCGTCGTCATACGCGAGGAGGAGCAGCTCCTCGGCGAGCGCAACACCAGTCATGGCCCGGAACGCTAGCGCCTCGCCGCACCCCCGCGCACCGACTCGCCGAGGTCACCCGCCCCGCCGCCCGGATCACGAGCAAAGGGCCCGTCCGGGCGGATCGGGCCCTTTGCCGAGGTCTCAGAAGCGCGGCATGCCGCCGAACTGGCGGTCGCCGGCGTCGCCGAGGCCGGGCACGATGAACATCTTGTCGTTCAGGCCCTCGTCGATGGACGCGGTGACCAGGCGCAGCGGCAGGCCACTGCGCTTCAGCCGCTCGATGCCGACCGGGGCGGCCAGCACGCAGAGCACGGTGATGTCGGTGCAGCCCCGGTCGGCGAGCAGTCGGCAGCAGTGCTCCAGCGAGCCGCCGGTGGCCAGCATCGGGTCGAGCACCAGCACCGGCAGGCCGCTGAGGTCGCGGGGCAGCGACTCCATGTACGCCCGCGGCTCGTACGTCTCCTCGTCGCGGGCCAGGCCCACGAAGCCCATCGACGACTCGGGCACCAGGCCCAGCGCGGCGTCGGCCATGCCGAGCCCGGCCCGCAGCACCGGCACCAGCAGCGGCGGGTTCGCCAGCCGGGTGCCCTCGGTGGCGGTGACCGGGGTCTGGATCGAGTAGTTCTCGACGGGGAAGGAGCGCGCGGCCTCGTACACCAGCATGGTGGTGAGTTCGCGCAGCGCGGCCCGGAACGACGCGGAGTCGGTCCGGGCGTCCCGCATGGCGGTCAGCCGCGTCTGGGCGAGCGGATGGTCAATGACTGTTACGTCCACGATCGCTCAACCTACCGGTCCCCGGCCCGCCGCACGCCGGGTGCGGCCCGACCAGCGACGCCGCTCACGTGCAACTCGCACGGCCGCTCGGCCGTGACCAAGATCACTCGACTCGCGGGTGCGTACTATTCGGGGCATGACGGCGACAGCGACGTCGGCCCGGTCGGACCTCTCCGAGCTGGGACGATCCGAGACCGCTCTGCGGACCTTCCTGCACGGCCTACCGGGCGTGGACCAGGTCGGCGCGGAGCAGCGGGCGGCCCAACTCGGCACCCGCTCCATCAAGACCACGGCCAAGGCCGAGGCGATCGACCTGGCGATCCGGATGGTCGACCTGACCACCCTGGAGGGGGCCGACACCCCGGGCAAGGTGCGGGCGCTGGCCGCCAAGGCGCTGCGCCCCGACCCGGCGGACCCGAGCTGCCCGCACGTCGGCGCGGTCTGCGTCTATCCCGCCATGGTCCCGCACGTGGCCGAGGTGCTGGCCGGATCCGGCGTGCACCTGGCGAGCGTGGCGACCGCGTTCCCGTCCGGGCAGGCGCCGCTGGAGATCAAGCTCGCCGACGTCCGGGCCGCGGTCACCGCGGGCGCGGACGAGATCGACATGGTGATCAACCGGGGCGCGTTCCTGGCCGGGCGCTACTCCGAGGTCTACGACGAGATCGTCGCCACCAAGGAGGCGTGCGGGGACGCGCACCTCAAGGTGATCCTGGAGACCGGCGAGCTGGCCACCTACGACAACGTGCGGCGCGCGTCGTGGCTCGCCATGCTGGCCGGCGGCGACTTCATCAAGACCTCCACCGGCAAGGTCCCGGTCGCGGCCACGCTGCCGGTGACGCTGGTGATGCTGGAGGCGGTCCGCGACTTCCGCGCCGCCACCGGGCGGCAGGTCGGTGTGAAGCCGGCCGGCGGCATCAAGAACACCAAGGACGCGATCAAGTACCTGGTCATGGTCAACGAGACCGTCGGCGCCGACTGGCTCGACCCGGACTGGTTCCGCTTCGGCGCGTCCAGCCTGCTCAACGACCTGCTCATGCAACGCACCAAGCTGACGACCGGCGTATACGCCGGCCCCGACTACTTCACCCTGGACTGAACGCGATGTTCGAGTACGCACCCGCCCCCGAGTCACGCTCGGTGGTCGACATCAAGCCCTCGTACGGGCTCTTCGTCGACGGGACGTTCGTCGACCCCTCCGACGGCGGCAGCTTCAAGTCGGTCAACCCGGCCTCCGAGGAGGTCCTGGCCGAGATCGCCGAGGCCGGCAGCGGAGACGTGGACCGCGCGGTCCGCGCCGCGCGCGCGGCGTACGAGAAGGTCTGGGGTCCGATGCCGGGCCGGGACCGGGCGAAGTACCTGTACCGGATCGCCCGGATCATCCAGGAGCGCTCGCGCGAGCTGGCCGTGCTGGAGTCGCTGGACAACGGCAAGCCGATCCGGGAGTCCCGCGACGTCGACCTGCCGCTGGTCGCCGCGCACTTCTTCTACTACGCCGGCTGGGCCGACAAGCTGGAGCACGCCGGGTTCGGCCGGAGGCCGACGAGCCAGCACAGCGGCGCGATTCCGCAGCCTCTTGGCGTGGCCGCGCAGGTCATCCCGTGGAACTTCCCGCTGCTCATGCTGGCCTGGAAGATCGCCCCGGCGCTCGCCGCCGGCAACACGGTGGTGCTGAAGCCGGCCGAGACCACCCCGCTGACCGCGCTGCTCTTCGCCGAGATCTGCCAGCAGGCCGACCTGCCGGCCGGCGTGGTCAACATCGTCACCGGCGCCGGTGACACCGGCCGGGCGCTGGTCGAGCACCCGGGCGTGGACAAGGTCGCGTTCACCGGCTCCACCGAGGTCGGCCGGGCCATCGCCCGCGCCGTCGCCGGCACCCGCAAGAAGCTGACCCTGGAGCTGGGCGGCAAGGCCGCCAACATCGTCTTCGACGACGCCCCGGTCGACCAGGCGGTCGAGGGGATCGTCAACGGCATCTTCTTCAACCAGGGGCACGTCTGCTGCGCCGGCTCCCGCCTGCTGGTCCAGGAGTCGGTCGCCGACGAGGTGCTGGAGTCGCTCAAGCGCCGGATGGCCCGGCTGCGGGTCGGTGACCCGTTGGACAAGAACACCGACGTCGGGGCGATCAACTCGGCCGAGCAGTTGGCGCGGATCCGCGAGCTGTCCGAGGTCGGCGCCGCCGAGGGCGCGGAGCGCTGGTCGCCGCCGTGCGAGCTGCCCGACCGCGGCTTCTGGTTCGCGCCGACCATCTTCACCGGGGTCACCCAGGCGCACCGGATCGCCCGCGAGGAGATCTTCGGCCCGGTGCTGTCCGTGCTCACCTTCCGCACCCCGGCGGAGGCGGTGGAGAAGGCCAACAACACGCCGTACGGGCTGTCGGCCGGGATCTGGACCGACAAGGGTTCCCGGATCCTGTGGATGGCCGACCGGCTGCGCGCCGGCGTGGTCTGGGCCAACACGTTCAACAAGTTCGACCCGACCTCGCCGTTCGGCGGCTACAAGGAGTCGGGTTACGGTCGCGAGGGCGGCCGGCACGGGCTGGAGGGGTACCTCAATGTCTGAGCGGGTCGCGGTACGCAAGACGTACAAGCTCTTCATCGGCGGGAAGTTCCCGCGCAGCGAGTCGGGACGGTCGTATCTCGTGCAGGACTCCAACGTGTCGCTGGCCTCCCGCAAGGACGCGCGGGACGCGGTCGTCGCGGCCCGCGCCGCGGTGAAGGGCTGGGCCGGGGCGACCGCCTACAACCGGGGCCAGATCCTCTACCGGGTGGCCGAGATGCTGGAGGGCCGGCGCGAGCAGTTCGTGGCGCTCGGCGTACCGGCCGACGAGGTGGACGCGGCGATCGACCGCTGGGTCTGGTACGCGGGCTGGTCCGACAAGCTGGCGCAGGTCTACGGCGGGGCGAACCCGGTGGCCGGCCCGTACTTCAACCTCTCGGCGCCGGAGCCGACCGGCGTGGTGGCGGTGGTGGCGCCCGAGGCCCCGGCGCTGCTCGGCCTGGTGAGCGTGATCGCCCCGGCGATCGTCACCGGCAACACCGTGGTGGTGGCCGCCTCCCCGGCGGCGCCGCTGGCGGCGGTGACCCTGGCCGAGGTGCTGGCCACCTCCGACCTGCCGGGCGGCGTGGTCAACATCCTCACCGGGAAGATCACCGAGACCGCGCCGACGCTGGCCGCGCACATGGACGTCAACGCCGTCGACCTGACCGGCGTCGCCGACGCCGAGCTGGCGGCGGACCTGGAGGTCAAGGCCGCGGAGAACCTCAAGCGGGTGCTCCGACCGGCCCCGGCCGACCACGACTGGCACGCCGACCCGGGCCTCACCCGGATGACCACGCTGCTGGAGACCAAGACGGTCTGGCACCCGAAGGGCGTCTGACCCGGTCCACCCTCGGCACCTCGGCCGCCCCGTACCCCCGGCCGGTCCGTGCCCGACCGACCACCTCGGCGAGATCAACTCCATCTCGCCGAGGTGGTCGTATCAGTTCCGAGGGATGGCACCACTCCGCCGAGGTGGCGTGGATCATGAGAGGCGCCGGACCCACGGCGGCCGGACGGGGTCCAACCCGGTTCTACTACGCGGGGTAGGATTGACGGGTGACTCGGTTGGGGGACCTTGAGCGTGCGGTGATGGACGTGCTGTGGGATTCGGCGCCCACCACGCCCGACGGGGTGACCGTGCGCGAGGTCGCCGACGCCCTGGACGGGCGTGAGCTGGCCTACACCACGGTCATGACGGTGCTCGACCGGCTCGCCGGCAAGGGCATGGTGCAGCGCGAGCGGGAGGGGCGGGCCTGGCGTTACCGGCCCGCCGCCACTCGCGAAGCGCACATCGCCCAGCTCATGCTCGACGCCCTCGACCTCGGCGGCAGCCGGGACGCCGCGCTGGTGCGCTTCGCCCGCTCGGTGACCGGCACGGAGGCGGACGTGCTGCGCGCCGCGCTCGCCGCCGAGGCCGGGCCGGCCGACCCGACCCGAGCCACCGGGGCCGGGCCCGCCGACCCGACCCGGGCCACCGAGGCTGGGCCCGCCGGCCAGGGCCGGACCCGCGGGGCCGGGCTGACCGGTCGGGTCGAGGATCCGCGGCCCGCCGGGCCGGCGCTCGACGAGGCGACGGACCGGTAGGCGGCCGCCGTGGCGTACGCCGTGCACTTCGCCGCGACCGTGCTGGCCTGCTGGCTCACCGCGCAGGTCCTCGCCGCCGCGCGCTGGACGTGGCGCGCGCCAAGGGTGGCGATCGTCTGCTGGCAGGCGGTCGGGTTGGCGCTCGGCCTCTCCGCGATGGGGCTGCCGATGGCGGTGGGTCTGGCCGCCTACGACCGGCCGACCGGGGGCGCGCTGCTGGCGCTCGCCGACGACCTGGCCCACGGCACGCTGCCGCCCGGCGTGGGTGCGGCGCACCTCGGCCTGGTCGGGGTGGGCTTCGGCATCGGCGCGGTGCTGCTGACCACGACCGTGCGCGCGGTGCACGGCGCGGTTCGCGCCCAGCGTCGGCACCGTGAGCTGCTCAGCCTGGTCGCCCGGCGGGACCCGACGGTGCCCGGCGCGCTGGTGCTCGACCATCCGAGCGCGGCGGCGTACTGCCTGCCCGGGGTGCGGCCCCGGGTGGTGGTGAGCGCCGGCACTGTCGACCTGCTCGCCCCGGCCGAACTGGCGGCGGTGCTCACCCACGAGCGGGCGCACGCCCAGGAGCGGCACGACCTGGTGCTGCTGCCGTTCACCGCGCTGTGCCGGGCGCTGCCCTGGTTCCGCTGGGTGCGCGACGCGCACGCGCGGGTGGCGTTGCTGGTCGAGATGCGCGCCGACGACAAGGCCCGGGAGCTGCACGCGGAGGAGCCGCTGGCGGGCGCGCTGCGCCGGTTCGCCGCCGCCGGGCACCGGCTCACGCCGGCCGGCACGCTCGGCATCGGGGACCGTGACCTCGACGTACGCGTGCAGCGGCTGCTGGTGGCGGACCGTCCGCCGCGGGTGCTGGGCGCCACCGCGCTGGCCGTCGCCGGCACCCTGGTCGCGCTGCCGATCTCGCTGTTCCTGAGCTGACGACCCCTACGGGCCTTCTCCGGGTCCGCGCGGCCTGATAGGTAGCGACGCTACGTGTAGGCTCGCTATGACAAGCGATCCAACCCGTGGGAGAACCGCCATGGATCCCCTCCTCCTCGCCCGCCTGCAGTTCGCCACCACCACCTCGCTCCACTTCCTCTTCGTGGTGGTCACGCTCGGCCTCGTCACCCTCCTGGTCGGGCTCCAGACCGCCGGCTACCTCACCGGCAAGCCGGTCTACGAGCGGCTGACCCGGTTCTGGGGCCAGCTCTACGTGATCAACTACGTGCTCGGCATCGCCACCGGGATCGTGCTGGAGTTCCAGTTCGGGCTGAACTGGAGCGGCCTGTCGCGCTACGTGGGCAACGTGTTCGGCGCGCCGCTGGCCATCGAGACACTCGTGGCGTTCTTCCTGGAGTCCACGTTCCTCGGCATGTGGATCTTCGGCTGGCACCGGCTCCGGCGCGGCGTACACCTGTTGCTGCTCTGGGGGGTCGCGATCACCGCGTACGCCTCGGCGTTCTGGATCATGGTGGCCAACGCCTGGCTCCAACACCCGGTCGGCTACGAGGTGCGCGACGGCGTCGCCCATCTCACCGACTTCGGCGCGCTGGTCACCAACCCCACGTTCGGCTTCGCGTTCGGGCACGTGGTGTCCGCCAGCCTGGTCACCGGCGGCCTGCTGATGGCCGCGGTCAGCGCCTGGCACCTGCTGCGCCGCACGCCCGACTTCGCGCTGTTCCGCACCTCGCTGCGGCTCGGGCTGGTCACCGCGGCGCTCGCGGTGAGTGCCGTGCAGGGCTTCGGCTTCGCCCAGTTCGGCCCGGTCGGGCAGCTCCAGCCCACCAAGTTCGGCGGCGGCCCGGACCGGGACGCGGCGGTCGCCGACTGGACCGCCCGGTTCGGCCCCGGCGACTGGGACCCGCCGGTGCTGTCCAGCGTCGGCCTCGGCTTCATGATCCTGATCGGCTTCGCGCTGGGCTGCGTCTGGCTCCTGCTGCCGCTGCTCTGGCGCGACTGGATCATCCGGCTGCGGTTCCCGCTCTGGCTGGTCCTGCTCGGCCTGCCGCTGCCGTTCGTGGCGGTGCTGCTCGGCTGGATCGCCCGCGAGGTGGGCCGACAGCCCTGGTTGGCATACGGGCTGCTGCCCACCGCGCAGGCCGTCTCCCCGGTCCCGCCCGGGCTGATGCTCGCCTCGCTGATCGGCTTCACCCTGCTGCTCGGCGCGCTCACCGTCGCCAACTGGGTGCTGCTGGCCCGGCACGCCGCCCGGGGGGCGCAAGACCCGCTGCTCGGCCGCCCGCCCGCGCCCGACACCGACGACCACCACCAGCCCGTGTTCGCCTGAGGGAGACAGCCGTGGAACTCGCCTGGTACGCCCTGCTCGGTCTCTTCTTCGCCACCTACCTGGTGCTCGGCGGCTACGACTACGGCGTCGGCCTGCTGCTGGCCCGGCGCGCCGGCGCCGGCCCGGACGACGCGGTCGCCCGCCGGGTCGCGCTCACCGCCGTCGGCCCGTTCTTCCTCGGCAACGAGGTCTGGCTGGTGGCCGCCGTCGGCATCCTGTTCGGCGCGTTCCCCACGCTGGAGGGGGAACTGCTCTCCGGCTTCTACCCGGTCGTGCTCGGCGCGCTGGCCGGGGTGGTGCTGGTGACTGCCGGCGTGCAGCTGCGCGGCCGGGCCGGCGGCGAGGCGGCCCGGGCCGGCTGGGACCGGCTGGTGGTGGTCGGCAGCGTGCTGGCGGCGCTGGGCTGGGGCGCCCTGCTCGGCGGCCTGCTCCAGGGCGTGCCGCTCACCGCCGACGGGCACGTCGCGGGCGTCGGCCACGTGGCGACCCCGTTCGTGGCCGCCGCCGGGCTGGCGCTTGTCGCGCTGGTCGCGCTGCACGGTGCGACCTTCCTCACGCTGCGACTGCCCGCCACCGACGCGCCGGCACTCGCCCGGCTGGCCCGCGGCCTGGTGCCCGCCGCGCTCACCGCGGTCGCGGCGGCCACCGTCCTGGGCCTGCTCTCCGACCGGGTACGCGCCGCCGTGGCGCGACCGGCGGTCGCCGTACTCCTGCCGTTGGCGCTGGTGGCGGCGCTGCTGGTGGCCCGCGCGGCGCTGCGCCGCGGCCGGGCCGGGGTGGCCTTCGCCGCCACCGCAACGGCGCTGGCGCTGCCCGTGCCGCTGGTCGGCGCCGCGCTGTGGCCCCGGATCCTGGTCTCCACCACCGACCCGGCGACGTCACTGAGCGTCGCCGAGGCGGCCGCGAGCCGACCGACGCTGGCGCTGCTGGGCTGGCTCGTGCTGCCGCTCCTGCCGGCCCTACTAGGCTTTCAGGCGATGTGCTGGTGGGTGTTCCGGGGACGGATCGACGGCAGGGCACCGGTGTACTGGTGAACCGCCGCCCGTTCGACCCGCGTCTGCTGCGTCGGGTCCCCGCGGCCCGGCGCGACCTCGCCGTGCTCGCGCTACTGGGCGGGCTGACCGCGCTGCTGGTGGTGGCCCAGGCCACCGCGCTGGCCACGGTGCTGGCCACCGCGATCGACGGGCGGCTGCACCGGCCGGCGCTTGCCGGTTTCGCCGCGGCGGTCGCCGCCCGGGCGCTGGTGAGCTGGGCGCAGGGCACGGTGGCGGCGCGGGCCGCCGCGACGGTCAAGGCGGCCCTGCGGGCGGACCTGCTGCGCGCGGTCGGCCGGCACGGTCCCACCTGGGTCGCCGGCCGGCGGGCCGGGCAGCTCGCCACGCTCGCCGGTCGCGGCCTGGACGCGCTCGACCCCTACTTCACCGGCTACCTGCCGCAGCTCGTGCTGAGCGTGACCGTGCCGGCGGCGGTGCTGGCCCGGATCGTGTTCGCCGACTGGAGTTCGGCGCTGATCATCGCGCTCACCATCCCGCTCATCCCGATCTTCGGGGCGCTGCTCGGCTGGCAGGCGCAGGCCGCCACCGAGCGCCAGTGGCGGCGGCTGTCGCTGCTCGGCGGGCACTTCCTCGACATGGTCGCCGGGCTGCCCACGCTGCGCGCGTTCGGCCGGGCCCGGGCCCAGGTGGACGTGGTGCGCCGGATGGCCGACGGCCACCGTGAGGCCACCATGCGGACGCTCCGGATCGCGTTCCTGTCCGCGCTGGTCCTCGAACTGGTCGCCACGCTCTCCGTGGCGCTGGTCGCGGTGCCGGTCGGCATCCGCCTGCTCGGCGGCGGGATCACGCTCTCCACCGCGCTGCTGGTGCTGCTGCTCACGCCGGAGGCGTACCTGCCGTTGCGGGCCGCCGGCAGCCGGTTCCACGCCAGCATGGAGGGGCTCACCGCGCTGGACGAGGCGCTCACGCTGTCCGCGACCACCGAACCGGCCCCGCCGGCCGCCGGGCGCACGGCGCCGACCGGTCGCGGCGAGATCCGCTTCGAGGGCGTGACCGTCGCGTACGACCGGACGACCGCGCTGCGCGACGTCAACCTGACCATCCGCCCCGGCGATCGGGTGGCCGTCATCGGTCCCAGCGGCGCGGGCAAGAGCACGCTGCTCAACCTGCTCCTCGGCTTCGTCGCGCCGACCGCCGGGCGGGTCACCGTGGACGGCGTCGACCTGGCCGGCGTCGACCTCGACGCCTGGCGGCGCGAGCTGGCCTGGGTGCCGCAGCGGGCGCACCTGTTCGCCGGTTCGCTCGCCGACAACATCCGTCTCGGCGCGCCGGACACCCCGGACGCCGCGCTGGCCGCCGCGGTCGCCGACGCCGCGCTGGACGAGGTGCTCGACGCGCTGCCCGACGGGCTCGACACCCGGCTCGGCGAACGCGGCCACGGCCTCTCCAGCGGGCAGCGGCAACGCGTCGCGCTGGCCCGGGCGTTCCTCCGGGACGCCCCGCTGGTGCTCCTCGACGAGCCGACCGCCCGACTGGACAGCGCCAGCGAGGCGGTCGTGCTGACCGCCACCCGCCGGCTGGTCGCCGGGCGGACCGCGCTGCTGGTCGCGCACCGGCCGGCGCTGCTGGCCGACGCCGACCGGATCCTGCGCGTCGACGACGGCCGGGTCACCGAGCTGCGCCCGACCGTCACCGGCCCGGCGGTGACCCGATGACCGCAGGCGACGGCGTGACGCCTGTGGGCCGCGAGCCCGCAGGCCCGACCGGGGTCCCGGTGGAGGCATCGGGCGCGCCGGAGCCACCGGCACCGGCCCGTCCGGGCGCCGAGCGCGCCGTGCTGCGCCTGGCCCGGCCCTACCTGGGCCGGCTGCTCGGTGCCGGGCTGCTCGCCGCCGCCACCGAGTTCGCCGGGCTGGCGCTGATGGCCACCGCCACCTGGCTGCTGATGAGCGCCGCCGGCCGGCCGCCGCTCGACCGGTTGACCGTGGCGATCGTCGCGGTCCGGGCGCTGGCCGTCGGCCGGGGCGTGTTCCGCTACACCGAGCGGCTCGCCGGGCACGACGCCGTGCTCCGCATGATCACCGACGTGCGGGCGCGGGTCTTCGCCACGCTCGCCGTCCGGCGCGACGGCGTCGACCGGCGCACCGGTGACGCGCTCAGCCGGCTGGTCTCCGACGTGGAGGCGGCCCAGGACCTGCTCCTGCGCGTGCTGGTGCCGGGTGCCGCCGCGGCCCTGGTCAGCGTGCTCGCGGTCGGGGGCGCGGCGCTGATCTCGCCGCCGGCCGCCGGCGTCCTCGCGGTCGGCCTGCTGCTGGCCGGGGTGGCGCTGCCCGCGCTGGCCACCCGGCTGACCCGCCGGGCCGCCGACGAGGTGGCCCCGTTGCGGGGCGCGCTCGCGGTGGACGCGGTCGACCTCACCCACGGCGCCGCCGACCTGGCCGCCTTCGGGGCGACCGAAGCCGCGCTGGCCGCCGCGCAGGGGCGGGCCGGGCGGCTGGCCCGGTTGGAACGCCGGCTCGCCGCGACCGGCTTCGCGGTGGACGCGGCCGGTGTGCTGGTGGGCGGCCTCACCGCCGCCGCGGTGGTGGTCGTGGCGCTGCGCGCCGACGTGCGTGGGGTGCTGGTCGGCGTGCTCGCGGTGGGCACGCTGGCCGCCGTCGAGGTGGCGCTCGCCCTGGTCGCCGCCGCCCGGCAACGCACCCAGCTCCGTGCCGGGCTGGCCCGGGTGGCCGACCTGCTGACCGAGCCGGCCGGGCCGGCGCCGGCCGCCGCCGCACCGCCCGCGTCCGGCGGCCACGACGTGCGGTTCGAGGACGTGACGGTCCGCTACCGGGCCGGTGCCGCGCCGGCGCTGGCCGGGTTCGACCTCGACCTGCCGGCCGGCCGGCGGGTGGCCGTGGTCGGGCCGAGCGGGGCCGGCAAGAGCACGGTCGCCGGGGTGCTCACCGGCGCTGTGGTCCCCACCGAGGGCCGGGTCACCGTCGGCGGCGTGCCGGTCTCCGACCAGCCGGCCGACGACCTGCCCCGGCTGGTCGGCGGCCTGCTCGCCGAGGCGTACGTCTTCCACGCCACGGTGCGGGAGAACCTGCTGCTCGGCCGGCCGGACGCCGGTGCGGCGGAGCTGGCCGACGCGACCCGGGCGGCCGGGCTGCTGGACTGGGTACGCGACCAGCCCGAGGGCTGGGACACCGTGGTCGGCGAGCAGGGCGGGCAGCTCTCCGGCGGGCAGCGGCAGCGGCTCGCGCTGGCCCGGGCGCTGCTGGCCGCCCCGCCGGTGCTGGTGCTGGACGAGCCGACCGAGGGCCTCGACCCGGCGGCGGCCGACGCGGTGCTCGCGTCCGCGCTCGCCGCCACCCCGGCCGGGCACTCGGTGCTGCTGATCAGCCACCGGCTCAGCGGGCTGGCCGGGCTGGACGAGATCGTGGTGCTGGAGGACGGCGGGGTGGCGCAGCGCGGGCGGCACGACGAGCTGGTGGCGCGACCCGGCTGGTACCGGGAGCAGTGGCTGCGCCAGGAGGCGGCCGAGCGCGGCTACCTGTCGCTCGCCCCCTGAGCCGGCGGTAGGGGATTTCCCCGACGCGACCCGTGGCCGGCGGTGGCAGGCTGGTGCCATGCGCGTGGATCAGGAGGCACGGGTCGAGGACCGGCTGCGTGAGCTGTCCGGGCGGCTGCACGGGCCCACCCGATTGAAGGCCGACCTGCTGACCGAGGCGCGGCACGCGCTGGAGGACGCCGCCGAGGCGTACCGGGACGGCGGCCTGCCCCGGGCCGAGGCCGAGCGGCGGGCGGTGGCCGAGTTCGGCAGCGTCGCCCAGCTCGCGCCCGGTTTCCAGGCCGAGCTGGCCGCCTGCGCGTTGCGCGGGCTGGCGTTGCGCACGCTCGCGGTGGCGGGGGTGCTCATCGCCGCCGGGGACCTGACCTGGCAGGGGTCGAGCTGGAGCGCCGGCCCGCGCCCGCCGTCGGGCTACCTGCTGCTCTCCGCCGCGCTGAACGGCATCTGGGCGGTGGTCGGCGGGTTGGCGCTGGCCGGGCTGCTGCTCGGTGCGCTGGCCGCCCGACGGCCGTCGACCGGTGTCCTCCGGTCGGCCCGGGCGGTCGGTTTCGGGCTGACCGGCGGCCTGCTGGTCGGCGCGCTCGCCGGCGGCGCGTTGTTCGGCTGGTCGGTCCGGCTGTGGGACGCCGCGCTGACCTGGCCCCCGATGATCATCGGGGCGGTGGTGGTGTCGGCGGCCTGGTTCGCCCTGGCCCGCTCGGCCCGCTGGTGGCTGCTGAGCGCGCGCGGCGCCCGGTTGGCCCGCCGGTGAGGAACGGGTCAGGCCGGTGCCGTCGGCGGCTCGTCCGCACCGAGGAAGCGGCCGACGGTGGCGCTGAACTCACGCCAGCCGGCCCGTTCCCCGGCGAGCGCCCGGCCACCGGCCTCGGTGAGTTGGTAGGTACGCCGTTCCCGGCCGTTGACCGTGCTCCAGGTGCTGGCCACCAGGCCGGCGCGTTCCAGCCGGCGCAGCGCCGGATAGATGGTGCCGGTGGGCAGGTCCAGCGTGCCGCCGCTGCGCGCCCGCAACGCCTCGATGATCGCGTAGCCGTGCCGCGAGCCCTGCTCCAGCACGGCCAGCAGCAGCGCGTCCAGGTGTCCGTGCAGCGCCTGCGCCTTCATGTGTAGAAAGACTACTTGTCAAGGCTTCGGGACGCCACCGGGGTGCGGCTCCCAACCGGAACCGGTCGCCCACTAGGGTATGTGCGCAGAGTCACTCGGCGGCGCGACGCCGCCGGGTGGGCACCCGAACGCACACGGAGGTCAGCGTGGCCCGCCAGTCGCCCCAACGGCCCGACGCCGACGAGCCCGAGCTCGACGACACCGAGACGCCGACCGAAGCAGACGAGGTCGAGGTCGACCGCCCGGCCGCCGACCGCGCGCTCTGGGACGAGGTGCGGATCGACCCGGTGGAGATCGCCCTGCCCGCCGGCACCGGCTACACGCTGCGGGCCTACCGGTCCGCGCGGGAGCTGACCCCGACCGACGTCGCCGAGCGCGACCTGGACGACCCCTTCCTGGCCCGCCGCCAGGTCGTCGAGACCGAGGACGACGAGGAGGTGGTGATCCTCGACGAGGAGTTCGCCGCCCTCTCCGCCGACGAGGACGACGAGGACGGGAAGAAGGACGGCGAGCGCGCCACGACCCGTCGCGGCACGGCCGCCGCGGACGCCGCCGACGCCGACGCCGACGCGGATGCCACCGACGACGAGGACGACGACGAGGCGGACGAGGACGACGCCGCGGGCGACGAGGAGGTGCCGGTCTTCCTCACCCACAAGGGCAAGCTGCTGCTGTTCAAGACGCCGGAGTCACTCGTCACTTTCATCCGTTCCGGTGCGCCCAACGACCTGTCCCAGCTGGACAGTTGGAATGAACTGTCCGAACGGCTGGAGCCGGCCGACATCGCCCCGCTGGACGAGGACACCTACGAACTCGACCTGGTGGTGGAGAACCTGCGCGGCGGGCACGACGCGTGGGATCCCGCGCTGCTGATCGAGGCCGGCGAGATCGCCCGTGACCTGGCGTACGCCCTGCGGCTACCGGCCGTGCTCGACATGCTCTCCGCCGGGTCCAGCCTGGACGATCTGGACGAGGCGCTGCGCGCTTCCGTCAACGGCGGGGTGGGTGGTTTCCTGGGTCGCCGCCGGTTGAAGAAAATCGGGGCACAAACCGCAAGTCTGGGTTGGCGCACCATTGTCGGCAAGATCTCTGCCGTTGTGGACTGGCGCGACTGACCCGGAGCGGGGAGCATCAGTCTCTGGCAGAACAAGACCTGTGTCCCGGGAGGAGGACGACGCCGTGGCGCTCGTGCGCGTGTACTGCGGTCTGGCCTCGGCAGATCCGGCCGACCGAACGGCCTCGGCCGGAACGACGCTGACGTCCGCTGTGGTCGACGACGCAGGCCGTCTTCTGCACGTCTGTGAGATCGGTGACGAGCCCGCCGGCTACGCCCGGCTGGTCGCGCTGCTGGTGGAGCGGTCCGGTGGGCCCAGCGGGGCGGCCATCGCCGCGGACAGCGACGACCACACGGTCACGTCGCTGCTCAGCGCCGCCGGCCGGCCGCTCGCGATCGCGGACGACGACTCGGTCGACGACTTCGCCGAGCGCTTCGCCGACGACGACTCCCTGGAGGAGATGCAGTCCGCGCCGGCCGAGCGCCGCGCGGTCGGTCTCGCCCGGGCCCTGCAGGCCGGCGCGCTCTCCGCGGTGAGCCTCCCCGCCCCGCGCGACCTCGCTGGCTACAAGCAGGTCCTGTCCGCGCACGCGGCGCTGGCCAGCGGTCGCCACTCGGCCGCGGTGACGCTGCGCGAGGTGCTGCGCGAGGTCTACCCGGCCGCGCTGCGGGCCTACCCCGACCCCGCCGAACCGGTCGCCCTGGCGGTGCTCGACGCGCTGCCCGAACCGGGCATGCTGACCGGCGCCGGCCGTGGCCGTGAGATCGGCGCGGCCACCGAGGCGGTGACCGCGCAGCTGGCCGCCGAGGGCCTGGCGGACGCCGACACCGTCACCGAGGCGGTGACCGCGCTGCGCGTCGCCATCTCCGAGACCCCCCGGCGGGCCACCGTCAACCGGGTGCTCACCGCCGCCGTCGCCGAGACGGTGCGGCAGGCCGTCGCGTCCGTCCGGGCCTTGGATGCCGGCTGCGACGCGCTGGTGGGCGCGCTCGCCGAGCGCGCCACGCCCGCCCCGGCCCCCGGCCGTCGGGCCGCTGCCCGCCGCGGCGAGCAGGTCGGCGAACTGACCGCACCCACCGGGCTGCGTCCGGTGCGCCCGGCCCAGCCCGCACCCGCCGTCGAGCCGGCCGGTCGGCGCAGCCGACCCGAGCCGGAGCCCGACGCCACCGAACCGGTGGGCCGGCGCAGCCGACCCGAGCCGGTCCCCGGTGGCCGGCGCAGTCGCCCGGAACCGGTCTCCGGTCCGGCCGCGGCGAGCACGCCCCGACCGCTCGGCCCGCCGCCGGTGGCACCCGCCCCGGTCGCACCGCCGCCGGTCGCCCCGGCCCCGATGGCACCGGTCGCACCGGCCGCGGCACTGGGCCGGCCGATGTCCGCGCCCCCGAGCCGCCCCGAGCCGACCGGCGCCCCGCTGCCCTCGCGGGTGGACGGACCGACCAACCGGCCGGTCTCCGCGCCACCCCCGCCGCCGCCCGGGATCACCCCGATCACCCCGTCCCAGCGCGGTGCGGTGCCGCCGGCCGAGGCCGGCGAGCCGTTCCGGCCGACGCTGACCACCGCGGCGATCAACAAGGCCCGGGCCGAGCGGCAGCGCACGGTCATCCCGCCGCGCCCGAAGACCACTCCGGCGGAGCCGCCCACCGGCGGCTTCAGCGCCACCGATCTGAGTATCCCGGTGCCGAACCCGCGCCCGTCCGCCCCGGAGGCCGCGCCGCCGGGCTCCCGGGCCAACTGGCCGCTGGTCAACACCGGTGACGACCAGGCCGACCGCGAGCGGGAGGCGCCCGCCTACCCGTACGGGCGGAGTGTGGACGCGCCGAGTGACCCGGGTCGGGTCACCCCGCCCTGGCTCGCCGACGACCTGCCGCCGGAGCCGCCGATGCTGCGGCTGGTCGAGCCGCCGCCGCTGGCCGACCGGGCGCTGCGCGCCGGGCTGGACCGCCCGGCCGACCCGAGTCTGAACCGACCGACCGACCCGGGCCTGGACACACCGCCGCTGCGGCTGGTCGACCGGGGCGGCGCGGCCCGGGCTCAGTCCCACGTCGAGATGCCCGCTCCGCTGGAGCGACGCCCCGCGCCGAAGGAGCACCGGCCCCCGCCGGTCTCCGACGAGGGCGACGGCGATCTGCTGATCTTCGCGCAGGCCAAGTCCGCCTGGTTCGTCGGGCACGGCGACGAGGCCGACCTGGAGTGGGCGTCCACCGCCGACACCGGCTGGCAGGCCGCCGAGCAGGCAGCCCGCCCGGCGATCGGCGCGGAGACCAAGGCCGGCCTGCCCAAGCGGGTGCCGCAGGCCAACCTGGTGCCGGGCTCGCCCCTTCGCGAGGAACGTCCACTGCGGATCGTCCGTAACGCGGCCAGTCTCGCCGAGAACACCACCGGCTACTTCCGGGGGTGGCGGCGCGGTCAGGAGATCGGCGGCTTCGCCGTCGGCGGCCGACCGGGCCGTGAGGCGGCCGGCGGCTGGGACTTCAGCCGGGACACCGGCGACCGCGACGACGAGCGGGAATACGAATACCGCTCGGCGGGCTACCGGTCCTGACCGCAGGCCGCAGGCCTGGTGTTCCTGCCCACACCCGGATAATTTGACGCCGGGTCCGGCCGGCCGGGAACATACCCGGCGGACCAGCGGCGGCGCGTGTTCGCCGTGGTGGGAAGGCGACTCCATTGGCGACACCGGCATTCGACTCCACCATGCTCACCCGTCGGGGCGTCCTCGCGGCCGCGGCCGGCAGCCTGCTGCTCGCGGGCTGCGGGCCGCAGGGTCAGCGGCCCGACGACGGCGCCAGCAGCAGCGCACCCGGTGACCAGAATCTGGTCGTCGGCGTCAGCCTGGAACTGAGCGGCCGGGGCGCGGCGCTCGGTGTGGTGCAGCGGCGGGCGCTGGAGATCACCGCGGAGGCGCTGAACCGGTCCGGTATCCCGGTCGGCAACCTGCTCCGGTCGGTCCGGCTGGAGTTCCGGGACAACGGCAGCGACCCGGAGGTCGCCGGCCGGCACGCCGCCGAGTTGACCCGCGCCGGGGCGCACGCCCTGGTCGGCGGCGTCCTCGGCGACACCGCCACGGCCATCGCGGTGGCCGCCCAGCGGGTCAAGACACCGTTCCTCGCGCTGGGCTTCTCCGACCGCATCGTGCAGCCGCTGTCCGAGCGCACGTACAGCTTCAAGCTCACCCCGGACGCCAACGACATGGCGCGCCGGATGGTGGACCTGCTCGAGTCGCAGCGGGTCGGACGGGTGGCCCTGCTGGCCGAGGACGGCCTGCACGGCGACTCCGGCGTACGGGCGCTCCGGGAGGCGTTCGCCAGCAGCACCGTGGACCTGGGGCGCACGGTACGCCTGCCGGCCGGCGGGCGGAGCTTCCGCGCCGCCGCGGAGCGGGTCACCACCGGGAACCCGGACGCCGTCATCGTGTGGGGCACCGCACCCGATTCCGGCACCGCGGCGCGGGAGCTGCGCCGCGCCGGCCACCGGGGCGCTCTCTTCTTCGACGCCGGCGCCGTCGCCGACGACACGTTGAGCGGCACCAACGCGAAGGCCGTCGAGGGCGCGTACGCGGTGCACCCGGCCTGCCTCGGCGGTTCCGCGCTCACCGCCACCAGCGGCGCGCTGGTGGCCCGGCGGGACTTCGACTACCGCTACACCCAGCGGCACGGCACCTCGGTCGGCTTCGCCCCGTACGCCGCGGACGCGCTCCAGCTCCTCGCGGCGGCGGCCCGAAAGGCGACGAGCCTCGACCGGGGCCGGCTGCGGGCGTTCCTGCAGACCCAGATGAACGAGGGCATCGCGGGCGGGTACGCGTTCACCGAGAACCGGCACGGGGGCATGGAGGCCGACTCGCTCGGCGTCTACCAGGTGTCGCAGGGCAGCTGGACCCGGTACGCCTGACCGTAGGTTGCCCGGGCCGTCCCGCCGGACGGTCCGGGCGAGCGCGCGTCACGTCCGGCGACGGACAGCAGGAAGCGCCCGGTGGCCGATGGCCACCGGGCGCTTCCGCGCGTCGGTCAGGCGGGCGCGACGGCCCGCGAGCGCCGCATGGTGAGCACGTACTCGACAAGCGAGATCAGCACGTGCTTCGTCGACTCCCGGTTACGGGCGTCGCAGGGCACCACCGGCACGTCGCGGGAGATCGCCAGCGCGTCCCGGACGTCCTGCGGGTCGTGGTACTGCATGCCGTCGAAGCAGTTGATGGCCACCAGGTACGGCAGCCGCCGGTGCTCGAAGAAGTCGATGGCGGCGAAGCAGTCGGCGAGCCGGCGGGTGTCCACCATCACCACCGCGCCGATCGCTCCCCGGACCAACTCGTCCCACATGAACCAGAACCGCGTCTGACCCGGCGTACCGAAGAGGTACAGGATCAGGTCACGGTCGATCGAGATACGACCGAAGTCCATCGCCACCGTGGTCGTCGTCTTGCCCGGCACCTGCCGGGTGTCGTCGACGCCCACGCCGGCGGAGGTCATGATCGCCTCCGTGGTCAGCGGCGTGATCTCCGAGACCGAGCCGACCAGCGTCGTCTTGCCGACGCCGAAACCACCGGCGATTACGATCTTCGCCGACGTCACGCGTCCGCTCGGCACCGGCGGCCGGTGCGACATGTCAGAGCCTGCGAAGTCCACTCAGCACCCTCTCCAGCAATTCAGTGCCCATCGCGTCGTCGGAGTCGTCCAGAATGGTCGGCTCGTGGACCGCGACCAGGCCATCCGTCGCCATGTCGGCGATGAGCACCCGGGCCACGCCGAGCGGAAGCTGCATCCGCGCCGCGATCTCGGCGAGCGACTGCACACGTCCGTCACACAACGCGGCGATGTACTGGTGTTCACGGCCTTGGCCACCGTTGCCAGTGGCCACCGCTCGGCCGCGCACCGTCGTCTCGACGAGCGCCTCCAGGGCGATGTCGAGCCGAGGACGGGTACGACCACGGGTCACGGCGTACGGCCGGACCAACGCTCCGGTCGGTTCGTCACGATCCACCATGTCGCCGCTCACCTCCCTCGTACCCGACACCGGCTCGCCCCGGTGACACCCGTCGCTGTCGTTGTTGTTCCCGCTCCTGACCCACCGGCCAGCGCGTCATTCAGCCCATCATCCCCACAGCCGTACGCGGCTGCGGAGTCAGGGCGTCTCCCACCCGGTCGACGAGCAGGGCCATCTCGTACCCGACCTGGCCCACGTCGCAGCTGCGCGCCGCGAGCACCGCGAACGACGAGCCGTCGGAGATGGACATCAGGAACAGGAAACCGTTGTCCATCTCGACGACTGTCTGCAGCACCGCCCCACCCTCGAAGCAGCGTGCCGCGCCCTGGGTCAGGCTGACCAGGCCGGAGGCGATCGCCGCGAGCTGGTCGGCGCGGTCCCGCGGAAGGTCACGCGACGAGGCGAGAAGCAGGCCGTCGGCCGAGACCGCGACCGCGTGCGCCACGCCGGGCACCCGGTCGGCGAAGTTGGCGAGCAGCCATCCGAGATCCTGCGTAGTAGTCATCCTTGTTGCTCCTTCTGCCCGCTCCCGGCCACCGGGCCTGAGCCAGACTGCGAGGACTGCTGCCCGGCCGGAGTGCCCTCCGGGCCGGTCGTGTTGCTGTCGGTCGGGTGGTTACGCCCCCGCTGGACACCCCGATGGTAGGCCGAGAGCAGACCCCGGACGGCCTCCGGCGTCCGCCGCTGCACCGCCGGCGACGGCTTGTCGATGCTGCCCGGCACGAGCTGCGCCATCGGCGTCCGCTTCGGCAGGCCCTTCTGGGTGGTCTCCGCGACCGGGACCTCGGTGGCCGCCGAGGCGGCCCGCCACCCGTCGTCCGCCGCGGTCTGCCACGGCGACGACTGCTGCGGCGCCGCCGGCTGCCGGGTGGGCAACCCTCCGGCGTACGCGGGACGACCGTTCCCGTTCGCCGCCCGGCTGTCCCGCGGTGTTCCGCCGGCCGTCGGGGTCTGTGCCATCGGCGTGTTACCTGTCGTTGCGGGTGTCGCCTGCGGCACGGGCCGACCGGCGGTGTCCACCTTGGCGAACTGCTGGGTCGCGGCGCCGTTCGCCGGGGCCGCCGGGGTCGGAGCCGGCGCCGCCGCCTCCTCGTTCGGCCCTGGCCGGCGGGTGCGGAACCAGGCCGACTCGAGCTCCCGGAAGATCGGCAGCTCCATCGTCTCGTCCGCGTACCGCTGGCGGTTGCCGGCCTGCTGCGGCGCCTGCCGCGGCGCGGGGGCCGGTGCCGACGGCGTGGCAGGCGGCTGCGCGGCGGGCTGCTGCGACGCGGCCGACGGGGTCTCGGAACGCGGGACCCGTGGCAGTTCGGCGGTCATGTCCAGGCCGCTGGTGGGTCGCTCCGGCACGGCGGGAGCCGGGGTCGGGGCGGCGACCGGCGGCCAGACCGGCGGCGCGCCCACGTGCGACGCGGGTGCCGGACGCGACGGCGGCTGGTCGGCCGGCGGCGCGGAGACCGGGTGGCCGTCGGCCGTCCGGCCGGAGACCGGACGGGTCGGGAGCGGGGTGCCGGAGACCGGCGCCGCCGACACCGGACGGGTCGGGAGCGGAGTGCCCGAGACCGGCGCGGCCGACACCGGACGGCCCGAGTAGGGGTCGTCCGCCGCCGGACGGCCCGAGTATCCGTCGCCCGAGACCGGACGGCCCGAGTATCCGTCGCCCGAGACCGGACGGCCGGAGTAGGGGTCGCCCTGGTACGGGTCGCCCGAGACCGGGTGGCCGGAGACGGGGGCGGCCGACACCGGACGGCCGGCGAACGGGTGGCCGGCGGCCGGGGCGCCGGAGACCGGCGGCAGCGGCGGCGCCGACACCGGCGGGATCGGCGGGGCGGAGACCGGCGGCGGGTTGTAGGGCCGCGCCTCGGGGCTGCTGGGCAGCTGCCGCGGGATCGCCGGCTGCTGGCCGCTGACGGCGGGGTCGCCGTCGCCCGGGTTGCGCCGCTGGGGCAGCGGGTCGACCCGCTGGCCGTTCTCCGGCCGCGGCGGGTAGCCGTCGCCGGCACTCGCGTTGGCTCCGGTCAGGTCGGACCAGGCCGGCATGGCGCGACCGGCGTTGGCCGGGGTGCCGGCGCCGTTGCGGTGGCCCGGGTCGAAGGACCGGCCGCCGAGCGTCACCTGGTTGCCGGAGGCACCGGGGTGCGGTGCCGGCGGCGGGGTGTGCGGGCCGTTGCCGAGCGCGGCCAGCGCGCCGAAGGCCGGTGCCGGACCGGTGCCGAAGGCCGGTGCCGGGCCGGCACCGAAGGCGGGCGCGGGGCCCGCACCGAAGGCCGGGACCGGACCGCCCTGCTGCGGACCGGCGGCCGGGAGCGCCGGCGCCGGCTGTCCACGCCCGGCGAGGGCGCGCGGCACCAGGACCGTGGTGGGAAGCGTGACGTCGGCGACGGTGCCCCGGTCGGCGGCGGGCCGCAGCTCGACCTTGACGCCGTGCCGGGCCGCCAGCCGGGCGACCACGACGAGGCCCATCATCCGGGAGACCGCCACGTCCACCTGCGGCGGCGTGGCCAGCCGCTCGTTGAGGTCGTGGAGCTGGTCGGCGCTGATGCCGATGCCACGGTCCTCGACGTAGAGCGAGGCACGGTCGCCGACGCGGCGGGCCTCCACCATGACGTGCGAGTCCGGCGGGGAGAACGCGGTGGCGTTGTCGAACAGCTCGGCGACCAGGTGCACCAGGTCGTTGACCGCGTGCGCGGCGACCTCGATGTCCCGGTCGATGACGCCGAACTCGATCCGGGTGTAGTGCTCGACCTCGGACTGGGCGGCGCGGAGCACGTCGATCAGGGCGGCCGGCTCGCGCTGCACGCGGGTGGAGTCCGCGCCGGCGAGGACCAGCAGGTTCTCGTCGTTCCGGCGCATCCGGGTGGCCAGGTGGTCGAGCTGGAACAGCTCGGCCAGGCGGTCCGGATCCTCCTCGCCGCGCTCCAGCCGGTCGAGGTGACCGATCAGGCGGTCGACCAGGATCTGCGAGCGGCGGGCCAGGTTGACGAACATGGTCGCGACGGACGCGCGCAGCGCGGCCTGCTCGGCCGCGGTCCGGACCGCCTCCAGGTGGACGGCGTTGAACGCCTCGGTCACCTGGCCGAACTCGTCCTTGCTGCGCACCGGCAGCGGCTCGGCGATCTGGTTGGCCAGCTGCACCGGGGAGAGCTGGCCGGTCACCTGCGGGTCGCGCAGCCGGGCCACCGCCTGCGGCAGGCCGTACTGGGCCACCGAGAGGGCGCCCTGGCGCAGGTCGCGCAGCGACCGGGCCATCGAGCGGGCGACCAGGTAGGCGAAGAGGATGGCCAGCAGCAGCATGGTGAGCAGCAGGCCGGTCGTGAGGAACACCTGGCGCTGGGTGTCCGAGCGCAGCTCGTCGGCCTGCCGGACCACGTTGCCGTCGAGCCGGGACTCGACCGCGCGGATCAGCTTGGCGTTGCCGACCATGGCCTGGTCCCACTGGTCCGGACCGAACGGCGCGCCCCGCATCGAGCCGCTGTTGTTGCCCCGCATGAAGCCCGTGAGGTTCTCCGCCTTGCGCAGGTCGGGACCCTCGACGGTCTGGTCGAAGAACTCGGAGTCGGCCGGGGTGGCGACGGAACGGAAGGTCGCGAGCGCCTGGGCCTGGGCGGTGCCGCTGGCAATGAACTGCTCGCGCAGCGCGGGACTGTACTGCCCCTGGGTGAGCGCCTGGTGCACGACCACCCGGCGCTGGGCCAGGTATTCCTTCTGCCGGGCCACCGCGGCGGCGGCGCGCATCCGGTCGCTCAGGTCGTTGTCGCCGGCGAGCTGGGTGGTCGAGTCGCGGATCGACAGCAGGTCGTCGATCAGGCTGTCGTACACCTTCTTGGCGTCGTCGATCTTGAGCTTGCCGTTCAGCACCTGACTGCGGGTGGCGGGCAGGTCCTTGAGCTGGTCGTCGATCTCGTTCAGCCGGACCTCGAAGTTGCGTGGCAGGTCGTTGAGCTCGCCGCGCTGCCGCGAGTAGGGCGCCTTCGCCTGGTCCACCCGCTGGTTGGCCCGGTTGAAGGCCTCCTGGTACTGCGCCCGGGTCTGGATCTCCTTGGCGCCGAGGAAGAGCACCGAGCCGGCCCGCTCGTCCTGCATCGTGTCGGCCAGGTCACCCGAGTAGCCGATCAGGCTGGCCAGGTCGCCGGCCCGGTTGGCACTGTTGAGTGTCTCCAGGTTCTCGACCAGACCGCTGGTGCCCACCACGACCGTGGCGATGGTCGGCACGATCATGATCAGACCGAGCTTGGACCAGATCGGCATGTCGCGCAGCCGGCTCGCCGGCCGGCTCAGCCGCGACAGGAAGGAGCCCGCCGTCGTTGGCCGTTTGCTCACGTCACCGCCCTCGCAAAACCGCGTCCGACGTCACCTGAGGGCAACGCCGAGCGACCGACCCGGCGGGTCGGACCTCCGAGATTCCATCACGCCGCCCCGCAAAGAGAAAGCCCAGGTTGTCCCTCGCCGGAGGTGTGATGAGATGTTGATGCAATTTGATAGCAATCCGTCTGGCCGGAGTCACTGAAGGTAATGGAACATCCGCACCGCGTCGTCCTCCTCGCCGGACCCTCCGGCTCGGGAAAGTCGTACATTGCACAGCGAACCGGACTTCCGGTGCTGTGCCTGGACGACTTCTACAAGGACGGTGATGACCCTACGTGTCCCCTCCGAAACGGACAGGTCGACTGGGAGTCCCCCTCGTCCTGGGATGCGGACACGGCGGTGGAAACAATTGCCCGATTGGCCCGGGAGGGCAAGGCCGAAGTGCCGGTTTATGCGATCGGCGCGGACCGGAGGGTGGCCACCCGGCCATTCGACGTCGACGGATCGCCATTCTTCGTCGCCGAAGGGATCTTCGCCGCCGAGATCGTCGCCGAGTGCCGGCGCCGCGGCCTGCTCGCCGGGGCGTACGCCCTGCGCCGCCCGCGCGGCGCCACGTTCCTGCGTCGGCTCGCCCGCGACCTCGCCGAACAACGCAAGGCACCCCGGGTGCTGATCCGGCGCGGGCTCACCCTGCTGCGGGCCGAGCCGGCCGTGCTGCGCCGCCAGACCGGGCTGGGCGCCGAGGCCGCCCGGGCCGGCGAGGTGCTGCGCGGGGTGGCCGCCCTGCTCGCCGGCCACCCGCGCCGGCCGTGATCAGCCGATCAGCTTCGCGTACGCCGGCTTGATCACCTCGTCGATGATCCGCAGGCGCTCGTCGAACGGGATGAAGGCGCTCTTCATCGCGTTGATGGTGAACCACTGGAGTTCCTTCCAGCCGTAGCCGAAGGCCTCCACCAGCAGCGCCATCTCCCGCGACATCGAGGTGCCGCTCATCAGCCGGTTGTCGGTGTTCACCGTCACCCGGAACCGCAGGTCGCGCAGCAGCCCGATCGGATGGTCGGCGATCGACGCCGCCGCGCCGGTCTGCACATTCGACGACGGGCACAGCTCCAGCGGGATGCGCTTGTCCCGCACGTACGCGGCCAGCCGGCCCAGCGCGGGCGGGTTGCCCGGGGTGATGTCGTCGACGATCCGGACGCCGTGGCCCAGCCGGTCCGCGCCGCACCACTGGATCGCCTGCCAGATCGACGGCAGCCCGAACGCCTCGCCGGCGTGGATGGTGAAGTGGAAGTTCTCCCGCTGGAGATATTCGAACGCGTCCAGGTGCCGGGTGGGCGGGAAGCCCGCCTCCGCGCCGGCGATGTCGAAGCCGACCACCCCGGTGTCCCGGTGCCGCACCGCCAGCTCGGCGATCTCCTGCGAGCGGGCGGCGTGCCGCATCGCGGTGAGCAGGGTGCCGATCCGGATCGGCGTGCCCGCCTCGCCGGCCAGCGCGCTGCCCTCCCGGAACCCGGTGACCACCGCCTCGACCACCTCGTCCAGGGTCAGGTTCCGCTCCAGGTGCTGCTCGGGCGCGAACCGGACCTCGGCGTAGACGACGCCGTCGGCGGCCAGGTCCAGCGCGCACTCCCGGGCGACCCGGCGCAACGCGCTCGCGGTCTGCATCACCGCCACGGTGTGCGCGAACGTCTCCAGGTAGCGCTCCAGCGAACCGGAGTTCGCCGCCTCGGCGAACCAGCGACCGAGCGCGTCCGGGTCGGTGGTGGGCAGTTCGTGGCCGGCCTCGGCGGCCAGCTCGACGATCGTCGCGGGCCGCAGGCCGCCGTCGAGGTGATCGTGCAGCAGCGCCTTCGGGACCTTGACGATGTCCTCGTACGAGATTGCGACCATGCCCAGACCCTAGTCACCGGCGGTGCCGGTCGGGCAGCGGACCGCCGTCAGGGCCGCCAGCCGTACACCCGCTCGACCGTCAGGCGCAGGACCAGACGCCCGTCGGCCACCATGGCGGCCCGGTAGTCCGCCCAGTCCGGGTGCTCGCCGCGGATCCGCCGGTAGACCTCGACCAGTTCCTCGACCGTCGCGTCGTCGGTCGCGGCGGCCGGCGGGGTGAGCGTGACCGTGCCTTCGGCCACCGCGTACGCGCCGCCGTCGGCGGTGGTCACGTGGAAGCTGGCCCGGGGATCGCGGCGCAGGTTGCGCACTTTGGCCCGGCCGCCGGTGGTGGAGCACCGGATCAGGCCCGGCTCGGCCAGGTAGTCGAGGTTGGACAGCTGCGGGCGACCGTCCCGGCGCAGGGTGGCCAGCACACCGCGCCCGCGCGACCCGAACAGCCCCCACAGCCGCTCGGTGCGTTCGCTCATGCCGAGCCGACCGGGCATGCCCTCACGGCCCTCGCTCCGCTCGGTGCGTTCGCTCATGCCGAGCCGACCGGGCATGCCCTCACGGCCCTCGCTCCGCTCGGTGCGTTCGCTCATGCCGGCACCTCGGTCGTCCGCAGCGGGGCGAGCGCGGCCGCCAGCCGGACGAGTTGGTCGAGCATCAGCTCGGCGGCCTGCTCGCGGCCCGGGTCGGGTCGCAGCTCGCCGGCCTCGTCCAGCGCCTGCCGCAGGAAGACGTTCACCGCGTCGTTCACCGGGACCATGTTCAAGGTGGTCACCACCTGCTTGATCATCTGCACCGCGCGCAGGCCCCCGGAGGTCATGCCGTAGCTGACGAAGCCCACCGGCTTGTGCTGCCACTCGTGGTAGAGGTAGTCGATCGCGTTCTTGAGCGGCGCGCTGAAGCCGTAGTTGTATTCCGGCATCACCAGGACGAAGGCGTCCGCGGCGTCGATGGTGGCGCTCCAGGAACGGGTGTGCTCGTGCCGGTAGATCCGCTCCGAGGGGTGGTCCGGCTCGTCGTGGAAGGGCAGCCCGACCTCGGCCAGGTCGACGAGCCGAACCTCGTCGAAGCCGGCGTGGCGGACGGCGGCGGCGGTGAACCAGTCACCGATGCGGCGACCGACGCGGCCGGGTCGGGTGCTGGCGACGATCACGTTCAGGCTGGGCATGGTGAGGTCACTCCGGTGGAGGTGGCGGTCAGGGCCGGCACGGTGAGTCGGGGAACGAGCCGGGCGACGATCGGCCCGATGCCGATCGCGTAGAGCAGGGTGCCGGGGCCGACGGCCCCGCCGAGCAGCCAACCGACCGCCAGCACGGTCACCTCGATCCCGGTGCGCGCCGGGCCGAGCGGAAGGCCGCGGGCGGCCAGGCCGGTCATCAGCCCGTCCCGCGGACCCGGGCCGAGCCGGGCGCCCAGGTAGAGCGCGGTGGCGAGACCGTTGAGCAGGATGCCGGCGCCCAGCAGGCAGATCCGGGCGGCGAGCGGGTCGACCGGCGGCACCAGGGCCAGCGTCGCGTCGAGGGCCAGCCCGACCAGCGCCACGTTCGCCACCGTGCCGACCCCGGGACGCTGGCGCAACGGGACCCACAGCAGCAGCACCAGCAACGCCACGCCATTGACCAGCAGCCCCATCGGCAGGCCGGTGCGGGCGGCGAGGCCCTGGTGCAGCACGTCCCAGGAAGCGAGGCCGAGGTCGGCGCGGACCATCAGCGCGACGCTCACCCCGAACAGGGCCAGGCCGGCCAGGAGCCGGACCACTCGGGCCGGCAGTTTGGTTGACATGTCATCAAGCTAGGCCGCGAGTTGGTGACATGTCAACCACCCGGGTAGGATCGGGGCATGGACGGACCGCGCTGGCTGGACGAGCGGGAGGACCGCGCGTGGCGCGGCTACCGGCGGATGCGCCGCCTGCTCGACCTGGAGCTGGCCCGCGAGCTGATGCAGGACGCCGGCCTCTCCGAGCCGGACTACGACGTCCTCAGCGACCTCTCCGAGACACCGGACCAGCGGTTGCGGCTCAGCGAGCTGGCCGATCGCATGCTCTGGTCCCGCAGCCGGCTCTCCCACCACATCTCCCGGATGCAGCAACGCGGCCTGGTCACCCGGGAGGAGTGCGCCACCGACGGCCGCGGTTCGATCGTCGCGCTCACCCCGGCCGGCCGGCGGGCCGTCGAGAGCGCCGCGCCGGGGCACGTGGCCGCCGTCCGGCGGCACCTGATCGACCTGCTCACCCCGACGGAGCTGGCGGCGCTCGGCACGCTGAGCCGACGGGTCGTCGACCACCTCACCGACCGCACGGAAGCGGCGGGCTGACGCGTGGACCCCCGCATCCTGACCCGGCTGCGCTGCCCGGTCTGCGGCGATCCGCTGGCCGAGGCCACCGCCGGCACCACCCGCGCGCTGCGCTGCCCGCGCGGGCACAGCTTCGACACCGCCCGGCAGGGATACGTCAACCTGCTCGCCGGCCGGGCCCCGCACGGCGGGGACAGCGCGGAGATGGTGGCCGCCCGGGCCGACTTCCTGGCCGCCGGCCATTACGACAGGCTCGCCGCCGCACTAGCCGCCGCCGCGAGCCGGATCGCGCCCGGGGATCCGTACCCCCTGGTGGTGGAGCCCGGCGCCGGCACCGGGCACTACCTCGCCGCGGTGCTGGCGGCGCTGCCGGGCGCCGCCGGCCTGGCCCTGGACGTCTCCAAGCCGGCGCTGCGCCGCGCCGCCCGCGCCCACCCGCGCGCCGCCGCCGCGCTCGCCGACACCTGGCAGCGGCTGCCGCTGGCCGACCGGTCCGTGCGCGTGCTGCTGAACGTCTTCGCGCCCCGCAACGGCCCGGAGTTCCACCGGGTGCTCGACCCGGCCGGCGCGCTGCTGGTGGTCACCCCGACCACCGACCACCTCGGCGAGCTGGTCGAGGCGCTGGACCTGCTGCGGGTGGACCCGGCCAAGGCCGACCGGGTCGCCGACAGCCTGGGCGCCCACTTCGTCGAGGAGTCCGCCGGCGAGCACCGGGCCCGGCTGTCGTTGACCCGCGCCGAGGTCGGCACGCTGGTCGGGATGGGCCCCAGCGCCTGGCACGCGGACCCGCAGCGGCTCGCCGCGCGGATCGCCGCGCTGCCCGAGCCGACGCCGGTCACGCTCGCCGTCCGGCTCTCCACCCACCGACCGCGTTAGGTGGAGAGGTCGACCTCTTCCCAGCCCGGCGGCTCGTCGTGGTACGGCCCGCGCAGCATCACCGCCCACTCCAGCGCCCACCGGCGCTGCCCGATCGCGTTCGCGTCCACCAGCCCGGGCAGCGCCTGCCCGGCCCGCTCGGTCTCCAGGTAGGCCCAGTCGAGGCAGTAGTGCAGGTCGAGCAGCGCGGCAGCGTCGGCGGGATGCTGCGGGGCGGCCAGGATGCGGGCCCGCCACTGCGGGAACGTCTCCCCCGTGACCAGGTTCGGCATCCGCTCGACCAGCCGCTCGTCCACCGGCACGGTCGGGTCCAGCTGCTTGCTCAGGCCGAGCACCCAGGCCAGCGAGAACAGCGCGTCGTGGTGCAGCACGAACGACCGGTGGTCGCCCCGGCCGCCCATCACGAACTGCCACTCCGGCGGCGTCAGCATCTCCACCAGGTGCGACTCCAGCAGCCAGCTCATCGCGGCCTGCGGCGGCATGCCGAAGCAGCGGGCCAGGATCAGGTGCAGCACCGCGATCCGCGCCTCGATCTCCGGCGTGGCACGCAGCTCGATCTCGTCGCCCGGCTCCCAGACCAGCGGGAACTGCGGCGGCGGCAGCGGAAGACCCAGCCGGGACAGCTCGTCGAGACTCGCCTCACGGACGGCCCGGGGGTCGGGAGCGGATACGCGCAACGCCTCAGTCCCTGTCTGCTCGCCTCGGCTCGATGCCGGTCGGTCCCCCTGGCCTGCGAGGATAGCGGTTCCGACCGGGCCGGCACCATGGCCCGCCGGTCAGCCGATCCGTTCGATCACCAGCGGCGTCGGGGCCGGGGCCGCCGGCGCCACCCGGATCGCGTCGCGTGCCTGCGCCAACGCGGCCGGGATCCGCTCGGCGTGCTCGGCGCGCAGCTCGAACAGCGGGTCGCCGACGCGCACCGGGTCGCCGGGGCGCTTGTGCAGCACCACGCCGGCCGGGACGCTGACCGGGTCCTCCTTGCGGGCCCGGCCGGCGCCGAGGCGCCAGGCGGCCACCCCGATCGCGTACGCGTCCACCTCGGCCACCCAGCCGTCCTCGGTCGCGGTGACCAGCTCGATCTCGTTCGCGGTGGGCATCGGGGCGTCCGGGTCGCCGCCCTGCGCCCGGATCATCGCGCGCCACGAGTCCATGGCCCGCCCGTCGCGCAGCGCGGCGGCCGGGTCGGCGTCCGGCAGGCCGGCCGCGTCGAGCATCTCCCGGGCCAGCGCCAGCGTCAGCTCCACCACGTCGGCCGGGCCGCCGCCGGCCAGCACCTCCACCGACTCGGTCACCTCGACCGCGTTGCCGACGGCCAGGCCGAGCGGGGTGGACATGTCGGTGAGCAGGGCGACCGTCCGCACCCCGTGCGCGCCGCCCAGCTCGACCATGGTGCGGGCCAGCTCGCGGGCGTCGTCGACGTTCTTCATGAACGCGCCGGAGCCGACCTTCACGTCGAGCACCAGTGCCCCGGTCCCCTCGGCGATCTTCTTGCTCATGATCGAGCTGGCGATCAGCGGGATGGCCTCGACGGTGCCGGTGACGTCACGCAGCGCGTACAGCTTGCGGTCGGCCGGGGCGAGCCCGTCACCGGCCGCGCAGATCACCGCGCCGACGTCGCGGAGCTGGGCGATGAACTCGTCGTTGCTCAGCGCCGCCCGCCAGCCCGGGATCGACTCCAGCTTGTCCAGGGTGCCGCCGGTGTGGCCGAGACCCCGGCCGGAGAGCTGCGGGACGGCCGCGCCGCACGCGGCGACCAGCGGGGTCAGCGGCAGGGTGATCTTGTCACCGACGCCGCCGGTGGAGTGCTTGTCCACGGTCGGCCGGGCCACCGGCGACAGGTCCAGGCGCTCACCACTGGCGATCATCGCGGCGGTCCACCGGGCGATCTCCGGGCCGGTCATGCCGCGCAGCAGGATCGCCATGGCCAGCGCCGACATCTGCTCGTCGGCCACCAACCCCCTGGTGTACGCGTCGACCACCCAGTCGATCTGCCCGTCGCTCAGCACACCCCCGTCTCGCTTCGCCCGAATGACATCAACCGCCGCAAAAGCACTCACCACAAGATCCAATCAGTAATAGCGGGTGGTCGCACATCCCCGCGAACGGTGACCGTCGAGGAATCGGGCCGACCGTGACCGGCGGAGGGATCAAGCCTGACCGCCCGGAGCCGGGCACGGTCGGCCCGATTCCCCCACCTCAGCCCCAACGAACCGGAATCTCCGAAGGCGGCTCACCCTCCCCGGCCCAGAAGATCGCGCCCGACGCGTCCACCACGACCACGCGCGGCGTCCGCGCCATTCCCCACTCGATGGCCCCGTCGGGATCGTCCCAGCTCGGGCCCTCCTCCAGCACGCCGGTCTCGGCGCCCTCGGTGTCACCGGCCGACCGTTCCCAGTAGGCGGTCCACACCTGCTGCCCGTCGGAGAGGTCGGGGTGCACGAACACCGTGCCCCGCCCCCGCCAGGCAGCCAGCCGGTCCGGCACCACGGGCACCGGGTGCTCGCCGGTCACCGCCTCGATGTCGGCCACGTCGAACGCGTGCGGCAGCAGCTCGGCCATCCGCAGCGGCCCGCCGTCGGCCTCGATCAGGCATTCCGGCCCGCCCTGTTCCCAGAGCAGCTGCCGGCACCTGCCGCACGGCATCAGCGGTTCGCCCGTGGCGTCGACGCAGGACAGCGCCACGATCCGGCCGCCGCCGGTGGCGTGCAGCGAGGAGACCACGCCGCACTCGGCGCAGAGCACCACGCCGTACGCGGCGTTCTCCACGTTGCAGCCGACCACCACGCGGCCGTCGTCGACCAGGGCGGCGGCCCCGACCGGGAACTTCGAGTACGGCACGTACGCGTGCCGCATGACCTCGGTGGCGGCGGCCCGCAGCCGCTCCCAGTCGATCTCCATCACGACTCCCATTCTGCCCAATTCACGCCGATCGGTCGCGGGCGCGGCCGGAGACGACGGTGCCCGGCGAGTCACCCCCGCCGGGCACGGTGCGTCGCGCGGCAGTCAGCCCTTGATGTACGGCTTGCCGTCGGCGGCCGGCGCCCGGACCCGACCGACCAGCCCGGCCACCGCCAGGATCGTCGCCAGGTAGGGCAGCATCGCCAGGAACTGGCTCGGGATGCTGCTGCCGATCGCACCCAGGTAGGTGGCGAGCTGGTCGGCGAAGCCGAAGAAGAGCGCCGCGAGCAGCGCGCCGGTCGGGCTCCACCGGCCGAAGATCAGCGCGGCCAGCGCGATGAAGCCCTTGCCGCCGATCATGTTCTTGGTGAACGAGTAGAGCGCCAGCGTGTACGACGCGCCGCCGACGCCGGCCACCAGACCGGCCAGGAGCACGTTGCGGTAGCGCAGCCGCAGCACCTTCACACCGAGCGTGTCGGCGGCGGTCGGGTGCTCACCGACCGACCGGGTGCGCAGGCCCCACCGGGTGCGGAACAGCGCCAGGTGGATGACCAGCACCAGCAGCAGGCCGAGGTAGAGGAAGATGTTGCCCCGGAACAGCGCCGGACCGAGCAGCGGGATGTCCTTCAGCAGCGGGATCTCCCAGTTGCTGAACCGCGGCGCGCTGTTGTACTTGGCCGCGTCGGTCTGCATCAGCCGCTCGTAGAGGAAGCCGGTGATGCCGACCGCCAGCAGGTTGAGCACGATGCCCATGACCACCTGGTCGACCAGGTAGCGGATGGCGAACACGGCCAGCAGCAGCGAGATGAACGCGCCGCCGATCGCGGCGGCCACCAGACCCACCCAGACGTTGCCGGAGATGCTGCCGAACAGCGCGCCGGAGAAGGCGCCCATCAGCAGTTGGCCCTCGATCGCCACGTTGACCACGCCGGAGCGCTCGCAGAGCACCCCGGCCAGCGCCCCGAAGATCAGCGGCAGCGCCAGGATGAACGTGCCGCGCAGCACGTTGACCAGCGGCATGAAGTTGCGCCCCTCGGGGGCGGCGGAGACCTGCCAGCACAGGAAGCTCAGCACGAAGGCGACCAGCCCGGCGCCGAGCAGCAGCGTGAACCAGCGCTTGGGCACGCCGGCCAGCAGCGCGGCCCCGGCCGCGGCGGCGATGACCCCGAACAGGATCGCGCCGACCGTGCCGTTGATCTCCAGTGCGGCGCCGCCCTCGGTCTCGCTGAGCGTGAAGCGGGCCTGCTGGTCGGTGGCGAGCGCGCCGAACAGCACCGCCGCGAGCACACCAAGCGCCAGCAGGACGGCACCGGCCTTGCGGGCCCGCGTCCAGAAACCCTCGTCGACCGCGGTGACCGCGACGTCGGGGACTGCGGTGGTGGACATGCTCACCAGCCCTTCGCGAGGCTCGTCTGCAGCCGGGCGGCGCGGGCCGCCCGGAGCTGGAAGATCGCCTTCACCAGGGCGGGCGCGGCGATGAAGATGACGATGAGCGCCTGGAGCACGGTGACCAGCTCCAGCGAGATCCCGGAGTACGACTGCATCCGGTTGCCGCCGGCCTGGAGCGCGCCGAACAGCAGCGCGGCCAGCAGCACGCCCCACGGCTTCACCCGGCCGAGCAGGGCGACCAGGATGCCGTCGAACCCGATCTGCGCGATCACCAGCGGGGTCAGCGCGTTGGCGGTGGAGCCGAGCACCATGTTCGAGCCGCCGAGGCCGGCCAGCAGACCCGCGATCACCATCACCAGCACGTACGTCTTGGTCACGCTGATGCCGGCGGTCCGGGCGGCGTCCGGGTTGGCGCCCACCGCGCGCAGTTCGAAGCCGAGCGTGGAGCGGTTGAGCAGCCAGGCGATGAACCAGGTGGCCAGCACCGCGAGCAGGATGCCGGCGTGCACCCGCAGGTTGTCGCCGAGCAGCCGGGGCAGCTGCGCGGAGGAGTCCACCGGCTTGCTGATCGCGTCCGACCGGCTCGGGTTCTGCACCCCGCTCTGGATGATGATCCAGGAGAGGAAGTAGACCGCCACGTAGTTGAGCATGATCGTGTTGATCACCTCGTGGGCGCCGGTGCGGGCCTTGAGGATGCCCGGGATGAAGCCCCAGAGCGCACCGCCCAGCGCACCGGCGATCAGCGCCACCAGCAGGTGCACCCCGGGCGGCAGCGGCAGCGCGAACCCGGCGACGGCGGCCAGGACGACGCCGATGGTCGCCTGGCCCTGGGCGCCGATGTTGAACAGGCCGCCGCGGAAGGCCAGCGCCACCGACAGGCCGGTGAAGACCAGCGGCGCGGTGTAGGTGAGCGTCTCCGAGATCGGACCCATCGCGGCGGTGAAGCCGACCGCGTCCGGGTCGAAGACCGCGCCCTTGAACAGGTTCGCGTACGCCTCGCTGACCACCGTCCAGCTGGCGTTCAACGCGTCCGCCGGTCGGGCGGTGATGTAGCCGTAGGTGGCCAGCACCTCCGGGTCGGAGACGATGATCAGCACCGCGCCGACGAGCATCGCCAGCACGACCGCGAGCACGGTCACCGTGACCGTGTTGGCCGCCCAGAGGTTGTCCAGGAAAAGCCGGCCCAGGCTGGGCCGGGGCGCCTCGGCGGGCCGCTGCTTCAGCGCGGTGTCGCCGGCCGGCGCGGTCGGCGTCGCCCGGGCCTCCTCGCGCGCCTGGAGCGCCTCGGTCGCCGGCTCCTTGTCCGGGGAGCCCGACGCCGGGTTCGGGTTCGTCATGCCTCATCCTCGTTGCCGGGGCCCTCGGGGGCCGGGGCGGCGTCGCCCTCGTGCGGGGTGGCGGGGGCACCGCCCTCGTGCGGGGTCGCGGGCGCGGTGTCCGGGGTGATGCCGGCCATCAGCAGGCCGATCTCCTCACGCGGTGTGTCCGGGCCGACGATGCCGATGACCCGGCCGCGGTACATCACCGCGATCCGGTCGGCCAGGCCGATCACCTCGTCCAGCTCGCTGGAGACGACCATGACCGCGGTGCCGACGTCCCGCTCGCGGATGACCCGGCTGTGGATGAACTCGATCGAACCGACGTCCACGCCCCGGGTGGGCTGGGCGGCGATGAAGAGCTTCAGCGGCCGGGACAGCTCCCGGGCCACGATCACCTTCTGCTGGTTGCCGCCGGAGAGCGTGCCGACCGCCGCGTCGGCCGACGAGGTTCGGACGTCGAACTGCTCGATCCGCTCCTTCGCCGACTTCGCGATCGCGTCCGGCTTCAACGACAGGCCCTTGCCGAACGGCGGCCGGTCGTAGATGTCCAGCACCAGGTTCTCCGCCACGGAGAACTCCTTGACCAGGCCGTCGACGCTGCGGTCCTCCGGCACGTAGCCGACGCCGGCGCGCAGCACCTTCTTGGTCGACCAACCGGCCGTCGCCTCACCGTCGAGGGTGATCGTGCCGGCGAGCACCGGACGCAGGCCCATGATCGCCTCGATCAGCTCGGTCTGGCCGTTGCCCTGCACGCCCGCGACGCCGAGCACCTCGCCGGCGTGCACGGTCAGGTCGATGCCGTCGACCGCGCGGACCTGCCGATCGTCGTCGACGACCAGGCCGGCGACCTCCAGGATCGGCTTGCCCGGGGTGGCGGGCTTCTTGTCCACGGTCAGCCGGACGTTGCGGCCGACCATCAGCGCGGCCAGCTCGTCCCGGCTGGCGGTCGGCTCGGCGGTGCCGACCGTCCGCCCGCGCCGGATCACGGTGATCCGGTCCGCGATCGCCTTCACCTCGCCCAGCTTGTGGGTGATGAACACGATCGACTTGCCGGCGGCCTTGAGCGACCGCATGACGGTGAGCAGTTCGTCGGTCTCCTGCGGGGTGAGCACGGCGGTCGGCTCGTCGAGGATCAGCAGGTCGACGTCGCGGGTGAGCGCCTTGACGATCTCCACCCGCTGTTGGATGCCGACCGGCAGGTCCTCGATCACCGCGTCCGGGTCGACCCGGAGGTTGTACCGCTCGGACACCTCGGCGACCTCGCGCCGGGCCCGCCGGCGGTCCAGCAGCCCGGCGAAGGGCAGCTTGACCTGCTCGGCGCCGAGCATCACGTTCTCAGCCACGGTGAAGACCGGCACCAGCATGAAGTGCTGGTGCACCATGCCGATCCCGGCGGCGATCGCGTCCGAGGGGCCCTTCAGCTTCAGCGGCTTGCCGTCGACCAGGATCTCGCCCTCGTCCGGCTGGTAGAGGCCGTAGAGCACGTTCATCAGGGTCGACTTGCCGGCGCCGTTCTCGCCGAGCAGGGCGTGGATCTCTCCAGGCTCCACCGTGAGGTCGATGTGGTCGTTGGCGACCAGATCACCGAACCGTTTGGTGATGCCGCGCAGTTCGAGTCTCAGCGCAACCTCCTGGAGTGCGAGCGATGGTGCAGCGTAGCGACTGCCGCGCCGCCACCGCGCCGGGTAGGGGTGAAGGGGGATCACGGTGACCGGCCGCCCCGGGCGTGGGGTCGGAACCCGTACGCCCGGGACGGCCGGATCGTGCTACCTGGTGCTCGCCGGCCCCGCTGCCGATGATCTCACCGCGGCGGCCGGCGGAGCGGTCACTTGGTCGGCTGGGCCTTCGAGGTGACCGTGATGGTGCCGGCGGCGATGTCCGCCTTGATCTTGTCGACCTCGGCCTTCAGGTCCGCCGGGACCTTGCTGTCGAAGTCGTGGTACGGCGCGATGGAGACGCCGGTGTTCGCCAGGGTGCCCACGAAGCCCGGGGTGGACTGCAGCTTCTCGCCACCGGCGGCCTTCACCACGGCCTCCTTGACGGCCTCCGGGATGTTCTTGACGACCGTGGTCACGATCGCCGAGCAGTCCGGGGTGCTCTCGCAGCCGTCGACGTCGACCCAGACGACCGAGTACTTGCCGCCCGAGGCCTTGGCCGCGGCGGTGGTGCCGAGGCCGGCGCCGCCGGCGACCGGCATGATGATGTCGGCGCCCTGGGCGACGAGCGTGTCGGACACCTTCTTGCCCTCGTCCTGCTTGACGAAGTCGTTGGTGAAGGAGCCCTTCTGGGTGGCCTTGTCCCAGCCGATGACCGAGACGTTCTTGTTCTTGGCCTTGTTGTAGTACGCCACGCCGTCGGCGAAGCCGTCCATGAAGATGGTGACCGGCGGGATCGGCAGGCCGCCGTAGGTGCCCACCTTGCCGGTCTTGCTCATCCCGGCGGCCAGGTAGCCGGCCTGGAACGCGGCCTGCGCGGTGTCGAACTGCATCGGATAGATGTTGCCGACGCCCGGGTTGGCGTCCACAATCGCGAACTGCTGGTTCGGGTTCGCGGTGGCAGCCGCCTTGGTGGCGTCCGACATCAGGCCACCGACGGCCAGGATGAAGTCGCACTTCTGGTCGACGAAGCCCTTGAGGTTGACCTCGTAGTCCGCCTCGGCCTTCGACTGGACGTTCTTGATGTCGATGTTGTCGTTCTCCTTCTTCGCCTCCTGGAGGCCCTTCCAGGCCGAGGTGTTGAAGGACTTGTCGTCGATGCCACCGACGTCGGTCACCATGCAGGCGCTGTACTTCTTGCCGCCGTTGCCGCCGGCGTTGTTGTTGTCGTCGTCCGGAGCCTCACCACACGCGGCGGCGCCCAGCACGAGGCCACCCGCCACGAAGGCGGAGGCGATCCGCATCCCACGCACAGAGCGCAAGACGTCTCCTTCCCATTGCGCCCGCGTCGTGCGCGGTACGCATGCCCTTGCGCCGGCCTGCGGTGTGCCGCCGGCGTCCCACGTTACGGACGGGAGCGTACGCCCGCGCCCACCCACCGGCCGACAATCGTGCACGACTGTTGAGCGTCCGTTACCCCGGTGTAACCCTTGGGTGGGGCAGATCACTTTTCCGGCCGGTGGGCGTGCGCGGGCGTGTCCTGAACGTCCGTTTTCCGGTGCGCTCCCGTTGCTCTGCGGGCTACCGCCAGAACACCGCGACCGCCGCGTTGAGCAGCGTCAACCCGATGATCGCAAGGAAGTGCCCGCGGTTCACGGACTCCCGCTTACGGGAGAAGAAGACCATGACGAAGATGAGCAACGCGAGCACCAACTTGGTAACAAGCTTCGCCGGGGCCGGTTCGTCGCCGTCCCGCAGGGGCGCGGAGAGTCCGAGACCGGTCAGGATCTGGATCACCGCTCCCCAGAGCATGGCCGCGTTGATCCGCAGCCGGCCGCTGACGTACTGGGCGATCCCGCCGCCGAGCAGCAGCGCGAAGCCGATCAGATGGACGTAGAGAAGGATCAGTCGAAGAGCTTCCACGCCGGCCATTCTCCCCCATCAACGACGCCGCGTAGTAGTCAGCTCGGCCAGGTGCCGTCATACCGTGACCTGCGCCGCCGTCGGCCGGGCCGCCACCGGCTCCGGCTGCACGCCGCCGCCGGCCCGACGGCCGACCAGGACCAGGGCCAACCCGACCAGCGCGTACCCGGTCAGCACGGCCAGCGGCCGGCCGGCGCCCGCGCCGTCGAAGAAGGCCGCCGAGCGCAGCAGCGTGCCGCCGGCGCCGACCGGCAGGAACTGCCCGACCGCCCCCCACGGCTGCGGCAGCAGCTCGGGCGCGGCGGCGACAGCGGAGAGCGGGTTGCCGACCAGGAAGACGAGCAGCGCCCCGAGCCCGAGGCCGGCGCGACCGAGCAGCGCGCCGAGGCCCGCCACGGTGCCGGTGGCGGCGAGCGAGAACAGGCCGATGGCGGCCGACTCCCGCCACGGGTCGCCGTCGAGCAGGCCGAGCCAGCCGTGCAGCACCGCCGTGCCGGCCGCGCCGGCCAGCACCGCGTACCCGATCAGGCCGGCGAGCCGGGCGCGGCGGCCGGCGACGAGGAGGGTGAGCAGCGCGCCGGCCAGCATGCCGGTGAGCGCCAGCGGCAGGAAGCCGGCGGCGAACCCGGCGCCGCGCGGGTCGTCCGGGTCGGCCGGCACGACCGGGGTCACCGGCACCGGGCGGCCGGCCGAGAGCTGCCCGGCGGCCTCGGTGAGCAGGGCCGCCACGGTCGGGCTCGCGGCCGGCGCGGTGTGCAGGGCGACGCCGTCCGGGCCGACCAGGAACGCGGCGTAGACCTCGCGGTCGCGCAGCGCCCGGTCGGCCGCCGCCGCGTCCGGCAGCGTGGTGACCGCGAAGCCGCCGGGGCGGGCCGCGGCGAGCCGGGCGGTCAGCTCGGCCACCGCCGGCGGCGGGCCGGCCACGGCCACCGGCAGGTCGCGCGGTGCGAGGTGGGCGGCGGGTGCCGCGAACAGCGGTACGAGCAGCGCCTGCACCACCACCGCCGCGCCGACGAGCAGCGCGGCGAGGGTCCACGGTGAGCGGGGCATCGCGATCTCCTTAAAACGAATGTTCGTTCTCTTGAGCTGAGCGTGCGCCGTCATGCGCGCATTCGTCAAGAACGAACGTTCGCTTTAGGATGTGTGCCGTGCCACGCGTCTCCGAACAGCACCTCGCCGCCCGCCGCCAGCAGATCCTCGACGCGGCCCGGCGCTGCTTCGTGCGCGACGGGTTCCACCACACCTCGATGCAGGACGTGATCAAGGAGGCCGGGCTCTCCGTCGGCGCGGTCTACCGCTACTTCCCCAGCAAGAACGACCTGATCACGGCCATCGCCCAGGCGGTGGTCGGCACCGCCGACGCGACCTTCGCCGACCTGTCCACCGCCGAGCCGCCGTTGCCGCTGACCGGCGTGCTGGAACGCGCCCTGACCTTCGTCGACACCCAGCTCGGCCCGGACGGCGTGCTGCCGCTGGCCCTTCAGGTGTGGAGCGAGGCGCAGCGGGACCCGGTGCTGGCCGAGTTCGTCGCCGCCACGTACACCCGGCTGCGCGGCCACTTCGTGACGGCCGCCGAGCGGGCCCGCGACGCCGGTGAGCTGCCCCCCGACGCCGATCCCGCCGCCGTGGGCGCGGCGCTGTTCGGGCTGGTGCCGGGCTACTTCACCCAGCGGATCCTCACCGGCTCGCCGGACCGCGCCACCTACCTCGCGGGCGCCCGCGCGCTCCTGCGCTGAGGTGTTAGGAGGGGCCCCTTGTTATGCAGAATGCGTTAACAAGGGGCCCCTCCTTTCACCAGCGCCAGAGCTGGAAGGTGGGGCCGTCGGCGGGCAGCGTGGCCGCGCCGGGGGGCAGCGCGGGCGCGCCGCCGTAGATGTTGTCGGCGGCCGGCAGGCCGGGCAGGTGGATGGGGCGGCCGGGGGCGCGGCGGGCCAGCGCCAGCACCGAGCCGGTCGGCGTCTCGCGGAGGAAGACCAGCGTGTCCGCGTCGGCGTGCACCCACCGCAGGCCGCCGTGCCGCAGCGCCGGCTCGTCGCGGCGCAGCGCCAGCAGCGACCGGTACGCGTCGAACGTGCGCCGGTCCCAGCTCTCCGGCCGGTGCCACGGCATCGGGGTACGCGAGCCCTCCCCGTTGGTGCCGGTCAGGCCCAGCTCGTCACCGGCGAAGATGACAGGGGTGCCGGGCATGGTGGCGAGCAGCCCGGCGGCGACCTCCTGCCGGGCCGCGTCGCCGACCACGGTGCGGATCCGGGCCGAGTCGTGCGAGCCGAGCAGCTGCCACGAGTGCGTGTACGACCGCCAGGAGATCAGCGACCGGTAGGCGTTCATGGTGGCCAGCACCGCGTCCGCGTCCCGCCGCCGCACCCCGCCCGGCGTGCCGAGGAAGTTCGGCACCGGGCCGTCGCCGTGGCGCAGCCAGGACCACACCGGGTCGGTGAAGCCGACGTAGTTCATGGTGCCGTGCCAGCCGTCGGCGTCCAGGTCGCCGGTGTGGTCGTGGCCGTGCTCGGCGAGCAGCAGCCCGTCCGGCCGGGTCTCGGCGACCACCTCGCGCAGCAGTCGCGCCACCTCGTGGGTGTACGCGTCCACGCCGCGCCGGCCGGTCATGTTCGCCACGTCGACCCGCCAGCCGTCCAGCCCGTACGGCGGGCGCAGCCAGCGCCGCAGCAGCGAGTCCTCGGCGGTGGCGAAGCGCCGGCGCAGCTCCGCGCTGCCCCAGTTGAGCTTCGGCAGCGACTTCACCCCGTTCCACGACTCGTAGTCGTGTCCCGGAAGGTCGAAGTAGTACAGCGCGCGCTCCGGGGCGTGGACGTCGGAGATCGCGTCGGTGAACCAGCGGTGCGCGTCGCCGGTGTGGTTGCTGGTGATGTCGCCGAGCAGCCGCCAGCCCCGGGCGCGGACCGCGTCGGCGAGCCGGACCAGCGCCGCGTCGCCGCCGAGCAGCGGGTCGACGGTGTCGAAGCTGGACGCGTCGTACCTGTGGTTGGAGCGCGCCGGGAAGATCGGCGTGAGGTAGACCGTGTTGACGCCGAGCCGCTCCAGGTGGTCCAGACGCTCGGCGATCCCGTCCAGGTCGCCGCCGTAGAACTGGCGGGGCGTCTCCGGGCCCCGGCCGATCACCGGGGTGTCCCAGTCACACGGGATGGCCCAGTCCGGGGCGGCGCGGCCGTCGGCGGCGCCCGATCGGGCGAACCGGTCCGGGAAGATCTGGTAGATCAGCGCGTCCCGGGCCCAGGCCGGTGGCGGCGCGTGGCTGACCAGCTTGAAGTCGCCGTGGTCCGGCACGTCGTGGGCGGCCGTGCCGGCCGCGTTCAGCCATCGGGCACCGTGGTCGCCGTCGAGCAGGAAGCGGTAGTTGCTGACCGGGTTGCGGACCTCGACGTCGGCCCGCCACCACACGTCACCGCCGGCGGTGCGGTCGACGACCGCCTCGGCGAAGTGCGGCTCGCCGTCGCCGGTGGTGCGCACGTGCACCCGGTCGACGCCGGAGCCGGCTGGTACCCGGACGAAGACCGGCACGGTCTGCCCGAGCGCGGGCTCCTGCTCCGGCACGTAGGTGGCGGATCCGTCGTGGTGCGGCTGTAGGGACATGGTGGTGCCTTCCGCGTCGTACCGACAGTGAGTGGGGCGACCGCCGCGATCGGTCACCCGACCGCGACGGTCCGCCCTCCAAACCGCTGTGGTGTACGCCGACACGACGCCCTTGCCGCAGCGTGAGCCGAGGAGGCTCAGCCCTTGACGGCTCCGGAGGTGAGGCCGGAGACGATGTAGCGCTGGAGAAGTTGGAACACCAGCACCGTGGGGATCGCGGTGAGCAGCGTGCCCGCCGCGAACATCCCGAAGTTGTTGTTGCGCTCGCCCGCCACCAGGCCGTACATGCCGACCGCGAGGGTCTTCGACTCGGTGTTGGTGAGGAACACGTTGGCGATGATGAACTCGTTGATCGACCCGATGAACGCGAGCAGGCCGGTCACCGCCAGGATCGGTGCCACCAGCGGCAGCATGATCCGGAAGAAGACCTGCACGTGCGAGGCGCCGTCCATGGTCGCCGACTCGTCCAGCTCCTTCGGCAGCGTGTCGAAGAAGCCCTTCATCAGCCAGGTGTTGGCCCCCAGCGCGCCACCCATGTAGAGCAGGAACAGGCCCCACGGGGTGTTGAAGCCGATCACCGGGTAGAGGTCGGTGAGCGTGGTGAAGATCAGGAAGATCGCCACGATCGCCAGGAACTGCGGGAACATCTGGATCAGCAGCAACGCCAGCAGGCCGACCCGACGCCCGGCGAACCGCATCCGCGAGAACGCGTACGCGGCCAGCGCCGACAGGAAGATCGACGCGAAGCTGGCCACGCCCGCGAGCAGCAGCGAGTTGAGGAACCAGTGGCCGAACGCGGTGCGGTCGAACAGGTTGGTGAAGTTCTCCAACGACGCCCCGGTCGGCAGCAACTGGGTCGAGGAGAGCGTGCCGAGCGGGTTGAGCGCCGCCGAGATCACGAACAGGATCGGGAAGAGGCTGAACACCACGGCCAGCACCCCGACCAGGTGCCGCCAGCCGACCTGGGTGAACCACCGGTTGCGCGATCCGCGGACCGCCGGCTTCTGCGCGATGCTGGTCACGAGTACACCTCCTCCTGCTTGCGGGTGCGCCGGAAGCTGATCGCCGACACCGTCGCCACGATCGCGAAGATGAAGATCGAGACGGTGGCGGCCAGGCCGAACTCGGCGCCCTGGGCGCCGAACGCCAGCCGGTACGTGTAGGTGATCAGCAGGTCGGTGGCGCCGTTGCGCGGGTTGTCCGGCGCGAACGGCCCGCCCTCGGTGGTGAACAGGATCGCGTTGACGTTGTTGAAGTTGTACGCGAACGACGCGATCAGCAGCGGCGAGAGCGCCACCAGCAGCAGTGGCAGGGTGACCGCCTTGAACGACTGCCAGGGCGACGCCCCGTCGACCGAGGTGGCCTCGGTCAACTCCCGCGGGATGGCCTGGAGCGCGCCGGTGGCCACCAGGAACATGTACGGGTAGCCGAGCCAGAGCTGCACCAGCAGCACCGCGATCCGGGCCGACCAGGCGCCGCCGAACCAGTCGACGTCCAGCCCGAACAGGTTGTTGAGCAGGCCGAAGTCGGTGTTGAACATGTCCCGCCAGACCAGCAGCATCGCGAACGAGGGCATGGCGTACGGCAGGATCAGCAGCACCCGGTAGAAGTTGGTGCCCCGCATCCGGGGCGAGTGCAGCGCGAGCGCGATGGCCATGCCGAGCAGGAACGTGAACCCGGTCGAGCCGATCGCGAACGCGAAGTTCCAGGCCAGCGTGCCGAAGAACGGCTTGGAGATGTTCGGGTCGGTGAGTACCGCGCCGAAGTTCTTCAGCCCGACGTTGACCTTCCAGCCCTGGGTGAGCCGCTCGCCGTCGGCGGCGACGAAGGAGCCGATCTTCTCGTCGGCGGTCCAGGTCTTGCCGGTCTCGCTGTCCTTGACGCAGTCGCAGCCGGCGTCGTACGCCCGGGCCGCCTTGCCCTCGTAGGCCCGGGTGAGGCCGTTGGAGCGGATGGCGCCGTCGTCGGTCGGCACGATCAGCGCGGTGATCGCGTCACTGCGGCCGCTGGCCTGCCCGATGTTCAGCACGGTGTAGCCGTCGGCGGCGGTGATCTTGCCGCTGAGGCTGCTGACGGTGACGTCGGAGGCGTCGAGCTGGCGCAGCCCGCCCGCGTCACCGGCGAAGACCTCCTTGGTCTTCGGGTCGCTGAGCAGGAAGGTCAGGGGCCCGGTCGCCGGGTCACCGGTGGTGGCGATGGTGAGCGCGTACTCGGTCGAGCCGGGAACCTGCTTCACCGAGGAGGTCTGGATGGCGACGACCGCGTCGTCCTTGCTGCCGCGGTGTCCGTCGCCGAAGTTCGTGAACGCGGTGCTCGCGGTGTAGAGCACCGGGAAGATCTGGAAGGCGATCAGGAAGAGCGTGCCGGGGACCAGGTACTTGGCCGGGATGTGCCGACGGCTCAGGTAGAGGTAGAACAGGCCGGCGGTGGTGACCGCCAGGACGCCCAGTCCGAGCCAGTATCCGGCCTCGATGAGCGGGAACGCCGCCCAGAGCGCGATTCCGGCCACCAGGCCGAGCAGGACCACCTTGACGAGGAGACCGGTCGCGGTGATCGGCGCGTGGTTCCGCGCGGTGCGGGAGGAGCGCGGGAGCCCGGGCCGAGCGGGCTCCCGGCCCGGGGTCCGCGTGGCGGACCCCGGGCCGGACAGCGGCTCGCTCATTACTTGATCTGACCCTGGATGGTCTTGCCAGCGGCCGTGATCGTCTTGGCCGGGTCGGCGCCGCCGATGACGGCGGCCTCGGCCTTGCCGAACGGGTCCCAGATCGCGGCCATGGCCGGGATCGCCGGGAGCACCTGGCCGTTCTTGCCGGCCTCGGAGAACTTGGCCAGGTCCGCGTCCTCGCCCTTGACCTGGTCGAAGGCGGCGGTCAGCGCCGGCGGGCGCGGCTCGGCCTTGTAGAGCGCGACGGCCAGCTCGGGCTTGGTCACGTAGTTGGTGACGAACTCCTGGGCCAGGGCCTTGTTCTTGCCCTTGGCGGCGACGTAGAACGCCTGGACGCCCACGAACGGCTGGGCCTCCTTGGCGCCGGCGAAGCCGGGGACCGGGGAGATGTCGTACTTGATGTTGGCCTTCTTGGCGTCGGCGACGGCCCACGGGCCGGAGACCAGGAAGGCGCACTTCTTGCCGGTGAAGGTGGAGATGGCGTTCTCCGGGGTGATGGAACGCTTGAGCGCGCCGTCGCCCTTCTCACCGAGCTTGCCGATCTTCTGGAACGCGGCGATCGACTCCGGCTTGCCCACGCCCAGGTCCTTCGGGTCGTAGTCGCCGTTGGCGGCGGTGCCGAACAGGTAGCCGCCGGCCGAGGTGTACAGCGGGTAGATGTGGTACGCGTCGCCGTTCTGCCCGGACTGGAGGCAGAGGATCTCGGTGGCCTTCTTCTGCGCCTTGAGCTTCTTGCCGGCGGTGACCAGGTCCTCGATCGTCTTCGGCGCCTCGGGGGCCAGCTCGGTGTTGCGGATCAGCGCGACGTTCTCGGTGGCGTAGGGCACACCGTAGAGCTGACCGTTGAACGTGACGGCCTTGATCGCGGTCTCGTTGAAGCCGGTCTTCTGCTCGGCCGGCAGCTGGACCGGGTCGATGGCGCCGTTCTGGACCAGGTTGCCGATCCAGTCGTGCGCGCCGACCACGACGTCCGGGCCGCTGCCCTGCTGGGAGGCGGTGACGAAGTTGGTCTGCAGGTCCTTGGAGACGGCCTGGACCTCGACGGTCACGCCGTTCTCCTTGCCGAACTCGTCGGCGAAGGGCTTGAGGGCGGCGGTGCGCTTGTCGTCGGCCCAGATGACCAGCTTGCCACCGGTCGCCTTGCTGGCGGACTGCTCGGCGGCCGGCTTGTCGCTGCCGCTGTCACCACAGCCGGACGCGGCGAGCGCCAGGCCGAGGACGGCGACCACACCCGCGGTACGGATGCGCATCGGTACTCCTGTCGTCATGGCGGTCCGCCGGGGGAAGGGCGACCGCCAGTGGGAACCTCTGAAATTTCTTGCTAACCGGCGCGGGGGTACTGCGCCGCTGGTCTCGCATGTTGCGGGGACGTTAGCAAGAGGTTGCAGAGAATGGAAGGGCTTGCAGAAGTGTACGCAAGACTTTGCCGTTGAGCTAAAGTGCCGCCATGCGCGCTCGACTGTCCGACATCGCCCAACAGGCCGAAGTCAGCGAGGCCACGGTGTCGCGGGTGCTCAACGACCGCCCCGGAGTGGCCCCGGAGACCCGGCAGGCCGTCCTCACCGCCCTCGACGTGCTCGGCTACGAGCGTCCGGCCCGGCTGCGCAAGCGCAGCGCCGGGCTGGTCGGCCTGGTCGTGCCCGAGCTGGAGAACCCGATCTTCCCGGCGTTCGCCCAGGTCATCGAGTCGACCCTGGCGCAGAGCGGGTTCACCCCGGTGCTGTGCACGCAGACCCCGGGCGGGGTCACCGAGGACGAGTACGTGGAGATGCTGCTGGACCGCCAGGTCTCCGGCATCGTCTTCGTCTCGGGCCTGCACGCCGACACCGCGGCCAACCACGACCGGTACCGGGCGCTGATCGCCCGGCCGCTGCCGATCGTCATGATCAACGGGTTCGCCCCCAACATCGCCGCGCCGTTCGTCTCCTGCGACGACCGGGAGGCCACCGAGCTGGCCGTCGCCCACCTGGTGGCGCTCGGCCACCGCCGGATCGGGCTGATCACCGGCCCGGACCGGTTCGTGCCGGTGCAGCGCCGGGTGGCCGGCTTCCGGGCCGCCATGTCCCGGCTCGCCGGCGTGGCCGAGAGCGAGCTGGACGAGCTGGCCGAGCTGTCCCTGTTCGGCGTGGAGGGCGGCGAGGCGGCCGCCGGCCGGCTCATCGAGCGGGACGTCACCGGCATCGTCTGCGGCTCGGACCTGATGGCGCTCGGCGCGATCCGGGCCGCCCGGCAGCGCGGTCGGTCCGTACCCGGCGAGCTGTCCGTGGTCGGCTACGACGACTCGCCGCTGATGGCCTTCACCGATCCGCCGTTGACGACCATGCGTCAGCCGGTGACCGCGATGGCGGTCGCCGCGGTGCGGGCCCTGGTCGACGAGATCAACGGACACGCCGCGCCGCACTCGGAGTATCTGTTCCGCCCCGAGCTGGTGGTGCGCGGCTCCACCGCGGTCTCCCGCCCCACCCCCGCCGTGAAGCGCCAGCGCCCCACCCCCACCTCCCTCGCCGTCCCCGCCTGACGCCAACCCCTCGCCCCGCCGTCCCGCGATCCGGGACGGCTACCCGTGCGTGATCGACCTGGCCAACGCGTGATCGCGGTCATTTCTTGCGCAAGGAATGCTTGACTCTTGCAGAGGCGGCGCGGCATTCTGCTCAGACACCCTGTGCCGCCACAGAACGGGAATCGACGCCGATGACCTCCGCCCCCACCCCCGCGCCGCTGACCACCGACGACGACTGGTGGCGCTCCGCGGTCGTCTACCAGGTCTACGTCCGCAGCTTCGCCGACGCGAACTCCGACGGCGTCGGCGACCTCCAGGGCATCCGGGGGCGCCTGCCCTACCTGCGCGACCTGGGCGTCGACGCGCTCTGGTTGACTCCCTTCTACACCTCGCCGCAGGTCGACGCCGGCTACGACGTGGCCGACTACCGCGACGTCGACCCGCTCTTCGGCAACCTGACCGACTTCGACGAGATGATCACCGACGCCCACGCCCTGGGCCTGCGGATCATCGTCGACCTGGTGCCCAACCACACCTCCAGCGCGCACCCGTGGTTCGCCGCCGCGCTCGCCGCCGGCCCGGGCTCGCCGGAGCGCGAGCGCTACCTGTTCGCCGACGGCAAGGGCGAGCAGGGCGAGCTGCCCCCCAACGACTGGGAGAGCATCTTCGGCGGCCCCGCCTGGACCCGGGTCGTCGACGGCCAGTGGTACCTGCACCTGTTCGACCCGGCCCAGCCCGACCTGAACTGGCGCCACCCCGAGGTGCGCGCCGAGTTCGAGGACGTCCTACGGTTCTGGCTGGACCGCGGCGTGGACGGCTTCCGGATCGACGTGGCGCACGGGATGATCAAGGCCGAGGGCCTGCCCGACGTCGGTTTCAACTCGATGACCACCGGGCAGCGCCAGTCTGAGCTGCTCGGCAAGGGCCGGCTGCCCTACTTCGACCAGGACGAGGTGCACGACATCTACCGCGCCTGGCGGCCGATCCTGGACAGCTACCCCGGCGGACGGATGGCGGTCGCCGAGGCCTGGGCCGAGACGCCGCAGCGGCTGGCCCGCTACATCGGCCCGGACGAGCTGCACCAGGCGTTCAGCTTCGACTTCCTCGACGCCACCTGGTCGGCCGACTCGTTCCGCAAGGTGATCGACACGGCGCTTGCCGAGTCGACGATCGTCGGCGCGCCCACCACCTGGGTGCTCTCCAACCACGACCGGCAGCGCCACGTCACCCGCTACGGCGACGGCGAGGTCGGCCTGCGCCGCGCCCGGGCCGCCGCGCTGCTGATGTTCGCGCTGCCCGGCTGCGCGTACGTCTACCAGGGCGAGGAACTGGGCCTGCCGGAGGTGCTGGACCTCCCCGACGAGCTGCGCCAGGACCCGGCGTTCCGGCGCACCGGCGAGAGCCGCGACGGCTGCCGGGTGCCGATCCCGTGGAGCGGCGAGCTGGCCCCGTACGGCTTCGGGCCGGACGGCAGCGAGCTGAGCTGGCTGCCCGCGCCGGCGACCTGGCGGGCCCTCTCGGTGGCCGCCCAGACCGGAACGCCCGGCTCGACGCTGGAGCTCTACCGGGCCGCGCTGCGGATCCGGGGCGAGCACCCCGCGCTGGCCGGCCTCGCCGGCATCACCTGGCTGGAGACCGAGCCCGGCGTGCTGGCGTTCCGTCGCGCCGCCGGTGACACCGAGCTGACCTGTGTGGTCAACCTCAGCGGCGCCGACGTGACGGTCACCGGCCACGGCCGGCCGCTCGTCGCCAGCGCCGACCTCACCGAGCGGGGCGACGGACACGTCCTGCCGGTGGACTCAGCTGCGTGGTTCGAACGGCGCTGAGCCGGGTAACCCGCCAACGACCTGGCCGTCCGTTGTGCCCCGCGCCGACGGGCGGCTGGGCTGCCGACCCCTTGTGGTGGGGGGTGAGGTGGTACCGGCCCCCGGGAGTCCGCTCCCGGGGGCCGGTGTCCATCGACGCCCGCCCCGGCGGTCAGGCGCCCTTCGCGGTGAGCAGCGCGGCGATCCGGGCGAACCCGGCCCGGACCTCGTCGCGGTCCGGCGGGCTCGCCGGCTGCGGCTCCGGCTGGCGCTCGGCGGCCAGTTCCAGCTCGTCGTCGATGACGTCCTCGAAGTCGCCGTAGAGATCCGCCTGGTCGATCTCGGCCACCTCGTCGGCGGCGGCGATCTGGGCGGCGGCGATCTCGCCGCGGATCTCCTCCGGGGTGAGCGCCGGAAGCAGCGGCTCCACGACCGCCATCAGCTGTTCCTCCGCCACCACCGCCTCGGCCAGCGCCAGCGCGTGCGGTCGCTCGTACGGGCCGCAGACCACCGGCTCCCACTCGTCCTCCGCGCCGAGCGGACCGAACGTGATGATCCACGGCAGGCCCAGCATCGGCGAGTCGTCCGGCAGGTCCAGTGTCACGAGTGCGCCCACCGGCCCATCATGGTCGCTGCGCGCCCGCGCGGGGACGGCAATCCCCCGACTCTCCCCGCTCAGGCGACCGCTCTCAACCACGCGTACCGGCGTCCAGCGCCGCACGGACCAGCGCGAGCGCCCGCTCCGGCGGGACACCCAGGCGACGCGCCTCGGCCGCGTACCCCTCGGCGGCGCGGTGCAGCCGGTCGGTGGCGTCGTCGCGGCCCGGGGCCACCACGGTGCCGTGCCGGCCGCGGGTCTCCACCAGGCCGGCGGACTCCAACTCGCGGTAGGCCCGGGCCACCGTGTTCGCCGCCAGCCCCAGGTCGGCGGCGAGCTGCCGGACCGCGGGCAGCCGGGTGCCCACCGCCAGCCGACCGTCGCCGATGGCGCTCGCGAGCTGCGCGCGCACCTGCTCGTACGGGGGCACCGCCGACTCGGCGTCGACCCGGACGCGCGGGCTCATCCGCCGCCTCCGGGCGTGCCCGGATCGGTCTCCTCGTCGAGCACGTCCGCCTCCACGTCCACCTCCCGTGCCCCCGCCCCGCCCTCGGCCAGGTCCACCACCCGGCCGTACCGGCTGGTGGCGGCGAGCGCGGCGCCGAAGAGCACCAGCTGGTTGAGCAGGTAGAGGTAGAGCAGCAGGCCCACCGCGGTCGCCACCACCGTGTAGGCCGGGTTCCGCTCGGTGCGCACCACGTAGTAGCGCCCCACGGTGTTGAGCAGAGTGATGCCGATCGCGACGGTCAGCACCGCCGGGCGCAGCCGGCGCCGGCTCATCCGCAGCCGGGGCACGGCCAGCAGCAGCGCGGCGGCGAGCACGGCGTTGACCAGCACGCTGAGCACCGCGCTGACCGTGGTCAGGCCGACCGAACCGGTGCTGCGCAGCAGGAACCGCAGCAGCGACTCCAGGGCGTCGACGGCGGCGACCGAGACGAAGAGCAGCACGAAGACCGCGACCAGCACGCCGAGGTCGACCAGGCGGCGCATGACCAGGTTGCCGGGCTGCTGGTTGAAGCCGTACATCAGCCGCTGGGAGGAGCGGATCGCCTCCACCCACCCGATCCCGGTGAAGACCAGGATGACCAGGCCGACCACGCCGACGGTGTTGCTGCTCTCGGCGATCTGGGCCGGGTCGAGGAACGGCAGGTTCTCGCGGAGGAAGTCGGCCGCCGCGCGGCTCACGTCCTCGTTGTCCCGCAGCACCGCGCCGAAGATCCAGTACGCGACCAGGGCGAGCGCGAACACGGCGAAGAAGCCGTAGTAGGCGATGGCGGCGGCGAGCCGACCGGCGAGCAGGTCGGCGTAGAGCGTCCCGGCCTGCCACAGGTGGTCGAAGACCGGCGATCGACCGCGGGCCGCGTCGATCCGGCGACCGAGCGCCGCCTCGATCCGGCCGAAGACGTTCACCCCGCCATCCTCGCCGATCACCGCCCCCGGCGGAGGAGGCCCGGCGGGTCGGGTGTTCAGCGCCGGCCGCCGAGCCGGAAGTCGCGGCGGGGCTGCCACCGGGCCGCCCCGCTGTGCGAGAAGAGCGTGAACGCCTCCACCTCGAACAGCGCGGAGAAGTCGGCGAGGTCCTCGTAGGCCTTGTCGAGCACCTCGGGCGGCACGTCCTGGGCCACGGTCACATGCGGGTGGTAGGGGAAGCGTGCCTCCCGACGCAGCTCGGGGGCCGAGTTGATGGCGGAGGCGAGCAGCTCGCACTCGCTGATCCCGGCCGCGACCGTCACGAAGACCACCTGGGTGACCGGGCGGAATGTGCCGGTGCCGCGCAGGTGCAGGGTGAACGGCAGGTGCGCGGCGGCCACCCCGGTCAGGTGCTCCTCGACGGCGGGCAGCGCGCGGACCGGGATCTCGGTGGGCCCGAGCAGGGTGACGTGGGCCGGCACGGCCTGCGGGTCGCCGGCGGAGACCCGCCGGCGGGTGAGCATCCCGCCCCACGGCTCGGGGATGTCCACCGCGATCCCGATCTGGATCGTGTCCCCGCCGTCCGTCACGTTGTCCGCCATCTCCGCGCCGGCCGCTACTCGGACCGCACCGGGGGGAAGAAGCCGACCCGGTCGTACGCGGTGCGCAGCGTGCCGGCCGCCACCGCCCGGGCCTTCTCCGCGCCCTGCGCGAGCAGCTTGTCCAACTGGGCCGGGTCGTCCAGGTAGCCGTTGGTGCGCTCCTGGACCGGGGTGACGAACTCCCGCACCACCTCGGCGAGGTCCTTCTTGAGGTCGCCGTAGCCCCGGCCGTCGTACGCGGCGACCAGGTCGTCGATGCCGCGACCGGACAGCGCGGAGTAGATGGTGAGCAGGTTGGAGATGCCCGGCTTCCCCTCCGCGTCGAAGACGATCTCGCGGCCGGTGTCGGTGACCGCGGAGCGGATCTTCTTGGCCGAGCGGGCCGGGTCCTCCAGCAGGTCGATGATGCCGGCCGGGGAGGAGGACGACTTCGACATCTTGGCCGTCGGGTCCTGCAGGTCGGTGATCTTGGCAGTGTCCTTCACGATGTGCGGCACCGGCACCGTGAACGTCGGGCCGAACAGCGAGTTGAACCGCTGGGCCAGGTCGCGGGAGAGCTCCAGGTGCTGCCGCTGGTCCTCGCCGACCGGCACCGCGTGCGCCTGGTAGAGCAGGATGTCGGCGGCCTGCAGGATCGGGTAGGTGAACAGGCCGACACTGGCCCGCTCGCTGCCCTGCTTCTGCGACTTGTCCTTGAACTGGGTCATCCGGCCGGCCTCGCCGAAGCCGGTGATGCAGCCGAGCACCCAGGCCAACTGCGGGTGCTCGGGCACCTGCGACTGGACGAAGAGGGTGCTGCGCTCCGGGTCGATGCCCAGCGCGAAGAGCTGCGCGGCCGCCACCCGGCTGCGCCGCTTCAGCACCGCCGGGTCGTGGCCCGCGGTGATCGCGTGCAGGTCCACCACGCAGTAGAACGCGTCGTGGCTGTCCTGCAGGGCCACCCAGTGCCGCAGCGCGCCCAGGTAGTTGCCGAGGTGGAACGAGTCGGCCGTCGGCTGGATGCCGGAGAAGACGCGCGGGCGGACTGGTACGTCGGACATGGCGGTGATTCTGTCAGCAAGGCCGGGGATTCGTCATGACGGGCCGGCGGGTCGGGCCGGTACGGGTGGCGGCGGGCCGCTGACCTCGCGCCGGGGCTCGGGCAGGCGCCGGGTGGAGACCGCCAGGCGGGACACCCGCCGGCCGTCGAGCGCCAGCACCCGCAGCAGCCAGCCCTCCGGATCGGTGGCGTCCGCCCCGTCGTCCGCCCCGACCGAGACCGGCACCTCGTCGCCGGCCACCGGCAGGCGGCCCAGCGCGGCCATCACGTATCCGCCGACCGTCTCGTACGGGCCGGCGGGCAGCGGGACGCCCGTGCGTTCGGCGAAGTCGGCCAGGTTGAGCCGGCCGTCGACCACGGCGGGCAGGCCGGCGGGGGCCGGACCGGGTGGGCCGTCGCCCTCGTCGTGGATCTCCCCGACCAGTTCCTCGACCAGGTCCTCGCAGGTGACGATGCCGGCGGTGCCGCCGTACTCGTCGACCACCACGGCCAGGTGGTGGCCCTCCCGGCGCATCTCGGTGAGCGCCGCGAGCACCCGCTTGCTGCCCGGCAGCCGCTTCACCTCGCGGGTCAGCTCCCCGACGGCGACCGGGCCGGCCGGCTCCGGGCGGAGCAGCACGTCCCGCAGGTGCACCAGGCCGACCACGTCGTCGTGGGTGCCGTCCACCACCGGGTAGCGGGTGTGCGGGTCGGCCCGCACCAGTCGCTGCGCCTCGGTCACCGGCAGGCCGGCGGCGAGGAAGACCACCTCGGTGCGGGGCACCATCACCTCGCGGATCAGCCGCGCGCCGGCCACCAGCACCTCGTCGATGATCCGGCGCTCGTCCGCGTCGAGAAGCGTGTTGGCCGCCACCAGGTCGCGTAGCTCGGCCTCGCTGATCCGTTCCCGCCCGGCGGTGGGGCTCGCCCCGAGCAGGCCGGTGACCAGGCGGGTGGCGCCGTCGGCGGCCCGCACCACGACGCGGGCCACCGTCCGGGCCAGCGGGCCGGATTCGCGTCGGGGTCGCCCCGACGGTCGTCGCCGGGGCCCGGGACCACCCGCTTCCCGCATGAGAAGCATGGTAGACAGCGCCCGCCGGACGGCCGACCCGATGTGCGTATCTGTTCAATCCTGGTGGATCGTGATGGAATGGAGTGGGACTCACTCCACCGCCGTGCCACCACCGCCGGCCGTAGGGTGATCACGGAACGGCCGACACGGACGCGGCCAGGCAGGAGGACCGACGTGAAACTGCTCGTCACCGGCGGCGCCGGCTACATCGGCAGCGTGGTGACCCGGATGCTGCTCGACCACGGCCACCGGGTGACCGTGCTGGACGACCTGCGCACCGGCCACCGCGAGGCGCTCGCCCCCGACGCCACCCACGTCGACCTGCCGGTGCACGAGGCGGCCCGGGTGCTCACCCCCGACGCCGGGTTCGACGGCGTGCTGCACTTCGCCGCCCTGATCGCCGCCGGCGAGTCGATGACCCGCCCGGAGCTCTACTGGCACACCAACACCGTCGGCTCGCTCGCCCTCATCGACGCGGTCCGCGCCGCCCGGGTCCCGCGGATGGTCTTCTCCTCCACCGCCGCCGTCTACGGCAACCCCACCGAGCTGCCCATCCCGGAAACCGCCGTCAAGGCCCCCACCAGCACCTACGGGGCCACGAAACTGGCCGTCGACATGGCGCTCACCTCCGAGGCGATCGCGCACGAGCTGGGCGCCGTCTCGCTGCGCTACTTCAACGTCGCAGGGGCCTACCGGCACGACGGCGCGACCATCGGCGAGCGGCACGACCCGGAGACGCACCTCATCCCGATCGCCCTCGACGTGGCCGCCGGCCGGCGCGAGAAACTCCAGCTCTTCGGCGACGACTACCCCACCGCCGACGGCACCTGCGTCCGCGACTACATCCACGTCGAGGACCTGGCCCGCGCCCACCTGCTCGCCCTCGACGCGGCCACGCCGGGCCGGCACCGGATCTACAACCTGGGCAACGGCAACGGCTTCACCAACCGGCAGGTGGTCGAGGTGGTCCGCGAGGTCACCGGTCACCCGGTGCCGGTCGAGGTGGCGCCGCGCCGCGAAGGCGACCCCGCCGAGCTGGTCGCGTCGTCCGCGCTGGCCCGCGACGAGCTGGGCTGGGTGCCGGCGAAGCCGACCCTGCACGACATGGTCGGCGACGCCTGGGCGTTCTACCGCGAGCACATCGCCGGGCCGACCTCGTGAGCGCGAGGAGTGAGCCGGGGTTGCGAGCCCCGCAGTCGCGAACGAAAGGCGGCGCGGTGAGCGGCGACGTCGCGGACCGCGCCACCGAGGGCTTCCGGCAGCGGTACGACGCCGAGCCGGCCGGCCGCTGGGCGGCTCCCGGTCGGGTCAACCTGATCGGCGAGCACACCGACTACAACGACGGCTTCGTGCTGCCCTTCGCGCTCCCCCTGCGTACCGTCGTCGCCGCGGCGCCCGGCCCGGACGGCCGCTGGACGGTCTGGTCGGAGCTGGACGACGAGCCAGTCGAGTTCGGGGCCGCGGAGGCCGACGAACCCGGCCGGGTCGACGGCTGGGCCGCCTACGTGGCCGGCGTGGTGTGGGCGCTGCGCGCCGCCGGCCTCGACGTCCCCGGCGCGCGGCTCGCGATCGCCTCCGACGTCCCGGTCGGCTCCGGACTCTCCTCGTCGGCCGCCATCGAGTCGGCGGTGCTGGCCGCGCTGGTCGACCTCGGCGGGCTCGACCTGCCCACCGACCGGTGGCCCCGGCTCGCCCAGCGCGCAGAGAACGACTACGTCGGCGCACCGACCGGGATCATGGACCAGTCCGCCGTCGTCCGGTGCCGGGAGGGGCATGCGCTCTTCCTCGACTGCCGCAGCGAGGAGGTCGAACAGATCCCGTTCGACCTGGACGCCGCCGGGCTGGCCGTGCTGGTCGTCGACTCCCGCGCGCCGCACCGGCACGCCGACGGCGAGTACGCCGCCCGGCGCCGGAGCTGCGAACGGGCCGCCGCGACGCTCGGCGTGGCCGCCCTGCGCGACGTGCCCACCGCCGACCTCGACGCGGCGCTGGCCCGCCTCGACGACGACGAGACCCGCCGCCGGGTCCGGCACGTGGTCACCGAGAACCAACGGGTGCTCGACACCGTCGCGTTGCTCCGCGCCGACCGGGCCCGCGACATCGGTCCGCTGCTGACCGCCTCGCACGCCTCGATGCGCGACGACTTCGAGATCACCGTGCCGGAGGTCGACACCGCGGTCGAGGCGGCGCTGGCCGCCGGGGCGTACGGCGCCCGGATGACCGGCGGCGGCTTCGGCGGCTGCGTGCTCGCCCTGGTCGACGCCTCCGCCGCCGAGACGGTTGCGGCCGCGGTGGCCGCCGCGTACGCCGAGCGCGGCTTCGCCGCCCCCGGCACCCTCACGGTCCTCCCCGCCGCCGGCGTTGCCCGGCTGTAAGGAGGGGCCCCTTCTTAACGCCTGGCGTCAAGAAGGGGCCCCCTCTCACACAACAGCGTCAGCTCAGCTGGCCTCGACGATCATGCCGGCACCCACCGTGCGGTTGGTGGACTCGTCGATGATGACGAAGCCGCCCGTGGTGCGGTTGCGGCGGTACTCGTCGGCGAGCAGCGGGACGGTGGTCCGCAGCCGGACCCGGCCGATTTCGTTGAGCTTCAGCTCGCCGGCCGACTCGTCCCGGTGCAACGAGTTGATGTCCAGCCGGTAGTGCAGCTCGCGCACTATCGCCCGCGCCGACCGGGTGGTGTGCTTGATCGCGTACTTGCCGCCCACCTGGAGCGGCCGGCTCTCGTCCATCCAGCAGACCATCGCCTCGATGTCCTGCGCGACCATCGGCGCGTTGTTCGGGCGGCAGATCAAGTCGCCCCGCGAGATGTCGATCTCGTCGGTCAACCGGACCGTCACCGACATCGGCGGGAACGCCTCGTCCACCGGCCCGTCGGCGGTCTCCACCGCGGCGATCCGGCTGGTGAAGCCGGACGGCAGCACCATCACCTCGTCACCCGGCTTGAGCACGCCCGAGGCCACCTGACCCGCGTAGCCCCGGTAGTCGGTGACGGTCGTGGACTGCGGCCGGATCACGTACTGCACCGGGAAGCGGACGTCGACCAGGTTCCGGTCCGAGGCGATGTGCACCCGCTCCAGGTGGTGCAGCAGCGACGGGCCCTCGTACCACGGCATGTTCTCCGAGCGGGAGACGATGTTGTCGCCGCGCAGCGCGGAGACCGGCACCACGGTCAGGTCCGGCACGTCGAGCTTCGCCGCGAACGCGGTGAACTCGTCGGCGATCCGCTCGAAGACCTCCTGCGACCAGTCGACCAGGTCCATCTTGTTGACGCACAGGACCAGGTGCGGCACCCGCAGCAGCGAGCAGAGGAACGCGTGCCGGCGGGACTGCTCCACCAGGCCCTTGCGCGCGTCCACCAGGATCAGCGCCAGATCGGCAGTGGAGGCGCCGGTGACCATGTTCCGGGTGTACTGGATGTGCCCCGGGGTGTCGGCGATGATGAACTTGCGCCGCGGCGTGGCGAAGTAGCGGTACGCCACGTCGATGGTGATGCCCTGCTCCCGCTCGGCGCGCAGGCCGTCGGTGAGCAACGCCAGGTTGGTGTATTCGTCGCCGCGTGCCGCGCTGACCGCCTCGACGGCGGCGAGCTGGTCGCTGAAGAGCGACTTCGTGTCGTAGAGCAGCCGACCGATCAGCGTCGACTTGCCGTCGTCGACGCTGCCGGCGGTGGCGAACCGCAACAGGTCCATCGGCCGTACGCTGGTCTCGCCGTCGGCCGGCGCCAAGGTCTCGACACTCATCAGAAGTAGCCCTCCCGCTTGCGGTCCTCCATGGCGGCCTCGCTGACCCGGTCGTCACCGCGGGTCGCGCCGCGCTCGGTGATCCGCGTCGCGGCCACCTCCTCGATCACCTTCTCCACCGTGTCGGCGTCCGAGCGGACCGCCGCGGTGCACGAGGCGTCACCCACGGTCCGGTACCGCACCTGGGCCTTGACCGGCTGCTCGCCGGCGCGGGCCCGGAAGAACTCGTTCACCGCGTAGAGCATGCCGTCGCGCTCGATCACCTCGCGCTCGTGCGCGTAGTAGATCGACGGCAGCGGGATCCGCTCCCGTGCGATGTAGTGCCAGACGTCCAGCTCGGTCCAGTTGGACAGCGGGAACACCCGGATCGACTCGCCGGGGTGGTGCCGGCCGTTGTAGAGCGACCACAACTCCGGGCGCTGGTTCTTCGGATCCCACTGGCCGAACTCGTCGCGGAAGCTGAACACCCGCTCCTTGGCCCGGGCCTTCTCCTCGTCCCGCCGGGCACCGCCGAAGAGCGCGTCGAAACGGTGCTTCTCCACCGCGTCCAGCAGCACCGGCGTCTGGATCCGGTTACGCGTGCCGTCCGCCGCCTCGCGGACCATGCCCTTGTTCAGCGCCTCCGGGACGCTCGCCACGATGAGCTGCAGGCCCAGCTCGGCCACCCGCTGGTCGCGGTAGTCGAGCACCTCGGGGAAGTTGTGCCCGGTGTCCACATGCATCACCGGGAACGGGATGTTGGCCGGCGCGAACGCCTTCTGCGCCAACCGGAGCATCACGATCGAGTCCTTGCCGCCGGAGAAGAGCAGCACCGGCCGCTCCATCTCGGCGACGACCTCGCGCATCACGAAGATGCTCTCCGCCTCGAGCGCGTCGAGGTGCGACACCTGGTACGCGGCGGGGGCCGTCATGACACGAACTCGATTCGCTCGGATCCGCACATCGGATTCCAGACCTTTCCGGTCGGACTCGTGAAGAAGAACGCTCAGGTTACCCGGAGTGCCGCTGCAACGCCGCAAGCAACCGACTCGCGAGATCCTTGCGGCAGACCAACAGATCCGGTAGGCGCGGGTCGGCCTCGTTGTATTTCAGCGCAGAACCGTCGATCCGGGAAGCGTGCAGTCCGGTGGCCGTCGCCACAGCGACCGGAGCGGCCGAATCCCACTCGTACTGGCCGCCCGCGTGGATGTACGCGTCGACCTCACCGGTGACCACGGCGGCGATCTTCGCACCCGCCGAGCCCATCGGAACCAGATGAGCGCCGACGTCCGCCGCCAGATCGGTCAGGAAAACCGGCGGACGGCTGCGACTCGCCGCCAACCGGATGGTCCGCGCGCCACCCGCCGTCGCCGCCTCCACCCGCATCGGCGGATAGGCCGGCGGGTAGTCCGTGCCCAGCACCCGGTGCTGCGCCGGCAGGCCCACCGCGCCCGCCACCAGACCGTGCGGCGTGGGCGCGTGCCGCGACCAGAGCGCCACGTGCACCGCCCAGTCGCCGCGCCCCTCCTCGGCGTACTCCCGGGTGCCGTCCAGCGGATCGACGATCCACACCCGGTCCGTGGTCAGCCGGGGCATCGCCTCCCGGCTCACCTCCGCGGTCCAGGCCAGGCGCGAACCCTCGTCCTCCTCCGACAGGACCGCGTCCGCCGGACGCCACCGCGCCAGCTCGGTCCGGATCAGGTCGTGCGAGACCTTGTCCCCGGCCGACCGCAACGCCCCGGCGTCGGCGAAGCCCATCTCCGCGCGCAGGTCCGTCAACGCCTGCCCGGCCCGCGACGCCAGCCAGCGGGCGAACGCGCCGTCGATCATCGGAGGACTGCCCATCGTGTTACCGCTCCCGTCGCCCGCCTTCGCTCACGTCGAAGGCGCAGACTACCGGCCGCTGCCGGGTCCGCCGGTCACGCCCCGTGGTACAGGTTCTGCGTCGGCTCCACACCCTTGGTGACCACCGACTCCACCACGTCCGCCGCGCGGTCGACCAGGAACTCCAGCTCCTTGCGCTCCGCGGCGGAGAAATCCGAGAGTACGAAGTCAGCCGGGTCCTGCCGGCCCGGCGGGCGCCCCACACCGAACCGCACCCGCGCGTAGTCCTTCGTACCGAGCGACTTCGACATCGACCGCAGGCCGTTGTGCCCGCCCTCGCCACCGCCGAACTTCACCCGCACCTGCCCGTAGTCGATGTCCAGCTCGTCGTGCACCGCGATCACCCGAGCCGGCGGGATCTTGTGGAACTGGGCCAGCCCCGCCACCGGGCCACCGGAGAGGTTCATGTAGGTCAACGGCTTCAGCAGCACCAGCTTCGGGCCGCCGAACCCCAGCCGACCCTCGGCGACCTCGGCCACCGCGCGCCGATGCCGGCCGAACTTCGCGCCCACCCGCGCCGCCAGCAGGTCGGCCACCATGAACCCCACGTTGTGCCGGTTGTTCGCGTACTCCCGACCGGGGTTGCCCAGGCCGACCACCAGCCACGGCCCCGCCTCGTCCGTCACCTGAGACACCCTTTCCCGCTCGCTACCCCGACGACCCGCCCCGATACGCCGACAGGCGCCCCCGAACCCCGGGGACGCCTGTCGCACAGCCTGCGGACCGATCAGGCCTCGGTCTTCGCCTCGGCCGGAGCCTCGCCCTCGGCGGCCGGAGCGCCCTCCGGAGCCTCGGCGGTCTCCTCGCCGGCCTCGGCCTCGGCCTCCTCGGTGGCCTCCTCGACCTCGGGGAGGGTGGCCTCGAGCTGCTCGGCGGTCGGCGCGGCGGTCACCGAGGCGACAGCGGTCTCCTCGTCGGTGGCCAGCTCGACGCCGGACGGCAGCTCGACGTCACCGGCGGTGATCGTGGTGCCCGGCTCGGCACCCTCGATCGACGCCTCCAGGTGGTCCGGCACCTTGGTCGCGTCGGCGGTCACCGACAGCGTGTCGTGGTCGTGCACGATCAGGGTGTCCTTCGCGGCCTCACCGGTCAGCTGGACCGGGACCTCGACGGTGACCTTCTCGCCACGGCGGACCAGCAGCAGGTCCACGTGCTCGAAGCTGTCCTTGATCGGGTCACGCTGGATCGCCTTCGGCAGCGCCAGCACCTGGGTGCCGTCGCTGACCTCGATCGCGAAGAGCTGGTTCGCGCCGCCCTTACGGATCGCGGCGGCGAACTCCCGCGCCGGCAGCGCGATGTGCTTGGGCTTCTCGCCGTGGCCGTACAGCACGGCGGGCACCTTGCCGGCCCGGCGGGTACGACGGGCACCACCCTTGCCGAACTCGGTACGGGGCTCGGCGCTGATCTTTACCTCGGACACGGGGAAACTCCTGATGCTTCGCTGCGGCGGCTTGTCGTCTGGCGGTGCTGGGCGAGGGGCTCGCTGGGGCTCAAGGTCATGAACGACCGCCCGGAGCACCGCGTCGATGACGGCGCCTCCGTGCGGTGCTATTCAGCAGCCCGCCGGGCACCCTCGCCGTGGCAACCGCACCAGTCTACCCGAGCGATTTCCCGACTCTCCGGCAGTCCCCATATCACCGCCCCGGCCGGTCCGCAGGGCAACGGCCCGGCCGCCGGACGACGCCGGCGGCCGGGCCGGACGATCAGCTCAGGCCACCGAAGAGGGTGGTCACCGAACCGTCGTCGAAGACCTCGCGGATCGCCCGGGCCAGCAGCGGCGCGATCGACAGCACGGTCAGCTTGTCGAGCTGCTTCTCCGGCGGCAGCGGCAGCGTGTTCGTCACCACGACCTCGCTGATCGGGCTGTTCTTCAACCGCTCCGTCGCCGGGTCCGACAGCAACGCGTGGGTCGACGCGACGACGATCTCCGCCGCGCCCGACTCCTTCAGGATGTCGGCCGCCTTGCTGATCGTGCCACCGGTGTCGATCATGTCGTCGACGATCAGGCACACCCGGCCCTCGACCTCACCGACCACCCGGTTCGCCACCACCTGGTTCGGCTTCATCGGGTCCCGGGTCTTGTGGATGAACGCCAGCGGGCAACCGCCCAGCCGGTCCGTCCACCGCTCGGCCACCCGCACCCGGCCCGAGTCCGGCGCCACCACCGTCATCGGACGGCCGGCGTACTTGTGCTCGACGTACTCGGCCAGGATGTCCATCGCGAACAGGTGATCCACCGGGCCGTCGAAGAAGCCCTGGATCTGCGCGGTGTGCAGGTCGACGGTGAGGATGCGGTTGGCGCCCGCGGTCTTCAGCAGGTCGGCCACCAGCCGCGCCGAGATCGGCTCCCGCCCCCGGTGCTTCTTGTCCTGCCGGGAGTAGGGGTAGAACGGCAGCACCACGGTGATCCGCTTGGCCGAACCGCGCTTCAGCGCGTCCACCATGATCAGGGTCTCCATGACCCAGGTGTTCACCCCGTGCGTCACGGACTGCACCACGAAGGCGTCCGAACCACGCACCGAGTCCTTGAACCGTACGAAGATCTCACCGTTGGCGAAGTCGTAGGCGTCGGCGGGCGTCGGCGCGACGCCGAGCACCTCACCGATCTCCTTGGCCAGCTCCGGAAAACCCCTCCCGGAGAAGAGCATCAGGCTCTTGCGGTTCTCGGCGACGATGCTGCCCATGGGCCCGTCTGCTCCCGTGTGTCGGTGGTGCCCGGCGGAGGTGGGGCCGGGGACTGTTCGGTTGCAGTATCCCCCGGGTTCACCGGTCCACCCATGGCCCGGCCGCCCCCGTGGATTCAGTCACCTTCGCTTGCGGACCCGCCCGACTCCGACGCACCCTCGCCGGCCCGCCGCGCCGCCTCCGCGGCCGCCGTGCCGGCCCGCTTGCGCAGCACCCAGCCCTCCACGTTGCGCTGCTGACCCCGGGCCACCGCCATCGCGCCCGCCGGCACGTCCGCGATGATCACCGAACCGGCCGCGGTGTACGCGCCGTCGCCCACCCGCACCGGCGCCACGAACATGTTGTCCGCCCCGGTGCGCGCGTGACTGCCGATGGTGGTGTGGTGCTTGCGCACCCCGTCGTAGTTGACGAAGACCGAGGCCGCGCCGATGTTGCTGTGGTCGCCGATCGTCGCGTCCCCCACGTACGACAGGTGCGGCACCTTCGAGCCCTCACCGATCGACGCCTTCTTGGTCTCCACGAACGTGCCGACCTTCGCCTTGCGACCCAGCCGCGACTCCGGCCGCAGGTAGGCGTACGGGCCGACGCTGGCCTGCGGGCCCACCTCGGCGCCCACCGCGTGGCTGCGCACCACGCTCGCGCCCTCGCCCACCACGGTGTCCACGAGCGTGGTGTCCGGGCCGACCAGGGCGCCCGCGCCGACAGTCGTGACGCCCTGCAACTGGGTGTTCTGGTCGATCACCGCGTCCCGCTCCACGGTCACCGTCACGTCGATCCAGGTGGTGTGCGGGTCGAGGAGGCTCACCCCGGTGCGCATCCAGCGCTCGTTGACCCGGTCGCGCAACAGCCGGCGCAGCCCGGCCAGCTCCACCCGGTCGTTGCAGCCCAGCGTCTCCACGTGGTCGGCCGCGACGTGCACCGCAACCGGCTCGCCCGCGTCCCGGAGCAGGGCGAAGACGTCGGTCAGGTATTCCTCGCCCTGGTCGTTGTCGGTGGAGAGCTTGCTCAGCGCCTCCCGCAGCCGGGCCACGTCGAACGCGTAGATGCCGGCGTTGATCTCCCGCAGCGCGCGCTGCTGCGGCGTGGCGTCACGCTCCTCGACGATCTGCTCCAGCTGCCCCTGCACGTCCCGCACGATCCGGCCCAGGCCGGTCGGGTCCGGCACCTCGGCGGCCAGCACGGTCGCCGCGGCGGCGGCACCCTCGTGCGCCTCGACGAGAGCCGCGACCGTCTCCGGTCGCAGCAGCGGCACGTCGCCGTTGATCACCACGACCGTGCCGGTGGCGTCCGGCACGGCGTCGAGCGCGATGCGGACCGCGTGCCCGGTGCCGAGCTGGCGCTCCTGGAGGACCGACGTGGCCGCCGGGGCCACCTCGGCCAGGTGCGCCCGCACCTGGTCGGCGCCGTGGCCGACCACGACCACGGTGCGGTCCGCGCCCAACGGCTCGGCGGCGACCAGGACGTGACCGAGCAGGGTACGGCCGAGCAGTGGGTGCAGCACCTTGGGCAGGGACGACTTCATCCGCTTGCCCTCACCGGCGGCGAGCACGACAACGGTGCGGAGGTGGGGCTGGGACACGACGTGCTCCCGTCGGGACGGCGACAGTCTCGCGGTCATGCTAACCACGCGACTCGCCCCAATTCACATCCGGCCGCACAAACGCCGCTCGCCTGCGCGATTCAGCGAATGAGCTGGGGTGCCTGGATTCGAACCAGGAGCTCAAGGCTCCAAAGGCCTGCGGGTTGCCGTTACCCCACACCCCATTGCCGTGTCAAGACCTACGGGTCGCCCTCTTCGGCCTCTCCGTCCGCGATCCGGAACAGCTCGGAGATCATACCTTCGATCCGCCAGTAGAGCGCACGGCTGCGCGGCACAGTGATCACCAGGCAACCGTGATAGGTGTCGCCGGTGTTGCGCCGCACCGTTGTCGGGTTATGCCGCTTCAGCACGGTGCGGCCGAACCGCTCCAGGGGCAGCCGCAGCCGCCGCGCCCACCAGCGGACGGCGGCCTCGGCGTCGGCCGACTCGTGGATGCTCACCCGGTAGGTCGGCACCGCCCGATCCACGCCGCAGACTTCGAGGAGGCGCAGGAACAGCGCCAGCAGACCCGGGTCGGTGTTGACGAACTGCATCGTCACCGGCCGCCGCCACGGCTTGGACTTGGCCCCTTCGCACCAGTAGATCGCCGCGCCCAGCACCAACAGGTCCCGCTCACTGAGCTCGCCCACGACCCCTGCCGCCCGCGCCCGCTCGACGGCCTGCTCCGCGTCCCGTGACTCCCGGTACGCGCCCCACCGGGCGTCCGTCATCGCCTTCGAGTGCGCGCGCCGACGCTCGGCCGTCGCCGGGTCCGGGTCCAGCGGCAGGTGTCGCACCCACTGGTAGGCGGTCGACTTCGCGACCCCGAACTGCTCCGCGATCTGGTTCACCGACCGACCGTCCGCGCGCAGCCGTAGGGCTTCGGCGCGAGCCTCGTCACGAGCCCGCGGCCGGCGGGTCCAAGCCGGCGGGGGGATGCCACGCAGCAGGGCGTAGACCCTGTCCCGACCGATGCCGAGGCGAGCCCGGATCTCCGCGACGGAGAGCTGCTCCTCGACGCGCAGCCGCCGCGCCTCGGCGGCGAGTGGGTCAGCCATGAGCGCAACTTAGAACATGTGTACGACAACATCCGGACCAGTCGGCCCCCGCCCGCCGCGCCTGGCAGGATGGGGCGGGTGACCGATGTTCCCGGCAGCGACCGCGCTCGCCGGCGGGCCGTCCCGGCAGCCAAGCCCTCCCGGGTCCGGATGTCCGCGACGCAGCGACGCGAGCAGTTGATCTCGATCGCTCGGCAGATCTTCGCCGAGCGCGGGTTCGACGCCACCTCGATCGAGGAGATCGCGGCGCGGGCGAAGGTGTCCAAGCCGGTGGTCTACGAGCACTTCGGCGGCAAGGAGGGGCTCTACGCGGTGGTGGTGGACCGGGAGGTCCGCTCGTTGCTGGACCGGATCACCACGGCGTTGACCGCCGGTCACCCGCGGGAGCTGTTGGAGCAGGCCGCGCTGACGTTGCTGACCTACATCGAGGAGGAGACCAGCGGGTTCCGGGTGCTGGTCCGGGAGTCGCCGTTGATGTCGGCGACGGGCAACTTCAGCAGCGTGATGAACGACGTCGCGCACCAGGTGGAGCACATCCTGGGCGCGGAGTTCCACAGCCGGGGGTACGACCCGAAGCTTGCGGAGCTCTACTCGCAGGCGCTGGTGGGCATGGTGGCATTGACCGGGCGCTGGTGGCTGGAGGTCCGCAAGCCGCGCAAGGAGGCGGTGGCGGCGCACCTGGTGAACCTGGCCTGGAACGGCCTGTCCCACCTGGAGTCGAAGCCGGGCCCGATCAGCGGTTAGGGCCCTCGGCGACCGGGTGGTAGCGGCGCCGGCGCTCCTCCTCGGCGTGCTCGGGCGGCCCGACCTTGTCGTAGAGGCCGGTGGCGAGCAGGATCAGCCCGAACAGCATCGACACGATGACGGTGGACATCGAGAAGTTCAGGAAGTTCGCCGAGGTCTGCAGCACCGACATCATCAGGATGCCGGTGACCAGGAAGACCGCGCCGGCGGTGAGGTTCATGTAGTGCCCGAGGTTGTCGCGGCGGGACGCGCCGAGCATGAGGACCGCGCCGAAGGCCACCGAGACCAGTGAGAAGGCCAGGTTGGTGCGCAGCCCGAGGGCCCAGTTGCCGTCCCGGCCGAACAGCCCGTCACCCCAGGTCTGGAACACGCCGTAGACGCCGAAGACCAGGATGTAGAGGCCGATGAGCCCGGACAGCACCCGGTAGAGCGGTCGCGCGGGGTGGTTCACCGGGAAGTGCGCCATGGTGCCCTCCAGTCGCCTGACTGATTCGGGGCAATTGTCGCCTGAGTCGCCCGCCTCCGTCCCGGAAAACGCCGACGGCCCGGCGCGTCGCGCCGGGCCGTCGGGACGGAACGGATCAGAGCACCAGGCGGGCCTTCTGCCAGGCCTCGTGCTCGTCGTCGGTGCCGACCTTGCCGTACATGCCGACCACCAGGAGCACCAGCGACAGGGTGAGGACCACGACCACCGTCATGATCGAGAAGTTGAGCACGTTGGCGTCCGTCTGGAGGAACGCCAGCGCGGCCAGGCCGACGACCATCAGGGAGTAGGCCATCCACTGGTTGATCACCACGTCGAGGTTGCGGCCGATCACGGTGCCGGCCAGGATCACCACGCCGATCAGCACGGACAGGAGCGAGAAGCCCATGTTGGTGCCCTGCCCGAGGGCCTTGGTGTCGTCCTGGGCGAAGAAGTCGCTGCCGGCGCCGGCGATGAAGCCGAGCCCACCGAAGACGACGAAGTAAAGACCGACCAGCCCGCCGATCGCCCGGAAGATCGGCCGCGCGGGGTGGTTGACGGGGGTGTGGGCCATCTCTGCGTCTCCAAGACCGTTCGGATGAGGGTTCCACCGCCGATTGTCCCGTACGCCGGTCAGTGACGCCGCACACCCCCACTCCTCAGCCGCCGGGCAGTTCCTCGGCCAGCGCCAGCCACGTCTCCTCGGTGCGGTCCCGCTCGGCCCGCACCTCCTTGAGCTGGCCGTCCAGCTCGGCGACGCGGGCGTAGTCGGTGGCGTTGGCGGCGAGCTGCTCGTGCAGGCCCGCCTCCTTCTGCTCGAGCTTGGCGATCTGCCGCTCCAGCCGGTTGAGCTCCTTCTTCGCGGTGCGTACCTCGGCGGCGGACATGCCGTCGCGGGCCGCCGCAGCCGTGCCCGGGGTGAGGTCGGCGGGCGCCGGGCCACCGGCCGCGGCCGCGCGCGCCAGGTATTCCTCGACGCCGCCGGGCAGGTGCACCAGCCGGCCGTCGCCGAACATCCCGTACGCGACGTCGGTGACCCGCTCGATCAGGTAGCGGTCGTGGCTGGCCACCACGATGGTGCCGGGCCAGGAGTCGAGCAGGTCCTCCAGCGCGGCGAGGGTGTCGGTGTCCAGGTCGTTGGTGGGCTCGTCGAGCAGGAGCACGTTGGGTTCGCCGGCGAGCAGCCGCAGCATCTGCAGACGGCGGCGCTCGCCGCCGGAGAGGTCGCTCACCGGGGTCCAGAGCCGCCGGTCGTCGAAGCCGAAGATCTCGGCGAGCTGGGACGCGCTGATCTCCCGGTCGCCGAACTGCACCCGGCGGGCCACCTCCTCGACCGCCTCCAGGACGCGCAGGTGACCGGGGAGTTCGGCGAGTTCTTGGGAGAGGAACGCCGGCCGCACGGTCTGCCCGGCGGCGAAGCGCCCGCCGTCGGCGCCGGTCACGCCCGCGAGCAACCGCAGCAGGGTGGTCTTGCCGGCGCCGTTGCGACCCAGCACGGCGATCCGGTCGCCGGGCCCGACCTGCCAGGTGGTGTCGCGCAGGATCTCCTTCGGGCCGGCGTGCAGGGTGACGTGTTCCAGGTCGTACACCTGCTTGCCGAGCCGGGCGGTGGCCAGCCGTTGCAGCGACATGGTGTCGCGCGGTTCCGGCACGTCGGCGATGAGCGCGTTGGCCGCGTCGATGCGGAACTTGGGCTTGGACGTCCGCGCCGGCGGGCCCCGGCGCAGCCAGGCGATCTCCTTGCGGAGCAGGTTCTGCCGGCGGGCCTCGGTGGCGGCGGCGATGCGTTGCCGCTCGATGCGGGCCAGCGTCCAGGCGGCGAAGCCGCCCTCGTACGCCCGGACGGTCTGGTCGGCCACCTCCCAGGTGGTGGTGCAGACGGCGTCGAGGAACCACCGGTCGTGGGTGACCACGACGAGCGCGCCCTTGCGGGTGACCAGGTGCCGGGCCAGCCAGTCGACGCCGCCGACGTCGAGGTGGTTGGTGGGCTCGTCGAGGACCAGCAGGTCGGCGTCGCGGACCAGCAGCGCGGCGAGCGCGACCCGGCGGCGTTCCCCACCGGACATCGGGCCGACCGGGGTGTCGAGGCCGAGATGGGGCATGCCGAGGCCGGCGAGGATGGCCCGGACGCCGGCGTCGCCGGCCCACTCGTGCTCGGCGCCCATGCTCTGGTCGAGCCAGGCGGTGCCGAGCACCACGTCGCGCACGGTGAGGTCCGGCGCCAGGTCGAGGCGCTGCGGCAGCCAGGCCACGCGCAGGTCGCGACGGTGGGTCACCCGGCCGTCGTCGGGTTCCTCGGTGCGGGTGAGCATCCGCAGCAGCGTCGACTTGCCGGCGCCGTTGAGGCCGACCACGCCGACCCGGTCGGCGTCGTCGAGGCCGAGCGACACGTCGGTGAGCAGCGGCCCGGCGGCGCCGTACCCCTTGGACACCCGGTCCAGGTTGACGATGTTGGCCACGGACCCACCTTTCATGACTCAGGCGCCCCGGGGGCCGGGACGCCTGAGTCAAGGGTACGGGGCGTCAGACGATGCGGGCGCCGTGCACCGGGCCGTGCGCGACCCGGGCCTCCCGGCACACCCCGGCGGCGGTCAGCTCGTCGGCGATCCGCCCGGCGTCGGCGGCGTCGGCGGCGAGGAACACGCAGGTGGGCCCGGAGCCGGAGACGAGGCCGGCCAGCGCGCCGGCGGCCTCGCCGGCCTTGAGCGTGCCGGCGAGCGCCGGGCGCATGGTCAGCGCGGCGTCCTGGAGGTCGTTGCCGAGCGTGGCGGCGAGCACCCTCGGGTCCCGCTGGCGCAGCGCGCCGAGCAGCGCGTCGGTGCTGCCCAACGGCGTGCCGGCGGCCCCGGCCTCGCGCAGCCGGTCCAGCTCGCGGTAGGCGGCCGGGGTGGAGAGGCCGCCGTCGGCGATGGCCACCACCCAGTGCCAGGAGGTGGGGCGGGCCAGCACCGGGCTGACCGCCTCACCCCGGCCGGTGCCGAGCGCGGTGCCGCCGTGGATCAGGAACGGCACGTCGGAGCCGAGGTCGGCGGCGATGCCGGCCAGTTCGTCGCGGGACAGGCCGGTGCCCCAGAGCGCGTCGCAGGCGACCAGCGCGGCCGCCGCGTCGGCGCTGCCGCCGGCCAGCCCGCCGGCGAGCGGGATGTGCTTGCGCAGGTGCAGCCGGGCGTGCGGGGCGACACCGGCGTAGCCGGCGAGGGCGTGCGCGGCGCGCAGCACCAGGTTGGTGTCGTCGAGGGCCAGTTCGCCGGCGCCCTCGCCCTCCATGGTGAGGGTGAGGGTGTCGCCACGGCGTGCGGTCAGCTCGTCGTAGATGGAGATCGCGTGGTAGACGGTGTTCAGCTCGTGGTAGCCGTCCCGGCGCAGCGGCCCCACCCCGAGGTGCAGGTTGACCTTGGCGGGCACGCGCACCTTCACCGGGCCGCTGGCCCCGCGCCGCTGCCCGTCCTCGTCCTCCGGTCGCCAGGCCTCGGTCACCGGGGGAACTCCCGTGGACGCAGGCGGATGTCGAACGGCTTCTGCACGGTCAGCTCCTCGGCGGGGTCGGGCAACGGCGCCAGCCTACTGGGCGGCGGCGGAGCCGTCCGGGGCCGACGCGGCGATGGCGGCGAACTGCTCGACGGTGAGTGACTCGCCGCGTGCGCCCGGGTCCACGCCGGCGGCGGTGAGCGCGGCGGCGGCCTGGTCCGCGCCGCCGGCCCAGCCGGCCAGGGCGGCGCGCAGCGTCTTGCGACGCTGGGCGAACGCGGCGTCGACGACCGCGAACACGGCCCGCCGGGGTACGTCGGGGCGGGGCGGCTCGCGGCGGGTGAACGCGACGAGCCCGGAGTCGACGTTGGGTACCGGCCAGAACACGTTCGGTGGGACCTTGCCGGCGGACCGGGAGCGGGCGTACCAGGCGAGTTTGACCGAGGGGATGCCGTACACCTTGGAGCCGGGACCGGCGACGAGCCGGTCGGCGACCTCCTTCTGCACCATCACCAGGCCGTGTCGCAGGGTGGGCAGCTCGGCGAGCAGGTGCAGCACCACCGGCACGGCGACGTTGTAGGGCAGGTTCGCCACCAGCGCGGTGGGCGCCGGGTCGGCCAGGTCGGCGGCGGTGACCCGCAGCGCGTCGGCGGGGTGGACGGTGAGCCGGGCGGCGTCCGGCCCGGCGAACCGGCCGGCGGTCTCCGGCAGCGCGGCGGCGAGCGCCGGGTCGAGTTCCACGGCGTGCACGTGCGCGGCGACCGGCAGCAGGGCCAGGGTGAGCGAGCCGAGGCCGGGGCCGACCTCCAGCGCCACGTCGTCCGGGGCGAGGCCGGCGGCGGTGACGATCCGTCGCACGGTGTTCGGGTCGTGCACGAAGTTCTGGCCGAGCTTCTTGGTCGGCGTGACGCCGAGCCGCGCGGCGAGTTCCCGGATCTCCGCCGGGCCGAGGAGTCCGGTCACGCCCCGTAGCGTAAGCGCCCAGCTGTTGGGGTTAGGAGGGGCCCCTTCTTATCGCCTGGCGTTAAGAAGGGGCCCCTCCTTTCACCACGGGCCGAAGGCGCGCTCGCTGTTGGTGCTGATGGCGGCGCACAGCGACTCCAGGTCGGCGCCGGTGGTCTCGGCGAGGAAGCGGACGGTCAGCGGGATCAGGTACGACGCGTTCGGCCGTCCCCGGTACGGCATCGGCGTCAGGTAGGGCGCGTCGGTCTCCACCAGCATCTGCTCCGGCGGGGTGACGGCGGCGGCCTCGCGCAGTGCGGCCGCGCTGCCGAAGGTGACCGTGCCGGCGAAGCTCAGCAGGAAGCCGCGCCGGACGCACTCGCGGGCGAAGTCGGCGTCGCCGGAGAAGCAGTGCATCACCACGGTGTCCGGCGCGCCCTCGTCGTCGAGGATCCGCAACACGTCGGCGTGGGCGTCGCGGTCGTGGATGACCAGCGCCTTGCCGTACCGCTTGGCGACGGCGACGTGGGCCCGGAAGCTCTCCTCCTGCGCGGCCCGCCCCTCGGCGCCGGTACGGAAGAAGTCCATGCCGGTCTCGCCGACGCCGCGGACCCGGTCCCGCCCGGCGAGCGCCTCGATCTCGCGCAGCGCCTCGTCCAGGTCCGCCAGCCGGGGCGCCTCGTTGGGGTGCAGCGCCACGGTGGCCAGCACCGCCGGGTGCCGGTCGGCGACGTCGGCGCCCCAGCGGGACGACTCCACGTCCACGCCGACCTGGACGAGCCGGTCCACGCCGACAGCGGCGGCGACGGTGATCGCGGCGGCCACCGGGTCGCCGTCGCCGGTGCCGCCCGGTGGCGTGCCGTACTCGCCGACGGTGATGTCGAGGTGGGTGTGGCTGTCCGCCACGGGCGCCGGCAGCGGCTCCGGCGGAGGGGGGAACTCGCCGGCCCGGCGGGCGGCGCGCTGCTTGCGGGTCTCGGTCTGCTCGGTCATCGCGGCCAGCATCACACACCGGCCGGCGACCCCGTTCCCGGACCGCCATCGTCCGTTCACACGCCCCACATCTGGCCGGCTTAGCGTCCCGGGGTGACCGTCACTGACCAGGCCGGCGGGGCCGCCTCCGAGCGGACCGGGTTGCGCGTGACGTACGACGGCCGGGTGCACCCGGCCGAGGAGATCGCCCGGGGCGCGGCCTACGAGCTGTTCAGCGCCGACGAGGTGCCCGGCTTCGAGTGGTGCCCCCGACCCGACGGCGGTCACCCGTGGCGGAGGTTCGTGCACGCGACCGAGGTGGAGGCGGTGCACGGGGCGGCGGAGCCGAGCGACGAGGCGGATGCGCCGCTGCTGATGCCGGTGCACCGGGCGCGCGGCTGGGCGTACGTGCACCAGCTCAGCCAGCGGCCGGCGGCGGCGGACGATCCGACGTTGGCCGCGGTGCGGGCGTCGGCGGTGATCCGGCCGGGCACCCGGATGATGAAGGTGCTCTCCGCCCGGCAGCTCGCCGGTTACGTGCGGGGTTGGCTGCCGCACGGCTTCTGCTACCGGGAGCACGACGTGGCGCACCTGCGCACGCCGGCCGGGATGGCGGTGCTGCGGGGCGACCCGGAGGGCGGCGACGTGGCGTACGCGTTGCGCTGGCGGGCCGCCGATCCGGCCGACTACGACGTGCCGGTCGGCCCGGCGCACCGCGGGCTGACCGTCCTGCCGCCCCGGGACCGGCTCGGGCCGCCGGTGTTGGGCACCGGTTTCGTGCCGAGCGACGCGCAGCTCGTCCCGGAGTTCGTCACCCGGGACTTCGCCGACCTGCCGATGCCGGCGAACGCCACCCTGCTCGCCTACCCGGCCGACGGGGTGGAGGTGGTGCTCTACACCTATCAGGCGGAGCAGCGCGGCTGGTTGCGGCTGGCCGGCCCGCAGTGGCGGCACCTGCTGGCGGCGGTGCCGGGGCTGGCGGCCGACCAGGAGTACGTGCCGACCGGCGACGCGCCGCGCTCCACCCGGCTCGTCGGCGCGTACGCCGGGGTGGAGTACGAGGCGGTGGCCGACCAGCCGGGCGGGTTCCGGGTGCTGGCGATGACCCGGGCGGCCCGCTATCCGGTGGAGGCGGCGGCCCGCCGGCTGCGGACGGCGGCCTGGCGCGGGGTGCCCTGCCTGGTGCTGCGGGAGGAGGCGGGCTGGCTGCGGTTGCGGCTTCGTCGCCCGGATCCGGACGCGGTGGCCCGGACCGGGGCGCAGTGTCACGAACGCGGCGTCTACGAGGTCTGGGCGCCGGGCGTCGAGCTGACCGACGACCGGGTGGTGGACGTGCCCTATCCGCGGCCGAACGAATAGACGGCGGCGGGTCGGGAAGGCGTGGGCGTCCGAGACCCACGCGTAGGGGGAATCCCGACATGCCTTTCGTCACCGTCGGTACGGAGAATTCCGCACCCATCGACCTGTACTACGAGGATCACGGCTCCGGTCAGCCGATCGTGCTGATCCACGGTTTCCCGTTCAACGGGGCCACCTGGGAGAAGATGAGCGGTCCGCTGCTCGCCGCCGGGTACCGGGTGATCACGTACGACCGGCGCGGGTTCGGCAGTTCCGCGCAGCCGGCGTCGGGTTACGACTACGACACGTTCGCCGCCGACCTCGACGTGCTGATGACCGAGCTGGACCTGCGTAACGCGATCCTGGTCGGGCACTCGATGGGCACCGGTGAGGTCACCCGCTACCTGGGGGCGTACGGGTCGGACCGGGTGGAGCGCGCGGTCATGATGGCCCCGTTGGCGCCGTACCTGCTGAAGGCCCCGGACGACCCGGAGGGCGTCGACAAGAGCATGTTCGAGGGGTTCCAGAAGGCGATCATCCAGGACCGGTTCGCCTATCTGACCCAGTTCTGCGACGCGTTCTTCAACGCGAGCGAGAACCGGGGGAAGCTGGTCAGCGACGAGGCCTACCACGCGCACTGGCAGATCGGCGCGCAGGCGTCGGCGAAGGGCACCCACGACTCGGTGGACGCCTGGCAGACCGACTTCCGCGGGGACCTGCCGAACATCGACGTGCCGGTGTTGATCATCCAGGGCGACAAGGACAACGTGCTGCCGTTCCCGGTGACGGGTCAGCGGCTGGTGAACATGCTGTCCGACGCCAAGCTGGTCACGCTGAAGGGCGCGCCGCACGGCACGCCGTGGACGCACCCGACCGAGGTCAACAACGCGATCATGGAGTTCATCGGCAAGCCGAGCATGGCCCGGGCCTGACCCGGAACGACGGACGGCCCCGGGGGTTCCCCGGGGCCGTCCGCGCGTCGGTGGTCACCCGGCGAGGCGGGCCAGTTCCTCGTCGACGATGGACGGGTCCAGCTTGCGGAACACCGGCTTGGGCGCCGCGAGCGGCCGGCCCGCCTCCAGGGGTACGGACTCCCAGCGCGCGCCGACCGTGTAGTCACCGGTCAGCACCGGGTAGGACGGGCCGCCGTCGAGGTCGTCGACCTCCTCGATCACCGGCATCGGCGCGTGCGTGCCGGTGCCGCCGAGCAGCTCGTGGATCTGCTGCGCGGAGTGCGGCAGGAACGGGGTGAGCAGCGTGTTGGCGTCGCTGACCACCTGGAGGGCGACGTGCAGGATCGTGCCCATCCGCGGCTTGTCGTCGTCGCCCTTGAGCTTCCACGGCGCCTGCTCGGACAGGTACTTGTTGGCCTCGGCGACCACCTTCATGGCCTCGCCGATGGCCTGCTTCTGCCGGTGCCGGGCGATCAGGTCGCCGACCGTGGCGAAGCCGGCGCGGGCCACCGCGAGCAGCGCCTCGTCGGCCTCGGTCAGCCCGGCCGGGTCGACCGGCGGGATGGCGCCGAAGTTCTTCGCCGCCATCGAGACGGACCGGTTGACCAGGTTGCCCCAGCCGGCGACCAGCTCGTCGTTGTTGCGGCGGAGGAACTCGGCCCAGGTGAAGTCGGTGTCGTTGCTCTCCGGGCCGGCGACGGCGATGAAGTAGCGCAGCGCGTCGGCGTCGTAGCGTTCGAGGAAGTCGCGGACGTAGATGACCACCTTGCGGGAGGAGGAGAACTTCCGCCCCTCCATGGTCAGGTATTCGCTGGAGACCACCTCGGTGGGCAGGTTGAGCCGGCCCAGTTCGCCGGGCTCGCCGTCGTGGGTGCCCGCGCCGGAGTAGCCGCCGAGCAGCGCCGGCCAGATCACCGAGTGGAAGACGATGTTGTCCTTGCCCATGAAGTAGTAGCCGAGCGCGTCCTTCCCCTCGCCGTCCGCCGACCACCACTTCCGCCACGCCTCGGGGTCACCGGTGCGGCGGGCCCACTCGATGGACGCGGACAGGTAGCCGATCACCGCGTCGAACCAGACGTAGATCCGCTTGTCGGACCGGTCCTGCCAGCCCTCCAGCGGGATCGGCACGCCCCACTCCAGGTCGCGGGTGATGGCCCGGGGCTGGAGGTCGTCGAGCAGGTTGCGGGAGAACCGGAGCACGTTGGGGCGCCAGCCCTCCCGGGTGTCCAGCCACTGCCGCAGCGCGTCGGCCAGGGCGGGCAGGTCGAGGAAGAAGTGCTCGGTCTCCACGAACTCCGGCGTCTCGCCGTTGATCTTCGACTTGGGGTCGATCAGGTCGATCGGGTCGAGTTGGTTGCCGCAGTTGTCGCACTGGTCGCCGCGCGCGCTGTCGTAGCCGCAGATCGGGCAGGTGCCCTCGATGTAGCGGTCGGGCAGGGTGCGGCCGGTGGACGGGGAGATCGCGCCGGTGGTGACCTTCGGGACGATGTAGCCGTTGCGGTGCAGCCCGGTGAACAGCTCCTGCACCACCGCGTAGTGGTTGCGGGTGGTGGTGCGGGTGAACAGGTCGTACGACAGGCCCAGCGCCCGCAGGTCCTCGGCGATCACCCGGTTGTAGCGGTCGGCCAGCTCGCGCGGGCTGACCCCCTCGGCGTCGGCCTGCACCTGGATCGGGGTGCCGTGCTCGTCGGTGCCGGAGACCATGAGCACGTCGTGACCGGCCATCCGCATGTACCGGGCGAAGACGTCGGAGGGAACGCCGAATCCGGATACGTGGCCGATGTGGCGCGGGCCGTTGGCGTAGGGCCAGGCGACCGCGGCGAGAACGTGACTCATGAGCGTCAAGACTAGTGATTGCCGTGGGCGCCCCGCGAACCAATAGGGCGGGTGCCGCCGCCGTACGCCCGATTTGTCGCCGACACGCGGCCTGAGCTGCCCGACGAGCACGGCGTGCCGGTGTCCAATGAACGTCGTGACCAGCAGACCAGCGGCACCCGAGCCGTCCGCGGCCGACCGGGCCGCGCGGACCGTGCCCGGCGCTCCGGTCGCCCCGCAGCCCCGGCTGGACCCGGCCGACCCGCCGGTGGAGGTGGAGCCGACCACCGGAGCGCCGCGCGACGCGGTCCCCCGCCGGGTGCCGGTGCGGCAGCCGCGCTGGCACCGGCGGTCCGCCCGGGCCGGCGACGAGGTGGACGGCTGGGCGCCGATCGAGGAGGTGCACTGGGACGGCACGCCGCTGCGCGACGAGCCACGCCCCCGCGCCGTCGACGCCCCGGCCCGGCGCCCGACCCGACCGGTCCGCCCGCCGGACCCGCCCGCCGGGCTGGCCGTGCTGCTGGCCCTGAGCCTGCTCGCCGCGTTCTTCGCCTGGGTGAGCGCGGGCCCGTTCTGGCTCGCGGTGGGGCACTCCACCGGCGGCACCGTGATGATCACCGGGTGCGCCGGGGGTGGGCTCGCCCAGCGCTGCCGGGGGATCTTCCAGGCCGACCATGACCGCTTCCAGGCCCAGGGGGTACGGGTCAGCGGCGTGCCGGCGGGGCGGACCGCCACCGGCAGCACGCTGCCGGCCCGGATGACCGGCCCGGACGGGTCCACCGCCTACGCGGACCGGGGCGTCGGGCGGCACCTGCGCTGGCTGCTCGGGCTCGCCCTGATGGCGGGCTGCGCGGCGGGGATCGCCCGGTGGACCGGCGCGACCCGGCTGACGGACCAGCGGCACCGGCGCTGGGCGGTGGGCCTGGCGCTGGCCGGTCCGCTGCTCATCACGGTCGGCTTCCTCGCCGCCGCCTGGTGAGGTGCAAGGCGGGGCCCCCTTTTAACACCTCGCGGTGAGAGGGGGCCCCTTCTCTACCGGAGGCGTTAAGAGGGGGCCCTTCCTTACACACCCACTCAGCGGTGGACGACCGCGTAGACCTCGCGGCGGCGCAGCCCGTACGCGGTCGCGACCTCGGTGATCGCGTCCCGCCGGGACATCCCGGACGCCTCGCGCTCGTCGACCGCGGCGCGCAGCGTGTCGTCGTCCGGCCGGGCGGCCGGTTGCGGTGACGCGCCGGCCACGACCAGCGTGATCTCGCCGCGCACCTCGTTCTCGGCGGCCCACGCGGCCAGCTCGCCCAGCGGGCGGCGGACCACCTCCTCGTAGGTCTTGGTCAGCTCCCGGCAGAGCGCGGCGGGCCGGTCCGGGCCGAACGCCTCGGCCAGGTCGGCCAGGGCGCCGCCGATGCGGTGCGTCGCCTCGAACAGCACCAGCGTGCGCTCCTCGCCGGCGAGCGCGCGCAGGCGGGAGCGGCGGGCGCCGGGGGTACGGGGCAGGAAGCCCTCGAAGCAGAACCGGTCGCAGGGCAGCCCGCTCAGCGCCAGGGCGGTGGTGACCGCGCTCGGCCCGGGTGCCGCGGTGACCGGGACGCCGGCCTCCAGCGCGGCCCGGACCAGGCGGTAGCCGGGGTCGGAGACGCTCGGCATGCCGCCGTCGGTGACCAGGGCGACCGTGTAGCCGGCGGTGAGCACGTCGGCCAGTTCCGGCGTACGCCGCTCCTCGTTGCCCTCGAAGTAGGAGACGATCCGGCCCGCGACGGTGACGTCGAGGTCGCGGGCGAGCCGGGTGAGCCGGCGGGTGTCCTCGGCGGCGACCACGTCGGCGGCGGCGAGCACCTCACGGAACCGGGCGGACGCGTCGGCCGGGTTGCCCAGCGGCGCACCGAGCAGCACCAACCGCCCTACCTCGGACATTTCCCCCACGGCGTGCGCTCCCTCATCGATGGTCGTACCAATTTCGGGGACGACGGACGCCACCGGGCACCCTCGCAGCCTACGATCGCCGGGTGACGAGTGCGTCGACAGCACAGGAGCCCTCCACCACCGACCGGGCCGCCGGCTCCCCGGGCGACGACGGGGGCGGGGGCGGTGGGCTGCCGGCCGCGGTCCGGCGGCGACTCGCCACCGTCGACGACCACCTCGGCCGGGGGCAGGCGTGGCTGGCCACCGCCGTGGTGGTGGCGATCGCCGCGATCCTGCGCTTCGTCGGGCTCAGTCACCCGTCCGGCAAGATCTTCGACGAGACCTACTACGCCAAGGACGCCTACGGGCTGATCGACCGCGGCGTCGAGTGGAACTACAAGGACAACGGCCCGTCCTACGTGGTCCACCCGCCGCTGGGCAAGTGGTTGATCGGGATCGGCGAGTGGGCCTTCGGCTACCAGGACGCCGAGACCAACGTGTCGGTGCCCGGGCACCTGATGACCACCGCGCCGGAGTTCGGCTGGCGCTTCGGCGCGGCGGTGTGCGGCACGCTGTCGGTGCTGCTGCTGGTGCGCATCGGCCGGCGGATGTTCCACTCCACCACGCTCGGCTGCGCGGCCGGCCTGCTGCTCGCGCTGGACGGCTTCCACCTGGTGCTGTCCCGCACGGCGATCCTCGACATCTTCCTGCTGCTGTTCGTGCTGGCCGCGTTCGGCGCGCTGGTGCTCGACCGGGACGCCCGCCGGCGGCGCTGGGCCCGGGCGTTGGCGGACGGGCTCGACCCGACGACGCCGGGGCGCGCCGGCCGGCCGCCGTCGGGCTGGCGGAACTGGCCGTGGTGGCGGCTGGCCGCCGGGGTCCTGCTCGGGTGTGCCTGCTCGGTGAAGTGGAGCGGGGTCTACTTCGTGCCGGCGTTCGCGCTGCTGGTGCTGCTCTGGGAGGTCGGCGTCCGCCGCTCGTCCGGCGTCCGCCGGCCGTGGCGCGACGCCGTGCTCGACGAGTTGCCCTGGCTGCTCGCGGCCGGCGTGCTCATGGTGGTCACCTACGTGGCCACCTGGTCGGGCTGGTTGCTCAGCGACGAGGGCTACTACCGCCTGGCCAGCCGCTACCCGAACGTTCCGGGGCTGAGCGACACGCCGTTCATCGGCCCGCTGATCAACCTGTGGGAATACCACAAGGCCGCGTACGGCTTCCACACCCAGCTCGACGACCCGCACAAATACCAGTCCTGGCCGTGGCAGTGGCTGCTGCTGGGCCGGCCGGTCGCGTTCTCCTATTCCGGCGACGGCAGCTGCGGCGCGTCGAGCTGCGCCTCCGAGGTGCTGCTGCTGGGCACGCCGCTGCTGTGGTGGTCGTTCCTGCCGGCGCTGGCCGCGACGGCCTGGCTGGGCCTGGCCCGGCGGGACTGGCGCGCCGGGGCGATCCTGCTGAGTGCCGCCGCCGGCCTGCTGCCCTGGTTCTGGTTCGCCCTCGACGGCCGGACGATGTTCTCCTTCTACGCCGCGCCGGCGGTGCCGTTCCTGGTGCTCGCGGTGGTCTACGTGCTCGGTGCGATCGTGACGCCCGCGCCGGTCGCCCCGGGGGCCGCGCCGCCGACCGCCGAGCAGGTCAACGACCGTCGCCTGGTCGGCGGCATCATCGCCGGCGCCTATGTGCTGCTGGTCGCGCTCTGCTTCGGCTACTTCTATCCGATCTTCGTGGGGAAGATCCTGCCGTACGCGGACTGGTCCGCTCGGATGTGGCTGGACGGCCGCTGGATCTGAGCGGGGCGAGCGCACGACGGCCCGGTGGGAGGTTCCCGCCGGGCCGTAATTCGGTTGCGATCACCGCGTTGGGACGCATGGACGAACCGAGCCACGAAAAAGCACGCCCCGATCGCCTGCCACGGGGGAAGCGGGCGATTGGGGCGTGCAAGACAGAGCTTAACCACAGCGCGCCAGCCGCACAACGGGTGCAGCCGAGTCAGATTTCCGACCGACGCGCCACCCCCCGAAAGGTTTACATCGGGCATCTAACGGTGGGTCATCCGTCCGGAACATACCGAGTTCGACAGCATCGCCGCCGGACCGCCACCGGCCCGGCCCGACCGGACCCGACCCGGATGATCTTCCAAAGTGGATCTCACTACACTTCGCCCGGTGATCAACAAGAGACGATCGGCGGCCGTCCTGTTCGGACTGCTGGCGGCGACCGCGCTGATCGGTCCGAGCCCTGCCGGGGCCGACGACGAGACCACCGAACCCGCCGCCGAACCACCCAAGGTCGAACTGGTTCTCGACGTCAGCGGCTCGATGCGGGCCCGCGACATCGACGGGCGCAGCCGGATCTCCGTCGCGCAGCAGGCGTTCAACGAGGTGGTCGACGGGCTCCCGGACGAGACACAGCTCGGCATCCGCGTGCTCGGCGCGACCTACCGGGGCAAGGACAAGAAGCAGGGCTGCCGGGACACCCAGCAGATCGTGCCGGTCGGGCCGGTCGACCGGGCCCAGGCCAAGGCCGCCGTCGCCGGCCTGCGCCCCACCGGGTTCACCCCGGTCGGGCTGGCGCTGCGGTCCGCCGCGCAGGACCTGGGCACCGGCAGCACCGCCCGCCGGATCGTGCTGATCACCGACGGTGAGGACACCTGCGCCCCGCCCGACCCGTGCGAGGTGGCCCGCGAACTCGCCGCCCAGGGCACCCGGCTGGTGGTCGACACGCTCGGCCTCGCCCCGGACGAGAAGGTACGCCGGCAGTTGCTCTGCATCGCCGGTGCCACCGGCGGCACCTACACCGCGGCGCAGAGCGCCGAGGAGCTGACCGGCCGGATCAAGCAGCTTGTCGACCGGGCCCGCGACACGTACACGGCCGCCCCGGCGGTGGTCGGCGGCACGGCGGCCTGCGACGGCGCCCCGCTGCTCGCACCAGGCGTCTACACCGACCGGGAGACCTTCTCCGAGCACCGCTGGTACCGGGTTCCGGTGCGCCCGGGCCAGGAGCTGCGCGCGTCGGTGAGCGTCGCGCTGGACCGGCCGGTCAACCCCGATTACGGGGTGCTGCTGCGCGCCACCGCGCCGGACGGGCGGGAACTGGTCCGCGGCGTCGACGCCGGCAGCGGGCGTACCGACGTGGTGTCGGCCGGCCTGCGCTGGTCGGCCGCCGAGGAGGAGGAAACGGTCACCCCCGAACCGACCCCCAGCGGTACGCGGGCCGCCCGGACCGTCTGCCTGGTGGTCAGCAACTCGTTCGCGGCCCGCCCGGGCACCCGGGCCGAGCCGGGCATGCCGGTGGAGCTGACCGTGGACGTGGTCGCCGCCTCCCCCGCGCCGGACGGGCCGGACCTCGGCCGCGGCTGGGCCCTGCTGCTCCTGCTCACCCTGGCCGGCCTCCTCACCGGGCTGGTCGCCGGGCTGCTCACCCGCTGGTGGGTCGCCACCTGGAGGGAGAACTGAGGATGCGTACCCTGATCCGCTTCGTGGCGGCGACGGCCGCCACCGGCCTCGCCCTCGCCCCGACCGCGGCCCTCGCCGCGCCGAGCCCGTCACCGGGCGCGACCACCGTGGCCAAGGCCGGCACCTCGTTCCTCACCGCCACCACCATCGACGCCGGCCAGCCGGTACGGGTGGGCGCCTCGACCGGCGACCACCTCTACTGGTCGTTCCGCGCCGACGCCGGGCAGGTGCACGAGATCGGCGTCACGGTCACCTTCGGAAAGCCGCGCTCCGGCGCATCCACCTGGACCGTCGACGTCTTCGACGGGCTGCGCCGCCGGCAGGCCTGCACGGCCGGCGCGCAGACACCGACCGCGGAGCCGGCCGCCACCAGCGTGACGCTCGGTTGCACGCTGCGCCGGGTGCGGCCGTGGGCCGAGCCGTGGTCGGGCGACCCGCTACCGGGCGCCTACTACGTCCGGCTCTCCGTCACCGACCTGCCCGAGCCCGACCTGGGCGCGCCGATCGACGTGGACCTGGTGGTCGGCGCCGCCGACTCCGGCGGCGCGTCCGGCGACGACGGTGAGCTGGCGGCGCCGCTGGTGCCGAACACGCGGGCCGGGACGGTGCTGGCCGCCGAGCCGACGCCCGAACCGGTCGTCGAGGAGGAGACCGACCTGACCGGCTGGTTGCCCGAGGCCGGTTCGCGCTGGGTCTGGACCACCGTGGGCGGCGTGCTCGCCGCCGTGGCCGGCGTCGCCGGCTTCGCCCTCACCCGGCGGCCCCGCCGCCGCTGAAGCCGCGACCGGTGGCCGCCGTGAACCCGACGCGGCGGCCACCGGAAGCGCCGAGGCTCAGACCGGGCGCGGACCGCGCGGCACCCAGCCGATGAACCGGTCCTGCAACGCGGTGACCGGCGCGGTACGCAGGTCGTGCGTGGCGGCCGCCAGGCAGGACCCGAGATAGACGCTCAACGACGCCCGGTCCACCTGGTACTCGATCAGCAGGTGCCGGCGTTTCGTGGCGCAGGGCCAGTCGTCGCCGCACGAGCCGCAGGTCCAGTCGGGCGTCACGGGGACGTGCTCGCCGGACCGTGGTTCCGACGCCTCCACACCGGGGGTCATCGGCCACTCCTTCCATCGATCTCTACGCTGCCTCCCCCCGCAACGTTCCTTCAGCGCCACAGCGCGCTCCGGCGTTACGGTACGGTCACCGCGTGTTCCCGTCACCCACCGACGCTCGTGCGTGATCTGTTGCCACCCGCCGTCGCCGTGGCGGTGGCGGGCCCGGCCGACTGGTCCGGCGAACTCCTGCCGGCCGAGCAGGCCGCGCTGGGCGAGCGTGCCGTGCCCAGCCGCCGACGCGACTTCACCGCCGGCCGGGCGTGTGCCCGCCGGGCCCTTGCCACGCTCGGCCTGCCGGTCACGCCGGTGCCCGCCGGCGCCGACCGCGCCCCGGTCTGGCCGGCCGGCGTGGTCGGGGCGATCACCCACACCGACGGCTACTGCGCGGCCGCCGTCGCCCGCGCCGCCGACCTGCGCGCGGTCGGCATCGACGCCGAGCGGCACCGCCCGCTCTCCGAGGGGGTACGCCGCAAGGTGTGCCGGCCCGACGAGGAAGCGGACCTGGCCCGGCTGCCGGCCGGTCCACCCTGGCCGACCGTGCTGTTCAGCGCCAAGGAGGCCGTCTACAAGGTCTGGTACCCGCTCGTCGGCACCTGGCTGGGCTTCCCGGACGCCCGGGTCACGCTCGACCCCGACGCGGGCACGTTTCACGCGGAGATCTCCCCGGCCCGGCTCGCCGCCGCTCCGGTGTCCGATCCGCCGCCGTCGGTGACCGGACGGTTCGCGGTGGACGACGGCCTGGTGCGCACCGCCGCCGTCCTGGCACACCGGTGAGGGCCTGACGGCCGGGTTGCCCCCGGCTTGTACCGTCGTTCCGACTGAAAATCCCGAAGGTGCCCAAGGAGTACGGTGAGCAACCCTCAGCCTCCGTCCGGGTCGCAGGACCCGAACCAGCAGCCGCAGGAACCGCCGACAGAGGCGTTTCCCACCGCGCCGATGCCGCCGGCCTCCGGCAGCCCCTGGGCGCCGCCCGCCGCGGACGCGCAGCCCACCTCGGGCGCGCCGCAGCAGCCGACCTCCGGGGCCCCCGCCTCCGGTGCGCCGCAGGCGCCCACCTCGGGCACGCCCTACCCGGCGCCACCCACCGAGGCGTTCCCGCCGGCACCACCCACCGAGGCGTTCCCGCCGGCACCGCCGACCGAGGCGTTCCCGCCGGCACCGCCCACGGCCGCCTTCCCGCCGGCACCGCCGACCTCGGGTTCGCCGTACCCGCCGCCGGGCGGCGCCCAGGCGCAGCCGGGCAGCTCCTACCCGCCGCCGGGTGGCGAGTACCCACAGGCCGGTGGCTACCCGCCGCCGGGTGGCGAATATCCGCAGGCCGGTGGCTACCCGCCGCCTGGTGGCTCGTACCCGCCCGCGGGTGGGGGCTACCCGCCGCCCGGCGGGGCGCAGCCGCCGTACCCGCCCACCTCGGGCGCGCCCTATCCGCCGCCGGGGCAGTACCCGCCGGGTGAGGCGTACCCGGCCGGGCCGTACCCGCCCCCGCCGGGGCAGCCGTTCGGGCCGCCGGCCAAGAAGTCCAACAAGAACGTCTGGATCACGATCGGCATCGTGGCGGCGGTCCTGCTGCTGCTCTGCTGCGGCGGCGGCATCTTCGCCATCTACAGCGGGGCGAAGAAGACCCAGGAGGCGATCGACAGCCTGCCCACGCCGGGCGTCACCTACAGCGACCCGGTCGACGCCCCGACCACCGGCGCGCCGTCCGCCACGCCGCAGCCGGGCACCACCGACAACGAGACGTTCAACATGCCGGCCGGCGACAAGCTCATCATCAACGACGACGAGGGCACCATCGAGATCACGGTCGGCAACTTCCGTACCAAGGACGCCGCCTGCCGGGAGTTCATGCCCGGCCCGAAGAACGGCATGTTCCTGATCGCCGACGTGACCGCCGAGATCACCAAGGGCACCGGCTCGATCAACCCGTTCTTCTTCACCTGGAAGGGATCGGACGGCACCGAGGAGAGCGGCATCGGCGGCGCCTTCTCCGGCTGCGGCAAGCTGATGACGTCGGGCAACAACCTGCCGGTCGGCTCCAAGCGCAGCGGCCAGCTCATCTTCGACGTCAAGGACAAGAGCGGCGTCGTCGAGTACGAGCACAACCTGCGTACCGCCGGGTCCTGGAAGCCCTGACCCCGCGCGACCCCGCGGAGGGGGCCGGTCCCGCCCGGGACCGGCCCCCTCGCCGTTCGGACGGTCCCGCCCAGCCGTTCGGTCCTTTCCATGTGCGCGGGCCGTTCGCCGGCCGGCAGGCTCGAACGATGGCGAACGAGACCACCATCCCGCTGCTGCCCTGCCGGCTCCTCGACGACGTGGCGCCGTTCTACCAGGCGCTCGGCTTCCAGGTGACGCACCGGCAGGCGCGCCCCAACCCCTACCTGGCCCTGCGTCGGGAGGATCTGAACCTGCACTTCTTCGGCATGCCGGAGTTCGACCCGGCCACCTCGTACGGCAGTTGCCTGGTCGTGGTGGACGACCTGGTCGGCATCCACCGCGCCTTCGCGGCGGGCCTGCGCGCCGCGTACGGGAAGGTGCTCGTCTCCGGGGTGCCCCGGATGAGCCGGCCCCGGGTCCGCCGCAACCAGGACGGGCACACCGGTTTCAGCATCGTCGACCCCGGCGGAAACTGGATCCGGTTCGTGGCCCGGGCCACCGGTGGGCCTGGTGACCGCGAGGACCAGGGCGCGCTGGCCCGGGCGCTGGGGAACGCGGTGGTGCAGGCCGACTCCCGGGGCAACCCACGGCAGGCCGCGAAGATCCTCGACGGCGCACTGGCCCGACCGGACGCCACCGACGACCCCGCCGTCCACGTGGAGGCGCTGGTCTACCGGGCGGAGCTGGCGCTGCTGCTCGACGAACCGGAGGCGGCGCGGGACCTGCTGCGGCGCGCCGGCGCGGTGCCGCTGGGCGCGGAGTCGCGCGAGCGACTGGCCGACACCCGCCAGCACGCCGCCGACCTGACCGCCGCGCTGCCGACCGACTGAAACCCGCCACTCCCCCGAGATCTTGGTACGAAATGGCCCCGGGAGGGGCCGAAACGTACCAAGATCTATCCGGTCTCCGACCGGGAGCGCCTACCCCTGGTGGCCGAACGGGTGGACGCCCGCCGGGCTACCGTCCGTCGTGGTGCCGACCGAACCGCTGGCCCTGACCGCCGAGGCAGCGTTGGACCACGTCGGTCGGTCCGAATCCCGCCACCCTCGTCATGATTGGTCGTCGGTCTGTCGGCACGGAGCGCTCCGATTGACCGCTGGCAATTGCTGAGCGTGCAAGCAGACTGAGGAGCGTGACGCACCCATCACCACCGGCTCCCCCCGTATCAGCTCATCCCGCCCCCAAGCAGTCGTGGTGGCGTCGGCTCTCCGGCGGCGCGAAGGTCGCGGTCGTGTCCGCCGGCGTACTCGTGCTCTGCTGCTGCGGCGGCGGGCTCGCGGCCATCGGCGGCTCGTCGGACGAGAAGCCGGCGCCGCTCACCTCCGCCTCATCCGCAGCCGCACCGGACCCCGGCCTGGCGCTTGCCGTCCCCGCATCCGGCCCGCCGTCCGTCGAGGCGCCGACCGCCCCACCGTCGGCGTCCCCGACCACGGGGTCCCCCCGACCGACGACCCGGACGGCCACCGCGAAGCCGACCCCCAGACCGAAGCGCACCACTCCCAAGCCCGTGCCGAAGCGGACCACAAGCGCCCCCCGGACCACGAAGCCGTCGAGCGGCACCACGAAGGGTGCCGTCCACCCGGGTGCCTTCTGCACCCCGGAGGGGGCGCTCGGCCGCACGGCCAAGGGCACGTTGATGCGCTGCACGCGCAAGGCCGGCGAGGACCGGGCGAGGTGGCGCGCCGCCTAGCGTGAGACCAGCGGCATCTTGAACTGGACAGCGCACCGGATGGCGGTACGCCGACGATGCGCACACCGTCTCCGATGAGGTGGTCGTCCACATCGACAACCGGTGACCGGGCCGGGCGCGGACGGTGGGCCGACGATCCCGCACCTATGCTGGGTCGATGGTTCTCGCGGATGTGACCGGCTCCTGGGCCGGCACCAACGGCTTCCGGATGATGCCCGCCGACCCGCTCGTCGAGTCACCGGCCACGCTGGCCGTCGCGACCGCCGCCGGCGGTCACCTGACCACGGTGGCGTACTCCTGGGCGCATCCGGACGACGGCCCGCAGGACGGCCTGGTGGTGATCGCCGCAGGCGAGTCGCCGGGTTCGCTGGCGGCCTGGTGGGGCGACTCGTGGCACCAGCAGCCGACGGCGATGACGCTGACCGGGACGGCGGGCGGGGCGGCCACAGTCGAGCTGACCGGCGAGTACGGCGGCGGTTGGGCCTGGCGGATCGTGTTCGAGGCGGTCGAGCCGGGTCGTCTGCTGATGCGGATGGACAACGTGGTCCCGGCCGACCAGGCCGAGCCCGACGCGCCCGCCGGCCCGTACCCGGTCATGGTCACCGACCTGCGCCCCGCCTGACCGCTCCCCGGCGGCGGAGGCCGCCGGGGAGCCGGGCCGGTGTCAGCTCACCGTGCCGGTGACGGTGCCGCCGGACCTGGTGACGTAGTAGGTCAGCTTGGTGCCGCTCCAGAAGTGGAACGTCAGGGTGACCCGCTGGCCGTCGTTGACCTCGGCGAAGAACTCCGGCTTCAAGGTGATCGTGTTGCTGCTGTAGTTCGGCGTGAACGTCACGTCGAACTCCTTGAACGGGGTCCAGTTCTGCGGGCCGGCGTTGCTGCCGTCCGCGTACTTCGCCTCCATGGTGGCCAGTTGGTCACCCCGGAACTGCGCCGGTAGGTCGAACCCGCCGGTGGGGCCGGTGGCGTTGCCGAGCACCGGCGGGTCGTACGTGATGATGCTGATCCGCCAGGGCACGCCGGTGGAGAAGCGGGCCTGGAGGTTGGCGTTCACCCCGTAGGCGCGGGAGCCGACCAGCCGGGTGAGCGCCGACGCGGTGAGCGTGAGGGTGCTGCCGGAGACCGTGTAGTCGGTGCCGTTGGCCAGGTCGGTGGTGCCCTGCCGCAGCCCTTGGAACGTGGTGCCGTTGAGGTTGAGGGTCAGGCTCTTGGCGGTGATCGTGCCGGTGCGCGGCACGTACACCTGGTCGCGGGACGCGGTGCCGGAGCGGGTGGTCCAGCTCGACCTGATCTGCGCGAACAGCTCCGGGTCCTTCCACACGAAGGAGGTGCGGTCGAAGTGCTGGCCGTTGTCCCAGAGCTGGGTGGTGAGCTTTCGGCTGCGCGCGTAGTGGCCGAGGAACTCGAAGAACTTCAGCTTCTCGCCCTGCTCGATGGTGCCGGTGTGGCGGTCGAAGCCGAGCAGGCCGTACTCGCCGATGATCACCGGGATGTTCCGGGTGACGAACGCGGTGTAGACCCGGTCGAACTGGTCGGTCAGGTCCTGCTGCACGGTGGCGTCGAACGTCGTGCCGCCGGCGATGTTCACGCTGAACGGCCAGTAGCCGTAGAAGTGGACGGTGGCGATCAGGTTCGGGTCGTTCAGCGTGTTGAACGTGCTGACCAGTTCGTCGACCCGGGCCTGCTCGGCCGAGGTGTGCAGGGTGGGCAGCACGAGCAGCCGGGTGGCGTTGTTGCCGCCGGACTGGCGGACGATCCGCTGGAACGAGGTGTTCAGCTCGTTGAGCAGGGTGGCGTTCTGCGCGTCGCCGGAGCTGCCGGTGAACTGCGGCTCGTTGACGCTCTCGAAGATCAGCTTCGACGAGGAGCCGCGGAAGGCGGCGGCGATCTGCGTCCAGAGCGCGTTGTAGCGGTTCAGCACGGTGGTGCGGTCGGTGGGCATCGTGTTGATCCACTGCCACGAGTCGTGGTGGATGTTGATCACCACGTAGAAGCCGTCCGCGAGGGCCCAGTCGACCACCTCGCGTACCCGGCTGAGCCAGGCGGCGTCGATGGTGTAGTTCGGGGCGGCGCCGTGGTGGTTGCTCCAGGTCACCGGGATCCGGATGCTGTTGAAGCCCTGCGCCCGCACGTTGTCCAGCAGCGCCTGGGTCACCCGCGGGTTGCCCCAGGCGGTCTCGTCCGCGCCGACCGCGTCGAACGAGTTGCCGAGGTTCCAGCCGGGCTGCATGGCGGCGACCGCCGCCATGGCGTTGCCGGCCGGCGGCGGCGTGGTGGGTGGCGGGGTCGTGGGCGGCGGCGTGGTCACCGGCGGGGTGGGGCTGGGCGGCGCGGTGGTCCCGACGACACCGCCGGTGCAGGCGACGCCGTTGAGCGTGAACGAGGTCGGCGCCGTGTTGGCGCCGGACCAGGAGCCGTTGAAGCCGAACGAGACGCTGCCGTTGGTGGCGATCGCGCCGTTGTAGCCGACGTTCGTGGCGGTGACCTGGGCGCCGGATGAGCTGACCGAGGCGTTCCACGCCTGGGTGACCTGCTGGCCGGACGGGAACGTCCAGCGCAGGCTCCAGCCGTTGACCGGGTCGCCGAGGTTGGTGACGGCGACGTCGGCGGTGAAGCCGCCGGCCCACTGGCTGGCGGTCGTGTAGGTGACGCGGCAGCCGGCGGCCGCCTGGGCGGTGGTCGCCAGGAGGGCGGTGCCGGCGACGAGTGTCGCCGCGGTGGCGGCCACGAGTCCGACCCGCATGCGGGCCCGCCTCGCGGTACGGAAGAAGCCGAGCATCGTGGTTCCTTCGGGTGGTGGGGTGTGCGCGTGGACGGGTCGGGCGGGCGCGCACCCCGCCCGGCGCGAGAATAAGTTTGGGTTCCAAACATTGTCAATCGGTGACAGTGGATGCCCTGGACGGCCGGGGGTGTAGGCGGACGGGCTGCCGGGTACCTCGCGCCCGACCCCTTACCCCTGCTCAGGAGGATCCCCATGACCGTCGTACTCGCCGTTGTCTGCAGCGACGGGGTGGTGATCGGCGCGGACTCCCAGATCACCGAGAGCGACCGCGGCCTGAGCTTCCCGGCCCAGAAGCTGCACCCGCTGGGCTCCTGCGCCGCCTGGGGCGGCAGCGGCGCGCGGGGAGTGCTCAACGACCTGCGCCCCCTCCTCCAGGACTCGGCCACCGCCATCCTCGAAGCACCCGACATCGGCGACGAGTTGCAGGAGCGCGTCCTGCCCGTCTTCAAGAAGCACTACGAGAACTACATCCCGGACGTGCCCGGCGAGGGCAGCGGCGGCGGGGTGTCGGCGTACCTGCTCGCGGCCGGCTACAGCCAGGGCGGCCCGTGGATCGTGGAGATCAACCCCAACGGGCTCATCGGCCGCTACGAGGACGTGGGCTTCCACGCCATCGGATCAGGCGCGCCCATGGCCCAGCAGGCCGGCGCGCTGCTGTCCCACTTCCGGATGACCGCCCGCACCGTCGAGTTCGGCGTGGTGGGAGTGGTGCGGGTGCTGGAGGCGCTGGAGCGGACCTCGCCGTCGGTGGGCGGGCCGTTCAGCGTCGCGTGCATCCGCGAGGAGGGCGCCCACCACCTCGACGAGAAGGAGATCGCCAAGGCGCAGAAGGACGCCGAGCGCTGGCGCGACCTCGAACAGAAGGCGCTCGACAAGCTATTCGACTGACGCTCCACACGTTCGAAAAAAGGCCGTTTCCGCCAAGCGGAAACGGCCTTTGAACTGGGTGGAGCTGAGGGGATTTGAACCCCTGACCCCCTCGATGCGAACGAGGTGCGCTACCAGTCTGCGCCACAGCCCCTCCGCCGGCGGACCGGCGCAGGTCCCACCCGGCTTTCACCGGGCGGGCCGGCGCCAAGGCTAACAGGTCCCGCCCCCACCACGCGAACCACCCCGCCCCGCGTCCCCACGGCAGCGGGGCGCAGCTCGCCCTTCTCGTCGATCTTGGAGTCGTGGCACCTCCGATAATTCGCCAACGGGGCAACCTTGGCGCCACAAGTCCAAGATCGACGCGGAGGCGGGAGGCGGGGAGGGGAAGGCAAGGGGCGGGGTCAGGCGCCCCGGCCGGACTGGTAGGGGCGGCCGCGTAGGCCGCCGGCCCGCCGGTAGGAGACCGAACCGCCGCTGGCGGCCGGCGGCAGGTCCGCCGGCCGGTCCAGGCCCATCGCGGTACGCCGGACCGCCTCCCGCTGGGCGGCCAGCCGGCGCTGCGCCTCCCGCCGCGCCGCGGCGCGCCGGGCCTGCTCACGACGCACCTCGGCCTGGCGGGCAGCCAACCAGGCCGCCTCGCGGGCGTCCGCGCGCCGCCGCCGGCGCTCGGCCAGGGCCCGCTGCCGCAGGTGTACGACGTACGCGACGAGCAGCGCGCCGGTGACCGAGACGCTGATCCAGAACCCGGGACCGACCAGCATCACGCCGACCAACTCGACCAGGTTGAGCAGGAGCAGCGCGGCGAGCACCCGGCGGCGACGGTAGACCGCCGGAGTGTGCCGGCGTCGGGGCGGGTGCCGTCGGCGGGACTGCGCCGGGACCGCCGAAACGGGCCGGAGTCGGCCGGAGCGCCGCCGGACCGGCGGGGCGGAGACCGGTCGGGCAAGACCGCCCGTGTCGGAATTCTCACTCAAGGTGACGACAAGTGCGCGCGGCGGGTGCAGCGGGCGGCGTCCGGGCACGGTGCGGCGACGACGCTCGCGCTGGAGCACCCGCGCCGTCGACTGCGCCCGCTCCGCCACCAGCCGCTCGGTGGCGTCGTACCGGCGGACCAGCGCCGGAGCGAAGGCGAGCAGACCGGCGGCGGCGAGGACGGCGAGGAGCACCGACGTCGGCACCCTCACCCCTCCCGTCACCAAGTTCGGGGCGAGCGCCACACGACCGCAACTTCTTCCGTCGACTCTCGTTAACGGCGCACATCATGCGGGCGGACAGCGCTTGCCACAGCTTGCAGTTACTTGAGGTTACGGGCCGCCGACCCGGTTCACCGTGCGCCGCGCCGGGCGCTCACCGCCCGAAGGGGTCAACGCCGGTTGTCACGTACGCGGTGCCAACGGGCCAGCAGCCCGCCCTCGGCGGCCACTTCCTCGCCGGTCATCGCGTATCCGATGTGGTCCCGCCAGGCACCGTCGATGTGCATGTACCGCACGTGGTAGGCCTCCTCGCGGAAGCCCAGCTTCTCCACCACCCGCCGGGACGGCACGTTCTCCGGCCGGATGTTCACCTCGATCCGGTGCAGGCCGCCGGGGCCGAACGCGTGGTCCACGGCGAGCGCGACAGCGGTCGGAATCACACCCCGGCCGGCCACCCGGGAGTCGACCCAGTAGCCGACGTACCCCGAGCAGAACGCCCGCCGCACGATGCTGCCCACGTTGAGGTGGCCGACCAGCCGCTCCTGCCCGCCCTCGCGCAGGCAGACCGCGAACGGCATGCCGTCGCCGGTGCGCGCGGACTTCCGCTGATCGGCGTGGACCAGGCGGAACGCGGCCGGAGAGTTCGTCTCGTCCCACCCGCCCGGCACATGCGACTCCCACGGGGCCAGCCACTCCCGGTTGGCCCGCCGGATCGCCGACCAGGCCAACGCGTCGGAGCGCCGGTAGGGCCGCAGCACCACCGGACCGTCCACCAGCACCGCCGGCCACCCCGGCGCCCGCCGGAACATCACCGGGCGCTCATCGAGCCGGAACCGTTCGCGACTGCGGGGCTCCGCTTCGCTGCACTCCTCGCGCTCACCGAGCCGGAACCGTTCGCGACTGCGGGGCTCCGCTTCGCTGCACTCCTCGCGCTCACCGAGCCGGAACCGTTCGCGACTGCGGGGCTCCGCTTCGCTGCACTCCTCGCGCTCACCGAGCCGGAACCGTTCGCGACTGCGGGGCTCCGCTTCGCTGCACTCCTCGCGCTCACCGAGCCGGAACCGTTCGCGACTGCGGGGCTCCGCTTCGCTGCACTCCTCGCGCTCACCGGCGCCGGTCCAGCAGGAGCACGTCCACGGTGGAGCCGGCGGCGGCGGTGGTGACCCGCTCGCCGAGCACCAGCAGGCCGTTCGCCTCGGCCAGGCCGGAGAGCGTGAAGGGGCCGCCGGTCAACGGCTGCACGGTGTAGCCGCCGCCGCGCCGCTCGGCGACGTGCGCGGGGCGGAACTCGCGCAGCCCCACCGGGGACGCGACGGTCTCCAACAGGTGCGCGCGCACGCTCGGCCGGAACACCGGCTCGGCGCCGGCCAGCAGTTGGATGGCCGGGCGCGCGAGCACCTCGAAACCGATCAACGCCGCGCCGGGCTCACCGGGCAGACACACCACCGGCACCTCCTCGGCGCCGACCGTACCGAACCCGAGAGCCGTTCCCGGATAGAGGGCCACCTCTGTGAAGGAGACCGGGCCGGCCCGCCCGCCGTCCCGGCGGGACAGGATCCGGCGGACCATGTCGCCCGGGCCGGTGCCGGTGCCGCCGGTCGTGATGATCAGGTCAGCCCGCAGCGTCTGGTCCTCCAGCAGGCCGCGCAGCGCCTCCGGATCGTCGTCACAGATGCCCACCCGGTACGCGAGCCCGCCCGCCTCGGCCGCCGCCGCGGTCAACGCGTGCGAGTTGGTGTCCACCACCTGGCCGGGCTGGCTGCCCCGGCCCACGTCGACCAGTTCGTCGCCGGTGGCCACGATTACCACCCGCGGGCTGGGCCGCACCACCACGTGCCCGATGCCGGTGGCCGCGAACACCGCCACCAGGGCCGGCGAGACGTACGCGCCGGCGCGGGCGAGCAGCGTGCCGGCGACCAGCTCCTCCCCGGCGCGGCGCAGGCCGTACCCGCGTTTGGGGGCGCGGAAGATCTCCACCGCGGCCATGCCCTGGTCGGTCCACTCGACCGGGACCACCACGTCCGCGCCGATCGGCAGCGGCGCGCCGGCCGCCACCGAGAAGCACGCCCCGGGGGTGAGCCGGACCGGTCGCCAGCTCGCCGCGCCCAGGTCACCGACCACGTTGAGCCGGATGCTGCGCCCGCCGGGCATACCGGAGGGGGCCGGGACGTAGCCCGGCCCCCGGCTCCCTCCGGAGATGTCCTCCCAGCGCGCGGCGTACCCGTCCACCGCCGCCTGGTCGAAGGCGGGGAACGAGTGCGGGGCGACCACGTCCTCGGCGAGCACGTTGCCGTACGCCTGGGTCAGGTCGAGGTCGAGCGGAGGCAGCGCGCGTAACCTGCGCAGCACACTGCCCAGGTAGTCGGCGAGCGGCGTCAACTCGTTCGCGGCCGCCTCGGCGTCGGCCGTCGCGGTCATGTATTGGCACCGCCGGACGCGTCGCGGATCCCGTTGAGGACCGCCGCGGTGACCGTCTCGTCGCCGTTGTTGACGAACTCGGCCAGCCACTTGCGGAACTCGGCGCCCAGGTCCTCGCGCTCGGCGGCGATCTGGACCACGGTCTGCAGGTAGCCGAGCGGCATGCCGGTGTCGTAGCGGGTGCCCCGGTAGACGATGGCGTGCACCGGCACGCCCTCGGTGCGCAGCAGCTCCATCGCGTCGGTGAGCTGGATCTCGCCGCCACTGCCCGGTTCGGTGCGCCGGATCGCGTCGAAGATCCGCCCCGGGAGCACGTACCGGCCGAGGACGGCCAGGTTGCTGGGCGCCTCGTCCGGGCTGGGCTTCTCGACCATCCCGGTGACCTTGACGACCTCGGCGATGTCGGAGTATTCGGACTCGGCCGGCTCGACCGAGGCGATGCCGTAGCGGCTGGTCTCGGCGGGGTCGACCTCGAAGAACGCGAGCACCACGCCGCCGGTGCGGGCCTGGAGCTCCAGCATGGCCGGCAGCAGCGGCTCGGAGGGCTTGACGAACTCGTCGCCGAGCAGCACCGCGAAGGGCGCGTCGCCGACGTGCGACTCGGCGTAGCCGACGGCGTGGCCCAGGCCGAGCTGCTCCGGCTGGCGGCAGGTGTAGATCGCGGCCAGCTCCTCGGTGCGCTTCACCGCGGCCAGCAGCTCGGGCTTCTTGGCGAGCCGTTCCTCCAGGTCGGGCCGCCGGTCGAAGTGGTCGACCATCGAGGTCTTGCCCCGCCCGGTGATCAGCAGCACGTCGGTGATGCCGGCCTGGGTGGCCTCCTCGACGATGTACTGCAGAACCGGCCGGTCGACGACCGGCAACAACTCCTTGGGGACCGCCTTGGTGGCCGGCAGGAACCGGGTGGCCAGGCCGGCGGCCGGGATGACGGCCTTGACCGCGCGGGAGCGACCGGAGGCCGCTGAGGGGTTCGCTGAGTGCTCCGACATGCCGCGAGACTATCGGCCACGGCTCTGCCGCGGCGGGTGAGGACCGGAAGACGCGCCGCCCGGTGCGGCGCTCGCCGGGTCCGCCGTGCCCGCCCTCGGCAGCCCGTCGGGTGGGCTGACCGTGGCCGCCACCACCGGAATCTCCTGGGTGCGCACCGGATCCCCGACCGGTGCCAGCCGGAAGCCGTCCCGCCCGGCGGCCTTGGCCGCGTAGAGCGCGTCGTCGGCCGCGTCGAGCACCTGCTGGCCGCCGCCGGCGTGGTCCGGGTAGACGGCGATGCCGATGGACACCGTCACCGGCACCCGCAGCGGCTCGTCGCCGTGCCCGTCGACCGGCACCGGCTGGTCGCGCACCACCGCACCGATCCGCTCGGCGACGATCGTGGCGCCCCGGGCGTCGGTCTCCGGCAGCAGCACCACGAACTCCTCGCCGCCGTGCCGGAACGCCAGGTCCACCTCGCGGATCACGCCGCGCACCCGGCGGGCGAACTCGACGAGCACCGCGTCCCCGGCGGCGTGCCCCCAGGTGTCGTTGACGTGCTTGAACCGGTCCAGGTCGAGGGCGAGCACACTGAGCATCCGGCCGAACCGGTTCGCCCGCTCCACCTCCCGCCGGATCGACTCGCGCAGGTAGCGGTAGTTCCACAGCCCGGTCAGCGGGTCGGTGAGGGAGAGCCGCTGCGCCTCCTCGTGCACCCGGACGTTCTCCACCGCCACCGCGGCGTGCCCGCCGAACGTCCGCAGCATGACCAGGTCGTCGTCGTCGAACTCGTCCCCGCCGAGCCGGTCGTAGAGCGCCAGCACGCCGAGCGCGGCGCTGGGCGGGGCGGCTGGGTCGCCGTCGGCCGGCGGGTGGCCGGGCCGCTCCGGGCCGCGCGCCTCGGGCGCGGCGAACGGCACCGCCACGTACGTCTCGCAGGTCGGCTCCCCGGTCGGCGCCTCCGGCGGGGTCCACCGGCCGCGCAGCGGCTCCCCGGTGGCGGCCACCGCGCCGACCACCCCGGCGCCGACCGGCACCCGCAACGTCGCCGGGTCGGCCGGGTCCTCGGTCGGCCAGCGCCCGGCCAGCCCTTCCACGCACTGGCCGACCAGCACCCCGTGGCCGTCGAGCAGCAGCACCGCCCCGGCCCGCGCGCCGGTCCCGGCGATCGCGCTGTCCAGGATCACCCGCAGGATGCGTTGCAGGTCGTGCGTGCTGGCCAGGGTGTCGCCGAGCACCACCAGGTGGTTGCGGAGCTGGTCCCGGCTGCTGGTCAACGCCGCCACGTAGCTGCCGGTCTCCCGGGTCATCCGGTTGAACGCGCCGGCCAGCCGCCCGATCTCGTCCCGGCTGCGCACCGGCACCCGCGCGGTCAGGTCGCCGTGCGCCACCCGGTCCACGGCGCCGGCCAGCTCGACCAGCGGGCGGGTGGTCACCCGGGCCAGCCGCCAGGCGGCCAGCACCGCCAGCAGCGCGGCCAGCACCACCGCGGCGACCAGCGCGCCGTACAGGCCGGGCGGGCGCTGCTCCGGCACCGAGAGCACCAGCGGCAGCGGCTGCCCCGGGGACGGCCCGACCCGACGCACGTACCGGCCGTCGCCGGCGCCGGCCACCCGGTCCCCGGCCACCCGGCGGGCGGCGGCCAGCACCGCCGCGCGTACCCCCTGGTCCTCGGTCGTGTGGGTGATCCGCCCGGGGTCGCCGAGGAGGGTGATCCCGACGCCGGTCACGGCCGCGAGCCGCGCCACGAAGGCCCTGTCGACGGGCAGCGCGGCGGCGACCGCACCGAGGTCGGCGCCGGCCGGGTCGCGGAGCCGGACCTGGACGGCGAGCGCGCCCACCGGGCCGGCCGGCGCACCGGCGCAGTCCTGCCAGGGGCCGGCCGGCCCGCCGGCGGTGGCGTAGCTGGTCCGGCCGGTCGGGTCGGCGATCACCACGGCGGCGGCCAGCCCGCGGCCGACCACCTGGTCGGCGGCGCGCGACCGGGCCGCCGGGTCGGCGACCAGCGCTACCGCGTCGGCCGCCGCGCGCAGTTGCTGGCAGAGGGCGTCGACGGAGGTACGCACGCCGGCCGCGGCCAGCCCCAGCCGCTCTGTGGCGCGGCTGCGGTCCACCGCGTTCAACGTGGTGCCCACGAAGGCCGCGCCGAGCAGCACGGGGCCGAGGACCACCACGAGGAAGGCCACCGTCAACCGCCCGCGTAGCGTCAAGCCTTCCCCCCGGAAGTTCCGCGCCCCTTGGTGCGATGCTGACACAGAGCGACCGGTAGGCAAGCGTTGCGTCAGGAGTGTTGCGTGCCGGATTTTTCGGATGAGGTGCACGAGGCGAAACGGGAGCTGCGCGTCGGGCTGCTCGCCGCCCGCCGGTCGCTGTCCGCGCCCCACCGCGCCGAGGCCGCGGCGTCCGTGCAGGCCGAGCTGACGGCGCTGGTACGCCGGCTGCGACCGGCCCGGATGACCGCGTACGTGCCGGTCGCCTCGGAGCCCGGCGGACCCGACCTGCCGGAGGTGCTGCGGGCCGCGCTGCCGCCCGGCGCCGAGCTGCTGCTGCCGGTGCTCGCCGACGACCTGGACCTGGACTGGGCCGCCTACACCGATCCGGGTTCGCTGCGGGCCGCCGGTCGAGGGCTGCGCGAGCCGACCGGGCCGCCGCGGGGCCGGGCCGCGGTGGCCGGGGCGGACCTGGTGGTGGTGCCGGCGCTGGCGGTGGATCGCCGGGGCGTCCGGCTGGGTCGGGGCGGCGGCTCGTACGACCGGGCGCTGGCCCGGGTGCCCGCGACCGTGCCGACGGTGGCGCTGCTGCACGACGGCGAGCTGGTCACGGCCGTTCCCGCCGACCCGCACGACCGGCCGGTGCACTGCGTGATCACGCCTCGGGACGGGCTGGTCGCGCTGCCGGGTGTGGGACCGGGCGCTTCCGCTGGACGAATCCGGGTGCGATGACGCACCATTGGCACTCGAAGACCACGAGTGCCAGACCGGCCGTGCCAAGATCCGGAGGAGAACGTGCCCACGTACCAGTACGCCTGCACCGCGTGCGGCCACCAGCTCGAGGCGGTGCAGTCCTTCTCGGACCAGCCGCTGACCGAGTGCCCCGCGTGCGAGGGGCGGCTGCGCAAGCTCTTCAACTCGGTCGGCATCGTGTTCAAGGGCTCCGGTTTCTATCGGACGGACTCCCGTTCGTCCGGTTCCGACAACGCCGCCGGCAGCACGAACAAGCCGGCCAAGTCCGAGTCGTCGACGTCGTCCTCGTCCGACTCCTCGTCGTCCGGATCGTCCTCGTCGTCCTCGTCGTCGGGATCCTCGGGGTCCTCGGGGGGCGGTTCGGGTTCGACCGCGAGCAAGGCCTCGGCCGCCAGCTCGTCCTGACGCTCGCGCTTTCGGAAGTGGCCGTCCCGTCCGGGGCGGCCACTTCTCGCGTCGGCGGAAAGGCGGGGCCCCCTGTTAACGCATTCGGTAGAGGCGGGGCCCCCTCTTAACAACTCTCGAGCGGACGAGCGCGCCGCCCGGCGCGGTGGCGGCGTCAGCGCACCCGGGAGCAGCGGCCGCCGAACCGGTGGTTCCCGGCGGCTCGCGCCCCGCTCGTCCACAGCCTGCCGGGTTATCCACAGGGTGAGCGCTGGGGGCGACGCGGAGCGACGGCTCGCGCCTAGCCTGCTGGTGGGCCGGGCACGGTCTGGCCCAGCCGGGACTGGTCGGACCATGCCAGGACGGTCGGGCCGGAAACGGTCGGGCCGACAGGTGGTCGGGATGCGGGGACGGGCGGGAGGCCTGCGGTGGCGGGTGCGGAGTCGACGTTGCGACCGGTGCGCTGGCGGGGGCTGCCCCGCCGCCGGACGCTGATTCGGGTGACCCTGGTCGCGGTGCTGCTGGGGCTGGCCGCCGCGGTGCTGCAGACCCCGGCCGGCTGTCCACCCGGGCCGACCCCGGCCGGCGCTCCCACGACGCCCGACCCGGCCCGCACCACCGGGTCTCCGGCACTGCCCGCCGGGGCGGTCGGCGTACCGATCCGGCTGGCCGAGCCGGCCGCCCTGGCGGTGCTGCGCCCGGGCGCCCGGGTCGACCTGCTGGTGGTGCCGGCCGGCGGGTCACCCGACCCGAGCCTGCTCGCCCCGCGCGCGCTGGTGCTCGACGTGGTGGGTGCCGCCGGGGCGGTCGACGGGTCCTCGGCGCTCTACCTGGCGCTCCCGCCGGAGCAGGCTCGGCGCGCGGTCGGCCTGCCCGAGGGCAGCCGTTTCGCCGTGGTGGTACGCGGCTGACTTCGGCGGCGGCCGGTCGGTCAGTCCCAGTGCGGCGGGCGCTCGGCGAGCAGCCAGTCGTCGCTGCCGCTGGGGCGCTCGCCCCAGCCACGGTCGGTGTCGTCGGTGGTCTGCTCGGGCAGCACCACGAAGTCTTCGCTGAGGTCGACCACGCGGTCGTCGTCGCCGCGCGGGACCCGGATGCCGGGTTCGGTCACGAGCAGCAACGATACCGCCGCCGGACGGCGGCCCGTCTCCCCCGCGCCACCCGCCACGCCGCCCGGCCCGGGCCGGGCGGGCCCGCGGGCTCGGGAGGGCAGGGTCGGCGTCGGTCGGCGTCTCGCAGCGGCCGGCCCGCGCGCGCGGTCCCGGGCCGCAGCCGGGTGAGCGCCTGGCGCGCCCGCCGAACGTGACGCGGTCGGTCCATCGACGCTCGCCGCGTCGGGCGGCCGAGTGGCCGAGGCGTTGGTAGCGTCGGTCGGCGTGACGACGCCGAGCGGCAACTCCGACGAGACCTGGCGACGCCCCGAGCAGCCGGCCGCAGCGGACGGGACACCGGACGCGGAGCGCACCGGCGCCGGCCGACCGGCCGGAGCGGGTCACGCTTCCGACAGCACGGCTGAGGAGGTGGACCCCGCCGGCGCGGACTCGGCCGTGACGCACCCGACGGTCTCGGAGACGGCCGGTGGGGGCCACGCGAGTCCCACCGGAACCCAGGCGAGCGACCCCGCAGGGGACGGCCCGTCCGACGCGGCACATTCCGAAGCAACCGGCCCGGCGGACGCCTCCGCCGCGGCCTGGCGTCCGGCCGCCGGGTCCGGCGCTTCTGACGACCGCACGGGCGACACCGGCGTTGCCGAAGCCGAGGTGCCCGGCACCGGCGCGGCCCACGGTCCCGAGGTGGCTGCCGCCGAGGGCGTCAGCCCGTGGTCGCGTGCGGGTGCCTCGGAGAGCCCCTGGGCGCGGCCGGGCCCGACCGCGCCGGCCGGAGGCTGGACCCCGACCGGCGGTGGATGGCCCGACCCGGCCGGTCCCGGGGGCCGCCCGGCGCCGGGCGGGTACGCCGGACCGCCGCCCAGCACCCCGCCGCCGCCCGGCTGGCGACCGCCGGTGCACGTGCAGGTGCCACCGCCCCGCCGGCTGCCGCCGCAGGACATGGCCGCCATGGACCGTTCCGAGCAGCGCGCCCAACAGCTCACCTACGGCATCGGGGCGGTCGTCGGCGTGGTGCTGTTGCTGCTGACGTGCCTGCTCTGCTCGCGGATCCTGTTCTGAGCGACAGCGGATCGCGAGCCAGCCTCAGACGATGCCGTCCCACACCATCTTGGCCCCGCTGTCGCCGGTCAGATAGACGTAGACCAGCGCGAACACGCCGAGCACGACCGCGACCGCGGTGAGCGCCAAGGGCACCCAGCGGGGCAGGTCGCGGGTGCGGGCGAAGCCCTTGGTGCTCAGCACCAGCAGGAGCGCCACGACCGCCAGCCCGAGCGTGAACCAGAGCAGGGTCTCGCCGTACTCGGAATGCTCGTGGATCTTCTGGAGCCCCTCGGGCGGGTAGCCGCGCGACTCCAGCGCCTCCTCCAGTTCCTCGCCGGATTCCGTCGCCACCCAGGCGAGGATCGGGGTGACCACGGCGAGCGCCAGCACCGCCCAGTCCAGCCGGGGCCGCCAGCGGGGCAGCGCCCCGTAGGCGACGGTGAGCAGCGCCAGCAGCGGCACCAGCACCACCACCGCGTGAATGACCAGGACGTGGCCCGGGAGACCGTTGACTTCCCTGAACACCGACACCTCCGGCGAGTGGACGGATTCGCGCGCGGTCAGCGTACGACGCGGCGTGGCCGCGCACCGAGATCCACGCACCGAGGATCGTTCCGGTTCACCCGTGGCACTCTTGATCGGTGGACACCGACGACATCGGCCTGTTCGGTCCGGGATCGGTCACGTGGAAGGTGCACGAGGAACCGGTCCTGATCGTCGCCGGCCTGCGCTCGCTCTACCTGCAGGCGCTGCACCCGCGCGCGATGGCCGGGGTGGCGCAGAACAGCAACTACCGTGCCGACGCCTGGGGTCGGCTGGTCCGCACGGCCACCTACGTGGCGACGACGATCTACGGCACCACCGCCGAGGCGGAGGCGGCCGGCCGGCGCCTGCGCGGGCTGCACGCCCGGATGCGCGCCACCGACCCGGTCACCGGCGAGGAGTTCCGCGTCGACGAGCCGGACCTGCTGCGCTGGGTGCACGTCACCGAGGTCGAGTCGTTCGTGAGCACCGCGCGGCGGGCCGGGCTCGCGTTGACCGACGACGAGGTGGACGGCTACTACACCGAGCAGCGCCGGTCGGCCGCCCTGGTCGGGCTGGACCCGGCGGCCGTGCCGGGCACCGCCGCCGAGGTGGAGGCCTACTACCGGGACGTACGCCCGGAGCTGCGGATGACCCGGGAGGCGGCCGAGACCGCGCTGTTCCTGACCGCCCCGCCGATCCCGTGGAAGCTCAGCCCGACGGTGAAGCTGGGCCTGAACCTCGGGCCGCCGCGCTGGGCGTACCTGGGGGTGGCCGGCACCGCGCTGGGGCTGCTGCCGCCCTGGGCGTTGCGGCTCTACGGCGGGCTGGGCCTGCCCACCACCGCGCTCTCGGCGGAGGTTGGCGTGCGGGCGTTGCGGCTCGCCCTGGGGGCAGTGCCGCGACGTTACCGGGAGGGGCCGTTGCAGCAGGCGGCCAAGGAGCGCGCGGCCCGGCTCGCGGCGGCCTGAGGCATCCTCAGTCGGCGTCGGCGTAGCGTTCGACGGCCGACCACGGGTCCTTGCCGGGGGCCTGCGCGCCGGCCGGGCAGGTGCGTCGGTAGTCGCACCAGCCGCAGCGTGGCCCCGGCTCGGTGGGGAACTCGTCGTCGGGGTCGGCCCCGCCGGCCACCGCGCGCTCGGCGGCCATGATGTCGCGGGCGGTCTCCTCGGCGCGGGTGAGCTGCCGGTGCAGCGACTCCGGGGTGTGCTCGTGCGCGGCGACCGTGCCGGAGGGCAGGTGGTGCAGTTCGACCCGGTGGCACGGTCGCCGGAACACCCGCTCCGCCGCGTACGCGTAGAGCGCGAGCGCCTGCGAGCCGCGGGCGTCGTCGGCGTCGAGCCCGGTGCGGCCGGTCTTGTAGTCGACGATGACCAGCTCGGGCCGCCCGTCGGGGCCGGGGCGCGAGTCGATCCGGTCGGTGCGGCCGTTGAACGCCAGCACAGCGGTCTTGACGGCGACCACCCGCTCCACGCCGATCGGCTCGTCGGCCGGGTCGAGGCCCGCCACGTAGGACTCGAGCCAGCCCAGCGCCCGCCGGAAGGCGTCGCGTTCCTGCTCGTCGTCGCGGTAGCCCTCGCGCACCCAGGTGCCCTTGAGCAGGGTGCCGAGCGCCTCGGGACGGCGCCGGTCGGGGGCCAGCGCATACCAGTTCTTCAGGGCGGTGTGGACGCTGGCGCCGAGCGAGTTGTGCGCCCACGGCGGCCCCTTCGGCGGGGCCGGCCGGTCGACGTACGCGTAGCGGTAGCGCCGGGGGCAGTCGGCGTAGGCGCCCAACTTGCTGGGCGTGCAGACGAACAGCCGTTCGGGCATGCCCTCGAAGCCGAGCTGCTCGGCCTGCTCGGCGCGGGGCCGGGGCGCCCGGCCGCCGGTGGGTCGTCCGGTCGGTGAAGGTCGTCGCACACCGGAGATCCTGCCACCCGGCTGTGACACCGGACGGACGGCTCAGGCGTTGGTGAGGTACTCGGTCACGAACGCCGCGATCGCGTCCGCGATGAGCTGCACCGCGATGGCGGCCAGCAGCAGGCCGGCGATCCGGGTCAGCACCTCGATGCCGCCCGGGCGGAGCACCTTGACGATCCCGCCGGAGAAGCGCAGCACCACCCAGACCGCCACCATCACCGCGACGATGGCGAGCGCGATGGCCACGTAGTCGGTCACTCCGCCGGCCCGCTGCACGAACAGCATGGTGGCCACGATGGCGCCGGGGCCGGCCAGCAGCGGGGTGCCCAGCGGCACCAGCGCGATGTTGGAGGTGACCTGCTGGCTCGGGTCGTCGGCCTTGCCGGTCAGCAGTTCCAGCGCGACCAGCACCAGCAGCAGGCCACCGGCGGCCTGCAACGCGGGCAGGTCGACGTGCAGGTAGGCGAGGATCGTCTGCCCCGCCACCGCGAAGATCACGATGACCCCGAGGGCCAGCGCCACGGCCTGCCAGGCGGCCCGGTTCCGGTCGCGGGCGGGCAGCGGCCCGGTGAGCGCGAGGAAGATGGGCATCATTCCGGGCGGGTCGACGATCACCAGCAGGGTCACGAAGACCTCGCCGAAGAGCTTGAGATCCACGCGGACACGGTAGCCGTGCCGCCGGAACGCTTCAGCCTGAAGCGACCGGGGTCACCCCCCGGGCCAGCCCGACGATCCGCTCGTACGCCTCGGGGCTCGTGGTGTGCGCGCCGAGACGGACGGTCTTGTGCGTGCCGTGGAAGTCCGACGAGCCGGTGACCAGGAGGTCCAGCTCGGCGGCGAGGCCCCGGACGTGCTCCCGCTCGGCCGGGCTGTGGTCCTCGTGGTCGGCCTCCAGGCCGGCGAGGCCGGCGGCCGCCAGGTCGACGATCAGCTCGTCCGGGACGATCCGGCCACGCCGGCTGGCCCTGGGGTGGGCGAAGACGGGCACCCCGCCGGCCGACCGCACCAGCGTGACCGCGCGGAACACGTCGATGTCGTCCTTGGGCAGCCGGTACCGCTCCCCCAGCCAGTCCGGCCCGAACGCCTCGGTGGTGGTGGCGACCAGGCCGGCCCGGATCAGCGCCTGCGCGATGTGCGGCCGGCCGACCGTGCCACCGGCCGCGCCGGCCAGGATCGCCGACCAGCTCACCGGGATGCCGTCGGCCTGGAGCAGCCGGACGATCCGCTCACCGCGTTCCTCGCGGGCCCGCCGGACCCGGGCCAGTTCCGCGACCAGCTCCGGCGAGTCCGGGTCGAAGAGGTACGCGAGCAGGTGCAGCGGGATCGCCGGCTCGGCGCCGAACCAGCGGCAGGAGAGTTCGGCGCCGCGGATCAGGGTGAGGCCGGGCGGCAGGGCGGCGACCGCGGGGGCCCAGCCCGCCGTGGTGTCGTGGTCGGTGAGCGCCACCACGTCGAGCCCGGCCTCGGCGGCGGCTCCGACCAGCTCGGCCGGGCCGAGCGTGCCGTCGCTGGCGGTGGAGTGGGTGTGCAGGTCGATGCGGGCGGGAACGCTCACCCGCCCGACGCTACGCCCCGTCCGGCACGGCCGGGGTGTCGGCCACCACCACGGGGCGCTGCCCCGGCGACACCCCGTCGAGCGTCGACGGGGTCGGCCGCTCACCGGCCAGGACCCGGTCGGGCCTGACCCGGACCAGCCCGCCCGTGGCGTCCACGTGCAGCGCGGCGCCGACGCGGGTCCAGGCCGGAACGCCGGCCAGCAGCGGACCGGCCGGGTGGGCCGCCGGGGCGTCGGCCAGGTCGGCCAGGTCGACCAGCACGGCGGTGCGGCCGGTGCCGTTCGCCAGCAGCCAGCGCCCGTCCGGGGAGACCGCGCCGAGCCCGTCGGCGGCCAGCTTCGGACCGCAGCCGGTGCGCGTCGGGGTGAGGTCACGGGCCGGGTCGAGCAGTGCCAGGCAGGGCTGCCGCGCCGGACCGGTGGCGACCAGGCCGACCACCAGGCCGTCCGGCCGGCTGCCGTAGATGCCGCGCACGTCCGGGTTCACGGCACCGGGCATCCCGCCCATCGCGCGTCGCCAGACGCTCATGCCGACCCGGCCGGGCTGGCTGACCAGCACGTCGTCGCCGCTGAAGCCGACCGGCACGACGCCGGTCGGCGCGGCCACCCGGCTGGGCGCGATGAGCTGGCCGGCGACCACGCCGGCGGCGACCAGGTCCGGGCCGTCCCGCCAGGCCACCTGCCGCCCGTCCGCGGAGACCGCGACGGCGTCCGCGGCGGCGAGCATCACCTGTGGCGCGCCGTCGGCGGCGGCGGACACCCACCAGAGGGTACGGCCGGCGGCGGTGGCCGCCGAGGTGAGCAGCCAACCTTCCCGGTCGTGGATCCGCTGCGCCCGTTCGACGCCGCCCACCCCGGTCAGCTCCCGCCGCTCGCCGCCACTGGTGTCCAGGACGTCGCCGACGAGCAGGTCGAGTTCGGCGCGGACCGGGCCCGACCGCGGTGTGGAGGCGGTGGGCAGCGGGGACGGGGTGTGCCCGCGCGGGTCGCCGAGCACCACGGTCGGCGTGCCGCCGCGCCCGCCCGACTCGCTGAGCTGGGCCATCCCGGTGGTGACCAGCACCGTCGCCACGCCCGCAAGGGCCAGGCCGGCGAGCGCGCGGCGACGCCCGCTGCGCCGGGCCCGTCGCAGCACGGCACCCGCCGGATCGGCGCGGAGCGGTCCGGGCCGGTCGACCCGACGGGAGAGGGTCTCCCGCAGCGCCCGTTCCAGCTCGTCCTCGCCCACGAGGAGTGGACGCTCCGGACTGCCCGTCCGGTTGTCACCGGCGGGTCGGCTGCCGCTCATCGGGTCTCCGCCGCGATCCCGACGGCCGGGCGGACCTGGGCCGGCGTGGTCGGGCGGGGCGTGGGGCGCCCGGCGGACCCGGGTGGGCGCGCGGGCTGACCCGTCGTCGCGGGCCGGCCGGCGGGCGCGGCCTGACCGGCAGGCGCGGGCTGTCGGGTGGGCGCGGCCTGACCGGCAGGCGCGGGCTGTCGGGTGGGCGCGGCCTGACCGGCAGGCGCGGGCTGTCGGGTGGGCGCGGGCTGCCGCGCAGGCGCGGGTCGGGCCGGCACGGTGGACGGTGCGGACGAGACCGGACCGGCGGTCGGGGCGGGCGCGGGCGTCGGCCGCGACGCGACGTCCGGCTCGGCCGGCAGGCCCAGCGCGGCCTCGGAGCCGAGCCGGCGGCGCAGGGTGTTCAACGCCCGGGAGGTCTGGCTCTTGACCGTGCCCGGGGAGATCTCCAGCAGGGCGGCGGTCTGCGCCTCCGACATGTCCTCGTAGAAGCGGAGCACCAACACGGCCCGCTGCCGGGCAGGCAGCGCCTGCAGGTGCCGCCAGAGCGCGTCCCGGTCGAGCTGGTGCTCGATCTCGTCGACGCCGGCCCGTTCCGGCAGCACCTCGGTCGGCCGTTCACCGTGCCAGCGGCGACGCCACCAGCTGGTCGACGTGTTGACCAGGACCCGGCGGGCGTACGGCTCGATGGCGTCGATCCCGCCGAGCCGCTTCCAGGCCAGGTAGGTCTTGGTCAGCGCGGTCTGGAGCAGGTCCTCGGCGGTGGCCCAGTCACCGGCCAGCAGGTAGGCGGTGCGCAGCAGGGCGCCGGACCGGGCCGCGACGAACTCGCGGAACTCCTCCTCCAGCGGATCCCTGCTCGCCACGCTCACCTCCGCGCCCCCGTCCTGCATGGCAGGCTCCCACGGCCGAGCGGGTCGGGTCGACGGCGAAAGGTGTGCAGTCCTTCCGATGTTCGGACGGAAAGTTTCAGGCGCCGTCGTCGGCCTTGGCCTCGTCGGCCTCCTTGCCCAACCGGGCCTCCACGGCCTGCGGCTCGTACATCTCCTCCACCACGCGCAGGTAGAGCTCGTTCGGGTTGGGCAGGTTCTTGACCTCGCGGAGCGCCTGCTCCTGACCCGCCGACTCCAGCACGAACGTGCCGTAGTTGAGGGCGCGCCCGGTGGGGGTCTGCTCGTACTTCATGTCGGTGACGCGGACCAGCGGCATCATCGCGACGCGGCGGGTGATGATCCCGTTGACCACCATCACCCGCTTGTTGGTCAGGATGAAGCGGTCGTACCACCAGTCGGCGACCCGCCAGGCGACCCAGCCCATCACGGCGAACCAGAGCAGCACCGCGACCGTGGTCAGGGCGCCGACGTCCCGCCCGGCGAGGAAGCCGGAGAGGTAGCCGAGCACGAACGTGGCCGCGATGCCGACGATGATCGGTGTGGAGAGGTGGATCCAGTGCCGCTTCCACTCACCCCGGTAGCGCTCGGTGGGGAAGAGGTAGCGGGCGACGAGCGAGCTGGGCTCGTCTTCCAGGGGCAGCACCCGGCGTGGGGCCATGCCGGAGGCGTCGACCCGGAGACCGGCCAGCTCCTCCTCGGAGATCGGCTGCTCCGGGTAGCCCTCCGGGTCGCGCGCCCAGGCGCGACCTGAGCGGCCCTCGCCGGCGTAGCCGGGACCGTCGCCGAAGGCGGCATCGCCCGACAGGGAGGGCCCGGCCCCGTAGGCGGGGCCGGCGCCGTAGCCGGGACCGTCGTCCGGGTCGATCCGGGGGATCGGCTCGGTGTCGCGCTCCCGGCGTGCCCGGTCGGGATCGTCCGGGTCGAAGGGGGGACCGGAAGGGCTTCCCATGGGCGGCTAGGCGACGAGGTTGGTGAAGAAGTCGCCGAAGCCCTGCGCGATGTCCATGATGCCGCCACCGAGAGACTTGAACACGTCGGCGGCCGAGTTCGGCCGGTAGGCGACGAAGAAGATCAAGAATGCGATGCCGGCCCAGGTGAGGACCTTCTTGACCATAGCGGGCCATCCTCTCGCGGAGCCGGGTCCGTTTACCGCAGCGGCACCCAGAGTATCAGCATGGTGTCTTACCGTGAATATCTGCGTCCGGTCCCCGACTCGCCGGTGCCGGCCGGTCAGGCCTGCCCGTGCAGGTACGGGGACGGTGCGCCGTACACGAGCTCGGGCGGCGTCCACTCGGTGAGGTCGTGCAACACGACCTCCTCCGCGAGGAGGTGACCCGCGCTCGCCGGCCAGGCTATCGCATGGAGCCACATTCCCCGAGCCTCGCCGGCGTACGCGCTTCGATCCGTTTCGGACCGCACGAGCCATAGTGGAGTCGGATGGCCGCCCACCCGGATCTTCGCGTGCGGCACACGCTCGGGATGACCAGGGCCGGGATCGGTCAACGCCTCCTCGACCTCGGGGCCGGGATCGGGGCCGGGCAGTCCCGCGAAGCGGGAACCCAGGCCGACGCCGGGCTCCTCGGCGACGAAGATCAGGTCGGCCGGTCCACCGTCGAGCGGCGCCGGGCCGGCACAGGCGACCGCGGTGGCACGGATCCCGACCCGATCGTCACCCGCCCATGCCACCCCGGTCAGCGTCCAACCCGGTGGAAGCGGCCACGGGCACCACAGCGGCATACCGGGCCGGTCGGCCGGTTCGCCGTCGGCGGCCACCCGTTGGACCACGCTCGCCATGATCTCGGCGCCGATGTGCGCCGGCACGTGCAGGGGCACCACCGGGCCGCAGCGCACGCACCGGTACTCGCCGTGCATCAGGTCCGGCTCGCGCACCGGGCCCGCGCACCTGGGACAACTCACCGCGACTGTCACGCCTTCACCGTCACCCCGGGGCGGCGACGCGTCAAGCGGGCCGGGCCGACGAACATGGGATTTCCACCCGGCGGTACGACCGTCGAGCGTCAGTCCGGCGGCGGGCCGGCGTACGACCGGATCCAGGCGTGCATGGCGATGCCGCTGGCCACCCCCGCGTTGATGGAACGGGTCGAGCCGTACTGGGCGATCGAGAAGAGTGCGTCGCAGGCCGCCCGGGCCACCGGGGAGAGCCCCGGCCCTTCCTGCCCGAAGAGCAGCACGCAACGACGGGGCAGGACGCCGGTCTCCAGCGGCCGACAGCCGGGCAGGTTGTCGATCCCGACCACCGGCAGCCGCTCCCCGGCCGCCCAGGCGACGAACTCCTCGATCGTCGGGTGGTGCCGCACGTGCTGGTAGCGGTCGGTCACCATCGCGCCGCGGCGGTTCCACCGCTTACGCCCGACGACGTGCACCTCGGCGGCGAGGAAGGCGTTGGCGTTGCGGACCACCGTGCCGATGTTGAAGTCGTGCTGCCAGTTCTCGATCGCCACGTGGAAGTCGTGCCGGCGCCGGTCCAGGTCGGCCACCACGGCCTCGCGCCGCCAGTAGCGGTAACGGTCCACCACGTTGCGCCGGTCCCCGGCGGCGAGCAGCTCCGGATCGAGGCGCGGGTCGTCCGGCGGGTCACCGGGCCACGGCCCCACGCCCACGTCGAGCTGGTCGTCGGTCACGGTCTGCAGAGGGTACGGGCCGACCGGGCGCGCGGTCAGCGCAGGTCGAGCGCGCCACCCAGCCGCTCCAGGAAACGCCTGTCGGCCGGACTGGACGAGGTCTGGCCGGCGTGACACACCCGGGCGGCCACCGACTCCACCCACTGCCGGTACGCGGCGGAGTCGGCCGGATCGGCCCGACGGCGCAGCACCCGCACCGCGGCCCGGGCGGCGGCGAGCAGGTCCACCAGGTCGGTGAGGCGTTCGCCGCGCTCGGCCGCGCCGTCGTGGCGGGCGTAGATCGCGGTGACCACGGCGCGGACCAGGTCGCTGTCGAAGGCCCGGCCGGCGGCCACCGCGTCCAGGCCGGCCAGCCCGGCGGTGACGCCGCGGTGCGGCCGCCCGGGGCCGGGCGAGGCGGCGGCGACGAGGACCCGACCGGGCAGGTCGGTGAGCAGGTCCCACTCCGCCCCGGTGTACGCGGCGGTGGTGGACGGTGCGGGGCGGCGACCGCCAGAGGACGGCTCTCCGGCGACGGAGTGGCTCATGGGGACCTCCGACCAGAGCATATGCCCCGGGCGGAGCCGCTGGTCCCGTCCCCGCCGAACGGCGACGGGACCAGCGCGTCGGGCGTGGCGGATCAGCGCGGCTCGGGGAAGCTCGGGCGTTCCGGGTCGACGCCGTCCGGCACCGCGGCGGCCGCGTACTCCTGTTTCGGGACCATGACCTTGCGCCGGAAGACGCAGACCATCGTGCCGTCCTGGTTGTAGCCCCGGGTCTCGACCGCCACCACGCCGCGATCGGGCTTCGAGGCCGACTCGCGCTTGTCGAGCACTGTCGTCTCGCCGTAGATCGTGTCGCCGTGGAAGGTCGGGGCCACGTGCCGCAACGACTCGATCTCCAGGTTGGCGATCGCCTTGCCACTGACGTCCGGCACGGACATGCCCAGCAGCAGCGAGTAGATGTAGTTGCCGACCACCACGTTGCGCTTGAACTGGGAGGCGGACTCCGCGTAGTGGGCGTCCAGGTGGAGCGGGTGGTGGTTCATGGTGAGCAGGCAGAACAGGTGGTCGTCGTACTCGGTGACCGTCTTGCCCGGCCAGTGCCGGTAGACCGCGCCGACCTCGAACTCCTCGTAGTAGCGGCCGAACTGCATCCTGGTCCCTTCGACGGGCGGCGATGGAGTTCGGCACAGCATGCCTTACCGCTGGTTAAGGCGAGGGCCGGGGCGCTCGCGCGGCGGAAATGTCACACCGGGCGCCACCTGGGGGGAGACGCAATGAGCGGCGGGGCCCTCCCCGGCACCCGCCGCCCACGCTCTGATGGGGAAGATTCTGCCGCACGGAGGCACCGTCCCAACAGAGATGGACGTCACATTTATCTTTTCGTAACACTACTCAGAGTTATAGGGGACCCCCCAGTAAGCGATCTCCGCAGGCCGGATCCCCCCTCGTCAGACCGCAAGTTACCGATTCGTAGCCGGAACCCTGCGTGATCTCCCTGGAAACGCTCCCATCACGTCCCGTCACGCAAATGCGTCCTGCACTTGCGATCCGCACGACCGCCGGAGACAGATAGGATTCGATGTGCCGGGGATCACCCCAGGCCGGCCCGGTGTTTCGCCGCGCAGGTCACGGGAATTCCCCTGGATCGAGCTTGGTTCCACCGGACGTACGGCAATCCGCGGTGATCGGAGAGAGCAATGTCAACGGTTGAGCTGACCACGGCCAACTTCGACGAGGTGACCGGGCGCGACGGGATCGTCCTGCTCGACTTCTGGGCCGACTGGTGCGGCCCGTGCAAGCGCTTCGCCCCCGTCTACGAGCGCTCCTCGGAGAAGCACCCGGAGATCGCCTTCGGCAAGGTCGACACCGAGGCGCAGCAGGAACTGGCGGCCAAGTTCAACATCAGCTCCATCCCGACCGTGATGGCGATCCGCGACGGCGTCATCGTGTACGCCCAGCCGGGCGCGCTGCCCGAGTCGGCGCTGGAGAACCTCATCGAGCAGGTCGAGCAGCTGGACATGGACGACGTCCGCAAGAAGCTGGCCGAGCACAAGCACTGAGCACGTCCCCGTCCCCGGCCGGACCCCACCAGGGGCCCGGCCGGCGGCGTCTCCGTGCCCGGTGAACGGCGGGACGGACAGGAACAAATGGCCGGCTGAGGGACCGTTGCGGACGGTTCCCTCCCGTATCGTCACGACCTGATGGAGACCTTGACCGCGCGCGGGCGTGCCGTCCGGCTGACCGCCACCCTGCTCGGGCTGGCACTGCTCCTCCTCGGCACCGTGCACGGCACCGACGACGACTTCCCGTTCGGGCCGTTCCGGATGTACTCCACCTCCGACCCGCCGGACGCGCCCGCACCGGACACCCGGGTCGAGGGCGTCGACGGCACCGGCACGGTGGTCCCCCTCGGCCAGGACGCCACCGGCATCCGTCGCGCCGAGATCGAGGGCCAGCAGGACCGGTACGCCGCCGAGCCCGGCCTGCTGCGCACCGTCGCCGAGGCTTACGCGGAACGCCACCCCGCCGCCCCGGCGCTGGTGGAGGTACGCATCGTGGTCCGCTGGTACGACATCCAGGGCGGCCGCCCGACCGGCGAGTGGACCGATCGCACCGCCGTACGCTGGCAGGCCGGCGGATGACCGGCTGGCTCACCGAGGCGGTGCCGCGCGGCCGGGTGGCCGCCTTCCGCACCCTCGTCTACCTCTTCGTCGCCGCCGACCTGGTCGTCTTCACCCCCTGGGTGCGCACCCGCGTCGACGTGCCCGGCGACCTCTACCAGCCGCTGCTCATCGGCCGGTTGCTCCCGCTGCCCACGCCCGACCCGGCGCTGGTCGGCGTGGTCTTCTGGGTGCTGCTGGTGGCCGCGCTGCTCGCCGCGACCGGCCGGGCGCCGCGGCTGCTCGGCTGGACGGTCTTCGCGCTCTACTTCGAGTGGATGATCGTGGCGATGAGCTACGGCAAGGTCGACCACGACCGGTTCGGCCTCCTGGTGGCGCTGGCCGCGCTGCCGACCGCAGGCCGGGCCCGGCACGGCGATCCGACCCGCACCGAGGCGGGTGGCTGGGCGCTGCGGGTCACCCAGATCGCGGTGATCTGCACCTACTTCCTCGCCGCCTGGGCCAAGTTCCGCTTCGGCGGCCTCGACTGGGCGACCGGCTCGGTGCTGGCCCGGGCGATCATCCGCCGCGGCACCGACCTCGCCGACGTGATCGCGCAGGTGCCGCACCTGCTGATCGTGGCCCAGTTCGGCATCCTGGCGTTCGAACTGCTCAGCCCGCTGGTGTTCGTGGTGCCGGCCCGATGGCGGACGGCCGTCGTCGGCTTCTTCTACTCGTTCCACCTGGCGACCATCGCGACCATCACCATCTCGTTCGCGCCGCACCTGGTGGCGATGACCGCCTTCCTGCCGCTGGAGAAGGTCCGCCCCGTGCTGCTGGCCCGCCGCCTGATCGGTCGCCGCACCGACCCGGCCGCGACCGCACCGCCGGCGTCTGCCGGGCCGACGCTGGCCGTCGAGCCGGTCGGTCCGCCTGCTTCCATTGCCGACGACCCCCGGGCCGTGACGTCACCCGGTTCGGCCGCGTCACCCGGTTCGGCTGCGTCCGGCGAGGTGGCCGGCGCTGACGCGACCGCCCGTCCATGACCTGGCCCGATCACTGTCCGTGTCGCGCGAGGGAAAGAGACTCCAGAAAGCGCGGTATGCCTCTCAGTCATAATTATGACTGAGAGGCATACCACTCAACAGCTATGCCTTGTTTCCGGCGCGACACGCCCACCGCCTCACCGCCCAGCAGCGGGTCGGTCAGGAGGTGGGACCGGGGCGGCCGGTCGGACCGTACAACCGCTCCCGGGCCTCCTGCGGCAGCGCGCACGCGGCGGTGCCGCCGGGCAGGCGGTGCCGGTTGCGGGCCACCCAGCGGTACGCGGGCCACGCCGCGGCGCGCACCGGCGGGAGACGCAGGCCGCCCCCGGCGACGCGCCAGAGCGGCCCGCTGTCGCCGAGCAGTCGGGCGATCGCGTCCGGCCCGGCGGCCCGGGAGCCGTCGGCGCCCACCCACTGGACCGCCTCCTCGCACTCGGCCTCGGTCAGGCCCAACGCCGCCAGGTCGGCGAACTGCCACGGGACCACCCGGGCGCCGGTGGGGATACGACGCTCGATGAACTGCGCGCAGCGGGTGCAGAAGGCGCAGTCGCCGTCGTACACGAAGGTCGACGTCTCCATGTCACCATCCTGCACCCGCGCCGGGCCCGGCGGCGCGCGGTGTCCGGCGCGTCACTTGCGCTTCGTTCGTACACGTGTTCGAATGAGGCCCATGCGCTGGGACAACCTCTCCGCTCCCCCGGACGAGGGGACTCCCGATCGGGCGACGCCGGCGGCTCCACCCCTGCCGCTGGCGTTGCCCGGCGCGGTCGCCCGCACGTTCGACACCCCCGACTTCGCCGGCATGACCTTCTACGAGGTGCAGGCCAAGTCGATCATCAACCGGGTGCCCGGCCGGTCGCGCGTGCCGTTCGAGTGGACCGTCAACCCCTACCGCGGCTGCTCCCACGCGTGCACCTATTGCCTGGCCGGCGACACCCCGATCCTGATGGCCGACGGGCGCACCCGGCCGATCAGCGAGCTGGAGCCGGGCGACCGCATCTACGGCACCCAGCGGCGCGGCGCCTACCGCCACTACGTCGTGACCACCGTGCTCGACAAGTGGTCGACGGTGAAGCCCGCCCACCGGGTCACCCTGGCCGACGGCACCACGCTGGTGGCCAGCGGCGACCACCGTTTCCTGACCGAACGCGGCTGGAAGCACGTCACCGGCAGCATGCGGGGCGGCGCCCGCCGCCCCTACCTGACCACCCATAACCGCCTGCTCGGCACCGGCCGGTTCGCCGTCGCGCCGAAGCGCTCCGCCGACTACCACCGTGGCTACCTCCACGCGTTGGTCCGGTGGCCCGAGCGCCCCCGCCGGCAGCGGCCTCCGCACGACGACACGGCACCTCCCGACGTGCTCAATCACCGGCAGCCCGCGCACGCCGAGGCCACCGGCGCGCACCGAAGCTTTCGGCTGGCCACCACCGAGGCGGAGGCGGTGGAGCGCGCCGAGCGGTTCCTCGCCGAGACCGGCGTCGCCGTCGAGCGGGTCGCCGGCCGGGCGGCGCGCCGGTCCACGGTGGTCCGCGTGGTGCGGCCGGCCGACGCCGGGGCCGTCGCGGCGCTGGTCCGCCCGCCGGACGAGCCGACCGACGACTGGCTGCTCGGCTTCCTGGCCGGCTCGTTCGACGCCGGCGGCAACTGCAGCCGGGGCGTGTTCCGGATCGGTGTCGCCGACGACGGGAGCCGGCGACGGGCGGCCGCGGCCCTCGACCGGTTCGACTTCCGGTGGGTGCTCGACGATCCCGGCAACCGCAGCGCGACCCGCCAGCTCCGGCTGACCGGTGGCCTGCCGGCACGGCTGCGCTTCTTCCACCTGACCGACCCGGCCGTCACCCGGAAACGCTCGATCGAGGGCGCGGCGCTCAAGTGCGCGGCGCGGCTCCAGGTGACCGCCGTGGCTGATCTGGGCCTGGAACTGCCGCTGTGGGACATCACCACCGGCACCGGCGACTTCATCGCCAACGGGGTGGTCAGCCACAACTGTTTCGCCCGCAACACCCACACCTACCTCGATCTCGATGCCGGGGCGGACTTCGACCGCAAGGTGATCGTCAAGGTCAACGCCGGCGAGCTTGTCCGGCGTGAGCTGGCCGCTCCCCGTTGGCGCGGCGCGCACGTCGCGATGGGCACCAACGTGGACTGCTACCAGCGGGCCGAGGGGCGCTACCGGCTGATGCCGCCGATCCTCGAGGCGCTGCGCGACTTCGCGAACCCCTTCTCCATCCTGACCAAGGGCACCCTGCTGCTGCGCGACCTGCCCCTGCTGCGGCAGGCCGCCGAGGTGACCCGGGTCGGGCTGTCCTATTCGGTCGGTTTCGTGGACGAGACGCTCTGGCGGCTGGCCGAGCCGGGCACGCCGAGCCCACGCCGCCGGCTGGACGCGGTCCGCCGGCTGACCGACGCCGGCTTCCCGGTCGGGGTGCTGATGGCCCCGATCCTGCCCGGCCTCAGCGACGACGAGGAGTCCATCGACGCCACGGTGGCCGCGATCGCCGCCTCCGGGGCCGCCGACGTGACCCCGCTGGCGCTGCACCTGCGACCCGGTGCCCGGGAGTGGTACGCCCACTGGCTGGCCCGCGAGTTCCCCCACCTGGTGCCCCGCTACCGGCGGCTCTACCAGGCCGGCGCGTACGCGCCGCAGACCTACCAGCGGGAGGTGACCGCGCGGGTCCGGATGGCGGCGCGCCGGCACGGGCTGCACCGGGGCGAGGTCGGCGACAACCGACGCCTGCCCGAACCCCCGCCGGCCGCTCCGGCCGCCGAACAGCTCTCCCTGCTCTAGGGAGAGCGAGGGCCACCGGGCTCTCGTAGGCTGTGGTCATGCGGGAGATCATCGATGCGGCGCTCCGCCGGCAGCGCCGCATCGTGCTGATCGCGGTGACCGCGGGCCTGGCCGTCGGGCTGTTCTCCCGCTGGGCCGACTCGGTCGACGCGCCGCTGTCCCTGCTGGGCCTGGTGGCGCCGCTTGTCGTGATCGTCTTCGGGATCCGGGAGTTCACCCACCGACCGCCCACCGGTGACCTCCGGGTCGACGAGGCGGGTCGGGCCTTCGTCGCGCCGCCTCGGGCCAGGATCGCGTTCGCGCCGGTCCTCATGGGCTGGCTGGCTTACGCGGCCGTCGACGGCGCCGGTCCGCCGCTGTTGACGGCGCTGCTGGTGGCCGTTCTCGGGTGGCTGGTGGTCGCGCTCTGGCGCAACGCCCCGCTGGTGGTGCTCACCGCCGAGAAGATCAGCGTCGGCACCGCGCCCGCGATCGTCGTCCCGTGGGAGGCGCTCGGGACGACCGGGGCGGTGGCGGAGGGCACCGCGCGGACGCGGTTGGCCGTCACCCGGTCGGAGCTGGTCCGACCCCGCTGGAAGGGCCGGTTCCCGGTCGACCTGCCCACCCGGGACCTGGCGGTCGCCCCGGCCCTGCTGGCGGCCGCGATCGGGCACTACGCCGCCCGTCCCGAGCATCGGGCCGCCATCGGCACCGCCGCCGAACACGCACGGCTGCGGCGCGAGCTGACCGGCGAGCGACCGTCCTGAGTCGAGGAGGTGCCTCGCCCGTCGTCGCCGCGACGCCGCGTTAGGCTCGGTTGATGCGTTCCGCCCAGCAACTCCTCGCCGACTCCGCCGTGATCGCCGTGGTCGGTGCCTCCCGCGATCCGGGCAAGGCCGCGCACCGCGTACCGCTGGAGATGCAGCGGCACGGCTGGCGGATCATCCCGGTGAACCCGACCGTGGACGAGTTGTTCGGCGAGAAGGCGTACCCGACGCTGGCCGACATCCCGCACCCGGTCGACCTGGTGGACGTGTTCCGGCCGGCCCGGGACGCGGTCGACGTGGTCCGGCAGGCGGTCGCGATCGGCGCGCCGGCGGTCTGGCTCCAGCTCGGGATCGTCTCCGCCGAGGCGCGCCGGATCGCCGAGGAGGCGGGCGTCGACTACGTCGAGGACCGGTGCCTCATCGTCGAGCGGGCCGCCGCCGGCCTCTCCCGGCGCGGCTGACCACGCCGGGCGCCTAACCGGGGGCGAAGAGCAGGTCGAGCTGGGCGTCCAGCGCGGCCAGCGCGGTCTCCGGCGGATAGTGCCCGCCGAGCACGTGCACCCCGAGCCCTTCCATCACGGCGAGCAGGCCGACCGCGGCCCGCTCCGGGTCCACCCGGCCGTCCGCGACGAGCGGTGACCCGGCGGCGATCTGGCCGGCGACGAACGCGAGCAGTGCGGCCGTCTCGCCGTGCAGCGCCGCGGCGACGGCGGGCCGGACTGCGGTGTACGCCAGGAAGGCCAGCGCCACCCGGCCGTCCGCCCGCCGCTCCTCGTCCAGCGGCAGCAGTTCGGCCAGCATGGCCCGGAGCAGCGCCCGGGGAGCGGGCGTCGTGCCCAGCGCCTCGACCGCCCGGCGGACCCGGGTCTCGTTGCGCTCGCTCACCACGGCGAGCGCGAAGGTCATCATCTCGTCGCGGGTGCGGAAGTAGTGCTGCACCATCCCGGCGCTGACCTCGGCGGCGGCGGCCACGTGCCGCAGGCTCACCGCCTCCAGCCCCTGCTCGGCGGCGACCCGCATCAACGCGTCGGCGATCAGCGCCCGGCGTTCCCGGTGGTCGACCCGTTTCGGCATGCTCCCATGCTTTCACAATACGAGTGCATTGACACGGCCGCCGCCCGCCCTTTACATTGCGACTGTATTGCAAAAGGGAGGTGCGACGGTGAGACGAACGATCCGGCTGGCACGACGCGTGGTGGCGTACGAATGGGGCATGTGGCGCAGCCTCACCCGGTGGACGCTGCGCCGCCCCTACCCGGTGGCCCTCGGCGCGGCGACGTTCGCCTACGTCGGCGGCGTGCAACCGATCCTGCTGGCCTTCATCGCCCTGTCCACGATCGAGATTCCGATCCTGGACGTGATCCTCCGACACACCGTCGACTCGCCGACGATCCGGCACGCGGCGATCGGCATCGGCGTCTGGGGCGTGCTGTGGATGGTCGGACTGCTGGCCAGCCTTCGGATCCACCCGCACGTCGTCGACGACACCGGCCTGCGGGTGCGCAACGGCGTCTCGATCGACATCACGATCCCGTGGGCCGCCGTGGCCGACGTCGCGGTCCGCCGGCGGTCGCTGCCGTCCAGCCGCGCCGTGCGCTACGACGAGGACGACCCGGAGGTGCTGAACCTCGGCGTCGGCAGCCAGACCGCGATCGACGTGACGCTGCGGGAACGGCTGTCGGTGCCGCTGCCGAGCGGGCCGAGCACACCGGTGCGGGAGATCAGGATGTACGCGGACGACCCGGCCGCGCTGGTCGAGCGCGCCCGCCGGCACCTCTCCGCCGCCGACCACGTCACGCGTCGACCGAAGCGTTGAGAGGGGTCCCGCCTTACAGCTTGTACTCCTTGAGGAGGCCGCGGGAGATGATGGTCTTCTGGATCTCCGAGGTGCCCTCGCCGATCAGCAGGAACGGCGCCTCGCGCATCAGGCGCTCGATCTCGTACTCCTTGGAGTAGCCGTAACCGCCGTGGATGCGGAACGCCTCCTGGACCACCTCGGCGCAGTATTCCGAGGCGAGCAGCTTGGCCATGCCGGCCTCGACGTCGTTGCGCTGGCCGGCGTCCTTGAGCCGGGCCGCGTTGACCATCAGCGAGTGCGCGGCCTCGATCTTCGTGCCCATCTCGGCGAGCTTGAACGCGATCGCCTGGTGCCGGGCGAGCGGCTGGCCGAACGTCCTGCGCTGCTGGGCGTACGCCACGGCCAGCTCGAACGCGCGGATCGAGATGCCGCAGGCGCGGGCGGCGACGTTGACCCGGCCCACCTCGATACCGTCCATCATCTGGTAGAACCCGCGGCCGACCTTCTCCTCGCCGCCGAGCACGGCGGAGGCGGGGACGGTGACGCCGTCGAGCACCATCTCGGTGGTCTCGACGCCCTTGTAGCCCATCTTGTCGATCTTGCCGGGGATGGTCAGGCCGGGCGCGGTCTCGCCGAAGCCGGGCTCCTTCTCCAGCAGGAAGGTGCTCATGTTGCCGTAGACCGAGTCGGCCCCGGTGTCGGTCTTGACCAGGGTGGCCACCACCGAGGAGTACGCGCCGTTGGTCAGCCACATCTTCTGCCCGTTGAGGACGTAGTTGTCGCCGTCGCGGACCGCCTTCGACTTGATCGCCGACACGTCCGAGCCGCACTCGGGCTCCGACATGGAGAACGCGCCGCGCACGTCACCGGTGGCCATCCGGGGCAGCAGCCGGGCCTTCTGGTCCGCCGAGCCGTGCTGGGAGATCAGGTACGCCACGATGAAGTGCGTGTTGACGATGCCGGAGATCGACATCCAGCCCCGGGACAGCTCCTCGACGACGAGCGCGTAGGTGAGCAGCGACTCGCCGAGGCCGCCGTACTCCTCGTCGATGGTGAGGCCGAACAGCCCCATCTCGCGCATCCCGTCGAGGATGTCGGCGGGGTACTCGTCGGCGTGCTCCAGCCGCTGGGCGTGCGGGATGATCTCCTTGTCGGCGAACTCCCGAACGGTTTCCAGGATCGACCGCTGCACGTCGGTCAGGCCGGGCGTCTGGGCGAGTCGAGCCATCTCAGCCTCCGGGGTTCGGCGCATTACTCATGGGTAACTGAACGCTCGGTCAGTATCGGCCCCGGGACCGGCCGCGCCAAGGTGACCAGTCCACACAACCGCTGTGAAAAGGTTCACCGCTGCGGGTAGCGTCCGCAAGAGAGAAGGCGGTTGACCTGCGATCGAGGGGGCGAGCGTGACCGACGAGCAGCCACCGTCGCCGTACGAGCCGCCGTCGCACGGCCAGCCCCACGGGCAACCGCAGTACGGGCAGCAGCACCCGCAGTGGGGCCAGCAGCCGCCGTACGCCCCGCAGCCGCCCTACGGCCAGTACGGCCCGCCCGGCGAGCCACCGCGACCGCGCGGCACGAACGTGCTCGCCATCCTGTCGCTGGTCCTCGCGTTCGTCTTCGCCCCGGCCGGCATCGTCTGCGGCCACCTGGCCAAGCGGCAGATCCGGCAGACCGGCGAGGAGGGCGACCAGCTCGCCACCTGGGGTCTGATCCTCAGCTACGTGTTCACCGCGCTCGGACTGCTGGCCTGCTGCGGCTGGATCGGCCTGGCCATCTGGGCCAACGCGGACAACAACGGCTACTGACGCCTCAGCGGAACTGCGCCTCCCGCACGCTGTTGCCGCCGTCCACCACCAGCATCTGCCCGGTGATGTACGACGCGGCCGGCGAGCAGAGGAACGCGATCGCCGCGGCCACCTCGTCCGGCGTGCCGGGCCGCCCCACCGGGGTGCCGTGCCCCTGCTTGATCTCGGCCAGGGTGGACGCCGCGGTGTGGATGATGCCCGGCGCCACCGCGTTCACGGTCACCCCGTCGGCGATCATCTCCATCGCCAGTGCCCGGGTCAGCCCCACCACACCGGCCTTCGCCGCCGCGTAGGCGGCCTCGGTGGGCAACGCGTTGACCGGGCCGGCGGTGGCCGCCAGGTTGACGATCCGCCCCCAACCGCGCTCGGACATGCCGTTGATGAACGCGCGGCTGCACAGGAACGCGGTGGTCAGGTTGCGGTCGATCTCGCCGCGCCACTCGTCGTAGGTCAGCTGAGCCACCGGCCGCAGCACCTCCGGGCTGGCCCGGCTGGCCAGGCCCGCGTTGTTGACCAGCACCTCGACGTCGCCGAGCTGCTCGGCCACCGCGTCGGCCAGCGCGCCCACCTCGGACTCGTCGGTGAGGTCGGCGACGAAGCCGGTGACCCCCAGCTCGCCGGCGCGGTCGTGGATCCGCCGGGTGGTCGACACGATCGCCACCCGGGCGCCCAGTTCGGCCAGCCGGCGGGCGGTCGCGTACCCGATGCCGTCCGCGCTGCCCGCGCCGGTGACCAGCGCGACCCGGCCGTCCAGCCGCATGGTGGCGGTCTCCGGGAGCGGCTCGGCCCGGTCCTGGTCGGCGGCGCCCACCGGCTCGCCGGCACGCGGGCGGCGCACCGACCCCGGTCGGCTCATGTCCCGTCGCGACCGACCCCCACGCGCGTCAAGTGCCATGCCGAGGATCCTGCCCGCTGTGGACCTTCCGGGCAATGCGGCACCCGGAAAGGGGGTCCTCCGGGTTGTTCCCGGGTGGCTACCCTGACCCCGACCACGTACCTGGAGATGATCAGATGAGCTATCCCCCACCCCCCGGTGGTTGGCAGGACCCGCAGTCGGCCCCGCCGGTCGACCCCTACGCGCCGGTCGACCCGTACGCGGGCGCGAAGTCGCCCTACCCGCCGCCCGCCGGCGACCCGTACGCGGCGCCGGCCGGTTACGCCGCGCCGGCCGGCTACCCTCCGCCGGGCGCCTACCCGCCCCCGTACCCCGGTTACGCACCGGCCAGCCGGACGAACACGCTGGCGATCGTGGCGCTGGTGCTCGCCCTGGTCGGCTTCACCTCGTGCATCACCGCGCCGATCGGCGCGATCATGGGGCACGTGGCCCGCAAGCAGATCCGGGAGACCGGCGAGCAGGGCGAGGGCATGGCGAAGGCGGCCATCATCGTGGGCTGGATCCTGACCGCCCTGCTGGTCGCGCTGATCATCTTCTACGTCGTGATGATCGTGATCGCGATCAACTCGGACAGCTCGTCCAGCAGCTACTGACGCGATCGGGCCGCCCCCGACGAGGGGCGGCCCGGCGCGCGGTCACTCCGCCGGCGGGGTGAACGAGGAGGTACGCGACATCCCGGCAGCCCGGCCCTTGGCCGCGATCACCAGCGCCATCTTGCGGGACGCCTCGTCGATCATCTCGTCGCCGAGCATCACCGCGCCGAGCTTCCCGCCCGCCTCCGAGGTGTACCAGTCGTAGGCGTCGAGGATCAGCTCGGCGTGGTCGTAGTCGGCCTGCGCCGGCGAGTAGACCTCGTTGGCCGCGTCGATCTGGCCGGGGTGCAGCACCCACTTGCCGTCGAAGCCCAGCGCCGCCGAGCGCTTCGCCACCTCGCGGAACGCGTCCACGTCGCGGATCTGCAGGAACGGGCCGTCGATGGCCTGCTTGTCGTGCATCCGGGCGGCCATCAGGATCCGCATCAGGATGTAGTGGTAGGGGTCGCCCGGGTAGTCCGGGATCAGCGCGCCGACCACAAGTGACTTCATGTTGATCGAGGCCATGAAGTCGGCCGGGCCGAAGATGATCGTCTCCACCCGGGGTGAGGCCGCCGCGATGGCATCCACGTTGACCAGCCCGGCCGCGTTCTCGATCTGCGCCTCGATGCCGATCCGGCCCACCTCCAGGCCCAGCGTCCGCTCGATCTGGGTGAGCAGCAGGTCCAGCCAGTGCACCTGCTCGGCGTTCTGCGCCTTCGGCAGCATGATGCAGTCCAGGTTCGCCCCGGCGCCCTCCACCACCTCGATGACGTCCCGGTAGGTCCACGGCGTGGTCAGGTCGTTCACCCGGACCACCCGGGTCTTGCCGGTCCAGTCCCCCTCGTTCAGCGCGGCCACGATGTTCTTGCGCGCGTCCGGCTTGGCGAGCGGGGCGACCGCGTCCTCCAGGTCGAGGAAGACCTGGTCGGCGGGGAGGCCCTGGGCCTTGCCGAGCATCTTGACGCTGGAGCCGGGTACCGCGAGGCAGGACCGGCGGGGGCGACCGACAGCGGCCATGGATGCGCTCCTTCCCGCGTCCGGCGGCAGCACGCCGACGCGGCGGTGGATGTCGAGAACTTAACGATCCCAAAGGACGGGGCTACGCCACGGTAACCTCGTGCCGTGACCGGGGTGAATGGACCTGTGGAAGATCTCACTGAGCGTCGGATCGTGGTGCTCACCGGCGCCAGCTCCGGCATCGGACTGGCCGCCGCCGTGGAGCTGGCCCGCCGCGGCGACCAGGTGGTGCTGGTCGGCCGGGACCCGGCCCGACTGCGCGCCGCCGGGGAGCGGGTGCGCGAGTCCTGCGGCGAGCAGCCGGAGCTGTTCCGCGCCGACTTCGCCGTGCTCGACGACGTACGCGGGCTCGCCGAGCGGCTGCGCGCCGGCTACGACCGGATCGACGTGCTGGCCAACAACGCCGGCGCGATCGTGCTGGAACCGATCACCACGGTCGACGGCTTCGAGCTGAGCATGCAGGCCAACCACCTCGCCCCGTTCCTGCTCAGCAACCTGCTGCGCGACCGGGTCCGGCGGATGGTGGTCACCGGCTCCGACGCGCACCGCAGCGGCGTGCTCGACCCGGACGACCTCAACGCCTCGCTGCGCCACTACCGGCCGTTCCGCGCCTACGGCACCAGTAAGCAGGCGAACATCCTGTTCACCGCCGAGGCGGCCCGGCGCTGGCCGGAGGTGCCGTCGTACGCGTTCCACCCCGGCGTGGTGAGCACCCGGTTCGGCAACGAGAGCCGGATCGTGGCGCTCGGCATGCGGCTGCTGCCGTTCCGCACCCCGGAGAAGGGCGCCGAGACACTGGTCTGGCTGGCCTGCCAGGACCCGTCCCGGCTGACCGACGGCGGCTACTACGCCGACCGCAAGCCGCACCGGCCGCGCCCGAAGGCGGCCGACCCGACGCTGGCCGCCCGGCTCTGGACGGCCAGCGCGAAGGCCGTCGGCCTGAACGCCTGAGGGGGTCCCCACGACGGCCGACGCGCTGCCAGACTCGACGCCATGACGACGGGGAACGAGGTGCTGCTGGTCGCGCTGGTCGACCTGAGCGCCGACGCGGACGCCGGCCGGCGCTACGAGGACGCGGTGCTGGCGCTGCTCAACCGGCACGACGGGCGGCTGGAACGGCGGCTGCGCACCGGGGACGGCGAGACCGAGGTGCACGTGATCCGGTTCGCCTCGCGGACCGGCTACGACGCGTTCCTGGTCGACCCCGAACGCGCCGCGCTCCGCGCCGAGCTGGGCGACGCCGCCCCGACCACCCGCGTCCTGGAGGTCCACGACGTCTGAGGCGTCTCAGTGCGACACGTGCACCGGGACGCTGGTGACCACCACGCCCGGCAGCGGCCGCAACGCCGCCCGCAGCCGCTGCTCGGCGCGGCTGTGCAGCAACCAGTGCCGGCGCCGGCGCAGCACCACCTCCGGCACGATCACGGTGAGCGTCAACTCCGGCCGGCCGGTGTGCAACGCCTCCAGATAGTGCGCCAACGGCCCGATCACCGACCGGTACGGCGACACGATCGTCTCCAGCCGCAGGTGGTCGCCCCAGGCCCGCCACTGTTCCCGGAACCGGTCCGCCTCGGCCTCCTCGGGTGCGATGTGCACCGCAAGCGTCGGCCGGCCCAGCGAGGCCGCGTACGCCAGGGCCCGCAGCGACGCCCGGTTCAGCCGGGCCACCGGCACCACCACCAGGTGGCGTACCTGCTGGGGCAGTTCCTCGCCCTCGGCGGACCCGGCCGGCCCGGGCGGCGCGTGCGGTGGCGGCGGGTGCAGCGCGAGCGCGCGGTGCAGCGAGGCGTAGTGCCGGTGGATCCGCCGGAAGAGCAGCACCAGCAGCGGCACGGCGACCACCACCACCCAGGCGCCCTCGGTGAACTTGGCGACCGCGGCGGTCAGCAGCACCAGCCCGGACAGTGTGGCACCGACCGCGTTGAGCGCGAGCCGGCGATGCCAGCCCCGCCCCCGTCGGCGCCGCCAGTGCACCACCATCCCGGTCTGCGACAGCGTGAAGGCGAGGAAGACGCCGACCGCGTAGAGCGGGATCAGCCGCTCGGTGTGCCCGCCGAAGGCCACGAAGACCACCCCGGCGGCGAGCGCCAACGCGACCAGGCCGTTGCTGAACGCCAGCCGGTCACCCATGTGCAGGAAACGGCGCGGCGCGTGGCCGTCGCGGGCCATGAAGAACAGCAGCCGGGGGAAGTCGTTGAACGCGGTGTTCGCCGCCAGCAGCAGGATCAGCGCGGTGGTGGCCTGGAGGACCGCGTACCCCGGGCCGGTCGGGAAGGTGACCCGGCCGAGCTGGGACAGCACGGTCTCGTCCGCCCGGGGGGCCAGGCCGTCCAGGTGGATCAGCCCGACCAGGCCGGCGAAGAGCGTGACCAGCATGGCGACCATCCAGCCCAGCGTGGTGCGGGCGTTGCGCCACTCGGTCGGGCGGAACGCCGGCACCGCGTTGGACACCGCCTCGATGCCGGTCATCGACACCGCGCCGGAGGAGAACGCGCGCAGCACCAGCAGCAGGCCCAGCCCTTCCGCGGCCGGCACCGCCGGCGGCGGCACCGGCGCGAAACCCCGCCCCGCGGCCTTCGCGTAGCCGACCGCCAGCACCGCGAGGACCACCACCACGAAGGCGTACGTGGGCAGCACGAAGATGTTGCCGGCGGTGCGGACGCCGCGCAGGTTGCCGGCGAGCAGCACGACGATCACCAGCACCCCGAGCGGCACGGTCCACCGGGTCAGCCCGGGCAGCGCCGAGGTGACCGCGTGCACGCCGGCCGCCACCGACACCGACACGGTCAGCACGTAGTCGAGCATCAACCCGGCCGCCGCGGCCAGCCCTGGCGTACGCCCCAGGTTGTCCCCGGCGACGATGTACGACCCGGCGCCGTGCGGGTAGGCCGGGATGGTCTGCCGGTAGGACAGGCCCACCGCGACCATCAGCACCACCAGCAGCGCGGCCAGCGGCAGGGCTAGCCCGAGCGCGGCGCCGCCGGCCAGCACCAGCACGGCGAGCATCGCCTCCGGCCCGTACGCCACGGAGCTGAGCAGGTCCGACGAGAGCACCGGCAGCGCGACCAGCTTGCGCATCCGCTCGTAGAGCACGGAGCTGCTGGCCAGCGGTGGGCCGACCAGGGTCCGGCGCAGCCGGCCGAGCACCCGGCCGGACCGGTCGCCGGGCAGGTGCGCCGGACCGGTGGCGACCAACTCGTCCGGCTGCGCCACGGTGAACAGGTCGATCGGGGTGAGCCGGCCGAACCGGGTCGGCCGCGGATGGTGGTCGCGCCGGCCCAGCGTCGGGTCGACCGGCAGGTCGTCGGCGCGACGCGGGCCGTGCCAGCGCGCGCCGAGGCGGCCGAGCGCGGCCCGCTCCTCGGCGCCGAGCGGCGGGAACTCGGCCGAGGGCGTGACGACGGTGCCCTGCTCCGCCCCGTCGTCCCGGTCTCGCTCCACCCCCCGCACTGTCGCGCACGGCGACGTGACCGGTGACCGGTTCGGCCACAGTTCGACCGACCGGCGTCAGCCGACGGCGACCGGGTCGAGCAGGTCGAGCACCCCGGTGAGCGAGGGCAGCACCGGCCCGTCCCAGTCGTGGTCGGCGTTGAACACCATGTGGCGGGCGAGGTCGGGGGCGGCCAGCCGGACCGGGCGCAGGCCCACCCGTTGCGCGCCGGTGAGTTCCTGACTGCCGCCGTCGCCCACGTAGAGGCAGTCGGCCGGGGCGCGGCCGAGCCGGTGGCAGGCGGCCAGGTAGAGCGCCGGATCCGGCTTGCAGCGGCCGAGCCGTACCGAGAAGACGACGGTGTCGAGCAGCGGCGCGACCGCGAGCTGGGGCAGGAACGCCGGCAGTTCGTGGGTGCAGTCGCTGACCAGCCCGGTGCGTACGCCCCGGCGGCGCAACGCGGCCAGCACCGGCACCGCCTCCGCGCGCAGCCGGGTGTCGGCCCGGACCGCCCGGTGCCGGGAGGCGACGGCGGCGCGTACCGCCGCGTCGGAGGGGCGCACGCCGACCTGGGCGCAGACCCACCGCATGGTGGACTCGGCGTCACCGAAGAACCCGCTGGCACGCTCGTAGTAACTGCCGTCGAGCACCTCGACGAGAGCCTCGGTGGAGCAGCCGAGCAGGTCGGCGATGACGTCGTGGGCGGCTCCGCGCCGGACGCTCTGGGTCAGGGTGCCGAAGAAGTCGAACAGCACCGCGTGGAACCTGGGCATGGGGAGATGCCTCCGGACGTCGAGCGGGCTCGCCGGAACGCGCATGATCGTAGCCGTGTCCACCGCTCCCCACCGCCCGCCGCCCGACGCGCTGACCCTGGGCGCACTCGCGCTGGCCGTCGCCGCCGTCTCGTCCTCCGCCCCGCTGATCGCGTTCGCCGCCGCGCCGGCCCTGGCCGTCGCGTTCTGGCGCAACCTGCTGTCGGCGGCGGTGCTCGGCCCGGTCGCGGTGACCCGGCGGCGGGCCGAACTCCGCGCGCTCACCGTCGGGCCGGGCCGCCGGGAGGGGCTGTTCTGCGTACTCTCCGGGGTCGCGCTGGCCGCCCACTTCGCCACCTGGATGCCGAGCGCGAAGCTCACCTCGGTCGCGGCCGCGACCGCGCTGGGCGCGACGCAGCCGGTGTGGCAGGGGCTGATCGCCCGCTGGCAGGGGCGGCGGCTGCCGGCGGCGGCCTGGGCCGGCATCGCGGTCGCGGTGCTGGGCGCGGTGCTCGCCACCGGCGCCGACTTCGCCGTCTCCGGCCGCGCCTTCGCCGGCGACCTGCTGGCCGTGGCCGGCGGCATGTTCGCGGCCGTCTACACCGCCCTGGGCGAGCGTGCCCGGGCCAGCATCAGCACCACCACCTACACCACCGTCTGCTACGGCGTCTGCGCGGTGATCCTGCTGGTGGTCTGCCTGCTCGGCGGGGTGCGCCTGCACGGTTGGGACGGCGGGACGTGGCTGGCGATCCTCGGCCTGGTGGCCGGTGCCCAACTGCTCGGCCACTCGATGTTCAACTACGCGCTGCACCGGGTCTCCGCGACCACGATCAGCGTGTTGATCCTGCTCGAGGCGCCCGGCGCGGCCCTGATCGGCTGGGCCTGGCTGGGGCAGCTCCCCCGGCCGCTCGCCCTGCCCGGGCTGGCGCTGCTGCTGGCCGGCGTCGCCGTGGTCGTGCTCGGCGGGGCGCGGGCCGGACGCCGTGCCGCGCCGCCCGCCGTGCCCGCCGACGCCACGCCGCCCGGCGGCTGACCGGGCGCCGGGCGAACGGCGGACGGCGCGCGGCCGGGCGGACCTCGGGTGTCAGCGGCGGCGGACGCGGTGCAGGCGGAACGGCCTACGCACGACCCGGACCGCCGGCGCCGGTCGGGGCTGCTCGGTCAGCGGGCCGGCCGGCAGGTCGGCGCCGGTGACCGCCGTGCCCGCCGGGGTGAGCCGGTTGACCGCGCAGCCCTCGGCCGCCCAGCGCGCGACCAAGTCGGTGGCGGAACCGGAGGCGTTGAGCCGCTTCGCCGCGACCAGCGGCGCGGCGGCGTCCCACTCGTCGGTGCCGGGCCGCAGCCGGGTCACCCGCGCCGGCCAGGTCACGATCCGGCCGCCGTGGTCGCCGCGCAACGTCACCTCGGCCGCGTCGCTGTCGGCCAGCCCGGGCGCGGCCTGCTCGCCGGGACCGGTCACCACCAGCAGCGCGCCGTCCAGCGGCAGGCACCACAACGCGTACGCCGGGCCGTCGTCGACGCCGACCCAACACACGGCCGCCTTCTTCACCGCCTCGTCCACCAGCGGCGGGGTCACCCGCTCGTCCACCTCGTCGCTCACTCCGCCATCCTCCCGCATCCCGCGCCCGTCCGGGCCGACGACCGCACCGCCCCGACCCGCCCCGACCGCGCCGAGCGACACCGGCGTGGCCACCCGTCCCCGCGATCCGGCCGGCGTGCCGCCACGCTCGGGGCTCGCCCGCAGCCCACGGTCCGCACGCCCACGGCCCCGCCTCTGACCGCGAAAGCCCTGCTCGGGCCGCCCCTCAGCCCGTGGACGCAGCGGATCTGGCGCGCGCGGAACACCGCTGTTCGGTGCCTTTGGAGCTGATAGCAGAAACGACTCAACCGGAGTTCACGCGTCTGCGGCCCGGTACCGAACCGCTTGATATCGCCAACGACTCAGCTCCAAAGGGGCGGGAACCGAACAACCTGCACAGCGCCCGGGCGCGGGGACAGGCCAAGCGCCCGAGCGCGGGGACAAGCCGGCGCCCGAGCGCGGGGGCCAGCCCGGCGCAGGGGCCGGGAGCGGCTCAGCCGATGAAGGGTGGGACGGCGATCTCGCCGCGCGCCACCGGCATCACCTGGCCGGAGACGGTCGCGCCGACCGCCGTCCCGCCCGAGGCGGTCACCGTGCAGGACAACGACGAGGGCCGGTTGATCTCGATGCCCTGGCGCACCGCGTAGGGCGTCCGGCCCTCACCCGGCAGCAGGCCGCTGGCGACCAGCCAGACACCCAGGCCCAGGGCGGCCGAGCCGGTGGCCGGGTCCTCGGGTACGCCGATCCCGGGCACGAAGACCCGGGCGTGCGCGGTTTGCGACTCGGGGTCCCAGGAGAAGAGGCTGACGTGCTCGACGCCGTACCGTTCCGCCGCCGCCGTGTTCAACCGCGCCCGGGCCACCGCATCGGGGCGGACCGGGAGGTAGGGGAACTCCAGCCCGCACCCGGCGACCCGGGGCGGTGGACCGGCGTGGTCGGCCGCGGTGAGGCCGGCGATCTCCAGCAGCGGCTCCGGGTCGAGTTCCGGGCCGAGGGTCGGCGTGCCCCCGGTCAGCGTCGCCCCGGTCGCGGTCACCTCGATCGGCAGCACGCCGGCGCCGCACTCCTGGGTGACCCTGCCCACATCGAAGACGCCGCGCCGGCCGGCGGTCACCGCCGCACCCACACTCGGGTGCCCGGCGAACGGCAGCTCGTCGGTCGGGGTGAAGATCCGGGCCCGGTAGGTCGCGCCGGCCTGCGTGGGTGCCAGCACGAAGACCGTCTCGGACAGGTTGAACTCCAGCGCGAGCGCCTGCATCTGCTCGGTGGCCAGACCCTCCGCGCCGAACACCACGGCCAGCGGGTTGCCGGCGAACGGGCGGTCGGTGAAGACGTCCACGATCTCGTAGGCCAAGGTCGACATGTTGTTAGAGAGTAGGCCCTTAGGCTGGTGCCCGTGAGCACGCCGAACCGGGTCTACATCGCTCGACTCGCCGGAGTCGCCGTCTTCGACCCGAACGGCGACCAGGTGGGCCGCGTCCGGGACGCGGTCGCCCGGATGCGCCCGACCCAGCGTCCGCCGGAGATCGTGGGACTGGTGGCCGAGATGCCGATGCGCCGGCGCATCTTCCTCTCCATCAACCGGATCACCTCGATCGACCCGGACGCCGTGGTGCTCGGCAGCGGCACCCTCAACCTGCGCCGCTTCGAGAAGCGCCCGAACGAGCTGCTGGTGCTCCAGGAACTGCTCGACCGGCGGGTCCAGCTCGACACGGGGCAGGCCGGCTCGGTGGTCGACGTGGCCATGGAGTGCAGCCGCGGCGGCGAGTGGGCGCTGACCCGGGTCGCCGTGCGCGAGCAGACCAGCCGACTCACCCGCCGTGGGCACCTGCACCAGGTCGAGTGGGACCGGGTCCGGGGCCTCGGCGTCGTGGGCGACAACCGGGGCACGGCGAACCTGCTCGCCGTGCTGGAGGACATGCGCCCCGCCGACCTGGCCAACGCCCTGCAGGACCTGCCCGACGCCCGGCGCAACGAGGTGGCCGCCGCGCTGGACGACGAGCGCCTGGCCGACGTGCTGAGCGAGCTGCCCGAACGTGACCAGGTGGAGATCCTGGCCGCGCTGGACCGGGAACGCGCCGCCGACGTGCTCGAGGAGATGGACCCGGACGACGCCGCGGACCTGCTCAACGAGCTGCCGCCGCCGGAGCAGGACGTGCTGCTCGACCTGATGGAGCCGGACGAGGCCGACCCGGTGCGTCAACTGCTGCGGTACGCGTCGGGCACCGCCGGCAGCGTGATGACCTCGGAGCCGGTGATCCTGCCGCCGGACGCCACCGTCGCGGAGGCGCTGGCCCGGATCCGCGAGGTGCAGCTCTCGCCCGCAGTGGCCGCGCAGGTCTTCGTGGCCCGCGCCCCGTTGACCACGCCGACCGGGCGCTACCTGGGTATGGTGCACTTCCAGCGGTTGCTCCGCGAACCCCCGGCCGACCTGCTCGGCGGGATCGTGGTCAACGACATCGACCCGCTCCGCACCTCGACCCCGCTGACCGAGATCACCCGCCGGATGGCCACCTACGACATGGTGGGCATGCCGGTGGTGGACCGGAACAACCGGCTGGTCGGCGCGGTGACCGTGGACGACGTGCTGGACCACTCCCTGCCGCGCGACTGGCGGGACCGGGACGCGGCGCCGACCCCGTCCGCCACCGACGACGGGACCGTGGACGATGACTGAGCAGCGACGCGGCGAGCGGCTGGACCAGCCACGCGCTCCCCGGGGCCTGCACCTGCCCCGGATCGACGCGGACTCGTTCGGCCGCTGGGCCGAGGGCATCGCCCGGGGCATGGGCACGGCGAACTTCCTCGTCTACATGACGCTGATCCTCGCCGCCTGGTTCCTGTGGAACACGCTGGCCCCGGCGCACCTGCGCTTCGACCCGTACACGTTCACGTTCCTGACCCTGGTGCTCTCGCTCCAGGCCTCGTACGCGGCCCCGCTGATCCTGCTCGCGCAGAACCGGCAGGCGGACCGGGACCGGATCTCGCTGGACGAGGACCGGCGGCGGGCCACCATGCAGAAGGCCGACACGGAATACCTGGCCCGGGAGATCGCCGCCCTGCGGATCGCGATGGGGGACGTGGCGACCCGGGACTTCCTCCGTTCCGAGCTGACCCGGCTGGCCGAGGAGTTGGACGAGGCGGCCGAGCGGCGACGCAGGCTGGAGCGGCGGCAGCAGGGACAGACGACGCGGCGACCGGCCGGCGGCGACCCGCTCGACGAGCCCCGCGACGAGCTCGACGGTGACTACGCCCACGACGGCCGGCAGGAGAGCCCGACGTAACATTGCGGGCATGTCAGCACCCGTCAGCACCGTCTCCGACGCGATCCAGGCCGCGCTGGCCACCGTCAACGACCCGGAGATCCGCCGGCCGATCACCGAACTCGGCATGGTCCGCTCCGCCGAGCGGGACGACGACGGCGTGGTCCGGGTCGAGCTGCTGCTCACCGTGGCCGGCTGCCCGCTGAAGGACAAGCTGCGGACCGACATCACCGCCGCCGTGGGCGCGGTGCCCGGGGTGAGCGGCGTCGAGATCATCTTCGGCGTGATGAGCCAGGAGCAGCGCCAGGAGCTGCAGTCGAAGCTGCGCGGCGGCGGCACCGCCGAGCCGGTGATCCCGTTCGCCCAGCCGGGCTCGCGGACCCGCGTCTACGCGGTCGCCAGCGGCAAGGGCGGCGTCGGCAAGTCCAGCGTCACGGTCAACCTGGCCGCCGCGCTGGCCGCCCGCGGCCTGTCGGTCGGCGTGGTGGACGCCGACATCTACGGCCACTCGGTGCCCCGGATGCTCGGCGCGGACGGCGCGCCGACCCGCGTCGAAGACATGATCATGCCGCCGCAGTCGCACGGCGTGAAGGTCATCTCGATCGGCATGTTCACCCCGGGCAACGCGGCCGTCGTCTGGCGCGGCCCGATGCTGCACCGGGCGCTGCAGCAGTTCCTCGCCGACGTCTACTGGGGTGACCTGGACGTCCTCCTGCTCGACCTGCCGCCGGGCACCGGCGACATCGCGATCTCGGTGGCCCAGCTGCTGCCGAACGCGGAGATCCTGGTCGTCACCACCCCGCAGGCCGCCGCCGCCGAGGTCGCCGAGCGGGCCGGCGCCATCTCGCTGCAGACCCACCAGCGGGTGGTCGGCGTGATCGAGAACATGTCCTGGCTGGAACTGCCGGACGGCACCCGGATGGAGGTCTTCGGCGCCGGCGGCGGCGCGGCGGTCGCCGAGTCGCTGACCCGCACCATCGGCGCGCAGGTGCCGGTGCTGGGGCAGATCCCGATGGACACCCGGGTCCGCGAGGGCGGCGACGCGGGCCGGCCCATCGTGCTCTCCGAGCCGGACGCCCCGGCCGCCAAGGCCATGTTCGAGGTCGCCGACCGGCTCGCGGTGCGCCGCGAGTCCCTGCTCGGCAAGCCGCTCGGCCTCAAGCCCGCGGGCCGCTAGACGCGATCCACCGCTCCCCCGCCGCCCCTTCCCGGTCCCACCGGGGAGGGGCGGTCCGCATCCGGCCCCGGCGGGCTCAGGTCGCGTCGTCGTAGGAGGGGCGGGGCGCCGGCGTGGTCGGGGCCATCGGGGTGGCCACCGCCGGCCGGGAGGCGCCGTTACGCAGGTCAGCCGCCTTGGCCACGTCCTTCAGCTCGTCGTGCACGCCGGTGACGTCGGAGCGCAGGTTGTCGTACATGCTCTGCAGCGGCTTGCGGATCGCCTGTTCGTCGTCCTCGCTGAGCAGGTGCTTGCGGATGAACGCCTTGGGGTGCAGATCCTCCAGCTGGATGTCCGTGCCCAGCTCGCGGCTCAGGTCGCCGGTGGCGTTGCGCGCCATGTTCCGCAGGTTGCGGACCATCCGGAGGCCGTCGTTGATCACGTTGGGCAGCCGGTCCCCGAAGATCAACAGCGCCAGGAGCAGCAGGACTCCGATCTCCCACCAGTTCAGGTTCTCGAACACTCCGGCCTCCTCGTCCGTGTCAGCGCAAGCCTACGCACGTGAGGTGGCCGCCGGGGAGGGGGTGACCGGTCCTCACTTCGCGTCCGCGGCGAGCGTCACCGAGGCGTTCTGCCGGGCCGACCCGCGCCGGTACTCCACCGTCACCACCGAACCCGGCGCGTACTTGCGCACCAGCGCCACCAGGTCGGTCGGGTCGGTCATCGGATGGCCGTCCAGCCGGAGCACCACGTCCCCGGTGCGCATCCCGGCCGCCGCCGCCGGGCCGGCCGGCTCGACCGCGTTGAGGCGGACCCCGCCGCCGGTGGCGCCGGTGCCGCCCACCGAGGCGCCGATCACCGTACGCCGGGCCTTGCCGGTGCCGATGATCTCCTCGGTGACCCGCTTCGCCTGGTTGATCGGGATGGCGAAGGCCAGGCCGATGTTCCCCGCCTCCTGCCCGTCGGCCACCAGCGACTTGATGGTCGAGTTCACCCCGACCACCCGGCCGGCCCCGTCCACCAGCGGACCGCCGGAGTTGCCGTGGTTGACCGCGGCGTCGGTCTGGATGGCCGCGTAGTAGCGGGTCGGCCCGCCCGGCTCCCCCGCCTGCATGGTGCGGTCCAGCGCGCTGACGATGCCGGCGGTGACGGTGTTGGCCAGCGACAGGGGCGAGCCCATGGCCAGCACCGGATCGCCCACCGCGAGCGCGTCCGAGTCACCGAACTGCACCGGGGTCAGCCCGCTGCGGGACACCTTGATGACCGCGATGTCCGACTCCGGGTCCTGCCCGACCACGGTGCCGGCCGCGGTGCTGCCGTCGTTGAAGAGGACCGTGGCCTTGCCCGGGCCGTCCGCGACCACGTGGTCGTTGGTGACGATGTGCCCCTCGGCGCTCACCACGAAGCCGGAGCCCTCGCTGGTCCCGCCGAGGCTCGCCACCCGGATGGTGACCACGCTGGGCAGCACCCGCTCGGCCACCCCGGCCAGCGACTCGGGCTTGCGCTGGGCGAGCGCCGGAGCCTGACCGGCCTGGGCACCCAGCGTCGGCACGTCTCCACCGCGCAGGACCGCGTAGGTCAGTGCGCTGCCCAGCGAGCCGGCCAGCAGCGCGGTGATCAGTGAGATGAGCACCACCTGACGCAGGCCCGGTCGGGTCGGCAGATCCGGGTCGGTGACCGGCTCCGGCTCGGCGGACGCGTCCGGCGCGGCAGCCGGCACCACCACGGCCGCGGGCGCGTACGGATCCCGCCACGGGTCGGCCAGCGCGTCGGTCCACCAGGGCGACGTCGTCGCACCCCCGGCACCCTGCGGCGGCTGCCCGGGGGCCGGCCCTCCCGCCGGTGCCCCGGCTCCGCCGGGCCGGCGCCAGTCCCAGCCGTCGGTCACGTCCGTGCCTCCCACTTTCGTCCCGCACGCCCCGCGCCGGGCGCCGGCGGAGCCGGACGACCGTGGCGCGCGGGACACATCCAGGATTGCACGGATGACCCGGGTGGAGTCAGGGGTTGCCGCCGGTGATCGTCCGGCGGGCGACTCGCGGCTGCGCGGCTACCGGCTCGCCTCTACGCTCACAGTGCCAACCGACCCTTCGCACCAGCCCGCCCCCCGGAGGTGTCCCATCGCCATGGTCGCCGGTCACGGCAGTTCGACGGCCCAGGCGCTGCAGTTCGCCGAGTCGTACGTCACCGAGGACATCGTGCTGCGCACGGCCCGTGCGCTCGCCCACGAGGTGGGCGTGGAGGCGGTGACGCCCGGTGCCGGCGCCGCGCTGCGGCTGCTCGCCGCCGCCGGCAACGCCCGAGCGGTGGTCGAGATCGGCACCGGCACCGGGGTCAGCGGCGTCTGGCTGATGCGCGGCATGCGCCCCGACGGCGTGCTCACCACGATCGACGTGGAGGTCGAATACCAGCGCCTGGCCCGGCGGCTGTTCCAGGAGGCGGGCTTCCCGTCGGGACGTACCCGGATCATCACCGGCCGGGCCCTCGACGTGCTGCCGCGCCTCGCGGACGGCGTCTACGACCTGGTCTTCGCCGACGCGGCGGCGACCGGCTTCGCGGCGTACGTGGACGCCGCGCTGCGGCTGCTGCGCCCCGGCGGGGTGCTCGCGCTCAACGGCGCGCTGGCCGCCGGCCGGATCGGCGATCCGGCCGCGCGGGACGTGGAGACGGTCACCGTGCGGGAGACGATCAAGGCGATCCGCGAGTCGGAGCACTGGGTGCCCGCGCTGCTGCCGGTCGGCCACGGGCTGCTCGCCGCCGTGCGGAGCTGAGCCGGGCCGGTCAGCCCAGCGTCGCCAGCCAGCGCAGCAACCCGCGTACGCCCCAGCCGGTGGCGCCCTTGACCAGCTCGCCGTGCACGTCGTCGGACCACGAGGGGGCGGACATGTCCAGGTGCGCCCAGCGGTCCCGCAGCTCGCCGGTGAACTCGCGGAGGAAGAGCGCGGCCACCACCGAGCCGGCACCCCGGGCCGGGGAGCTGTGCAGGTCGGCGATGTCGCTGGCGAGGTATTCCAGGTAGTCGTCGGCGAGCGGCATCCGCCAGGCCCGCTCGCCGGCCGCGCCGATCCCGGCCAGCAGGTCGGTCGCCAGGTCGTCGTTCTCGCTGTAGAGCGCCGCGTGCCGCTTGCCAAGGGCCACCGCGTTCGCCCCGGTCAGGGTGGCCAGGTCGACCAGCAGGTCGGGCTTCAGCTCGCGGACGGCGTACGCCATCGCGTCGGCGAGCACCAACCGCCCCTCGGCGTCGGAGTTGGTGCTCTCGCTGGTCAGCCCGCCGTAGTGCCGGATGACGTCGCCGGGGCGGAAGGCGGAGCCGCTGACCATGTTCTCGGCCAGCGGGGCCAGCGTGGTGACCCGTACCGGCAGGCGCAGCGCGGCGGCACCCAGCGTCGCGGCGACCACGGCGGCGGCCCCGGCCATGTCCTTGCGCATCAGCTTCATGGCCGGCACCGGCTTGATCGAGATGCCGCCGGTGTCGAACGTGATGCCCTTGCCGACCAGCACCACGTGGGTACGGGCGCCGGCCGGCCGCCAGTCCAGCTCAACCAGGCGGGGGCCCTGGGCGGAGCCACCGCCGACGGCCAGGATCCCGCCGAAGCCCTCGGCCGCCAGCTCCCGCGGGCCGCGTACGCGCAGGTGCAGGTCGGTCCGGCCGGACGCGGCGGCGGCGACCTGGTCGGCGAACCACGCCGGGTGCTTGGTCGAGGACGGGGTGTTGGTGAGGTCGCGGGCCAGCCGGGTCATCTCGGCGGTGGTCCGGGCTTCGGCCAGCGTGCCGGCCAGCGCCTCCGGATCGGCCACCAGCACGTCCACCCGGGCCAGGGCGGGCCGGGGACCGGCCTCGGTGAGGCGGAAGCGGTAGGAGCCGAGCAGCAGCCCCTCGACCAGGCCGCGCAGCGCCGCGACCCCGTCGGAAATCGCGATCGTGATCTGCGTCTCATCCGTGGCGGCACGGGCCAGCGCGGCGCCCGCGGAGCGCCAGGCCGACTCGTCGCCGTCGCCGACGCCGAGCAGCCAGAGGCGGGTCGGCTCGCCGTCGGGGCGCAGGTGCTCGCGCACCTCGCCGGGGGCGCCGGTGAGGCGGGCGGCGGGCAGCAACGACGCCGCCTCGGCCCGGAGGTCGTCACCCGGCCGGGACGCGGTCGGTGCCAACTCGGGCGGGGCGTCCGGCCCGCCGGGACGCACGGGAAGGACGAGGGTGTCGGGTCGGGTGGACCCACTCACCAGACGAATGGCCAGCACGCTGGACCGTACCTCCGAAAACGCTCTGAGCGGGACACATTGCCGCTTGCCGGCCGAGGAAGGCCCTGAGCCACCGGCCAGGCCGGTGGCTCAGGGTAGGACGAACCGTCCGCGCGGTGGAACACCGCGCGGACCGCTCCTCGAATCAGCCGGCGGCCGCCTTCAGCGCGTCACCCAGCGCGGTGGCCTCGTCGGGAGTCATCTCGACGACGAGCCGGCCACCACCCTCCAGCGGGACCCGCATGACGATGCCCCGACCCTCCTTGGTGACCTCCAGCGGACCGTCGCCCGTCCGCGGCTTCATCGCCGCCATGTTGTCTCCCCTCAGACCTACGCCAGGGTCGGTGGGTTGCCCCACAGCCACTTCGCCATCGCCGCCCGCAAACGTCGCGGAGGCGTCGACTGACGATTTTCCCTGATGAACACCGCCGGACCCAAACCGAAGCAGCATTGATGTAACAGCATCTAGCTTATCTTGGATAGGCCTGTCACAATGTGCGGTCATGCAGGCACGGTCGGCACTCTTCGACCTGTACGGCGACCACCTCCGCGCCAGGGGTGGCCGCGCACCGGTCGCCGCGCTGGTCAAGCTGCTGGCGCCACTCGGGATAGCCCCACCGGCGGTACGCACCGCGGTCTCCCGGATGGTCCGCCAGGGCTGGCTGGACCCCCTCCGGCTCGCCTCCGGACCGGGATATTCGATCACCCCGAAAGCGGGTCGTCGACTCGACGAGGCGGCCTCCCGGATCTACCGGACCGGTCGGCACAGTTGGGACGGACGGTTCGATCTTCTCGTCCTCGCGGCCCCCGCCGCCCGGCGGGACCGGCAGCGACTCGCCGCCAACCTCACCTTCCTCGGCTACGGCACCCTCGACGACTGCACCTGGGTGGCCACCCGCCCGGGTGAGGACGTCGACCTGCTGCTCGCCGAGGCGGGGGTGCCCTACGAGCGGTTCACCGCCGCGCACGCCGCCGGCACCCCCGGCGCCATGGGCGTCGTCCGCCGGGCCTGGGACCTGACCGAGATCGGCCGGGCGTACGAACGCTTCGTCGCCGAGCAGAAGCCGTTGCTCTCCGGTGTCACGGTCCGCAGCAGCGACGAGGAGGCGTACGCGGCCCGGTTCCGGCTCGTGCACGCGTGGCGTACCTTCCTCTTCCGGGACCCGCAGCTGCCCCCGGCGCTGCTCCCCGAGCGCTGGCCGGGCACCAGCGCGGCCGCGTTCTTCGACCGCCACGCGGCCCGGCTCCGGCCGGCCGCCGACCGGTACGTCGAGCAGTGTCTCGACGCCAGCAACCGCCTCGCCCGACAGAAGGGTCGTTAGAAACGTGACCGAGCCGCTGCTCGTCGACCGCACCGACGCCGTCGTCACCCTGACGCTGAACCGCCCGACGGCGATGAACTCGCTCGACGTGGCGCTCAAGGAGGCGCTCCGGGACGTCCTGGCCGAGCTGGAGACCGACCGCTCCTGCCGGGCGGTCGTGCTGGCCGGCGCCGGCGGCGCGTTCAGTGCCGGGCAGGACCTTCGGGAGCACGTGCGGACGCTGGAGTCGGCCGACGCCCGGCCGCTGGACACCGTGCGGGCGCACTACAACCCGATCGCCGCCCGGCTGGCCAACCTGCCCAAGCCGGTGGTCGCCGCGGTGCGCGGCATGGCCGCCGGCGCCGGCGCGTCGCTGGCGTTCCTGGCCGACTTCCGCATCGGCGGCCCGAAGACCCGGTTCCTGATGGCGTTCGCCGGCGTGGGGCTCGCCGCCGACACCGGCGCGTCCTGGACGCTGCCCCGCCTCGTCGGCCACGCCAAGGCCGTCGAGCTGCTCATGCTCGCCGAGCCGGTCGGCGCCGAGGACGCCTGCCGACTGGGCCTGCTCACCCGGCTGGTGGACGACGACGAGCAGGTGCTCCCGGCCGCGCAGGAGTTGGCCGCCCGGCTCGCCGCCGGCCCGACCGTCGCCTACGGGGCGATCAAGCGTCAGCTCTCCATCGCCGACGCCGGCACGCTGGCCGACGCGCTGGCCGCCGAGGCGCAGGCCCAGGCGATCTGCGGGGCCACCAGCGACCACAAGGCGGCGACCATCGCGTTCGTCAACAAGCAGAAGCCGGTCTTCGAGGGCCGCTGAGGGGCGCGGTCAGTCGTCCTCCTCCGGGTCCTGGTTGGCTTCGACGCCGAGCACGAACGCCTGCATGGCCAGCTCGTCGCCGGAGGGCGAGACGAACGCCGGCAACTCGCGCGGGCCCAGCTCCTGCACGTAGGACCAGAAGATCCGCACCGCCTCGGCGCGCGAGGCCGCCTCGATCGGCAGGTCGAGGCTGACCAGCCAGGTGCGGCGCGCCGGCGGCGGGCCGAGCCGGTCGGCCAGCGCCCGCCACCGCGCCGCGTCGAGCGCGGCCACCGGCCCGTCGAGGGCCGGGCCGTCGACCGGCACCGGCTCGTCGAGCGCCCGTCGGGTGTACGTCACCACGAGCGCCCCGGCCGTCGTATCGGACTGCGGGTCGTCCGGGTCCTCCCGGCCCCCGGCGCCGGCCCGGGCGACCCGGCCGAGCGCCACCAGCCGCAGCGGCTCCCCGATCAGCACCGCCACCCGGTCACCCGGGCGAGGGCGTGCCGCCGCCGGCAGCCCGGTCAGCTCCAGCACGTCGTGGTGCACCAGCCGCTCGGCCTGGTAGCGCTCGTCGGGCAGCAGCACCGCCCAGGCGCCCGGCGTGGTGTCACCGTCGGTCGTCCCGCTCGTCCGCGGCTCGGTGTCGGTCATGCCCCAATCCCATCACGCCGCCGCGTCACCGCTCGGCCCGGTCACCGTTCACGTGGCAGTCGGCGAGGTGGTCGTCCACCATGCCGGTGGCCTGCATCAGCGCGTACGCAGTGGTCGGGCCGACGAAGCGGAAGCCCCGCTTCTTGAGCGCCTTGGCCATCGCGGTGGACTCCCCGGTGAGCGCCGGCACCTCGGCGAACGAGCGGGGACGCTCGGGCCGGGGCGGGGGTGCGAACGACCAGAGCAGCGCGGAGAGCCCTTCGGGCAGCTCCCGTGCGGCCCGGGCGTTGGCGATCGCCGCCTCGACCTTGGCCCGGTTGCGCACGATCCCGACGTCGGCCAGCAGCCGGGCCACCTCGGCCTCGCCGTAGCCGGCCACCGCCTCGATCCGGAACCCGTCGAAGGCGAGCCGGAACGCCTGCCGCTTGCGCAGGATGGTCAGCCAGGACAGGCCGGACTGGAACGCCTCCAGGGTCAGCCGCTCGTAGAGCGCGTCGTCGCCGCGCAGCGGCCGACCCCACTCCTCGTCGTGGTAGGCGGCGTAGTCGGGGGTGCTCGCTCCCCAGGCACAGCGGGGCAGCCCGTCGGCGCCAATCACCAGGTCAGTCACGCCGTACACGGTAGGTCAGGGCACCGACAGGCCGGGCGCGCCGCCCAGCCCGGCGCTCTGCTCAGCCCGACGCTCGGCTCAGGGCAGGCGGCCCTGTTCGACCAGCCGGGCGAACCGTTTCAACGCCTGGGTGAGGCTGAACTTGGAGCCGGGCCAGAGCACCGGCCAGGCCACCCGGCCCGCCGCCCCGCCGGGCAGATGGAACCACTCGTGCCAGACCACCTGGGTGCGGTCGCGGTCCATCGGGGTGCAGCGCAGCACGCCCGGGCCGCGCAGCAGCCGGCCGCAGTGCACCACTCCCACCTCGTACGGCGCGTCGACCCGGACCACGCGCATCTCGTCCCGCAGCGCGGCCGGACCGAGCGCGGTGACCGCCTCGATCAGGCTCCCCTCGCCACCGTCGCCCTCGACCACCCGGACCGTGGTGAACGGGATCCAGTCGGACTGCCGTTCCCACGCGGTCAGCGCGGCGAACACCCGTTCGGCCGGCGCCTCGACGATCACCGTGGCGGTGACCTCGGCGGCACCGGGCTGGGCCGCCTCGGCAAAGCCCGCGGAGCCCTCCGCGCCGGTCACGCCGACTCCGAGCGGACCGCCGGGCCGCGTTCCCGGTCTCCCTCGACGGCCGCGGAACCGGTCGCACCCACCGGGCCGGCGTCGTTGGCGCCCGCCGGGAAGGTGGTGTCCTCCACCGCGGCGGCAGCCGGCGCTTCCGCCACACCGGCTTCGGCGGCCCCTGCGCCCGTGCCGGACGTGGTGGCCGTGCGCTCGTCGGCCGCCCCGGCGCCCGTGTGGTGAGCGCCGGCCGACGGGCCGGGCGCCGACAGGTCGATGGTCACCGGGTCGGCGGCCGACTGGTCGGCTTCGGGGATGGTCGTGGCGGCCTCCTCGCGCGCCCGGCGCAGCGCGTCGGCCTCCTCGGTCCGCCCCTCGCGCAGCGCGGCGTTCTCGGCCTCCAGTACGCCGATCAGCTCGGACTTGTAGCCGATGTCGTAGGCGGCGCGCCGGAGCGCGGCGTCGACCTGGGCCATCCGGTAGCCGCGCAGCGCGGTGTCGAACCGGACGTCGGTCACGTCCGACTCGTCGAGCGGGCGGGCGCCCGGCAGGGGCACGGACCGCCCGTCCGGCTCGGCCGGCACGAGGCCCGGATCCCGCCCGGAGACCAGCACCGTCACTCCGAACACCACTGCCGCGACGGTCAGCGCGACGACCAAGAGGAGCAGAACCTGACCCATGCAGAGATCGTGGCATGCGGGCCGGGTTCGGGCGAGCCCTCCACGGCCTCCGGTCCGGAAACAACGCGCCCTCGCGCCGGGCGGCACCCCCTCCACTCGCCGTCGCGCGCCACATCGACGCAGCTCGATTGCACTGTCCGGCGCCCGCTCACTCTCTGTGTCCGGCGGCAGAAAGAAGTCGAGAAAATGCGATATACCTCAGCGTCATAAATATGACCCGCAGGTATACCGCTCAACAGCGATGTCTCCTCTCCGGCTCCACACGCCCAGGCGTCGGCCGGATCCGCGGCTCGCCGCGACGCAGCCGGATTGGAAGCGATCTTCCACACTCCGGCAGAAGCGAAGATCTTGGTACGAAAGTGCCCCTGGAGGGGCCGTTTCGTACCAAGATCTCGGAACGTTCCACGGTCGCAGGCGCGGGCGGGGACGGGCGGGAGGGGCGGGAGGGGCGGGAGGGGATAGCGTCGGTTCGGCCGCCGGGAAGAACTCCCGGCACCGCCCGACAGGTCCGGCGCGGCCCGCGTGGGGTGGTGGTAGGACACGGCGCGCCCGAGCGGGCCACCGGGATGCGACCGGGTCGGTGAGCGGGTCGGTGATGGCGTGCGGTCGATGCGGGGCGCGGTGACGAGGAGACGGGCATGGGTGGGGTGTTGCGGCTCGGTGGGCGGACCTTCGCCCCGGACGAGCTGGTGGTGATGGCGATCGTGAACCGCACGCCGGACTCGTTCTTCGATCGGGGCGCCACGTTCGCGCAGGACAGCGCGTTGCGCGCGGTCGAGCGGGCGGTCGCCGAGGGCGCGGAGATCGTCGACATCGGCGGGGTGAAGGCCGGTCCGGGCGACGAGGTGGACGTGGCCGAGGAGATCCGCCGGACGGTGGACACCATCGCCGCGGTCCGGTCCGCCTTTCCCGACGTGGTCGTCTCGATCGACACCTGGCGGGCCGAGGTGGCGGTGGAAGCGGTCGCGGCCGGCGCGGACCTGCTCAACGACACCTGGTCGGGCGCCGACCCGGCGCTGGCCCGGGTCGCCGCGGCGACCGGCGCCGGGCTGGTCTGCTCGCACGCCGGCGGGCTGGCGCCGCGTACCCGGCCGCACCGGGCGGCCTTCGACGACGTGGTGGCCGACGTGCTCGGCACAGTCACCGGGCTGGCGGAACGGGCGGTCGGGCTGGGGGTACGGCGGGACGGCATCCTGATCGACCCGGCGCACGACTTCGGCAAGAACACCCGGCACTCACTGGAGATCACCCGGCGGCTGGCCGAGCTGACCGACACCGGCTGGCCGCTGCTGGTGGCGCTGTCGAACAAGGACTTCATCGGCGAGACGCTGGACCTGCCGGTGCCGGAACGGCTGGAGGGGACGCTGGCCGCCACCGCGGTGTCGGCCTGGCTCGGCGCCCGGGTGTTCCGCGCCCACCAGGTCCGCGAGACCCGGCGGGTGCTCGACATGGTGGCGTCGATCCGGGGTGACCGACCGCCGGCGGCGACCCGGCGCGGGCTCGCCTAGGCTTCACGTCCAGCGCAGGACGCCACGCCGCCAGGCGTAGAGGATGCCCAGCGCGACGATCGCCACGAAGACGCCCATCTCCACCACCGTGGTCGCGCCGAACCCGGGCCGGTCGAAGACCAGCGCCCACGGGAAGAGGAAGACCGCCTCCACCGCGAACAGGACGTAGAGGTAGGCGTAGACGTAGTAGCGGATCTGCATCTGGGCCCAGTCGCCGCCGACCGGGTCGAGCCCGCACTCGTACGAGGCCCGCTTGCCCCACGGCTCGGCCGGACGAGCGGGACGTAACACCCGGTTCGCCGAGAACGCCGTGACAAAGAAGAGCACGGCGGCGAGCAGCAGCAGACCGAGCGTGGCGTACGAGCCGAGATATCCGGTCACGACCGGAGCGTACCGGTCCCGTCGAGACGTCTCGGACACGTTACGAATTCGTTTCCTGGCGGGACTAGTGCCGGATGGCAACGGTCCCCGAATAATGAGATCTCGTTGCCACGTCCCCCGGAGGACAGATGACCCGCCCACGCGTCCGGCCCGCACCACGGGTCGCGCTCCGCCGTACCCTCGCGCTGTTCGCGCCCGCGCTGATCGCCGCGGCCGCAGCCGTCGTCGCGGTGGCACCGGGCTGGGCCACGGCGGCTTCGGCCGCCCCGGCCGGGGCGGTGCGGCTGGCCGAGCCGGCCGCCGATCCCGGCGACCCGGGCGGCGATCCCGGCGGCGTCCCGACCGAGCCGACGCCCACCGGCGACGCGACGACCACCGCGCCGGCGCCGACCACCGCGCCGCCGACGGAGGAGGCCCCGCCGCCCACCACCCCACCGGCGCCGGCCACCACCACCGCGGCGCCCCCGCCGCCACCCACCACGGTCCCGCCGGCGCCGACCACCACCGCGCCGACCACCACCGCTCCGGCGCCGCCGCCGATCCTGCCGCCCGTGCAGCCCCCGCCGCCGCCGCGTACCCAGCCGGCCGGCGGACCGCTGGGTGTGCAGGTCAGCACCGACGACGTGGTGCTGACGCCGGACTACTGGAACGCCGACAGCACGGTGACCACGCTGCGGGTCACGGTGACCAACACCGGCGCGCGGGAGGAGCAGGTCAGCCTCGGCTACACGCTGCCGCCCGGCCTGGCCGACGCCGGCACGCCCGGCTGCGTCGCCGCAGGCGGCGGCAACCACCGCTGCGGCGGGTGGACCGCCGCGCCCGGCGCGCGGTTCAGCGCCACCATCCGGGTCCGGGTCGCCGGGGACGCCTGGCGGACCATGCCGCTGAGCGGGTCGGTCCAGGTCACCGCCGTCGCGCCCGGGGTCGACGGCGCGGCGTACGACGACGAGGGCTTCGCGGTGCTCTTCCCGCCCGGCCCGCCGGTGCCCGGCATCTCGCTGCGCGCCGACGAGGTCCTCTTCGACATCAGCGGCGCGCCGAGCACGCTCACGGTACGGCTGGGTAACACCGGCGAGGTCGACGCGACCGGCCGGGTCGAGGTTCTCCTGCCCGCCGGGGTGACGGTGAGCGGCGACGGTTGCGCCCCGGCGGCTCCCGACCGCACCCGGTGCGAACTCGGCACGCTGCCGACCGGCCGGACCGCGACCCTGCGGCTGCCGGTGACCGCGTCGGCGGAGGCCCAGCGCATGGCCCCGCTCGCCGGCGCGGTGATCGGGCGGTTGGATCCGCGCAGCGGGCACCAGCGGCAGGTCCAGATGAGCTTCCGGATCCGCGCGGCGGCGGCGCAGTCCACCCCGGCGGCCGGGGCGCCCACGCCCACCGGGTCGCAAGGCGTGCTGGCCTCGTCCGGCCGGTCCGGCGACGACGACTCCTCGACGCGGCGCATCGCGATCGCCTTGATCATCATGTCGGGACTGCTCGTGGTGTTCGCGCTGGCGTTGGCCACCCGTTCGCTGCGGCGCCGTAGCGACATCACCGTGACGGGGCCGACGGCGGACGGCTGACCCACCCCCTAAATGTGGTGACCTGGATTACGGGGTGCGGTACTAAACCCCGCAAAGCGGGGCATACATCGGCCGAATCGCGTCTCACCCGTCGGACCTCCACCAAGGCGGCCCTAACCGTCCGACGTAGGCTCTGACGTGAGAAACGGAGCGGGCCGTGCCGGCGGGGGTGACGGCGCTCAGCGAAGCGAGGTGCGGGAGTGACCAAGCAGATCCGTCAGCTGGACCGGGTGGTCATCCGGTTCGCCGGCGACTCCGGTGACGGCATGCAGCTCACCGGCGACCGGTTCACCTCGGAGACGGCGCAGTTGGGCAACGACATCTCCACGCTGCCCAACTTCCCGGCCGAGATCCGGGCGCCCGCCGGCACGCTGCCGGGCGTGTCGAGCTTCCAGGTGCACTTCGCCGACTACGACATCCTGACGCCCGGCGACGCCCCGAACGTGCTGGTGGCGATGAACCCGGCCGCGCTCAAGGCCAACCTGGCCGATTTGCCGCGCGGCGCGGACATCATCGTCAACACCGACGAGTTCACCCGGCGCAATCTGGCCAAGGTGGGCTATGCCGGCAGCCCGCTGGACGACGACTCGCTCGCCGGCTACGCGGTGCACCCGGTCGCGCTCACCTCGATGACGGTCGGCGCGCTGGCCGAGCACGAGGTGTCCAAGAAGGATGCCGAGCGGGCCAAGAACATGTTCGCGCTCGGGCTGTTGAGCTGGATGTACTCCCGACCCTACGAGTCGACGCTGCGGTTCCTGGAGCGCAAGTTCGCGGCCCGCCCGGAGCTGGTGGCGGCGAACGTGGCCGCGTTCCGGGCCGGCTGGAACTTCGGCGAGACCACCGAGGACTTCTCGGTGCGCTACGAGGTCAAGCCGGCCAAGATGCTCCCCGGCACCTACCGCAACATCACCGGCAACGCGGCGCTGTCGCTGGGCCTGGTGGCCGCCGGCGTCCGCTCCGGGCTGCCGGTGTTCCTCGGCGCGTACCCGATCACCCCGGCGTCGGACATCCTGCACGAGCTGAGCAAGCACAAGAAGCTCGGCGTGGTCACCATGCAGGCCGAGGACGAGATCGCCGCGGTGGGCGCGGCGCTCGGCGCGTCGTACGGCGGCTCGCTCGGCGTGACCACCACCAGCGGCCCCGGCGTCGCGCTGAAGAGCGAGACGATCTCCCTGGCGGTGGCACTGGAGCTGCCGCTGGTCATCGTCGACGTGCAGCGGGCCGGGCCCTCCACCGGCATGCCCACGAAGACCGAGCAGGCCGACCTGAACATGGCCCTGTACGGCCGGCACGGTGAGGCACCGGTCGCGGTCGTCGCGCCGAAGTCGCCGTCGGACTGCTTCCACGCCGCGCTGGAGGCGGCCCGGATCGCGCTGACCTACCGCACGCCCGTCATCCTGCTGTCCGACAACTACGTGGCGAACGGCTCCGAGCCGTGGCTGCTGCCGGACGTGGAGTCCCTGCCCGACCTGCGGGTCGAGTTCGCCACCCGGCCCAACGGCGAGGACGGCACCACCTTCCTGCCCTACCTGCGCGACCCGCAGACCCTGGCCCGCCCGTGGGCGGTGCCCGGCACCCCCGGGCTGGAGCACCGGATCGGCGGCTTGGAGAAGGCCGACAAGACCGGCGACATCTCGTACGACCCGACGAACCACGACTTCATGGTCCGCACCCGGGCGGCCCGGATCGAGACGATCCCGGTGCCGGACATCGAGGTCGAGGACCCGGACGGCGACGCCCGGGTGCTGGTGCTCGGCTGGGGCTCGACGTACGGGCCGATCGGCGCCGCCTGCCGAGGGCTGCGCCAGCGCGGGCTCCCGGTGGCCCAGGCGCACCTGCGTCACCTGGCCCCGATGCCGGCCAACCTCGGCGAGGTGCTGCGCTCCTACGACCGGGTGGTCATCCCCGAGATGAACCTCGGCCAGCTCGCCCACGTGATCCGGGCGCGGTACCTGGTCGACGCGATCGGCTACAACCAGGTCCGCGGCCTGCCGTTCACCGCCGCCGAGCTGGAGACGATGCTGGAAGAGGTCCTGAAGAATGTCTGAGCCCGTCGCCCTGAAGCTCACCGCCAAGGACTTCAAGTCCGACCAGGAGGTGCGCTGGTGCCCCGGCTGCGGCGACTACGCCATCCTGGCGGCCGTGCAGGGCTTCATGCCGGAGCTGAACATCGCCCGGGAGAACACCGTCTTCATCTCGGGCATCGGCTGCTCGTCCCGCTTCCCGTACTACATGAACACGTACGGCATGCACTCGATCCACGGCCGTGCGCCGGCGATCGCCACCGGCCTGGCGGTGTCCCGGCCGGACCTGTCGGTGTGGGTGGTCACCGGTGACGGCGACGCGCTGTCCATCGGCGGCAACCACCTGATCCACGCGCTGCGCCGCAACGTCAACCTGAAGATCCTGCTGTTCAACAACCGGATCTACGGGCTGACCAAGGGGCAGTACTCGCCCACGTCCGAGGTCGGCAAGATCACCAAGTCGACGCCGGCCGGCTCGGCCGACGCCCCGTTCAACCCGCTGTCGCTGGCGCTCGGCGCCGAGGCCACGTTCGTGGCCCGGACGCTCGACTCGGACCGCAAGCACCTCCAGTCGGTGCTGCGGGCCGCCGCCGAGCACAAGGGCTCCGCGTTCGTGGAGATCTACCAGAACTGCAACATCTTCAACGACGGCGCGTTCGAGCCGTTGAAGGAGCCGGCCACCCGGGACGACTTCCTGATCCGGCTGGAGCACGGGCAGCCGATCACGTTCGGCTCGGACGGGCAGTTCTGCGTCGTCCACCCCCCGGGCGGCTTCGGGCTCGAGGTCCGGGAGACCGCGGCCACCCCGGCCGAGGAGATCGTCGTGCACGACGCGACGGTCGCCGATCCGGCGTACGCGTTCGCGCTGTCCCGGCTGCCCGGGCTCGACCTGCGCAACACTCCCCTCGGGGTGTTCCGCGCGGTGGAGCGCCCGGCCTACGACACGGTGGTGCAGGAGCAGGTCGCCGCGGCGCGGGCCGGCGTCGACCAGACCCCGGAGCAGCAGCTCTCCGCGCTGCTCGGCGGCGGCGACACCTGGACCATCCTCTGATCCCCGGCTGATCCGCGCAGGCGAGGGCGGGCCGTTCCGACCCGGAACGGCCCGCCCGCTGTCGTCTCAGACCCCGGCGGTGACGGGCGTCCACAGCTCGTCGATGGCCCGCTCGGCCGCCGCGAGGCTCGCCTCGTGCAGCGGGATCAGCTCGGCCATCGCCGGGTTGACCGGGGCGAGCGTCAGCTCGGCCGAGATGAACCGCGGCTCCAGGCCGGTGCGCGACAGGCCGTGCGGCAGCCAGGGCTCGGCGTGGTCCCAGCCCTCGCGGGGGGTGCCGGCGCCGTAGCCGCCGCCCCGGGTGCCGAACACGATGAACTCGCGACCGCCGAGCAGCCCGGCGCCGGTTTCCGGGTCGAGCGCGATGCCGGGCGCGATCAGGTGGTCGACCCAGGCCTTCACGGTGCTCGGCGGTCCGAAGTTGTAGAGCGGCAGGCCGAGCAGCACGGTGTCGGCGACCTTCACCTCGGCCACCAGCTCCTCGGTCAGCCGCCAGGACGCGCGCTGCTCCGGGGTGTGCTGATCGGGCGGGACCATCCGGGCGAGGCCGCCCGCGGTGTCGAGGTGCGGCAGCGGCTCCTGGCCGAGGTCCCGGTAGGTGACCGTGCCGCCCGGGTGGGCGGCGCGCCAGGCCGCGGCCGCGCGGGCGGTGAGCCGCCGGCTGACCGACCGCTCGCCGGTGATGCTCGAGTCGATGTGCAACAGGTGCGCCATTTCTTACCCCTCCATAGATAGTTCGTGTAGCACCAACTATTTATAGCAGGGCGATGTTCCGCGGTCCGCGTAGACTGGGTCACATGTCAGCCGGGCCCGCCGAGTCGGAGCGACGTTCCGGGCCACTGCTCCAACACCTGGCCCGGCGGATGCTGCTGCGCTCGGAGTCGGCGCTGACGCCGCTCGGGCTCCGGCCCCGGCACCTGGTGGCGCTCACCGTGCTGCGTGACTCCGACGGCATCAGCCAGCAGGGGTTGGCCGGCACGCTACAGATCGACGGCACGAACGTGGTCGGGCTGCTCAACGACCTGGAGGCGGCCGGTCTGGTCGAGCGGCGCCGCTCACCGGAGGACCGCCGCCGGCACGTGGTGCGCCTGACCGCGGCGGGCACGAAGCGGCTGGGCGAGGCCGAGTGCGCGCTCGCCGACGCCGAGGACGACGTGCTCGGCGCCCTGGCGCCCGGCGAGCGGGACCAGCTCTACGACCTGCTGCGGCGAGCCAGCCAGGGCTGCGCGCCGCCGTGCGCCGAGGCGGCGGTCGCGGAGGGCCCCGGCACCTGCTGACCGCGAGACCGGCGGGGGCACCTCAGCGGGGCGTCACCACGGGGTCAGACCGCGCTGGTCGCCTGCGGCCGGTCGTCGCGGACGTGGACCAGCATGTCACCGGTCTCGATCACCGAGCCGGCCCGGTCGCTCAACGTGATCACCTTGCCCCGGCGGACCAGCGCGATGACCAGCGAGTCCAGCTCACGCGGCGATCGACCCACCTCGCTGCGCTCGGCCGAGCGCATCGCCAGCGCCATGCCCTGCCCGGGGGTGAGCAGGTCCTCCACCACGTCGATCAGCGGCGGGGCCGAGGTGGAGAGGCCGAGCAGCCGGCCGGCGGTCGCCGACGAGACGATCACGTGGTGCGCCCCGCTCTGCTTGAGCAGCGGCGCGTTCTCCGCCTCCCGGACCGCCGCGATGATCCTGACCTGGCCGGCGGTGAGCTGCCGGACGGTCAACGCCACCAGCACCGACGCGTCGTCGCTGTCGGTCGCGATGATGACCGCCTTGGCGGTGCGGACGTGCGCCTCCTCCAGCACGGAGGAGCGGGTCGCCGAGCCCTCGATCGTCACCAGCCCGTTCGAGGTGGCCTGACGCAGCGCCGCCGCGCTCCGCTCGACAACCACGATCCTGGACTTGTCGGCGCCGTTCTCCAGCAGGGCGGAGACCGCGCTGCGGCCCTTGGTGCCGTAGCCGCAGATGATGACGTGGTCCTTCACGGTTCTCCTCCACCGCGACAGGCGACGGCCGGTCCGGTACTGCTCGGTCAGGACTTCCAGGGTGGTGCCAACCAGGATGATCAGGAAGAGCACCCGGGCGGGGGTGACGAACAGGACGTTGACCAGGCGAGCCGAGGGGCTGGCCGGGGCGATGTCGCCGTAGCCGGTGGTGGAGAGCGAGACCACCACGTAGTAGAAGCAGTCGAGGAGGGTGAGCCCGTCCCCGTTGGTGTCGCGGTAGCCGTCGCGGTCGAGCCACACCACGAAGACGGTGGCGAGAACCAGGCCCAGGGCGGCGAGCAGGCGCAGACTCAGCGCGCTCAGCGGCCCACGCCGTTGCGCGGGAAAATGGATCACCGTCGGTCCCGCTCCGCCACCGTCGCCTGCACGCCCTCAAGATAGCGGGTACGCCACGAGCCGGCCGGTCGGGCCGGAGACCGGTCCGCGTGCCACCAGCGGTAAGGATCTCGTCACATCCGTCGACGCCCCGCCGGGCGAGACTCAGAACCCACCGATCGTGACGAGGGGGAGTCGGATGCGTACACGTGCGGCACTGACCACGCTGGCCGTGGTCCTCGGGATGGCGCTGTCCGGAGCGCCGCCCGCGGTGGCGGGCCGGCCCGGGGATCGCCCGCCGGAGACGACCCGGCCCACCCGGCCGAAACCCACCGTCGTCCCGTCGCCGACCGTCTCCCCCCGGCCGACCGCCTCGCCGACACCCACGGTGCGACCGACGCTGTCCCCGACACCCACGGTGCGCCCGACGCCGACCGGCTCCCCGACACCCACCGTGCGCCCGACGCCCACCGCGTCACCGACCGGCACACCGGCTCCCACCACGCCGGCACCGATGCCGACGGCCGACCGGGCGGCCGTCGTGCTGCCGGGGCTGGACGGCCCGGGCAGCACGGCGTACGACGTCAACTCGGCCGGGGTGGTGGTCGGAGCGGCGGAGCTGGCCAGCGGCTACTGGCACGCGGTGCGCTGGGTGGACGGGCGGATCGAGGACCTGGGCACCCTCGGCGGCCTCAACAGTCAGGCCGAGGCGATCGACGAGCGCGGTCGCATCGTCGGCTTCGCCCAGGCCGCGGACGGCAGCGCCCACGCCGTGGCCTGGGTGAACGGGAAGATCCAGGATCTCGGGCTGACCGGTGGCATCTTCTCGGTCGCGTCCGACACGGCCGGGGACCGGGTGGTGGGCACCTACCAGGTCACCGACAGTTTCGCCGGGCGGCGGGCGTTCGTGCGGACCGGGAACACCGAGATCACGATCGACGCGCCACCGGGGGCGAGCGCCGTCGCCGTCAACGAGGCCGGCACGGTCGCCGGCACGTACGGCTACAAGGACTGGACCGACCCGCCGTTCGTCAACCAGGCCTTCGTCTGGCGCGACGGGGTCCTCCGGTCGCTCGGCACGCTCGGCGGCCCCACCAGCGATGCGACAGGCATCAACGACCTCGGGCAGGTGGTCGGCACCAGCTGGACCGCGGACGGCCAGTTCGCCGCCTTCTTCTGGGACGGTTCGGCGATGCGCCGGTTGGCCACCAGCTCGGCCTCCCCGACGGCGCAGGCGGTGAACGACTCGGGCCTGGTGATCGGCACCGACGGCGCCGGCGGCCGGGCGATGATCTGGCCCACCCCGACGGCGAGCTCGCAGCTGCTGCCGCTGCCGGACGGGGCGGTCGACAGCGTCGCGATCAACGTCAACGACGCCGGTCTGGTCGTCGGCCAGGCGGGCTACCTCTCGTCGAGATGGCACAGCCGAGCGGTCGTCTGGCGTTGACCGTCACCGGCCCGGTCGGCACCACGGGGGCCGACCGGGCCGGTCCACGCCGCCGGGACGGGGCATGATGGGTAGCGTCGGCGAACGGCGACCGCGAGGAGGCCGGCATGTCGTTGCTGCGACGGGTGATCGGTGGGGTGCTGCGGCGGATCCGCCTGCGTCAGGGCCGCACGTTGCGCGAGGTGGCGCTGGCGGCCGGCGTCTCCCTGCCCTATCTCTCCGAGGTCGAGCGCGGCCGCAAGGAGGCCTCCTCCGAGGTGCTGGCCGCGATCTGCCGGGCGCTCGGCATCCACCTCGCCGACCTGCTCGAGGAGGCGCGCGACGAGCTGCGCCGGGAGCGGCCCACGCCGGTCGGCTCCTCGGTTCCGCTGGCCCGGCTCGACCGGGTGCCCGCCGCCCGCAGCGGCCCACAGCTCCGGGTCGGTCCGCCCCGGTTGCACGCCACCCGCCGCCCGGCCGGTCCGCACGCGCCGTTTCCCGCCCGTCCGGCCGCCCCGACGCCGCCGCACGTCACCCGAGCGGCCGGCCCCACCCCACTCTTCGGCGGTGCGCTGCGCCCGACGGGCTTCTCCCCCACGCCTGTCGGCCCGCCGCTCGGTCACGGTGCGCCGGGGCTGATCGGCACCGGCACCCGGATCTGGCTGCTCCCGGCGCCGGCCGCGCGCCCGCGTCCGCGTACCTCACCGGCGTTGGCCCGGCGACGGGCCCGGGCGGCCCGACGGCGCCCGGTCGCGGCGTAGTCGTCGACGTCGGCGCGGCGCCGCGCCCGGGTCCGGCCCGGCTTCTGCCGAGGGCGGATCTGCCCGGGGCAGAAAGCCTGGGCTGTGGGCCGGTGCCCGGCGGACGCTGGAGACCGCCGGCTCGCCGGGCGGTCTCCCGCCCACCGGCGTCACGGAGGTGGGCGGTCATGGGTGGCATCTGGATGCGGGACGAGGGGCAGCCGACCTTCGGCGACCAGGTCTTCGAGCGGCTGCTCAAGGAACGGATCATCTTCCTCGGCACCGAGGTCACCGACACGTCGGCCAACCAGATCTGCGCGCAGATCCTGCTGCTCGCCGCCGAGGACCCGGAGCGGGACATCTTCCTCTACATCAACTCGCCCGGCGGCTCGGTCAGCGCCGGCATGGCCGTCTACGACACCATGCGGTACGTGCGGAACGACGTGGCGACGCTGGCGCTCGGGATGGCCGGCTCGATGGGGCAGTTCCTGCTCTGCGCCGGCACGGCGGGCAAGCGGTTCGCACTGCCGCACTCGCGGATCATGATGCACCAGCCGTCCGGCGGGTTCGGCGGCACCGTCGCCGACATCACCATCCAGGCCGAGAACATGCTGCACGTGAAGCGCACCATGCAGGAGCTGATCGCCGAGCACAGCGGGCACACGCTCGAGGAGATCCAGCGCGACTGGGACCGGGACCGCTGGTTCACCGCCGAGGAGGCCCGCGAGTACGGCCTGGTCGACCAGGTGCTCTCCCGGGTCGACCAGCTCGCGGCCTGAGCGGGTGCGGCCCGGCCGGCGTGACGCCGGCCGGGCCGCCCGCGCCGGTCAGGGGTAGCTGACCACCGGGCTGGTGCCGTACGAGCCGACGACCGGGGTGCCGACCTCGTTGATCGTGCGCTCGATCCCGCCGCTGCCGTCGAGGAACACGGTGATCGCGTCGTGGAACCGCACGCCGGCCCGGCGGGGCGCCTCGATCGCCCGGTCGCAGCGGATGTCCACGCCCTGGTTGAAGTAGGCGTAGACGCCCAGTCCCCACGCCTCGTGCGTGCGCACGTGCGGGGCCACCTTGTAGGAGGCCCAGCCGTCGCCGGTCGGGCTGCGCCAGGCGGTCTGGCTGGGCGGGTCGTAGGGCAGCTCGCTCTGGTAGAACACGGTCCGGCCGCGCTCGCCGTTCCAGATCGTCTGCCAGCGCTGGTAGTGCTCGACGAAGAGCCCGTACGCGGTCACGTCGTCGCCGTTGACCACCACGCCGGTGGCGGCGGTGTTGACGGTCCAGCCGATGGTGCCCGGGTTGCCGTGGTCGCCCCGCCAGGCCCAGATGTTGTCGATCAGCGTGTGCCGGCTGTTGATCACCAGGCTGGTGACGGCGCGCCCGGCGTACGGGCCGCCGATGCGGAAGAAGACGTCCTGGAGGGAGATCGGGTTGCCGGCGTGCGGCCGGTGGCAGTGCCGCGCGCCGACCTCGACCAGCACCTCGGACTCGACCGGCCCGGCGTCGACGAGCACGCCGGCGATCCGTACCCCGTCGACGTCCTCGATCCGCAGCGCCGCGTCGCCGGTGGTCGGCGCGAGGCTGGGCATGCCGAGGCCGAGCACCACGGTGTTCGGCCGGCGGACCCGCAGTGCCCGGTCGAGGCGGTAGACGCCGGGGGTGAGCAGCAGGTGCCGGCCCCGGGCGAGTTCGGTGTTGATCCGCTTCGCCGAGTCGGTGGGGCGGGCGACGAAGAAGTCGGTCAGCGGCAGCGAGGGCGTCGGCGCGCCGCCGGCGGCCCAGGTGGTGCCCGCGGTGTCGCGGCGCAGCCGGGGCACCGCGACCCGCCAGCGGCCCGCGGCGTCGACGAACAGGTACGGCTTCTCCCGGACCACCGGGCTGGTCGGCAGCGTGGTGTACGGCGGGTCGGGGAAGCCCTGCGCGGGCGCGCCGACCACGCCGGAGAAGACCTGGTTCCACACCCCGTTGGTCCAGTCGCCGCCGAGTTCGCTGTCCCGGGTGAGCCACTGCTGCTGGGAGCCGTTGATGGTTATGCCGTCCACCTTGGAGTCGGCGATGAAGCCGCCGCTGGAGTAGCCGCCGTTGCCGGGCTCCAGCCAGAGGACGCCCTTGACGTGCACCCGGCGCATCGGCGACGCCTGGGAGACGGCCCACTGGTTCGACCAGTCGGTGGGGGTGACGGCGAGGTTCTCGGCCGAGCGCCAGAAGTTGGTCAGCGCGGAGATGCCGGCCGGCGAGTTCGGGTCGGGCTGCCCGACGACCCGGACCGCGCCGTGGATCTCCACGTCGTCCGGGTGCGCGCCGAGGCCGGCGACGGTGGTGTAGTAGCCGAGCCGGGCGTCCACCTCGTAGCGGCCGGGCTTGAACAGCACGGCGTACCGGTCGAGGCCCATCTCGTTGTGCTCCTGGGCGGTGAAGATCCGGTCCAGCGTGGACTGGATCTCCGCGACCGGCGTGCTCGGGTCGTAGACGAAGACGTTCGGGCCGAAGTCGGGCTCGTGAGTGGGTCGGGCGGGCCGCGCGGCCGGGGACGCGGCGGCGGCGCCGGCCGGGAGGCCGAGTGCGGTGAGCGAGGCCGCCGAGGCGGTGAGCGTGAGGAAACGGCGGCGGGAGGGGTCGGGTGATCGCATCTGCCTGCCTGTTCGGTGATGGGACGGAGAGCGCTCTCTCGCCGTTCCTACCTCATCACCGTCGATCCCACCATACTTTCGAGTTCCGGAACCGGGAAGCAACCCGGCACCACCCTGGTTGCCTCAGGAGACAGTTGATTGCTCAACCATTGGGAGCGCGCATGTCCATCGCCGTCACCGGGGCCACCGGCCAGCTCGGCCGCCTGATCGTCACCGCGCTGCTCGACCGCGGCGTACCGGCCGGGGAGATCGTGGCGATCGGCCGCGACGCCGACCGGCTCGCCGAACTCGCCGGCCGGGGCGTCGTCACCCGGCCGGCCGACTACGACGACCCCGACTCGCTCCGGGCCGCCCTCGCCGGGGTCGACAGGCTCATGTTCGTCTCCGGCAGCGAGGTCGGCCGCCGTCGACCGCAGCACGCCAACGTGGTCACCGCCGCCAAGGAGGCCGGCGTCGGGCTGGTGGTCTACACCAGCATCGCCCACGCCGACACCGCCGGCATGCGGCTCGCCGCCGAACACCGGGACACCGAGGGGTACGTCCGCGACGCCGGCCTGCCCTACGTGTTCCTGCGCAACAGCTGGTACCTGGAGAACTACACCGGCCAGCTCGACGCGTACCGGAAGCAGGGGGTGACCGGCGCGGCGGGCGACGGGCGGGTCAGCGCCGCCACCCGCGCGGACTACGCCGAGGCCGCCGCCGTGGTGCTCACCGGCGACGGCCACACCAACCGGGTGTACGAGCTGGGCGGCGCGCCGTTCACGCTGACCGAACTGGCCGCCGAGGTCGCCCGGCAGACCGGCGAGCCGGTCACCTACACCGACCTGCCGGCGGACCGCTACGCCGAGGTGCTCGTCGCCGCCGGCCTGCCCGAGGGATACGCCGCCGTGCTGGCCGACAGCGACAGCGGTCTCGCCCGGGGTGAACTGGAGGTCGGCGACGACCTCGCCCGGCTGCTCGGCCGCGCCCCGACCACGCTCGCCGAGGCGATCCGCGCCGCGCTCTGACGGACCGCGCCTGGCCGCCCCGCCCGGCGGTCAGGCGCGCTCGGCGCGCTGCTTCGGTCAGGCGCGCTCCGCGCGCTGTTTCACCAGGTCGTCGACAAGGGTCTCGACGTAGTCGGCGGTCTCCTCCCAGCGGGTCACCGCGACGCTGCGGATGCCCATGGCCTTGACCGGGTAGTCGTTGCCGCCCACGTCGAGGCGGTCCCCCACGAAGAGCACGTTGTCGATCTTCAGGTCGAGGTGCTCAAGCAGCTTCCGCATGCCGTACGCCTTGTCCACGCCCTTGCGCGTCACGTCGATCGAGGTCGAGCCGCCGCCCCGGACCTCCAGGTCGGGCAGCTTCGCGGCGACCGCGTCCCGCAGCTTCTTCTTCTTGCTGCCGTCCGGGTCCCAGCCGTACTTCTCGGCCGGCGGAGCGGACTGCCCCAGCGCGGAGAACGTGATCTGACTGCCCCGGTCCTCGACGATGTCGCCCCAGGTCTTCGACTCCCACAGCCCGAGCGCCTGCGCCGACTCGGTCAGCGCGGTGACCACCCGGGCCTTGTCGGCCTCGCTCAGGTCCTCGGCGTAGACCAGCCGCCAGTCCCCGTCGGACCAGCGGTAGTAGCGGGTGCCGCAGGTCGGCATCAGGTGCAGCCGGTCGCGCTGCTCCTCGGTGAGGTCGAGATGGGCCAGCACCTGCGACTGGAACTGCTCGAACCGGCCACCGGAGATGATCAGGACGTCCACCTCGGTGAGCAGGTGGCCGAGCAGGTCCGCCATCCGACGATCGATCTGGGACTTGGAAATCGCCAGGGTGTCGTCGAGGTCGAACGCCACCACTCGAAGATCGTTCACGAATACCTCATGTGTCGTCGCGGGCCGGCCGGGACTAGCAGGGTACCGGTGTGACCTGGCACCTCTCTGAGCGCCCGCGAACTGCGCCTGTCGACGGAGGGTAACAAGCCGACCGCGGACGACGGCCCGGAAAAGCGGTCGACACCTGCCGTGTCGGCGCCGATGGTGGGCGGATGCGCCAGGAGGAGATCTGGGACGAGGAGGCCGCCCGACGCTACGACACGCCGGGTAGCGGGATGTTCGCGCCGGAGGTGCTCGGCCCCACGGTCGACCGGCTCGCCGCACTCGCCGGCGACGGGGCCGCCCTGGAGTTCGCCGTCGGCACCGGCCGGGTGGCCGTGCCCCTCGCCGAACGCGGGGTACGGGTCAGCGGCATCGAACTCTCCGTACCGATGGTGGAGCAACTCCGGACGAAGGCCGACGCGGCCACGATCCCGGTGGTCGTCGGCGACATGGCCGGCGCCACCGTGCCCGGCGAGTTCAGCCTGGTCTACCTGGTCTACAACACCATCGCCAACCTGCTCGACCAGGCCGAGCAGGTGGCGTGCTTCCGCAACGCGGCGCGTCACCTCGGCCCGGGCGGGCGGTTCGTGATCGAGCTGTGGGTGCCGGAGCTGCGCAAGCTGCCCCCGGGCCAGGCGGCGACCGTGTGGCACACCGAGGCCGGCTACATCGGCCTGGACACCTACGACGTGCTGCGCCAACGGGTCGTGTCGCACCACTTCCGCTTCGGCGACGGCCGGGAGGCGCAGGTCTTTCGCACCCCGCACCGCTACATCTGGCCGTCCGAGCTGGACCTGATGGGCGAGCTGGCCGGTTTCACCCTGGAGAGCCGGCACGCCGACTTCTCCGGCGCTGAGTTCACCGAGGAGTCCCGCTCCCACGTGTCGGTCTACCGGCTGGCCTAGGCTTCCCGGATGGCGAAGGTGCTCGTCACCGGGATGTCCGGCACCGGCAAGTCGACAGCGCTGCGGGCCCTGGCGGCGCGCGGCCACCGCGCCGTCGACACCGACACCGAGCGCTGGAGCCGGTGGGTGACGCTCCCCGACGGCACGACCGACTGGGTGTGGCGGGAGGACGCGGTCGCCGCGCTGCTGGAAGGGCACCGCGGCGGGCACCTCTTCGTGGCCGGCTGCAAGAGCAACCAGGGCCGGTTCTATCCCTGCTTCGACCAGGTGGTGCTGCTCAGCGCCCCGGCCGAGGTGCTGCTGTCGCGCATCGCCGCCCGCACCGACAACCCGTACGGCAAGCGCGCCGAGGAGCGGGCCGAGATCCTGCGGAACCTGGCCGAGGTCGAGCCGCTGCTGCGGGCGACCGCCACCGCCGAGATCGACGCCTCCGCGCCCGTCGAGGCGGTCGTCGGGCACCTCGTCGAGATCGTCTCGAAGACCGCCTGAACCGGACCCCGATGGTGACCACGGCCGGCGCACTGGCACCGATCCATGCCCTCCGCTACGATCAGCAATCGATGCGTCACGATGGGTAGATCACTCTGGGCGATCCATGGTGATCCGGTCTGCTTTTGGGGGTCGGCCAATGCCGGACGTCGCCAGGGTCACCGCACGGCCATACCCGTTCAGCCCTCCCGACCGGCTCAACCTCGACCCCCTCTACGCCGAGCTGCGGCGCGTCGAGCCGCTCAGCCGGGTCCGACTGCCATTCGGCGAGGAGGCGTGGCTCGCCACCCGGCACGCCGACGTGCGGACCGTCCTCGGTGACCCGAGGTTCAGCCGGGCCGCCAGCGTCGGCCGGGACGAACCGCGGCTCACGCCGCGACAGATCGAGGGCGGCATCCTCTCCATGGATCCGCCGGAGCACACCCGGCTGCGACGGCTGGTCGCGAAGGCGTTCACCGCCCGGCGCGTCGAGCAGCTCCGGCCCCGAACCCGGCAGATCGCCGACGGGCTCGTCGACGCCATGGTGGCGGCCGGCCCCCCGGCCGACCTGGTCGAACACTTCGCCACCCCGCTGCCGATCCAGGTGATCTGCGAGCTGCTCGGGGTGCCCTTCACCGACCGGCACCTGTTCCACGTCTGGTCGGAGGCGATCGTCTCGACCACCTCGCTGCCGCCGGAGCAGATCCAGGAGTACCTCGACAACCTCTACGCGTACATCGCCGAGCTGGTCCAGCAGCGCCGCCGGGAACCCACCGACGACCTGATCTGCGCGATGGTGCGGGCGCGCGACGAGAACCAGGACCGGTTCACCGAACAGGAGATCGTGCAGCTCGCCGCCGGGCTGCTCGCCGCCGGCCACGAGACCACCGTCACCCAACTGCCGAACTTCGCGTACGTCCTGCTCACCCATCCGGAACAGGCGGCCTGGCTGCGAGCCGAGCCGGCCCGGGTGCCCACCGCGATCGAGGAGCTGATGCGCTACGTCCCGCTCGGGGTGGCGTCCTCCTTCGCGAGGTACGCCACCGAGGACGTCGAGGTCGGCGGCGTGCTGGTGCGGGCCGGGGAACCGGTCATCGGTTCGCTCTCGTCGGCGAACCGGGACGAGACCGTCTTCGCCGACCCCGACCGGCTCGACCTCGGGCGCGAGACCAATCCGCACATCGGTTTCGGGCACGGCGTGCATCACTGCGTTGGCGCCCAGCTCGCCCGGATGGAACTACAGGTCGGGATCGGCACGCTCGTCGAACGGCTGCCCGAGCTGCGGATCGCCGTGCCCGAGCCGGAACTCACCTGGAAGAGCGGCATGATCGTCCGAGGTCTGGCCCGGATGCCGGTGGCCTGGTGAGCGCCGGTTGGCGGATCGCGGTCGACGCGGGGCGCTGCATCGGATCGGGCGGCTGCGTCGGCATGGCGCCGGCCCACTTCCGGCTGGAGTCCGGGTCGGCCACCCCGATCGCGGCGACCGTCGAACCGACCGAAACGGTGATCGACGCCGCGGAGTCGTGCCCGGTCGAGGCGATCACCGTACGCGATGACGACGGCGACCTGGTCGCTCCGGCCTGACGCGCCGGCGCGGCCGAGCGGCGACTGCACGAGGTGCCCCCGGCAGGATTCGAACCTGCGACACACGGTTTAGGAAGGCGGCTTAGTCAGCCTGGCTACTTCCTCCGTGAGCTGCGCATATGAGCTGACACCCGGCGCTGTCGAGCAAGATCGTTGCACACCCTCTGCAAGATGCTGGCCAGGGCCGCAAGCGGCCCCGTCCAGATGGACGGGGCCGCCGCGGTCGTGGGGTTGTCAGCCGTGCCGGCCGTCGCCTTCGGCGACCTAGGCAGTCTCGCCCTCGCCCGTCTCCCCCACAGAGCGCTGACCGTTCGTGCCCTGCTCCGACACCTTCAGGCCAAGTACCACCAAGACTTTGTTCACCGCAAGGTTCACGGGACCCCGAGTCGTGTTGATCTTGTCGACGCTGTCGCCTCCTCGGACACGGTCGCGGGCGCCGTCCCGGGTGATGATGTTCCCCGTCCAGAATTCGTCCGAGCGGCTCCACGGGATGTCGGTTGCCAGGCGCTTGTACAGCGCGATGCGGGCGGCGAGATCCGGAATCTTGTTGATCTGAAACGCCACGTGACCGATGACGTTGAGACCGGTGGCAGTCATGTTGATCCACTCGCTGCGCATCCGGGGGATGTCGGCGTTCTGCCCGCCGCTCTTGGGCATCTTCGCTACGGCTGCCCAAGGTTCCATGTTCGCGGTGAGGACGTTGAGCAGCGTCAGGGTCTCCTCCACGAACACGTCCCGCTGCTGACGGTTCCCCAGGCGCGCGGCGGCGTTGCGACTCAGCGAGTCTTCGCTCATCGCGTAGTCGCCGACGAGAAGGCCCTTGACCATGCCACGCACCTGGTTAAGCAGGAAGATGTGCTGGCTCATCTTGGGCAGGGTCTTGCTCATCTCGTCAACACGGCCCCGCAGCAGGTCACTTCCCTCGGTGATGCGGGCGAGCACCTGGTTGATCGGCTCACGGGTGTTGTAGACCGCCAAGAGGCTGGCCGGGATCTGCTTGGTCTGGGCGGCATCGGCAAAGTCTTGTTGGGTCCGAGAGCGGTTGGGTTCCAGCACGATGAGCACACTGATGGCGTCGCCGCGAAGCGAATCAACCTCGTCCAACGCGCCCGGCGCCCTGCCGTTGGCGCGGCCGGTCGCGTAGCCGATCAACCCAGCGATCCGGTGCTGCCCGTCGGTCACGTGGAATTCGGTCGCCTCGGTGACCACCAGGTAGCCGAGCCGGGCAATGCCGTCGCCGCCGGCCTGCACGTGCAGCGACGGACGGCTGGTGACGTTGAGGGTGACCGACGGCAGCAGGTAGTCATCCGGATTCTCGATCAGGTACTCCCGGATCGAGCGGGCGTGATCGCTCATCAGCGGCCGGTTGTACTTTTCACGCGGGCTCTCGCCCTTCACCGCCGGGTCAAGAGTGATGTAGCGCGCCAGCAGCCTCATCGGGAAGCTCGTCGACAGCATCGTGCGCTTACCCTGCTTGAACACAATCACGGGGAAGACCTGCCCGAACGAGCTATCGGCCTCGTCACGCGCCGCCGTACGGGCGGCGGGTAGGTCTGGGTGCTCGATCGGGCTGTAGCTGAACGACTCGTAAGCCGGCTGGGTCGTTACACCAGTCTGGCTCTCGGCTTCGCTCGTCATGGTCATCTTGCTCGCACTCCTCAGTTCGGCTCAGCAACCGGCGCCTTAGGACGGTCATACTTTCACAGCACGTATTACGCGCGCAAGTCCACGTAAGACTGTGCGGCGCCGGATCAAGCGTGCCCTCTTACCACAGCCGATAGATTGTGCTCCACATCCAGCTAGGGCTGTCGAATGTGGGAGCGACTGGGCCCTCGCTTCGCGCATCTGACCCCCTTTCCACACCCCGCCTCGCTTACGAGCTCTGCGTACGTCATCCGGTGTCGTTCGCCGGCGTTCGCGACGTCGGGCGGCCTTCCGCCCTCTTGCACAAGGGGGCAGCCTCGTCAGACCCCGTTGCTGTCCCCACTGCTGTCGATCGCCGAGAGAACCGATCTGGCCCTGAATCCTTCCGCGACTGCCGCAACTCCGGCACCGCTGGCTAGCCACCCAGTGAATAACAGTCCTGCCGAACTGCTGCACATCAAGGCCTCGCCGAGCAGGCCCCCACAGGTGCTGCAGTCGGCGTCCAACCGCCCGCGACGGCAGCCGCCAGGTCCAGGAGCTGTCACACCAACGGGATACGGTGTGGGGCGTGGCAAAGCCTCTCCGCCGTAGCCGTGGCCAAGTTCGTTCTCGGCGAGTTCAGCGCAGGGTTACCCACGAGGTTTTTGTCGATCCGGCCCGCCTGGGTCAACCCATCGGGCCGCAGGCTGACCCGCCCGCAACCAGCAGCCTCGCCGACGTCACGCCCCTCACCGGCCTCCAGGCCGCGACGGCCAACATCGACCTCACGCCCCTACAGGCCGCGATGGCCAACATCGACACCGGCCTCCAGGCCGCGACGGCCAACATCGACCTCACGCCCCTACAGGCCGCGATGGCCAACATCGACACCGGCCTCCAGGCCGCGACGGCCAACATCGACCTCACGCCCCTACAGGCCGCGATGGCCAACATCGACACCGGCCTCCAGGCCGCGACGGCCAACATCGACCTCACGCCCCTACAGGCCGCGATGGCCAACATCGACACCGGCCTCCAGGCCGCGACGGCCAACATCGACCTCACGCCCCTACAGGCCGCGATGGCCAACATCGACACCGGCCTCCAGGCCGCGACGGCCAACATCGACCTCACGCCCCTCACCGGCCTGCACGCCCTGATAGCCAACAGCCTCGCCGACGTCACGCCCCTCACCGGCCTACTAGAGGGGCTCCTGGAGGCCGCTTCAGCTTCGACGGAGGCCCAGCCGAGCCTGTGGACTCCGGAACGAGCACGGCGCCGCCATTATCTAAGCAGTTTGACGCCCGAACAGCGTGTCTGGCTGCTGGTCATACTTGTCCACCTGATGGTCGCGTCGGTCCAGCATGTCTCCAGCCTGGTTAACGCCCAGAACCCTCACTTCGATATTGAAAAGTTCGTCGCCCACCACGTGCAGGCCCTTGGCGTCTCCCTCGGGTACTACAGCTTGAAGAAGACAATGAAAAAGTAGAGCTGTCACGGAGGTTCGCCGCTCAGCGCTTGCGCCGTGGAGATTGGCAATGAAATTCCGTCGACGCCGCGCCACTGGCTGGTAGTCCAGTACCGCTGCTAGAGGCTCCACTCGGCGTGATCGATGCGCTTCGCGCTGCACCGCCTCGCCTATCCGTGATCCTATAGCCACCATAGGTCGCGGCAGCCAGGTCCACGATGAGTGGTCACTTCCACCCCCCGCGGCCGGCGTGGCTGAGGGGCGAATTTTGGCCTTCGACCCAAAGCCCAAGGGGACTCGTAGAACGCAGCTTTCACACAGCTTGTGACGTTAGGCGACAAGAGCATCGAAGCGCTCTCTAATCAACTCGTAAATAGACTGGTTCCGGTAGGACTCGTCTTTTTTCTTCTTGCGCTCCTCGACAAGCACTTCGAAATCAGCATCATCAAGAGGGAGCACGTAACCATTGCCGTCCAAGGCCGTATCCCTGCATCGTTGAATGAACAACGCTTTGTCGTAGAGCTTACGGCATGCAATTATGCCGACCCGCCCTCTGTGAATAGAAAAGCGGTTGGCTATCTGGTCCAGCTCGGGATTCTTAGGATCTTTTCGGTAGTTCTTGCATTCAACCGGGATCTCCGCCGCCTTATGCCGAGTGAGCCAGAAGAATGTCCCCATGTTGCTTAAATTGTCATAGCATATGTCTATTCGCTTTCGCCCCTCATGAATTTCACGCTCCTTACGCATGTTGCCGAGATGGGGATAGAAGAGCGCGGTCATCAACTCTTCGGCGGCGGAGTGATAGATATGCGCCGCCCCTTTTCCTGGAGGTATGCGTTTAATTCGAGCGAGCAGACTGTCATAGTCCGGAGTTGGCACATCGAGGCGCTGCGCAAGCTGCTCGTGGGTCAGGACCGGGCTAGACCGATAAGAGATAGATGTCTTATAGCGGTCTAGAGCTTCGGGAAACTGCTGCGTATATTCGACGATGGCAGACTTACTTACGGGATACTTCTCGCGCAGCTTCTCTCTATTGACGCGCGGCGTTCCGTTCTTTAGGATCGAGACTAGATTACTCCTGGCGTCGATCTCTGCAGCCTCATGAAGTGGAGCCAGGAAGCCGTTATAGTATTTATTCTGATCAAGCGTGAGCTCAAACCGAACAATTGACTTCGGAATCAAGAGCAGCGGCTCGTCGTCAACGCGAGGCAAGTCGACGTAGTCGAACTCCCACTCACAACTGTCAGGATTCCAAATTGCGCCGCTATACTGCGACTCAAGCGGGATGTGATAATACTCTGCCGCCTTTTGTGTATAACCAATTAGAGCACCACGGAGAATATGGGTAGCAATATCGGAAACAATGTCGTTTTTGATGCCGTCAATGAAGAGGGCTGTGTCTTCGAGGTCAGCTAGCACTCCTGACTTTGCAGCTTTGCTGCTCCGGATCATCATTGCTACACGCTCGGCTCCTACGCCACCAAGACCGCGCCCACGCGAGCGCCCTTTTGAGTATCCTAGGTGAGTCTCATTCGGCTCGGTCAACCGACCAAGAAGCTCGTAAACCCGCGAGTCGTCGTTGTTGAAGATGGCCATCAGCAGCTCATGAAAAAAGGAGACTAGGAGCATCTTGCAGTCTTCCGCAAACTCGGACTCTTGGATCCGGATAGCGCGCGGGTCAATGAAGACTCGTGAGTCTGTGGCGGTGTCAACATCAACGAAATCTAGCGCTGGCTGAGTGCGTCCCAATTCGAAGTACTCGGAAACCCTCATTACGCTCCAGACGTTGCTCAGCTCTGATAGCGGAAGGTTATGCTACGCGTACCATGAGTCAACATCAACGTGTGGGCTGAAGATGCCCGCGATCGGCGGCTCTGCTGAACCATCGCGTCGGCCTTCGTCCGCACACCGTGGAGTCGGTGGGGTCTGCCTGGTCAAGGTGCAGCACCCCATGTCTGAACGACCTTGGCCAGGCAGACCCCACCTGCTCGGCTTCGCCCGGACAGAGGTTGTCGGGACGGCCCCACCATCCCAGAGCGCCCGAGCGCATCGCCGGAGGCACTGCTCATGCTTGGACCAACTTGAAGTCCCGAACTACCAGCGATCATGGCGAGCCAGGGCTACTTCGTATGTCGCGCCGTCGGCGGGCTGACATCGCCGCGCTGGCAACCGAGGGCCAGAGGTGCCCTGACCAGCGCTCCGACTGCTGCCATCGATTCGTCTCGTCAAGATCGTTGCTGGCATCCTGCACAGGGCGCTGCGGCTGCCCGAGGACGGCCGGAGGCCGCCCGCAGGGTGGGCCGCAAGCGCAAAGACTCGCCCTGCCCTTGCGCAGAACAAGCCCAGCTCACTCACTGGCACTTGATCGTTTGCGTGTGCGTGGGGTCGCGGAGGGTGGTTGCGCTGTGGGATGGTGCAGCCGTGAGTGGAACCGGGCAGAGGGAGCCGGTGACGGGCGCGCCGGAGAAGCCGGATCAGTGGCGCGACTTCCGGCGGGGCGTGGCGCTGCTGTCGATGGTGTTGTTCTTCTTCTGCGTCGTGGCTCTGGGCTTTCTCGTCTACAGCGCGGCCACCCGTGACGGTGACGTGCCCTTCGACGGATGGTCGTTCTTCCGTTTCCTGTCGGCCGCTCTGCCTCTCGGGGTGGCCGCGGTCGCCGGTTTGGGTGTCTACCGGACGAGCAGCAGTGCCGAGGCGAGGAAGCGCGGCCGAGTCATGGGCCTTGGTCTGCTCGCGGCTGCCGTGCTGCTGGTCGTGACCGGGGTGATCGGGGATGCGGTGTCGTGAGTTTCTCGGTCAAGCCCGGCGCCCTTGAACGCGCGGCCAGTCGGATCAGCGATGCCAGCACCGACGCGCGGGCGGCGAAGGCGTACATCGCCAAGCACACCGACATGCCCTGGTACGGGCAAGGGCTGCTCAACGAGGCATGGCCGGCGCATCAGCGGCTCGTCGACGAGATGAACAAACGCCTCGGGCACCTGGTCGAGTTGTTGGAGCAGTCACGCGACGCCCTGCACCGCACCGCGAACCACTACCGGCACACCGACGCCCGATCGGCCGGGCGCCTCGACGCCGCCTACCCCTCCGTCGACCGCGGAGAGGACACCATGGCCGGCGAGAAGCCACCCACGAGGTACTTCCCGTGATCGAGCCAACCGATCTGCTGGTGGAACCCGGCGACCCGGACCCCTCCCTGTCCAAGGGCTTCGCCAACCCGATCGGCATCCTCGACGCCATCTCCGTCTCGCACTGGATCAACGAGATCATCAAAGAGGTCGCCGGCTACGACGTCATCGGCACCATCACCGCAGCGTTCGTCGGCGACTGGGAGAGCTTCTACAAAGCCGGCGACGCCTACGGCAACCTCGGGCAGGGCCTGCAAGCCCTCGGCGGCAACCTCATCGAAGCCACGACACAGCTCGACGCGCAGTGGGACGGCCACGCCGCTGACGCCGCGTTCGTCTACTTCCGCAAACTCGCCGCAGCCACCTCCCAGCAGAACATCGTCCTGGCCCAGGTCGAGGAGAAGTACCACGAGGCCGCCCGCGCCATCTGGCTGCTCGCGGACATGGTCGGCGGCCTCATCAAGATGATCATCGACAAGGCCATCATCATCGGCGTCAGTACCGCGGCCGGCACCGCCCTGCTCGAAACCGGCGCCGGAGCAGTCGTCGGCTACGGCGTCGCCGCCTGGCAAGCCATGGAACTCGTCAAGAAGGTCAACGACGCGGCCACCAAAATCCAGGCCGGCGGCACGCTCATCCTCGGGTTCTTCAGCTTCCTCAAGGCCCTCGCCGACCAGGGCGGCGACCTCACGAAGATCCAGCTACCCGAGCAGCCCTACGTGAGCCCCGTGGCACCATGACCGATCCAGAGGCCGAGCCCGAGCGGCAGTTCCTCGACCTGGCCGAAGGCAGCAGCGGCCTAGCCAAGATCCTTTACGCCAGCCTCGAACGGCTACGCGACGGAGCGGCCGGCGCCGACCTCCAGGAGATGGCCCGCGACGTCCTCGCCGGCCACACCGACCTACGTCAGATCGCCGCCACCGACGCCTACGGGCCAATGCTCCTCGACCAATTCCACCGCTTCAAGGAATGGGAGAAAAGCCTCGATCCCGACGAGCGCCGGCGCCTGGCGGACGAGGCCACCGCAGTAGCGCACAACATCGACAGGACAACCGACTAGCGGCTTCGACGTACAACGGGTCTGCCCCCGGCTCACTTACTCCTCACGCCTAGCCCTTGCCTTGCAAAGATCAAGACTTGTGTCGATGGGTGTCGGTAGCTGCCGCTGGCCTGCCCGTCGTGTCGTCGGTCGTAGGCCCCGGACCACGTCCGTCGGCCGGCTTGGCTGTACTGATGGCTGTACAGCCCAGACCTGTTCGTCCCGAACGCGGGTAGGCGGCATCGCCGGGCGCCTGCGGCTGACCTTTAGCGGCACAATCCAGCAACCGGACGAAGAACGGCGGACGCTGGGAACTCATCGGGCGTTACCGCAAGCTGCGTCAAGTGCGCGGGGTGTCTAACTGCTCATCTGCAGGCTCCGCTAGGGTCATAGCTCCTGCCTCGATATCCGTGGATCTCTCAGCAGTACCGGGTAGCGCCGCTCGCACGCGCAGCAAGTCGCTAAAGCGGGGATCTCCATGCAGTGGTCGATAGAGCGCCTTAGTGCGAAGCGCAAAGCGGGTCAATCTGCCCAACTCAAGAAGCGATGCGATGGAAGAGCACGCCTTTTCCACATCGCCTAGGAGCACATCGCGAACGTGCAGATGCAAGAGGTCAAGGCCACTGAAGTCCCATCCTTCAACCTCCCTGGTCATCTCCTCTAGGTGGCCGAGTTCACGCAGCGCGGTCCAACGCAGACGCCTTAACGAAATCTCATTCTCCCGATCGAGCCGACCGCGACTTGTCCGGAGAACCGTAGATGCGATCACGAGAACCGCCTTATGCGATCCCGAATCCGCCAGGATCTCCGTACGATAAATAAGCCACTGCACATGCTGCCGGCTATCTACCTTAGGGCGCGTCTGCAGCAATAGACCAATGCCCACCAAACAAGCAGCAGCACTCAACCGGTTCCATGCGTCGTCTAGATATTCACCGGAAACCGGAAGTTCGGTTCCAACCTTAATAGCGGCAACTTGGGGAAGCACTGCGGACAACTTGCGGGCGTAGTGCCGATTCGCCTTTCCGTCGTTGTGAACAAGCACGTTACGCCGGGCAAACATCTCGACGAATCCAGGCCAGTCGTCGGTTGTGTCCTCCAGCTTCACGGAGAGCTTACCGAACCATGACTTCCAGTCGTCAATGTCTCCTCGCAGCAGGTCTTCTACCTTTCGTTCGATCACGTATTCGCTGACAGCTTCGATTGACCCGAACTCCTTGATCTGCCGGAGCGTGAACGACGAATCTGCTCCTTCAATCCGGCCCGGTTGATCCTCTAGTACGGCGGAAGCCAGAGCACCGACGAACACTTCGAAGTCACTGATGGCTACAATCAGGAGAGAACGACGCAGAAGTTGGGCACGGTTTGGTGCCTTGAGCTTCAGCGACATGTACAAAAGGTAACGGCTAAGCAACTCAGCCGTGTGTTGATCGCCGGCAGCGAATTCGAACGAAGCCTTCGATTTATCAAGAGGCTCATTGTTTTTATGTGCCTCCAAAGCGTGAGTCATGACGGCGCTGAAGCCCCCCATCGCCCGCCGGACTTCACGCCGCTGATCGTTTGTGAGGTGCTTCATCTCTTCTTGGAAGAAGTCCGGCGGAGCATCGGGTTCGGCGTCATCGAGAGCGCCAGCGGCAGCCAGTTCTCGTGAAGCTGAGATTTTTCCCAAAAATTTATCTATCGCGGTTTCAATGGCCGCCTGGTACGTGTCCACTACCATCGAAGCAGAGAAGCTGGCCACCCGGCTCTGAGTCATCGGTCAATTATGGCCGCAGCCCGCCCAGAAGGCTAGGGCTAGCCACTCTCAACCCGCATCGCTCTCAATAGGTGGGGCCGGGCCTATCGACTGCGGCCCACACGGTCACAGTTTGTTCCGCTTTCTGAGAATGACCTCTTTATGCTCTCGCCATCCCGTCTGCCGCCGACCCACACACCGTGGAGCGGGCCAGGGCCAGGGTGACAAGGTGGAGCGCCCTACCGGACGTACGACCTTGTCGCCCTGGCCCTGGTCTGCTCGGCTTGCCTGGGTCGGTGGCTGGCGGGATGGCATCCCACCTCAACCACTCTCCTACCGGAACCGTTCGGCAACTCCATCTCGGAGTCGTCTGGCCTCCGCCGGAGGCACAGCTCTAACCACGCCCCCTTGCTCACCCCACCACCCCTACACCACCTCAACCCTTTCCCCACCCTGGGCCTGGGCGACCATGCGGAACCGTTCGGCAACTTCGTCCGCTGCGGTTGGCTGCCGGATCTCGTGCTGCTTCGGATCGTCGGCATTGGGTGGCAGCGTGTCCCCCTGGCCCTGATCGTCCTTCGGGACTCGTCACCGGGTCACCTCACTGACCCAGGTGCGACGCGCGGAGCGGGGCGTGGGGTTCGGCCGGCTGATTTTCCGCCCCGGCGCCGTAGGCGGCCGGGGCGGCGGCTCCGCAGGAGCCGCTTGCCGCGCCCCGGCCCGCGCCGCGCGGAGCGCGCTTGATCCTAAAGAGAGTGTTTCGGCAGTCAGTCCACCCACCCATTCCGCTCACCCGGTTGGGACCGTGTTGGTTGACCCAGTTAAGCGGTGTCGGACGCTGCCTCGTCAGCGTGGGGTGACCCGGGTGGTGTCAGTTTGGGGTGCTGGTTGACGGCGCTGTTTCGTAGGTCGGTCAAGGTCGATGCCGCCGCGTCTCGGCGTGCGGTGAACGCCTGCGGTTCGGTGGCTGCGAGTTCGTGGAAGTAGCGCACCCCTTCTGCAACTGCGTCGAGGATCTGTTCCGACGTCTCTTCGAGGATGCGCGCTACGTATCCGACGTTCCACAGTGATGTGGCGAGGGCGGGTAGGTAGGCGTCGCGGTTGCCGTCGACCAACTCCCGGCGCACGTCGACGGCCTCCTGGCTGGCCTCCAACGCCTCCGCCCGCCGCCCAACCTCCGCCAACCGAACAGCGTGGTTGTTCACCGACGCCGCGAGGTTGGGCAGGTAGGCGTCGCGGTTGCCGTCGACCAACTCCCGGCGCAGGTCGACGGCCTCCTGGCTGACCTCCAACGCCTCCGCCCGCCGCCCCACCTCCGCCAACCGAACAGCGTGGTTGTTCACCGACATGGCGAGGTCGGGCAGGTAGGCGTCCCGGTTGCCGTCGACCAACTCCCGGTAGAGGTCGACGGCCTCCTGGCCGGCCTCCAACGCCTCCGCCTGCCGCCCCACCTCCGCCAACCGATTAGCGTGGTTGTTCACCGACGTGGCGAGGTCGGGCAGGTAGGCGTCCCGGTTGCCGTCGACCAACTCCCGGTAGAGGTCGACGGCCTCCTGGCTGACCTCCAACGCCTCCGCCCGCCGCCCCACCTCCGCCAACCGAACAGCGTGGTTGTTCACCGACATGGCGAGGTCGGGCAGGTAGGCGTCCCGGTTGCCGTCGACCAACTCCCGGCGCACGTCGACGGCCTCCTGGCTGACCTCCAACGCCTCCGCCCGCCGCCCCACCTCCGCCAACCCAACAGCGTGGTTGCCCACCGACATGGCGAGGTCGGGCAGGTAGGCGTCCCGGTTGCCGTCGACCAACTCCCGGTAGAGGTCGACGGCCTCCTGGCCGGCCTCCAACGCCTCCGCCCGCCGCCCCACCTCCGCCAACCGAACAGCGTGGTTGTTCACAGAAGTGGCGAGGTCGGGCAGGTAGGCGTCCCGGTTGCCGTCGACCAACTCCCGGTAGAGGTCGACGGCCTCCTGGCTGGCCTCCAACGCCTCCGCCCGCCGCCCCACCTCCGCCAACCGAAGAGCGTGCAAGGCCAGTAGGGACGCTCGGTCGTTTGACTCGGTCTCCGCTGATGGGGCGGTCAGGGCGTGGGTGGTCAATGCGACCGCGATCTGGCCGAACTCGATCGAGGGGTACGGCACCCGCCGCGCTGTCCGCTGGACCCAGCCGGGATCAAGTTCAGCCGTGACGAGCAGGGTCACGGCCCGCGAAGCGAGCATCCCGGGGAACTGGAGGCCGACCTGGAGCACGGCCTCGGTCATCACCGGCAGATCCGCGGCCAGTGCCACGTCGATCATCTCCGCAGCGTCGGGCTGGTGGCTACGCGCGCGGCTCAGAACCGTCAACGCCTGCACCGCCTGACCGGGAGCCAGCCCTTGCAGGATCCTGCTGCGCTCGGCCGGGGGGCTTTCGGACAGGACCGCGACCGCGAGGTTCTCGGCGAGCAGGTCCGGCTGCAACGTCCCCAGCCCATCGCCCGTCCCCGCTGCCGGGTACAGACCGTACAACCAGTCCGCGTACCCGTTGACCACCTCTGGCTGCGCCCCGCCTAGGCCCGGCACCCGGCGGACCAGTTCCATGGCCTGCTCACGGTTGTCCGCACCCAGCAGCGCCGCCACGGCGACCAGCCGCCGCAACACGGCGTCGGCATGTGGCTCACCCGCACCTGGTAGACCGTCGCGGCGGGCCCGGTGCCGCCAGTACCGGGCCTCATGGCCCAGCACCTCGGCCAGCACGTCGTACCGGTCATCACCACGCGGCCCGCCCAACACCGCCAGCAGCGCCTGCGCATGCAACCGCAACACCGGAACATCAGGAACCAACCCACCCAGCGGAACATCACCCGCAGGCCGGCGACGCAGCCGGGCGGCGAACGCCGCGATCGCCTCGGCCAAGATCTGCTGCGGGGTGTAGTCCTCAATACGAGCCGGCACCTCTATGACGTTCGCCGGCAGGGTCAACGCGTCCACCAGATGCGCCTGTGGCGGGTACGACGCCGACAGCGACGACCACCACAACCCGGCCGATCGGGCCAGCAACAACACTCGAACACCACCGGCCCGCTGCGCGATACACAACAGGTGCGCCAACGCCTGCGGGTCACGGGTCTCGGCGTAATCCACCGTCAGCAGCAACCGGCCCGGCCGGTCGCCCGTCTCAAGCTGCCCGGCGACCGTCGCCTCCCCGCCGGGAGCCACAGGCCAGCACTCCCAGCCCGTTAACCGGCCGGCAAAGTGTCGCCCCAATCGGGTCTTGCCTACCCCGCCCGCACCCACCAGCAGCCGCACCACGCTCGCGTCCGGATCCGCGCACCACCTGTCCAACGCTGCCAGTAGCCACCCACGACCGACGAATCCGACCACCGCCGCCTGCGGGCGCAAAAGCCACACCACCGATTCCGGCAGCTCCGCCACCAACGCCCCCGCGACCGCCCGATCCCGCCGCTCACGCCGCTGCCGCGCGATCCGAACCCACTCCAGGACCGACGGCGCAAACGCCCCCACCACCGCCGCCGCTACGCCCGCGACCACCGTCCAGACCGGCTTGTCATCCGTGACCAATGCCCACGCCGCCGCAGCAGCGACCGCAGCGGGAACCAGCATCACCCACCAGCAGCGTCCGACCCACCTCAACCCAGCCCGAAGCACACCCGCACGATACTGAAGGTGATCAGACCAACACCCAGTTGATCATCCAAGAATGGAGCCCGCTCATCAGCAGATCCGTACGTCCCGACGATCGCTGATGCGCCCCTAAGCTCATCGCGCTGTCGCGCATCACGTGGCGAAGATGTGTCGTGCATCAGTTGTCGGATGACGTGCCGCCACTCGGCACTCGGTCAACGGCCTTCCGTTCATCACGGACACAGGTTCGCGCGGATGTGCACCCCGCACCACGCCGGCAGGTCGACGGACCAGACCCGCCACCCGCCGCGGTCCTTTCGCAGCTCCCACCTCCACAGATGCGTGGTACCGGCGAGGATTTGCCCGTCGTCCCACCAGACCGCGCGTACCTGCTCGGTCACCGTGGCCCGGTCGTCGGCCTGGTGCTCGATCGCGCTCGGTCCCACGCTCTCCAGCTTCGAAGGCTCCCGGCCGGTACCGGTCATCTCGGCCCGGTAGTCCCGCCACTGCTGCCGCAGCTCGTCATGACGCGCGCCGGCCAGCACCCGCGACAGCCCCAACTCCTCACCAGCGCTGAGCTTCAACAGCCACACCCGGGCCGCGGCCTCCGGCGTCGCCTCGCCCCGCTCTGCCTCCAACTGCTTACGCACAGCCCATGAGCCAGGCACCGCCACAAGGCCAGCGCAAGTGATCACCACCAACGCCAACAGCACCCAGGGCCACCGCCGCGGACTCCCGGCTTGTCGGACTCCACGCGACCGCCACCACTGCGGAACCTCCCCCAAGATCACCTGCGCGACGATATGAGAACCTCTCGAAAGGTGTCTCGTCGAGGTGCTCGGAGGACGTCGCAGCCGTGGTCAACTACCCGCGCTAGGTACTGCGGCGAAAGCGCTGATGAAGTGCCCGGGCATCCAGGGCAGAGCATGCGGTCCGTTGTGCGCGGTCTTGAGTAGGCCCGCGTGTCAGACAGCGCTGCCGTGCTCGGCGTACGCGGAGACGCTACTGCTGCGGGCGGCGATTGCCGTGCGGATCCGACGGCCAAGCCGGGAGGGACCGTAGTGTTCTACGGACTCTGCGTCTACGTACTGCCATTGGGTGAGTTCACCGTCCGCGAAGCGGATCGCGCGCTCCTGCTCGGCTCCGAGTGACCCCCCGTCGAAGATGAAGAGCAGTTTGTCGCCCTCGTGCTCGGCCGGTGCCCAGTCGACGACCAGCATCGGTCCGAGTGCGGGCGTGAGGCCGAGTTCCTCGCGGACCTCCCGGACGCAGGCGGCCCGCGGTGATTCGCCAGGTTCGACGTAGCCACCCGGGATGTCCCAATGCTTCTTGTAGCTGGGCCGCACGAGCATCACCCTGCCTTCGTCGTCGAAGAACAGGGCGCCGGCGGCGACGCGTGGGGTCGCCACGGGTGGCATCTCGTTGGCCGTCACCAGGGCAGCCTAAATGCCTCGGTTCAGTCGAGCACCTTCAGCCGGCGAGCCAGGCCGACCAGCTCGGCTGGCGGCTTGCCGCGCTGCCGGCGGACCCAGGTCAAGGCGAGTTGCCTGCTGAGGAAGTGGTGCCGGACTTGCTCGGGTGCCAGCTGCTCTGCTTCGAGCAGCACAGCTTGGGCGTCGTCGACGCGATTCCACGAGCTGTAGGCGCGGGCGACTTCGAGGGCGTGCCGTACCCGACGTTCCATCGGCAGACCGGTGGTGTCGACGCGGGGGCCGAGGTCGACGGCCACCTGAACATCGCCCAGCTCGGCCGCCGTGGCACGCGGTGAATGGCGACGTTGGTCGGTCCGAACGCCGTCCAGAGGTGGTTGGCATCGTTTCCGAGCTGGTCGGCGGCGTGCTCTGCTGCGGTGAGGAAGGTGCGGGTGGTGCCGGCGTCGTTGGAGCGGGCGGCGGCCATGGATCCGGACAGGAACAGGGTGCCGTAGACGGAGAGCAGGGCCGGCGAGGCGTGCGCCAGGTGGGGCTCCAGGTAGCCGGCGGCGTCTTCGGTGAGACGTACGGCTTCGGTGTAACGGCCGGTGGCGTGTAGGGCGTGACCGACGGACCGGAACAGGGAGCCGGTGATGAGCGGATCACCGGTGGGCCGGACGGCTGCCAAGCCGCGGTCGGCGGCGATCCAGGCGAGGTCGGCCTCTCCGAGCTTGGTGAGCTGGGTCGCGGTCAGCTGGTAAGCCAGGCCGAGGAGCCGGCGGGCTTGGTCCTGGTCGTCGCCGTCGTGGTGGTCGGCGGCGGCCTGGGCGCGGTGGAGCAGGTCGGGTAGTTGGCCGGTGACGTATCCGAATCGGGAGTCCTGGTAGGCGTCCCAGAGCGCGCCGACGTCCTTCCGGAGCACGGCAACGGTCGGTGGTTCGCTGTGGGGAGTGCCGCCGAACGGGGCGATGGCGCGGTAGTTCATCAGCGCCGCCCGGAGCGCGGGGACCGTTTCTGTGCCGGTGTCGGCGGTCCAGTCGAGCAGCACGGGTTCACCAAGTAGGTCACCGAGCGACACGTCCAGGACCTCGGCGAGGGACTTGATGACGGAGAGCCGGTCCAGCTCGATGCGGTTGTTCTCGACCTTCCCCAGCCAGTCAGCGGTGCGGCCGATGAGCCCGGCAAGGACTTCCTGCGACAGGCCGCGTCGGCGGCGGTACCAGGCAACACGCTCGCCGATGGTCAGGGTGTTGGTTGTCCCGTGCACCGTTTCACCTTCTCCCCTCGACCGGCTGCGACCCCGGAAGGATTTTCCGGGTCACTGGGCGGTTTGTGCCACAACCTGTCTCCATGACGGGGCTGAACGTATCGACCAACTGCCAATCCTGCTCGGGTGCCGGCTGGAAGTACACCCTTGCGCGGTCCGCTGTGCGGGTCCTGGGGCAGGGGTCGGAGCGGAACCGTTCCCTGGCCCGGCGGTCCTGCATGGACTGCGCGGGCTCCGGTCGCACGGCGATCCGCTGAGGCTGGCCCGGGGTGGGTGCTGGCACGGGACCGCGACCCGAACGCCGGTCCCGAGAGAGCCCGCCCACCCCGGCGCCCCGCAGACGTCAGCCGATTCCGGGGGGCGCACCCAAGCCCGGTGAGCTGGTCTTCCTCGACCGTCGCGCATCGGTGCAGTTCGGCGGCGACCGGGCGCTGTGGCTGCGGGTGACCGCGATCGGCGACTGGGCGGCGTATGACGGCTGGGTGTGGCTGGTGGGCTACGCCATCAACCCGGCCGACGGGCAAGCGTCGGCGAAGCGGGAGGTCTTGGCGCAGATCGCCGGACTTCAGATCAGCCCATCAGCGAGCGTTCCGTCACCGACTCGGTCACGGACGGCAAGGAGGCGCGGTGTTTGACCTACGGGTACGGCTCGGCATAGTGCTCCGGGTGGAAGCGGCCGACCGCTACCGTCCATCTGACGGCCCGGTGATGCTCCGGGTGACCGGCATCCGCCTGGTGCTCAACCGCCCAGACCGCGATCAGTGGATCTGGGTTGAGGGAACCAAGGTGGTGCCGCGCAACCAGCGGGGCGAATACACCCAGATCCTCGTACCCGTCCGGCTGTTCTCCCCACGCGGTCCAACTCGCCGTTGAGTTTGGCGGTCGCCGAACTTGTCCTGTCAAGCAAACAACTCATAAGCTGCTGTAACTCATGCAGCGTTCCTAGGTGGGGTGGCCCGCGATGGCGTACGAGATTCCGACGCCGAAATACCTGCGCGTGTTGAACACGCTGCGGAAGCGCATCGAAGACGGCGACTACGCGCCGGGCGCGGCCCTACCGTCGGAGAGCCAGCTCTGCACGGAGTTTGGCGTATCCCGGCCTACGGTGCTCAAAGCGCTCGGCATCCTCAAGCAGGACGGCTGGATCGAGTCGCAGCAGGGCAAGGGCAGCTTCGTTCGCGGTCGGCCCGCCTCCGGTCGCACCTCTCCCGAGTACGCGCGGGACGCGGTCGAACTGGACGAGACCGGGGAGACGGAGATCCTTCACGTCGGCCCCGTGCTCGCCTCGACGCGGATCGCGGCCGAGCTGAAGATCCCCGAAGGCACGCCGGTCTACGAGCGGCGGCGCCGGACGGTCTCGGAGGTCGGCCCGGTCGACCTGATCGCCACGTTCGTGCCGGTGGATATCGCCGCCGGCACCGACATCATCAAGCCGGCTCCGATCCCGGGCGGTCTGCTCGACCTCATCGCCCGCCACAAGGGCCTACGCGCCGACTACGCCACTGAACGGATGACCGCCCGCCGGGTCAGCCCGGTCGAGGCGGACGCGCTGGACGTTCCGGCTGACGAATCAGTGATGAGCGTCGTCATCACCGTTCACCAGGCATCCGGCGACCCGATCATGACGTCTGTGCTGGTGATGCCGGGCAGCCGCCACGAGTTCGAGGACACGTACGCCCTGTCCTGATCTACCGTTCAGCGCGGCGAAATCGGGGCCGGATGGCCCACGAGGGACCCGCGTGATCCGGCCGTCTCCCCGGTCTATGCACAGCTCGTCGGCCTCCCAGTCGACCCAGTACGACTGCCCGGGTGCGATGAACACCGGCCGGTCCAGGCAGAACCACCCGTCAACGGTGTCCACCAGCGTCAGACGCTCGACCGTCACCCGCTCCTGCATCGCGCCCTCCATTGGGTTCACGGCCCAGCCAGTCTCCACATTGTGCACTCGACTCATGTTTTCCTTGCTTGTGTTTACAAGCTGACGTAACTTGTTAGCTCAACCGGTTGTCAGCAAGACGACTGGTGAGGCTAGGAGGCTGTCCGAGTGGTTCCGATGACGTTGAAGGTGCCGGTCCCGTCCGAGTACGTCTTCCCCGCTGGGGCGCTCTGCCTAGGCGTCTCGCCTCAGATCGACTTCGAGCGCCGTGCGGAGGCAGACAACCAGGCGCGGGACAAGGACACCGGTGAGCGGGTCTGGGTGGTGCGGGTGATGGACCTCGACCCCGAGGCCGGGAAGTTCGGTCGGTCGACCGAGGTGAAGGTCAAGGTGGTGGCTGCGCAGCAGCCGGTTCCGCCGCCGTCGACCGTGCCGGGCTATCCGCCGGCGGTGGAGTTCGAGGGCTTGACCCTCACGCCGTATGTGGACTCGCAGCGGTGCAAGCCGGGTCGCTCCTCGGGTGACTGCCGTTCCCGCATGGCGTATTCGCTGCGGGCCACCTCGATCCGCCCGGCGTCGACGGTGCCGGGCTCGGTGGCGGCCTGACGGCTGCTGGTTGTGCGCGCGGGGCGGGTCGTTTCCCCGCCAAGAGTCCCGACCCGTCCCGCGCTCTCCCATCCCTCATCTGGTGAAGGAGGGCGTAATGCCCACCGTAGTTCCTGCTGCCCTTGGCCCCTCGTTCCGCCGTTCGTCGGGGTGGTGGTCCTGATGTCGCGTACTCGTCTGGTCGGTGTGCGGCACGCGTACCGGGAGGTGCAGGCCGCCGTCCGATCGGTGCTGCACCTGCCGCCTGCTTCCGCTCGGGTGTGTGCGATCCGCTGCCCTCGTTGCTGCCGGTGGGTGAAGCCGCGCCGGTTCGATCTGCGCCGCATGTCGTGTCACTCCTGTATCTCGACGCTGGGGCGTTCGGCTCGGGGTGGTGACCTGTGCCTCTGATCAACGTGATTCCAGGGGACAAGATCCCCATGGCGCCGATGAACGTGCGTCTTCCTGCGTGGCGGGTTCCGGGTTGGCTGCTGGTGCTGTGGTGGCTGGCTCGGGGCCTGTTCCGCGCCTGCGTGCTGGCGGTCCGGTACTGGTGGCTCACCGCCCCGGCTGCGCTGGCGGTGTGGATCCGGGTGGAGTTCGGCGGCTTGGTCCTGGCCGGCGTCGTCCTCACTCTTGCCGCCGGCTGCGCGGGGTGGTGGCGGTGGCATCCGTCGTCGTGGCTGCGGTTCGGCTGGTACCCGCTCGTCAGCCGAGTCCGGGCGCTGTTGGTCTACCGGCGGCGGTGGGCGTCGGTGATGGCCACGTGCGGGCTGGCGACCGCGTTCGCCGGTGACCGCTACGTGCCCCACCTGCTCACGGTTCGGTGTGACCGGTTCGGCGATGAGCTGACCGTCCGGCTGCTGCCGGGGCAGATCCCGGACGACTGGGGTCAGGCCGCGGAACGTCTCGCCTACGCCTTCCGCCGCCGCAGCGGGCAAGCCCGCTCCACAGACCGCCCGGACCGGGTGGTGGTGCGCCTCGTACGCCGTGACCCCCTCGCCGCCGTCGTGGCACCGCTACCCGTGGCCGACGTGCCGGATCTGGGCGGACTCATCCTCGGCGTCGACGAGGACGGGCAACCGTATCGGCTGCGGCTGGCCGGCTCGCATGTCCTGATCGCCGGGGCGACCGGGTCGGGCAAGGGATCGGTGCTGTGGTCGCTGCTGCGCTCCCTGGCCGGCGGCATCCGCTCCGGGCTGGTCGAGGTGTGGGCGTTCGACCCCAAGGGCGGGATGGAACTGGCGGCCGGGGTGCCGCTGTTCACCCGCTTCGCCTACGACGACCCCGACAGCATGGCCGGCGTCCTGGAAGAGGCCGTGAAGCGGATGCGCCTGCGGGCGGCCCGGCTGCGTGGGGTGACGCGCCAGCACGTGCCGACGCCGGAGGATCCGTTGCTCGTCCTGGTCGTCGACGAGCTGGCCGCGCTCACCGCGTACATCACCGATCGGAAGGTCCGCGACCGGATCAAGGAGTCCCTCGGGCTGCTGCTGTCGCAGGGTCGGGCGGTCGGGGTGCATGTGGTCGCGGCGTTGCAGGACCCGCGTAAGGACGTGCTGCCGTTCCGGGACCTGTTCCCCACCCGCATCGGGTTGCGCCTGACTGAGCCGGAACAGGTGGACATGGTCCTCGGCGACGCCGCCCGCGACCGAGGAGCGCTCTGCGACCGCATCCCCGAATCCATCCCGGGGGTGGGGTTCGTGGTCCTCGACGGCGTCCGCGAACCCGTCCGGGTCCGCTTCGCCTACCTCACCGATGACGACATCCGGCAGCTCGGCCGCGACTACCGCCGGCTGTGCGACGACACCGAGCAGGAGGTGACCCCGTGAAGACCGACACCGAACGCGCCGAGGGGCTCGCCCTGGTGCTCATCGTCCTCACCGTCGGCGGCCTGGCCGGCGCCGCCTCGTTCACCCACGTCCATGACTGGACCATGGCCAACTCACCCACGGGTACCGGGGACTGGTTCGGCTGGGCCAACGCCGCCATCTCCGAACTACTGCCGTTCGCGGCGCTGCTGACCATCCGGCGACGCCGCCGCACCGGCGGCCCGGTCGGATACCCCCTGTTCCTGCTCGTCTGCGCCGTCGCCCTGTCCCTCGCAGCCCAACTCGCCGTGGCGAAGCCGAGCCCGTCGGGATGGCTGCTGTCAGCCGTGCCCGCGCTGGCGTTCCTCGGCCTGTCCAAGCTCGTCTTCTCCGCCACCCCGGCGGCGCCAGCCGAGCCGGCCGGCGACCGGGGCGAGGTGCCGCCCGGCTACGACCCGATCGCAGATCACCGGCCCGTCGTGGTCGACGCCGTCGACGAGGACCAAGCGGTCACTCACGAGCCGGCCCGCCCGGCGGCAGTGGCGGTGCAGCGGCCCGGCCTGGTGCCCGTGACCGCAGCGGCGTTCCCCGCGCGCAACGGCACCCCGTACGGCGCGGAGCGTGACCAGTGAACCAACTACCCCTCATCCCCGAAACTCCGACAGAGGCGCACCCGCGGCCCGGGTCGCGGGCCGACCGGATGCGCAAGCCCCTCGCCAAGGACGCGCTCAAGCAACTCGCCGAGTCGCACGGCGTCTGCGTCCGCCCCCTCGCTTTGCGCCGCACCGACACCGCCACCGGCCTGACCGAAGTGGTGGAGGTGCCCTGCGGGGCGACCCTGGCCGTCAAGTGCAAGCCGTGCGCGGAGAAGGGCCGGCGGCTGCGCATCCAGCAAATCCGGGAGGGCTGGCACCTCGCCGACGAACCCGCCGTCCGACCCGACAAGCCCGGTGAGGACGCGCTCGCCCTCGTCCGGGTACGCGCGCACCTGGAGTTCGAACGCGAAGCCGTCCAGTACCAGCCGATGACCCCCGACGAGCGGGCCGCGCAGGTGGCCGAAATCGACGCCGCGATCGCCGACCTGGACGAAGCCCTCGGCGAAACCAGCCTGCGCGGGCACCTCACCCCGAAAGACCGCGACGAACGCCCCCGCCGCAAGCGATCCACCCGACGGCGCCAAGACTCGCCCGACCTGCCCCGACTCCCCGTCGACCCCCGCACCGTCGGCCGGGCCTACTCGGGCCGAACGGGAAAGACCCACCGGCCGTCGATGCTCGTCACGCTAACCCTCGACTCGCACGGGCCGGTGCACTCCCACCTCCGACGCGGCGCCTACATCGCACCGTGCGAATGCGGCACCCGACACGGCCCGCACGACGACGTACTCGGCACCCCCGTCGACCCCGCCAGCTACGACTACCGGCGCGCAGCCCTGGACGCGATCCACTTCGCACGCGTCCTCGACCGGTGGTGGCAAAACGTCCGCCGCGCCGCCGGCTGGAACGTCCAATACGCCGGCGCCGTCGAACTGCAACGCCGCCTCGCCCCACACGCACACTTCGCCATCCGCGGCACCCTCCCGCGTCGGCTGCTCAAGCAGATCGCCGCCGCCACCTACCACCAAGTCTGGTGGCCACCCTTCAACGAACCCATCTATCGGGTGGACAAGCCGCCGGCCTGGGACGTCGACCGACAGGCATACATCGACCCCAAGACCCGCGAGCCGCTGCCCACCTGGGGCGAAGCCCTCGACGCCCTGGAGGAACCCGACAGCCGACCCGCCTACGTCGCCCGCCTCGGCCGCATCGACGCCCGCGGCATCGACCAAGGCACCAAGGACGCCGAACGGTCCATCCGCTACGTCACCAAGTACGTCACCAAGGACCTCACCGACCAGGCCAAGCCCCGCTCCGACCCACAGAAGGCGCACTTCGACCGCCTCCACGCCGAACTGTCAGTCCTGCCGTGCTCGCCGACGTGCGCCAACTGGCTGCTCTACGGCGTCCAGCCCGACGGCGTCAAGGCCGGCTTGACCCCCGGCCGATGCACCGCGAAGGTCCACCAACGCTCCACCCTCGGCTTCACCGGCCGCCGCATCCTCGTCTCCCGACAGTGGTCCGGCAAAACCCTCGCCGACCACCGCGCCGACAACCGCGCATGGGTACGCGCCATCCTCGCCGGCGGCATGGCCGACACCGACCAGCACGACCAGGCCCCCGACGACACGGACGGATCCAAGCGGTACCGGTTCGAACTCGCCCGCCCCGAAGACCCCGACGTACCGCCCCTGGAACACCGCCTACTGCGCGCGATATCCGCCCGCATCCGCTGGCGCACAGACCTCGACACCGCACGCCTACGAACAGCCGTCACCGCGCCAGCAATCGCGGATCCCCTTTCCCCTGCTGCTTGATCGCTTGGAGGACAGAGCCACTCATGGAAAGTGAGCTGTTGACCGTTCCGGAAGTCCTTACCGTGCTCAACGGTGTGTCTCGGCGGACCTTCTACCGGTGGCGTGAGCTGGGCATCGCCCCGGAGTGCATCAAGCTGCCCAACGGTGAGCTGCGCATCGAGCGGCGGGACCTGCGGGCCTGGCTGGAACAGCACCGGGAGGCGGCGTGAAGTCCCGTGAGGTGCGGATCAGAGGCATTCAGATCAATGCGCTGACCGGCCGCAAGAAGTCGTACACCGTTCGATGGGTGGTCGGGGCGGGGCCGAAATCGCGGACGTTTGGCACTCGGGCGCTGGCGGACAACTTCCGGTCTGACCTGATGCAGGCGGCGAACCGTGGTGAGGCGTTCGACGGTGACTCCGGACTACCCGAGTCGATGATGGCGCCGAAGAAATCGGTGAGCTGGCTCGATTTTGTCCGCCGTTACATCGACATGAAATGGCCGGGTGCGGCGGCCAAATCTCGGGAGAGCACGACGGACGCACTGGCGACGGCGACAGCCGCATTGGTCCGGCAAGTGGCCGGGGGTCCTGACCCGGGCATGCTGCGGCGGGCGTTGCGGGAGTGGGAGTTCCCGCCCGCGTCTCGACAACTCGACCGGCCGGCGGACGTAGCCGCGGCGCTGCGGTGGCTAGACCGCTCTTCGCTGCCGCTGTCGGCGTTGGCGGAAGCTGCGACCGTGCGCCCGGCACTGGACGCGCTCGGGCTGACGTTGGACGGGCGTCCGGCGGCGGCGTCGACGACCAGGCGGCGGCGCTCGGTCTTCTACAACGTCCTTCAGTACGCGGTCGAGCTGGAGCTGTTGGAGTTCAACCCGGTCGACAAGCTGCGGGTGCGGTCGAGCCGGCGGAAGGTGGCCGGCGAGGTGGACCGGCGCGTCGTGGTGAACATCCGCCAGGCGCGGGAGCTGCTGGCCGGGGTGACGTACGTCGGTGAGCGCGGGAAGAACGGCCGGCGTGGTGAGCGCCTGGTCGCCTTCTACGCCTGCTTGTACTTCGCGGCCCTGCGGCCGAGTGAGGCGCTGGGTCTGCGGGAGCGGGACTGTCACCTTCCGGGGGAGGGATGGGGCCTGTTGACGGTCGAGAAATCACGGCCGGCGGCGGGAAAGCGGTATACCGACAGCGGCGAGGTGCACGACGACCGCGGGCTCAAGCATCGGGGCGAGACGGAAGCGCGGGAGGTGCCGATCCCGCCGGAACTGGTGGCGATTCTGCGGGCGCACATCGACCGGTTCGGGGTGGCTGCTGATGGCCGGCTGTTCCGCAGTGACCGGGGCAACGTGGTGGCGTCGTCGACGTACTCGCGGGTCTGGGAGGAAGCACGGCGGCTGAGCCTGCCGCCGGATCGGGTGGTCTCTCCCCTGGCCGCTCGCCCGTACGACCTGCGGCACGCCGGGGTGTCGCTGTGGCTCAACGCCGGGCTGCCGGCGCCCGAGGTCGCGCAGCGTGCCGGGCACTCGGTCGACGTCCTGCTCAAGGTGTACGCGAAATGCCTCGACGGGGACCGCAGCCGGATGAACGAACGGATCGAAGCGGCGCTTGGCTCAGCCAGCCCTACTACTAGATGAGAGCCGATGTCGGTCGACTGGTGTATGAGTACGGACGGCACCTCATCACCGTCCCGACCCAAGGAGACCGCCCGTGCCCCACTGGCTGGCCTGGCTGAACGTTGACCGCTTGGGCGTCATTGTGGCCCTCGCTACGGCTGTATCGGCCGTCGTATATGCCCACCGGCAGACAGTCATCGCTCAGGGCGCTCAGGCTGAGGCAAAGCGGTCTGCTGACGCCGCTGAGGAGCAGGTGCGTATCGCTGATGCCGCAAAAGCAGAGGCCCAGCGATCGGCCGAGGCGGCGTTGAAGGCGGTTGCGATGGATGCTCGGCGTGACCACCACGACTACGGAGCAAGCAGAGTCGAGCTGGAGAACCTTGAGCGGCGAGAAAGCCAAGGTATCCCGAACGTCCCGAGCTACATCGCGACGGTAAGGAATGCGAGCCCTAGGGAGTTCATGTACCGGGCACGCGTGTACTACACCGCCAACAGCTACTCCGATCTCAAGTCCGGGACCATGCGGTCGGGCGAGACAGTAGAGCTGCACCTGGGAAGCCCGGACGTGGAGTACGAACGGCTTGAGATGTGGCTCGACGGTGAATGTTCATGTGATCAACCTGACGGCGCAGAAGGCCACTGGCAGCGCTCCTTCCTCGTGCCGCCGGCACCGCGGCAGCCCACCCGACGAGTCACGGTGCTCAGGTGACGTCCCGATTCTGCTTCACCGGGGCGTGGGGCACTCGGGGCGCAACCATGATCACCAATCGAGGCGGGATGGACGGCTGCTAAGCCGCCTACCTCTCGCGCGCGAGACGCCGCGACCTGCGCGAACAGCCGCGTTGAGCGGTTCAAGATCATTGCACGTACTTTGCACGGACGGCTGCAAACGGCGGCTCAGGGTGGCATCCGGCTGCATAGGTCGAGGGACCGCTGATGACGCGTATCCGCAGCTCAGTAGCCGTTTTTGCTGATCTTCGAGGTGCCCCCGGCAGGATTCGAACCTGCGACACACGGTTTAGGAAACCGATGCTCTATCCCCTGAGCTACGGGGGCGCGAGGGCCCAGTCTAGCGACCTTGGGGTTCACCCGGGGTGGCCGGGAGTGGCCCTCGTTCACCCGCCTTCCGCGGACCACCGTTCTCCCAGCCCAGGACCACACGCCGAGCACACGATCCCCTGTTGGCAACCGGCGGTCGGCGGCAGCGACCGCCGGTTGGCACCGGTTCACCCGGGTTGGCGTCCGCTGGAGGAGTCTCCTGTGACTCCGGGTGATCTTGGTTCCCGCAAGAGGTAGACACACCTGTGCCGCAAATCGAAAGACGGAGTCCCGCAAATCGAAAGACAGGATCCCCGCAGATCGAAAGTTTGGCCGTTATGATGACGCCGTGCCCACACCGTGTCTAATCCCCCGCCGCGCCGCCGCGCAGGTCAACGCTGCTCTGGCGGACACCCGCGTCGTCTTGATCACCGGGGCACGCCAAGCAGGCAAGAGCACCCTGGTCCGCCTCATTGCCGGCGATCGTCCAGCCGAACGCCGCGATCTTGATCGGGCTCAGGACCGGGCTGCGGCGATCGCCGATCCCATCGGGTTCGTGGACTCCTCCGAGCTCCTGGTCATCGACGAGATTCAGCGCGCTCCAGAGCTCCTGTTGGCCATCAAGGCTGCGGTCGACGAGGACCCCCGTCCTGGCCGGTATCTGCTCACCGGCTCGTCTCGCCTCTTCGGCATGGTGGCTGCCCCGGACGCGTTGCCCGGCCGAATGGAAACTGTCGAACTCTGGCCGTTCTCTCAAGGCGAACTCGACGCAGCGCCGGACGGATTCATCGACGCCGTCTTCACGCTCGGCGCGGACCTGCGACACGAGTCGGACGTGACCCGCGCCGACTACGCAGCCAGGATCGTGCGCGGCGGCCTACCCGAGGCCACCACCCGCACCGATCCACGCCGCCGCCAACGATTCCTCGACGCCTACGTCCAGGCGCTCATCGACCGCGACGTCCGCCAACTGTCCGACATCCAGCACAAGGGCGAGCTACGCAGGCTGATACGCCTCCTCGCGGCCAGATCCGCGACCATCATCGCCGCCAACTCCCTCGAATCCGCCCTCGGGTTGAGTCGGCCGACGATCGCCCGCTACCTCCAGGCCCTGGAGGAAATCTTCCTGGTGAAACGGATCCCCGGCTGGTCCCGCAACCTGGGCACCCGCACCACCGCCGCGCCGAAACTGATCTTCGTCGACTCGGGTATCGCCGCGAACGAGACCGCGACCGACGCCCCGGCACTGCTCCGGCCGGGCGCGCCGTTCGGCCCACTCCTCGAATCATTCGTCCTGTCCGAACTCTCCCGGCAGCTCACCTGGTCCGAGCAGCCCGTCGACCTGTCCCACTACCGGGACCAGAGCAGGTACGAAGTCGACGCGGTGCTCGAAAACAGAACCGGCCAGGTAGTCGGAATCGAAGTCAAAGCAGCCAGCACCGTCGGACCCGACGACTTCCGCGGACTACGCCGACTCGCCGACCGCCTCGGCGACGACTTCATCGCCGGCATCGTCCTCTACACCGGAACCTCCACGCTGCCGTTCGGCGACAGACTCCGCGCCATGCCGGTCAGCGCCCTCTGGCAGGTTTCCGCCTCGACAACAGACTGACAGCGCTCGCAGTGAGCCCGCGAAGCGACCGTCACGCAACGGGGAACGATAAGAAAGCCGCAGCTCGTCGCCGGTAGACACCGGCAGTCAGTCGGGTCAGGAAACCGACGCTCTATCCCCTGAGCCACGGGGGCGCGAGGGCCCAGTCTCGCGACCCTGGGGTTCACCCGGGGTGGCCGGGAGTGGCCCACGTCCACCCGCGTCACCCGGCCAGCCCTGTTCTCCCAGTTGGGACCACACACCGCCGTCCCACTCCCGGCCTCGCGGGCGCGGCGCCGGTCCGCCGCACCCGCCGCCGGCATCTCGGACCTGACGTGCGGTCCGCGCGCATCAGGCAGGGGACCGCGCGGGGCGGTGCCGCAGTGACCGCCAGGTCGGCAGCGCGCTCGCCAGCACCGCGAGCAGCAGACAGAGCCCCACCACCCCGCCGACCACCGACCACGGCACCACCAGGTCGACCGGTACGCCGGCCTGCTCCGCGAGACCGGCACGGATGCTCAGCAGACCGACGAACGCGACCGCCCCGCCGAGCAGCGCGCCGATCAGCACCACCAGAGCGGACTCGCTCGTGACCAGCCAGATGACCTGCCTGCGGGTCGCTCCGGCCAGCCGGATCAGCCGCAGGTCGGCCACCCGGCCCGCGACGGCCATCAGCAGCGTGTTCGCCACCGCGACCGCACCGTAGCCGGCCGAGACACCGATCAGGAGCAGCGTGAACAGCCAGACGAGGCGGTCCTCGGCGCGGTCCGCCTCGGCCGCCCACGCCGACACGTCGACGATCCGCGCTCCCAGCGGAGGGTCGACCCGGTCCCGGACGTACACCGCGGAGGTGAGCGCCGAGGGGTCGTGCGCCCGCACCACCGACCGGGGCAATAGCAGGTCGCCGGGGATCGAGTCCTCGGTGACGACCGCGACGACCCGCAGCGACACCACTTCCCCGTCGGCGAAGGCCAACGCGTACGGCTCGGACGGCTGCCGGTTCGCCGAGGCGGGAAGAACCACTGTGTCACCACTGCTCAGGTCGTCCAAGGAGCCGGCAACCACGGTGAGCGCCCGGTTCGCGGCGGCGAAGCCCGCCGGGTCCACGCCGAGTGCGTTCAGTGGCCGGTTCGCCGGCGACGCGTCCGGGTCGCTCTCGAAGACGGTCGTCGGCAGCAGGGCGGTCCCCCCGACCGCCGCGACTGCCTGGTCCGACAGGCCCGGTGCGCGGTCGGGCACGACAACCCAGCCGGCGTTCACGTCGTCAGCCCGGCTCGCCGCGTAGGCGGCCGTGGTGGTACGCACCATCCCCGAGACCAACACCGCGAACGCGACCGTGAGCAGCACCGGGGCGGCGATCGACGCCGTCCGCCGGGTCGCGGTCGACGCCCCGGCCCGGACCAGCATCCCGATCGCACCACCCGGTCGACGCACCGGCGACCGCAGCAGCCGCACCACCGGGCCGACGGCTGCCGGGGCCAACACGGTGGCGCCGGCCACCAGGGTCATCACCGCGTAGAGGGCGAACGTGGCGGCGTCGCGGGCCTGGTCGGCGGTCGCCGTGCCGAGGCTGAGGGCGAGCCCGGCCGCGACGAGGAGCACCCCGGTGGCGACTCGCAGCCGCCCGATCGGCCGCTGTTCCACCGCCGCTTCGCGCAACGCCTCCAGCGGGCGGACGCGTGCCGCTCGGCGCGACGCCGACCAGACGGCGAGCAGCGCGATCACCGGACCGGCGAGGATCGACACCGCGACCGGCCAGGGTTCGTACCGGACCCGGAAGGTCGCCGGCTCGAATCCGACGTCGACCAGCAGCGCGCCCACCACCGGGGCGAGCGCGGCGCCGGCCAGGAGGCCGGTGAGTCCGGCCGTGGCGCCGACGACGAGCGCCTCGGCGTGGACCATGCGGCGGACCTGACGGGGGGTGGCCCCGACGGCGCGTAGCAGGCCCAGCTCACGGCGGCGCTGCGCGACGGTGAACGCGAAGGTGGAGGCGACCACGAAGACCGTGACGAAACCCGCGAGAGCCGCCGTCGCGGTGAGCACCTGCATGCCGATCCAGCGGGTGCGGGCGTCGTGTCGAGGCTCCGACGCACTGCGTCCGTCGCCGGTCAGTGCCCGTCCGTCGCCGCCGACGACACCCCGCACCGCCTCGGCGACCTTCCCGGGCTCGGCACCGGGAGCGACCAGCAGGCCGATGGCCCGGACGCCGGGCGCGAGCACGGCCGCGACATCGTCCGCGACGTAGACGCCGGGCGCATCGACCAGACCGGTGACGGTGTAGGGCTGCGGGCCCGCCGCCGTGAGCAGGGTGACCGGTCCACCGGGACGCAGCCCGAGCGCGCGGTCGACGACCACCTCACCGGCCTGTCGGGGCGGCGCGCCCGCCGTGAGACGGAACCCTCCCAGCCGGGTGCTGGCCCAGCCGTGCCCCTGGTGGGCGTCCTCCCGTTGCGCATCGGTGGCCGAGGGCCGGCCGTCGACGAGCGCCTGGGCGTAGAAGGTCCGGTCCGGCACTGCCGCCGTGACGCCCGGCACCTCGGCCAGCCTGCCGGTGAGTTCCGCCGTCCTGGCGGCCGACCACGGCCGGGTGGGCGCGAACGAGTCGGCCGGCGCACCGGCCTCAGGGCTCTGCACCACGACTGCCGCGTACGCCATCCGTTCGGGCACCTGCGGGCGGCCGGAGGCCAGCAGCAGGGTGGCCGCCGCGACCAGTGTGACGCCGATGGCAACGGCCACGAAGGCGCCGACCGACCGCCGGATGCTCAGCACGACGACTCCACGGCGCTCTGCGCCGGGGCGGTCTCCCGCTCGGCGATCCGCTCGGCGACGACCGTGGCGGTGATCCCGCCGGTCAACTCGTCCACGATGCGGCCGTCGGCGAGGAGGAGGACCCGATCGGCGTACGCAGCGGCGGCAGGGTCGTGGGTCACCATCACGACGGTCTGCCGGTGGTTGTCGACGAGTGCGCGCAGCAGCCGGAGGATCTGCTGGGACGCCGCGCTGTCCAGTGCCCCGGTCGGTTCGTCGGCGAAGACGACCGCGGGGCGGGTGATCAGCGCTCGGGCCACGGCGACGCGTTGCTGTTCGCCGCCGGACAGTTCGCTCGGCCGGTGTCCGGCCCGGTCGGTCAGTCCGACGGTGTCGAGCGCGGCGAGGACGTCCCGGGCCGGGGGACGGCGCCTCGCCAGGCGTAGCGGCAACTCGACGTTCTCGGCAGCGGTCAGCGTGGACACCAGGTTGAACGCCTGGAACACGAAGCCGATCCGATCGCGGCGCAACCGGGTCAGCTCGTCCTCGCCCAGGTCGTCGAGGCGCCTGCCGTCGATCGTGACGGTCCCCGCGGTCGGCTTGTCCAACCCGGCCGCGCAGTGCAGCAGGGTGGACTTGCCCGAGCCGGACGGGCCCATCACGGCCGTGAAGGTGCCGCCGGCGAAGCTGGTCGTCACGCCGTCGAGCGCCGTCACCCGGCGTGCTCCGGTGCCGTACACCGCGCACAGCCCTGTCAGGGTCACCGTCTGTGTGGTCATGGCCGTCAGGGTGGGCGCTCCGGCAGGCGCCGCGCGTCGTGCCGGAGCGGGCACTTTCCGGCCCTCCCCCGGGCGGAGCCCGGCGTCGGGACGGGCCGGGACGTCCTACCCGAGGATGACCACCCGCAGGTGGACGCGGCCGAACCAGCCCGCCGATACGCTTCGACAGGTGACCGCCCTCCTGCTGACCCGGCGGCTGCGGCCGGCGGAACTGGCCACTGCGGACGCCGTGCTCGCCGTGGCGGTCGGCGGGCTGCTCGGCCCGTACGCGGCACTGGAATCGCCGCTGCACGGTGGCGTGCGCGAACCGCTCTGGGTGTCGGTGCTCGTCGGTTTCGCCCTCGGGCTGCCGTTGGCCGTCCGGAGGCGGTGGCCGCTCGTCGTGGCCGTCGTGGTCAGCTCCGTGGCCACCGTCGCCCTGATCACCGGCGTGGTACCCAACTATGCCGCCGCCGCGCCCGGGCTCGCCGTCGGCCTGTCCTTCTACACGGTGGCCGTGTCGACGGGCACGCGTCGGTCACTGCTGTGTGCCGCCGGTTGTCTCGCTCTGGTGAGCGTCGCTCTGGTGCTGACCGCGAGCGACCTGTGGTCGCGAACCGGCGGGGTCGCCTACGCCACCGTCATGATCGCTCCCGCCTGGATGATCGGCTGGCTGGTCCGCGAGCGACGCGCCGTCGCCGCCCGCGAGGACGAGCACCTGGTCCGCCGGACCGCCGCCGAGGAGCGGCTACGGGTGGCCCGGGAGCTGCACGATGTCGTGGCGCACACGCTGAGCCTCATCGTCGTGAAGGCGGCCGTCGCCAACCACGTCGCCGGGACCGATCCCCGCGAGGCGGGGGCCGCCCTGCGGGTGATCGAGGAGACCGGCCGCAACGCACTGACCGACGTACGCCGGGTGCTCGGCGCACTGCGCGAGGACACCCCGTACGCCCCGACGCCCGGGCTGGCCGAACTGCCCGCGCTCGCCCGACAAGCGGCGATCGCCGGTGTCGACGTGCGGCTCGACGTACGGCAGGAGGAGCCCGCCGCAGCGGTGCCGGAGTCGGTGGGCCTGGGGGTCTACCGGATCGTGCAGGAGGCGGTGACCAACGTGGTGAAGCACGCGGCACCGGCCACCTGCACAGCAACGGTGACCGTCTCGCATCGCGAGGTCAGGATCGAGGTGACCGACGACGGCCGCCGCCCGGCCCTGATCGGCGGGGAGGGACACGGGCTGATCGGCATGCGGGAACGGGTGACGTTGCACGGGGGCGAGTTCCGCGCCGGGCCGCGCTCCGGCGGCGGCTGGACGGTGACCGCCAGCCTGCCCTACCGGGTGGCCGCGTGATCCGGGTGCTGATCGCCGACGACCAGGCGCTGCTGCGCGGCAGTTTCCGGCTGTTGGTCGATTCGACACCGGACTTCACCACGGTCGGTGAGGCGGGCACCGGCGTGCAGGCCGTGGCGCTGACCGCCGAGCACCGCCCGGACGTGGTGCTGATGGACGTGCGGATGCCGGAGATGGACGGCATCGAGGCGACCCGACGCATCTGCGCCGAGCCGGCGACAGCCGGCACCCGGGTCGTCATCCTGACCACGTTCGACCTGGACGAGTACGTCTACGGGGCACTGCGCGCCGGCGCCAGCGGGTTCCTGCTCAAGGACACCCCACCGGCGGACCTGCTGACCGGCATCCGGGTGGTGGCCGCCGGCGAGGGGCTGCTCTCGCCGACGGTGACCCGTCGGCTGATCGACGAGTTCGCGCGCCGGCCGGAGCCGACTCGGCCGCTGCCACGACGGCTGGCGGGGGTCACCGAACGGGAACGCGAAGTGCTCACCCTGATCGGCAGGGGCCTGTCCAACGCGGAGTTGGCCGAGCATCTCCATCTCAGCCTGGCCACCGTGAAGACGCACGTCGGGCGGTTGCTGACCAAGCTGGCGGTACGTGACCGGGCACAACTGGTCATCGTCGCCTATGAAACGGGCCTGGTCGGGCCGGGTGGCCCGCGCTGAGGGAAGACACCGAGCGTGGTGGGCTGACCGCGGTCGACCCGAGGCTCAGGTCACGACGCGGACGGCGGGCCAGCGTTCGGCGGGACGATGGCGGGCGAGTCGCCGCCGGGAGATCTCCGGGCTGACCCTGGTCGGATTGCGCCGCCACACCCCGTCGAGCAGGTCGTCGAGGCCGTGCGGCGCGCACACCGCGATCTGGTCGTACGCGTCGAGGCGGACGGCCACGGCGGTGGCGTACTCGGGCCAGGTGGCAACGGCGTCGGCGATGGTCCGCAACGGCGCCACCGGGCCGCCGCCGAACTTGGCGGGGTACCAGGTGTGCACGGCGGCCTGGTTCTTCGCCTCCCACGGCGCCGGCCAGGCCGCCATCAGCCGCTCGGTGGCCCGGTCGTCGTTGTCGCGGCTCAGGTCCGCCGGGTCGAGGAAGACGACGTCGACGTCCCGCACCGACGACGGGTCGAAGCCGTCGCCGTACCGCTCGCCCCAGACCAGGTCGCGGACGGCGCCCGCGCCGATCCAGGCGTCCGGCAGGCCGGAGTTCCGCACGACGTCGAGTGCCCGCATCAGCCACGGGCTGCGCCCGACCAGGTCCCGCAGTTCGTCGTCCCGCATCGTCGCCCCCGATCGCCGTCCCGCTCAGTCGAACAACCAGCCCACGAGGGAGCCTGGCACGTCCACCGCTCGGGCATCGGCCCGGGCAGCGTCATGTGAAGACGTGCCTGGTCTCGGGCGGCGCGAGGGACACTGACGGAAGCCGATTGCCGATAGTGTTCTCGACCACACTGTCCGCGCGTCCCGAAGGGTTCTGCCATGAGCGTTGGTCGTCAGCGGCTGTCGCGAACTGTCGCCGCCGCGCTGCTCCTCCTCGCCGGGGTGGCTCTCCCCGCCGGCCCCGCCGAGGCGGCGAAGAAGGGTCCGGACCTCACTGTCGACGCCTCCGGGACGAGGATCCCGCTGGGAGTCGAGAAGAAGGTCCTCCACCTGAAGATCAGCAACCAGGGGGACGCGACCCCGAGCGAGGTCGTCGTGAGGGTCCGCCAGCCGCAGGAGGGCCCTGACCCCTTGCCGGTCGCCCTGCTCTGGCATGCGGGAGGTGGGGGTGAGTGCGACGGCGACATCGGCGGGTTCTACTGCCAACTGCTGCCGGCGCTGATTCCGGGGCCGGGCGAAACCTTCGATCTGCCCATCGACGCGCTCGTCTACGGGACGGAGCCCTACGAGGGCAGGTTCGAGGTTTCGGTCACCCTCGGGCCGGACAAGGACGCGAATCCGGCCGACAACACCAGATGGTTCCCGCTCGCGCTGGTCGACCAGCCCAGTGCCGACCTCTCGGTGGTCGCCCGGGACGTGAAGCAGTCGGTACGGATCGGCGCCGGCGGCAGGCCCGAACCCACCGGGACGCTGAACCCGGGTGAGACGGGTGCGGTGTGGCACACCGTCGCCAACCAGGGCCGCACGGCGGTCAGCGGAGTGCGGGTCACGCTGCACCTGCCCAAGGGGGTGACCTTCACCAGGCCACCGACCCAGTGTGTGCTCGCCGACGCCGGCCGGTCGGCGGTCTGCACCTATCGGAGCCTCACCCTCGTGCCGGCCGCCGAGGACACCGATCCGAACGACCAGGTCTACTCGGCGGTCGAGCTGTACAACCTGGTGACGACTGCGGCATCCGCCACCGCCCCGGCGACGCTGCGGGGCGGCACCGCCCGGGTGGAGGGCCTCGCGGAGCGGTCCACTAACGACCGCGCCAGGCCCGCGCCGGCCGAGCTGCCCGCGAACGCCGTCGCCGTACGGGTGCCCGACGCGGACCACAGCGACAATCAGGACGGGTTCGCCGTGGTGCTGGCCGCGAGGAGCGGCGGCGGCGGAGATGGCGGCGATGGTGGCGCCGGGGGCGATGGTGGCGCCGGGGGCGATGGTGGCGCCGGGGGCGGTGCGGGTGACGGTGACGGCGGGCTGCCGGTCACCGGGCCGCAGGCCGGGCTCATCGGCGGAATCGGCGTCGCGGCGCTGGCTGCCGGAGCGGTGTTGTTCCTCGCGGCCCGGCGTCGCCGGATGATCCTGCTGACCCCCGAGGACGAGAGGCCGGCAACCTGATCCGCCCTGTCGGCCCGTGGCGGGCTGTCGCACCCTCCGGCAGCTCCGCCCCGAAAGACCGGTGATCCGATCGACGCCCCGCCGTCCGCTGTCGGCTGGCGGGGCGTCCGGCGGGCGGGGTGAATATGCTCGACACGTGGAGGGAAGCGAGCAGACGGTGCTGGCCGGAATGCTGCAGTCGGCCGAGGACGCCGCACCGGTGGAGGCGGTCGAGGCCGTCACCGGTGCCATCGCGGCCGGGTTGGACGCGACCGGAGTCTCGCTGCTGATCGCCGACCTGGGCGGTCGGGCGCTGGTGCGGCTGACCCACCAGCCGACCTCCGGTGGCCCGGGCCGGCGTCAGGGCGAGGAGGCCGCCGAGGTCATGCCGTTCGACGGCGGCCCGCACGAGCAGGCGCTGCGGCAGCAGACCACGCAGGTGGTCCCCGGCGACGGCCGGTGGACGGTGCTCTCCCCGGTCACCGACCGAGGTGAGGCGATCGGCCTGTTGGAGATCGACCTTCCGGCCGAGCCGGACGCCGACGTGATTGTGGAGGTCGCCCGGGCCGCGCACGCGCTGGCATTCGTGGTCATCGCCAACCGCCGGCACACCGACCTGTTCGAGTGGGGGCAGCGCAGCACCCCGTTCACCCTCTCGGCGGAGATCCAACGCCGGCTGCTGCCCGCCTCGTTCACCTGCGAGGCCGGCGCGTTCGCCCTGTCCGGGTGGCTGGAACCCGCGGCGAGTGTCGGCGGGGACACGTTCGACTACAGCCTTGCCCGCGACCTGCTGCACGTCAGCGTCACCGACGCGATGGGCCACGGCGTGGCCAGCGCGCTGACCGCCACGCTCGGGGTGGGCAGCCTGCGCAACACCCGCCGCCGCGGCGGCAGCCTCGTCGCCCAGGCCGAGGAGGCGAACCGGGCCGTCGCGGAGCACGCGAACGTCCGCGGCGCGTACGTGACCGCCGTGCTCGGCCGCGTCGACCTGCCCACCGGGCGCTGTGAGCTGCTCAACGCCGGGCACGTGCCGCCGATGCTGGTCCGGGCCGGCCGGGTCGTACCGGTGGGACTGCCCGGCAACTTCCCGCTGGGCATGTTCCCCGACGAGCGCTTTCGCAGCGGGGAGATCTCGCTGCTGCCCGGCGACCGGCTGGTGGTCGTGACCGACGGGATGCGGGAACGCAACGCGGCCAACCTCGACCTGCCCGCCGCTCTGCTCGACATCGCCCACCTGCATCCGCGCGAGGCGGTCCGGGCGCTGTCCGACGCGGTGCTGGCGGCCGCCGGGCCGGTGCTGGCCGACGATGCCACCATGCTCGTCGTCGACTGGTACGACGGCCACGGGCCGCGACGCAGCTCCGGTGGGGCGGACACCGCCCGCACCAGCAGTCACCCTCGCTGAGCAGGGGCTCAGGAGGCCGCCGGTGACGCCTCCTCGGCGTCCCGCACGGTGTCGAAGAGGCCGATGACCCGGTCCACCGAGGTGACCGAGAGCAACTGCCGCACCGGCGGGCGTACCCCGACCAGACCGAGCCAGCCGTCCCGCGCCCGCAGGTCCTTGTAGGCGAGCACGAGGGCGCCCAGGCCGCTGGAGTCCATGAAACCGACGCCGGCGAGGTCGACCACCACCACCCGGGCCCCGCCCTGCATGACCTCGAGCAACCGGTCGCGCAGCTGCGGCGTGGTGCTCATGTCCAGTTCACCGACGACCTCCACCACGGTGCCGACATGCCCCGGCCGGGTCGTCAACGCGAAATCCACAAGATCCCCTCAATCCGGCATCCCGACCGTTCGCGGTGCCTTTCTCCATCCATTCCCCACCGTGCCAGAACTCAGGCCTGATCGCCTCCTCCAGGGCCGGCGTCCTCGGCTGAAACGGCACCGTGAATCGAAGCATCTCGCCTGGGTATGGCAGGGTGGTCGGACGGATGACGCACGGGCCGGGGAGGAACTGGGCGATGCGGGTGAGCATGACCATGTCACTCCCCCGCCAACCGTCGACGGCGACCCACGCCCGTCGCGTTCTCACCACCCTGCTGAGCCTCACCGACGCCGGCGAGGACACCCGCGCCAACCTGGCCGTGCTGATCAGTGAGGCGTGCTCCAACGCGGTGATCCACGCCGACACCGACACCGCCGTCGACATCACCATCAGCATCGACGACCACACCTGCGTACTCGAGGTCGGTAACCGCGGCAACACCCCGGACCACAGCACGCTCGACGCCGGCCTCCCCGCCCCGCTCACCGTCGGTGGCCGTGGGCTGCCCCTGATCGCCGCGCTCGCCGACACGGCCACCTTCGTCGCCGGACCACCGGACAGGGTGCTGCTCCGTATCACCAAACACCTGACCGAGGTACGCAGCGCGTAGCTCTCCGGTCGCCCGTGCGGCACGTGTTTGCCCGGGCGTGGTGCGGGCGTGCCGGCCGGTCCCGTGGGCGCGGCACACGCTACCGCTTCTCGTTCTGCCGAAGGGCTTCCTCGAGCTGGTCCTCCAGGATGATGATCCGGCAGGCGGCCTCGAGGGCGGTGCCCTGGTCGACCATCTCGCGGGCCCGGGCGGCCAGGCGCAGCTGGTAGCGGGAGTAGCGGCGGTGCCCGCCGCCGGAGCGGTGCGGGTTGATCAGTTTCGCCTCGTCCAGGCGGCGTAGGAAGTCCGGCGTGGCGCCGAGCATCTCCGCGGCCTGGCCGATGGTGTAGGCCGGAGTGTTCTCGTCGCCGAACATGTCATCGGGGTTCTGCCCCATGTCACCTCCACGTCGAGGGCCCCGGCGCTCACGCGCCGGGGCCCAGGGTTAACGGGTCAGAACACCATCTGCCGACAGGAACGTCGGCTTGACGTATCCGCACCGGCCGTCACTGACGGCTTCGGGTGCGAGGATCGCATATGCGTGACCGGAGACCACCTCTCGTTCGATGGAAACTGCGGTGTCCGCCCGGCCTGACATGACGGCCGACGGCGGGCGATCCAACGGTGTACGGCCCTCCCTTTCCTCTGTCATCTCTGCACGTACGGCGAACATCAGCTGGAGCCCCGAAAGAGCCTTGGCCCCACCGCCGCCCGTCGTGGCCTCACGGCCGGGCGGCCCGTCTGCGTTCTGACGGATCTTTTCTCTCGACTCGAAGAAGAGTATGCCAGACCGACGAAGATTTCTAGTCGTTCCGGCCTAGGTTTTCTAGCCACTTGAACCGAGCACAGATCGGGCGGCGCCGGCACCCGTCGAGGTGCCGGCGCCGCCCGCGTCCGTCGGCGCTTCTCCGCTACGGCCGCAGCGCGTCCGCGGCGGGAGTCCAGGTCGACTCGTTCTCGACGTCGGCGACCGTGATCCCCTTGGCGATCTTCTCCAGCTCGGCCTGCGACAGCGTGTTGTCGAAGCCCGTGGCGCTGACCTGGAGGACGACCTTGCCGTCGGCGCTCCAGATGTTGCAGAAGTCGCCGATCGGCACGCCGGCGTCCCGGGCGCGATCGCGGGGCACCTTGTGGCACCTCGTCGTGCCCGGCTCCGGTGACTGGTTCGAACTGGTGCTCGGCGTGACGAAGATGTGGAACCCGTCCCTGATGACGCCCGTGGTCGCGTCGTACGGCGCGGTCAGGCCCGAGGTGGGCAGGGCCGACCGGGTGTACGTCGCGCCGCCGTAGTCACCGGCCCGCGCCGAGGCGATGCCGCTGAGGCCGGGCATGGCGTGCGTGCCGGTCTGGAGCGGCACGAAGCCGTCCGGCACGTAGCCCACCGTGAACGGCACCAGCGCCGGCATCGGCCTGCTCGGCTTCAGGCCCTCGACGAGTCCGCCCAGGTCCTCGAAGCTCGGCGTGGCCTCGTCGCTGGAGTACGAGGTGACCGCCGCCCAGGCGTTGTCGGCGTACTCCCAGGCGAACAGCTTGTTGCCCGGGTCCACCGGCTTGCTCGGGTCGAGGTCGACCGGCAGCGTCGCCCGTACCGCCTTGCGCCCGGCCACGGTGACGTGTTCGCCGCCGGAGATCCCGGCGGGGTCGAAGACGCCGGGCCGGTAGACGGTCAGGTACGCCCACAGGGACGGCTTCCCACCGGCCTTCTTCCGCTCGAGGACGTTGCCCCGCGCCTCGGCCTCCTCCGCGGTCTCGGGCTTGTCGTTGGAGGTGTGGTTGTCGGAGTAGACGGACGCGATCTGGTAACCGGTGGACGCCGCGATCGGATCCTGCACGTGCAGCGTGCCGGCGTCGTACCCCTTGAAGGTGAAGGCGAACGGCGTGGCGTCGGGCCACCCGTCGTCGACGGGCCGGGACGGCGCCGCGCCGGCCGGTGCCGGCGCGGCCGCGGTGCTTCCCCCGCTTACCAGCGTCGGCGCCAGGAGCGCGCCGGTGACCGCGATCGCGACGAGGCCGGCCGCGCCGGCCGACGCGAACCCGGCGCGGCGCCGCCGCTCGGCCCGCCGCCCGGCCGCGACGATGTCGTCGGCGGTACGGGTCATCGGCGGCTCGTCGCCGGTCACGGCGTCCACGAGATCACGCAACTGCATTGGTCCACTCCTCCATCGGCTTCCCGGTGAGATTGATGTGTTCGCCGCCGAGCGACTCGCGCAGCTTCGCCAGGCCACGGGAGACCTGACTCTTGGCCGTGCCCACCGTGCAGTCGAGGACGCGCGCGGTGTCCTCCAGGCTCAGGTCCAGGTAGTGCCGCAGCACCACGGCGGCCCGCTGTCCGGCCGGCACGGCGTCGAGCGCCGTCCGCAGGCGCATCCGTTCGTCGGTCGCGCCGGCGGGGTCGCGGAACGCGACGTCGGGCATGGCGTCGCCGGCCGACCGTTCCCGCCGCCAGGGGCGACGGGTCTCGTCGACCGCGGCCCGGTAGACCATGGTCTTGACGTAGAGATCGGGCCGGTCCAGCTTCCGCCAGCGGGGATAGAGCTTGACCAGCGCGTTGGCCACGGCGTCCTCCGCCGCGTGCCAGTCGCCGCAGGTCATGTACGCCAGCTTCCGCAGCGACGCCATCTGTGACGTCACGAACTCGCGGAATGCCTGCTCGTCTTCGGCTTTCACGTCGACTGCCTCCTCGTGCCGGAGGTAGAACGGAGCCACGTGCCCGAAACGTTGCACCGATCGGAGAAGTGGTTCGCCGCGGTCGTCAGCGGGTGGGGCGGCACCCGGCGAGCAGGCGGGCCACCATGTCCCGCGCGTGCGCGCGCTCGTAGCCCGGGCCGAGGATGCACAGGTTGCCCACCGCGCGCATGAGCGTGTACGCGGTCACCTCGGGGTCGATGTCGCCCGCCGCCACGCCGGCCTCGATCAGCGCGGCGCACGCGGGCACGAGCTCGTCGAGCATCAGCGTGTGCAGGGTGTGCAGGCTCGGGTCCTCGGACTGGAGGGCGACGCCCAGGCCGTGCTTGGTCACCAGGAACTCGACGAACGCGTCGATCCAGCGCGTCAGTGCCTCGCCGGGGGCGACGGGCTCCTGGCGCAGCGCGACGGCCAGCGCGACGCACTCCTCGATCTGGTGACGGTAGACGGCGGTGACCAGCTCGGCCCGACTCGGGAAGTGCCGGTAGACCGTGCCCAGGCCCACGCCGGCGCGGCCGGCGATGTCCCGGATGGGCGCCTGGACCCCCTGCTCCACGAACACGGCCGCCGCGGCGGCGAGCAGCGCCTCACGGTTGCGCCGGACGCCTGCCTGGCGCGCGCCGATCGACTCCGTCACAGCTTCCTCCCTTGTTAGCGGAACATTGTTCCGCTAACGTTGGCGGAACAATGTTCCGTTTCAGTATGGCAGAAGAGGCAGGCGTCACCATGCGTACCGACCACCCCGCACCGCCGATCGTCGCGGTCAAGCCCCTCCCGGTACCCACCACCGGACGCGACAGCGGCCTGTCGGTCAAGGTCACCGCCCCGGCGTCCGGCGACCATCTCCCCGTGATCGTCTTCTCGCACGGCAACGCCTGGTCGATGGACGGCTACCAGCCGCTCGTCGACCGGTGGGCGGCCGCCGGATTCGTCGTCGTCCAGCCGACCCACCTCGACTCCCGCCGCCACGGCATCGGGTTCGACGACCCGAGGTTCGGCAGCATCTGGCGGGTCCGGATCGCCGACCTGCACGCCGTCCTCGACCACCTCGACGAGATCATGGCCCAGGCCCGCGCCGCCGGACTGCACGCGACCGTCGACCACGACCGGATCGCCGCCGTCGGGCACTCCTGGGGCGGCCAGACCGTCGGCGCTCTCCTCGGTGCCCGTGTCCTCGACGCCGCCGGCACCCCGGGCGAGGACTTCTCCCACCCCGCCGTCCGGGCCGGCGCGCTCCTCGCGGCGACCGGCACCGGCGACTCGCTCACCCCGTTCGCCGTCGAGCATCTGCCGTTCATGCGGCCGGACTACTCCACCATGTCCGCACCGGCGCTCGTGGTCGCCGGCGACCGGGACCAGTCGGCGATGTCCACCCGGGGACCGGACTGGTTCACCGACGCCTACCACCTCAGCCCCGCGCCCAAGAGCCTGCTCACCATCGCCGACGGGCAGCACACCCTCGGCGGCGTCGCCGGCGAGCGGGTCGCCGAGACCACCGACGAGGACCCGGCCCGCGTCGCCCTCGTCGCGGACGCGGTGGCCGGCTACCTCCGGGACGCCCTCAAGCTCGACGGCACGGCCTGGGCGGCCCTCGGCGAACGCGCCGCGACCGGCGACGGCGGCTACCGCGTCGCGCAGCGGTAGGCGGGCGACCAGACGATCACGCCTCGAACACCTCGGCCGGACCCCTGCGGGCCGGGCCGGCGATCGAGTAGGCGACCAGCCCACCGAGGGTGAGCGCCGCCGCCGTCAGCGCGGCGGCCCCGCTCTCGGGCGGCTGACCCTGCCACGTCGCGGTCGCCCCGCCGGTGCCCGCCTGCGGATACAGGGCCGCGACGGTGGTCCAGCCCAGCGGCAGAAACCACGAGCGGGCGGCACCGAGCACCGTCGCGCACAGGGCGGTGAGCCCGAGCAGGCCGGCGGCGTCGCGGACCACCAGCGCCGCCGGCCCGAACCGGGCCCCGGTGTGCCACGTGGCCGCCAGGGCCAGCAGGACGACCAGCAGGCCGGCGAGCAGGTGCGCCGCGCGCCACCAGGGCCAGCGCCGCGACGCGGTGCGGTCCAGGCTCTCGTCCGGGCCGGCCAGGGTCGGCGCGAGCACCACGACCATCAGCAGCACGGTCATGACGACCACCATCGGAGTGGCGTCCCGCTCCTCGGCGAAGGCCAGCCACAACGTCCAGACCACCGCCGCGCCCCCGAGGGCCGCGGCCAGGGCGAGGGGTACGCGACGCGCGCGCAGATGGAGCAGCGTCCCGGTCACCTGGCGCTCCCGGACAGCAACCCGGCCGGGTCCTGGCAGGCCAGCAGCGCGTTGCGGACGGCCGTGACCCGGGCCAGCGCCTCGTCGTCCGGCAGCTCGCGCAGCCCTCGCCAGAGCGCGACCGCCTCGGCGTTGATCTCGGGATCCTCCTCGATCATGCCGGGCACCACGCCCACGTCCGACCGTGGCTCGCGCCCCAGGAGCCAGGAGGCCGCGGCACGCTCGACCACGTCGTCGCGGTTCTCGCAGGTCCCGTCGTAGGCGACCCCCAGTCCTCCGACGACCGCCCGGACCACGGAGTCCGGGCGTGCGAGCTCGCCGCGTCCGTCGATCCGGACCTCGATCGTGACGACGCCGTCCCGGGGAACCGATTGGACCTCGTCGAAGCTGATCGTGCGGGTGTCCTCGTGCACGGCGGTCGGCGCGTCCGGCAGCTTCGCCAGCACCGCCAGCCCCTCCCGAGCCGGCGGAGTCAGCGTGTCGAGCACGTTGGCGTGGACCCGGCTGACGCAGACCGTCGGGGTGTCCTCGGTGCACACCAGTTCCCGCGCGACCGGGTCGACCGGCCAGGTGACCACGTCCGGGTCGCGCGGCACGATCGCGGTCGCCGCCAGCAGCCCGAGCGCCACCGGCGCCACCGCCACCGCCCGGGTACGCCAGCCGCCGGCGACGAACAGCATCAGGCCGGCGACGGCGAGCGCGACCAACCAGATCGCGAGCGCGGCGCTGACCCGGTCGTCGACCGTCTGGTAGTCGTGGAACGAACTCGACCCGTGGACCGGGGAGATCGCCGCGGCCAGCCAGTCCGCCGGCCCGACGGCGCTGAAGAAGATCAGGGGTACGCCGGCCGCGCCCAGCGCCGGGGCGGTCACCAGGGCGGGCAGCATCCGCCCGATCCCCAGGCCCAGCCAGGCCGCGGCGACCAGGGACAGCACGCCGACGCCGGTGACCACGGCGAAGGTCGCCAGGGGACGGTACGGGACGGCAACGCCGATCCGGGCGAGTCCGGCCGCGGTCACCAGCAGGTAGGCGAGGGCCAGGGCCAGGGCCATCGCGCCGAGCACCGGCAGCATCCGGGCGGCCCGGGGCCGGGCGGTGGTGGCGAACAGCTCGCCGACCTTCGCCCGGTGCTCCCGACGGCCCTGCCAGGCCCCGGCGGCGAGGGCCAGCGGCCACATCAGGAGCAGGTACTCCCGGGTGGTCAGGGCCAGCGACATCCAGCCACCCGACCACCGGCCGGTGGCCACGTAGAGCGCACCGAGCCCGACCACCACCGTGATCAGCGCGGCGCCGAGCGCGGCGGAGCGGCGCAACTCCAGTCGGAGGACGCTCATCGGCCGGCCTCCGCGCGGTGCCGGCGCAGGAGCGCGGAGTAGCCCCGCTCGGCCGGGCTGTCCCCGGCGTGGCCCTGGCCGCCCTGTGCGCACAACGCCTCGGGCGTGCCCTGCCACACCAGGCGGCCGTCGTTGACCAGGACGACGTCGGTGCAGGCCGCCGCCACGTCCTCGACCAGGTGGGTGGAGACCAGGACGCAACTGTCGGTGCCGAGGTCACGCAGCAGCTCGCGGAAGTCGAGGCGTTGCTCCGGGTCGAGACCGACGGTCGGCTCGTCGAGCAGCAGGAGCCGGGGATCGTTGACGATGGCCTGCGCGATGCCGGCCCGGCGCAGCATGCCGCCGGAGAGCGTCTTCAGCCGGGCGTCCGCCTTGGCGGTCAGCCCGACCCGGTCGACGGCCCGTTGCACCGCCGCCGGGATGTCGGCCTTCGGCATCTCCTTGAGCCAGGCCAGGTAGCCGACGAACTCGCGCACGGTGAACCGCGGGTAGTAGCCGAACTGTTGCGGAAGGTAACCCAGGGTGCGGCGGACCGCCCGCAGGTCGGCGCGACCGTCGACCGACTGCCCGAGCAGCGTCAGCCGGCCGCCGGCCGGGCTCAGGACGGTCGCCAGGGCGCGCATCAGCGTGGTCTTGCCGGCGCCGTTCGGTCCGAGCAGCCCGTGCACGCCGGTGGGCAGAGCCAGATCGAGGCCGTCGACGGCCAGGTGTCGACCGGCCCGGACCCGTAGGCCCTCCGCGTGGACGGCCCAGGGGTGGGTGGTCACGGTCGTCTCGACCGCGCTCACGGCACGCATCGGCATGGTCTCCTTCCGGGATCGTGATCTCGGTGGTCAGTCGTGCTGGGCGAGTCGCCGGAACCCGTCGGCCCGGAAGAGGGCGACCACGGTCAGGAGCGCGGTGGCCAACGCCCAACCGGGTGCGCTCTCCGCCGCCAGCACCACCGGCATCCGGGCGACGGCGAGGCTGGGCGCGATCACCACGAGCGTCCAGGCGGTGATCAGGCCGATCGCGGCCCGGCGTACCCCGACGAGGGTGCCCAGCAGCAGCGCGGCGACGGCGAACGCGAGGCAGGGCAGCAGCATCAGGGCCAGCGGCACGCCGGCGCCGGCCCCGACCAGCGCGAGCGCGGGCACGACGACGGCCAGCACCGCGGCCGTACGCCGCAGCAGCATCGTCAGGCCGGCGGCCGGTGTGGCGGCGACCAGTTCCCAGGCCGGGTCGGCGCGGCGGTGCCAGGCGACCGCCACACCGGGCAACGGGGCCAGCGGCGCGACCAGCAGCACCAGTGCGGGCATCCCGGTCCACAGCACGCCGAGCAGCGCGGCACAGGCCAGCGCCCCGGCGGTCATGGCCAGCCACGGCAGCAGCGTGCCGACGAACCAGCGGTGGCGCAGCACCGACCAGGACCGGCTCCGGGCGGCGGGCGCGGGCGTCGCCGCGAGTTCCCGGTCCAGGGCCGCGGCGACCCGCTCGATCACGGCCCTGGTGTCCGGGGTGGTGCTGCCGGCCAGCCGGGCCCGGCAGTCGGCGCAGTCCTCGAGGTGCACCTCGATGGCCCAGACGGCGGGCTCGTCGAGGCCGGGATCCCCGGCGGCGTAGCGGTCGATCTGGGTGAGGCTGGGATGGGTGCTCATGACAGCGCCTCCCGCAGGGCGACCCGGGCCCGACGTACGCGGGACTTGACGGTGTTCTCCGGGACACCCAGCAGCACCGACGCCTCCCGCGACGAGAGGCCGTCGAGGACGGTGGCCCGCAGCGCGGCGCGGACCTCGGGGGGCAGGACGAGCAGCGCCTGCTCCAGTTCCTGGCCGACCCGGCCGGCCATCACCTCGTCCTCGGCGGCGGGTGCCGTGCTCGGCATGAGCGGCACCTGCGGCACCCGGGCGGTGCGGGCCCGGCGACGGAACGCGTCGACCAGGCGGTGGGCGGCGATGGTCCACAGCCAACCCACCGCGCTCCCCGGCGCCCCGCCGCCGTTCCGGTTCCGGGCGCCGGCGAAGCTGCCCGCCGTCCGCCAGACCGCCAGGTAGGTGTCCTGCAGCACCTCGGCGACCACGTCCGGATCGGCGCAGCGGCGGCGCAGGCGCACCTCCAACCACGGCGCGGTACGCCGGTAGAGCTCGTCGAACGCCCGCCGGTCCCCACGGGCCACGCGACGGACGAGGTCACCCTCGTCCGCCGCGTCCATGCCGGTTCTCACACCCGGTAAGACGACGGGTCCGGCCGGTCCGGGTCCCCGGCGGATGTGATCGTCGTCACTCGCGCCTAGCCGGTGATCACCGGCCAGGCGTAGGCCAGCAGGGCGAAGGCGGCCCCGAGCAGCGCGAGCGAGACACCTCGGGTGCGGATGGGCAGCGCGGCGAGCGCGAGCAGGATGATCGCGATCAGATAGAGAAACGCTTGCACCGACATGGCAGTCTCCTCGGCTCTCGGCTGACAGGCGGTGTGACCTCTACCCCCGTCGATCCGGCCGCGAAACCCGTCGCCACCGTCGGGCCCTCCTCGTCACTCGTCGAAGAGCACGACCTGGCGGATCACGTCACCCTTCTCGAGGGCGGACACCGCGTCGTTGAGCTCGTCGAATCGGATGCGCCGGCTGATCAGGCTCTCGATGTCCAACCGGCCCTGCCGGTACAGCGCGACCAGCAGCGGCAGGTCCCGCCGCAGGTCGGAGCTGCCGTAGACGGACGGCAGCAGGTTGCGGGCCCGGAAGAGCAGCTCGAAGGCGTTGATCTGCACGAGGTCGTCCGCCGCGCCCGCGCCGACGATCACGGTGTCCCCACCGCGCCGGGTCACGTCCCAGGCGGCCTGGATGGTGGCCGACCGGCCGACGGCCTCGAAGACGGTGTCGAAGCCCCGCCCCTGGGTGACGGCGTCGTGGGTGGCGCGCAGGTCCTCCGGGACGACGGCCTCCGTGGCGCCGAGCTGCATGGCCACCCCGTGCTTGCTCCGGTTCGGATCCACGGCGACGATCCGCGCCGCGCCCGCGATGGCCGCACCCTGGACGACCGAGAGCCCCACCCCGCCGAGCCCCAGGACGGCGACCGTGGAGCCGGGGCGGACCCGGGCGGTGTTGACGGCCGCGCCGACGCCGGTGGAGACGCCGCAGCCGAGCAGCGCCGCGTACTCGAACGGGATGTCGTCGTCGATCCGGACGGCGGCCTCCCACGGCACGACGATCTCCTCGGCCCAGGTGCCGGTGCCGGCCATGCCGAACGCGGGCGTCTCTCCGACCGCGAACCGCGCCTTGCCGAACAGGTCCGACATGTGGGTCATGCAGAGGTGGGACTCGCCGTTGACGCAGTCCGGGCAGCGGCCGCAGGCCGGAATCCAGTTGACCACCACGTGGTCGCCCACCTGGACACCGGTGACGCCTCGGCCGACCTCGCGGACGATGCCGGCTCCCTCGTGCCCGACGATCATCGTGCCCTGGCTCGGCAGGCCGCCGGCCACGACCGACAGGTCCGAGTGGCACACGCCGGTGGCCTTGATCTGGATCTTCACCTCGCCCTCGTCCGGTCCGAGGGCCGTGACGTCGTCGCGGAGATCCAGGGACGGACCACCGCCCGGGTGCAGGACCGCTGCTCGCACTTCGCCCTCCAAGGCCGTCGACGGGGAACCGCCGGCAAAATGTCACCGGTGGCAATTTCGCAATAAGTCGCGAGGTCACGCTAAAGGGCCGACCGAGCCTCGGGCAATGCTACTCATATTGACGTCGACGCAACATCTGTATGGCGTTCCACCTGCGCTGCACCGGCATCGACAAACGCAGCATTGCCGGTGCCGACGACCACCGAATACGGTGCGGAGACGCTTCGAGAGCGCATGTCTCCGTCCACCGATGTGAGGTCAGCATGGCGTCCACCGACGAGTCCCACAATTATCCGCTGGAAACGGCAGGCGGACCCCCGATCCACGAGCAGTACCGCCGGCTCCGCCAGGACGACGCCATGATCCGGGTACGGATGCCCTTCGGCGACGACGCGTGGCTGGCGACCCGCTACGCCGACGTCAGGTGCGTGCACAGCGACCCGCGGTTCAGCCGGGCCGTGGCGAGCCGGAGCGACCAGCCGCGCGCCTTCCCGGTGATGCCGGAGGAGAACATCCTCGGCCTGGACCCGCCCGAGCACAGCCGGCTGCGGCGGCTGGTGTCGCGGGTCTTCACGACTCGGCGCGTGCGGGTGATGCGGCCGCTGATCCAACGCGTGACCGACGGCCTGCTGGACCGGATGGCGGCTCAGGGACCACCGTGGGACCTGGTCGGCGATTTCGGCGTCCCGCTGACCATCGGGGTGATCGCCGACCTGTTCGGGGTGCCCGAGGCCGACCGGCCGCAGTTCGCCGAGTGGTCGAAGGCCATGACCGCGACCACCTCCATGCCGCCCGAGCTGGCCCAGCAGCATGTGCAGCAGCTCCAGGAGTACGTGGCCGAGCTGTTCGCCCAGCGCTGGTCGGCACCCACCGACGATCTCGTCGGCGCGCTGATCGAGGGCTACCAGGCCGACTCCGGGGTGGACCAGCACGAGGTCGTCACGCTCGCCAGGCTGATGCTGGCCACCGGCCACGGCAGCGTCAACTACCAGTTCGGCCACTGCGCGTACCTGCTGTTGAGCCATCCGGACCAGATGGCCCGGCTGGTCGCCGAGCCGGGCCTGATCAACCTCGCCGTCGAGGAGCTGCTGCGGTTCGCCAAGACCGACGAGGCAGCGGTCTTCGCCCGCTACGCCACCCGCGACGTCCGGCTCGGCGGGGTGCTGGTCCGGGCCGGTGAGCCGGTGCTGCCGTCCCGGATCTCCGCCAACCACGACGAGACGGTGTTCACCGATCCCGAACGGCTGGACCTCACCCGGGCCCGCAACCCGCACCTGGCCTTCGGCTACGGGCCGCACCACTGTCCCGGCGCGCACCTGGCCCGTGCGGAGCTGCAGATCTCGCTCGGGTCGCTGGTGTCCCGGTTCCCCACCCTCCGGCTGGCGGTCGATCCCCGGGAGGTGCCCTGGGAGTCGGGCGGCCTGGCCCGCGAGATCAGCTCCCTGCCGGTGACCTGGTGACGACCGCGCCATGACGGACAACGACGCGGCCGGCCGGCTGCCCTCCCTGACCGGGCTGCGATTCGTCGCGGCGGCGATGGTCTTCACCTGCCACATCGCCGTCATCACGACGTTCATCGAGGGCTCCACCGGGTCATTCATCGCCCGGACCTTCCCGCTCGCCGGCCCGTACGGCGTGGGTTTCTTCTTCGTCCTGAGCGGCTTCGTGCTGACCTGGACCGCCCGGGCCGGCGATCGGACGACGAGCTTCTGGCGCCGGCGGATGGTCAAGATCTACCCGAGCCACCTGGTGACCTTCGCGCTGGCTGCGGTGCTCGGGGTCGTCGCCGGGCGGGCGACGGGGCTGTTGGACTGGGTGACCAATCCGCTGCTGCTGCACTCCTGGGTGCCCAGCCTGTCGACCAGCACCTCGTTCAACGGTGTCAGCTGGTCGCTCTCCTGCGAACTCTTCTTCTACCTGGCGTTCCCGATGCTGCTGCCGCTGGTGAACCGGATCCCGGCCAGCCGGCTGTGGTGGGCGGTGGGCGCGCTGGCGGCCCTGATGGCCGGCGCGGCACTGATCGCGACGTTCCTCGTCGACGACCAACCACGGCTCACCATCATCGCCTCCGGCACGCTGTCGTTCACCCAGATCTGGTTCGTGTACTTTCTCCCACCGGTGCGGGCGCTGGAGTTCGTCCTGGGCATGGTGCTCGCCCGGATCGTCCGCGCGGGCCGCTGGCCCCGCATCGGGCTGCTGCCCGCGGCGGGCATCGCGGTGCTGGGCTACGGATACGTCCTCTCCGCCCCGTACCTCTTCGCCACCGGAGGGCTGGCGTCGCTCTGGCTCGTGCCGCTGATCGCGGCGGGGGCCACCGCCGACGGCCGGGGACGGGCATCGGTGCTGCGGCACCCCGCTCTGGTCCGGCTGGGGGAGCTGTCCTTCGCCTTCTACCTGGTGCACTGGATGGTGGTGGTGGCCGGGGCGCAGGTGGTCGGCCCGGATCGCCGTTTCGGGCCGCTCGGGTCCGCGCTGGTGGTCGCCGCGCTCCTCGGTGTCGCGCTGGCCCTCGCCTGGGCTCTGCACGAGGGGGTGGAGATGCCGCTGGTCCGCCGCTTCGGGCGGCGCCGGCCTCCCGACCGGCCCCGCCGGTCGGGCCCGCCCGCCTCACCCGGGACCGGCGTCGTCCGGCACCCGGCACGGGACCCCGCTCCGATCTCCGCGATGCGCGAGGTTGTCGATCCGCGCGCCTGATGGGCTATTATTTCGTCAGGCAGAGCGCCTGCCTGCGCCACAAGTGGCTGCCCACGCCGACCATTGCGACGTGGCCAAGAGTCTTCGACTCAGCGCAACAATCTCGCTTCGGTGCCTCCAGGTGCCGTCCGTCGACGAGCAGCGTGGGAGCTCGTGAGGGACGTGAGGGCATGTTCGAGCGGTTTACCGACCGAGCGCGACGGGTTGTCGTCCTGGCCCAAGAAGAGGCCCGGATGCTCAACCACAACTACATCGGCACGGAGCACATCCTGTTGGGCCTGATCCATGAGGGTGAGGGTGTGGCGGCGAAGGCCCTGGAGAGTTTGGGTATTTCGCTGGAGGGTGTGCGTCAGCAGGTCGAGGAGATCATCGGCCAGGGCCAGCAGGCGCCGAGTGGGCACATCCCGTTCACGCCGCGGGCGAAGAAGGTGTTGGAGCTGTCGCTGCGCGAGGCGTTGCAGCTGGGGCACAACTACATCGGCACGGAGCACATCCTGCTCGGGTTGATCCGTGAGGGTGAGGGCGTGGCCGCGCAGGTGCTGGTGAAGCTCGGCGCCGATTTGAACCGGGTCCGTCAGCAGGTGATCCAGTTGCTGTCGGGTTACCAGGGCAAGGAGCCGGCCGCCGCCGGGGCCGCGCCGGGTGAGGCCGCGCCGTCGACGAGTCTGGTGTTGGACCAGTTCGGTCGGAACCTGACCCAGGCCGCCCGCGAGGGCAAGCTCGACCCGGTGATCGGGCGGGAGAAGGAAATCGAGCGGGTGATGCAGGTGCTGTCGCGGCGCACCAAGAACAACCCGGTGTTGATCGGTGAGCCCGGTGTGGGTAAGACCGCGGTGGTCGAGGGCCTGTCCCAGAAGATCATCAAGGGTGAGGTGCCGGAGACGCTGAAGGACAAGCAGCTCTACACGCTTGACCTGGGTGCGCTGGTGGCCGGGTCGCGTTACCGGGGTGATTTCGAGGAGCGCCTGAAGAAGGTGCTCAAGGAGATCCGTACCCGCGGTGACATCATCCTGTTCATCGATGAGATCCACACCCTGGTGGGTGCGGGCGCGGCCGAGGGCGCGATCGACGCCGCCAGCATCCTCAAGCCGATGCTGGCCCGTGGCGAGCTGCAGACCATCGGCGCCACCACGAGCGATGAATACCGGAAATACGTCGAGAAGGACGCGGCCCTGGAACGGCGGTTCCAGCCGGTACGCGTCGAGGAGCCGAGTCTCGACATGACGATTCAGATCCTCAAGGGGCTGCGGGACCGCTACGAGGCCCATCACCGGGTGAGCATCACCGACGGGGCGCTTGTCGCTGCCGCGACGCTTGCCGACCGCTACATCTCCGATCGGTTCCTGCCGGACAAGGCGATCGACCTGATCGACGAGGCGGGCGCGCGGATGCGGATCCGTCGGATGACGGCGCCGCCGGACCTGCGGGACTTCGACGAGCGCATCGCGCAGGTGCGCCGGGACAAGGAGTCCGCGATCGACGCGCAGGACTTCGAGCGGGCCGCGCAGTTGCGGGACAAGGAGAAGCAGCTGCTGGGTCAGAAGGCGCAGCGGGAGAAGGAGTGGAAGGCCGGGGATCTGGACGTCGTCAGTGAGGTCGACGACGAGCAGATCGCCGAGGTCCTCGGTAACTGGACCGGTATCCCGGTGTACAAGCTGACCGAGGAGGAGACGTCGCGTCTGCTGCGCATGGAGGACGAGCTGCACAAGCGCGTCATCGGGCAGGAGGACGCGGTCAAGGCGGTCTCCAAGGCGATCCGCCGCACGCGGGCGGGTCTGAAGGACCCGAAGCGTCCGTCCGGGTCGTTCATCTTCGCCGGCCCGTCGGGTGTGGGTAAGACCGAGCTGTCCAAGGCCCTCGCCGAGTTCCTCTTCGGTTCCGAGGACGCGCTCATCCAGCTGGACATGTCGGAGTTCCACGACCGGTACACGGTGTCGCGGCTGGTGGGTGCGCCTCCCGGTTACGTCGGCTACGACGAGGGTGGGCAGCTGACGGAGAAGGTGCGTCGCCGGCCGTTCTCGGTGGTGTTGTTCGACGAGATCGAGAAGGCTCACCCGGATGTGTTCAACACGCTGTTGCAGATCCTGGAGGACGGCCGGTTGACCGATGGTCAGGGTCGGATCGTGGACTTCAAGAACACGGTCATCATCCTGACCACCAACCTGGGCACGCGCGATGTGGCCAAGGCGGTGTCGTTGGGCTTCCAGCAGTCGGAGGACTCCGAGTCGAACTACGACCGGATGAAGCAGAAGGTCAACGACGAGCTCAAGCAGCACTTCCGGCCCGAGTTCCTCAACCGCATCGATGACACGATCGTGTTCCACCAGCTGCGGGAGAACGAGATCCTGCAGATCGTGGACATCATGATCCAGCGGATCGAAGGTCAGCTGCGGAACAAGGACATGGGTCTGGAGTTGACCGACAACGCCAAGAAGTACCTGGCGAAGAAGGGCTTCGACCCGGTGCTCGGCGCGCGTCCGCTGCGACGCACGATCCAGCGCGACATCGAGGACAACCTGTCCGAGCGGATCCTGTTCAACGAACTGACCCCCGGCCAGATCGTCGTCGTCGACTGCGAAGGCGACCCGGAGAACATCGACAAGTCCAAGCTCGTCTTCCGAGGCGCCGACCGGCCGGCGACAGTGCCGGACGCCGTGCCGGTCGAGCTGACCGTCGACAACGGCAACAGCGCCGCCTGACCGGCGACGCGGCAGGGGGCCGACCCGTCCGGGTCGGCCCCCTGCGTACGCCCAGGCACTCCCGCCGGAGTGATCCGACTCAGCGCGGCAACGACTCCTGGTCGGCCAGCACGACCAGTTCGTCGGGGCGCGCCGACAGCGCCGTCTTCGTCTCGTCGACCCAGACGTCGTAGCCCACCGGCGGACCCGACGGGCCCCACACCGCGCCCAGGATCGTGGCCGTCCGCCCCTGGTGGGAGTCGCGGAGCAGACGCACCCGGGTGCCCGGGGCGTGACCGTCGTCGGCGACGATGAGCAGCGCGTCCAGGATCTGCCGGACACCCACGATCGGCAGACCCTCCACGTACGGCTCCCCCGCGTAGCCCTCGCGCGGGGTCACCATGGTGCGGAAGAGCGCGGTGTGCCGGATCGCCTCCTGGCGGATCTGCCAGTCGGCGCTGTGCTCGGCGGCGGCCAGCGCCTTCTCGATCGCCGGCCACAACACCGCCGGCTCCCGGTCGAGCAGCCGGCGGGCCTCCCGGTCCAGCTCGGCACAGGCCATGTCGAGCGCGGTCTCCTCGCCCATCTCGGAGATCCACGCCAGGTCACCCACCTCGGGCAGCAACCCTGGCGACTCGGCCGCGACGACGATGTACAACATCGCGAGCAGTTCCTGGCGCCCCTCACCGTGGTAGAGCGGGCCCACCCCGGTGCCCTTCGGCCCCCGGGTGGGCGGAAACCGCTCGACGAGGTGCTGGGCACGGCCGTCGGGCAGTGCCCCGGCCCGCCGGGTGTCCGCCACCCGCTCCTCGAAGGACCGCCGCTCGCGGCGTTCGATGAGCAGTTGGCGATGGGAGTCGAAGCCGGTCGGATAGATCGTGCGTCCGTAGCTGGAGAGGGTTTCGCCGGGCTGGAGACCGACCGCCTCGAGCTGCCGCGCGGCCACCGAATAGGGGACTCCGGTCCGGGCGGCCTGTTCCCGGATGGCCCGCTTGCGGGCGCGCCCGGGACGTGGGGTGCTCCGCGGGTTCTGATCAGACATGACGCCTCCGGTGCAGTCCCACGCCCTCCACCGAACGGGCGGCGTGGCAGGCACGCCGGAAGCTCGACACGACCGCGCGGAGTCGGAGACTCTTGGCCCCGGCATGTGCTCAGGCGTGGGCTGTCACATCGGGCGCGGGCAGGCGCTCTGCCTGCCGCCATGATATCGCGATACCGCCACCGATTCAGACGACGCGGGCGGATGCCCCGTCGTCGGCCGGCGCCGGCTGGTGGCCGGCCACGAGACGGAAGAGCGCGATCAGCCGGTTCCGTTCGGCCTCCGGCACGTCCGCCTCGCCGAGCTTGCCGAGCGCCACCTCCAGGTACCGTCCGGACAACGCCTCGGCCTGCTCCCGGCCACCGGCACGCTCGATCAGATCCGCCTGCGCCTGCACCTGGTCGTCCGTCGGCTCAGGTTGATCGAGCAGTGCCGCCAGCTCGGCGGCCGCGGCGTTGCCCGCCCGCAACGCCAGGATGACCGGGATCGTCTTCTTCGCCCGGCCCAGATCGCTGCGGGCCGGCTTGCCGGTCAGCGCCGGGTCGCCCCAGATGTCCTCCACGTCGTTGGCGACCTGCCAGGACAGTCCGAGGTGCCGGCCCGCCTCGCGCAGGGCGTCCACAGTCGCCGTCCGTGCCCCACCCAGGACCGCACCGATCGCCGTCGCGGCTTCCAACAACGCCGTCGTCTTGGCGCACGCCCGCAGGTAGTGCGGGACGTCGACCTCCCGGACGGGCACCTGCTCCAGGGCGAGGTCCGCCGCCTGCCCGTCGATCATCTGGTGGAGCGCCGCCAGCAACAGGTCCGCCGAGTCCCGGCCCGGGCGGGAGTTCAGCGACCGTAGGGCACGGAAGGCGGTGGCGATGAGCGCGTCGCCGGCAAGGGTGGTCATGCCGGTCCCGTACACCACCCAGGCCGCCGGCCGCCCCCGGCGGAGCGCGTCGGCGTCCATGATGTCGTCGTGCAGCAGTGAGAAGTTGTGGATCATCTCCACCGCCACGGCGCCCGGGATCGCCGTGGCCGGCTCGGCGCCGACCGCGCCCGCCGACATCAGGGTCAGCGTGGCGCGGAGCAGCTTGCCGGCGCCGTCACCGGTCGGGGCGCCGCCGGCGTCGGACCATCCGAAGTGGTAGCCGCACAGGCGGGACAGGTCCGGGTGCAACCCGTCGACGATGTCGCGCAGGGCGCTCTCGACCGAGTGGCGGGCCTCGTCGAGTCGCGCGTCCTCGCGTACCGGACGACTCTGCTGGACCAAACTCATCGGGACCTCCGGTCAGTGGTCGGTGGGCTCGACGACCCGCTCGGCGGCGATGACCACGTAGTTCAGGGAGTTCGTCCGGTAGCCGGCGAGGAAGGGCACCTCGACACCGGTCTTCAGCGCGCTGTTCTCACGCAGCTCCCAGTACGGGATCGCCTCGGCGGTGAGGTCCAGGACCCGGGAGGGCACGAGGCCGTTGTCCGACAGCGCCTTCAGGTAGGCGCTCCGCTTGTGGATGTGGCAGACGTAGTGCTCGTCGATGGCGGCGACGTCGTCCGACTTGTCGGCCACCGCGTCGTTCTGGCACCACGTCACCAGGACGTAGCGCCCGCCGGGGCGCAGCAGCCGGGAGAACTCCGCGAACGCCTCGTTCAGGTCGACGTACATGGTCGTCTCGTTGCTGACGATGGCGTCGAAGGAGCCGCTCTCGAAGGGCGTCTTGGCCATGTTGGCGTAGTGGAAGTTGACCTTGTCGGCGCACTTGCGCTGCTCGGCGAGCCGCTCGGCGAACTCGATGTGGTGGGTGCAGAAGTTGACCCCGTCGACCTGGCAGCCGTACCGCTCGTGCACCATGAAGCTGGTCCCGCCACGGCCGGAGCCGGCGTCCATCACCCGGGCGTCCGGCGGCAGGCCGTCGAGGGCGTCCAGGATCAGCTCGACCTGCTCGTTCTCCATGCGGTGCATCTCCCGCAGGATCAGCCGCTCGCGCTCGTCCGGCGGCGCCTGCAACAGCTTCCGGTTGAAGTCACCCACCGCGTAGTGGTGGTGGTACAGCCCGTCCATCGCGCCCAGCAGAAGGTTGATCGGGTCGCTCTGCTTCTCCTCCCAGTGGTCGTTGAGGTCCTGCTCGTAGTGGTTGCGGACAACCTCGTCCTTGGTGCCGAGATCGATCGACATTGAAGTCTCCTCGTTTCTGAGCGTTCCGGTCCGTCCGCTTCAGATGCGGATGAGCGTCTTGAGGGCGCGGCGTTCGTCCATGGCCGCGTAACCGTCGGGCACGTCGGTGAGCCCGACGGTGAGATCGAAGATCGGAGCCGGGTCCAGCGCTCCGGACAGCACGTCGGCCAAGAGGTGCGGGATGTAGGTGCGAGCCGGGGTGATGCCACCGGCCAGGGTGAGGTTGCGGTCGAACATCGCCCGCAGGTCGATGCCGTCCTGGCTGCCGTGCGGCACACCGACGAAACCGATCCGCCCGCCCGGGGCCGCCACCGCCGTCGCGGCCGCCATGGCGTCGGCGGTGCCGACCGCCTCGACGACGCTGGTGAACCCCTTTCCCTCGGTCAGTTCCAGGGCGTGCGCCGCCACCGAGCCGGCGTCCGCGAGGACCACGATGTCCGCGCCGAACCGGCGGGCGACCGCCGCCCGGCTCCGGTGGTGACCGAAGACGGCGATCCGGGCCGCGCCGAGCCGCCGGGCAGCCAGCACCGCGCAGAGGCCGACCGCCCCGTCACCGACCACTGCCACGTCGGAACCGGGTCCCACGCCGGCGCCACGCGCCCCGTGGTGCCCGGTGCACATGACGTCGGAGAGGGCCAGCACGGCCGGCATCCGGTCCTCGTCGACGTCGGCGGGCAGCGCGACCAGAGTGGCGTCGGCGTACGGCGCGGTCACCGCCTCGCCCTGGGCGCCGTCGGCGCCCGGGTCGCCCCAGAAGCCCTTGCTCGGGCACGAGGTGGGCAGGCCGGCGACGCAGTAGGCGCAGGTCCCCTCGGACCACACGAACGGGGCGACGACACGGTCCCCCCGCCGCAGGGTGCGCACGTCCGCGCCGACGTCCTCCACCACCCCGACGAACTCGTGGCCGATCCGCTGGCCCGGTTGACGCGGGACCCGGCCGCGGTACGCCCACAGATCGCTCCCACAGACGCAGGAGTGGGTGACCCGGACGACGGCGTCGGTCGGGTGCCGGATCGCGGCGTCGGGCACCTGCTCGACCCGGATGTCCTTCGGCCCGTGGATGGTCACCGCGCGCATCAGCGCACCTCCGCGTCGAGCGCGGTGGTGAGGATTCCCGGCAGCGCGTCCAGGAAGGCGCGGGCCTCCTCGACGGTGAGCACCAGTGGAGGCGACAGCCGCACCACGTCCGGCTGGACGGCGTTGATCAGGAAGCCGGCCTGCCGGGCCGCTTCCTCCACCCGGGTGCCGTACGGTCCCGCGAGCACGATGCCGAGCCAGAGGCCGCGGCCGCGGACGCCCCGCAGCAGGGGATGGTCGGTCCGGGCGATCCCGTCGCGCAGCACCCCGCCGACCGTCCTCGCGTTCGCCAGCAGGTCGTCGCGTTCGATGACCTCCAGCACGGCCAGCGCGGCGGCGCAGGCGACCGGGTTGGCGCCGAAGGTGGAGCCGTGGTCGCCCTTGGCGAAGACCGAGCCGAACCTGCCGAACCCGACGCAGGCCGCGATGGGAAGCCCACCGCCGAGCCCTTTGGCGAGGGTCACCACGTCCGGCCGGACTCCGACGGCGAGATGGTGGAACCACTCTCCGGTCCGGCCGATCCCGCTCTGCACCTCGTCGAGGACCAGAACGGCGCCCGTCTCGTCACACCGGTCGCGGGCGGCGCGCAGATAGTGCGGGGGTGGCTCGACGATCCCGGCCTCACCCTGGATGGGTTCCAGGAAGACGCCCGCGCACTCCGGCGTCACCGCCCGGGCCAGGGCCTCGGTGTCGCCGTAGGGCACGAAGCGCACGTCGAATCCGAACGGGGCGAACGGGTCGCGGATCGCGGGCTTGCCGGCCAGGGCGAGTGACCCCATCGAGCGGCCGTGGAAGCTCTGCCAGGCCGCGACGACGTGGGACCGGCCGGTGCCGGCGTGCCGGCGGACCAGCTTCAACGCGGCCTCGTTGGCCTCGGTGCCCGAGTTGGCGAAGAAGACCCGGCCGTCGCCGCCGAGCAGGTGGAGCAGGCGCTCGGCCAGCAGCACCTCGGGTTCGTGCAGGTAGAGGTTGGAGATGTGGGCGAGGCGACCGACCTGCCGGCAGACCGCCTCGACGAGCGCCGGGTGGGCGTGCCCGAGCGCCGAGACGGCGATGCCGGCAATCAGGTCCAGGTAGGCGTGGCCCTGCGTGTCCCACACCCGGCTGCCGCTGCCGTGGGAGATGACCAGGGGCGGGGTGCCGTAGTTGGGCATCAACGCATCTTCGAACCGACGCCGAAGTCCAGATTCGGCAGACAATACGTCGGAAGCCATCAGCAGAATGCCTTCTCTCGATCAGAGGAAAACCCACGCACGATCCCGCTCAATTAGCGGGATAATCGCTTTCCGCTCGCCCGTCGGACGGCTGCGCCCCGATGACCCGGTCGCGATACCAGTCATGTGAACACACCCAAACAATGGGCCGCAACCCTCCGCCGCCGATTACCCGTCAACGATGCACACCGCGTCGTCGGCGCTTTCCTCCTTCGCGACTCGCGCATGCACATCTGTTGCACGACGGGCCACTCACACCGGCACGCGCTGGCGCCGGCGGGTCAGCAGCAGGACGGCCAGCGCCGCGCAGGGCACGGTGATCACCGCGTAGACGACGGCCGGGATCGCGATCTCGGGATCGCCGAGCATGCCGGGGTCGAGGGCGATGGTCACGGCGAGCGCGCTGTTGTGGATGCCGACGTCCATGCCGACCGCGACGGCACGCGGCCCCTCGACGCCGCACAGGCGCGGGACGGCGTACCCGAGGGCCAGGCTGGACAGGCAGAACAGGATGGCGGCGGCCCCCACCCGACCGAGTTGGGCGAACAGTTGTGCCCCCTCGTGCAGCACGGTGGCGACGGCGATGAGCGCCAGGAACGCCACCGACAGGCCCCGGATCAGGGGTTCGAGCCGGCGCGCGAGTGCGGCGTCGCGGGCCCGCACGACCATGCCCACCGCGACCGGGGCCAGGATGACCAGCACCAGGCGGACGATCTCGGCGGGACCGAGGCCGGCGGACCCGGCCTCGGCCGGCAGGAAGTACGCCAGGGCGAGGTTGACGACCACCGGCAGGGTCACCACGGAGAGCACCGTGTTCACGGCCGTCATGGTGATGTTGAGCGCGACGTCGCCACGGGCCAGGTGACTGAAGAGGCTCGCCGTGGTGCCGCCGGGCGAGGCCGCGAGCAGCAGCATGCCGACCGCCAGCTCGGGTGGCAGTCGCAGCGCGACGACCAGGGCGAGGCAGAGCACCGGCAGGACCAGCAGTTGGCAGGCCAGCCCGCAGATCAGGGCCCGGGGCCGACGCAACGCGGCGCCGAAGTCCCCACGGGTGAGGGTGGTACCGAGGCCGAACATCAGCACGGCGATGACGAGGGGCAGCAGCAGCCCGGCGAGCGGTGGCAGGGTCAAGACGTCGACCTCCGCAATTGTCGGGGACGTGCTCCGATCACCGCACATTGACGCATGGCCAAGTCCTTGAAAAGGCCTACGATCGCACCACCGGCATCAACATTCGCGACTCCGCTGTTGACATCGGCGGCCTTGCCGGGCGGAAAGCGCCGCCGGTAGCGTCGGCAGGGCCGAGGAGCGTGGAACAGCCGATTAATGGCGGCACCGCGGCAGCACCGTCCTCATTTGTCCGCCGGCCGCGAAATGCGCGGCGCGGGCCGCAAACCGTGCTGGAAGGAATTCGCTGAGCCCATGGTGACCATCGAGGCCGGAATAGGCCCGCACTCCCGCACGCTCCGCACCGACCTGCGTGGCGCGGTCGACGACGCGCTGGACGCCTTCTTCACCGAGAAGGCGGGGCTCTCGGCGGGCACCGCCATGGAGGGGGTGGTCGAGGCGCTGCGCGCCTACGTCCTGGCCGGCGGAAAGCGCCTGCGGCCGTTGCTCTGCCTCTGCGGGTGGCAGGCGGCGGGCGGCTCACCGCGGGATCCCGCAGCGGTGCGAGCCGCCGCCTCCCTCGAACTCTTCCACGCCTTCGCGCTGATCCACGACGACATCGTCGACAACGCGGCGGTACGCCGCGGCCATCCGAGCCTGCACGTCTCGCTCGCGCTCCTGGGCCGCGGCGACCACCGGGCCCGTAACGAGCGCTTCGGGCGGGACAGCGCCATCCTGGTCGGCGACCTGGCCATGGTCTGGTCCGACGAGATGCTGCACGGCAGCGGGATGACCCCGACGCAGCTGCGGGCCGTCCGGCCGCTGCTCGACCAGATGCGCTCCGAGCTGATGTTCGGTCAGTACCACGACCTGCTCAGCAGCGACACCTCGCCGGACGTCGGGACCGCCCTCACCATCGCCAGCTACAAGAGCGGCCGGTACACGGTGCAGCGACCGCTGCAGATCGGCGCCGCGCTGGCCGGCGCCGACGAGTCGCTGCTCGACGCCTGCACCGCCTTCGCGCTGCCCATCGGGGAGGCCTTCCAGCTCCGGGACGATCTCCTCGGCATCTTCGGCGACGCCCGGCACACCGGCAAGTCCACCCTGGACGACCTGCGTGAGGGCAAGGGCACGGTGTTGATGGCCCTCGCGCTGCGGGACGCCGACCCGACCCAGCGGGCCACCCTGTCGAGCCTCGTCGGCGACCCGGCCCTCGACGAGGCCGGCGCGGCGCAGGCCCGCGCGGTCCTCGTGGCGACCGGCGCGGCCGCGAAGGTCGAGCAGATGATCGAGGAACGGCTGCGCCAGGGTCTCGCGGTCCTCGACGACGCCCCCTTCCATCCCGACGCCCGGGACGCCCTCCGTGACCTGGCGCGCGCCGCGACGGTGAGGGCGGCATGAGCGCCGCGCCGCTCGCCACGACCACCGCGGCGGACATGCTGCTGCACGAGGCGGCCGCGGACGACTGGGCCCTGATCAGCCCCTCGGTGTACGAGTGCGGCCGGATCGTCTCGGAGGCGCCCTGGCTGGACGGACACCCGGCCCGCCTCCGGTTCCTGCTGGCCGAGCAGGCCACCGACGGCGGTTGGGGTCTGGCGGGCTTCCGCCTGGTGACCAGCCTGAGCGCCACCGAGGCGCTGCTCACGGCCTGCGATCGTGGCCTGCCCCAGGACCGGGCGGTGCCGACCGAGGAACTGGCCGGGGCCGCCGCCGCCGGCGCGCGGGCGCTACGCGGCTGGCTCGACGAGCCCGAGGTCGCCCTGCCCGACCTGGTCGCCATCGAGGTTCTCGTGCCCCGGCTGATCGACCTCGTCAACGATCACCTGCGCCGGTTCGAGGCGGCCCACCACCCGGTCCTGGCGCCGGTGGCCGGAGGTGGTCCGCTCGCCACCCCACCGGGTACGGCGCCGGAGATCCTGCGTCGGCTCCGCGGCGCGACGGCCGCCGGGCATCCGGTACCCCCGAAGCTCTGGCACAGCTGGGAGATCATCGGTTCGGACCGGTCGGCCGATCCGGCCGTGACGCCGGTCTCCGGCAGCGTCGGCTGTTCCCCGGCCGCGACCGCGGCCTGGCTGCGGAACCGCCCGGAGGCGGACCATCCGTCGTTGCGCTACCTGGACGCCGTGCAGGCGCGGGCGGACGGGCTCTTTCCCGTCGGCGCCCCGATGCCGCACTTCGAACGGTCCTGGATCATCAACCTGTTCCAGGTCCACCGGGTGCCGTGCCGGGTGCCGGAGCCCGTACTCGACGCCCTGGAGCTGGCCCTCGGCGAGGACGGCGCGGCCGCCGGCGACGGCCTGCCGGTGGACGCCGACGACACGGCCTCGGTCCTGTGGGCGCTGGACGCGCACGGCCGCTCCCCCGACCTGGACAGCCTGTTGCGTTACTACGACGGCACCCGGTTCTACACCTATCCCGACGAGCGCACCCCCTCGCCGACCGCGAACGGGCACGCGCTGGAGGCGCTGGGGCACCGGCTCGACCGGCGCCCCGACGAGGCGGACCGGTACGCCGCGCCGGCCCGGGTCACCCGGGACTGGCTCGTCGACGCGCAGGCGGCCGACGGGAGCTGGGCGGACAAGTGGCACGGCTCGCCGTACTACGCGACGGCGACCTGCGCGAACGCCCTGGCCAGCTACGGCGGCGCCCAGGCACGGCCGGCGGTGGAACGGGCCGTCGACTGGATCCTGGGCACGCGGCAGGGCGACCGCTGGGGGCACGGCTCCGGGACCGCGGAGGAGACGGCGTACGCCGCCTGGATCCTGAGCCTCAGCACCCGCGACGACCGGCGGGCGGAGATCCGGGCCGGGATGGCCGCGGCCCGCGCGACGCTGGCCGCGGCGGAGATCACCCCGCGGACCCCGGCGCTCTGGATCGGCAAGGACATCTACACCCCGGTACGGATCGTGCGGGCCACCTGCCTCGCGGTCCTGCACCGCCTCGACGGGAGCGCCCATGGAGACTGAGACGCTGCTCGTGCCCTGTCCCTTCCCCGACCGGTCGCACCCCGGTGGGGCGGCCGCCGCGGGTTACGTCCGGCAGGTCGCCGCCGAGATCGGCCTGGTCGGCCCCTCCAGCGCCAAGGTGTTGAACGGCATCGCGCTCGGTGAGGCCGCCGCGCTCACGTTCCCGGACACCGACCAGGACCGGCTCCAGGTGGCCACGCTCTGGATCGCCTTCCTGGTGCTGTTCGACGACGCCTGGAGCGACCTGGTGGACTTCGACGGCGCCTGGCGGAGCCGGGTGCGGGCGCAGCACGACTCCATCGAGGAGGTGCTGGGCGGGCGGCCCGCCGGGCCGGCGCACGGCCCGCTCGTCCGGCTGCTCGCCCGGATCCTCGACGACATCGCGCGCATCGATCCGGAGTTCGACACCACCCGGTTGCGGCAGGAGATCCGCAACTACCTGGCCGCGACGCTGTGGGAGCTGGACCTGCGCAGCCGCGGGCGCGTCCCCGACCTGTCGTCCTACCTGCTGATGCGTCGGGTGTTCAGCACCATGAGCGTGCAGGTGGAGCTGGACTGGTTCGTCGACCGGCTCGCGTTGCCCGAGGCGGTCCGGCTGCACCCGTGCGTGCGGCTGGTCGACGCGGCGGTCGCCGACTACGGCTGCATCGCCAACGACCTCTACTCCCTCGACGCGGAACGCCGGGACGGGATCAGCTCGAACATCGTCATCGTCCTGGAGCACGAGTACGACTGGCCGGAGGACCGGGCCGTCGCGTACGCCCGGCGCCTCGCCGAGCAGGCCCTGGCGACCTTCCAGCACATCCGCGCCGAACCGGGCAGTTTCGGTCTGCCCGACGACGAGGCCGTCCGCCGCTACTTCCACCACTACGAGTCGTTCATGTCGGCCGCCGTCCGCTGGCCGGCGCGCTCGGCGCGTTACCGAAGCCAGAGCTGACCAGCCACCGGTGCCGGTGGTCACTGCGAAAGGCAGGTGTCCGTGTCCATCACCACGCACGCTCCCCGACGGGAGGCCCGGCCTCCCCGCGTCCCGGCCGGGCTGCCCCTCGTCGGTCACGGCCTCCAGCTGCTCCGGCGGCGACTGGACTTCCTGCAGGAGGCCCGCCGCTACGGCCCGGTGGTCCGGGTCGGTCTCGGCCCGTCGACCGCGTACCTCGTCAACGACCACACCCTTCTGCACCAGATGCTGGTGAACGACGCCGCGCTGTTCCCGCGCGGCATCCACTTCCGCAAGGCGCGGGCGGTCGCCGGCGACGGCATCATCACCGCCGAGGGCCCGGCGCACCGCCGGCAGCGCCGCCTGGTGCTGCCGGCCTTCAGCCGCAAGCGCGTCCACGGGTACGGCGACGTGATGCGCCGGATCGCCATGGAGCGCATCTCGTCCTGGCCGGAGGACCGGCCGATCGAGTTGAAGCCGGAGTTCGTCTCGCTGGCCACGACGATCGGCACCCGGGCCCTCTTCTCCACGGACCTGGGGGCGTCCGCGGTCTCCGTCATCGAACGGGCGTTGCCGGTGCTGACCCGGGGGGTCAGCCTCCGGGCCATGGACCCGACCGGCCTCGTCGAGCACCTGCCGCTGCCGACGAACCGCCGGTTCGGCGCCACCATGCGTGAGCTGCACGCGGTGATCGACGGCATCATCGCCTCCTACCGGCGGACCGAGCAGCAGGGGGACGACCTGCTGTCGTTGCTGATGCTCGCCACCGACGAGGGGGACGGGAAGGGGATGACCGACCGGCAGTTGCGGGACGAGGTCATCAGCATCCTGCTCTCCTCGGCCGAGACGACGGCGCTGACCATGAGCTGGGCCTGCCACGAGCTGGGCCGGCACCCCGAGGTGTTCCGGTCCCTGCGGGCCGAGGTCGACCGGGTCCTGCCCGACGGCGAGCCACCCCGGCACGAGCAGCTGCCCGAGCTGGAGCTGACCCGCCGGGTGGTGAAGGAGACGCTGCGGCTCTACCCGCCCACCTACTTCCTGTCCCGCACGGCGACGAAGGACGTCCGCCTCGGCCAGCACCTGATCCCGGGCGGCAGCACGGTGCTCTACTCCTTCTACTCGCAGCACCGCGATCCCCGGCTGTTCCGGGACCCGCACACCTTCGACCCGGACCGGTGGCTTCCCGAGCGGGCCGCCGACGTCACGCCGGAGGCGTACATGCCGTTCGGCGAGGGCGCCCACCGGTGCGTCGGGGAGGGCTTCGCCTGGGCGGAGGCGATGACGTCGCTGGCGATCATCGCCCTGCACCGCGACCTGCGGCCGGTGGACGGCGACCAGGTCAGGCCCACCGGCACGGTGACGCTGATGCCGCGCGGCCTGTCGATGGTCCTGCCGAGGCGGGCGGCATGAGCGCCGCACACGAGGTGACGGTGGACCGGGACGTCTGCGTCGGCGCCGGCCAGTGCGTGATGCACGCGCCGGAGGTCTTCGACCAGGACCTGAACGGGGTCGTGACGCTGCGCACCACCGACGCCGGGGCCGACGTCTGGGAGTACGTCCTGGAGGCCGCCGAACGGTGCCCGGTGAAGGCCATCACCGTGCCGGGCACATGAGCCAGGAAGGGGTGATCCCGTGCTGACAGAAGTCCACACACCTCACGACCTCAAGAGGTTGAACCCGGCGGAACTCGCCACGTTGAGCGCGGAGATCCGCGCGTTCCTGGTGGCGTCGGTGTCCCGCACCGGCGGGCACCTGGGGCCGAACCTCGGGGTGGTCGAGTTGACGATCGCGCTGCACCGGGTCTTCGACTCCCCGCACGACTCCATCCTCTGGGACACCGGGCACCAGGCGTACGTGCACAAGCTGCTCACCGGGCGACACGACTTCTCCCGGCTGCGGCAGAGCGGCGGCCTGTCCGGATACCCGAGTCGCGCGGAGTCCGACCACGACCTGATCGAGAACTCGCACGCCTCGACGGCGCTGTCGTACGCCGACGGCATCGCGCGGGCCCGGCAGATCCTCGGCGTGCGGGACCGCAGCGTCGTCGCCGTGGTGGGGGACGGCGCCCTGACCGGCGGGATGGCCTGGGAGGCGCTCAACAACATCGCCAGTGCCACCGACCGTCCGGTCGTCATCGTCCTCAACGACAACGGCCGGTCCTACGCGCCGACCGTGGGCGGCCTCGCCCGCCACCTGTCCAGCCTGCGCGACCACCGGGAGCCCGCCGCCGGGCCGTCGCCGGCCCACCCGGGCGTCTTCGCGCAGCTCGGCCTGCACTACATCGGCCCGGTGGACGGTCACGACACGGCCGCCGTGGAGGAGGCGCTGACCACGGCGCGGGCGCTCGGGGCACCCGTCGTCGTGCACTGCGTGACCCGCAAGGGCTGCGGTTATCCGCTGGCGGAGAGTGACGACCGGGACTGCTTCCACGGCATCGGAGTGATCGACTCGGTGACCGGACAGTTGATCACTAATGCCACGGCGCCCAGCTGGACCTCGCTCTTCGGCGACGAGCTCGTCCAGATCGGCGCCGAGCGCCCCGACGTGGTCGCGATAACCGCCGCCATGTTGCAGCCGGTCGGGTTGCAGCCGTTCGCGGAGAAGTTCCCGGACCGGGTCATCGACGTGGGCATCGCCGAACAGCACGCTGCCACCTGCGCCGCCGGCCTGGCGGCGGAGGGCCTGCACCCGGTGGTCGCGGTCTACGCCACGTTCCTCAACCGGGCCTTCGACCAGGTGCTGATGGACGTGGCCCTGCACCGCGCCGGCGTGACGTTCGTGCTCGACCGGGCGGGCATCACCGGCGACGACGGCCCCAGCCACAACGGCATGTGGGACATGTCGGTGCTGCACGTCGTGCCGGGGTTGCGGATCGCCGCCCCTCGGGACGGGTCCCGGCTGCGGGAACTGCTCCGCGAGGCGGTCGCCGTCGCGGACGTCCCGACGGTGGTCCGCTTCCCCAAGGGGAGCGCCCCGGAGGACATCGAGGCGCTCGAGCAGCGCGACGGAGTCGACATCATCGGCCGCTTCGGGTCCGGGTCCGACCTGCTGCTGGTCGCGGTCGGCGTGATGGCCGGCACCTGCCTGGACGCCGCCCGCCAGTTGGCCGGGCACGGGATCGGGGTGACGGTGGTCGACCCCCGCTGGGTCCGGCCGGTCAATCCCGCGCTGCTCGAGCTCGCCCGGCAGCACCGGACGGTCGCCACGGTGGAGGACAACCTCAAGGTCAGCGGGGTCGGTGCCGCGTTCGCGCAGGCCGTTTCCGACAACGGCATCGACACACCGTGCCTGACCTTCGGCATTCCCTCGGACTTCCTGGCGGTGGCGTCGCGCTCGCAGTTGCTGGCCGAGGTCGGACTGACCGCCGGAGCGCTGGTCACCGAACTTCGCCGCCTGGTCACCGACTCGCTGACGACGCAGTAGAGGGGCGCAGATGGACATCGGAGAGAAGAAGGTTCTGCTGGCCAATCCCCGGGGTTACTGCGCGGGGGTGGAGCGCGCCGTGCAGACCGTGGAGAAGGCGCTGGAGTTGTACGGCCCGCCGATCTACGTGCGTAAGGAAATCGTCCACAACCGACACGTGGTGCAGGCGTTGACGGCGAAGGGGGTCCGCTTCGTCGAGGAGAACGAGGAGGTGCCCGAGGGCGCGACGGTGATCTTCTCCGCGCACGGGGTCGCCCCGGACGTGCACACGTCCGCCGCCGCCCGCTCACTGCGGGTCATCGACGCCACGTGCCCCCTGGTGACGAAGGTGCACAACGAGGTGCGCCGGTTCGCCGCCGAGGGGTACGACATCCTGCTCATCGGCCATCAAGGGCATGAGGAGGTCCTCGGTACGGCGGGTGAGGCGCCGGCGCAGATCCAGGTGGTCGACACGCCGGAGGACGTCGACTCGGTGACGGTCCGCGACCCGGAGCGGGTGGTGTGGCTCTCCCAGACCACGCTGTCGGTCGACGAGACGCAGCAGACGGTCGGCCGGCTCCGTGCCCGCTTTCCCGCGCTGAAGTCGCCGCCCAGCGACGACATCTGCTACGCCACCCAGAACCGCCAGGAGGCGGTGAAGGCGATGGCGCCCGCGTGTGACGTGATCATCGTGGTCGGCTCGCCCAACTCGTCGAACTCGCAGCGGCTCCGGGAGGTCGCGCTGGAGGCGGGCGCGGGTGCGGCGTACCTGGTCGACTTCGCGCACGAGATCGCCGAGGAGTGGCTGGGCGACGCGCGCACGGTGGGGCTCACCGCCGGCGCCTCGGTGCCGAACGAACTGGTCGAGGACGCGCTCGGGTGGCTGCGTGAGCGGGGCTTCACCACCGTCGAGCACGTCACCACGGCGGTGGAGAACATCGTCTTCGCCCTGCCGCAGGAGCTGCGCGCCGCGCTGCGTCCCGCTCCCGGACGGGATGCCTGAGGTGGGCGCCGTCGGTCTCGGTATGCCTCCCGTGCCGCCGCCGCCGCTGGCTGCGCGTCGGGTCAGTCGTCAGATCATGGTGGGTTCGGTGCCGGTCGGTGGTGGCGCGCCGGTGTCGGTGCAGTCCATGACTACCACCCTGACCTCGGACGTCAATGCCACGTTGCAGCAGATCGCGGAGCTGACGGCGTCGGGTTGCCAGATCGTGCGGGTGGCCGTGCCGTCGCAGGACGACGTGGAGGCGCTGCCCGCGATCGCCAGGAAGTCGCAGATCCCGGTGATCGCCGACATCCACTTCCAGCCGAAGTACGTGTTCGCCGCGATCGACGCCGGATGCGCGGCGGTGCGGGTGAACCCGGGCAACATCCGGCAGTTCGACGACAAGGTCAAGGAGATCGCCCGGGCCGCCGGCGACGCGGGCGTGCCGATCCGGATCGGCGTGAACGCCGGCTCGCTGGACAAGCGGCTGCTGGCCAAGTACGGGCGGGCAACCGCCGAGGCGCTTGTCGAGTCGGCGTTGTGGGAGTGCTCGTTGTTCGAGGAGCACGGGTTCCGCGACATCAAGATCTCGGTGAAGCACAACGACCCGGTGGTGATGATCCGCGCCTACCGGCAGCTCGCGCAGCAGTGTGACTACCCGCTGCACCTGGGTGTGACCGAGGCCGGTCCGGCGTTTCAGGGCACGATCAAGTCGGCGGTGGCGTTCGGGGCGCTGCTGGCCGAGGGGATCGGCGACACGATCCGGGTGTCGCTGTCCGCGCCGCCGGTCGAGGAGATCAAGGTCGGCAACCAGATCCTGGAGTCGCTGGGTCTGCGTGAGCGTGGCCTGGAGATCGTGTCGTGTCCGTCGTGCGGTCGGGCCCAGGTCGACGTCTACAAGCTGGCCGAGGAGGTCACCGCCGGGCTGGAGGGGCTGCCGGTGCCGCTGCGGGTGGCGGTGATGGGCTGCGTGGTCAACGGTCCCGGTGAGGCCCGCGAGGCCGACCTGGGTGTCGCCTCCGGCAACGGCAAGGGCCAGATCTTCGTCAAGGGCAAGGTCGTCAAGACCGTCCCCGAGGCCCAGATCGTGGAAACCCTGATCGAGGAGGCCCTACGCATCGCCGACGAGATGGGCGCCGAACTCCCCGACGAACTACGCGAACTGGTGCCCGGCGGCGCCACCGTCACCGTGCACTGAACCCCCAAGGAGAATCGATGACCACGTCGTTCGGCACCACCTCGCCGCTGGACCGCCCCTGGGACGAGCCCCTCGCGGCCGAGGAGCTCATCGCGGCGGCGATGGAGTGGCACTTCGACCCCAGCACCGGCTCGCCCTTCTGGCTGGACCAGGCGAAGAGCTTCGACTTCGACCCCCGCGCAGACGTCCGGTCGATCGCGGACCTGACGATGTTCCCGAACATCGTGGACCAGCTGCGCGACGTACCGGTCCGCGACCTGATCCCCCGCGGTTACGGGGACGACTACGTCCAGCCCCTCATCGCCGAGAGCGGCGGCACCACCGGCCCGCCCAAGCGCCTGATGTGGATGGCCGAGACGCTCGAGCAGGCGACGGCCTGGCACGCGGCCGGCCTGGCCCAGCACGGCGCCATCCGGCGCGGCGGGGACTGGCTCTGCATGGGCCCCACCGACCCGCACATGGCCGGGCACCTGATCCGCGCCACCGCGGCCAAGTTCCACGCGATGTGCTTCCTGCTCGACCTCGACCCACGCTGGGTGAAGCGGTTGATCGCCCGGGGCGCCACCGACGAGGTCGCGCAGTACGTCGAGCACGTCGTCGACCAGGCCGAGTGGATCCTGCGGAGCCAGGACATCTCGGTGTTCTACAGCACTCCCCCGCTGCTCGACGCGCTCTGCCGACGGAGCGGCATGGTCGAGCTGATCAACGACCGGGTGGACGTGATCGGCTGGGGCGGCACGAAGATGGACATCGAGGCCCGCAACCGGTACCAGCGTGACGTCTTTCCCGGCGTCCGGTTCATCGGTGGCTATGCGAGCACGATGATCGTCGGCGGCATCGTCGAACGCGCCGGCGGTTCCGGCGAGGACGCGGCGATCTTCGACCCGCCCTCCCCGGTGACGATCTTCTCGGTGATCGACCCGGCCACCGGCGAGAACGTGCCCTACGGGGAGCGGGGCCAGGTGCTCCAGCACCACATCAGCCGCGGGCTGCTGCTGCCCAACAACCTGGAGCGCGACTCCGCCATCCGTCTGCCGCACCCCCGCAACAGCGGTGGCGACTCCATCGCCGACGTGCAGCCGGTGACGGAGTTCTCCGGCAAGCCGGTCGTCGAGGGCGTGTACTGACATGGCGGAGAGCATCGGCTGGCTGCTGCGCGACATGCGCCGGGCCCGCAAGGGCGGACCGGAGGCCGTCGCCCGGCGCCAGCGCGCGCGACTCACCCGGTTGGTGGCGCACGCGCGGGCCCGCTCGCCCTACTACCGGGAGCTCTACCAAGGGCTGCCCGGCGAGGTGGACGACGTCCGCCGGTTGCCCACCACCGACAAGCGCACGCTGATGGCGAACTTCGACAGGTGGTGCGCCGACCGGCGGGTCACTCTGGATCTCGCCCGGGACTTCATCGACGATCCGTCCCGGGTCGGCCAGCCGTTCCTGGACTCCTACCGGGTGGGAACCAGTTCGGGCAGCAGTGGTGTCCGCGGGATCTTCCTGTTCGACGACCGGAGCACCGCGGTCACCAGCGCGATGGCCCTGCGCGCCTTCGGTCGCTGGCTGCGCTGGCCGGACGCCGCCCGCATCCTCGCCGGCGGTGCGCGGGCGGCCACGATCCTCGCCACCGGGGGGCACTTCGGTTCGTCGACGGTGCTTCCGCGGCGTCCCGACGGTCGCCGGGTGGGCGAGGACCGGCTCCGGGTCTTCTCCGTCTTCTCCCCGCTGCCGGAGCTGGTGGCACAGCTGAACGAGTTCCGTCCCAACGTCCTGATCGGCTACGCCGGCCAGCTCGCCCTGCTCGCCGGCGAGCAGGAGGCCGGCCGGCTGCGGATCCGACCGACTCTCGTGGTGCTCGGCGCCGAGGGCCTCTCCGCCCAGGGCTACCGACGCATCGCGTCGGTCTTCCGGGCCCGGATCGGCAACGGCTACGGCGCCTGCGAGTTCATGTCGACGGCAGCCAGTTGCCCGGAGAGCTGGCTGCACGTCAACAGCGACTGGGTCATCGTCGAGCCGGTCGACCGGGACCACCGGCCGGTCGCCCCGGGCGAGGTGTCCCACACCGTGCTGATCACCAACCTCGCGAACGAGGTGCAGCCGGTGCTTCGCTACGACCTCGGGGACTCGTTGCTCGTGCGTCCGGACCCGTGCCCCTGCGGTGACCCGTTCCCGGCGATCCGGGCGCAGGGCCGGGCGAGCGATCCGCTGGTGTTCGAGGACGATCACGGCGGTCAGGTGCCGGTCGCCCCGGTGGCGTTGGCCGGCGTCATCGACCGAGCCCCCGGGCTGGAGTTGGCGCAGGTCCACCAGACCTCGCCACGCAGCCTCAGCGTCCGCATGCGTACCGCCCACCACGCCGACCCGACCGAGCTTCGACGGATCGTGCACGGCGAGATCCAGACGTTCCTCCAGGCCCATCAGCTCCCGGACATCGAGGTGACGTGGAGCGACGAGCCGCCCGAGCAGTCCGCCGGCGGCAAGTATCGCCTGATCATCCCGTTCGCCGGTGAGCTGGACAAGTCCTGACCGGTGGGACGGAAGAAGGAGAGTTGCACGTGACCCACGCGTCGTTGGCCGACCAGGCCGTAGATGACCGATCCGACAGTGCGTCGGGATACACGCTGTCCCCGCGCGAGGTCGACCAGGTGGCGCTGGTGGTGGAGCGGTTGCGGTCGAGAGTGTCCGAGGTCGATCGGCCCGAGACGGTGACCGCCGCCCAACTGCTCCACGGTCACCTGCCGGAAGGGCTGCTCCGTGCCCTGGAGCACTTCCGCCGCTACGGCAACCCGGACGGCGGCCTGACCATCCGGAACCTGCCGCTGCCGGCCGACCTTCCACCGACTCCCCAGGCCGTCAACTCGGTGGCGGTGGAGTGCACCACGTCGGCCGCCCTGCTCCTGCTGTTGATGTCCCGGATGGGCGATCCCATCTCGTACGCCGAGGAGAAGCACGGCGCGCTGATCCACGACATCTGCCCCGTCCCCGGGGAGGAGGATCAGCAGCAGAACACCGGGGCGGTCTACTTCAAGCTGCACACCGAGAACGCCTTCCACGTCAGCCGACCGGACTTCCTCGGCCTGCTGTGCCTACGCCCCGACCACGACCAGCGGGCGGCCTCCATCACCAGCTCGATCAGCCGGGCGGTGCGGCTGCTCGACCCGGTCGACGACGCGGTGCTGCGGCAGCCGAGATTCCGCACCCGGCTCGCGCCGTCGTTCTGCCGCGGTCAGGTGAGCCGGCCCTATCTCGACCCCGCGCCGGTGTTGGCCGGCAGCCCGGCCCACCCGTTGCTCACCGTCGACTTCGACGACACCGCGCCGTGTGACCCGCAGGCCGAGGCGGCGTTGGACGCCCTGCACACCGCGCTGCAGGCCGTCCGCCGCGAAGCGGTGCTGCTCAGCGGCGACCTGGTCATCATCGACAACTCCACCACGGTCCACGGTCGGAGCGAGTTCACCCCCCGCTACGACGGTGCGGACCGTTGGCTCCAGCGGATGTTCGTGGTGCGGTCGCTGCGTAACGCCCTGGACCTGCTCGACCCGGCGGGTGGTTACCGGTGCAGGGCCCTCGCGGTGCCGTGATCCGCGTCCGGCGCCTCGGCCGGCGGTTGCGTACGCTGCGGCGAGTAGAAGCGTGAGCGGTATGCCACCGCGACCGCCTCGCCGCGGCTACGGACCCCCAGCTTGCGCAACAGCCGGGACACGTAGGCGCGCACGGTGGCGGTGGTGACGGACATGGCCGTGGCGATCTCCTCGGTGGACTCGCCGTTGGCGAGCCGCTGGAGGGTCTCGCGTTCCCTCGGCAGCAGGGCACGGATCACGTCCGACCGGCTGGGCCCGTCGTAGTTGTTGTCGAAGCAGCCGGCCAGGTATCCGATCATCTGCCGGGCGAGCGGCGCCGAGACGAAGGCGTTGCCCGCCTCGGCGGCTCCCAGCGCCTGCGGCAGGTCGTTGGCGAGCCGGTCGCGCAGCACGTAGCCACTGGCCCCACCACTCATGCCCTGCCAGACCGTCGAGCCGCTGCCGTTGACCGCGACCACCACCAGCGCCGCTTCGGTGCGGTCGATCAGCTCACCGACCGTGCGTCGATCGTCGGTGAGCAGGGTGCTGGACAGCACCAGAACGTCCGGTCGGCGCTGCCGGACCGAGTCGGTGGCCTGCCCCAGACTCTCCCCTTCGCCGATCACGTCGTGGTCCGTGAGGTTGTCCACCACCTTGCGGATCAGCCTGCGTCCCATGGCGTCGGAGTCCGCAATGATCACCTGCATCGATAGCCTCGCTCAGTCGTGCTCCCCCGTGGGAGACATCGGACGGGTCATGCGTGGACGATGCTTGAAATAAAAAACCGACCGCCCGGTTTTGTCAACTGTGTGACCTCAATTGATCACCGTCCGTCACGACGGCCCACCCGCGTACCGACCGGTGCCGTCGACGGGATTCGTCGAACGGGGCCACCGTCGACTGGTAAGAAGACCGTCCGGTCGGTATTATTCTTCGAGGTTCGTGGATGGACGACGGGGGAAAACGATGAGTCGCCAGGTCGACGCCCTACGCCTCGCCACACCGGAAATCACACCATCTCCCACCATCCCGCCGGTGTCCTACGAGTCCACCGTTCCGCGACGTCTCGTCCATCGCGCGGCGGTCTCGGAGGTGTTGCTGACGAGTTGGCACCGCACCGGGGACGACTCATTTGTCTGTGGCGCGCAATGGCCTGCGGGGCACCGTTTGTACGCCCCCGCCGGGAATTCATTTGACACGCTCGTCATCATCGAGACCGTGCGTCAGGCCGGAATTCTGGTCAGCCACGAGGGCTACGGGATTCCCCGGCACAATCCCTTCATCATGCAGCGGCTGCGGTGGCGGCGCGAGGCCGCGCTCCTCCGCGGCTCCGACAGCCCGTTCAACAGCGCCGTCACGGTGCGGATCGCCGACGCGCGCGTCCGACCGGGTGGCACGGCCGCCATCCGCTTCGAGTTCGAGGTGCACCGGGGCCGGCGGTGCCTGGCCACCGCCACCGGCTGGGCCCGGTGCGTCACCCCGGCCACCTACCAGCGGCTTCGATGGGGCGACCGGACGCCGGGGTCGATGCGGCCCCGCCCTCTGGAGGCGGCCGAGCCCGCCGCCGTCGGCCGGGCCGATCCGCGTGACGTGGTGGTCGCCCCGCCGGACGGTGGCCACGGCGCGGAACTGCGGGTGCCGGCCGACCACCCGGTCTTCTTCGACCACCCGCTCGACCACGTGCCCGGCATGATGATCTACGAGGCGATGCGGCAGGCCGCCTCACTGGCGGCGAAAAGACCGCTGTCCATGGTGGGCGGCACCGCCGACTTCACCTATTTCATCGACATCGACCAGCCCTGCCACGTGACCACGACGTTCAAAACCGGAGGTGAGGCGCTGGAAGCCGCCGTCCAGTTCACCCAGAATGGACGCGTGGCGGCAGACGGTTCCGTCACACTGGCTGAGCGCTGAACTGCGAGCGGGTTTCCGCCGCAACGTCGAGGAAATGCCCCAGTCTTGGGGCGGAAACCAACGCGGGCAGCAGCAGTTTCCACATCTGGGTGACCGCGTCGTTCAATTTGGGCCGCTCGTCGAGCACGTGGGCCAACAATTGGAGACCGGTGAATGAACCCACGATGTAGTGCGCGACGGCGGCCACATCCGTCTCCGCCCTGATGTCCGACTCCTCGACGCCCCGATCCAACAGGTCCCTGGTCATGGCGATCCAGTCGAGATAGGGAGTAGTCCCGCCGTGTTCGAACGAACCCCGCTCCAGCGTCAGCCGAATGCCACCGCGGATCACCGGATCACTGATCATCTGGGCGGCCAGGGCATGGGACAGCCTGATCATCGACGTCAGGGCGGGGTTCTCCGGCGCGGCAGCCGACTCGGCGATCCTCATCCAGGTGACGTGTTGGAGCTCCACCACCGCCTGCGCCAACTCCGACTTGGACCCGAAGTGGAAGTACAACGCGCCCTTGGTGACCCCGGCTGTGCTGATGATGTCCCCGAGGCTCGCCGTGTCGTAGCCGAACCGGTCGAACACGTCCGCAGCAGCCGACAGGATCGCCGTTCGCGTCTGCTCAGCTCGTGCCTGCTTCGCCATGGGCGAGATTTTAGGCATTCACCTGGTGGGACGGCCACGGCCGAAGGGTTACCGACCGCCGGGCCGACGGGGGCGAGATGCGTCATCGGGTCCTTCTGACCGGGTCGACCGGGTTCGTCGGTTCGGCCGTCCTGGCGGTACTGCTCCGACGCGCGGCGGTCGACGTCCGCGTCCTGCTGCGTCCCGGGCGCGCCGTGTCACCTCGCGCGGCGGTGACCGTCGTCCGGGGGGACCTCGCCGAACCCGCCACGCTCGCCGGCGCCTGCGCGGAGGTCGACGTCGTCATCCATGCCGCGTCGTACGTGGGGCCGGACGCACGTCGCTGCGCCGTGGTCAACGACCTGGGCACGGCGGCCCTGGCCCGGGCCGCGACCGAAGCCGGGGTACGCCGTCTGGTCTACGTCAGCACCGCGTCGGTCTACGGTCCCGGGCCGCACCGCGGCGCGACCGAAGGTGCGCTGCCGACGGCGCCCGCCTCACCGACGAGTGCCAGCCGCCTCGCCGCCGAGGGTTGGGTCGGCTCCGCCGGTGGGCTGGTACTCCGCCCGCATCTCGTCTACGGGGCCGGCGACCGCTGGGTTCTGCCCGGGCTCGCGGCCCTGCTCGCGGGACCCGGCCTGATCGAGAACGGTGACGCGCTCATGTCCATGATCGGCGTACCCGATCTCGCCCGTGTCACGGTGGCGCTGGCGCTCGACCGGATCGGCGCGCCGACGGCCCCGGTCTACCACGCGAACCACCCGCGGCCGATCCGCCTGGGCGACGCCCTCGCCGCGCTCGCCGGACGGTTGGAGGTCGCCCTGCCGCGCGGCACCCTGTCCCGCGCCGCCGCCCGGACGCTCCTTCCGCACCTGCCCGACCGCCTGATCGAGCTGGCCGCCGTGGACCACTGGTACGACTCGACCGCGGTGTGGCGGGACGCCGGCATCCCGCCCGGCCCTCCGGTGGAGCGGGACCTGGCCGACGGGGCAGGCGGCGACCCCCGTCAGTGAGCTGCCCGGCCGCCGCCGGCCAACCAGCCCGGCGGTGTCGGCCGGCGGGTGAGTTCCATCATGGACTGCTGCTCGGCGTCGGTCTCGCCGTCGAGCCAGGCGTGTGCGCGGAACCCTTCGCTGGGCGTGGTCACGCCGATCACCAGCGTCCGCGCGATCCGCTGGCTCGCATACCAGCGTTGCAGGACCAGGCTGCGCTCGATGCAGTTCGCCCCGGTCCGGCGCAGCGCACCGAGCACGACGTGCCGGTGTCCGCCGGCGACCGCCGGCGGCGGGGGCAGCCGGACGGCGTCCAAGCGGCGGCGGGGAAGCTGCCGGCGGAGCAGGCGCACGGCGCGGGCCGTCCACAGTGCGGTGCGCAGTGCCGGCAGGCCGTCCCGCCGGACCAGCCGGACCAGCGCGCCCGGCAGGGGCGACCGGCGTCCGGCGGCGGGCGGCGGGATGTCGACGAGCGGTGGGATGTCGACGAGCGGTGGGGCGCCCGCCTGCGGGCGCCGGTCGGACGCGGCCTCCTCGGCGATCCGGCGGGCCGCCCGGCGCAGTTCGGGCACCGCCCGCGGCACTCGGCCGACGTGTCGGCCGAATCGGAGGACCCGGGCCAGCAGCAGGCCGTGCCACCCACGCCGGGCCAGCGGGACGGTGTATCTCATCTCCACCGCCGTCGGGTACAGCCGGCGCGCCAGATATCCCAGTCGGGCCCGGACGGTGGGCAGCTCGGCGAGGCGCGCGAGGCCCAGTGCGACGGACGACCCCCGGCGGGCCCGGAGCCACAGTGCCGAACTGGCCGGCCGATCCAGGGCCAACGCCGTCGCCCGCTCGGCGCCGGCCGGCTCGGCACGCAGCCCGACCGCGAAGAGCGGCGCCGCGTCGATCCGTTCCGCCAGGTCCGCGGCCGCCCGCCAGACCGGGTCCGGGAACACCGCCAGCGCCCGTGCCAGGTCCGCCCGCGGTCCGGCGGAGCTTCCGGGTACGGCGGCGTGCAGCGCGACCAGCAGGGCGGTGGCCGTGGCGCCGGGCACGAGGACCGTCCCGCCGGCGAGCGCGAACGGCTCGGCCGAGGCGTGCAGCTCGACCCAGAGAGCCTCCCGATCGCCCACGCCGTGGAAGCCGCGGTGCAGGTCGACGGTGAGCGCGACGGGCCCCGGCAGGCGCCAGGGCCGTTCGTATGCGGCCGGGTCGTCCGGAAGCGGACTGTGCCAGCCGAGGCCGGCCAGCACCCGCTGCGCCGGGTGGAACGCCCCGGGGGCGACCAGCAGGTCGATGTCGCTGTAGACACGCCGTCCCAGCAGGCCGAGCCGGTGGGCCAGCCCCGACCCCTTGAGCAGGAGGGCCGGGATGCCCTGGTCGGCCAGCGCGGCGCAGACCGCCACGGCGGTGGCGTCGAGCGCTAGGCAGCGGGCCGATCGGGAGATCGTGGTCACGGCGAAGCCCCAGCCGGCCGCGCGTCGTCGGCGCACCCTCCCGGTGCGAGTTCCCCGTTCACGCCCTGCCAACGACCGGTCCCGGCACGGGATGCGGGTGATGTTCGGTGCCGGTGCAGCGGCACCCGGAAGGGGGAAGGCCGAGGATCCCCGATGGAGTGAAAGGAGCGTGCGGCCTTCGTCCGCTTTTGTGGATTTTGAAGGTAAGTGTCCGCTTGGTCGTTACGGTCACCACACAACCCTTGAGCACACACGGAGGCACGTCATGCAGCACGTCGCACACGATCAGCCGGCGTCGACCGACGACGTCTACCAGCCGCCCACCGTGCAGCGGCTCGGCACCCTCGCGGAGCTGACGCTCGGCGCCGGTGACGAGGAGTCGGACGGCAACGACACCGGGAGTGACATCGACCAGCCCTGACCTCGTCCCCCGTGACCCGATGGAAGGCTCCCCATGCTCGAACTGCGACAGGCCGGCCGACGGTTCGGCCGGCGCTGGGTCTTCGCCGGGTTCGACCTGTCCCTGCCGGCCGGGCACCGGGCGCTCCTGACCGGGCCCAACGGGGCCGGCAAGACCACCGTGCTCCGCTGCCTGGCCGGCACGCTCGCGCTGAGCGCCGGGCGCGCCACCGTCGCCGGCCATCCGGTCGGCACGACGGCCGCCCGGCGTCTCACCGGGGTCTGCCTCGCGCCTGAGCAGGGGCTCTACGAAGAGCTGTCGGCCCGGGAGAACGTGGCCCTGGTGGCCCGGATCCGCCTCGGTCGACGCGCGGCCGCCGCGGCGGTGTCCCGGGTCGAGGAGGAACTCGACATCGGCGACTACGCCACCGTGCCGGTCAGCCGCTGCTCGGCCGGGATGCGGTCCCGGGTGAGCATCGCCCGCGCGCTGGTCGGCGACCCCGCCCTGCTCGTCCTCGACGAGCCGGACCGGTCGCTCGACGCCCGCTCGCGCGCCCGGTTGTGGGAGGCCCTCGACCGACGCGCGGGCCTGACCTGCGTGGTCGTCTCGCACCACACCGACCGGCGCGACCGGGGCTACCGGGAGATCACGCTCGGGGCGGGCGGATGACAGACGTCGTCCGCACCCGACCCGCGCCGCCGCGCCGGGAACCGGTCGCCGGCGGCGCGTCCGTGGGCGGCGCCCTGTTCGCCCTCGCCACGAGGGACCTCGGCGACCGGCGGGCACTCCGCTGGCCGCTGCTGCTGGATCTCGCGTTCGGCGTGGTGAACCTGCTCGTCTACCTGTTCATCTCGCGGGTCGTCGCACCGACCCGAGGGCACCCGGCGCTCGCGTCCGGCAGCTATTTCGACTTCGTCGCCATGGGCATCGTCTTCATGCTCGTCATCCAGGCCGGCGCCTCGCACGTGACCAAGCGGGTCGCCCGCGAGCAGCGCAGCGGCACCCTGGAAATGCTGGTCGCCCAACCGCTGCCGAGGTCGACGCTGGCCGTCGGATTGGCCGTCCACCCGCTCCTCTTCGCCATGGCTCGCGCGCTCGTCTACCTCAGCCTGCTCACCGCCTTCTTCCACCTCGACGTCGGACGCGCCGACTGGTGGGGCGTCGCCGTCGTGCTGACGTTGAGCTGCGCCGCCGTGATGGGGGTCGGCATCATGCTGGCCGCGCTCGGTGTCGCGGTCGGCCGCGGCGAGATCATCGCGAGTCTGGTGACGGTCGGGCTGGCGTTCATGTCCGGCACCTACTTCCCGGTCAGCGCGCTCCCGGGCCCGCTGCCCGACCTCACCGCCGTGCTGCCGACCCGCATCGCGCTGGACGGGCTGCGCGCGGCCGTCGCCGGCGAGTCGTGGGCCGGCTCGGCGGGGGCGCTGCTGCTGAGCGCCGCGCTGCTGCTTCCGCTGTCCTGCTGGGCCTTCGGCCAGGCGCTACGAATCGGTGCCCGCCGGGGCATCCTGACCCGCGAGTGAGGCATCCATGCTGCGTCCCACACCCCGCGACATCGCGGCCGGCCTGGTGATCGGCCAACTGCCCCCCGTGCCCCCGAGTCCCGCCCGACGCCCGGTTCCCGACCCGCTCACCGCGCTGGAGGCGGCGGTCCTGCCCGCGCTCCGCCGGTCGCCGTGCGTGCTCAGCTTCTCCGGCGGGCTGGACTCGTCGCTGGTGCTGGCCGTGGCCGTCCGGGTGGCGCGACGCGAAGGGCTACCCGACCCGATCCCGGTCACCTGGCGGTTCACCGATGCTCCCCGCGCCGAGGAGTCGCCCTGGCAGGAACGGGTGATCCGAGCGATGGGCGTATCCGACTGGCAGATCCTGCGGGCCGACGACGACCTGGACCTGGTGGGCCCGGTGGCGCGCCGGCTGCTGCACCACCACGGCCTGCTCGCCCCGGCCAACCAGCACCTGCACCTGCCCGTCGTCGAGTTGGCAGCCGGTGGGTCGATGCTCACCGGCGTCGGCGGCGACCAGATCCTGGCCGGCTGGCGCCGACCGCTGGTGACGCGGCTACGTGGACGGTTGGGGCGGCTGCGCCACCGGGCCCTGGGGCGGTACACCCCACAGCCGCAACTCGCCTGGCTGAGGCCGCAGGCCGCCGCGCAGATCCGGCGGGCCACCCGGGAGTGGCACCGGGCCGAGCCGCACCGGCTCCACGACCGGATGGAGTTCCACATGCGCAGCCGGTCCCGGCTGCTCAACCTCTCGTCGCTCGCCGCGATCGGCGCCGACCACGACGTCCTACCCGTTCACCCCCTCTTCGACGAGGGGTTCCAGGCCGCGCTTGCCGCGCGCCACGGGCACCGGCGCGACCCCACCCGCCAGAGCCTGCTGGCCGCGATCAGCGGCGACGCGCTGCCCCCCGAGATCACCGCACCGCGCCGCAAGGCCTCCTTCAACGACGTCTTCCTGCGTACGCCCACCCGGGAGTTCGTCCGTGGGTGGGACGGCACCGGCGTCGACGCGAACCTGGTCGACCCGGACCGGCTGCGCGCGGTCTGGTCCGGCGAGCGGATCCCGTGGCGCACCGCACTGCTCGTGCAGCATCTCTGGCTGCGCGCCAACCCGCCCGGGCCGGCGTCCGTGGTGCCGCCGGCCCGGACCACCGACGACCGGGAGGTCACGACATGACTCAGCAGGACACCGCCTACCGGGTCGACGGCACCCGGGTCACCTGGCGGGAGACGGGCGAGGAGGCGGTGCTGCTCGACCTCCAGGAGTCCGTCTACTTCGGACTGGACCGTGCCGGGGCGCTGCTCTGGCGTCGACTGGTCGGCGGGGCCACCACCGAGGATCTGGTCGACACCCTGGTCGGCGACGGTGCGGTGGACCGGGCGCGGGCCCGCGCCGACGTGGCCGCCTTCCTCGCCGACCTGGGCCGGTATGGCCTGACCCGGGCGGCCTGACCCCGTCGTATCCGGGATCGGTCGTTCCGGCCCGGCCGCCGGGACCGCCGGGGCCGGGACCGCCGGGCCGGGACCGCTCAGACCGGGACCTCGGCCCGGGCCGCGCCGAGGTGCTCGTCGAGCAGTCTCCAGGTCCGGTCCAGCGCGGACCAGTCCTTCGGCCGGCCGAGGTCCCACGCGGGCAGGGTGGCGATCCCGAGCACCGCCGTCGGGTCCGAGGGCAGCCAGGACCAGGACCGCGCGGCGGCGAGCCGGGTCAGCAGTTCCCGGCCGGGCACCGGTCGCATCGTCACGTCGTCGGACCAACGCAGGAAGAGCCAGCCACCGAGCCTGGTCCGGGCCGGCGCCGGCGGCAGGGCGACCCGCAACCGGGATCCGAAGCGCACCGTGCGGCGGACCGGATCCAGCCCCGGCACCGGTTGCCGCAGGTCGACGCAGCGCGGGCCGACGTGCACCTGCCCGTCGTCGACGACCAGGATGTCGTCGCTGAGCACCGGCACACCCCGTGCCGACAGTGCCGCGAGCAGGCTGGACTTCCCCGCGGTACGGGGGCCGATGACCGCCCAGGCGAGCCCGGCGTGCACGAACGCGCCGCTGTGGAACGTGTCCCGGCCGGCCCAGCGGTTGAAGACCGTCGCCACCGGGGCGAGGTAGGGGTGGGCGAGCACGTCGGGCGGGACCGGCTCGCCGTGATAGGTGGCGGTGCCCCGGGTGCGGTCGGCGACGAAGGTGCGGCCGCTGGGCATCAGCAGGACGCCGTACCGGTCGCTCATCGGCACCGGATCGGGCACCGGGCCGGGGGGTGCCTGCCGGACGTGCACCGGTATCTGGCCGGGCAGCGTGGCGTCGTACTCGGGCAGTTCGTCGACGTCGTCGAGGCCGTGCACGTGCAGGCCGTAGACCGACCGCCCTTCCGTTCCTGCCGCCCGTTCCATACCGGGCTCAACGAATCATCCTCCGGCGGGGTGCGACGTGGCAGCGGGGCGTGGCCGGTCGGCTCACGGGGCACCGGGGCCGCGCACCCGGTGGGAGGATCGGGCCCATGAAGCGGAGATCCCTGATCATCGGCGCGGCGGCCGGCGTCGTCACCCCCCTCGTCGCCGGCGCGGCGCCGGCCGCGGCGGCATCCGCCGGCGTCGGCACCGGCCCGACCCGCCCGCGATCAGGGGTCTCGCCGGCGGGCAACAAGGCGAGCCGACTCACCACCCTGCCGGCGGCCACCCGGCAGGTCGTGGTCGTGACGGCGGCCAGTTGGAAGACCAGCTACGCCACGTTGGAGACGTTCGCCAAGGTGGACGGGCGGTGGACCCCGGTCTCCGCGGCGCTGTCCGCCCGCATCGGGTCGAAGTTCTTCAGCGACCACCACGTCGAGGGTGTCGCCACCACGCCGACCGGTGTCTACGCGTTCGGTCCGACGCTCTACGGCATCGCCGCGAACCCGGGCGTCAGATACCCCTACCACCGGGTCGTGACGAACGACTGGTGGAACGAGAACCCGAAGTCGTCCGCCTACAACACGTTCCAGCACCGGGCGACCAGTCCCGGCGGCTACAGCGAGGCGCTGTGGAAGGAGAAGCCCGCCTACACGCACTTCGCTGTGATCACCTACAACATGGCGCCGAACGTGTCGAAGCCGGTGCCGAACGCGGGCAGCGGGATCTTCCTGCACGAGTTCAGCAGGACGCCGTCCGGTCCCACCGCCGGCTGCGTCAGCCTGTCCCACGCCGACCTGGTGCGCGTGCTCCGGTGGCTCGACCCGGCGGCCCAGCCGCGCATCGTGATGTGCCCGCTGGACAGTCTCGGCCGCTACTGACCGGCAGGCCCGGCGCGGAGGTCGGTCCTCCGCGCCGGGCCTGTGGTGTCGGGCGGGTCAGCCGGCGGTGCAGCCGGCGGTCGCTCCAGGGCCGGTGCCGGTGCCCTGGAAGCCGAAGTTGGTCGACTGTCCGGCGCCGACCTGGCCGTTGTAGCCCACGTTGGTGAACCGGACGGTCCCGCTGGTGCCGCTGGCCTGGGCGCTCCAGACGCCGGTGACCGCGGCGCCGCCGGGCAGCGTGAGCGTAACGGTCCAGCCGTTGAGGGCGGTCGAGCCGGCGGTGACCGTCACGCTCGCGGTGAAGCCACCGGACCACTGGTTGAGCACCACCGACGCGGAGCAGCCGTTACCGGTCGGCGGCGGCGTGGTGGTCGGCGGAGCCGTCGTCGGCGGAGTGGTCGTCGGCGGGGTGGTCGTCGGCGGCGCGCTGGTCGGCGGCGCGGTCGTCGGCGGCGTGGTGGTGGGCGGGTTGGGCGCGCCGTTGGCCAGGCTGAAGGCCAGGTCCGGCTGGAACGATCCGGCGGTGTAGCGGCAGCCGTCCGCCTCCCCCGGGGGCTTCACCCAGAGGTACGCGTCGATGTTGGCGTCGCCGGTGTTCGTCGTCGGGTACGCCCCGATGCGCCGGTCGGTGTTGTCGTCGGCGCACCAGTCGCCGCTCGCGCCGCCGTTACGGCTGGTGTCGATGACCTGGCGCTTGCCGGAGATGCCCATGCCGTTGAGCGCGGAGATCACCGCCCGGCCGAAGTTCGCCTCGCTCGAGGTGGGGTTGAAGTTCGACACGTTGGTGAAGAAGCCGTCGGCGTACTGCACGCCGGCGTTCCGGAGCCGGTTGGCCGTCTCGTTGGCGCTGTTCCAGGTGGAGTGGCCGCCGTCGAGGTAGACCTTGGCGTTCGGGTTGCCCGACTTGATGGTGCGGGTGGCCGTCGAGATCGCCTGGTTGCGCGCGTTGAGCTCGGCGCTGCTCAGGCACGTCTGCAGGGCGAGCGAGTCGGTCTCCAGGATGATCAGGACCGTCTGGTTGCCGAGCCCGCGGGCGAAGTTGGACACCCAGGTCTGGTACTGGTTCAGGTCCGGCGCCCCACCGGCGCTGGCCCCGCCGCAGTCCCGGTTGGTGATCTCGTAGACCGACAGCACCGGGATCTGCTGCGCCGCGTTGGCGGCGCCGACGAAGCTGGAGACCTCGGACTGGATGGTCGACGGGTTGAAGTTGGCGTACCAGCGGGCCTGCGGCTGGCTCGCGATCTTGTCGCGGATGACGGCGGCCCGCGAGTCGCCGGGGTTGGCGGCGACCCAGCGGACGACCGCCGAACTCGGGTCGCGGTAGAGCGATCCGGACACCGTGCCGGCGGACGCGCCGCCGACGGTGAGGCAGATGCCGGCGGCGGTGAGACCGGCGACGGCCGCCGCGCTGACGACCGCCGATCTGCGGCGCCGGAGGGAGAGGATAGCCACGATGTGTTTCCTCCTGATCACATAGATGTATCTAAGTTCATGGGAGCGTTCCCATGGACGGTAGCGGAGCCGGGCACCGCTGCCAAGATGCGCGGCTGAACTACCCTCACCGCCGTGAAAACTGCGGAGATCGAGGCCCCCGTCGTCGGCGTCACCGTCTACCCGGACCGCGCGCGGATCACCCGCCGCGGCGGCGTCAGGCTCGCCGCCGGTGACCATCGGGTACGCGTCGCGCCGCTCCCCGCCGGCCTGCGGCGGGACTCGATCCGCGTCGGCGGCCGGGGCGCCGCCACCGTGCTCGGTGTGGACGTGACCACCCGGCGCGGGGCCCGCAGCACCGACGCGCAGGTGGTCGGCCTGGAGCAGCGACGTCGCGAGCTGGCCGACGAGCTGGCCGAGACCGAGGACGCGGACGGCATCGAGGAGCAGCGCGGCGAATTCCTCGCCCGGCTGGCCGAGCGCGCCGGCGGCACGTACGCCCGCTCGCTGGCCACCGGCGACGCGGCGCCGGCCGACGTGGCCGCCTTCGCCGACTCGGTCGCCGCCCAGCTCGCCGACTCCCGGGGCCGGCGGCGCGGGCTGGCCCGGCGGCGCACCGAACTGGCGGAGGAACTGGCCGCGGTCGAGCGGGATCTCGACGCCGCGCACGGCAAGCGGGAGCCGGACCACCTGGCCGCCGAGGTGACCGTCGCGGTGGACGCCGACGACGCCGAGGTGGAGCTGGAACTGACCTACCTGGTGGACGGCGCCCGCTGGCAGCCCTCCTACGACCTGCGGCTGATCGACGACACCGTGACCGTGACCTGGTTCGGGCAGGTCAGCCAGTGCACCGGCGAGGACTGGCCGGAGTGCGAGCTGCGGCTCTCCACCGCCCGCCCGGCGGCGACGACAGGCGTACCCGAACTGTCGCCCTGGTATCTCGACCGGTTCCGGCCGGCGACCCCGCGCGCGGCGACGGCGGACATGCCGCTCGGGATGCCGGTGCCGCCGGCACCCGGCGCGGCGCCGGCCGGCGGCGGTGGTCTCGCCCGGTCCGCGGCCCCCCGGGTGCGGGAGAGCGTCGCCGAGGTGGAGCAGGGGGTCGGCGCGGCCACCTACCGGCCGGCTCGGGCGGTGGCGGTGCCGGCCGACGGAAGCGCGCACCGGGCCACGATCGCGGTGCTGGAGCTGCCGGCCCGACTGGACCACGTGACCGCGCCGGTCCGTGCCGCCGAGGCCCACCTGCGGGCCACCGTCCGCAACACGGCGGAGCACACGCTGCTCGCCGGTCCGGCGGCGGTGTTCCACGGCACGGACTTCGTCACGTCGACCCGGCTGCCGGTCTGGGCCCCGGGCGAGGAGATCGAACTGGCGCTCGGGGTGGACGACCGGCTGCGGGTGGAACGCAAGCTGCACCGGCGCACCGAGACGAAGGCGGCGCTCGGCTCGACCCGGCGGCGGGAGGTGGAGTATCGGATCACCGTCGCCAACCACACGCCGCGACCGGCGGCGGTGGAGGTACGCGACCAGGTGCCGGTGTCCCGCGACGAGGCGGTGGTGGTGCGGGAGACGGCGTTGACGCCGCCGCCGGCGGAGCGTACCGAGCTGGGGGAGGTGACCTGGCGGCTGTCGCTCGCGCCGGGCGAGAGCGGCGAGATCACGCTGGGCTTCCGGGTGGAGCTGGCCAGGGGCGTCGAGGTGGCCGGCTGGCGGGAGTAGCGCGCGTTTGCGCGTTAGGAGGGGCCCCTTATTAGCGCATTCTGCATAACAAGGGGCCCCTCCTAATCAAGCGTCAGTGGCGACGGCGCCCGTACGCACCGGCGGCGATGTAGACACCGGCAGCGGCGAAGAGCACCTGGAGCAGCAGCTCGATCCAGTCGATGCCGGCGGTGTCGTCGACGCCGAACAGGCCGGCGACGAGCGTGCCCAGGATCGCGGCGACCACACCGATGACCAGCGTGAGCCAGATCGGGATGTTCTGCTTGCCCGGCACCACGAGGCGGCCGAGGGCCCCGATGACGAGACCGATGATGATCGCGGTGAGGAAACCGGTAACTTCCACGAGAGCCGTCCTGTTCTTCCGAATGACCTGTCGACACGTTCGGTGCCCCGATCGGGCCGCGACCCAAACGTGAGGCGCGTTTCTTCACAGAACTGTCATGGCCCGGTGAGCAGCGGATCAGCCCCAGAACAGCTGGACGAGGATCAGCGCGCCGATCACGTCCGGCCCCCGGACCACCTGTCGAATGAGATCGACAGGGATCATTCCGGCCGGGGTGTTGACGGTGGCGCCGCCGTATCCCATGGTCGGCCGGGTGCCGGCCCGGTAGGCGGCGGCCACGGTGCCGAGCGCCAGCACCCCGTCGACGACGCCGACGGTGGGCCGTACCACGGGCAGCGTCGCCGCGTACCAGACCAGCACGGACACCGCCGGCACCACGAGGTGCGCCAGGTAGAGCTGGACGTCGCCACCGCCGAGCGAGCGGCGCAGCCCGGCAGACCGGCCGACGGCACGCAGACCCCCGGTCAGCCGGCCCACCGCCAGGAAGCCGAGGACCACCTGGGCCGCGCCGGCCGACGACGGCAGCGCCACCGCGACCGCGTACGCGGTGAGCAGCAGCGCCGCCCAGACCACGAGCGCGCTCCGGTGGCGTACCGTCCGCCACAGCTCGGCCTGCACCAGCACCACGGACCGGCCGAGCGGCCGGAACCGGCGGCTCGACACCACGCCCCGGGAACGCCAGCGGCGGCTCTCCGCCAGCCCGGTCAGGAACGAGGGGTCGAGCAGCAGCGCCGCGCCGGCAGCGGCGTCGGCCACCTCGGCCCCGGCGGCCAGGGACGCCCGGTCCACCGACGGCAGCGCCCGGTACGCCGCGGCGACCGCCACCACGGCCGCCGGCACCGCCGCGAGCCCGAGCGTCCAGGCGAGCGGGACGGCTGGCAGCGGCACCGGCTGCCCGCTCAGATGCGCCACGACCACCGCCAGCGCCACCACGGCACCGGCGCCGAGCAGGCAGCGGTCCAGGATCCGGGCCGGTCCCGCGCGATCCGGGCCGCCCTGGACGACGACGGCCGACGCCACGGCCACCGTCGCGCAGCCGGCACCGGCCACCGTCGCGCCGGCCAGGTCGGGCGCGGCTCCGGCGCCGGTAGCCACCGCCGCGGCCAGGCCGAGCAGCCCGCCGCCGGTGGTCGCGGCGACGACCAGCACGACGAACCGGGGCAGCAGCCAGCCTCGCCGGTCCACCGGCGAGCTGACCACCCAGGACTGCGCGGCCGGCGCCACCACCAGCGGGCCGACCACCCGCAGAGCCCGCCAGGCCAGGCCGGCGACGGCCAGGGCGGCGGCGATCCCGAACCAGTACCGGTCCGCCGGGTCGCCCTGCCGGCCCGACGGTGAGCCGAGGTAGTCGCGTACCTCGCTGATCAGGGCCCACCCGTACATGCCGGTGAAGAGCAGGAGCACGTAGGCGTCACCGAGCACGTCACCGAGCGAGGCGGTCCGGTGGCGACGCCGGGTGCGCCGCAGCCGGCCGCGCAGCCGCCGGGCGTCCGGCCGGCCGGTCGGTCGGACGTCGAGTTCCGTCGTCACGCAGCGACGCCGATCTCGATCCGGTCGTCGGCGACCGCCGCCGCCAGCTCGGCGTCGTGCGTCGCCATCAGCACGGCCGTGCCGTCGGCCTTCTCGCGCAGCAGCCGGTCGGCCAGCCACTCCCGCCCCCGGGCGTCGAGGCGCTGCTCCGGTTCGTCCAGCACCAGCAGGCGGCGCGGACGGACGAAACACGAGGCCAGCGCCAGCCGACGCCGCTGCCCGCTGGACAGCGTCGCGGGCAGCTGGTCGCGGGCGCGTTCCAGGCCCAGCTCGGCGATCACCTCGGCCACCGTCGCGCCGACGCCGCCGTGGGCGTACGCGACCAGTTCGAGGTGCTCGGCGACGGACAGGTCCGGAAAGAAGTCGATGTCGTCGAGCGCCGCGGCCAGCAGCGCGCGCATCTCGGGGTCGGTCTCGTAGCAGCGGCGCCCGCGCACCAGCACCTCGCCGTCGTCGGGGCGGTCCGCGCCGACCACGCACCGCAGCAGCGTGGTCTTCCCGCTGCCGTTCGGCCCGACGACGACGGCGAGTCGCCCTTCGGGGAGGCCGAAGGACACGTCCTCCAGGACGGCCAGCTTCCCGAACCTCCGGGTCAGACCCCGCACCGTGAGCATCTCCACAACCGCACACTGTGGCACAGCGGCGCAGCCGCCCTCAGCGTCGTGGCACGTCCTCGCGGTCGATCCGCAACTCCCGCTCCAGCTCGGCGATCACCGTGCGCAGGTCGTCCAGGCGTTGGCTGATGGCGATCCGGTCCACCTCGTCCGGCACGCCGTCGCCGTCGGAGTCGTAGTCCGGGGCCAGTCCCTCGGTCATCTCCAGCCGGCGCGCCTCCTCCATCGAGTTGACGATGACCGCGATGAGGATGTTCAGCAGCAGGTTGACCGCGATCATCACGAAGCTGATGTAGTAGAGCAGCGTCCACGACGACACCTCGAGGCCCTGTTCCAGCAGGTCGGGGAGCGTCTCCAGGGAGAGCAGCACGAACAGCGTCACCAGCGAGCGGCCGATGTCGCCGTACTGCTCGGGGTAACGGTCGCCGAAGATGAGCCAGCCGGCCATGCCGTAGACGTAGAGGGTGACGCCGGCCAGCGCCAGGAACGCCGCCACGCCCGGCAGGCTGCGCCACAGCGCGGTGACGATGGTGCGCAGGCCGGGCGAGAAGCGGACCAGCCGCAGCACCCGGGCCACCCGGACGAACCGCAGCACGGCCGAGTCGCCGTGCAGCCCCGGTACGAAGATCGCGACGGTCACCAGCAGGTCGAACACGTTCCAGCCGTGTCGGAGGAAATCCTGCGGCCGGCGGCCGTACGCGAGCACCCGGATGGTGATCTCCACGACGAAGACCACCCGGAACATCCACTCGGTCCAGCGCAGCACCGACGCCGTGGTGCCCGCGTGCGGGTACGTCTCGATGCCCAGCACGGCACCGTTGGCCATGATGAGCACGACGATCGCGACCTCGAACGGCCGGGACCGGACCATCCGGGCGCACCGGTCCGCCAGTCCCCGTCGTGCGCCGCCGCGACGGCGCTCCCCCCGCTGGGCCGGCACCTCGGCTCGCCGGTCAACCATCCCGACACCCTATGGGTTACCGTCGGCTGGTGATTCCGGCGACCGCGTACGCGCACTGGGTCACGCCTGCTCTCCCGCTCTACGGCGACGACCACGAGCGGGCCGACTTCGCTCCCTGAGGCGCGTGACCCACCCGACGCCTCCACCCGATCCCCCACTCCGGGAGCGATGCCCCATGTCCGTCGACACCTCCGTCCGGTCGGTGCTGCGCGCGCCGCAGGTCGTCCGGGTGCTCCTGGGCAGCCAGCTCGGCCGGTTGCCCACCGCCAGCGGCCCGCTGGCATTGCTGCTCTTCGCCCGCCAGTCGCTGAGCCTGGCCGCCGCCGGCCTGCTGGTCGCCGCCTACACCGCCGGCATGGCGGTGGGCACGCCGCTGCTGGCCCGGGCGGTGGACCGCTGGCGGCAGCCGCCGGTGCTCTGGATCGCCGCGGTCGTCTCCGGCCTGGGCTTCGGCGCGGTGGCGCTCACCGGCGGGCACCTGGCCGGTGCGGTGGTCGGCGCGGTGGTCGCCGGGTTCGGCACGCCGCCGCTGGAGGCCTGCCTGCGGACGCTCTGGCCGGCCCTGCTGCCGCCGGCCACGGTCCCCACCGCCTACACCCTGGACATCGCGCTGCAAGAAATGATCTTCGTGGTGGGCCCGCTGGTCACGCTGCTCGCGGTGACCGTCGGCGGGCCGGCCGCCGGGCTGCTCGCCGCCGCCGTGGTGCAGCTCGCCGGCACCGCGATGTACGCGCTGAGCCCGGCCGCCCGGGCCTGGCGCGGGGTGGCCGCGGTGCGGCACTGGGCCGGGCCGCTGCGCGTACCCCGGTTCACGGTGATGATGCTCGGCGTGGTCGGCGTGGGCGCGGCGGTCGGCAGCATCGCGGTGGCGGTGACCGGCTACGCCGAGGCGGCCGGCGACCGGCGGCTCAGCGGCTGGCTGCTCGCCGCGCAGGCGGTCGGCGCGCTCGTCGGCGGCCTGTGCTGGACCCGGGTCCGACCGGGCGGCCCGGGCCGGCTGCCGGTGCTGGCCGCCGCGCTCACGGCCGGTTTCCTGCCGCTGCTGCTGGCGCCCGGCCCGGTCCCGATGGCCGCGCTGCTCGCGGTGAGCGGGCTGGCGCTGCCACCGGTGCTGACCGCCGTCTTCCTCACCGCCGAGCGGCTGGCCGAGGCGGGCACGGTGGCCGAGGCGTTCGCCTGGGTGAGCACCGCGTTCGTGGTGGGCAGCGCCGCCGGTTCCGCGCTCGCCGGGCTGTCGGCCGGCGTCCGGTACGGGCTGGTCGTCGCGCCGGCGGCCGCGCTGCTCGGCACGGCGGCGCTGGCGACGGTCGCGGCAGGGCACCGGGCGGCCGGGCTCACAGCCAGCCGCGGCGCTTGAACAGCAGATAGAGCGCGCCGCAGACGGCGACCATCAGGGCGACCGCGAACAGGTAGCCGTACCGCCAGCCCAGCTCCGGCATGTGGGTGAAGTTCATCCCGTAGACGGTGCCGATCAGGGTGGGCGCGAACAGGATCGCCGCCCAGGCGGAGACCCGCTTGACCTCCTCGTTCTGCTCGAAGCTGGCCGCGGTGAGGCTGCGCATCTCCTCGTTCTGCGCCTGCGAGACCAGTGTCGCGTTGACGGTGAGGATGCTCTGGAGCAGATGCCGGAACCCGTCCACCCGCTCCACCACCTGGGTGAGGTGGTCGGCCACGTCGCGCAGCCGGCGGCGCAGCTCCTCGTCGGTGCCGTAGCGGTCGAAGCCGCCGGTGAGCGCCTCGACGACCTTCAGCAGCGGTCGCGCCGCCCGCTGGAACTGGATCACCTCGCGGCTCAGCTCGTAGATGCGGCGGCTGGCGTTCGGGTCGCCGCCGAACACCTCGGTCTCGATCTCGTCGATGTCGTTCTCCAGGCCCGCCACCACCGGGGCGTAGCCGTCGACGACCCGGTCGAGCACCGCGTACAGGACCGCCTCGGGACCGAGCGCGAGGACGTTCGGTTCCGCCTCCAGCCGGCGTCGCACGGCGGCCAGGTCGGGCGTGCCCCCGTGCCGGACCGTGATCACGAACCCGGGGCCGAGGAAGAGGTGCAGCTCGGCGAACTCGACCGCCTCCCGCGCGTCCAGGTAGCGGGCGGCGCGCAGCACCACGAACAGGGTGTCGTCGTAGCGCTCCAGCTTCGGGCGCTGGTGGGCGTTGATGGCGTCCTCGACGGCCAGTTCGGGGAGCTGGAACTCGGCGGCCAGCGAGGCGATCTGCTCGCGACCGGGCCGGCGCAGCCCGATCCAGGCCATCGCGTCGTCGAGCTGCTGGAGGCAGCGGAACGTGTCGGCGAGGCCGGCCGGCGACGCGCGTCGTACGCCGTCGACGTAGACGCCGCTGTCGACCAGGCCGTCGGGACGCTCCAGCTCCGCCGCGCCGGCGTCGATGGCGTGCTCGTCCAGCCGCCTGCCGAAGCCCTCCGGCGGCGGTGCCGCGAACCGGTCGTCCGCCATGCCCCTCCCCCGCTGCTCGGCCGGCTCGCGGAGTCCCCGCCGCCGGCCGGCGCAAACGTCAGGGCCGGTAGCGGTAGCCCATGCCGGGCTCGGTGACCAGGTGCCGGGGCCGGGCCGGGTCGTCCTCCAGCTTGCGCCGCAGCTGGGCCATGTACTGCCGGAGATAGTTGGTCTCCTGCTCGTATCCCGGCCCCCAGACGTCGAGCAGCAGTTGCCGCTGGCTGACCAGTTTGCCGGGGTTGCGCAGCAGCTTCTCCAGCATGGCCCACTGGGTGGGGGTGAGCTTGACCTCGGCGCCGTCGTCCCGGGTGACGGTCCGGTCGGCCAGGTCGACGGTGTGCCGGCCGATCCGCAGCGCCGGGACGGCCGGCGTGCTCGGGGCCAGCCGGCGGGTCACCGCGCGGATCCGGGCGAGCAGCTCGTCCACCCCGAACGGTTTGGTCACGTAGTCGTCGGCGCCGGCGTCCAGCGCGGCGACCTTGTCCTCGCTGCCGGCCCGGCCGGAGAGCACGATGATCGGCACCGTGGTCCAGCCGCGCAGCCCGCGGATGACCTCGGTGCCGTCCAGGTCGGGCAGGCCCAGGTCGAGCACCACCAGGTCCGGCGGGTGGCCGGCGGCGGCCTTCAGCGCGGCGGCCCCGCTGTCGGCGACCTCGACGTCGTAGCCGCGGGCCCGCAGGTTGATCCGCAGGGCGCGCAGGATCTGCGGCTCGTCGTCGACGACCAGGATGCGGGTCATTCCTGCGGCCCTCCCGACTCGGTGGCGGCCGGCAGCCGCAGCACCATGGTGAGACCGCCGCCGGGCGTGGTCTCCGGGGTGATGCTGCCACCCATCGCCTCGGCCAGCCCTCGCGACAGCGCCAGCCCGAGCCCCACCCCGGTCTGGTTGTCCCGGTCGCCGAGGCGCTGGAACGGCAGGAACACGTGTTCCCACTGGTCCTCCGGGATGCCCGGGCCGGTGTCGATGACCCGCAGCTCGACCTGGCCGGCGTGGGCGCTGCCGGTGATCGTCGGCGGCCGGCCGGGTGGGCTGTGCCGCAGCGCGTTGGCGACGATGTTGACCAGCACCCGCTCCAGCAGGCCGGGGTCGGCCAGCGCGGCCGGCAGGTCCGGCGCGATGTCCGTGGTCACCGCGGCCGCCGCGGCGCCCAGCTCGTCCAGGGCCCGGGGTACGGCGTCCTCCAGCCCGATCGCGGTCGCGGTGACGCCCAGCGCGCCGGCCTGCAACCGGCTCATGTCCAGCAGGTTCGCCACCAGCCGGCCCAACCGGTCCAGCGACTCGTCGGCGGTGGCCAGCAGTTCCTCGGAGTCGTCGGCGTCGAACTCGACGTCGTGGCTGCGCAGGCTGCTCACCGCGGCCTTGGCCGAGGCCAGCGGCGTACGCAGGTCGTGGCTGACGGCCGCGAGCAGCGCGGTCCGCATCCGGTCGGCGGCGGCGAGCGGGCGCGCGGTGGCGGCCTCCTCGGCCAGCCGCTCCTGGCGCAGCGCGACGGCGGCCTGGGCGGCGAACGCCTCGACGACCCGGCGGTCGGCGGCCTCCAGCCGCCGGCCGGCGAGCACCACGCTGAGCCGGTCGTCGACCGGCACCACGGTCTCACCCGCGCTCGGGCTGCCGGGTGGCCGCTCGCCGACGCCGGCCACCACCCGCCAGGCGGCCTCGTCGGCGGACCGGCCCGGCCGCCCCTCGGCCTCGGCGGCCAGCTCCAGCACGCTGACCGCGCGCACCCCGAACGTCTCCCGGAGCCGGTCCAGCAGCGCCGGCAGGGGACGCGCGCCGCGCAGCACGCTGCCCGCGACGGTGGCCAGGGTCTGCGCGTCGGCGGACGCCCGCGCCGCCTCCCGGGTACGCCGGGCCGCCACGTCGACCACCCCGCTCACCGCGACCGCGACGCCGACGAACACGCCGAGCGCGAGCAGGTTGTCGGCCTCGGCGATGGTGAGCGTGCGGTAGGGCGGGGTGAAGTACCAGTTGAGCAGCAGCGAGCCGCCGAGCGCCGCGACCAGCGCCGGCCACAGCCCGCCGGCCAGCGCCACCCCGACCACGCCGGCGAGGAAGAGCAGGATGTCGTTGGTCAGGGTGAGGTCGGGCAGCGTCCGCAGCAGCAGCGTGAGCAGCGGCATGCCGAGCACGGCGAGCGCGTACCCGAGCAGCCGGCGGCGGCGGGACAGCGCCGCCGGCACGGCCGCGCCCCGGCGCCCGCGCCCCGCCTGCGGATGGGTGACCAGGTGCACGTCGATCGCGCCGGAGAGCGCGGTGGTGGTGACGCCGACGCCGCGCGCGAAGACCTGGGCGAACCGGCCGCGGCGGCTGGCGCCGAGCACGAGCTGGGTGGCGTTGACGCCACGCGCGAAGTCGAGCAGCGCCGCCGGGATGTCGGTGCCGAGGACCTGGTGGTACGTGCCGCCGAGGCTCTCCACCAGCACCCGCTGCCGGGCGAGCTGGGCCGGGTCCGCGCCGGCCAGCCCGTCGCTGCGGGCCACGTGCACGGCGAGCAGGTCGGCGCCCTTGCTCCGGGCGGCGATCCGGGCCGCCCGGCGCACCAGCGTGTCGCCCTCGGGGCCGCCGGTGAGCGCGACGACCACCCGTTCCCGCGCCTCCCACGTGTCGGAGATGCCCTGCTGGGCCCGGTACGCGTCGAGCTGCTCGTCGACCTTGTCGGCGAGCCAGAGCAGCGCCAGCTCGCGCAGCGCGGTGAGGTTGCCGACCCGGAAGTAGTTGCCGAGCGCCGCGTCGATCTTGTCGGGTCGGTAGATGTTGCCGTGCGCCATCCGGCGGCGCAGCGCCTCCGGCGTCATGTCCACCAGCTCGACCTGCTCGGCGGCGCGGACCACCTGGTCCGGCACCGTCTCCCGCTGGGTGGTGCCGGTGATCTGCGCGACGACGTCGTTGAGCGACTCCAGGTGCTGCACGTTGACCGTGGAGAGCACGCTGATCCCGGCGTCGAGCAGCTCCTGGACGTCCCGCCAGCGCTTGTCGTGCCGGGAGCCGGGCACGTTGGTGTGGGCCAGCTCGTCGACCACCACCACCTCGGGCCGGCGGGCCAGCACCGCGTCGAGGTCCATCTCGGTGAGGTCGACGCCCCGGTAGGTGATCGTGCGCCGGGGCACCTGCTCCAGGTCACCGATCATTGCCGCGGTGTGCTTGCGGCCGTGCGTCTCGACCAGTCCGACGACCACGTCGGTGCCACGCTCGGCGCGGCGCTGGGCCTCTTCGAGCATGGCGTACGTCTTGCCGACGCCGGGGGCCGCCCCGAGATAGATCCGCAGCTCGCCTCTGCCCACCACCTCATCCTTTCGGAAAGGAGGGGGCCCCGCTTAACGCATCCGGTAGAGGCGGGGCCCCCTTTTAACACCTGCCGGCGTCAGCGCGCCGGGTACTCCCGGTCCAGCGCCAGGTTGAGTTCCAGCACGTTCACGGCGGGCTCGCCGAGGAAGCCGAGCGACCGGCCGGCGGTGTGCTCCTCGACCAGCCGGCGGACCGCCGCCGGGTCCGCCCCGCGCTCCCGCGCCACCCGGACCACCTGGATCTCCGCGTACGCCGGGGAGATGTGCGGGTCGAGGCCGCTGCCGCCGGCGGTGACCGCGTCGGCCGGCACGGCCGGCTGCGCCGGCGCGTCCCCCCGGACCGGGGTGATCAGGCCGCCCTCGGCCACGTAGTCCCGGCCGGGTCTCGCCGGCTCCACCGGCACGCCCTGCCAGGTGGTGACGAACGGCGTCGCCGGCGCGACCTGGTTGACGCTGACCACGCGGGTGATCTTTCCGGTCAGGCCGTCGGCGCGGAACACGGCGAGCACCGCGCCCACCCCGTCCGGCGTGCAGTACGGCCGCCGCCCGTCCACCCCGTCGAGGTCGCCGATCGCCAGGCTGCGCGCGCAGACCTGGGTGAGCAGGCTCCGCGACGAGGTTTCGTCGTCACCGGTGATGGTGTCCACCACGCTCTCCGGGCCGAGGTTGCTCGCCGCGGTGGCGGTCGGGTCGTAGCCGTCGCCGGCGGCGGACGGGCGGGACTGGAAGTAGCGCGGCACGGGGTCGCCGTCCGCGTCGGTGAACGACTGCCCGATCAGCGAACTGCCGACGGTTCGGCCACCGACGGCGACCAGCGAGCCGCCCGCCCGGCCGTCCAGGCCGGGGATCCGGCCCACGGCGACCAGGGCGAGCGGGTACGCCAGCCCGAGCAGCACGGTGAGGACGAGCACGGCACGCAGGGCGGCCAGGTGTTGGGAGAGCCAACTGGGAAGGCGCATCACGAGATCCCCGGAATGAACTGGACGAGCAGGTCGATGAGCTTGATGCCGACGAACGGCACCACGATGCCGCCGAGGCCGTAGAGCCACAGGTTGCGGCTGAGCAGCTTCGAGGCGCTGGCCGGGCGGTAGCGCACACCGCGCAGGGCCAGCGGGATCAGCGCGACGATGACGATCGCGTTGAAGACGACCGCGGAGAGGATCGCCGACTCGGGGCTGGCCAGGCGCATCACGTTGAGCCGGTCCAGCGACGGGTAGATGCCGGCGAACATGGCCGGGATGATCGCGAAGTACTTCGCGATGTCGTTGGCGATGCTGAACGTCGTCAACGCCCCCCGGGTGATCAGCAACTGCTTGCCGATCTCCACGATCTCGATCAGCTTGGTCGGGTCGGAGTCGAGGTCGACCATGTTGCCGGCCTCCTTCGCGGCCGACGTGCCGGTGTTCATGGCCACGCCGACGTCCGCCTGGGCCAGCGCCGGCGCGTCGTTGGTGCCGTCGCCGGTCATCGCGACCAGCCGGCCGCCCTCCTGCTCCTTCCTGATCAGGGCGAGCTTGTCCTCCGGCGTGGCCTCGGCGAGGAAGTCGTCGACGCCGGCCTCGTCGGCGATGGCCTTCGCGGTGCGCGGGTTGTCCCCGGTGATCATCACGGTCCGGATGCCCATCCGGCGCATCTCGTCGAAGCGCTCCCGCATCCCGGCCTTGACCACGTCCTTGAGGTGGATGACGCCGAGCGCCCGGGCCGGCTCGCCGGCGGTGTGCTCGGCGACCACCAGCGGGGTGCCGCCGGTCCCGCTGATCGCGTCGACCAGCTCACCCACCTGCTCGGTCGGGTGGCCGCCGTGCTCGCGTACCCACTTCATCACCGCGGCGGCGGCGCCCTTGCGGATCTGCCGGACCCCGCCGTCGGCGGCCAGGTCGACGCCGCTCATCCGGGTCTGCGCGGTGAACGGCACGAACGTGGCGTGCGGGATGAGGCCGGGCTCGCGCTCGCGCAACCCGTACTCGTTCTTGGCCAGCACCACCACCGAACGTCCCTCGGGCGTCTCGTCGGCCAGGCTGGAGAGCTGGGCCGCGTCCGCGACGGTGGCCGCGTCCACGCCGTCCACCGGCAGGAACTCGGCGGCCTGCCGGTTGCCCAGGGTGATCGTGCCGGTCTTGTCGAGCAGCAGCGTGTTGACGTCGCCGGCCGCCTCGACCGCCCGGCCGCTCATCGCCAGCACGTTGCGCTGCACGAGGCGGTCCATGCCGGCGATGCCGATCGCGGAGAGCAGCGCGCCGATGGTGGTCGGGATGAGGCAGACCAGCAGCGAGACCAGCACGATGCCGGTGACGCCGGAGTCGGTGATCGCCTGCGTGTCCGGTGCGGCGGCCTGCCAACCCTTGGCGTAGATCGCCAGCGGCTGGAGCGTGACCACCGCGAGCAGGAAGATGATCGTCAGCGCGGCCAGCAGGATGTTGAGCGCGATCTCGTTCGGCGTCTTCTGCCGGTTGGCGCCCTCGACCAGCGCGATCATCCGGTCGATGAAGCTCTCGCCCGGCTTCTGGGTGACCCGGACGACGATCCGGTCGGAGAGCACCCGGGTGCCGCCGGTGACCGCGCTGCGGTCGCCACCCGACTCCCGGATCACCGGGGCCGACTCGCCGGTGATGGCCGACTCGTCGACGCTGGCGATGCCCTCGACCACGTCGCCGTCGGCGGGGACGATCTGCCCGGCCTCGACCAGCACGACGTCGCCCTGCCGCAGTTGCGGCGCGGGCACCGCCTCGTCGCGGTAGGCGTTGGCCGCCGCGCCCGGCGTCCAGCCGAGCAGGCGGGTGGCGACGGTGTCCTGCCTGGCTCGCCGCAGCGTGGCGGCCTGGGCCTTGCCGCGTCCCTCGGCGACCGCCTCGGCCAGGTTGGCGAAGACCACGGTCAGCCACAGCCAGACGGTGATCGACCAGGCGAAGACGGACGGGTCGGCCACCGCGAGCACGGTGGTGAAGAGCGCGCCGATCTCGACGATCAGCATCACCGGGTTGCGCCACAGCGTGCGCGGGTCGAGCTTGCGCAGCGCGTCCGGCAGCGAGGCGATCAACTGGCGCGGGTCGAGCAGTCCGCCGCCGACCCGGCCGCCCGGGGCGGCCGGGGCGCCGATGGCCGGCGCGTCGGCGGTGTCGAGAGGTGCCGTCATGTCCTTGTCTCTCATGGTGGTCACAGCCCTTCGGCCAGCGGGCCGAGCGCGAGGGCGGGCAGGAAGGTGAGCGCGACGAGGACCACCGTGACGCCGACGACCATGCCGACGAAGAGCGGCTTGTGGGTCGGCAGGGTGCCCTCGGACGCCGGGGTGGGCTGCTGGCGGGCCAGCGACCCGGCCAGCGCGAGCACGAAGATGATCGGCAGGAACCGGCCGAGCAGCATGCAGAGGCCCAGCGCGGTGTTCCACCACGGGGTGTTCACGGTGATGCCGGCGAACGCCGAGCCGTTGTTGTTGCTCGCCGAGGTGAACGCGTAGAGCACCTCGGAGAGCCCGTGCGGGCCGGTGTTGAGCGCGGTCGAGGCGTTGCCGGTGGCGAACGCGGCGGCGGTGCCGGTGAGCACCAGCGCCGGTGTGATCAGGAAGTACATCGAGGCGAACTTGATCTCGCGGGACCCGATCTTCTTGCCCAGGTACTCCGGCGTCCGACCGACCATCAGGCCGGCGACGAAGACCGTGAGCACGGCGAGGATCAGCAGCCCGTAGAGGCCGGCGCCGACGCCGCCCGGTGCGACCTCGCCGAGCATCATGTTGCCCAGCGTCATCATCCCGCCCAGCGCGGTGTACGAGTCGTGGAACGAGTTGACCGCGCCGGTCGAGGTGAGCGTGGTGGCCGCCGCGAAGGTGGCCGAGTTCGAGACGTCGAACCGCACCTCCTTGCCCTCCATCGCCGCGCCGACCGCCTGCGGCACCGTGCCGTGCCCGGCCAGCTCGAAGACGTTGGTCAGGGTGATGCTGGCCAGCGCGAGGATCCCCATCACCGCGGCGATCGCGTACCCCTGCCGGTTCTGCCCGACCATCCGGCCGAAGACCCGGGGCAGGCTGAACGGGATCACCAGGATCAGGAAGATCTCCAGCCAGTTCGTCCACGCGGTCGGGTTCTCGAACGGGTGGGCGCTGTTGGCGTTGTAGAACCCGCCGCCGTTGGTGCCGAGTTCCTTGATCACCTCCTGGCCGGCGACCGGCCCGCCGGTGATCGTCTGGGCGCCGCCGGTCAGCGTGGTCACGTCGGTGCCGCCGGACAGGTTCTGCACCACGCCGCCGAGCATCAGCGCGATCGCGCCGAGCACCGCGATCGGCAGCAGGATCCGCAGCGTGATCCGGATCAGGTCGACCCAGAAGTTGCCCAACTCGCCGGTGCGGCTGCGGGCGAAGCCGCGCACCAGGGCCACCGCGACGGCGATGCCGACCGCGGCGGAGACGAAGTTCTGCACCGCCAGGCCGGCCATCTGCACCAGGTGGCCCATGGTCGACTCACCCGAATACCACTGCCAGTTCGTGTTGGTCACGAACGACACGGCCGTGTTCCACGCGCCGTGCGGCACCACCGGGTCGAAGCCCAGCGAGAGCCACAGGTGGTTCTGCAGGCGCTGGAACGCGTAGAGGAACAGGACGGAGACGGCCGAGAAGGCGAGCACGCTGCGGACGTAGACGCCCCAGGTCTGCTCGGCGGCCGGGTCGACCCCGACCAGGCGGTAGATCCCCCGCTCGACGCGGGACGACCGGGTGCCGGAAACCGCCCGGTACATGTGGTCGCCGAACGGCCGGTGCACCGCGACCAGCGCCACCACCAGCGACACCACGAACAGCACCCCGGCTGTGGTCATGCTCATCAGAAGCGCTCCGGGAACAGCAGGGCGACGACCAGGAACACGCCCAGCCCGATCGCCAGCACCAGGCCGACGGCGTTGACGGCGCTCACCGCTTCTCCACACCCCTCACCACGAGGGCGAGAGCCGCGAACAGCCCCACCGTCAGCAACACGAACAGCACGTCAGACACGGCTGACCTCTCCTAGCGGAAGATGTCCTCGCGACCGCCTCCCGGTCGCGCCGGGCAATCAAAACGCCAGGTCGCGCGAACGGACAGGGGCTATAACGCGACCATCACGCCGGGCGGCCGTTTCTTCACGCGCCTTTCACGCCGCCCGGTCGAACGGGCCGAACGCGGCGCGGACCAGGCGGTTCGCCTCGTCCTGGTCGACGTCGGTGGCGACCAGGAGGTCGCTGGCGGTGGTGCGCACCTGGGCCACCACGACCGCGCCGGAGAAGTCCACCCCGGCCCGGTAGGCGCGGCCGGCCTCGGCGACGGCCCGCAGCGCCGACTCGCGGCAGCGGGTCGGCTCCGCCGCGCCGCGCGCGAACTCCTTCCGCAGCTTCCGGGCCGCCTCGGCCAGCGCCGACACCGCGCCCGGCATGGCGTCCGGCACCCGCTCCCCGTCGGCGAGGAGGGTGACCGCCCGGCGGATGAGCGTGCCGCTGTTGCGCATCGCCCGGTCCACCGGCTCGACCGCCCCGGCATACCGGCCGAGCGGTCCCTCCCGGGCGGTCCGGTAGAGCGGGGAGAGCGCGGCGGCCTCCCGGGCGCCCTGCGCCGCCTCGCCGAACGCGCCCATCTCCTCCTTGTTGTCCCGCAGCCGGTCACGGGCGACGCGGGCCTTCTCCGCGTCCCGCTCGCGCAGCGCGTCGGCGGTGCGGTCCAGCTGGTCGGCGAGCAGGTCCAGTGCCGGGCCGGCCGCCCGGTTGATGATCCGCAGCGGGTTCAGCGGCAGCAGCACGGCGGTCACCAGCAGCGTGGCCCCGCCGCCGATCAGCGCGTCGACCACCCGGGGTACTTCGAGGTTCGGCACGGACGGCGTCAACGTGCCGATCAGCACGGCCGTCGCGCCGGCCTGCACCACCAGCGCCGGGCTCCGGCCGACGAACGCCGCCACCACCACGGCCAGCGTGACGATCAGCCCGAGCTGCCACGCGCCGATCCCGACCAGGCGGATCAGCAGGTTCCCGATCAGGATGCCGACGGCCACCCCGATGATCAGTTCCACCGTGCGGCGCAGCCGTTGGCCCACCGAGGCGGCCAGCGCCACCACCGCCGAGATGGGGGCGAAGACCGGTTGGGCGATGTGCAGCAGCGAGTCCGCGACCCACCAGGAGAGGCCGGCGGCCAGCCCGGCCTGGGCGGCCAGCCCGGCACCCGCCCGGACCCGCCGTACCCGGTCGGTCAGCAGCGCCGGCGCGGCGCGCAACCGGCCGGAGAAGCTCCGTCCGCCCGCCCCCGCACCGGCCACGGCCGCGCGTACCCGCTTCCCGGCGGGCCATTCCCGCGCCGCCGTTGGAAGTCAGCGGTTGGCGGCGTTGGCGACCAGGGCCTCGGCCACCTCGCGGACCTTGCGGTTGGTGTCCTGGGAGAGCTTCGACAGCAACGCGAACGCCTCGTCCGCCGAGCACCGCCGCTCACCCATGACGATGCCCTTGGCCTGCTCGATCACCGCCCGGCTGCGCATCGCCTCCTGCATCTGCCGGGCCACGGTGGCCGCGCTGTCGTAGAGGTGCGCGTTGGCCAGGGCGACCGCGGCGTACGCGGCGAAGTCCTCCGCCGTCCGGACGGCCGCGCTGTCGAACGCGTGCGGTGCCACGCCGTAGATGTTGAGCGCACCGGTGACCGCCTCCTGGATCGGCAGCCCGATCGACAGGGAGCTGCCGATGCCCGCCGCGCGGGCGTGCGCGGCCCACTCCGGCCAGCGCTCCTCCACCGCCATGTCGGGCAGCGAGATGCTGGCCGCGCTGGCCGCGGCGTCCAGGCAGGGCCCGCGTTCGTGCCGGTACTGCCACTCGTCGAGTTCCTGGGCCAGGTCGCTGGTGCACGCGGCGCTGGAGTTGCGGCCGCCCTGGGCAAGCGTGACGGTGACGTGGGCACTGCCCGGGACGGTCCGGTTCGCCAGCTCGGCGACGCGCCGCAGGACGTCCGGCAGGCCCATCTCGTCGAGCCGGATCCGGCTCAGCTCGGCGAGGGCCGCACCGGGGTCCGTATTCGGGGCTGCCATCAGCGGATCCTTCGTCGGCCGGCGGTCGGGACGGTCGGGCATCGCCCAACCTACTCGCCGGTCGTCCCCCCGGCACCACGAACGCGACGTGCGGCGACGGCCAGGGCGACGTACTGTCGGGGCACGGGTCAAGACATGCGCCCACCACTCGCTCACCGCCTGCCTCGTTCCCGGCCGGTGAGCGTCCGCCGATTCGTCGGGTGGGAGGTGCCGTGTCCAGAGAGTTGCCGGTCTTCGGCCGTCACCACGTCCGGACCGCGTCCGGGTCGCTGCGGCCGGACGACCCGATCATGTGGCTGAGCTGCGAGGTCCGCGGGGACGTGACGCGCGTCTCGGTCGCCGGTGAGGTCGACCTCAGCAACGCCCACCTGCTGGTGGAGCTGTTGGAGAACGTCGCCGCCCGGTCGCCGCTGGTGGCGGTGGACCTCTCCGAGGTCACGTTCTTCGGCGCGCACGGCACCGACGCGCTGGTCCGGGCCCGACGGCTGGTGACCGAGCGGGGCGGGCGGCTGACCCTCTGCTATCCCTCCCCGGTGGTCCGCCGCGTCCTCGACGTGACGGGCACGCTCGACGGGTTCGAGGTGGTCGAGCGTACGTCCGTCCCCGCCGTCCTCCGGCGGACGGCACGTCGCGTCGTCCCCGCTCCCGCCGGGTCGTAGAGTTGTTCCGTAACTGTCGTCCCGTTCGGGACGTCAGTTACGAGCGTCAAGAAGCGGCGCATGTCCCGATCCGTCGGATCGGACAGCGGTCCGCGACTGCGGGCCGTCCCCGCCATCCGCCGTCCCACCCCCCTGGGGCGACGGCGCTTCGCACAAGGACGTCACAGCTCATGCCGCAGGCCCACCCCGACCTCGCCGCAGCCCTGATCAGACTCGGACGCATCAAGTACGACGAGGTCGACCTCGACGTGGTGTTGTCGACCATCGCGCAGGTCGCCAAGGACACGATCCACGGCACCGCCGAGGTCTCGGTCACCCTGGTCCAGGGCGCCGAGGCGCACACCGCCGCCTACACCGGTGACCTGGCCCTGACCCTGGACGAGTGGCAGTACGAGCAGGGCCGCGGCCCGTGCCTGGACGCCGCGACCACCGGGGCCGCCATGCTGGTGCCGGACATGTCGGCGGAGAGCCGTTGGCCGGAGTGGGCGGTCCGGGCCGACGAGGCGGGCGCCGCCAGTTCCCTGTCGATCGGCCTGCCCATCCAGGAGGCGATGGTCGGCGCGCTGAACATCTACGGCGCGGCCCCGGGAGTCTTCAACGACCAGGTCGACCTCGCGCAGACCCTGGCCGGGTACGCCGCCATCGCGCTGGCCAACGTCCACCTCTACGAGAGCACCGCCACGCTGGCGCAGCAGATGCAGGAGGCGATGCAGAGCCGGGCGGTGATCGAGCAGGCCAAGGGCATCATCATGGGTCAGCGCCGCTGCTCGGCCGAGGAGGCGTTCGCCATCCTCGCCCGGGTGTCGCAGGACTCCAACCGGAAGCTGCGGGAGGTCGCCGAGTCACTCGTCGACCGCGCCGTGCACGGCGGTCGTGAGTGACCGCCGTTCCGGGTTCAGCGCGGCATCTCCCGCCAGCCGGTGCCGCTCGACCGCCAGGCGCCGGCGAGGATGCTCGCCGAGACGCGGCTCGGGCACTGCTGGATCTTCGACCGGCCGGCGGCGCCGCCGATCTGGGCCTGGACCTGCCACTGCTGTCCGTCGGTGCAGATGTAGACGTCGCGGCGCCCGCGAGGGATGTTGACGCCGTTCCACCAATGTTCCTCCACGACCATGAGATGACCGTACCGTAGGTGACCCGGTCCGGCCCAGAGCCGCAGGCCGGGCCGGACCTCAGCGGGCTCAGCCGTCGAGCCGGCGGACCATGTTCATGATGGTCTCGACCTGGGCCCCGCCCTTGATCGGGTAGTTCGTGAAGCCGAGGTAGCCCCACCAGTCCCAGCAGCCGTTCGGGTTCACCGCGGTGGCGGTCGCCTGCGGATAGAGCACGATCAGCCGGTTGGTGTCGGCGTACTGGTTGAGGTTGGCCCGGTCGACGAAGGCGGTGCCGACCTTCGCGTACCCCTGGGCGCAGCCGTGCAGGGCGACCAGCAGCCGGCAGGTGGTGCCGGCGGCGCAGGCGCTCGGCACGTACGCGAAGCCGTTGGCGTCCATGCTCAACCCGTTGGCCCAGCCGTTGACCGCGAAGCTGTCCTGGCTGAATCGGATCAGGCTGCCGCTGAGCGGGCCGGTGTTCGGCGCGGAGACCGAGCCGAGCAGGTGGCCGAGGAAGGCGCCCTGCGGGTCGGTGCCGCAGTCGGCGAGGTACGGCGAGGCGGTGGCGGTGCAGCCGACCGTGCCGTAGGGGGTGACCCAGGAGTGCCCGGCCGCGCTGCCGGAGTCGTAGCGGACCCGCGCGCCGAAGTCCTGGTAGTACCGGACCAGGTCGTCGCTGACCGATTTCTTCACGGTGGCGTCGCTGTTGCCGTGGTAGACGTACACCGGCTGACCGGAGAGGTTGCCGGTGCCGTCGATCCAGCCGTACCCGGCCCAGGTCCGGGTGTACGCCTCCAGGTTGCCCACGTACGTGGGGTAGATGTTGTCGCCGCAGCCGTAGAGCGCCTGCGGGATGGTGTTCTGCGCGCAGTAGTACGGCCCGGCCGCGAAGATCGCCGCGCCCCGGATCCGGGCCGAGTACGCGACCTGGAGCTGGGTGGCCATGTAGCCGCCGGAGGAGACCCCGGCGACGTAGACGGCGGAGACCGGGTACGCCCGCAGCGTGCCGGCGACCGGCGGTTTGGTGGACGGCGCGCCCGCGGCCCGGGCGGCGACCCCGCCGGGCAGGATCAGCAGGAGCGCGGCGGCGAGGGTGGTGACGGCTTTCCACGGTGTCTTCATGGTGTGCTCCCGTCGGAACGCCGGTGGGACGACCGGCGTGCCGGCACCGTAGCGTGACATTGACCACAGCAGATATCCGCGTGGTCGACACGTCCCCGGTCACCGGGGTGTGGCTCACCTACCCACCGGGCTTAACGGATCGCTACGGAGGGTAAAGACAGATCATGGGACAGTTGCGCACGTCGCCGCCGCCGCCGCAGGCCACCGAGCTGGAGCGGTGGGTGCTCGACACCCCTGAGGATCTCCGTGACGTGCGGGCCTCGTTGCGTGATGCGCTGAACCGGCACGGGCTCGTGCAGGGCGAGGACCTGGACGAGGTGCCGCACATGGTCCTGCTGGTCGCCACCGAGCTGTCCAGCAACGCGCTGCGGCACGGCCGGCCGCCCACCATCGTCACGCTGCTGGCCACCGACGACTGTTTCCTGCTCGACGTGGCCGACCACGACGTCAGCTCGGTGCCGGAGCTGACCGACATCAGCCCGATGGACTCGGGCGGACGCGGGCTGTTCCTGGCCCAGTCGATCTCGTTGGACGTCGGCTGGTACGCCACCGAGACCACCAAGCACATCTGGGCCTCGTTCCCGCGAAAGGGGTAGCGCTCAGAAACCGGACACCGGGTGCGGAACGTACGGGGCCTCCAGCTCTGCCACCTCCGCGTCGGTCAGCTCCAACTCCAGCGCGGCGACCGCGTCGGTCAGGTGGTGCGGCTTCGTCGCGCCGACGATCGGCGCGGTCACCGCCGGGTGGCGCGCCACCCACGCCAGCGCCACCTGCGCGCGCGGCACGCCCCGCTGCGCGGCCACCCGGCCCACCGCGTCGACCACGGCCCGGTCGTGCTCCTCGGTCCGCGCGTAGAGCTTGCGGCCGAACTCGTCGGTGTCCGTGCGCGCGGTCCGCTCCCCCGGGCCCCGGGTGAGCAGGCCCCGGGCCAGCGGGCTCCACGGGATCACCGCGACGCCCTCGTCGAGGCAGAGCGGCAGCATCTCCCGCTCCTCCTCGCGGTAGAGCAGGTTGTAGTGGTTCTGCATGGAGACGAACCGGGTCCAGCCGTGCCGCTCGGCGGCCCGGAGCGCCTTGGCGAACTGCCACGCGTACATCGACGAGGCGCCGAGGTAGCGGACCTTGCCGGCCCGGACCAGGTCGTGCAGCGCCTCAACCGTCTCCTCGATCGGGGTGGCCGGGTCGAGACGGTGGATCTGGTAGAGGTCGACGTAGTCGGTGCCGAGCCGGCGCAGGCTCGCGTCGATCTCACTCATGATGTGCTTCCGGGACAGCCCGCCCCGGTTCGGTCCGGAACCCATCCGGCCGTGCACCTTGGTCGCGATCACCACGTCCTCGCGGTCGGCGAAGTCCTTCAGCGCCCGGCCGACGATCTCCTCGCTGGTGCCGTCGGAGTAGACGTTGGCGGTGTCGAAGAAGTTCACCCCCAGCTCCAGCGCCTGCTTGATGAAGGGGCGGGCGGCGTCCTCCGGCAGCGACCACTGATGTGTGCCCCGCCCCGGCTCGCCGTAGCTCATGCAACCCAGGCAGAGCCGGGACACCTGAAGGCCGGTGGAGCCGAACGTCACGTAGTCCATCCGTCCATCACACCACCGGCCGGGGACGGCCGCAGTCCCGGCGGATCAGTCGCCGTGCTCCGCGGTGGCCGCCGGGACGTCACCCCAGACCGCCTTCGCGCCCGAGTCGCCCACCCGGTAGACCTGCACCAGGTTCGCCGCGGCCACCACCACCGCGAGCACGGCCACCACCACGCCCAGCGCGCCGGACCCGGCCCTCGGCCCGTCACCGGCCGGCCGGTCCGCCCGGCGGTGCAGCCAGACCAGCGCGACCGCGGCGACCAGCAGCGGCAACGCGAACCAGATCAACTGGTCACCCAGCTCGGCGTGCCGCCCCGGGTCGCCGACCCGGTGCTCCAGGTTCTCCCCGCTCTCGGTGGCCAGCGGGATCGCGGCAGTGGCCAGCGCGGCGACCAGCACCACGAGCCAGCCGAAGCGTCCCCGCCAGACTGGTCGGACGGCCAGCGCGACCACGCCGAGCGCGGCCAGCGGCAGCAGCACCACCACGGCGTGCACCACCAGCGGGTGCAACGGCAGTCCGTTCACGGAGTCGGGCACGGTGATCTCCTCGGCGGTCGGGGTCCGATCCGGCCCCCACAGTGCCCGGCGTTTCTTGCGAAGTTCTTAACTCCCGAGCGCCCGCTCAGGCGGGCGGCAGCGACACGGTGAAGGTGGCGCCGCGCCCCGGCGCGCCGCTCACCTCGACGGCGCCCCGGTGCGCCCGCGCCACGTGCTGGACCAGGGCGAGGCCGAGACCGAACCGCCGGCCCGCACCGGCCGTGCCGTGCGCGAACCGCGCGAACAGCCGGTCCGCCTCCGCCGGGTCCAGACCGACCCCGTCGTCGGCGACCTCCGCGACGACCCGCCCGTCGCGGCGGGCCACGGTGACGGTGACGTGACCGCCCGCCGGCACGTGGCCGACGGCGTTGTCCACGAGCGCGGTCAGCGCCCGGCGCAGGGCCGGCCGGGCGCCCCGGACCGGCGCCGGAGCGCCGGTCACCCACCGCAGCTCCACCTGCCGTTCCGAGGCGTACGCGGACATGCTCTCCACCACCTCGCGGGCCACCTCGGCCAGGTCCACCTCGGTGTCCGGCAGCGGCTGGTGCTCGGCGGCGGCCGACACCAGCAGGTCCTCGACCACCTCGCCGAGCGCCCGGGTGTCCGCCACGAGCTGGTCGAGCTGCCCGGCCAGCCGGTCCGCCGGCTGGTCCCGGGCGCGCCGGGCCAGCAGTTGCGCCCGGGTGTGCAGCACGGTCAGCGGGGCCCGCAGCTCGTGCGAGGCGTCCGCCACGAACCGGCGCTGCATGCCCAGCGCGGCGGCCAGCGGGGCGACCGCCCGCCGGGCCAGCAGCGTGGCCGTGACCAGCGCGCCGGCCAGCCCGGCCAGCTCGGCGGCCAGCAACGCGAGACCGAGCTGCCCCTGCCGCCGACGCAGCGGGGCCAGGTCGGCGGCGACCGCCCAGCCGGTGCCGTCCGGCCGGCGCTCCACCGCCACCCGGACCGGCCGGTCGTCGCCGGCCGTCGCGTCGCGGCGGCCGGGCGCACCGCGTACCGCCTGGTCGAGCACCCGGGTCAGCTCCGGCGACGCGCCCGGGGTCACCTCGACGGCCGGGTCGCCGGGGCGCTGCCGGGCCAGGAACTGCCCGGGCGGCGGGTCGTCCACGTCCTCGGCGGCGGCCAGCACCCGGCTCAGCTCGCCGTCCAGCGCCCGCGACTCCTGGCGGCTGGTCAACACGTACATCAGGGCGCCGACCAGCAGCAGGACCAGCCCGATGGCGCCGGCGGTGTGGGCCACGCTGCGTCGGCGGGCACGGGCGAGCCGAGCCTCGTCCACGCTCAGCCGCCCCCGAGCCGGTAGCCCAGCCCGTGCACCGTGCGGACGGCGTCCCGGCCCAGCTTGCGGCGCAGGTGGTGGACGCAGGCGTCGACCGTGCCCGGCGCGTCGGCCCGGTCGAACGCCGCGCTGAGCAGCTCCGCCCGGGTGAAGACCTTGCGGGGCCGGCCGGCGAGGGCGTGCAGCACGGCGAACTCGCGGGCGGAGAGCGGGATCTCCTCGGCGCCGTCGACCACCCGGCGGTTGCCCACGTCGAGCCGGCGACGGCCCAGCGGCAACCAGCCCGCGCCGTCGGGGTGCCGGCGGCGCAACGCCCGGAGCCGGGCCGTCAGCTCCACCACCTCGAACGGCTTGACGAGATAGTCCTCCGCCCCGGCGTCCAGGCCGGCCACCCGGTCCTGCACCGCGCCCCGGGCAGTCAGCAGCAGCACCGGGCAGGTGACGCCGTTCGCCCGCAGCCGGGCGACCAGTTCCAGGCCGTCCAGCGCCGGCAGCCCCCGGTCGACCACCATCACCTGGTAGTCCCGGGTCAACGCGCGGTGCAGGCCGAGGTGCCCGTCGCCGGCCACCTCGACCTCGTACCCCTCGTCGGCGAGCAGGTCGGCGAGGAGACCGGACAGGGCCCGGTCGTCCTCGACCAGCAGCAGGCGGGGGCGGTTCTCCACCGGCCCAGTATCTATCCGCCGGCCCCGGTGCCTCAGTGATCCCCGGCCGGGATCGGGTCGTCGTACTGGCCGGACGGGCCGGCCAGCGGCTCGCCGCCGACCAGCGGCCAGGCGTTGGGCGTGCAGCCGTGCAGGCCGAGCGTCTGCTGCACCATCACCGGGGCCGGACCGCCGGCCCGGGGGCAGCGCTCGTGGCCGTGGCCGAGCCGGTGGCCCACCTCGTGGTTGAGCAGGTACTGCCGGTAGAGGTCGAGGTCGGGCACGTGCGGCACCCCGTACACCCAGCGGGCCACGTTGATCACGACCCGGTCGCCGTTACGGCAGGACGTGTAGCGGTCGCTCGGGTCGCCGCACAGCTCGCCGCGGGTCACCGGCGTGGTCAGCAGCACGGTGAAGTCGGCCGGCTCCTCTCGGCCCACCCGCTGCAGCCGCCACCGGCCGTCGCCGGTCCAGCCCCGCCGGTCGGCGAGCGTCGCCGCGACCTCCCGGGCGAAGCGTTCCACATCCACGTTGCGGATGCCGTCCTCCACGGCGACCCGGTACCGCAGCAGCTCACCGGAGCGCCCGGCCACCGCGCCGACGGTGTCGGCGGTCCGGAAACCGCCGCCACCCCGGGCCGGGTAGCTGATGCCGGGCGGCACCCGACCGGCCACCGGGACCGGTGAGGGCGCGGCCTTCGCCGGTGCGGCGGTCGCTGCCGACGGACGGGCGTCGGGCACCGCCGCCGGCACGGTCCGCTCCACCCCGACCGAGGCCAGCAGGTCCGGGTGCCGGCTCACGGCGTACCCACCGCCGGCCGTGAGGCCGGTCACGACGAGGACCGCGACCAGCGCGCGGACGCCGGCCCGCGACCTCCGTCGCCGCCGATGAACGCCCCGGTCCGGCCCGCCCACGTCGCTCTCCGTCCGTCGCACCGCCCCTGCTCCGCAGGAGAGTACGGACGCCGGCGCCGGTCGGTTGAACCGGCGGGCCGGGTACCGTCGGTGACGGGGTGGACGACCTGCCGCCTGTCGGACTCCAGGGAGCCACCCGTGTCATCAGCCGAGCCGCTGCTCGACGCCGCCCTCGTGGCGGCGCGCGGCACCGACGTACGCGCCGCCGAGCGCGCCCTCGACGCTCTGGTGGTGGGCGACGGCGCGGCGGTGGACGCGGCGCTGCTCACCCGCCTGTGCCGCACGCTGGGCCGGCTCTGGCCGCGCGGCTGGCAACCGGTCGACCTGGACCGGCTCGCCACGCGCCGGCTCACCGCGCGCGGTGCCCGGCTGCTGCGCGACGCGTCGGCCGCCCAGCGGCGCGCGCTGCCCGACCCGGTTCCGGCCTGGTTCGACGAGCAGCTCGCCGACCTGGGCGCCCGCTGGGACACCGACGCCGGTTGGCTGGACCGCCGCGCCGACGGCGACCGGATCACGGCGCTGCGCGACGCGGTGGACGCGCTCGTCCTGATCGAAGGGTTGCCCCCGATCGCGCTGCTCCGCCCGCCGCCGGGGGCCGCCGCCGTCCCGCTCGCCGCCGTACCGGCCACCGGCTCCCGGATGCTCGACCGGGTACGCGCGCTGCTGGCCAAGGCCGAGTCGACGGCCTACCCGGCCGAGGCGGAGGCGTTCACCGCGAAGGCGCAGGAGCTGATGGCCCGGCACAGCATCGACGCGGCGCTGCTCGACGCGACCGCGGAGCGCCCCGACCGACCGGGCGGGATGCGCCTGGGCACCGACGCCCCGTACGCGGCGGCGAAGGCGCTGCTGATCCAGGAGGTGGCGGCCGCGAACCGGTGCGAGTCGGTGTGGTCCGACGACCTGGGCTTCGCCACCGTGCTCGGTTTCCCGGCCGACCTGGTCGCGGTGGAACTGCTGCACACGTCGCTGCTGGTGCAGGCCACCGCCGCGATGCTGCGCGGCCGGGCCGGGCGCGGCAAGGGCGGCGGGCGACGCACCAAGGGCTACGACGAGTCGTTCCTCAACGCGTTCGCGCTGCGCATCGGCGAGCGGCTGCGGGCGGCCAGCACGGCGGCGGCCGAGGAACACGCCGACGACCGGCTGCTGCCGGTGCTCGCGACCCGCTCGGACGCCGTCCGAGAACGCGCCGAGCAGCTCTTCCCGGGCACCACCCGGCACCGCCTCCAGGTCCGCGACTCCGACGGCTGGACGTCCGGCACCACCGCCGCCGACCGGGCCTCCCTCGACGCCAACCACCCCGCACCCCGCCCCCTGCGCGGAGCCCGCTGAACTCGGTCCGCCTCGCCCTGCGTTGATCATGAAGTTAGCCGGCGACAAAGCGGACATCACATACCGTCAACTTCATGATCGTCGCGGTGCGGGGTGTGGGCTCGTGTCCGGCCCGCGCGCCCTGATCACCCGGCGTGACAGCGGCGTCCGGATCGGAGATGACCCCTCGGCGCCTTTGCTCTGCAGCCATCCGCGCAGCGGTTACGGAACGCGACCAAACCGGGCCGTCGCCGGCATCGGTGTCCTGCCGGCACCCCAGGTCGACCGCGTGATGCGGATATGGCTGCAGAGCAAAGGCACCTCGATGCGCCAGCCGCTCCCGAGCAATGGCGTCACTCTCCGCACACACCCGAACCGATCGCGCTGCGTAACCGACCGCTGGGCGCCGTGTGTTCGCTTGTCCTGACCAGGGCAGGGCTGGGAGCATCATCTCCGCTGAAGTCCAGGAGCCGATCACGCGCCGTCGGCGCCGAATCTACGACCAGCAGGGTCCGGGCGTCTTGGTGACCGAGCCCGAACAAGAACGGCTCGCCGTGTCGGATCGGGCCGGGCGGCTCCGACCCGTCTGCGAGGCGCCACCGACGGTGGCCCCGACCCGAGGAGTGGACCGTGAAGTACATGCTGCTGATCTGGAACCGGCCCGGCTTCGCCGACGAGCTGACCGAGGCGGAGCGCAACGCGATCTTCGGTGAGGTCGACGTCATCATGAAGGAGCTGACCGAGTCCGGCGAGCTGGTCGGCGGGGAGGCGTTGGCCGACCCGTCGCAGACCCGCACGGTCCGGCCGGCCGGCGGCGGCACGGAGATCACCGACGGGCCGTTCGTGGAGAGCAAGGAGCAGTTCGCCGGCTACCTGACGGTCGACTGCGACACCCCGGAGCGGGCCGCCGAGATCGCCGCGCGCTGGCCGGACGTGCGGCACGGCTTCGGCGTGCTGGAGGTGCGTGCGGTGATGGAGCAGGCCGGGACGGAGATGTGACCTCCCGGGCGGTCGAGGACCTGCTGCGTACGCTCGCACCGCAGGTCCTCGGCGTGCTCGTGCGCCGACACGGTCAGTTCTACGCCTGCGAGGACGCGGTCCAGGAGGCGCTGCTGGCCGCCGCCACCCAGTGGCCGGCGCAGGGCGTGCCGGACCGTCCGCGCGCCTGGCTGGTCACCGTGGCGACCCGCCGGCTCACCGACGAGTGGCGCAGCGAGCACGCCCGCCGGGAGCGCGAGGTCGCGGTGGCGGTCCGGCAGCCGGCGTACGCGGCGGTCGCCCCGGCCGCCGACGAGGAGCCGCCGAGCGCTGACGACACGCTGAAGCTGCTGTTCCTCTGCTGTCATCCGGCGCTGCCGGTCAGCGCCCAGGTGGTGCTCACGCTGCGCGCGGTGGGCGGGTTGGCCACCGCCGAGATCGCCCGGGCGTACCTGGTGCCGGAGGCCACCATGAGCCAGCGGATCCGCCGGGCCAAGCAGCGGATCGAGGCGGCCGGGGCGCGTTTCACGCTGCCCTCGTCGGCGGACCGGGACGAGCGACTGGGCGCGGTGCTGCGGGTGCTCTACCTGGTCTTCAACGAGGGCTACACCGCGTCGAGCGGGGACGAGCTGCACCGGGTGGAGCTGACCGGGGAGGCGATCCGGCTGGCCCGGGAGCTGCGCCGGCTGCTGCCGACCGACGGCGAGGTGGCCGGGCTGCTGGCGTTGATGCTGCTGACCGACGCGCACCGGGCGGCCCGGACCGGCCCGGCCGGGGAGCTGGTGCCGCTGGCCGAGCAGGACCGCACCCGCTGGGACCGGGTCGCGGTGGCGGAGGGGATCGCGCTGGTGACCGAGGCGTTGACCTGGTCGGCGCCGGGCCCGTACCAGGTGCAGGCCGCGATCGCGGCGGTGCACGCGGAGGCGCCGACGGCCGCGACCACCGACTGGCCGCAGATCGTCGCGCTCTACCGGGTACTGGCCCGGATCGCGCCCAACCCGATGGTCACGCTCAACCAGGCCGTCGCGGTGGCCATGGTGGACGGCCCCCGGGCCGGCCTGGCGCTGCTCGCGCCGCTCGGCGACGACGACCGGACCGCCGGGCACCACCGGCTGGCCGCCGTCCGAGCGCACCTGCTCGAACTCGCCGGCGACCGGGCGGACGCCCGGGCCGCCTACCTGGCCGCCGCGCGCGCCACCACCAGCCTGCCGGAGCGGCGTTACCTGGAGGTACGCGCCGCGCGCCTGGCGGCCGACCGATGAGATCCGCCACCGGAGGTGGTCCACCAGCCATGGGAGACGTCTTCAGTCAACTGTCGGTGTCGCTGGACGGCTACGTGGCCGCGCCGGGTCAGAGCGTCCAGGATCCGCTCGGCCGGGGCGGCCTGCGGCTGCACGAGTGGGCCTTCGCCACCGAGAGTTGGCGCACGCAGCACGGTCTCGCCGACGGGGAGCGCAACGTCGACGCCGAGGTGATCGAGGAGATGACCGCGGGCGTCGGGGCGTACGTGATGGGCCGCCGCATGTTCGGCGGCGGCGAGGGGCCGTGGGATCTCACCTGGACCGGGTGGTGGGGCGAGGACCCGCCGTTCCACGCCCCGGTGTTCGTGCTGACCCACCATGCCCGCGAGCCGCTGTCGATGGCGGGCGGCACGGAGTTCCACTTCGTCACCGACGGCCCGGCGGCGGCGCTGGCGCGCGCCCGGGCAGCGGCCGGCGACCGTGACGTCTGTGTGGCCGGTGGCGGCAGCACGGCGCGTCAGTGTCTGGCCGCCGGGCTGCTCGACTCGCTCTGGCTGCACGTGGTGCCGATCGTGCTGGGCGGCGGCACGCCGCTGTTCGACGGACCGCTGGACGCCGCCCTGGCGCCGGAAAAGGTGGTGGCGGCACCCGGCGTCACCCACATCCGCTATCGGGTACGCCACTGACCACACGACGCACGCCGGGCCGGCCCGAAGGCCGGCCCGGTGGGTTGTGCAAGTCGTACGTCAGCTCTTGAAGGCGTCCTTGATCTTCTCGCCGGCCTGCTTGAGCTTGGCGCCGGCCTGGTCGTTGCGGCCCTCGGCCTCGAGGCGCTCGTTGTCGGTCGCCCGGCCGATGCCCTCCTTGACCTTGCCCGCGGTGTCCTGGGACGTGTTGTCGATCTTGTCGTCGAGACCCATGGGAACCTCCAGCTCAGCGGTTGCGTGACGACAACTGGTTACCCCGACGGCCGCCGGCCCAATCCCACGTCACCCGATCGGGCGAAACCGCCGCAGCCGGAGGCTGTTCGCCACCACGAAGACCGACGAGAAGGCCATCGCCGCACCGGCGAGCATCGGGTTGAGCAGCCCGGCGGCGGCCAGCGGCAGCGCGGCCACGTTGTAGGCGAACGCCCAGAACAGGTTGCCCTTGATGATCGCCAGGGTGCGGCGGGAGAGCCGGATGGCGTCCGCCGCGGCCAGCAGGTCGCCCCGGACCAGGGTCAGGTCGGCGGCCTCTATCGCCACGTCGGTGCCGGTGCCCATGGCCAGCCCGAGGTCGGCCCGCGCCAGCGCGGCGGCGTCGTTGACCCCGTCACCGACCATGGCCACCACCCGGCCCGCGCGTTGGAGCCGCTCGACCACCTCGACCTTGTCCGCCGGCAGCACCTCCGCGATCACCTCGTCGATGCCCACCTCGGCGGCCACCGCGCCGGCCACGGTGGCGTTGTCGCCGGTGAGCAGCACCGGGGTGAGCCCCAGGCCGCGCAGCCGGTCGACCGCCGCCCGGCTGGTCGGCTTCACCGCGTCGGCCACCGCGAGCACCCCGCGGGCCCGCCCGTCCCAGCCGACCAGGACCGCCGTGCGGCCGTCCGCCGCCGCGCCGGTCGCGGCCCGCTCGACCTCGTCGGGTACGTCGAGACCGCGCTCCCTCAGCAGCCGGAGGCGCCCGACCACCACGCCCCGGCCGTCGACCGTGCCGGTCACGCCCAGGCCCTCCGCGTTGGCGAAGTCGACGACGGCGGGCGGCGTCCCGGCCCCGGCCGCCGCCTCGGCGACCGCCCGGGCGATCGGGTGCTCGGAGGCCGCCTCCAGCGCGCCGGCCAGCCGGAGCAACTCGCCGGCGTCCTCGCCGGTCGCCGGCAGCACCTCGGCGAGCGCCATCCGGCCGGTGGTGACGGTGCCGGTCTTGTCCAGCACCACGGTGTCGACCCGGCGGGTGGACTCCAGCACCTCCGGCCCCTTGATCAGCACGCCGAGTTGCGCGCCGCGCCCGGTGCCGACCAGCAGCGCGGTCGGCGTCGCCAGGCCCAGGGCGCACGGGCAGGCGATGATCAGCACCGCCACGGCGGCGGTGAACGCGGCGGTCGGCCCGGCGCCGGTGCCGAGCCACCAGCCCAGCGTGGCGGCGGCCAGGGCGATGACGATCGGCACGAAGACGCCGGAGATCCGGTCGGCGAGCCGCTGCACCGCCGCCTTGCCGGTCTGCGCCGCCTCGACCAGCCGTGCCATCTGGGCGAGCTGGGTGTCCCCGCCGATCCGGGTGGCCCGCACCACCAGCCGGCCGCCCGCGTTGACGGTCGCGCCCACCACGGCGTCGCCGGGCCCCACCTCGACCGGCACCGACTCGCCGGTGAGCATGCTGGCGTCGACCGCCGAGGTGCCCTCCTCGACCACGCCGTCGGTGGCGATCTTCTCGCCCGGCCGCGCCACGAACCGGTCACCGACCGCGAGCTGTTCGACCGGGATCCGCACCTCCTGCCCGCCGCGCCGCACCGCCACGTCCTTCGCGCCCAGTTCGAGCAGGGCGCGCAGCGCGGAGCCGGCGGTGTGCTTGGCGCGGGCTTCGAAGTATCGCCCGGCCAGGATGAAGACCGTGACGCCGGCGGCGGCCTCCAGGTAGATGTTGCCGGCGCCGTCGCTCCGGGTGATGTCGAACCGGAACGGGTGGGTCATCCCCGGCATCCCGGCGTCGCCGAGGAAGAGCGCCCAGAGCGACCAGCCGAACGCGGCGAGCGTGCCCAGCGAGACCAGGGTGTCCATGGTCGCCGCGCCGTGCCGCAGGTTGACCAGCGCGGCCCGGTGGAACGGCAGCCCGCCCCAGACCACCACCGGCGCGGCCAGGGTGAGCGAGGCCCACTGCCAGTAGTCGAACTGCCAGGCCGGCACCATGGCCAACACGATCACCGGCAGGGTCAGCACGGCGGAGACCCACAACCGGGTACGCGCGCCGCGCAGCTCGTCCACCGGCTCGGCGGCCGTGGTCGCCTCGGCCCGGGCGGGCGGGGGCGGCACCACGGCCGAGTAGCCGGTCTTCTCCACGGTGGCGATCAGGTCGTCCGGCGCGATCTCGTCGGCGTACCGGACGGTGGCCTTCTCGGTGGCGTAGTTCACCGTGGCCTCGACGCCGTCCATCCGGTTGAGCTTCTTCTCGATCCGGGCGGCGCAGGACGCGCAGGTCATGCCGCCGATCTTGAGTTCGATCAGGTTCGGCGCGGTCGGCAGCGCCTTTCCTGTGGTGGTCATCGCGGCACCTCCCCGCTCGGGTCGCCGGCCAGGACGGTGAACTCGGCGGTGTGCACCGTGTCGCCGTGCCGGAAGTCCAGGTAGAGACGGTACGCCCCGGCCGAGGGCACCTCGGCCGCGAACGTGACCGCCGGTCCGGCGGGCGTCCGCCCGTCGCCGGGCTCACCCTCCGGGTGCACGTGCAGGTAGGCCAGGTCGCCCTGGCGCAGCGCCACCAGGTGCCCGTACGCACCGAGGTAGGGCTGGAGGTCGGTGACCGGGCGGCCGTCCCGGCTGACCGAGAGCGTGAGCCGGCTGGTGCGGCCCGGCTCCGGCGTGCCGGTGAGCGTGACCGTGTAGCCGTCGACAGTGGTGCTGGTGGCCGGCGCCGGCAGCGGCCGGGCGGCCAGCGTGCCGGGGACGGTGACGTCGACACCGAGGGTCAGCGCCTCGCCGCCGGTGGGGGTGAAGTCGGCGAACGCGCGCCAGACGCCGGGCCCGGCGAGCGGCGAGGCGACCCGCCAGGTGCCGTCGTCGGCCAGCTCCGGGTGCACGTGCCGGAAGCCGGACAGGTCCCGGCGGGCGACGATCAGGTGCATGCGCTTGTCGTGGGCCACCTCGTAGCGGGTGACCGGCCTGCCGTCCGGGCCGGTGATCCGGAACGCGAACTGACCGGCGGGGGCGGCGATCGGCTGGAACGTGTAGCCGCGCTCGGAGACGAGCAGCCCGCCGGGCAGGTGCGCGGCGTCGGCCGATCCCTCGTCGCCGTGGCCGGTGGCGCCGGCCTCGTGGTCGGTGTCGGTGGTCCCGTGGTCGGTGTCGGTGGTGTCGTGGCTGGTCTCGGTGGCCGGAGCGGCGGGACCGGCCAGGTGGCCGATCCCGAACGCCCCGCCGAACACCGCCGCGAGGCCGAGGGCGAAGCCGCTCAGCTTCGTCGCCGTGTTCATGGTGCCTCCTCCGGTTGACGGATTGCCGGGCCCGTCACGCCTCGGCGAGGTCGTAACCGGCCTCGTCGACGGCGGCGCGGACGGCGTCCGCGTCCAGCGGGCTCTGGCTGGTGACGGTGACCCGGCCGGTGGCCAGGTCGACCTGGACGTCGGTGACGCCCGGCAGCGCGGTCAGCTCGGTGCTGACGGCGTTGACGCAGTGGCCGCAGGTCATGCCGTTCACCTGGTAGGTGGTGTCCATCTCGCCCTCCGATCCGATACCCCCTGGGGGTACAAGCCGAACGTTACCATACCCCCGAGGGGTACGCTATCCTCGACGCATGACCACGCCGTCCACCCCGATCCGGGGCTACACCGCCAGCAAGGACCAGCTCCTCGCCCGGCTCCGTCGCGTCGAGGGCCAGGTGCGTGGCATCGAGAAGATGGTCGAGGACGACCGGTACTGCATCGATGTGCTGACCCAGATCTCGGCCATCCAGGCGGCGCTGGACAAGGTCGCCCTGGGCCTGCTCGACGGTCACGCCCGGCACTGCATGCACGAGGGCGCCGCCGAGGGCCGCGCCGACGAGATGGCCACCGAGATGATGGCCGCCGTGGGCCGCCTCATGAAGCGCGGCTGACCCCCTCCCCCCTTTCGTCGATCTTGCAGTTTCGGCCCCCGCGATGCCCGGTTTGCCGGCATTGCCGGGGCGCCAACTGCAAGATCGCGGGGGCGGTGAGGCGAGGGGTGTCCGAATGGGGCTGGCTACCATGGCCCGGCGACGACCGGACGTGGTCAGCACGCGTCCGCGCCGGCCGGGGAGCGACCGGGCCGGTGACCGGGTCGCCGTCGACAGTTGGGAGACGCCGTGGGCGCCGACCACAGCCCCGCCGCCCCCGCGTCGCCACGGGTACGCCGGATCCTCGTCGCGACCGTGGTGCCGCTCTTCGTGCTCACCGTGATCGCGGCTCTGGTGCTCTGGCCCCGGCAGGGGCCGGAGCCGGCCGGCGGCGCGAACGTGCCGCGCCACCAGGGCACGGTGACCCGGGTGGTGACCGAGCCCTGCCCGCCGACCCCGGAGTCGCCGGCGGGTGACGACGGCCCGTGCGGCACCGTCACCGTCGCCGCCGAGCAGGGCCCGGACGCCGGCCGGCAGGTCGAGACGCCGATCCCGGCGGGGCCCGGAGCGCCCCGGGTGGAGGTCGGCGACGAGGTGATCCTGGTCGAGCTGACCGACCCGGCCGACCCCGCGGTCAAGGCCTACAACATCGCCGAGCACCAGCGCGGTACGCCGCTGATCTGGCTGGTGGCGCTCTTCGCCGCCGCAATCGTCGCGTTCGGCCGCTGGCGCGGGCTGGCCGCGCTCGGTGGGCTGGTGGCCAGCTTCGCCATCCTGCTCGGCTTCGTACTGCCGGGGATCGGCGCCGGTCGCTCCCCGCTGCCGGTGGCGATCGTCGGCGCCGCGCTGATCATGTTCGTGGTGCTCTACCTGACGCACGGGATCAGCGCGCAGACCTCGGTGGCGGTGCTCGGCACGCTCGGCAGCCTGGTGGTCACCGGCGTGCTCGGCACGCTGGCCACCGGCGCCACGCACCTGACCGGCTTCGGCAGCGAGGACGCCACCACACTGTCCATGTTCCAGGGTGACGTCGACCTGCACGGGCTGCTGCTGGCCGGCATCATCATCGGCTCGCTGGGCGTGCTGGACGACGTCACGGTCACCCAGGCGGCGACCGTCACCGAGCTGGCGCGCGCCAACCCGGGGCTGTCCCGGCGGCAGCTCTACCGCGCGGCCACCCGGGTCGGCCGGGCGCACATCGCGTCCACCGTCAACACCATCGTGCTGGCCTACGCGGGCGCCTCGCTGCCGCTGCTGCTCCTGCTGGTCGCCGACTCCCGCCCGGTGGGCGAGATCCTCACCAGCGAGTTCCTCGCCCAGGAGATCGTCCGCAGCGCGGTCGCCACGCTCGGCCTGATCGCCGCCGTACCGCTGACCACCGCGCTGGCCGCGGTCGTCACCACCGCCGGGCGGCGCGGACCGGACGCCGCCGCCCCGCCACCCGCGGCGGCCCCGCCGCCGCCGGGGCGGGACGAGGCGCTGGAGGCGCTCGGCGGGCGGCGGCCCGGCGAGCCGAGGAGTACGGAGGCCGCATGGTGACACTCCGCAGCGTGACGGCCGACGTCAAACGCGATGCTGCTCACGCTGGGCAATGTCGAATTCTCGCGATTGGTCGGCTTCCGGACGTAGATCCCCGGTCGGGATCTCGGGTAACCTCGCCCCCGGTCACCGCCGAAGGCGCGCACCGGCGCCTGCGGTGCCGCCGCCCAATCGCCTCCGGGCGAACCGGGGAACCAGGTACATGGGGTGAATCCGCGCGAGCGGTAGGGGCCACTTCCGTCCCGAACCCGTCAGCTAACCCGGTCGGCGGTCGACGGAAGGGAACACTGTGACGGCACCCCTGCGCCGCTGGTCGACACCCGTGGTGGCCGTGCTTGCCGCGTTCGCCGTGCTGGTCGGGCCGACCCCCGCGACGGCCGCCCCGCACGCCGCCGCCCCCAAGCCCTCGGGGCACGCGGAGGACGACGAACCGCCGCTCATCACCGAGGCGATCGACTCCGCCAACCGGTCCTACCTCCAGGCGAAGTCGAAGCTCACCAAGTCGCAGGAGCGCCAGAAGCGGCTGACCGCCGAGAAGGCGGCGGCGGAGGCCGACCTCGCGGCGCTCAGCCCGCAGGTCAACCAGATCGCCGCGCAGTCCTACCGGACCGGTCGGATGGGCGCGATGGCGATGCTGCTGGAGAGCCGGTCGCCCGACTCGTTCGTCGAACGCGCCAGCGCCCTGGACGAGCTGAACCTCTACAACGCGCAGCGGCTCGCCGCCATCAACGCGGCCAGGACCCGCGCCGAACAGGCCAAGATCGCCGCCGACGCCGAGGTGCGCGAGCAGGAGAAGCAGACCAACGCGATGGCCCGCGAGCGGACCGAGGCGCAGAAGGCGCTGAAGCTTGTCGGTGGGCTCGGTTTCACCGGCGGCCTGGTCTCGGCCACCTCGCCGGTCGCCAAGGTCGGCCCCGGCCGCACCGCCGACGGCGGGTGGAAGTCGGAGTCGTGCAGCGAGAACGACCCCACCACCTCGGGATGCGTCACGCCGCGCACGCTGCACGCGTACAAGGAGGTCAAGCGCGCCGGCTTCAACCGCTTCGTGGGTTGTTACCGTCCGGGCGGGCCGTGGGAGCACCCCAAGGGCAAGGCCTGCGACTGGTCGCTGCAGAACAGCGGCTTCTCGCCGTGGCACAACAACGACACCCGCCGGTACGGCAACGAGGTGGCCGCCTTCCTCATCCGCAACGCGGACCGGCTGGGCATCTACTACGTGATCTGGAACCGGCAGATCTGGTTCCCGGCAACCGGCTGGAGTTCCTACAGCGGACCCTCCAACCACACCGACCACGTGCACATGTCGCTGCTCTGACGCGACAGGCGCACGAGGAAGGGGCCGCCCTCGGGCGGCCCCTTCCTCGTGTGTCCAGGATGCGACTCAGCCGGCGGCGAGCGCCGGGTCCGCCGGTGCGGCCGGCGTGGGCAGCGTCGCCGGAGACTGCGCCACCGTCCGCGCCTCGCCGCCGCTGAGCCGGTACGACATGCCGACCACCGCGCACGCCCCGCCGGCCACCCGCTCGGCGAGCACCGTCGAGCGGGCCAGCAGGGTCTCCACGATCTGCGCGATGTGGACGTCGACGATGCCGTCGAGATCCTCGACGCCCTGCCGGGCGGCGCGGAGCAGGCTGGGCGACACGGCGTCCACCACCGCGCCCAGGTGCCCGGCCGGGGCGGAGCCGGTGCGGACCGCCTCGCGGGCCGCCTGGACCGCGCCGCACGAGTCGTGGCCGAGCACCACCACGAGCGGCGTGCCGAGCACGGTGACCGCGTACTCGACGCTGCCGAGCACCTCGGGGCCGGCGGTGTGCCCGGCGGTCCGCACCACGAAGAGGTCACCGAGGCCCCGGTCGAAGATGATCTCGGCGGCGAGCCGGGAGTCGGAGCAGCCGACGATCACCGCGAACGGGTGCTGGCCGTCGGCGACCGCCGCCCGCCGCCCGGCGTCCTGGTTCGGGTGCTGCGGCACGCCGGTGACGAACCGGTGGTTACCGGCCCGCAGTTCGGCGAGTGCCTCGTCAGGGGTGGTCGGGGTCATCGCTGCTCACCTCGTCCTCGGGCGGAACGACCAGGCCGGTCGACAGCCGTGTCGACCTCGCGACCCACGGTCACACGTGGCCGAAGGCACGTCAAGATTTCGTGATACGGATTTCATACGTCACGGTGCCTGCCCGCGCCGGGTCCGAGCGCGGACCCGGGAAGCCATACGATGACCACCATGGCGACGACACCAGGGGAGGACGGGAGCCGCCGCAACTGGACCTTCCTCACCAACCACGGGCATGTGCTGCTGGCCATCGCGCGCAACCCCACCGCGCGCCTGCGGGACGTGGCCGACGAGGTGGGCGTCACCGAGCGGGCGGCCCAGGCCATCGTCGCCGACCTGGAGACCGGCGGCTACCTGCGCCGCACCCGGGTGGGTCGTCGCAACGAATACACGATCAACCCCAGCGGCCGCTTCCGGCACCCGGCGGAGGCCGACCAGCAGGTGGGCGCGTTGCTCGGCCTCTTCGCCGTGGAGCCGGTCCCGGACGCCACCACCGAGCCGTGACCGCGGCCCGGCGCACGCCCGTGCCCGCGCGCCGGCGGCCGCGACGGTAATCTCACCGCGTGCGCGACAGCTTGCGGCCGAACGGGACGACGGGGCACGTCCCCACCGGGCACCGGATCAGGTCCGTCCTCTCCGGAACGGCGGTGACCGCGCTGCTCGGCGCGGCGCTGGCGGCACCCGCCCCAGCCGTGGCGGCGCCGGCCTGCGGGCCCACCGGCGGTCCCGCCCCCACCGAGGCGCCATGGGCGCTGAGCCGGCTCGACCCGGCCGCCGCCTGGCGGGTCGGCAAGGGAGCGGGCGTCACGGTCGCGGTCGTCGACTCCGGCGTGTCGCCGAGCCACCCGCTGCTGCGCGGCCGGGTGCTCCCCGGCGAGGACTTCAACCAGCTGGTGCACCTCAAGGGGCAGTGCGACCTGGTCGGGCACGGCACCATGGTGGCGGGCATCATCGCCGGCCGCGAGGGCAGCGGCTCGCCCTACACGGGCATCGCGCCGGAGGCCCGGATCCTGCCGCTGCGGGTGCTCGCCGAGAACAAGGAGAACTTCGACCCGGACGTGCCGCGCGAGATCGGCCGGGCGATCCGCTGGGCGGTCGACCACGACGCCGACGTGATCAACCTGTCCCTGGTCACCCTCGACGACCCGACGCTCAGGTCGGCGGTCGACTACGCGCTCGGCAAGGGCGTGGTGGTGGTGGCGTCCGCCGGCAACCGGCAGGAGAACCGCGAGGACCGGCCGGCCTACCCGGCGGCGTACCCGGGGGTCATCGCGGTCGCCGGCATCGACGAGCAGGGCGGGCACGTCGGCAGCTCGGTCAGCGCGGACTACGTGGACATCGCCGGCCCCGGCCTGAACATCGTCGGCCCGGCGCCGCAGGGGTCCGGCTACCGGGCCGAGCCGCAGGGCGGGACGAGCTTCGCCACCGCGTACGTCTCCGGCGCCGCCGCGCTGGTGCGGGCCGCGCACCCGGACATCAGCCCGGAAGAGGTGGCCTACCGGCTGACCCGCACCGCCGACAACCCGCCCGACGGCCACAACGCCCAGGTCGGGTACGGGATGGTCAACCCCTACCGGGCGGTGACCGGGCTGCTGGGCACGCGGAGCGACCCGCCGCAGGGCGCGATGCCGGCCCCCGCGCCGCACGCCGACCCGCTGGCCCGGCAGCGCACGGTCGCGATCTGGGTCGCCGTCGTCGGCGCGCTGCTGGCCGGCGTCCTGCTGACGCTGCGGCCGATCCTGGTGCGTGGGCGGCGGCGCGGCTGGCGCCCCGGCCGGCGCGACGTGCCCCGGGACGCCTGACCCGACGCTCCGCCCGCGCCCGGAAACGGGCGGGAGGCGACCCCGGAAAGCACCACGGCCCCGCCCGGCGCGAGCCGGAGCGGAGCCGTGGTGGACCGGTCGAGGGTCAGTTGCCCCAGACCTTGGAGTTGCTCATCTCCGTGGTCATGTAGTTCTCGCGGGCGATGCCCACCGCGCCGCCGATCTCGTTGAGGACCTTGTTGATGTCCCGCACGGCGGCGTCCCACTGGGCCTGGTGCTGCTGGTAGGCGACCCGGTCCTGGCCCTCCCACTCGAGCTTCGTCAGCATGGCCCGCAGCGTGTCCAGCTTCTCGTCGATGGTCCGCGAGATGGCCTGCATCTGCTGGTTGCTGCTCTCGAGGACAGCGTAGTCAACCTTGATGCTCATCGATTCCTCCTCTGCCTGTCTTCGCGGATCACGGGTTGAGCGCAGAGTGGAACTTGTCCAGCATCTGCTGCTGCTCTTCGTCGTTGACCTGGTGAGTCGTGCCGGACTTGTCAAGCAGGTCCGCGATGTTGTCCATCGCGGTCAGCAGCTTGGCGGTGTCCTCGGTCCAGCGATTCATCAGGCTCTGGAAGCCCGTGGAGGCCTGACCCTTCCAGGCCATGGCCAGGTCATCGACCACGTTCCACAGCTTCTTGAGCTCGCCGTCGACATCGCTGCGCGTGGACCGCACGTCACTCGCGGCGGTGTGCAGAGTCGCTGCACTGACCTCGAACGCCATGCTTCACACCCTTCCGTCATGTTGTGGCGGCGGATCCGCCGCGCCCCTCCCCCGCGGCAAGGCGAACACACCCCACCGACGGACACTTCATCCGAACCGTAGCGGACGACGTCCAGCCCGCGCAGCCCTGCCGTCCCATCGTCGAATTCCGACAGGCCAACGCGATCCGGCGCGGACCGTACGAGTTGGACGGTGTCCGGTCGCGATCAGGCCGGCTCGGTCCACGCCGTCTGGATCAGCTGCTGGCCGTCGCGCCGCCGGACCAGCGTGCCCCGGCCCGGCGGCTGCGGACTCGGCCGCAGGTTGCCGAAGACCGCGCCCTCCTCCCGGCTGCCGGACATCAGCAGGCCCGGCGAGTCCAGCTCGCGCAACCGCTGCAACACCGGCTCGTAGAGGGCCCGCGCCACGCCGCCCACCCGCCGCGTCACGATCAGGTGCAGGCCGATGTCGCGCGCCTGCGGCAGCAGCTCGTGCAGCGCGCTGAGCGGATTGCTGCCGCCGGAGGCGACCAGGTCGTAGTCGTCCACCAGGATGTAGAGCTCCGGCCCCTTCCACCAGCTGCGGTCACGCAGTTGCGCGGTGGTCACGTCCGGGCCGGGCAGCCGGTTCTGCAGGGCGCTGCGGATCGAGCCGAGACCCTGGCTGAACACCTGGTTGGACGGCGCGTAGTCGAGCAGGTGGTCGCCCTCGACCGCGCCCAGCAGCCCGCGCCGGTAGTCGGCGATGACCAGCCGCGCCTCGGCCGGCGTGTAGCGCTCGGCGATCCCCCGGGCGATCAGCCGCAGCAGGTTGGTCTTGCCGCACTCGGCGTCGCCGAAGACGGTCAGGTGCGGCTCGCTCGCCAGGTCCAGGTAGACCGGGGCGAGCGCCGACTCGTTCACCCCGACCGGGATGCCCGGGGCGGCCCGGTCGACCACCCGGGCCAGCTCGTCGACCGTGAGCTTGCGCGGCAGCAGCCGCACCTTCGGCGCCGGCCGGCCCGGCCAGTTCGTCGCCACGTGCCCGGCCAGTGCGATCGACGCCTCGGTCAGGTCCTCGATGTCGCGCTTGCCGTCGATCCGCGAGATCGCGGTCAGGAAGTGCAGCTTGTCGCGGGTCAGACCGCGTCCGGGCGCGCCGACCGGCACGTTCTGCGCGGCCCGCCGGTCGATCTCCGACTCGGACGCGTCGCCGAGCCGCAGCTCCAGCTTGGTGCCGAGCAGGTCCCGCATGTTGATCCGGATCTCCGCCCAGCGCACCGCCGTGATCACCACGTGCACGCCGAACCCCAGGCCCCGGTTGGCCAGGTTGGTGATGGTCTGCTCCAGCTCCTCGTACTCCTGGCGCAGCGTGTTCCAGCCGTCCACCACGAGGAAGACGTCGCCGAACGGGTCGTCGGCGAACTCACCGGCGGCCCGCCGCCGCCGATAGCTCGCCACCGAGTCGATCCCGTGCTGGGTGAACCGGGTCTCCCGCTCGTCGATCACGGCGACCACCTCGGCGACCGTGCGCCGGACCGCCTCGACGTCGCGTCGGCCGGCCACCCCTGAGGTGTGCGGCAACCCGTCCAGGCTGCGCAGCGCGCCACCGCCGAAGTCGAGGCAGAAGAACTGCACCTCGCGCGGCGTGTGGGTGAGCGCCAGGGAGGCCAGCATCGAACGCAGCATGGTGCTCTTGCCGCTCAGCGAGGCGCCCACGATCACCACGTTGCCGCCGGCGCCGGCCAGGTCCACCATCATCGGATCCCGGCGCTGCTCGTACGGCCGGTCCACGATGCCCACCGGCACGGCCAGCCGGCCGCGACCCGGCCAGTCGGCGGTGGTCAGGCCGAACGTCGGGTGCACGCTCAGCGGCGGCAGCAGCTCGGCCAGCCCGGACGGCTCGGCCAGCGGCGGCAGCCACACCTGGTGCGCGGGCCGGCCACGGCCCTTGAGCTGCGCGATCAGCACGTCCAGCATGGACGACGCCTTGCCGTCGCCGGCCTGGTCCGGCTCCGGCGTGGTCTCGGCCGGGGTGGGCAGCGCCGGCGCCGGCACGTAGTCGATGCCGTACGGCACGATCCGGCGCTGCACCTGCGCCCGGGTCGAGCGCTGCACCTGCCCCGGCGCCCGGTACGGGCCGGAGACGTAGGCGGCACGGAACCGCAGCATGGTGGCCGTGTCGGTCTTCAGGTAGCCGTGCCCCGGCGCGCTCGGCAGCTCGTACGCGTCCGGCACGCCGAGCACGATCCGGCTCTCCACCGCCGAGAAGGTACGCAGGCCGATCCGGTAGGACAGGTGGGTGTCCAGCCCACGCAGCTTGCCCTCCTCCAGCCGTTGGGAGGCGAGCAGCAGGTGCACGCCGAGCGAACGGCCGAGCCGGCCGATCATCACGAACAGGTCGATGAAGTCCGGCTTGGCGGCCAGCAGCTCGGAGAACTCGTCGCAGATGATGAGCAGGCTGGGCATCGGGTCCAGCGGCTCGCCGGCCGCCCGCGCCTTCTCGTAGTCGTAGCGGGAGACGTAGTTGCCGGCCGCCCGCAGCACCTCCTGCCGGCGGTTCATCTCGCCGGCCAGCGCGTCGCGCATCCGGTCGACCAGCGGCAGCTCGTCGGACAGGTTGGTGATCACCGCGCTGGTGTGCGGCAGCGCGTCCAGCGAGGCGAAGGTGGCGCCGCCCTTGAAGTCGACCAGGACGAAGTTGAGTTCCTCCGAGGAGTGCGTCACGGCCAGCGCGCCGACCACCGTCCGCAGCAGCTCGCTCTTGCCGGAACCGGTGGCGCCGATGACCAGGCCGTGCGGGCCCATGCCCTCGTGCGCGGACTCCTTGAAGTCCAGCTCGACCACGTTGCCGTCCGGCCCCAGGCCGAGCGGGATCCGCAGCCGGTCACGCTGGCTGCGCGGACGCCACGTCTGCCGGGTGTCCACGGTGGCCGCGTCGCCGACACCGAGCAGGTCGGGCAGTTCCATGCTGCGGGCCAGCGGCTCGTCGGTGCTGGCGCCCTGCTGCTGGGAGAGCCGGAACGGGGCGATCTGCCGGGCCAGCCCCTCGGCCGCCGTCAGGGTCAGCCGGTCCGGCCGGCCCAGCCGGGACGAGGTGGCGCCCCGCACCAGGTCGAGCCCGCTGCCGTCACCGGCGTCCAGGCAGAGCAGCCAGCGGCCGGCGTCGCGCGGCACCGCGCCGGACAGGTCCACCACGGTCGTGCCGAGCAGCCCCGGCCCGGTCAGCGCGCAGGTCGCCGAGACCTCGCCGCCGTCGAGCACCACCACCACGTGCGCCGCGGTGGTGAGCGGCTTCGCCTCGGGCGCGAACCGGGGCCGGCCGCCCAGCTCGTTGCCGAGCGCCGACTCCGCCTCGCTGAGGCCGGCGAAGACCATCCGGCGCGCGCCGGCCGCGTCCGTCCGCCCCGGGTGCTGGGCGTGCGGCAGCCACTTGACCCAGTCCCAGGCCGGCTGCCGGTCCGGCGCGGCCACCACGACCACCAGCAGGTCCTCCGGCGCGTGGAACGTGACCAGCTGGCCCACCGCGGCCCGGGCCAGGTCGAGCACCGCCTCCCGGTCACCGCGCAGCGCGATCCGGCTGAACGCGCGCAGCGACAGCGCGGTGGGCAGGTCCGGCACGCTGGAGTGGGCGCGGACGAACCGGCGCAGCGCGATCGCGCTCATCGGCTCCAGGTCCTCCACCGGCTTGGTCTCCGGCGGCACGATCTCCACCGCCAGCCGCTGCGGGCCGAGCGCGATCCGCACCTCGCCGAAGTCGTCCTCGGTGATCCGCCGCTCCCACAGCCGGCGCGAGGCGGCGATCGACCAGAGCGCGTCCGGCTCCGGGTGCCGCCAGGTCATCGCCGCGCGCTGCTGCTCGGCCGCCCGCCGGGTGCGCTTGCGCATCTGCGCCAGGTAGCGCATGTAGTCGCGGCGCTGGGCGTTCAACTCGGCCTTGTCGTTGCCGCCGTTGCCGAGCGTGCCGAGCGCCATGCCCAGCATCGACACGCCGAACAGGCCACCGGCCACATAGGTCATCATGCCGCCGCCACGACCGGCGTAGAGGAAGGCCATCGCGCCGACGCCGCAGAGCATCGGCAGGATCATCAACACCTGACCCATGCCCTTGGCCTGCGGCTCCGGCAGCTCGGGCGGGGACTCCAGCAGCACCTCGCCGCGTGGCAGCGCCGGCCCCGGTTGACGCGGAAGTCGGCGGAACACCACCGTACTCACGGCTCTCCCCTCCCCCAGAAGGGCTGCCACCGCCGGCGAGCGTCGGGTGGGCAACCTGTGCGACCGCCATCGTAGGTAATCTCCCGGAGGCGTCGTGGACCCGTGGGGGCGACGTCGACGGCCGGGTGGATCGTAGGCGAGCGCGAGGAGGCCACTGTGGCGACGAAGACGGCGACCGGCGGGCTGAGCCGGATCACCATCGTGGCGCCGCGCACCAGGATGGATCTGGCGTTGCCGTCCGACGTGCCGCTGGCCGACCTGCTGCCCACGCTGCTGCGCTACGCCGGCGAGGATCTCGCCGACGAGGGCGTGCGGCACGGCGGCTGGAGCCTGTCCCGGCTCGGCGGGCAGCCGCTCGACGGCGGGCGCACCGCCGCGCAGCTCGGCGTCCGCGACGGCGAGGTGCTCTACTTCAACCCCCGGGCCGCCACCGCACCCGAGATCGTCTTCGACGACGTGGTGGACGCCGTCGCCACCTCCACCACCCAGCGGCCCGGAGCCTGGCAGGTGGGCACCACCCGGGCGTACGCGGTGCTTCTCGCCGCGTCGGCGCTGGCCGCCGGCGCGGTCGCAGCGCTGTTCGCCGGGCCGCCGCACCTGCCCGGCGCGGTGGCCGCCCTGGTGGTCGCGATCGCCCTGCTGGTCGGCGCCGCGGTGCTGTCCCGGGCGGCCGGCGACAGCCGCACCGGCGCGGTGCTGGCCCTGGTCGGGGTGGGCTACGCGGCGGTCGGCGGCCTGCTGGTGCTCGCCGGGGACCGGCCGCTCGGCGAGCTGGCCAGCCCGCACGTGCTGCTCGCCGGCACCGCGGTGGTGCTCTTCGCCGCGATCGCCGCGCTCGCCGTCGGGGACCGGCTGCCGCTGTTCCTCGGCGCCGTCGGCGTGGGCGCGGCGGTCGGTCTCGGCGCGGTGCTCAGCCTGGCGTTCGGCATCGACGCGGCCGCGTCGGCGGCGGTGGTGTCCGCGGTGGCGTTCGGCGCGTTGCCGGCGCTGCCGATGCTCGCCTACCGGCTCGCCCGGCTGCCGGTACCGTCGATCCCGACCGGCCCGGAGGACCTGAAGACCGACACCGAGTCGGTGGACGGGCCGTCGGTGCTGCGCAACAGCGAGCGCGCCGACGCGTTCCTGACCGGTCTGCTGTGGACCGTCTCGCTGCTGGTGCTCGGCGGCGAGGTGGTGCTCGCCGCCGACGGCCGGCTGCCGGCGATCCTGCTCTGCCTGGTGCTGGCACTGCTGTCGCTGCTGCGGGCCCGCCCGTTCCTCGGCCGGGGCCAGCGTGTCCCGGTGCTGCTCGCCGGCAGCCTCGGCCTCGGGCTGGCCGCCGCGGCGGTCTTCGACGCCGGGTCGCTGGCGGTCCGGCTGGGGCTGATCCTCGGCGGCCTGGCCGTGCTGGCGGTGATCAGCCTGGTCTACGGGCTGACCGTGGCCGGCAAGCGGATCTCCCCGGTCTGGGGCCGCACCCTGGACATCGTCGAGATCCTGCTGATCATCGCGCTGGTGCCGCTCGCCGTCTGGGTCTGCGGCATGTACGGCTGGATCGTCAACCTTCGACCGTGACGGTGCCCATCGCGGTGCCGACCGGCGCGGTGGCGTAGACGCCGGGGCCGTGCTGGCCGTCCAGCGGGCGGGCCGGCACCCCGACCCGCCGGGCCATCTCGCGGACCACCTTCACCAGCGCCTCGGCGTGCCCGTCCATGGCCGCGACCCGCAGCAGCGGCGGGACCCGCCGGCCGCCGGGGAGCACCACGGCGGCGACCGTGTGCGAGGGCGCGGAGGTCGAGGTGACGGCGTCCACCAGCGCACCCAGCGAGCCGTTGGGACGGACCCGCAGCGCCAGGCACCGCTGGGTCCAGCCGCCCCCGCGCAGGCTGGTCCAGGACTCGACCGGGGACTCCGGGGCCAGGTCGAGCCCGGCGCCGGAGACCACCGCCGCGTGCAGCTCGTCGCGGCCGAGCACCCGGTGGCCGAGCCCGGCGGCGTTGAGCGCCTTGCCGAGCCGGCCCACCCCGGCCGCCACCGTCCGGTGCACGCCGTGCAGCCCGCCGCCGCGACTCACCGTCTCGGACCGGGCGTCGCTCACCGACAGGCGCAGCGCCACCCACACCGTCCGGTGCGCCGCGGGCGGTGCGCCCGGCGCGGGATACCAGACCAGGGTGTGCGAGACGACCTGGGTCTGGGTGACCGGGCCGGCGAAGTCGGCGAGCACCGCGAGGGCCCGGTCCACGGTCGCCGCCTCGATCGGCCCGGCGGGCGCGCCGGGCCGGCCGGTCAGCGCCACCGCGGCGAACCAGCCCCGGTCGTCCTGACCGATGCCGAGCCGGGTGCCGCGTTCGGTCAGCTCCACCACGGTCAGCTCGGGGGCGAGCGCGGCCAGCCGGGGGTCGCCGCCGGGCAGCGCGCCCCGGGCCCGCTCGCGGCGGCGGCGCAGCCGGCGGCGGAGCATCAGGTCCTCGTACCACCAGCGGCCGCCCCGCCGGGCGAACGCGGCCACCACGGCCAGCAGCGCCAGCCCCGCGACGGTGGCGAGCAGCCAGACCGGGCCGGCGGTGGCGAACCAGACGGCGAGCGCCGCGCACTCGACCACGACGAGCTGACCGACGACGACCGGGCCGAGCCGGCCCCGCCGCCGCTTGTCGGCCGGGGTGACCGGCCGGTCCGCCGGCGTCGCGGCGGGGGCGGTGGCCGTACGACCGGGTGGCGCCTGGAGCTGCGTCATCGGTGAGCGTCCCTTCTGGACATCCTGGGCATCCGCCGGCGGGGTACGTGGTCGGGTGGCGGACGGGGTCCGGCGCACCCCCGACGGCCCCTTATCGTAGGGAAGCCCGCGACGCTGTTCGGACCTGATCGTCGCGGACCCACCCCTGCCGGAGGTTAGTCATGCGGACCCGCCGCGATCAGGTGCAGGCGTACCGCTTCGTCACCCGCCGCATCGTCTCCGCGTTGCTCGCCGGCGACCCGGAGACCAACGACCTGCCGATGCGCCGCCTCGGCATGGCGGTGTTCGGCAGCGTCATCGCGGCGGCCGTGGTGCTCGGCGGCGTGGGCGCGTACGGGCAGCTCACCAGCAACTCCGCGCCGCTCGCGGCGAACACGGTGGTGATCGAGCGGGAGACCGGCGCCACCTACTACTTCGGCGACGACCAGGTGCTGCACCCGACGCTCAACTACGCCTCGGCCCGGCTGGTGGTCAACGACGCCTCGTCCGAGGTGCGCACCATGTCGCAGGCGTCGATCAAGGACCGGCCGCGCGGCCGGATGGTCGGCATCGTGGGCGCGCCGGACGACCTGCCGGACCGCAAGTCGCTGGTGGGGCTTCCCTGGTCGGTCTGCGACGTGCCGGATCCGAACGACCCGCAACGCTCCACCACCCGGCTGCTGATCGACCGGTCGCTGCCCGGCGGCACGCGGCTCACCGACCAGGCCGTGCTGGTCCGCACGAGCGACGCGCGTTACCTGCTCACCGGCGGCGCCCGGCTGCGCGTGGCCGGCGACGAGCAGGCGCTGGTCGCCTTGAAGATGGCCGGCGCGACCAACCTCACCGTCGGGCAGCAGCTGCTGAACGCGGTGCCGGTGGGCCCGGTGCTGCGCAAGCCCACGATCGACTCCGACGGCCGCCCGAGCGGGCTCACCGTGGCCGACCGGCCGGCCCGGATCGGGCAGGTCTACCAGGCCGCCGGCCAGTACTACGTACTCACCCGGCAGGGGCTGGCGACGGTGCGCGAGGTGACCGCGCTGCTGCTCCAGGGCGGCGGTGGCGGGGTGACCCAGATCACCCCCGACGAGGCCGGGCGGCTCTACACCGACCAGCGGCTGGAGCCGGAGGGGCTGCCGGCCCGGATGCCCACGCTGCACGAGGTGCGTCCCGGTCGCACCGTCCTGTGCGCCACCTACCGGGCCGGTCCGGCCGGTCAGCCGCCGACCACCACGCTGGAGGTCTTCGACTCCCCGCCGGCGGAGCTGACCGCGTCGACGGCGGTGCCGGCCCGGCAGGGCGGCCGGGACGCGGTCCGCACCGCCGAGAGCGTGCTGCTGCCCGGCGGCAAGGGCGTGTTGGTGCAGGCCACGGCCGGCGAGAGCGGCAAGCCGGCGGCCGGCTCCACGGTCTACCTGATCACCGCTCAGGGGATCCGCTACCCGCTCGGCGCCGATGGCGGCGACGCACGGAGCGCACTCGGCTACGGCGACGTGCCGCCGGTGGCGGTGCCCGCGTCGCTGCTGGCGCTGGTGCCGACCGGGCCGACCCTGGACCGTGCGGGCGCGCTGACATACTTCGATGCCGGATCGGTGCCGGAGGGCGCCGCCTCACCCTCGGCCGGTGGCGAGGCGGCCCAGGTCCAGGGTGGTTGACCCACCGGCAGTACGTCCGAAGTGGAGCACTGCGGTCACGGGTCGCCCGGGCTGGCGCGATTCGACTAACCTGAGCGTGGCTCCAACGGCTCGCGACGACGACAACGGGGATACAGCATGACCGGGCGCACGACAGTGGACATACTGTCCTTGGAGGACTTCCACCTGCGGCTTGAGCGGCGTCTGCACGAGGCGGAGTCGGTGCTGCGCAAGCTCAACACCGAGATGCAGTGCCGGCCGCCCGCGCTCGGCACGTTCACCGACGCGACCGACAACTCGCGTCGCTACTCCGAGATCCACCAGAGCTACGTCGACCACGTCGACCGGCTGCGCCGGGCGATCCTGGCCGCACGCGAGGCGACCGCGACGATCATGACGAACTACAAGACCGCCGAGGCCCGCAACGCCGCCGCGGCGGCCGACATCGCGGCCGCGCTCTCCGGGCTGAACGAGGCGATGAAGCAGCCGAAGGAGGATCCTCGTGTCTGAATACACCCAGCGCTACCAGCACGTCAGCCACGAGGAGCTCTACCAGGGCGTCAACGCCGGCGACCCGACGCAGATCGAAGGGCTGAGCGCCCAGTGGACGTCGCTCAAGGGCACGCTCGACGACCTCACCCGTGACCTCGCCGCCGACCTGGACGGGTTGACGAAGACCTGGTCCGGCGACGCCGCGCGCGAGTTCCAGCGCCGGCTCACCATGGTCTCCGACTACTCCGGCAATCTGGCCGAGGGCATGACCGGCATCCGGCAGGCGCTCGACATGATGGCCGGCGACCTGCGTTCCGCCCAGACCACGGCGGAGAGCCCGGAGAAGACCGACGACAACGACAAGATGCTCGGCGGCGCCGGCAAGGGTTTCCTGCTCGGCGGCGCGCCGGGCGCGGTGATCGGCGGCATCATCGGCCACCAGCAGGACGAGGCCGAGCAGGAGAAGGCACACCAGCGGATGGTGCAGGTGGTGGCGAAGCTCGCCGAGGGTTACGACTTCTCGGCGTACGGCCGGATCGTGGTGCCGGAGCGACCCCCCGAACCCCTCCCCGGCCACAACGACCGCAGCGGCCCGACGCTGCACGACGGCCCGTCGGTCAAGACGCCGTCGTCCGGCCCGACCCTGGGCAGCTTCGGTCCCGGCGCGAGCGGCACCGCGACCACGTCGGGCGTGCACCACACGGCCCCGACCAGCGGCACGCCGGGTGACGGCGGCCCGGGCGGCGGCAACCCGGGCAGCCAGACCGGCGCGGGCGCCCCCGGCTCGGTCACCACCGGCGGCACGGTCGACCCGAGCGGCACCTCGCTGGCCGGGGCCGGTCCGCTGACCGGCGCCACGGCCGGTCCGACGATCGGTGGCGGCCCGGGCTTCGGCCCCGGCGCCGGCAACCCGCCGACCGCGACGGCCGGCGGTGGTGGCGGCGGGCTCTTCGGCGGCCCCGGTGTGCTCAGCACCGGCTCGCTCGCCGGCACCGGCCCCAACGCGGCGTCCTCGGCCCGCCTGGGCGGCGTGCCCGGCGCGGAGAACCGGGCGGCGGCCGGCACCGGGCGGCTCACCTCGGGCCGCGGCCTGACCGTCGAGACGGAGAGCAAGTCGTCCGGCCGCACCGGCGCGTCCGGGCGTTCCGCGATGGCCGGCCGCAACGGCGTGCTAGGCGGGCGTGGCACCTCCGACGACGACGAGTCGGAGGGCCGGCTGACCTGGCTCACCGAGGACGAGATGGTCTGGGGCGACGGCGGGGCGGTGCCACCGCCGGTGCTCGGCGGCAACTGACCCGGTTCGACGTCGACGGCGCGGCACCCATGTCGGGTGCCGCGCCGTTGTCGTCGCCGGGGGCGGTCAGCAGAACGCGCCGGCCCTGGCGCCGCCGTCCTGCCGGGTGGTGCGGAAGTCGCAGAGGTCGTAGCCGTTCTCGGTGAGCGTCGCCTTCACGTCGGCGAGCTGCGCCGCGTCCAGCGCCGGCCGGCGGGACAGCACGAAGCCGCTGCTGCGGTCCGGGTCGCCGACGACAGCCCAGCGGTAGTCGGGGTCCAGCCCGATCACCACGTAGTTCGGGCCTCCCAGGTAGATCCACCGGCCGCCGAGGTTGACGAAGGAGACGGTCAGCGCCGAGTCGGCGGGCGGGTTCTCGCTCCGGGCCCGCCCGTTCACGGTGCTCGTGGTGCCGACGATCGTCCGGCAGGTGTTCCGCACGCCGACGGTGCCGTCGGCCTGGACGTCGTAGCGGGCCTTGACGTTCTTGAAGCACTGGATCTCGAACCACTGGGGGATCGCCGCGACCTGGTACCAGTCTCCGGCGTACCGATCGACGTCGACGTCGGCGACCGGGCGAAGCGGCCCGGTGTCGACCGTGGTGGTCGCGGCGCCGGCCGGCGCGGCGGCGCCCAGGACGGTGGCGGCGGTCAGCGCGGCGACCAGTGCGCTCATGGCCCGGCGTGCTCCCATTGGCTTCTCCTCGCGGTCGGGGGGGCGATCGCCGCAGTGTGCCCGAGCGGGCCGGCCGGAAACTATCACCAATCTCATCCTCGTCGATGCATCCGTCGGCGCCCCGGGAAGCGAAGAACTGGTCCGTCCACAGCGTTCCGTGGGACGGCTCACGCAACCGGCAAGATCGTCGAGCTGCGCGATCGGGCGTTGACCGATAGGTTGATGTGGTGCTGCCCGTAGCGTTCGCCTCGTCCACCTGGACGGCGATGCTGCGCCGGATCGCCCGCACCGCCGTGACCACGCTGGCGTTGATCGCCGGGTTGCAGGGCATGGCGGCCGCACCCGCCGACGCCGCCACGACGACGACGCGCGCCACGGTCGCGGCGGTCGACGTCGGCAGGGCGGCCACGACGACGGCCTCCGACGGTGTCGACGCCGCGCCGCTCCGGCCGGTCTTCACCACGCGGGCAACGGTCGTCGCACCGTCGACGACGCCCGCCACCCACACCGCCGGGTCGGTCACCACCGGGCCGACCGTCCCCGCCCGCACCGATGCCGGCGCCGCCGAGCCGGTTCCCGGCGTCGAGGTCGCCGCCGCCGATCCGCTCCGGGCGGCCATCGCCCGCCGCGGGCCGCCGCGCGCCTGACGGGCCACCCTTCCGGTACGCCCCGGCGCGACCCCGCCGTCGCCGCCCGCCGCGCATCCCGTCGCGCCCCGTCGCGCACACCGCCCGCCAACCGGGCCGAATCCTCGATCGACAAACGTTCCACCGTGAGGTGCCGCAGATGCAGACCGTCTTCTCCACCGTCCTGCCGGACGTCCCCGCCGCCGCCGTGATCTGGCTGGCCCTGCTCGCCCTCGCGGCGGTAGTGGTCGCCGCGCTTGTCGTCCGCCCGACCCGGTTCCGCTCGGTGTTCGGCGATCGGATCAGCGAGGCCGCGCGACCGAGCAGCATCGATCTGGCCGAACAGTCCCGCGAGCGGGCCCGGGAACGCAGCCGCTACGCCGACGAGGTCTCGGTGGCCGCGTCCCGCGCGGCGGTGAGCGCCGAGCGGAGCCGCGCCGACTGGTCGACCGCCCAGGACGAGGCCGAGGAGAGCTGGCTGGTCTACCAGGCGGCGGAGGAGGACGTCCGGCGGCTGGCCGCCGCCGCGGCGCTGCCGCTGCCCCGGACCGCCCGGACCCCGGCCGAGTACGCGGACCGGGAGCGCTGGCTGCACCGGGCGGCGCTGGACGCCCAGTGGCGCAAGGAGATCACCGTGCAGCAGCTCAGCGACATCCTCGGTGGGCGCGGCTGGGACCCGAGCCGGCACCCGGTGGAGCAGGAACTGCTGCTGCGTCGGCTGGTGCGGGACAATCTCCGCGCCCGGCACCACGCCGCCGCGGAGCGGGAACAGGCCGCCTGGCGGGCCGCCGAGACCGCCTCGGCCGCGGCGCGGAGCCTGCGCGAGGAGGCGTTCGCGGCGCTGCACCCGGTGGCCGAGCCGCAGGCGGCGCTCGCCATCGTGGGCTTCGCCGGCCCGGAGACCACCCGGGAGCTGCCGGCCGCCGAGGTCACCCGTGAGCTGGCGCCGGTGGCCCGGGGCCGGGCCGCCGTGGCGGCCTACTGATCGTCGGGCGGCGATGGCCCGGCTGGGCTAGCGTGATGACGTGTCCCGTGAATCCTGGTTGCTTGTCGGCCTTGCCGCCGTCGTCGCCGTGGCGACGCTGGTCGGGGCGGTGCTGCTCGCGATCCGGGTGGTCCGCACCCGCCGCATGCTCGGGGCGCTCGGCGCCGGCGGCAAGGTCGCGTTCTACGGCGCGCTGATCTACACAATCCTGCCGGTGGACCTGCTGCCCGACCCGATCTACCTGGACGACATGGGCGTGCTGGCCGGCGCGCTGTTCTATCTGGGTCGGCTGGCCGCCAAGCACCGGGCGGCGCAACGCCTCACCCGGGAGGCTCCGACCCCGTCGCTGCCCGCCGCCCCGCCGGGTGGCGCGTCGCGTCGATGACCGATCATCAGCTCGACGGTCAGGCAGCGAGCGAGGAGACGGCATGTCCGGGGATCACCGGTTGGACCCGCACGACGGGCGTGTCGCCCGCTTCTTCGCCGATCGGCACCTCGCCACGCTGACCACGTTGCGCGCCGACGGCACCCCGCACGTCGTACCGGTCGGGGTGACCTTCGACCCGGAGACCGGGCTGGCCCGCGTGATCACGTCGGGTGGGTCGGCCAAGGCCCGGCACGTGGCGGCAGCCGGGGCGGCGGGCACGCCGGTGGCGGTGTGTCAGGTCGACGGCCGCTGGTGGCTGACCGTGGAGGGCCGGGCGGTGGTGCGTCGTGACCCGGAGTCGGTGGCGGAGGCCGAGCGGCGGTACGCGGCCCGCTATCGCCCGCCGCGCCCGAATCCGGAGCGGGTGGTCCTGGAGATCACGGTGACCCGTCTGTTGGGAAGCCTGCCCGACTGAGGCGTCCGTCCGGTTCGTCGGTGGCGCCGCTCACCGCCGGAATGGGGCCACCACCAGGGCGGTTGCACTCTGGCGTACGCCGAGCGCCACTGAAGGTGCCGCGTCTCCCCACGGAGCGTCGACCCCCGAATGGAGCCCCGCATGAACCCGATCGTCCGTAGGTGCCTGCTCTCCGTCGCCGGCCTGGCCGCTGCCGGCAGCGCCGTCGCCGGCCCGACCGCGGCCGCCCACGCCGCCCCGACCCCGGTCAAGGGCAAGGGCGACCGCAGCGCCGACTACGAGTACCAGGCGCAGCCGAACTTCTTCTACTGCGGGCCGGCCTCGGCCCGGATCGCGCTCTCGGCCGAGGGCAAGGACGTCAGCCAGGACGAGTTGGCCGCCAAACTGGGCACCACCGAGAGCGGCACCGACTCGGCGATCGACGTCACCCGGGTGCTGAACGAGTACACCGGCGGCAAGTACAAGACCACCGAGATCCGTGACGACGTGGCCACCCCCGGGCAGGTCGAGCGGCTGCGGGCGGACGTCCGCGCCGCGGTGGACGCCGACCGGCCGGTGGTGGCGAACATCCTGGGCGGCGCCCGGGACGTCGACGGGGTGGAGCACTACTACCCCGGCCACTACCTGACCGTGGTGCGCTACCAGGACGACGGGAACACGGTGCTGATCGCGGACCCGGCCCGGCCGGACGAGCCGACGTACTGGATGAGCGTGACCGAGCTGGCCAACTGGATCGCCGGGCGCGGTTACAGCTCCTGACCCACCGAACTGGACGGGCCGGCCTCCGCCACGGAGGCCGGCCCGCATGGTTCGGTGCCGGCAGGGCACGCCCGAGCACCGCCGGCAGCCTCGCCGACGTGGTGATCGCCGAGCTGGTGCGGCACGCCATCGCCGAGGAGGCGGATCCGCCACAGGACGAGGAGTCGGACCTGTTCCCCGCCTCCGCGCGGCCTGCGCCCGGGAGGACCTGGTCGAGCTGGCCGGCAAGGTGGAGGCGGCCAAGAAGACGGCGCGCCGAACCGGCCGCTCCGGACCGACCGCCGGTGAACCGGATGCCGGCTCCCGGCACCCGCCTGGTGGACCGGATGCGCGACGCGCTCTCCGGCCGTCCCACCACGATGGAGGAGCTTCGCGAGAAGTCCTGAGCCCGACCGCCGCGGCGGCCACGCTCCCCGGCGGGGGCGTGGCCGCCGTCGCGTGTCACGAGCCGGGGGTACGCGTGGCGTCGGACGGCACGAATCCCGGGCCACCGCGCGGGCGGCCCGGGATCCGAAGGGGTGGTCAGCGTGCGGTGTCGCCCTCACCGGTGCGCTGCTGCGCCATGTCGACGCCCTTGTCGATCTGCTGGTCGTACTTGCCGCCGGTGCGCTGGTCGGCCATGTCACCGGCCCTGTCGATGCCCTTGTCGACCTGCTCGTCGTGCTTGTCGGCGAAGTCCTTGGCCTTGTCCATGAAGTCACTCATGTCGCATCTCCTTTCGGTACGTTGAAAGCCTTCCCTAGGGCCGGGGGCGCAAACACCGGGCGGGCGATGACGGCCCGGGTGTCGGATTCACCCGCGTCGGGTACCAACGGCCTCGATCGAGGAGGCGACGTGGACGCTGGCAGGCCCGACCCGGCCCGAGACGACCCGGCCCGGCGCGATCCGGCCCGGCCGGACGACGCACGGGCCGCCAATGCGCGCCCGGACGACGCACGGGCCGCCGAGGCCCGCCCGGATGACGTGCGGGCCGCCGACGCGCGCCCGCACGATGCGCGGGCCGCCGAGGCACGGCCGGGCGAGGCGCGGTACAGCGCGGCTCACCCCGGTGCGGCGCGGCCTGATGCCGGGCTGTCGCAGGCATCGGCCGGTGCGGTGGCGCACCCCGGGCCCCGGCAGACCTGGGCGGGGCTGCCCTGGCCGGTGCGGACGGCGGTGACCTGGAGCGCGTGCCTGCTGGTGGTGGCCGCCGGGCTGTGGCTGCTCGGGCAGGTGGCGGTGCTGCTGGCCCCGCTGGCCGTGGCGCTGGCCGGCACGCTCTTCCTCGCCGCGCTGCTCGACCCGGTGCTGGTGCGGTTGCGCCGGCTGCGGGTGCCCGCCGCGCTCGCCGCGCTGCTCACCGTCCTGCTGCTGCTCGGTGTCCTGGTCGGCGCCGGGGTGCTGGTCTGGAACCTCACCGCGAGCCAGTTCGGCGAGCTGAGCCAGCAGCTCGACGAGGGCCTGCAACGCAGTCGCGAGTTCGTCACCTCCACCCTGCCGGTCACCGACCAGCAGCTCGACAAGCTGGTCGAGCAGATCCGCCAGGGCGTCAGCGCCGGCGCGCCCGATCCGGTGGCCGGCGCCCGCAAGGCCGCGGAGGTGGCCGGCGCGCTCCTGCTCGGCCTGGTGCTGCTCTTCTTCCTGCTCAAGGACGGCCGGTCGATGTGGCACTGGGTGCTGCGGCGGCTGGCCGGGCCGCGCCGTGAGGTGACCGCCGCGGCGGGCCGGGCGGGTTGGCGGACGCTCGGCGCGTACAGCCGGGGCACGATGATCATCGCGGCGATCGACGCCATCGGCATCGGGTTGGCGCTTGTCGTGCTGCGCGTCCCGCTGGCTCTGCCGCTCGCCCTGATCACGTTTCTCGGCGGGTTCGTGCCGATCATCGGCGCCACGGTCGCCGGCGCGGTGGCGGTGCTCGTCGCGCTGGCCGCGAACGGCCCCACCACCGCCCTGCTCACGCTGGCCGCGGTGATCGCCGTGCAGCAGATCGAGGGCAACCTGCTGGAGCCGCTCGTGATGCGCCGCCAGGTGCAGCTGCATCCGGCGGTCATCCTGGTGGTGGTCACCGCCGGCACGCTTGTCGCCGGGGTGGCCGGCGCGTTCGTCTCGGTGCCGATCGCCGCGGTGCTCTGGCGGGTGCTGGACACCGTGCAGCGTCACCGGCCCGCCGAAGCGGCACGCCCCGCCGACGCCACCGGCTGACCCGCCGACGCGAGGCTGACCCGCCGACGCGAGGCTGACGCGCCGACGCGAGGCTGACCGGCCCGTGGTCGGCTGACCGGTGCGCGGTCGACGGCTCAGGCCGGGTGGGGCTGGCGCAGGTGGGCGACGAACCAGGCGCCGGCCTGGTCGGCCACCTGCTCCAGCGTGCCGGGCTCCTCGAAGAGGTGGGTGGCACCCGGCACGATCCGCAGCTCCGCCACCTCGCCCAGCTCGTCCCGGGCCTGCTCGTTGAGCGTGATCACCTGCTCGTCCAGCCCGCCGACCAGCAGCAGCGTCGGTGCGCGTACCGCCGTCAGTGAGCTGCCGGCCAGGTCCGGACGCCCGCCCCGGGAGACCACCGCGCCCACCCGCTCCGGCCGGGCCGCAGCGGCGACCAGGGCGGCGGCCGCGCCGGTGCTGGCGCCGAAGAGCCCGATCGGCAACCGGCCCAGCTCCGGGTCGGCGCCCATCCAGTCGACGATGCCGGCCAGCCGCTCGGCCAACATCCCGATGTCGAAGCGAAGCTCGGCGGTCACCTCGTCGCGCGCCTCCTCGTCGACGGTCAGCAGGTCGACCAGCATGGTGCCCAGCCCACGCGCGGTGAGCGCCCGCGCCACGGCCATGTTGCGCGGGCTGTGCCGCGAGCTGCCGCTGCCGTGCGCGAACAACACCACCCCGACCGCCCCCGAGGGCACCACCACGTCCCCGACCAGCCCACCCTCCACCACCGGCACCGAAACCTCACGCACAGCCCCTCACCTCCACACCCCGCATACCCCCCACCCCGGCGATCATGAAGTTAGACCGCCGGGAGAACGCTCTCCGCCCCGCCAACCTCATGATCGACGCAGCGGACGTGGACGGGCGCCGGGCGCCGGGCGCGGGGTGCGGCGGGGTTGCGTTGACGTCGGCGGCAAGGTCTAGCGTCGGCGGCGGAGAGACGGGGGCGCGGATGCGGATCGGGGAGTTGGCGCAGCGGGCCGGCACGAGCACCCGCACGCTGCGCTACTACGAGGCCCACGGGCTGGTCCGGCCGGCCCGGGCCGCCAACGGCTACCGGGTCTACGACGAGGCGGAGCTGCGCGTCGTGCACGAGATCCGCTCGCTGCTGGCGATCGGTTTCGGGCTGGACGACATCCGCCCGTTCGTCGCCTGCCTGCGCGCCGGGCACGACTCCGGCGACGTCTGCCCCGACTCGGTGGCGGTGCTGCGCCGCAAGCTCGCCGAGGTGGACGACTACCTGGACCGGCTCGGCGCGGTCCGCCGCCGCCTGCACGATCAGCTCGCCCACGCGATCGCCCATCGGGAGGAAACATGCCTCAGGACACGCGGACCGGCCGACTGAGCCCGGTCACCGACGCCACCTTCACGGCCGAGGTGCTGGCCGCCGACCGGCCGGTCGTGGTCGACTTCTGGGCCGAGTGGTGCCCGCCGTGCCGGGTGGTGTCGAAACACCTCACCGAGCTGGCCGAGGAGTTCGGCGACGCCCTGCGCTTCGTCGCGCTGAACACCGACGAGAACCCGGCGACCACCCGGGCCTACCAGGTGATGTCCGCGCCGACGCTGCTCGTGTTCAAGGGCGGCGAGGTGGTCGGCTCGATCGTCGGGTCCCGGCCCAAGAACCACCTGCGGCAGAGCTTCGCCGGTCACCTGGACGGTTGAGGCCACGCCGGGCGGGAAGGCGCGGGGTGACCACGGAACCCGACCGATCGCGAGGATCTCCCATGGCGAAGAAGGACAGGACGCGGGAGCAGGAACCCACCGACCAGAAACGGCGTGAACAGGAGTTGGAACGCTCGCCGGACTGGGCCGACCGCGCCGCGTCGGCGCGTACCCCCGAGGACCCGCGGGCGGTGGCGCCGCGCGACGCCGGCGGGCGTCCGTCCAACGGACGCCAGTTCTGAGGTACGCGGACAGCGCGGTCCCGCCCGCCGGGGCGGGGCCGCGCGACCTCAGCCGGCGTGCTCCGGCAGGTGCATCAGCGGTGCCCGGCCCGGCGGCTGCTCCGGCTGCGACCCGGGCGCGTGCGCCTGCGGCACCGGCACGGTCACCGGCCGGGCGCAGGTGACCCGCACCGGCTCGCCGTGGTGCAGCAGCTCCAGCACCGTGTCCGGCCCGCCGTTGCGCAGCGAGTATGTCGTCTGGTGCGGCCGGACGTCGACCCGCAGCCGCATCGACCGCCACTGCAACGAGAACTCCAGGCGGCTGAGCCGGCTGGAGAGCCGGGGCGCGAAGGAGAGCGTCCCGTCGTGGTCGCGCAGGCCGCCGAAGCCGGCGACGAGCGCGATCCAGGCGCCGGCCAGCGACGCCATGTGCACGCCGTCGCGGGTGTTCTCGTTGAGGTCGTGCAGGTCCATCAGCGCGGCCTCGCGCAGATAGCGGTGGGCCAGTTCGGGGAAGCCCACCTCGGCCGCGAGCACCGCCTGGGTGCAGGCGCTCAGCGACGAGTCGCGGACGGTGCGCCGCTCGTAGTAGGTGAAGTTGCGCAGCTTCTCGGCGGCGCTGAACGCGTCGCCGCGCCAGTGCATGGCGAGCACCAGGTCGGCCTGCTTCACCACCTGCTTGCGGTACAGGTCGAAGTACGGGTAGTGCAGCAGCAGCGGGTACTTCTCCGGCGGCGTGTGCTCGAAGTCCCACTCCTGCAACCGGGTGAAGCCCTCCACCTGCTCGTGCACGTCGATCTCCGAGTCGTACGGGACGTGCATGTCCTGCGCGGCGTCCCGCCAGGCGGCCGCCTCCTCCTCGGTGACGCCGAGGTCGAGCGCCTGGTCGCGGTAGCGCATCGCGCAGTCGGCGGCGGTGAGCAGGTTCCGTTGTGCCATCAGGTTGGTGTAGACGTTGTCGTTCTTGACGGCGGTGTACTCGTCGGGGCCGGTCACCCCGTCGATGTGGAACCGGCCGGCGCGGTCGTGGTGGCCGAGCGAGCGCCACAACCGGGCGGTCTCGACCAGCAGTTTCAGCCCGATCTCCTTCTCCAGCGCCTCGTCGCCGGTGACCAGCACGTAGCGGCGCAGCGCGTCGGCGATGTCGGCGGCGATGTGGAACGCGGCGGTCCCGGCCGGCCAGTAGGCCGACGACTCGGGCCCTTCGATCGTGCGCCACGGGAACGCCGCACCTTCCAGGTTCAAGGTGCGGGCCCGTTCCTGCGCCTGGGCCAGGGTGTCGTAGCGCCACTGCAACGCGTCGCGCACCGCGCCGGGCTGGGTGTAGGTGAGCACCGGCAGCACGAACATCTCGGTGTCCCAGAACGCGTGCCCGTCGTACCCGGGGCCGGTGAGGCCCTTGGCCGAGATGGGCCGCCGTTCCGCGCGGGCGCCGGCCTGGAGCACGTGGTAGAGGCCGAACCGGACCGCCTGCTGCACCTCCGGGTCGCCCTCGACGCGCACGTCGGCGGCGTCCCAGAAAGTGTCCAGGTATTCGCGCTGCGCGCGGCGCATCCCGTCCCAGCCGTCGAGGCGGGCGGAGGACAACGCGGCGCCGACCTGGTCGCGCAGCGCCGGCAGCGACCGGCGGCTGGACCAGCCGTACGTCAGGTACTTGACCACCCGCAGCTTCTCGCCGGGCTTGAGCACGCAGCCGATGGTGGTGCGGACCCAGTCCTCGTACCCCTCGGACTCGATGGTGGTGCGTTCCGGGCCGTGCACGTCGTGGCCCATCGCGGCGGCGACCCGCAGGCCGCTGACCTTGGTGCGGTGGATGAGCAGGCCACCGTCGTCGGTGGTCAGCTCCTCCTCGGCCTGCAACGGCGATTCGAGGACGGCGGCCACCCGGGGGTCGCGGCTCTGCGGCGGCAGCGACTCGTTCGCCACCAGCTCGGACTGGAGGATCAGCCGCAGCGGGCCGTCGACCGCCTCCACCTCATAGTTGATCATCGCGACCGAGCGGTGGGTGAACGACACCAGCCGGGTGCTGCGGACCTTGACCTCCCGGCCGGCAGGGGAACGCCAGTGCACCTCCCGCTGGAGCGTGCCGGCGCGCAGGTCGAGGACCCGCTCGTGGTCGAGCAGCTCCCCGTAGCGGACGTCGAGCGGTTCGTCGTCGACGAGCAGCCGGATCAGCTTGCCGTTGGTGACGTTGACGATGGTCTGCCCGGACTCGGGGAAGCCGAAGCCGGCCTCCGCGTAGGGCAGCGGGCGCAGCTCGTAGAACGAGTTGAGGTAGGTGCCGGGCAGGCCGTGCGGCTCACCCTCGTCGAGGTTGCCGCGCAGCCCGATGTGGCCGTTGGAGAGCGCGAAGACGGACTCGGACTGGGCCAGCACGTCCATGTCGAGCCGCACCTCACGCACGTGCCAGGGCTCGACCGGGTAGGACCGTTCCCGGATCATGCGGCCGGCTCCGTGGTCAGCAGGTCGTCGAGGTCGGTAACCACCACGTCGGCGCCGTGCGCGCGCAGCTCGTCGGCCTGTCCGACCCGGTCGACGCCGATCACGTACCCGAATCCGCCGGCCTTCCCGGCGGCCACCCCGGCGAGCGCGTCCTCGAAGACGGCGGCGTTCGCGGGTTCGACGCCGAGCATCCGGGCGCCTTCCAGGAACGTGTCCGGGTGCGGTTTGCCCTGCAACCCGCGTCGGCGGGCGACCACGCCGTCGACCCGCGCTTCGAGCCAGCGGTCCAGCCCGGCGGCGTGCACGACGGCCTCGCAGTTGGCGCTGGCCGAGACCACGGCCCGGCGCAGCCCGGCCCGGGTCGCCGCCTCCAGGTAGCGCACCGAGCCGTCGTAGACCTCGACGCCGTTGTGCGCGATCCGCTGGAGCAGGACGACGTTCTTGCGGTTGCCGACGCCGTTGACGGTGTCCGCGTCCGGCGGGTCGTCGGGGGTGCCCTCGGGCAGCGTGATGCCGCGCGAGGCGAGGAACGACCGGACTCCGTCGGCGCGTGGTTTTCCGTCCACGTACCGGTTGTAGTCCGGTCCGCTGTCGAACGGGTGGAACGGCTCGCCGGTCTCGGTCGCCCGGCGGCGCAGGAACGCGTCGAACGTCTCCGCCCAGGCGGCGTTGTGCACCTTGGCGGTCTGCGTGAGCACGCCGTCCAGATCGAAGAGACACGCGGTCACGTGCGCGGGTAGGCCCAGCATTGCCTGAATCTATCCAGGCGGGTCACCGGGCAAACCCGATTCGTGCCGTCAGCGGTTCGGGCGCAGCGTCCAGGTGACGGTGAGGGTCGAGGTGACCGTGCCGTCCTCGGTGCCGATCTCCACGTCGACATCGAACTCGGGCCGCTGCCCGGCGTCCAGCTCGGCCAGCACGTCGGCCGGCGGGCGGCCGAGCCGCGCGGTGGCCAGCACCGGGCCCATCGCCACCTTGCGGTAGCCGATGGTCGCGGTCACGGCCAGCGGTACGGCCCGGTCGAGCACCTGCCCGAACGCGGCCAGGACCACCGCGCCGGAGGCGGTCTCGCCGAGCGTGAACATGGCCCCGGCGTGCGGGCCGCCCACGTGGTTGTGGTGCGCCGGGTCGTCGGGGAGCCGGACCACGGCCCGGACTCCGCCGTCGGCCTCGGGCGCGACCTCCACGACGTCGATTCCGAGGGTACGGGCGAACGGCACCGCTTCGAGGAGGCCGGCCGCCACCTGCCGAGAGTCGATGGACATGCCCGAACGCTACTCGCCGGTAACTTTCCCGGCAAGCCGTCTCCCCCCGGAGTTTCACCTGCCGTCCGCTCCGGGTAGCGAGTGACCCATGAACCGCGATCTCGCGAGAGGGCTCCAGGCCGCGTGGGGGCTGCCGGAGTTCCGCGACGGGCTGCGACACCTCGTCGACCTCGACGAGGTGACCGTGCTGCTGGCCGCGCTGTCCGCTCCGGACCGCGACGGCGAGGTCGAGCGCAGCCTGTTGGGCCTGCTGCGGTCCGGCCTGGAGGCGACCGAGGTCCGGGAGGCGGTGTTGCTGCTGCTGGAGCGCGACGGGGTACGCCGACCGCTGGTCGCCGCCGCAGTCGCGCCGCTCGCGGACCGGCCGGGTCAGGTCACCGCCGTCTCGTCCGCGACCGAGGATCCTGCGGTACGCCGCGAGGTGCGGGCCGTGCTGGACAGCGCCGACGTGCGCGAGCTGATCTGGCAGGCGATCGACGACCAGGTGCGCGACAACCGGTTCGGTCTGGTCCGCCGGGCGGCGGTGCTGTTCGTACGGCACCCGAGCGCCAGGCGTCTCGCGTGGGCGCTGCGCCGGCACGGCGTGCTCCGCGAACTACGCCGCAGGGCCTGACCCGGCCCTGTCCGACACCGAACTCGCGGCCCGGTCGGCCGCCTACCCTGGCCGGCGTCGCCTGCCTGTCGCCCCGGGGCAGCGCGATGACGTTCCGAGTTGCGGCGGGCAATGCGCTCGCACCTGCGGGCCGAGGACGAATACCCGACGTGACGCCGCTGTCGAAGAGTGTGCTTTTACGCCTCATGACTCCTGGTCATAATTATGCCGCTGCGGTATATCGCCGAAAAGGGATACCTCGGGGTCGCGCGACACGCCGCGGTGACCCGCCGGCCGCGAGGTCGATCGAACTCCCCGATCCAACGGTCCCTGGCACGCCCGCCATCGTCGGCGCGCACCGTTCCGCGGTCACCTCGGTCAGCCGCCGTCCGTGGTGGCCACGCCACCTCGCCGAGGTTGGCCCGTACCGCCGCCCGCCGGTGTCACCCGACGACGGGTGTTAAGCGGGGCCCCCTCCTCTACCGGAGGCGTTAAGAGGGGGCCCTTCCTTTCACCGCCAGCCGACGTCGATGCGGTCGCCGCGCTCGTCGAAGAAGTGCAGCGCGTCCATCCGCACCTGCACCGCCAGCGGGTGCCCGGACGACACTTGCGGGTACGGCGCCAGCCGCACCGCCAGCTCGGCCGGGCGGCGGTGGTGCCGGCCCGGGTCGGGCAGCACGCTGGTGCGGTTGCCGCCGCCACCGTTGCCGTTCGACGACGGCTCGGCGGTCGCCCCCGACGAGCCGGACCGGCCGGTGAGCCGCTGCATCACCTGACCGAACCGGCGCAGGCTGCGCTGCCCGGGAGCGGCCCGCTCGACCGGGGTGCCCATCTCGTCGACCACGATGGCGGTGGCGCCGATGTCGAGGAAGGCCAGCGACTCGTGGCCGTGGTGCTCCAGGTAGCGGATCCGGCCGTGCAGCACGTCGCCGGCGGTGTCCGGGGCGACCGGGGTGAGCGCCTCGGCGCGCAGCCCGACCACGATCCGCTCGCCGTGGTAGTGCGCCACCGCGCGGCTGCGGATGTCGTCCCAGGGCAGGTAGAGCGACTGCTCACCGAGGTTCAACGTGACGTAGCGGTCGAGGTGGACGTAGACCGACGCCTCCAGCAGGTTCATCCGCGGGCTGCCCAGGAACGCGGCGACGTAGAGGGTCGCCGGCCGCCCGTACACCTGGGTGGGGGTGCCCACGTCCTGGAGCACGCCCTTGCGCATGATGGCCACCCGGTCGGCCATGGTGAGCGCCTCGGCCTGGTCGTGGGTGACGTAGATGGTGGTGACGCCCAGTTCACGGGTGAGCCCGGAGATCTCCGCCCGCAGCTCGGCGCGCAGGCCGCTGTCCAGGTTGGAGAGGGGCTCGTCCATCAGGAACAGGCCGGGCCGGCGCACTATCGCCCGACCCATGGCGACCCGCTGGCGCTGGCCGCCGGAGAGCTGGCTCGGCTTGCGCGCCAGCACGTCACCGATGCCGAGCGCGCCCGCCACGTCCTGGATCCGCTCGCCGCGGGGCCCGGGCTCGATGCCGGAGAGCCGCAGCGGGAAGCCGATGTTGTCGCCGACGGTCATGTGCGGATAGAGCGCGAAGTCCTGGAAGACCATCGCGATCTTCCGGTCCCGCGGCGGCAGGTCGTTGGCCAGTTCACCACCGAGCATGACCGCGCCGGAGGTCGGATCCTCCAGCCCGGCCACCATCCGCAGCACGGTGGACTTGCCGCAGCCCGACGGCCCCAGCAGCACCATGAACTCGCCGTCGTTGACGTCCAGATTTATGGTGTCGACCGCGATGGTTCCGTCCTGGAACACCTTGGTGACATCCTTGAGCGCGACGGTGGTCACCGTCACCTCCCCAGTCGCTCGCCCGAACCCGGGAATGACTGTGACCAGGATCATCGGATTCGCACATCGGGTAAACGTGCCATGTTCGGCTCGTGACAGTCCTATTAAGCGGTATTCGCCGGGCTCTACGGTTAAGTGACCAGCCAGTAACACTTTTTCACTGTGTTTCGCCGAGGAACACCCGGCGGACCACCCGCTCGGCGGCGTGCCCGTCGTCCAGCGCGCAGAACCGGGCCCGGAACGCGGCCCGCGCCCGCCCGGCCGCCTCGTCGCCCACCGCGCCGGAGCGGAACAGGTCGAGCAGCCCGGGGAAGTCCACCGCCACCGCACCCGGCGGCTCGGCCAGCAGGTCGAAGTAGACGCCCCGGGCCACCCGGTAGGCCTCCCAGTCCGGCGCGTAGACGACGATCGGCCGGTCCAGCACGGCGTAGTCGAACATCGCCGACGAGTAGTCGGTGACCAGCACGTCCGCGGCCAGGTACAGATCCTCCACCCGGTCGTACGCGCTGACGTCCAGCACCCCGCCCGCCGCCGGCCCGCGCGGCCGCCGGTCCCGGTCGTGGAAGTAGTGGCTGCGCATCAGCAGCCGTCCCGCCGGGCCCAGCACGTCGCGCATCCGGTCCGGGTCGAACGGGGGCTGCCAGCCCGGCAGGTGCTCCCGGTGGGTCGGCGCGTAGAGCACCACGTACTCGTCGGGCCGGATGCCCAGCGCGGCGCGGGCCTGGCGGCCCTCCTCGGCCGTGGCCCGGGCCAGCCGGTCGTTGCGCGGGTAGCCGACCTCCAGCGTGACATGGTCGGCCGGGTAAGCCCGCTCCCACATCTGGGTGGAGAAGCTGTTCGAGGTGATGCTGTAGTCCCAGCGGTCCACCCGGCGCAGCAGGCCGGCGAAGTTCATCCCCATCGCGCCCACCGGGTAGCGCTGCTGGTCCAGCCCCATCACCTTCACCGGCGTGCCGTGGTGGGTCTGCACGTGCACCGAGCCGGGGCGCTTACGCACGAAGTCCGGGAAGTTCACGTTGTTGACCAGCCAGTGCGCCCGGGCCAGCACCCGGTGGTACTCGCGGGTGCCGGCGACGACGTACTCCACGCCCGGCGGCAGCGTGGCCACCCGGTCGCGCCGGACGATCCAGACGCCGCGCACCTGCGGGGCGAGCCGGCGGGCGGCCTCGTAGATCGCCGCCGGGTTGCACGAGTACCCCCGGTACCAGTAGGCCGCGTACACCGCCAGCGTCGGGTCGATCGGGCGACGCAGCTCGGCGCGGTAGTACTCGCGCAACGCGGTGTCCCGCGCCCGCCGGGCGGTACGCCGCACCGCCGGCCCCAGTCGCCGCCGGGCCCGCCCGGCCGTCCCCCGCGCCGCGTCCCGCGCCCGGTGTGCCTCGCGCAGGGCGCTGAACGTGCGCCACCGGCCGGCCGCCACCAGCCGGTGCTTCAGCCCTTCCACGCCCGGCGGGACCGGATAGCCGCCGGGCGGCCGGAAGTGGACGTGGTCGGCGTGCATCTGGGCGAAGAACGGCGCCCGCAGCTCCGGCGCGATCCGCTCGCCGTTGCCGAGCACGGTCAGGTAGTGCCAGATCATCCGCTCGAAGATCGCCGGCCGCAGGCCGTCCGCCCCCCACCGGTCCATCAGCCGGAACACCCGGTGCCACTGGGCGAAGACCTCGAAGTGCCGGTCGCCGCGGGTACGGGTGATCGCCCCGGTGCGGCGCTGCCGGTAGTTGAGGCAGACCCGGTCCAGCACGCCGATCCGGTCGGCCGCCATCAACGCCGGATAGCTGAACGAGACGTCCTCGTACCAGCCCGGCGCGAAGCGGAGCCCGCGCTCGATCAGGAACTCCCGGCGGACCAGCCGGTTCCAGGCGGTGTGCAGCAACTTCAGCGTCTCCGGCCGGTCCCGCAGCGCGAACGTCTCCGGGCCGGGCGGTTCGGGGAACACGTCCCGCATGGCGCTGCGGGTGCCGACGTTGTTCCAGTGCGCCCGCACGTGGTCCACGATCAGCACGTCCGGCCGGGTGTCCCGGAGCCGGTCGGCCACGTGCGGCAGGCAACCGGGCACCAGCCAGTCGTCGCCGTCGACGAACCACACGTACTCGCCGACGGCCCGGTCCAGCCCGATGTTGCGGGCCGGACCGAGCCCGACGTTCTCGGCGAGCCGGACCGGGCGGACCCGGCTGTCGCGCGCCGCGTACTCGGCCAGGATCTCGCCGCTGTCGTCCGGTGAGGCGTCGTCCACCCCGATCACCTCGAGGTCGCCGAACGGCTGGCCGAGGATCGAGTCGAGACATTCCCGCAGGTAGCCCTGCACCCGGTAGGCCGGCACGACGAAGCTGATCAGCGTCATCCCGGCCCGCCCTCCGTCAGCCCGGCGAGGGGGCACCCCCACGGGCGCGGGCCGGCAGGACCACCCAGGCGAGGACCACGCTCGCGACGAAAACCACAAGAAGGTACGCACCGAGTGTAGCCAGAGCGATACTCGCAATTCCGGCGATCAGCCCGATTGCCAGCAGCAGCGAGCGTCCCTCCCAGCCCAGCGTGACGGCGTGCAGCGGCGGGGCGGACTGCCGCTTCTCCAGCCGGGCGGTGAGGTCGTAGTGGTGCAGCGTGAGCACCAGGACGTAGGCGAAGATCAGCCAGGCCGGCGCCCGCCCGGCCACCCCGACCGCGATGGCGAACAGGTACTCGGCGGCCCGCAACGCGGCCGGCACCAGCCAGTCCAGCGCCCCGGCGTGCGGCGCCCGCGAACCCTGCGCCGCGCCCAGCAGCAGCACCAGCGCGAGGATCACGCCCCAGCCCGGCAGGTCGCGCCCACCGTGCACCGCCCACAGCGCCCAGACCAGCAGCGCCGCCGCGCCGAGCGCGGCCACCGCCGCCACCGCCAACGGCCGGCGCGTCGTCGGCAGCGTCCGGGTCAACAATCCGTCGTCGCGGTGCAGGCCGGTGTCGACAGTGGTCAGCACCGGCACCTTCATCCAGCGCGCCCGCAGCGTCCGCAACGCCCCGGTGTACGCGAACGCCAACGAACCCCACACCAGCACCGCGCAGAGCGCCACCAGCGGCCCGAACAGCGCGGCGGCCAGCGCGATCAACGCCCACCGCTCACCGATCGGGAACACCACGGTCCGCTTCAGCCAGTAGGACACCGAGCCGGTGTCCGCCTGCACCCGGGTCGACGCGGCGTTCAGCTTCCCGCCCAACCCCCCGGCGTCGCCGGTCACCACCTTCGGCCGGCGGGCCGCCTCGTCGTGCAGCGCGCCGTACCAGGTGTCGGTCATGTGTCGCACGGTCTGCAACGTCATCGCGGCCAGCGCCAGCGCCCACCCGTAGCGGAACCCGGCGTGCGTGGCGCCGAAGCCCAGCCCGGCGTAGACCACGTACTCCTTGAACCGGTCGGCCATCGTGTCCAGCCAGCCGCCCCAGGCGCTGAAGTGCCGGGTGTAGCGGGCCACCTGCCCGTCCACGCAGTCGAGCACGAACCCCAGGTAGAGCAGCACCGCGCCGGCCACCAGCGCGAGCCGGCCGCCGACGCCGAACAGCACCGCCGCCGCCACCGCGAGCAGCACCGAGAGCAGGGTGACCCCGCTCGGGCCCAGCCCGACCCGGGCGGCGGCCTTCGTCACGTACGGGGACCAGGTGCTGACGAAGAACGTGGTGAAGAAGTCGTCGCGCTCCTTCACCGATAGTTTCAGCTCGGCCCGGTCCTCGTCGACCGCCGCCACCGCCGCCTCGGCGGCGGCCCGCTGCGCCGCGTCGCCGACCCGGTGCGCCACGAGCAGGCGTACCCGGTGGGCGAAGATCAGCGGCCCCCGGGCGGCGAGTTCGGCCACGAGCCGGTCCACCGCGGCGAGCGGCCCACCGGTCACCGTCGCCGCGCGGGCGGCGTCGGCGAGCGCCGGCAGGTCGGCCACGCCGACCCGCAGCGCGCCGCCGAACACCCCCGTCGCGTCCGCGTCGTCGCCGACCGCGACCACCTGGCCGCGCTCCTCCCGCACCGTCGCCTGCCCGGCGGCCGGCGGATCGGTGAGCACCAGCGCCACCGTCGGCCCGACCGGGCTGGTCGCGAGATGCGTGAGTACGGCCGTGTGCGCCACCAGGTCGGCACCGCTGACCAGCACCGGGCCGGTCGCGCCGGACACCAGGTCGGCCAACTCGGCCAGGTCGGCGGCCACCCGCACGTCGTCCGCCCCGGCCCGGCGCCACTGCGCGGCCAGCCGATCCGTGAGCGGCTCCCCGGGCCCGGCGACGAGGCCCGCCGCCGGGTCGGCGGCGAGCACGATCGCGAGCGTCACCGCTGCGCCGCGTCGGCGTAGGCCCGCAGTGCCTCGTCGATCGTTCCGTCGACCGTCAACCGTCCGGCGTCGAGGTAGAGCCCCCGACGGCAGAACCGGGTGAGGTCCTTGTCGTTGTGTGACACCAGCACCAGCGTGCGCCCTTCCGCGAGAAGTCGCTCGATGGTCGCATAGCACTTCGCGCGGAACTCCGCGTCCCCGACCGCGGTCACCTCGTCCACCAACAGCACCGGGTGCGGCAGGTGTGCGATCACCGCGAACCCCAGCCGCACCTTCATCCCCGACGAGTAGTGCCGCACGGACGTGTCGATGGCGCGTTCCACCTGCTCACCGGCGAACGAGACGATCTCGTCGAAGTGCCGGCGCAGGTAGGCCGGGGAGAGCCCGTGCAGCCCGCCGACCAGGTAGAGGTTCTCCCGTCCGGTCAGGTCGCCGGAGAACCCGGCGGACAACTCCAGCAGCGGCGCCACCCGGCCGTGCACCCGGATCGTGCCCTCGTCCGGGATGAGCACGCCGGCGATCAGGCGCAGCAGCGTGCTCTTGCCGGTGCCGTTGCGCCCCACCACGCCTACCGTCTCGCCCGGCTCGATCCGGAACGACAGGTCCCGCAGCGGCCAGAACCGGCCGGCGTCGGGGTCGCGGGCGCCCCGGTGCACGATCAGCTCCCGCAGCCGGAGCTGCCGACGCCGGTTCCGGACGAACCGGATGCCCAGCCCGTCCGCCTCGATGATCGGCGCCACTCAGAGTTCCTTCAGCACGGCCGGTTCGAGGCGGCGGAACGCCCACCAGCCGAGCGCCAGCACCAGCACGCTGCCCAGCACGGTGATCGCGAGCAGCCGGGCGTCCGGAAACTCGTCCGGATACCAGACCGCGTGGTGCAACTGGAAGATCCCGACCAGCGGGTTCAGCTCGTAGGCGACCTTGAGCCAGCCCGGCATGCCGGAGTCCCGCACCAGGTTGAACGGATAGATGATCGGGGTGGCGTAGAACAGCAGCCGGATCGCCAACCGCATGATCCGCTCGATGTCGCGCATCAGCACGTTGCCCGCCGACAGCAGCAGCGCGAGGCCCACCAGCAGCACGAACTGCACGGCCACGGCCAGCGGCAGGGCGAGCAGGCTCCACCCGGGGTGGATCTTCCCCTGGGCCGCGTAGAGCGCCGCGATGGCGGCCAGGATCGGCAGGCCGGCCAGATACTCGGCGAAACGGCCGGCGACCCGACCGATCGGGAAGATCGGCCGGGGCAGGTTCATCGTGGTGATCAGCCGGGCCTGCCCGGTGAGCGCGCCGGCCGCCTCCGTCAGCGCCGAACTGGCCCACATCCAGGCGAAGATCCCGGTGATCAGGAACAGCGGGTACGACCCGGCCGCCTCGCCCAGGTGCCGCCGGGTCGCCCCGGAGTAGAGCACCCCGAACACGAACCAGTAGATCAGGCCCATGCCGAGGGGTTCGATGAGCGACCAGAGGTAGCCCAGCACCGACTGCTGGTACTTCACCGCGAGATCCCGCCGGATGAGGATGCGCAGCGAGGTGCGGGCCGACCAGAGCGCCGCGACGCCGGACGTCACCGCACCATCGTCGCCTTCCTCCCCGCGGGCGCGGCGGCCGTCAGCGGGAGGTCACCCCAACGGGGTCAGCACTCGATCACGTTGACCGCGAGGCCGCCCCGGGCCGTCTCCTTGTACTTGACCTTCATGTCCGCACCGGTCTCCCGCATGGTCTTGATGACCTTGTCCAGCGACACGTGGTGCACGCCGTCGCCGCGCAACGCCAGCCGCGCCGCGGTGATCGCCTTGATGCTCGCCACCGCGTTGCGCTCGATGCACGGGATCTGCACCAGCCCGCCCACCGGGTCGCAGGTGAGCCCCAGGTTGTGCTCCATGCCGATCTCCGCGGCGTTCTCCACCTGCTCCGGCGTGCCGCCCAGCGCCTCCGCCAGCCCGGCCGCCGCCATCGAGCACGCCGAACCGACCTCGCCCTGGCAGCCGACCTCGGCACCGGAGATCGACGCGTTCTCCTTGAACAGCACCCCGATCGCGCCGGCGGCCAGCAGGAACCGGACCACCCCCTCGTCGGAGGCGCCCGGCACGAACCGGGTGTAGTAGTGCAGCACGGCCGGGATGATCCCGGCGGCGCCGTTGGTCGGCGCGGTGACCACCCGACCGCCGGCGGCGTTCTCCTCGTTGACCGCGAGCGCGAACAACGTCACCCAGTCCATCGCCCGCAGCGGGTCGTCCGCGCCGTTCTCCGCCTCCAGGCCGCGCCGCAGCTCGGCCGCGCGCCGGCGGACCTTCAACCCACCCGGGAGTACGCCGTCGCGGGTGCAGCCGTTCTCCACGCACTCCTGCATCACCCGCCAGATGTGCAGCAGCCCCGCGCGGACGTCCGCCTCGCTGCGCCAGGACAGCTCGTTGGCGAGCATCACCTCGCTGATCGACAGCCCGGTCTCCGTGGTGACCCGGAGCAGGTCCGCGCCGGTGAGGAACGGGTACCGGACCCGGGTGGCGTCCGCCTTGATCCGGTCCGCGCCGGCGGCCGCCTCGTCCACCACGAACCCGCCGCCGACCGAGTAGTAGGTGCGGGACCGCACCTCGTTCCCGGCCGCGTCGAACGCCGCGAACGTCATCCCGTTCGGGTGGTACGGCAACGAGCGGCGACGGTGCAGCAGCAGGTCCTGGTCCGGGTCGAAGTCGATCTCCTGGCTGCCGAGCAGGCGGAGCCGCCGCTCGTCCCGGATCCGCGCCACCCGCGGGCCGACGCCGTCGGTGTCGACCGTCTCCGGGGCCTCGCCCTCCAGCCCGAGCAGCACCGCGCGGTCGCTGCCGTGGCCGTGGCCGGTCGCGCCCAGCGAGCCGAACAGCTCCGCCCGCACCCGGGCCACGTCGGCGAGCTGCCCGTCGGCCTTCAGCCCGCCCACGAACGTACGGGCGGCCCGCATCGGCCCGACGGTGTGCGAGCTGGACGGCCCGATACCGACGCTGAAGAGGTCGAAAACACTGATCATGGCTGCACTTTCCTCGCCGTCGTCCCCGTTGTGCGGTTCCGAACCGGTGCGATGCCGCGCCCCCTGTCCGGGGTCGGACGGCCGGCGCCAAGGGTGGAGGCGCCGACCGGCGAGCCTACCCGCCCAGCTCAATACCCGCCCCCACCCCGCACCATGCCCGGCTCCCGGCTCCCGGCTCCCGGCTCCCCGGCGGACTCATGCGGGCGAGAGCATCTGCTGAAGGATGCGCTGCAGCTCGGTGCGGTCCCGCGGAGTGATCCTCGCCAGCCTGCGGTCGTACTCCGCCGCGAGGGCGGCGAGTGCACGATCCCGCGCCTCGGTGCCCTCAGGGGTGAGTACGAGCCGGTGACGCCGCAGGTCCGCGTCGTCGATCTCGCGCCGGATGAACCCCTTGGCGACGAGGTTGCGGACGTAGACCGTCACGCTCGCCTTGGGGAGCAGCAGTGCCGTCGCGATCTCGGCCGGGTACGGCGACGCCTCCACCTCGGCCAGGACGAAGAACTCCTTCGTCTCCAACCCGGCCTCGGCCAGCTGCCCGGTGCAGGCATCCATCACCACGCCCAGCAGTCGCTGGTTCAGCGTCCACAGCTGCGCCCCGTCGACCGACATGCGACCCCTCCGTCACGTGGTACAGTTTCGTACTAGTTCCATCTCGTACAACACGGTTTCTTGTACTGGACTTCTATGGAACATAATCTCACGAAGGGAGCCTGGCATGCTCAAGCACCTCACGGTCCCGCGCGGTCCCGTCAGCCTCGCCGCGGACCTCCACCTGCCCGACGACGCCGACAGCGGCGCACCGCTGCGCGCCGTGGTGCTCTCCACCCCGGGCAGCAGCGTGAAGGAGCAGATCGGCGCCAACTACGCCTCCCGCCTCGCCGCCGGCGGCATCGCCGCACTCGTCCTCGACCCCGCCCACCAGGGTCGGAGCGAGGGCGAGCCGCGCGACCTCGAAGACCCCTACCGCCGAGGGGAGGACATCTCCTACGCCATCGACGCGCTCACCACGCTCCCTGGCATCGACCCGCAGCGCATCGGCGTCCTCGGCATCTGCGCCGGTGGCGGCTACGCCGTGCACACCGCTCGCACGGACCACCGCATCAAGGCGGTCGGCACGGTCGTCCCCGTCGACATCGGCGCGGCGTTCCGCGGCTTCTCCCCCGACGGTCCGGCCGCCGCACTCGACGCCCTCGCGGACGCGCGGACCGACGAGGCCCGCTCCGGCGAGACGAACCGCGTGAACTGGCTGCCCGACACCCTGGAGGACGCCACCGCGGCGGGCCTGACCGACATCGACACCACTCAGGCCGTCACCTACTACCGCACCGAGCGCGGCCGTAACGAACACTCCACGAACCGGCGCCTCCAGCGCAGCGACTCCCTCCTGCTGGGCTACGACGCGTTCCACCTGGCCGATCGGCTCATGACCCAGCCGCTCCAGGTCGTCCTCGCCGGACGCATCGGCAACACCGGCTCCTACGACACCGGCATGCGGCTGTGGAAGCTGGCCCCCGACCCCGTCGACCTCATGGTGATCGACGGCGCCGGCCACTACGAGATGTACGACGAACCCGAATACGTCGACGCCGCCGTCGAACGACTCACCAGCTTCTACACGAACAACCTGTGAGGCATCCGAACCGGGCGGGTGCGTCGGTGCGGGTGCTCCGGGGTAAGCAACTAAGGGTGCCCGGGTCGCCGATCCTCCTCGGGGCCGAGGGCGCGGCGCGCACCCCTCTCTACCGTGGAATCAGCGCGGCGGATCGCCGCAGAAGTGGGAGACGACGATGAGTCGCAAACTGGTCCGGCCCCGTGAGGGGCGCATGCTCGCCGGTGTCTGCGCCGGCCTCGCCAAGCGGTTCGGCATGTCGGCCGGCATGGTCCGGCTGCTGTTCCTGCTGTCGCTGCTGCTGCCCGGCACCCAGGTGATCGTCTACCTGATCCTGTGGGTGCTGATGCCGAACGAGGACCGCTACCTCGCCACCCGCTGACCCGCACGCGACGACGCGCCCGCCCCTCCGAGGCGGGCGCGTCGTCGCGCGAGGTCAGGGTGCCGTGTAGGTGACTGTCACCTTCTGGTAGCCGAGAGAGCGCAGCAGCCCCTCCAGCATCTTGCGGGTGTTCTCCTGGGCGCGGGCGGTGAGCCCGCTGTCCCGGGCGGCCGAGGTGATCCGGTCCTCGGCCAGCTTGTAGATCTGCTGCTGCCGGTTGGGGTCGCCGGCCACCAGGTCGTTGAGCCGGTTGATCAGACCCCGCTCCTCGGCGAAGACGTAGCTCTTGTCCATGTCCAGGTCGGTCTCGCCGAGCTGCGGCGCGGGCAGCTTGATCTCGACGGACTTGCCGTCCTCGGAGACCACCACGGCCCCGTCACCGATCTTCGCGAAGTCGACGTACGCCTCGACCCGGCCCGCCCCGACGAAGAGGGTGCGCTCGTTGAGCAGGAAGTCGGGCACGTTGCGCCGGTCCTTCTGCACGTCGACCACCACCTGGAAGTTGCCTTCCGCCGCCACGTAGCGGCTCAGGTCGCGGATCGACTTGAGCAGCGGCGGCTGGCTGCGGTCGGTCTGTTCCTTGGCGAACGGGTTGCGGAAGTCGGGCAGCAGGCCGGTCGCCTGCACGCCGAGCAGCACCACCACCGCCAGCGCGGCGGCACCGAGCACCCAGAGCAGGCCGCGGGCCGGGCCACCGCCGCCGGCCGGCGCGGGGACGCCGGGGCCCGGGTCGGGCTGGTATTCCGCCCGGTCGTGCAGGGACTCGCTGGTCGGGTATTCCGGGAACTCCCTGGTGGGCTGCTGGGTGTCACCGTCGCGGGCCATCGCCCTCACCGTCCTCGTCCGACACATCGACTGACAATGACGGTACGGGCACCGTGCGACACTCGCTCGCCGAGTGCCACGATCGGGTGAAAGACCAGGTCAGGCGAACGCGGAGAGCCCGGTCAGCCGTTGCCCGATGACCAGCTGGTGGATTTCCGAGGTGCCCTCGTAGGTGAGCACGCTCTCCAGGTTGTTGGCGTGCCGCATCACCGGATAGTCACCGGAGACGCCGTTCGCGCCGAGGATGGTGCGGCACTGCCGGGCGATGGCGAGCGCCTCCCGCACGTTGTTCAGCTTACCCACGCTCACCTGCTCGGGGCGCAGCGTCCCGGCGTCGGCGAGCCGGCCCAGGTGCAGCGCCAGCAGCAGCCCCTTGTTCCACTCCACCGCCATGTCGGCGAGCTTCGCCTGGGTGAGCTGGAAGCCGGCCAGCGGCCGGCCGAACTGGGTGCGGGTCGTCGCGTACTCCAGGGCGGTCTCCAGGCAGTCGCGGGCCGCGCCGAGCGCGCCCCAGACGATGCCGTGCCGGGCCTCGGTCAGGCAGCTCAGCGGCGCCTTCAGGCCGACCGCCTCGGGCAGTTGGGCGTCCGCCGGCAGCCGCACGTCGTCGAGCGCGATCTCGCCGGTGAGCGACGCGCGCAGCGACATCTTGCGCCGGATCTCCCGCGCCGTCACACCGGGCGTGTCCATGGGTACGACGAAGCCGCGTACGCCGGAGTCGGTGCGGGCCCAGATCACCGCGACGTCGGCGATCGGCGCGTTGGTGATCCACATCTTGCCGCCGCCGAGGATCCAGTCGTCGCCGTCGCGGCGGGCCCGGGTGGCCATCGACGCCGGGTCGGAGCCGTGGTCCGGCTCGGTCAGCCCGAAGCAGCCGATCGCGTCGCCGGTCGCCATCGCCGGCAGCCACCGCTGTTTCTGCTCCTCGCTGCCGAAGCGCCAGATCGCGTACATGGCGAGCGAGCCCTGCACCGAGACCAGCGAGCGGACGCCGGAGTCGCCGGCCTCCAGCTCCAGGCAGGCCAGCCCGTACGCGACGGCGGACGCCCCGGCGCAGCCGTAACCGGTCAGGTGCATGCCGAGCAGGCCCAGCTTGCCGAACTCGCGGGCCAGCTCACGGGCCGGCGCCTGGCCGTCCTCGTACCAGCCGGCGACGTGCGGGCGGACCCGGTCGGTGACGAGCTGGCGCACGACGGCACGGATCTGGCGCTCCTCCTCGCTCAGCGACGCGTCGAGGTCGAGCAGGTCGAGAGGAGTCATGGCGTCACCTTAACCAAGACTCAGGAGGGCGTCACTCGCCCTGTTCGCCGAGGACCAGCACCCGGGCGTGGATCTGGTTGCGTTGCTGAAGCGCGGCGCGCAGCGCCCGGTGCAGGCCGTCCTCCAGGTAGAGGCCGCCGTTCCACTGCACCACGTGCGGGAAGAGGTCGCCGTAGAAGGTGGAGTCCTCCGCGAGCAGCTTGTCCAGAGCCAGTTCCCGCTTGGTGGTGATGAGCTCGGCCAGCCGCAGCGGACGCGGTGGGATCTCGGCCCACTGCTTCAGCGTGTAGTTGTGCTCCGGGTAGGGACGCCCGTCCCGGACCGCCCTGAAGATCACGGCGCGTTCTCCTCCCCCAGGCCCGGCTGACGATGTGGGTGCCAGCCTAGCCGCTCAGCTCCACCGCCCCCGCCGCACCACATCATCCACCGGGCGCCGCCCCCGGCGCAGCGACGGTGACTTGTGGTCGACAGCTCGGTAACCGATGGTGACGGCACCGATCGGGTGCAGCTCCGGCGGCACCCCGAACGCATCCCGGTATTCCCCGATCCGCTGCGGCGGGATGCCGAAGAAGCAGGCGCCCAGCCCCTCGTCCACGGCGGTGAGCAGCATCAGCAGCGCGGCGAAGCCGGTGTCCACATACCAGTAGGGCACCGGCCAGCGCTCCTCGGCACGGTCCGCCCAGCCCTTGTCCGGCTCGGCGTACCGGTCCAGGTAGGCGTCGCGGTTGGCGTGCGGCACCACGATCAGCGGGGCCCGGCGCATCCCGGCCAGCCAGCGTTCCCGGCCGCCGCCGGCCGGCGTGGTAGCCGCCCAGAACCGCGCCCGGTCGGCCGGCTCCTCCAGCACCAGGAAGCCCCAACCCTGCGCGAACCCGGCCGAGGGGGCCCGGACCGCATGGTCCAGCAGTCGGTCCACGGTCTCCGGCGGCACCGGCCGGTCGGGGTCGTAGTTGCGGACCATCCGGCGGCGCCGGACGACGTCGGCGAACTCCACGCTCAGGCCTCCGGCCGGACGCCCCAGGCACCGCGCCAGGTCTGCCCCGGGTCGAGCGTGATCAGGTCCTTGCCGGACCGGAACGCGTCCGGCGGGCAGGTCATCGGCTCCACCGCCACCGAGCGGCGGTGCCGCTCCCCGCCGAGGGTGTCCCCGGTGAACACCTGCCACCAGCCGAACTCACGGTCGGCCCAGATCCGCAGCCCGGACGCGCCGTCGGGGGCGCCGAGCGTCACCGCCGAACCGCCGTCGGCGTCCCGCGCCACGTCACCGAAGGCCAGGTCGAGCACCAGGTCGCCGATCGGACGGGGCGCGGTGAAGTCGTATTCCGTGCCGGTCACCTCGGTCGCCGCCACCGGCAGCAGCCGGCCGTCGGTCAGCACCCGGTTGCGCCCCGGCACCCGCAGCAGCAGGTCGTCCACCGCGACCTTGGGGAGCTGGAAGTAGGGGTGCACGGAGAAGCCGAACGGGGCCGGCTCGCCAGCCAGGTTCGTCACCTCGTGCTCGGCGCGCAGGCCGTCCGGGCCGACGCTCCAGCGGCTGCGCAGCCGCAACGACCACGGGTAGCCGGGGGTGGGCGGCAGGTCGTAGCCGATCGTGACGCTCCCCGGCGACTGCTCGACCAGCTCCCACCGGACCCAGTTGACCAGGCCGTGCAGGGCGTTGTGCCGCTCCGGCTCGGTCAGGTCGAGCTGGAGCGAACGGTCGCCGAACGTGTACTGACCGTCCCGGATCCGGTTCGGCCAGGGCGCCAGCACGTGCCCGGCCGAGCCGGGGCTGAGCTCGTCCTCGGCGTACCCGTCAAGGTAGTCCACGCCGTCGTGCCGGTAGGCCCGCAGCCCGCCGCCGACCTCCACCACGACGGCCTCGTGGCCGTCGGCGGAGATGGTCCACTGTGCCCCGGAGGGTGCCCGCACGTCTTTCCCCATTCGGCGACCCTACCGTCAGCGACGCTCCTCGGCGGGGGTGGAGGCGCGATAGCGGACCAGCGCGGGGAACGCCACCACCAGCAGCGTCGCCAGCACGGCGGCGGCGATGCCACCGCCCACCATGGCGACGCCGGTGCCGAACCCGGCGGCCGTCGCGCCGGCCCGCAGATCGCCCAGGCGCGGACCGCCGGCCACCACCACCGTGTTCACCCCCTGGAGCCGACCACGCATCCGGTCCGGCGCGTAGACCAGCAGCATCGACTGCCGCAGGGTCGCGCTGACCAGGTCGGCGGCACCGGCCACGCCGAGCAGCAGCACCGCCAGCCAGAGCCGGCCGGCCAGCCCGGCGAGCGCGATCGCCACGCCCCAGCCGACGACCGCCACGGCCAGCGCCAGCCCCTGCCGGCGGACCCGGCCGATCCAGCCGGAGGTGAGACCGCCCAGCATCGCGCCGATCGCGATCGAGCTGTAGAGCCAGCCGACCGCCGCGCCGCCGCCGAAACGCTCCTGCGCCAGCTCGGGGAAGAGCGCCCGCGGCATGGCCAGGATCATCGCGATCAGGTCGATGGCGAAGGAGAGCAGCAGCACCGGCGTGGTGGCCAGATAGCGGAAGCCGTCGACGATGCTGCCCAGCCCGGCCTTGCGGACGCCGCCGCCCGGGTCCGGCTCGGGCGGCATCGCCGGCAGCCGCAGCGTCGCCCAGAGCGAGACGGTGAACAGCAGCGCGTCCAGCCCGTACGCGACCGGCAGCGCGGTGTCGACGCGCCAGGTGGCGAAGATCAGCCCGGCGGCCAGCGGGCCGGCGACCGCCGCGGCGGTGAACGTGGTGTAGTTCAGCGTGGTGGCCGCCGGCACCAGCTCGGCCGGCACCAGCCGGGGCAGGATCGCGCTGCGGGCCGGCGAGGTGATCGCGAACGCCACCGCCTGCACGCCGACCAGCAGCAGGAGCAGCACCGGGCTGCGCGCCCCGGCCAGCGACTGCACCAGCAGCCCGAGCGTCGCGGCCCAGAGCAGCGTGCCGGCCGCGAGCAGCACCCGACGCCGGTCCCGGGCGTCGGCGACCGCGCCGCCCCAGAGCCCGAAGACCAGCAGCGGCACGAACCCGGCGACGCCGAGCAGCCCGACCCAGAACGAGCCGCCGGTGAGGTCGAACATCTCCACCGGCACCGCCACCGCGGTGAACTGGAAGCCGAACATCGCCACCGCGTTGCCGAGCCACACCCGCCGGTACGCGGGCACGCCGAGCGGGCGCAGGTCGATCGCCCAGCGGCGGGGTCCACCCGGCCGGGCCTGCTTGAGCTGTGTCACGGCGCGAGCCGCTCGACGACCCAGACGCCGCTCTCCGCCAGCCGGAACCGCAGCCGGTCGTGCAGCCGGCCGGCCCGGCCCTGCCAGAACTCCACCGTCTCCGGGCGGACCCGGAACCCGCCCCAGTGCGGCGGCGCCGGGATCGGCTCGACGCCGGCGAAACGTTCCGCCGCGGCCCGGTACTCCGCGTCCAGCGCGGCCCGGTCCGGCACCACCGCGGACTGGGTGCTGGCCCACGCCCCGAGCTGCGAGCCGCGCGGCCGGACCGCGAAGTAGGCCTCGGTCTCGGCCCGGGTGACAGGCTCCACCCGCCCGGTGACGGTCACCTGCCGCTGCATCGGGAACCAGGGGAAGACCAGGCTGGCCCACGGGTTGGCGGTCAGCTCGGCGCCCTTGCGCGAGCGGTGGTTGGTGTAGAGGACGAAGCCCTCCGCGTCGTAGCCCTTGAGCAGCACGGTGCGGCCGCTGGGCCGCCCCTGCGCGTCGGCGGTGCCGAGCACCATCGCGTTCGGCTCGGGCAGCGGGTGGGCCACCGCGTCGGCGAACCAGCGGGCGAACTGGGTGTGCCAGTCCGCGGCCAGGTCCGATTCGGTCAGGCCCAGGTCGGCGTCGTACTCGTTACGCATGCCGGCCGGGGCGGGTGTGTCGCCTGTCACTCTCGCCGTTCCTCTCCCGGGCTCGCCCGCGTCCCCCGACGCTGGCCAGGCCCCGCCACCCAGTCTTCTCCTACCCGCACCGGCGTCCACCGGCGGGGATGTCGCGTGGCGCACAGTGGCTGCGGGTCGCGCACGTGGTTACTCACCGGGCAAGATGTCACGAACCACATCCCGAGGGTCGCCTGAGCTGCGGAGCCGGATCGGCCCCACCGGGCGCACCGAGCCGGAAGCCAGGAGACGACATGTCCGATTTCAAGCCGGGCCTGGAGGGCGTCGTAGCCTTCGAGACCCAGATCGCCGAACCCGACCGCGCGGGCGGATCGCTGCGCTACCGGGGCGTGGACATCGAGGATCTGATCGGCCAGGTCTCCTTCGGCAACGTCTGGGCGCTGCTGGTGGACGGCCGGTTCGGCCCGGGCCTGCCGCCGGCCGAGCCGTTCCCGGTGCCGGTGCACTCCGGCGACATCCGCGTCGACGTCCAGTCCGCGGTCGCCATGCTGGCTCCCTACTGGGGTCTCGACCAGCTCCTCGACATCTCCGACGAGCAGGCCCGCGAGGACCTGGCCCGGGTGTCGGTCACCGCGCTGTCCTTCGTCGCCCAGTCGGCCCGCGGGCTGGGCCTGCCGGCGGTGCCGCAGAAGGAGATCGACAAGGCGGAGACCATCGTCGAGCGGTTCATGAAGCGCTGGCGTGGCGAGCCCGACCCGCGGCATGTCAAGGCCGTCGACGCCTACTTCATCTCGGCCGCCGAGCACGGCCTGAACGCCTCCACCTTCACCGCCCGGATCGTCGCCTCCACCGGCGCCGATGCGGCGGCCTGCATCTCCTCCGGCATCGGCGCCCTCTCCGGCCCGCTGCACGGCGGCGCGCCGTCGCGGGTGCTCACCATGCTGGAGGCGGTCGAGCGCAGCGGCGACGCCGAGGGGTACGTCAAGGGCGTCCTCGACCGGGGCGAGCGGCTGATGGGCTTCGGCCACCGGGTCTACCGGGCCGAGGACCCGCGTGCCCGCGTGCTCCGGCGCACCGCCAAGGAGCTGGGCGCGCCGCGCTTCGAGGTCGCCGAGGCACTGGAGAAGGCCGCCCTGGCCGAGCTCCAGGCCCGCCGCCCGGACCGCGTACTCGCCACGAACGTCGAGTTCTGGTCGGCCGTGGTGCTGGACTTCGCCGAGGTGCCGGCGCACATGTTCACCTCGATGTTCACCTGCGCCCGGATGGGCGGCTGGTCCGCGCACATCCTGGAGCAGAAGAAGCTCCAGCGGCTGGTCCGCCCGTCCGCCACCTACGTCGGCCCGGGCACCCGCAAGCCGCAGCAGGTCGAGGGCTGGGACGCCATCCCGCACAACGTCTGAGAGGTAAGGAGGGGCCCTCGCCTAACGCATTCTGCATAGGCGGGGGCCCCTTTTGACACCCGCTCTGTGGCGTACGCCTCAGCGGCCGGCGTGGGACCAGCGGGTGGGTCCGGCCGGGTGGGTGCGAGGATGGGGGCCGGCAGCGCTGCCGGCCGGGTTCGGATCCCGGCCGTCCCGTGCGCCCGGCGCACGAGCCGGTCGTCGGTCCGCGCCCGCAGGAAAAGGGCCCGCCCTCGCCCATGCGGAAGGATCGAGAAAACCGTGGCTGACGCACCGACCATCCGGATTCCCGACGACCTCAAGCCCGCCGACGGCCGTTTCGGCTGCGGCCCGTCCAAGGTCCGTCCGGCGGCGGTCTCCGCGCTCGCCGACGTCGCCACCAGCTACCTGGGCACGTCGCACCGGCAGAAGACGGTCCGCGACCAGGTCGCCCGGCTGCGCCGCGGGCTCGCCGAGTTCTTCTCCCTGCCCGAGGGCTACGAGGTGGTCATCGGCAACGGCGGCACCACCGCGTTCTGGGAGGTCGCCACGTTCGGACTGGTCCGCGACCGGGCCCAGTTCGCCAGCTTCGGCGAGTTCGGCGCGAAGTTCGCCAAGTCGGTCGCCGACGCGCCGTTCCTGGGTGAGCCGACCGTCCGCAAGTCCGCGGCGGGCAGCGCGCCGTCGCTGGTCGCCGAGGCCGGCGTGGACGTCTACGCCACCCCGCACAACGAGACCTCCACCGGCGTGGCGGTGCCGATCAGCCGGGTGCCGGGCGCCGACGAGGGCTCGCTGCTGCTCGTCGACGCCACCTCCGGCGCCGGCGGGCTGGACGTGGACGTCGCCGAGACCGACGTCTACTACTTCGCCCCGCAGAAGTGCTTCGGCTCCGACGGCGGCCTCTGGCTGGCCCTGATGTCGCCGGCCGCGCTGGCCCGGGCCACCGAGGTCAAGGCGTCGGGGCGCTACATCCCGGCCTTCCTCGACCTGGTCACCGCGATCGACAACTCGCGGCTGGAGCAGACCTACAACACGCCGGCGCTGGCCACCATCTTCCTGGCCGCCGAGCAGACCGACTGGATGAACTCCCAGGGCGGGCTGGCCTGGGCGGCCAAGCGCACCGCCGAGAGCGCCGCCGCGGTGTACGGCTGGGCCGAGCGCTCCCCGTACGCCAGCCCGTTCGTGTCGGACCCGGCGCTGCGCTCCAACGTGGTCGCCACCGTCGACTTCGCCGACGGGGTGGACGCGACCGCGATCGCCAAGGTGCTGCGCGCCAACGGCATCGTCGACACCGAGCCCTACCGCAAGCTCGGCCGCAACCAGCTCCGGGTGGCGCTCTTCCCGGCCGTCGAGCCGGCCGACGTCGAGGCGCTCACCGCGTGCGTCGACCACGTGGTGGAGCGACTCTGATCACGTCGTGACGCTGGGTGGTCGCCGGGGCTCCGGCGGCCACCCACCGTGATCGTTGCCGCAGCTCAGTCGCGACATGCCGGGGTGTCGCTCTCCCCACGGCTGGGAAGATGAGCGTACGGTGGTTCGAGACGCCCGGGTGGCCGGCTCGTGGCGTGTGACGGCCAGCGAAGCGGGACGGAGGCAAGCCGATGCGCCCAGTACGCTTCGTCGCTCTCTCCGAGGACGGCCAGGCCCTGGTGCTCACCGACGAGGTGGGCCGCCTGCTCGCGCTGCCGATCGACGAGCGCGTGGCCTCGGTGCTGCACGCCGAGCCGGGCGCGACCCCGCTCGCGGTGGTGCCCGCCTCCTCCGATCCCACGCCGTCGCTGTCCCCGCGCGACATCCAGGCCCGGATCCGGTCCGGCGAGTCCGCGGAGGACGTCGCCCGCATCGCCGGCGTCCCGGTCGACCGGGTGCTGCGCTACGCCGGCCCGGTGCTCCAGGAGCGGGCCATGCTGGCCCAGCACGCCCGCCGCACGCGGCTCAAGGGCGCCGAGAAGCCGACCCCGCTGGCCGAGGTCGTCAACGGCCGGCTGGCCCAGCACGGCATCGACACCGAGAAGATCTCCTGGGACGCCTACCGCCGCGACGACGGCACCTGGCGGATCATCGCCACCTGGCCGTCCGGCAAGGCCACCGCGCAGGCGGTGTGGGATCTCGACAAGTCCCGGCAGAACGTGGTCGCACACGACGACATGGCGCAATACCTGTGCGCCGAGCGTCCCACTCCGATCCTCGGCCAGGAGCCGGCGCCGGAGCGGGGCGGTCACGCGCTGCCCGGCCCGTCGCGCGGCGAGCCGAGCCGGGGCGGGCACGGCCTGCCGTCCGGGGTCGAGCAGGCCCGCCCGGGGCGGGACCCGATCCGCGCCGGCCGGGACGCGCTGCTCGCCTCGCTGGACCGACCGCTCGGCGGCACGTCCGGGCGCGGGCTCGACACCCGTTCCCCGGCCGCGCTGGCCGGCTCCGACGCGCCCCGGCAGCGGGCGGTCGCCGGCGGTGCCGCCGCGCTGCTCGGTGGCGGCCAGGGCTCGGCGTTCGACGACGACTCGGACGCGCCGAAGGAGATCCCGGCCGTACCCTCGCTGGCGGTGCTGCGGCCCCGACGCACCGGCAACCCGCCGGCGTCCGGCGGTTCCGGCACCGAGTCGGGCGACGCCGGCGGCAAGCCGCGCAAGCGGCTGCCGAGCTGGGACGATGTCCTCTTCGGCAGCGGCCCGGCGGCCCGCGAGTCCTCCTGATCCACCGGTCCACCCTGGCGCACACGTGAAGTGAGGCACTCGAAGTGCCCGCGTGCCAGGGTGGACCCATGGAGTACACGAACCTGGGACGCACCGGCCTGTCGGTGAGCCGGCTCTGCCTCGGCACCATGAACTTCGGGCCGCAGACGAACGAGCCGGACAGCTTCGCCATCATGGACCGGGCGCTGGAACACGGGATCAACTTCTTCGACACCGCGAACGTCTACGGCTGGAAGCAGGGCGAGGGCGTCACCGAACAGATCGTCGGCCGCTGGTTCGCCCAGGGCGACGGGCGCCGCGACAAGGTCGTCCTGGCCACCAAGGTCTACGGCAAGATGAGCGAGTGGCCCAACGACCAGGGCCTGAGCGCCCGGCACATCATCCGGGCCTGCGAGGACTCACTGCGGCGCCTCCAGACCGACACCATCGACCTCTACCAGATGCACCACGTCTCCCGGACCACGCCGTGGGAGGAGATCTGGCAGGCGATGGAGACGCTCGTCGCGCAGGGCAAGGTGCTCTACGTCGGGTCGTCCAACTTCGCCGGCTGGCACATCGCGCAGGCGCAGGCCGCGGCCGGCAAGCGCAACTTCCTCGGCCTCGTCTCCGAGCAGTCCATCTACAACCTGCTCACCCGGCACGTCGAGCTGGAGGTGATCCCGGCCGCGCAGCACTACGGGCTGGGCATCATCCCCTGGTCGCCGCTGCACGGCGGGCTGCTCTCCGGCATCATCCGGAAGATGGCCGACGGCAGCGCCGCCCGGGGCACGTCCGGCCGCTCGGCCGACGCGCTGGCCGAGCACCGGAACACCATCGAGGCGTACGAGAAGCTCTGCGCCGACCTGGGCAGCGACCCGGCGGACGTGGCGTTGGCCTGGCTGCTCTCCCGGCCGGGCGTGACCGCGCCGATCGTCGGTCCGCGCACCATGGACCAGCTCGACCGCAACCTGGGCGCGCTCGACGTCCGGCTGGACGAGGCGACAGTGACCCGCCTCGACGAGCTGTTCCCGCCCGTCGGCAACGGCGGCCCCGGCCCCGAGGCCTGGGCCTGGTAGGTGCAAGGAGGGGCCCCCTTTTAACGCATTCCGCATAGGAGGGGGCCCCTGTTAACAGGCGTCAGAGCGGCCAGGCGGCGAGACGGGTATAGCGCGCGGGGCGGCCGAGGTGGCTGCGGACCAGCACCAGCTCGTCGGCCGACCAGCCCGGGCCGGCGTACCCGTGCAGCGCCTCCCGGTCGGCCCGCACGTCGACGCGGTCGCCGGGACGCGCGATGGTCAGGTGGGCCCGGAACGGCTTGTCGTCGTACGGCAGCTCGGCCCGGCGCAACCCGTCACGCACCAGCCGGGCGAGCGTGCCCAGCGCCTCGGTCTCGCCCGCCACATCCACCCAGAGCACCGTGGACCGGCCCTGGCCGAAGCTGCCCCCACCACCGAGACGCAGCCGGGGCGAGCTGCCCCGGCCGTCCCGGAACGACTCCGCGGCCAGCCCGAGCGCGCTCTCCACCTCGACCAGCCGCTCGTCCGGCACCTCGCCGAGGAACGCCAGCGTGAGGTGGAGGTGGGCCGGGTCGGCGAGCCGGACGCCCGGGGCGGCGGCGACCCGCAGCTCGGCGACCCGCACCGTCAGGTCGGCGACCGCCGCCGAGGGCGGGTAGATCGCCGCGAAGAGCCGCACCCGGTCAGCGGTGTCGCTGGTGGTGCGCCGCCCGGGCGGCCGGCAGGGTCAGCCCGGCGGCGTGCAGCAGCCCTTCGACGCGGACCCGTTCGATCTCCCGGTCGACGCCGTCCAGCTCGGCCAGGTGCTCGACGATGCCGAGGGCGCGGCAGGCGGCGCGCAGCCGCTCGTCGTACGCCTCGATGACCGCGCCGTGCCACACGACCGAGCGGTCGGCGGCGGCGAGCCGGTGGCCGCCGAGCCGGCGCAGGTCGACGGCGAGCTGCTCCAACGGGCGGCGACCCTCCCGCTCGAACTCGGTGAGGTCGATGTCGCGGGTCAGCGCCTCGGCCTCGATGGCCCGGTCGAGGCGGGCGATGGTGCGGCGCTCACGGCGCTGCTCCCGCCACTCGGCCCAGCCGCAGGCGACCCGGTCGAGGATCTCGTCGGCGCAGAAGATCAACGCGAAGAGGGCGGGCAGGCAGCACACGGCGAGGATCGCCAGCGCCAGCAGCAAACCCTGCCCCAATCCCACACATCGACGCTAAGCCCTGCCGCACCCACCCGCCACCCGTTTGCCAAAACCGACCCGGGTGTTAAGCGGGGCCCCCGCCTATGCGGAATGCGTTAAGAGGGGGCCCCGCCTTTCACTCGGCGGAGGCGGACACCACGTAGAAGCGCGGCATCGGCAGCACCCGCAGGCGCAGCCGGGCACCGGAGCGGCGCAGCTGCCAGGTGAGCGCCAGCAACGCGGCGGCCAGCGAGATCAGCCCACCGATCCAGATGCTCGCGCCGGCGCCGAAGCGCTCGGCCGTCCACCCGATGATCGGCGCGCCGACCGGGTTGGTGCCCAGGAACACCAGCACCCACAGCGACATCACCCGCCCCCGGAAGGACGCGTCGACGCCGAGCTGCACCCGCTGGTTGGCCGCCTGGGCGAAGAAGATCATGAAGAACCCGGTGGGCAGCAGGAGCGCCACCACCATCCAGTACGCGGGTACGAGCCCGACCAGCGTGCCGAAGCTGGCGCAGCCGACCGCCGCGCCGAGCACCAGCCAGACCGAGGGCCGGCTGCGCCGGCCGGTGCCGGCGAGCGCGCCGACCAGCGCGCCGACCGCCAGCGCGGTGCTGAACAGGCCGAACGAGGCGGCGCCGGTCTGGAACACGGTCTTGGCGAGCGCGGCGAGGGTGAGCTGGAAGTTGAACAGGCTCATCCCGATCACCGACATGACGACCATGGGCAGCAGGAGGTCGGGGCGGCGGGCGACGTAGCGGAGGCCGTCGATCACCCGGGCCTGGTCCCGTTCGCCGGTCGGCGGCAGGTCCTTGCGGTGCAGTTCCGCCGGGCGCATCCGGACCACGTTGACCAGCGGGGCGATCGAGCTGAGCGCGGTGAACATGAAGACCGGGCCGACGTCGAAGGCGGCGATGGCGAGGCCGGCGACGGCGGGGCCGACGATTCGGGCGGAGTTGAACACGGCGGCGTTGAGCGAGAGCGCGTTCGGCAGCAGCGGCACGCCGACCAGCTCGGAGACGAAGGCCTGCCGTACCGGGGTCTCCACCGCGTTGGCGACGCCGAGCAGGGCGGCGAACGCGAAGACGTGCCAGAGCTGCACCAGGCCGGTGAGGACGATCACGCTCATGCCGAGCGCCAGCACGGTCCAGAAGGCGTTGGCGACGAAGAGCAGCATCCGCTTGTCGTACCGGTCGGCGAGGCGGCCGGAGAGCAGGGTGAGCAGGAGTACGGGGGTGAACTGCAACGCGGTGACCACGCCGAGGGCGGTCGCGGAGTTGTCGCTCAGCTCGAGGACGAGCCAGTCCTGGGCGATGAACATCATCCAGACGCCGATCAGTTTGATCAGCTGTCCGGTGGCGAAGAGTCGGTAGTTGCGGACTCGTAGGGACTGGAACATCGTGCTCAGCTTGGCCTGCACTCTAGGTGCGCCTCCTCGCGTCGGGTACGCCTCATCCACAACGGACGAAGCGGACCGCGCGACCCGGTGTCAGGCGCGAGCGATCCCCTGGAGGATGTCCGCGGCCCGCCGCAGCGTGTCGCGTTCCTCCTCGGTGAGCGCGGCCAGCCGGCTGGCCAGCCATTCGTTGCGGGCCCGCTCGAACTGGTCGAGCACGGCCCGTCCCCCTTCGGTCGCCGCCAGGATGACCTGCCGTCCGTCGGTCGGATGGGGGGTGCGCTGCACGAGGCCGCGCTCCTCCAACTTCGCGACGATCTTGGTCATCGTCGGTGGCTGCACCCGTTCGACGTCGGCCAGTTCCCGTGGCGTGAGGGCGCCCGCCAGTTTGAGGCTGGTGAGCGCCGACAGCTGGGTGACCGTGAGGTCGCCGACCGGTCGGGCCTGTCGGACCCGCCGGTTGAGCCGGGTGATCGCATCTCGCAGCTGGGGGGCCAGCTGCGCCGGTGGCACGCGTTTCGCCGTCACCGTCCGCTCCGTCACACTAGTTAGCCTAACTAATGAGCCTGGCTAACGACACGCGTTATGACCAGGCTCACCAGCGTCAGAGCAGCACGGACTCGATCGGCCCGCGCAGGAAGTAGAGGACGAAGAGCGCAGCCACGCCGTAGAGCAGGGGGTGGACCTCCCGGGCCTTGCCCTTCGCCAGCTTCACCAGCACGTAGCTGATGATGCCGGCCCCGATGCCGTTCGAGATCGAGTAGGTGAACGGCATCAGCACGATCGTCAGGAACGCCGGGATCGCGATCTCGTAGTCGGTCCAGTCGATGGTCCGGACCGCCGTCATCATCAGGAAGCCGACCACCACCAGCGCCGTCGACGCGGCCTCGAACGGCACGATCGCCGACAGCGGCGCCAGGAACATGGCCAGCAGGAACAGCAGGCCGGTGACCAGGTTGGCCACCCCGGTCCGGGCACCCTCGCCGACACCGGCGGCACTTTCGATGTACGACGTGTTGCTCGACACCGACGCCGCGCCACCCGCGGCGGCGGCGATCGAGTCGACCAGCAGGATCTCCTTGGCCCGGGGCGGGGTGCCCTGCTCGTCGAGCATGTCCCCCTCCTGGCCGATCGCGACCATCGTGCCCATGGTGTCGAAGAAGTCCGTGATCAGCAGCGTGAAGACGAACATCAGCGGGACCAGCCAGCCCACCCGGGTCCACGAGTCGAGCACGTTGAAGTTGCCCAGCAGCGACAGGTCCGGCAGGTCCACCACCTGCTTCGGCAGCTCGGGCACGTTCAGCGCCCAGCCCTTCGGGTTCGGCTTGCCGTCGACGAACGAGGGGCCGATGTTGCCGATCGCCTCGACCACGATGGCCAGCACCGTGGAGGACAGGATGCCGATCAGGATCGCGCCCCGGACCCGGCGGACCACGAGCACCACGGTGACCAGCAGGCCCACCACGAACACCAGCATCGGCCAGCTGACGATCTTGCCGTTGATGCCCAGCCCGACCGGCACGGTGCTGTTCGCCGCGTCCGGCACCCGCCGGACGAACCCGGCGTCGACCAGGCCGATGATGGTCAGGAACAGCCCGATGCCGACGCCGATCGCGGTCTTGAGCTGCGTCGGCACCGAGCGGAACACCGCGGTGCGCAGCCCGGTGAGCACCAGGATGCCGATCAGCACACCCTCGATGACCACCAGGCCCATCGCGTCCGCCCAGGTCATCTGCGGCGCGATCTCGAACGCGACGAGCGCGTTGACGCCCAGCCCGGCGGCCAGCGCGATCGGGAACCGGGCCACCACCCCCATCAGGATGGTCATCAGGCCCGCGACCAGGGCGGTCGCCGCGGCCAGCGCCGGGATGGCGAGGGTACGTCCGTCCGCGTCCTCGGCACCGCCGAGGATCAGCGGGTTCAACACCACGATGTACGCCATCGTGAAGAACGTGGCGAAGCCGCCGCGGATCTCCCGTCCGGGTGTCGACCGGCGGGCGGAGATCTCGAAGAAGCGGTCGAACGCGTTACGCGGGTGCGCGGGGTCGGGCGGTGTGCCGTGGTCCGCCGGCGGAGCAATGGACATCGGGTCCTCATCTGGTTGATCGACCGGTCTCGTCGCGCGCATCGTGCCAGATCACCCGGCGGACAGGGAAGGACGATCACGTACGCTGGGCCGGTGCCCCAGGAGCAGCAGCCGCGGCCCGAGCCGCTCGACCCGCCGATGGTGCCGTTCGCCGTCGCCGGGCTGATCGCCTGGGCGGTGGCCGGCCTGGTGCTGCTGCTCTTCTTCCGCGACTGGCTGACCGCGCACGGCCACCAGAACTGGCTCTGGACCTGCCTCGCCGGTTTTCTGTGGGGCTTTCCCGGCCTGGCCACGATGATGCGGCACGATGCCAACCGGCGTCGCCGTCGGGCGGCCGCCGAGCGTCAGCGCTGACCGGTCAGGAGTGGCCGTACGGCTCCGCCGGCTCGGCCGCCTCCACCGATCCGGGCGCGCGGCTGACCGACATCGCCTCGACCGCGCTGTCGTCGTAGACCGTGGGCAGTTCGTCGACCGGCGTCTCGACCGCTCCGACGAGCGTCTCCGAGTGCGCGCCGCAGCCGTGGTCGGCGCTCACCACCCGGCCGTCGTCCGGGGCGAAGAAGTTTCCGCACGCCCCGAAGGACTGCCGCAGCGAGCCGGCCAGCGGCAGGTAGAAGCCGCAGGTGCCGCAGCGGGCGGCGGCCGGCGCGGCGGTCGAGATGGCGGCGTCCGGCCCGTGGTCGCCGTCGTACCAGCGCTGGGCGGTTTCGGCGCGCCCCTCCCGGGACAGCACCCGGGCCCGGCCGAGGCCCAGCTCCCAGGCGGTCTCCTCCACGGCCGGGTCGTCGGAGAGCAGGTAGCCCGGGGCGAGCCGCTCGTCGTCGGCCGAGGTGGTCAGCAGGTCGCCGGGGCCCAGGTCGCCGGGCTGGAGCCGTTCCTGCCAGGGCAGCCAGCCCGGGGCGAGCAGCGCGTCGGGGCCGGGCAGCAGCACGGTCTCGCAGATGGTCACGTGCTTGCTACGCGCCACCCGGGTCACCGTGACGGCCCACCGCCAGCCGCGGTAGCCGGCCATCCGGCACTCGAAGTAGTGGGTGACGACCCGGTCGCCCTCGGCGACGGCCTGGAGGTGGTCGCCGACGTCGGTCGGCTCCACCTCGGTGATGGCGTCGCGGGCCACCTCGACGGCGGCGGCGCAGACCTGGTCGAGCCGGGGAGCGCGGGCGGATACGGGCCTGGTCACCATTCCATTGTTCCCCATGCCCGTAGGCGGGTTCTCTCCGGGTGATGCGGCGCGCGCGGGGCGGATGGGCGAGGATGGGACACATGGCGCTGTCCTCCCGCTCCGGCCGCTCCTTCTTCGGGCGGACCGTCGGCACCGGCATCCGCGCCACCCGCCTCCTGCTGCGGGGGTCGTTGCACGGCGGGCGCTGGATGACCCGCCGGGCCGGCACCGCCCGGGCCCGCAGCGCCGGCAACGAGGTCGGCATGGTCCGCCTGTTCGACCTGCACGCGCTCTCCTGCGCCGGGGACACGCTCATCGCCATCGGCCTGGCCGGGACGATCTTCTTCGACGTGCCGCTGGGCGAGGCCCGCAACAAGGTCGCGCTCTACCTGCTGGTGACCATGGTCCCGTTCGCCATGCTCGCCCCGGTGGTCGGCCCGTTGCTCGACCACTTCCGCCACGGCCGCCGGTACGCGCTGGCCACCACCATGCTCGGGCGCGCGTTCCTGGCCTGGCTGATCTCCGACTACATGGGCGGTCTCGGGCTCTACCCGGCGGCGTTCGGGGTGCTCGCCCTCTCCCGCGCCTACGGGGTGGCCCGTTCGGCGGCGGTGCCCCGGCTGCTCCCCGAGGGTCTGGGGCTGTCCCAGGTCGGTGCCCGGGCCAGCGTCTACGGCACGGTGGCCGGCGCGCTGGTCGCCCCGATCGGGTTGGCCGCGTTCTGGCTGGGGCCGCAGTGGCCGCTCCGGGTCGCCTCGGTGATCTTCCTGCTCGGCATGGTGATCTCGCTCCGGCTGCCGCCGAAGGCCGATTCGGAGCCGCCGGAGCGGATGCCGCACCCGCTGCGCGCGATGCGCCGCCGCGACGGCGAGCGCCCGCTGGGCCGGGGCCGCCCCGCCGGTCGACTGGTGATCGCCACCCTGATCGGTGCCGCCGCGCTGCGCGGGCTCTACGGCTTCCTGCTGCTGTTCCTCGCCTTCGCCATCAAGGCCGGCGACCTGACCACCGACTTCTTCGGCCGCGAGCTGAGCGACCAGGCCGCGCTGGGCCTGGTCGGCGGCGCGCTGGCGGTCGGCACGTTCCTGGCCACCGCGCTCGGCACCCGGCTGCGGATCCACCGGCCGACCGCGATCCAGTCCAGCGGCACGATCATCGTGGCCGGCGTGGCACTGCTCGCCGCGATCAAGTTCTCGCTGCCCATGGTGGCGCTGCTCTGCCTGGTGGCGGCGCTGATGAGCGGGATAGCCAAGCTGGCGGTGGACGCCTCGATCCAGGAGCGGATCCCGGAGCGGCTGCGGGCCAGCTCCTTCGCGCACTCGGAGACCGCCCTGATGCTCGCGTTCGTGGCCGGCGGCGGGCTCGGGCTGGTGCCGTTCACCGGGCTGATCGGGGTGGCGGTCGCCGCCGGCGTGGCCGTGCTGGTGGCGCTGCGCGGGGTCCTGGTCGCCAGCCGCCTGCGCGGCGAGCACCTGGCCGGCCGGCCGCTCGGCGACGACGAGCTGGCGGCGATGCCGCCGGCCGACGCGCCGGATGAGGCCGCCGGCACCGCGTTCCGCCGGCCGACCGGCACCGCGTCGCGCGAACCCGCCGTCACCTCGTTCGACGATCCGGCGCCCACCTCGCCGGCGCCGCAGCGGGTCGACCCGCCGGTGCCGGACGACGACGGCCTGGCGCCGCCCGGCTTCCACATCTACCGCCCCTCCTCGTCGGTCGGCGGCCCCGGCGCGGCCGAGGACGAGAACCGGCGCGACCCCCGGGGGCCGGTGGCGTGAGCGGTCTGCTGGTAGTCACGGCGGTGCCCGCCGAGGCCGAGGCGGTCCGCGCCGGCCTCACCGACCCGAGCGTGACGGTGCGACCGGTCGGCGTCGGCCCGGCCGTCGCCGCCGCCGCCACGGCCCGGCTGCTGGCGCTGGCCGAGGCGGCCGGGCGGCCGTACCGCGCGGTGGTCAGCGCCGGCATCGCGGGCGGCTTCGTCGACCGGGTCGCGGTCGGCGGCACCGTGCTGGCCGACCGCAGCGTCGCCGCCGACCTCGGCGCCGAGTCACCGGCCGGCTTCATCCCGGTCGAGGAGCTGGGCATGGCTCCCGAACTGCTGGGCGTCGGCCGGACCGTGCCCGCCGACCCGACCCTGCTGGTCGCCCTGCGCGCCGCGCTGCCGGCGGCCACCGTCGGCACGGTGCTCACGGTCGGCACCGTGACCGGCACCGCCGAGAGCACGGCGGCCCTCGCCGACCGGCACCCGGACGCCGTGGCCGAGGCCATGGAGGGGTACGGCGTGGCCGTCGCCGCCGCCCTGGCCGACGTGCCCTTCGCCGAGCTGCGCACGATCTCCAACCCGATCGGCCCCCGCGACCGCGACGCCTGGCGCATGCGCGACGCCTTCGCCGCGCTCACCACCGCCGCCGCCGCACTCCGCTGACCGTCTGGTCGAACCGCATCGCCGCCGGCCGGCTCGCCTCGATCTCGAAGCCGCACGCGTGCAGGAAATCGATTCCCGCCTGTTCGGTCAACGCCCGGACGCAGACCGCGCCCCGGCTCGCGGCGATCGCCGCGATCAACGCATCGACCAGGCGCCGGCCGATCCCCAACCGCCGGTAGGCGGCCATCACCAGCACTCCATCGAGTACGGCCTCCGGCTCCTCCAGCGGCAGGCCGTCACCCCACCGCAGATGCGGGCTCTCGTCGTGCGCCCGTAACTCACCGATCAACTCACCGCCAGGGATCTCCGCCACGAACCGCCAGGCCGTGGCCGGCACGGTCGGACCGGTCACCCGCCGCACGGTCACCGACCGGCGGACCCGCGCACGCGCCCGGCGCTCGTCCCGGTAGTCGCGGTTCAACCGGTAGCTCGCCGGCGGCAGGGGCAACGGCCAGAGCCGCGGCGGCAACGCGTACCACTCGGCCCACCACGCGCCCGGCCAGTCCCGGGGCTCGCAAACCTTCCAGACGTCGAGATGGGCGGGATAGTGGCGGCCCGCCTGGTCGCGCATGTCGTCATGCGGCACCGGCCCCGGTTCGGTCGACGGAGTCGCCCGCGTGTCGTGCCCGCGCTCGAACTCGACACCCATTCCGCCACCTGCCGCCCGCACCAGCCGTTCGATCGTGCGGTAACGCGGATCGGTCGCCCGGCCGGACTCGATCCGGGCGACCGCGGACTGTGGGAGGCCCGCTCGCGCGGCCAGCTCCCGCTGACTCAGGTCGGCCCGCCGCCGCAGCCGGCGCAGCAGGTCACCCAGGTCGATCCCCTGATCGGCCGGCGGAATCGGATCAGCCACCGCATCATGGTCCCGAGCCGGGGGCCGCCTCCTCAACAGCGTGGCCGCCCCTGTGGATAACCCTGTGGACATCGGCATGGTCGCGGGACAGGGATGTGGATAGTTGGGTCCCTTTGGAGCTGAGTCGTTGGTGATGTCGCCGCCACCGCATCGGACCTCAAGCGGCGCGCCCGCCCAGTGGCATGGATGGCGGCGCAGGGACAGCGGTCAGGCCTGAGTCGTTCCTGATATCAGCTCGAAAGGCAGCCAGCAGGAGCCTTCGCTCCGGCCGCCCCGAGTGCCGGGCCGGCCGACCTCGCAGCCGGCGGAGTTACGGTAGGGGCGTGGCGCTCTCCCTGGCGATCTCCCCCTGCCCCAACGACACGTTCGTCTTCGACGCTCTGGTACACGGGCGGGTGCCCGGCGCGCCGGCCGTCGAGGTGACCTACGCGGACGTGGACGTGACCAACACGGCCGCCGAGCGGGGCGCGTTCGACCTGGTGAAGGTCAGCTACGCGGCGCTGCCCTGGCTGCTCGACGACTACCACCTGCTGCCCTGCGGGGGCGCGCTGGGCCGGGGCTGCGGCCCGCTGGTGCTGACCCGGGGCGACCGGGCCGACCTGTCCGGGGCGACCGTGGCGGTGCCCGGCGAGCGGACCACGGCGTACCTGCTGTTCCGGCTCTGGGCTGCCGGGCAGGCGCCGAAGCGGATCGAGGTGGTGCCGTTCCACGAGATCATGCCGGGCGTCGCGGACGGCCGGTACGACGCCGGCCTGGTGATCCACGAGGCGCGCTTCACCTACCCGCGGCACGGGCTGACCGCCCTGGTCGACCTGGGCGAGTGGTGGGAGGGCGACACCGGGCTGCCGATCCCGCTCGGCGCGATCCTGGCCCGCCGCGGCGCGGTCGACCCCGTCGAGGCCGCCGGATGGGTCCGCGAGTCGGTGCGGCAGGCCTGGGCCGACCCGGAGGCCAGCCGCGGGTACGTGCTCGCGCACGCGCAGGAGATGGAGCCCGACGTGGTGGACCAGCACATCGGCCTCTACGTCAACGAGTTCACCGCCGACCTGGGCGAGGCCGGCTTCGCCGCCGTGGACGCGCTGCTGGGCCGGGCCGCCGACGCCGGGCTCGTCCCTCAGACCTCCAGCTCGCGCGCCACCGCGTGGACCAGCTGAGCGATCTTCTGCGCGGCCTTGCGATCCGGGAAACGCCCCCGGCGCAGGTCCGGCTGCACCTTCGCCTCCAGCACCTTGATCATGTCCTCGACCAGGCCGTGCAGTTCCTCGGCCGGCCGGCGACGCAGCTCCGCCACGGACGGCGGCGCCTCCAGCAGCTTGACGCCCATGGCCTGGGCGCCCCGCCGGCTGTCCACCACGCTGAAATCGACCCGCTGGCCACCCTTGAGGTCGGCGACACCCGCCGGTAGCGCGCCCTTCGGCAGGAACACGTCGCCACCCTCGTCACTGGTGACGAACCCGTATCCCTTGGCCGCGTCGTACCACTTCACTCGACCCGTCGGCACCTGTCGAACCCCGCTCCACTCGAACCGTCTACCCCTCCAAGGCTAGCCCGATGATCCGGTCGACCGCCTTCGGGAATTCGACAAGATCATTGAGTACCAGGTGGGCGCCCGCCGCGCTCAACTCCGCCACCGGGCAGGGGCCGGTCGCCACTCCCACGCCCGGGATTCCGGCCGCCCGCGCCGCGGCCATGTCGGCCACGTGGTCGCCCACGTAGAGCGTCGCGCCGTGCTCCCGCAACGCGGTCGCCTTCTGCTCGGCGAACAGGTCCCCCGCCAGCTCGTCGACGGCCAGCCCCAGGTGGTCCAGGTGCAGTTTCGCCAACCGCCCGATCTTGGACGTCACCACCATCACCCGCCCGCCGCGCTCGTGCACCGCGCGCAACGCGGCCTCCGCACCCGGCATCGGCACCGTCGGAGTGATCGCATACGCCGGATACAGCTCGCGGTAGAGCGTCACCGCCTCCTCGATCCGCTCCGGCGGGAACCAGTGCGCCAGCTCGGTACGCAGCGGCGGGCCGAGCCGGGACACGGCCAGTTCCGCGTCCACCGGCACGCCGGTACGCTCGGTCAACGCCCGGTAGGCGGCGGCGATGCCCGGGCGGGAGTCGACCAGGGTCATGTCGAGGTCGAAGCCGACCATCAGCGGAGACATGCCGAGAACCTACCCAGCGGGCTAGCGTGGTACGACGATGACCACCTCACTCGCCGACCACCTGCGGGCCCTCCCCGACGAGTCCCTGGCCGCCCTGCTCCAGCTGCGGCCTGACCTCGTCGTGCCGGTGCCGACCGATGTGTCCGCCCTCGCCCTGCGCGCCCAGTCCCGGGTCTCGGTGGCCCGTGCCCTCGACGGACTGGACCAGTTCACCCTGCAGATCCTCGACGCCGCCCGGCTCACCCGCGGCCCCGAGGGCGCCACCTCCACCGACCAGATCCTCGCCATGGCCACCGCCGGGCCGCACCCGCCCGCCCCGACCGCGGTCCGCGCCGCGATCGACCGGCTCCGGGCCCGGTTCCTGCTGTACGGCCCCGAGCACGACCTGTACGTGGTCGGCGGCGTCGACGAGGTCTCCCCGTACCCCGCCGGGCTGGGCCGGCCGGCGGCGGAGCTGGACCCCCGCGCGGCGGCGCTCTGCGCGGACCCGGCGAAGCTGCGGCGGACGCTGCTCGCCGCGCCGCCCTCGGCCCGGGCGGTCCTGGACCGGCTCGCCGCCGGGCCGCCGGTCGGCACCGTGGCCCCGGGCGCGCTGGAGGCGCCCGCCACCGGCGTCGAGGACGTGCTCCCGCCCGACCTGGTCAACGGCGGCGCGCCCACCGGCTCCCCGATCCGCTGGCTGGTCGAGCACCGGCTGCTGGTGCGGATGTCCGGCGGCCCGCACGGCACCGTCGAACTGCCCCGCGAGGTGGGGCTGGTGCTGCGCCGCGACGCCGGACCCCTCGGCCCGCTGCGCACCAGCCCGCCGGAGGTCTCCGGCCCGCCCCGCGAGATCAAGGCCGTCGACTCGGCCGGCGCCGGGCAGACCATGGAGGTGGTCCGGCACACCGAGGCGCTGCTGGAGGCGCTGGTCGTCGAGCCGGCCCCGGTGCTGCGCTCCGGCGGCGTCGGCGTACGCGACCTGCGCCGGCTCGCCCGCGGTCTCGGGCTGGACGAACCGACCACCGCGCTGATCTTCGAGGTGGCGTACGCGGCGGGGCTGACCGGCGAGCTGGAGCTGACCGGCGCGGCCACCACCCGCTACGGCGGCGACCAGCAGATCCTGCCCACCGGCGGCTACGAGGTGTGGCGGGCGGCGTCGCTGGCCCAGCGCTGGGAGCAGCTCGCCCGGGCGTGGCTGGCGATGCCCCGCCAGGTGGGCCTGGTCGGCCAGCGCGACGACCGGGACCGGCCGATCTCGGTGCTCTCGCCCGAGGCGGAACGCGCCGGCTCGCCGGCCGCCCGCCGCGCGGTCCTCGCCGTGCTGGCCGACCTGCCACAGGCCACCGCGCCGACCCCGGACGAGGTGCTGGAACTGCTGGACTGGCGGGCCCCCCGCCGGGCCCGGGGGCGGGAGACGGCGCACCGCGAGGTGCTCACCGAGGCGGCCCGGCTCGGGGTGACCGGGCTGGGCGCGCTCACCTCGTACGGGCGGCTGCTGCTGGCCGAGCTGGCCGACGCCGACGAGCGCGGCGACGACCCGCTGGGGCTGCGCTCCGACGCCGAGTCGGGTGACCCGTCCACGGCGGTACGCGCACTGGACGGGCTGCTCCCCGCCCCGGTCGACCACGTGCTCGTGCAGGCCGACCTGAGCGTGGTGGTGCCCGGCCCGCCCGACCCGGCGCTCGCCGCCGAACTGGACGTGGTGGCCGAGCACGAGTCGGCGGGCGGGGCGAGCGTGCACCGGGTCACCACGGCGAGCATCCGGCGCGCCCTGGACGCCGGCTACACCGCCGACGACCTGCACGCGCTGTTCCGGCGCCGGTCCCGCACCCCGGTGCCGCAGGGCCTGACCTACCTGGTGGACGACGTGGCCCGTAAGCACGGCGGGCTACGGGTCGGCTCCGCCGGCGGGTACGTGCGCAGCGACGACGAGGCGCTGCTCACCGAGGTGCAGGCGGACCGGCGGCTGGAGTCGCTGGCGTTCCGCCGGCTCGCCCCGACGGTGCTGGTCACGCCCTACCAGGTGAACCGGATGCTGCTGGCGTTGCGCGACGCCGGGTATGCCCCGGTGCCCGAGGACGCCAGCGGCGCGACGGTGCTGGCCCGGCCGAAGACCCGGCGGGCACCGGCCCGGACACCGCTCACCAGTCGCGCGGTGGACCCGCTGGCCACGCCGAAGCTGCCGATGCCCCGCCTGCTCGGCGTGGTGGAGCACATGCGCCGGGGCGACATGGCGGCCCGGGTGGCGCGGCGGGCCCCGGCGGTGGTCCGCGGCGCGACCGCGACCACCGGCCCGACGCCGGTGACCGGGCACAGCGACGCGCTGGCCGTGCTCCAGCAGGCGGTACGCGACAAGGCGCTGGTCTGGGTCGGTTACGTCGACGCACACGGGGCGACCGCCTCCCGGCTGGTCCGGCCCGTCTCGATCGGCGCCGGCTACCTGCGCGCCGAGGACGACCGCACCGAGATGCTGCACACGTTCGCGTTGCACCGGATCACGGCCGCCGTGCTGGAGGAGTGAACGGCTATTCCCCGTTGCGTCGCAGCGTGCCGATCACCGAGACGGCCAGCAGCAGCGCGAACGCCGCCCCGGCCGACTCGCCTACCGAGTCGACGAAGCCCTGCCGCTGCACCAGCAGCCCGAACAGGAACCAACCGAACACGCCCACGGCGGCGGCCGCGTAACCGACCATCGCCCCCGTGGAGACCTGCTGCTGCGTCCGCTCGTCCTCGGGAAGCACGTCCTGATCGACGGTCATGCCAGCCCCTCCCCGCCCCGTGGTGGACCCGGCTTCCAGAGTGGCACCGACCGAACCGCGCGGACAGGGGTTAAAACCCTGATCCGGGCGGTCCGGTCACGGGGCGGGCGGGCTCAGGTGCCGGGGCGGCGGCCGATCACCACCACGCGGGTGCCGATCGAGCCCAGTTCCCAGAGGCGTACCGCGTCGCGGTGCAGCAGGTTCACGCAGCCGTGCGAGCCGATCGCGCCGTTGTGCAGGTAGGTGGTGGTCTCGTGGAAGCCGATCCCGCCGTTGAACTGCTGCCAGTAGGGCAGCCACACCTCGTACGGGTTGGACCACTCGCGCGGGTTCCGGCCGCCGACGGAGTAGGTGCCGGCCGGTGTGGCGTAGCCGGACATGCCGGTGCGGGTGACGGTCGGGCCGAGCACCACCCGCCCGCCGCGCATCGCCCACACGGTCTGCCGGGTCAGGTCGACGCAGAACGTGAGCCGGGAACCGGCCCGGCAGCGCGACACCTCCGTGTCGGCCAGCCGCTTCGCCACGTCGTACGTGGTGGGGCCGGCGCGCCCGGAGGCCGGGCTGATGCCGTACCGGATCTGGAACTTCTTGATCGCGGTGCAGTCGGCGGCCGACTGCGTGCCGTCCACGGTCAGCGTCCCGAAACCGCCCAGCCGGCTCAGGTAGCTCTCCACGGCCCGCTGGTGCTCCCCCTGCGGGCACCCGGCGGGCCGGGATGCCTTCGGCGTGCGCTTCGGGGCGGCGGTCGCCGTCGGAGACCGGGAGGGTTTCGGCGTGGCCGTCCGGCTCGGCTGCGCCGACGGGGACGTCGCCGTCTGTTCGGGCGTGGGCGGCGCGCTCGCCCCCGATGCTTCCTCCGTCAGCCCGACCGGCGCGGGGGTGGTGACCCCGGCGCCCTCCGTCTGCGGATCGAGCGCGCATGCGCCGACGCCGACCAGCACGACCACCGCCAGGCCGGCGACCCGGGCGAAGAACCGGACACGCTGCATGGGCCCTCCCTGGTCAGTTGTCCCGCTTGCTAGACGTGTGGGGCGAGTATGACGTTGCCTGTCCGGCGAGACTTTTTTCCGGTGTTCTCCGGCGTGCAACACTGGATGGTCCGCCTTCGGCAGGTCAGCCGCCGTGCGGGCACGGATCCCTGACGATGCGAGGAGGACGCGGCGTGAGCGGCGGACCACTGATCGTGCAGTCGGACAAGACGCTGCTGCTGGAGATCGACCACCCGGACGCGCAGGCCTGCCGGATGGCCATCGCGCCCTTCGCCGAGCTGGAGCGCTCCCCCGAGCACGTGCACACCTATCGGCTCACCCCGCTGGGCCTGTGGAACGCGCGGGCCGCCGGCCACGACGCGGAGGGCGTGGTCGACACCCTGATCAAGTACTCCCGCTATCCGGTGCCGCACGGCCTGCTGGTGGACGTGGCCGAGACCATGGACCGGTACGGCCGCCTCCAACTCGCCAACGACCCGGCGCACGGGCTGGTGCTGCGCGCCCTGGACCGGGTGGTGCTGATCGAGGTGGCGAAGAGCAAGAAGCTCGCCGGCATGCTCGGCGCGAAGCTCGACGACGACACCATCGCGGTGCACCCGTCCGAGCGGGGCCGGCTCAAGCAGGCGCTGCTCAAGCTCGGCTGGCCGGCCGAGGACCTGGCCGGCTACGTCGACGGCGAGGCGCACCAGATCGAGCTGGCCGAGTCCGGCAAGGACGGTGGCAAGCCGTGGACGCTGCGCTCCTACCAGCGGGAGGCGGTCGAGGCGTTCTGGGCCGGCGGCTCCGGCGTGGTGGTGCTTCCGTGCGGCGCCGGCAAGACGCTCGTCGGCGCCGCGGCGATGGCGGAGGCGAAGGCGACCACGCTGATCCTGGTGACCAACACGGTGGCCGGCCGGCAGTGGAAGCGCGAGCTGATCGCCCGCACGTCGCTGACCGAGGAGGAGATCGGCGAGTACTCGGGCGAGCGCAAGGAGATCCGCCCGGTCACCATCGCCACGTACCAGGTGCTCACCTCGCGGCGCGGCGGCGCGTTCACCCACCTGGACCTGTTCGGCGCCCGCGACTGGGGCCTGGTCGTCTACGACGAGGTGCACCTGCTGCCCGCGCCGATCTTCCGCTTCACGGCGGACCTCCAGGCCCGCCGCCGGCTCGGCCTCACCGCGACTCTGGTACGCGAGGACGGCCGGGAGGGCGACGTGTTCAGCCTGATCGGCCCGAAGCGGTACGACGCGCCGTGGAAGGACATCGAGCAGCAGGGCTGGATCGCCCCGGCGGAGTGCACCGAGGTACGGGTGACGCTCACCGACGCGGAGCGGATGGCGTACGCGACGGCGGAGGCGGAGGAGCGCTACCGGATGGCGGCGACCGCCCGCACCAAGCTGCCGGTGGTCCGTGCCCTGGTGGAACGGCACCCGGAGGAGCAGGTCCTGGTCATCGGCGGTTTCCTCGATCAGTTGCACCAGCTCGGCGAATATCTGGACGCGCCGATCGTGCAGGGGTCGACCACGAACAAGGAACGCGAGCGGTTGTTCGACGCGTTCCGCTCCGGCTCGTTGCGGACGCTGGTGCTCTCGAAGGTGGGGAACTTCTCCATCGACCTGCCGGAGGCGGCGGTGGCGATCCAGGTGTCCGGCACGTTCGGGTCGCGGCAGGAGGAGGCGCAGCGGCTGGGCCGGGTGCTGCGGCCGAAGGCCGACGGCCGGCAGGCGCACTTCTACACCGTGGTGTCGCGGGACACCATCGACACCGAGTACGCCGCGCACCGGCAGCGGTTCCTCGCCGAGCAGGGGTACGCGTACACCATCGTGGACGCCGACGACGTGCTCGGCCCTCCGCTGCCGACGGTCGACTGACCGGTGCGGACGCCGGTGGGCCGCGGTTCCGCGGCCCACCGGACGTCGGTCAGCCCTTGCCGCCGGCCCGGAACGCGACCCAGGCGTCGCTCATCCGGTCGGCCTGGCCCGGGGTGAACATGTTCATGCAGGAGTCCTGCGTGTAGTCCATGAAGTTGTGGATCGGGTCCAGCCCTGGCGCGGTGCAGGTGTCCGCGCCGACCGGGCAGTTGAACTGCGGCGCCGCCTCACGCGGCGTGTCGGCCACGAAGTCGCCGGAGGCGGAGCAGCCGTGCGCGAACGTGTGCTCCAGCATCAGCCAGTGCCCCACCTCGTGGGTGAGCGTGTCGCCGAGCGCGTACTTGCCGGCCGTGCCGCCGGGCATCGACTCGTCGAGCATCACCACGCCGTCGATGTAGTCGCGGCCGTTGTTGTAGCCCTTCGGGAAGTACGCCCAGCCGAGCAGCCCGCCGCCGATGTTCGCCGCGTAGACGTTGAGCGTGCGCGAGTCGCCGGTGTAGAGCGCCTTCTTCATGTCCCGCTCGTTCTTGCCGGGCACCACCGTGTACCAGGCGCTGTTCACGGTCCACGTGGTGTCGACCAGCGAGAACCGGAACGGCGTGTCCGAGGCGTCGGCCGCGGTCCGGCCCGCGTACGAGTCGTTGAGCACGGTCATCTGCGCCGCGATCAGCGTGTTCCAGCGGGTCTTCTCGGCCGCGCTCAGCGGGTGGTCCGAGATCATGTGGAAGATCGTCGGCACGGTGACGCTGCCGTTGGCCAGGCGCGGCACATCCTTGATCACGCCGTACGCCTTGGCCTCGTTCGTCGAGTAGAGCGCCGGCTCCTGGGCGGTGGCGCCCTCCCGGACCCGGGCGGCGCTGTGCGAATCGGCGCCGGGCGCGCAGGTCGCCGCCGGCGTCGTCGGGGCGGCGGAGGCGGTGGCGGGCCCGCCGCCGGCGGTGAGGAACGTGGCGGCGGCAGCGGCGAGCACTGCGAGGTGGATGGTCGGTTTCCTGTGCATCGCTGCACCTTTCGAGAGGCAGGAAGGAACACCGACGCGGGGTTGTCAACGCTGCGGATCGATGACGTCGTCGTCCCGACATAAGACCACGTCAACGGCGTTCACAACACCCCCGGCACCGCTCGGCGCCGCGTTATCGTCGCTCTCGGTGATGCGGCGCTGACCACGCTGCGTGACAGCTCCCGGAGAATGTGTGTTCCTACGCGACATACCTCAGGGTCATATTTATGACCCTGAGGTATGTCGCTCTCAGGCTTACTTCTTTTCTGGGCGACACGCCCGGGCGTCCGGCGGCCCACGCCCGGACCGACCACGTCATCACGACGCCGCCGCCGGTCAGCGGCGCAGGTAGCGGGCGCGACGGCCGGCGTCGCGGAACCCGAGCCGGCGGTACAGCCCGGCCGCCGGGTTGTCGTCGTTGACGCAGAGCCACGCGGCGTCCGCGCCCGCCTCGGCGAGCCCGCGCAGCACGCGCGCCACCAGGTAGGCGCCGATGCGCCGGCCACGCCAGCCGGGCACCACGCCGACCTGGTCGATCCAGTCGCCGAGCACGGTGACGAAGCCGGCCGCCTCGCCGTCCGGCCCGCGCGCGATCAGCGACAGCTCCGGCCGGTAGTCCTCGTCGTCGCGCAGGTCGCCCAGCCACTCGTCCGCCGCCGGCTCGACGAACCCGGGCCGGTCGGCGAACGACGCGCGGTAGGCGTCGAACAGTTCCGGCCCGAGCGTCGCCGGTTCCACCGTCACGCCGTCCGGCGCGGGCACGTCGGGCGGCGCGTCGAGGTCGTGCCGCAGCACCCATTCCAGGAACGTCCGCGTGTAGCCACGCGCGACGAACAGCGCCTCCGCATCGGCCGTCCACGTCTCGGTGGTGAGCAGCAGGTCCGCGCCGCCGGCCTGTTCCTCGGCCCGGTCCAGCAGCCGGGCGCCGATCCCCCGGCCCCGCCAGGCCGGATGCACCAGCCCGGTGGCGGTGACCGGGTTGCGGTCCGCGCCGACGCTCACGGCGGCCACCAGGTCACCCCCGCGCCAGGCGCCGAGGGTACGCGGTTGCAGCAGTCGCGCCCGCAGCAACGGTGCGGTGGTGAGCAGCGGCAGCCCGCCGTCGACGGCGAGGGCCGCCTCGGCCAGCCCGGCCAGCGCCGGCAGGTCCGCCTCGCCCAGTTCCCGCCAGGTCAACCCGTCCACCGTGTTCCTCCATGTCAACAGGAGGCCCCACCTCTACCGGAGGCGTTAAGAAGGGGCCCCGCCTTGCACCCCGAGCGCGGCGAGCAGGGCGCGGAGCTGGCGTTCGCGGCGGAGGCGGCCGACGTAGAGGCCGACCTGCCAGGCGGCCGGACTGTCCACCCGCTCGTTCCAGTGTCGAGCCAGCTGGCCGGAGTCCTCGTCGGCCAGCAGCGCCGCCGCCGCCTCGGGCGGCAGGTCGAGGATGAGGAGCGGGCCGCCGGGGCGGTCGCGTTCCACCCGCACGCCGGTGAGCGCGGCGATCGGCAACCGCAGGTCCCACCAGGACGGGTCGGTCGGGTCGGCGGCGGCGACCTCGCCGGCCCACACGCCACGCAGCCGGCCCTGGACCTCCCCGTCGACGACCGAGAGCATGGGGTGCCCGGCGCCGTAGGCGTACCAGGTGACCGCGGCGAGGGTCAGGACCGGGTACGGCAGCGCGATTCCCGCCGCCACCACGAACGCGAGGACGTAGGGCAACGCCGAGCCGCGCCGGCCCAGCGGCGCGCCGACGATGACGAGCAGCACGAACGCGACCGCGGCGAGGGCGAGGAGCGGCAGCAGGATCGCCGGGCGCATCTGGTAGCCGGCGGGGACCGGGCGCAGCGCGCCGAGCACCCGCAGCAGCGGGCGACGCAGGCGCAGTTCCGCGGTCGCGCGGCTCATGACCGGCCGAGGTCGGCGCGGAGCTGTTCGAGCTTCTCCCGCTGTGCGTCGACGAGCCGCTGGTACTGGGCCACCTGTTCGCGGGCCTGGCGGACGGCGTCGCCGCCGTACACGTCGGCACCGCCGGTCATCTGCGCGACCACCTCGGCGAGCTTCGCGGCGGCCGAGTCGGTGGCACGGCCGGTGGCGGCCAGGATCGCCTCGCGCAGCTCGTACGTCTGCATCCGCCGGGTCTCCGCGGCCAGCTCGATGTCGACGAGGCGACCGCCGGCGGCACACGACGCCCGCACCAGCCCCGCGTCGTCGCTGCCCTCGCCGGTGAGATCCGACATGGTGGCGGCGAACCGGTTGGCCTGCTCGGCCATGCCCTCGATGCGGCGCCGCGCGTCCGGGTCGATCATGGCGTCTCCTCTCGCACGGCTCAGGCGAAGTTCTCGCCGACGCGGAACTCGGTCAGGTCGGGAGTGCCGGCCGCGCCGTCGTCCGGCAGCGTCATCAGCTTGAGGAAGTCCTTGGCGAGGCCGTTGACCAGCGCCAGGGCCAGCCCGCCCACCGCGCCGACGGCCGCCACCATCGAGGTGACCGAGCTGGCCACGGCCGCCCCGGCCGCCTGGATGAGCGGTTCGAGGGCGACGGCGGCGCCGGGGATGAGCTCGGCGGCGCGCATGGCGATCAGCCAGGTCAGGAACGGCACGGTCATCGCGCCCAGGGCGATCCACAGGCCGCTGAGGGCGATCTCCAGAGAGTGCAGCGCCTCGCCGAGGATCCGGATGTACGCGCCGAGTTCGTCCAGGTGCGCCTTGAGCTTGGTGGCCATGATGACGAAGCTGTCCTTGCCCTCGCCCTTCCAGGTGCCGGTGGCGGCGGAGCAGATCTTGTCGAAGTTGGCGTTCAGCGCCTTCTGGAGCTGGTCGCCGTGGCGGATCAGGTCGGCGCCGGCCTGGGCGATGCCCAGCGGGTTGGCGACGAAGAGCACGGCCCCGGCCAGGCCGATGATGAAGGTGGGGCAGAGCGCGGCGCAGGCCGCCATGCCACCGACGATCCCGCCGATCTCGGCCAGCGTGATCGTGGCGCCGACGGTGGCGGCGGCGCCGAGCGCCGCCGGGTCGGTGGCGAGTTGCGCGGCGCCCGTCCGGCCGTACGCGTCGCCGTAGGAGCCCATCGGGGCCGGCGTGCCGCCGAACCCGCTGACGTGCAGGTCCTCCGCGCGCTCGTACTGGTCGGCGACGACCCCGAGCTTCGCGCCGATCTGCCGGCACACGTCGGCCGCGCCGCGCACGTCGTCGATCAGGAACCCGACGTGCTGGATGTAGAGCGCCTCGAACGGTGACAGAGCGATGCCGAACCCGGGCGGGTCGATGGCGCTGTCCCGGGAGATCTCCTCCGCCCGCTGCGCGTAGTCCTCGGCGACGGTGCGGCCCAGCGTCCGCCCATGGATGCGGACGTCGTCCGGATCCACGGTGAAATCGGCCATGATGCCCTCCCGGTGCGCTCCCCGGGCATCGTAGGCGAACGGCTGCGCCCCGGTGTGCCCGGAGATCAGCGGCTCAGAGGACGCGGGTGGCCCGGTCGGCGGCGAGGTGGGCGTCCAACCGGGAGCGGTCGAGGTGGGCGTGGACGACGACCGAGGCGCCCGCGGCGAGCGGGGCCAGCAGCCACTTCAGCGGCTGCTCGTGCTCGGCGGCGTCGACCAGCAGCCGGTCGCCGGGGCGCAGGTCGAGCTGCGTGGCGACCTCCGCGGCCAGCCGCCGCCACGCGCCGAAGCTGGTGCCGTCCGGAGTGGCCGGACCGGCCGGGTCCACGGCGGTGTAGTCCGGCGGGTCGGCGCGGTGGCGCAGCACCTCGGCCGACCAGTCCAGCCAGCCCGGCGGCACCTCGTCGAGCGGGCCCGGGCCGGCGCCGACGAGGTAGCGGTGGGTCCCCTCCGGCACGTCCTCCAGCCAGTCGTCGAGGCGTTCCGGGGTCACGAACACCGCGTCGTACGGTCGGTCCGCGCCCGGCTCCAGCACCGGCAGCCCGGCCAGCGCCCGGGGCCGGAAGGAGATCGTCAGCCCGACCGACCAGGCACCGAGCAGCACCGCCGCGGTGCGCCAGTGCGGGGGCAGCAGCACGGCCATCCGGTCGCCGGGGCGCAGCCCGCAGCCGTCGCGGAGCAACCCGGCGCTGCGGGCCGCCCATGCCCCCAGCTGCGCCGCGTCGAGATCGGCGCACTCGCCGGTCACGTCGTCGCGGTAGCTGAACAGCGGCTCGTCGGTCGGCACGGCGGTGGGTACGGATGCGGCCATCGGGTGCGCTCCTCCGTTGCGGTCAGCTCACCCTAGCCGGGCGAACCGGTCGACCAGGAGGGCCAGCCGCCGCTCATGTCCGGCCCGTCGCAGCCGCCCGTTGCGCATCAGCGTGACCAGGCCGTGCAGTCCGCTCCAGAAGGTCTCGGTGAACGTCTCCAGGTCGTCGTCACCGGCGAACGGGCGCAGCGCCTCGGCCAGTTGGGCGAAGCCCCGGGCGAGGTCGACCGGCACCTCCTGACTGGCGAAGGGAAGCTCGACGGCGAGGGTGAACATCGCGTCGTAGAGGGCGGGCCGGCGCTCGGCGAACGAGACGTACGCCGCGGCGACGTCGGCCACCGCACGGCGCGGGTCGGTCGCGTCGGCCCGGGCGGCGGTGAGGTCGTCGGCCAGGTTGCCGAAGCCCTCCACGGCGACGGCGGCCATGATCGCGTCCTTGCCCTTGAAGTGGCTGTAGAGGACGGGCTGGCTGTACTCGATCTCGGCGGCGAGCCGGCGGGTGGTGACCGCGTCCCAGCCCTCCGACTCGGCCAGGTCCCGGGCGGCGGAGATGATCGCCCGCTCGCGTTCCGCCCGCTCCCGCTCCCGGCGCGCCTGAATCGACATGACCACCATCCTAGCACCGCTAGCCATCTTGCCAGCGCTCTGCTAGCGTCGCCTTCACATCTAGCAGCGCTAGCTTTTGGAGTCGGTCATGCTCACCCCCCTCGCCTACGGGCTCGCCATCGTCCTCAGCCTCTTCATCGCCTTCATCGGCGTCCGCTTCCTCGTGGCGCCGCGCGCCTCCGCCGCCGGCTACGGCGTCCCGGCCGCGGAGGGCCAGGGAGATCCCGCCTACCTCACGGTCAAGGGCGTCCGCGACCTCACCTACGGCTTGGTCGGCCTCGCCCTGATCGCGTTCACCGGCGCCGAGGCGGTCGCCTGGTTCATGCTGGTCGTCGCGCTGGCCCCACTGGGCGACACGGTCATCGTGCTCCGCCACGGCGGCACCCGGGCCGTCGCCTTCGGCATCCACTTCGCCACCGCCGTGGTCGTACTCCTGGACGCCGCGCTGCTGTTCGCCCTCTAGAGATCCGACGCCGGCCGGATCCACGACCGTCGACTTTGGTCGCGGGTCCGGCCGGCCGATGGCCGTATCGACGGGCCGGACGGCTACGGCACGGTGCGGGCATGACGACCCGACCGCTGCGCCGCCGGCTCGCCCCGGCGGTCGCGTTGCTGCTGCTCGCGCCCTGGACCGCGGAGTGCGTCTGGGGTGGCTTCACCCTCCTCGGCATGCCGTTCGTCGTGGTCCTGCTCGCCCCCATGTACGGCGGCGCCGCGCTGCTGATCCGGGAGACCGCCCGGCGCCTCGGGCTGGGCTGGCCGGGGATCGTCCTGCTCGCCGCCGCCTTCGGCGTGGTCCAGGCCGGCCTGGTCGACCAGTCGCTGTTCAATCCCGACTTCCTCGACGACACCCAGTTCGCCGACACCCGCGCCGCCGCTGAGGCGACGCTGGTGCCCGGTCTCGGGTTCAGCGCCCGGCAGGCGGTCGACTACGTGGGCAACCACGTGGCGTTGACCATCTGCGCGGCGATCGCGCTGGTCGAGTCGTACCTCGGTGCGGGCCGCCGGTCGCGGCCCTGGCTGGGCCGTCCGGGGCTGGCCGTCACCGCGCTGCTCTGGCTCGGCGGCAGCCTGCTGGTCTTCGCCGACGACGGCGGCCGCAAGGGGTTCCTGGCCTCGCCGGTCCAGCTCCTGTTCGCCGCCGGGGTGGCAATGGTCCTGATCACCGTCGCGCTGCGACGCGCGCGGCGACCCGTCGGCCGGCCCGGCGACCGGGACGCGGCCGGCCAGGACACGGTCGACCCGGACGCGGTCGACCCGAACTCCGCCGGCCAGCACGCGGTCGGCCAGGACGCCTACCCGGCGCGGTCGGCCGGCACGTGGGCGGCGCCGACGGTGGCCCGGAGAGCGCCCCGGCCGATCTGGCCGGCGCTGGTCGTGCTGGTCGCCTATCTGGGGGCCGGCATCGTGCCGGGCTGGCCGGGGGTCGGGCTCGCGCTCATGCTCGCCGCGGTCACCGCGGTCCTGCTCACCCGCTGGTCGCGGCGGGCCGGCTGGGGACAACGGCACGTGCTCGCGGCCGGTTCGGCGAGCGTGCTCGCCGCGGCCGTCTCCGCGTACGACGTGCCGACCTACTCCCCGTCGAGCCCGGCGGCGGACCTGGTGGGTGACGTGGCGATCAGCGTGATCGTGGTGCTCCTGGTCGGCGGCGCGTGGTGGCGGCTCAGGCGGGCAGCTCGGGACCGCCGTCGAGCAGCGGCGCCAGCAGGTCACCCTGCTTCGCCACCCGCCTGAGCACCTCGGTCGCGGTCCAGGGGCGGGTCGAAGGCCGCTTGCCGGCCGCGCCCGCCTCCACCTCGTCCCAGGTCAGCGGCGTGGACACGGCCGGCACCGGCTGGGCCCGCAGCGAGTAGGGCGCCACCGTCGTCTTCGCCGCGTTGTTCTGGCTCCAGTCGATGAAGACCTTGCCGGGGCGCAGGTTCTTCGCCATCTTCGACACGATCTGCTTCGGGTGCGCCTGCTCCAGCTCCCGGGCGATCCGCCGGGCGTAGCCGGAGACCAGTTCCGCGTCCTGGGTGCCGGCGATCGGGCAGCAGAGCTGCATGCCCTTCTTCCCGGACGTCTTCGGGTAGGCGTCGATCCCGTCGTCGGCCAGCCGGTCGCGCATCAGCAACGCCACCTGGCAGCACTGCTTCAGCGCCGCCGGGGCGCCCGGGTCCAGGTCGACCACCATCACGTCCGGGTGCGCGCCGATCTTCCACTGCGGCGTGTGGAGTTCCAACGCGGCCAGGTTGGCCAGCCAGACCAGCGTGGGCAGGTCGTCGCAGACCACGTAGTCGATGGTTTCCCGCCCCTTGCTCGACCCGGGGGCGGGCAGGTTCTCGGTGCGTACCCAACCGGGGGTCGCGGCGGGTGCGTTCTTCTCGAAGAACGAGCCGCCGTCGACGCCGTTGGGAAAGCGGATCCGGGTGAGCGCCCGGTCGGTCAGGTGCGGCAGCAGCACCGGGGCGATGCGGGTGTAGTAGTCGATCACCTCGCCCTTGGTGAAGCCGGCCTGCGGGAAGAGCACCTTGTCCAGGTTGGACAGCTCCAGCGCACGCCCCTCGACCTCGACCTTGAACCGGTCAGCCGGCATCGTCGACCTCCTCGGGCGGCTTGTCCGGGCGCAGGCGCAGGATCCGCGGGAAGCGCAGCCGGCCGTCCGGCGTGCGCTGGCCGTACTTGACCTCCACCACGACCCGGGGTTCTACCCAGATCGCGCCCCGGGCATCCTCGCGCGGCACGCCCGCGGCGAACGGCGACGTGCCGGCGCGCAGCGGCTCCAGCTCACGCAGCAGCTCCCGCTCGATCGCCGCGCCGATCCCGCCGCCGACGCGCCCCCGGTAGACGAGCCGCCCGTCCGGCCCGGGCACGCCCACCAGCAGCCCACCGACGCGGCGCGCGCCGGGCCGCCAGCCACCGACCACGAAGTCGCCGGTGACCTCCAGCTTCACCTTCACCCAGTCCGGCGAGCGCACCCCCGGCCGGTAGAGCGAGTCGGCCCGCTTGGCCATCACCCCCTCCAGCCCGTGCTCGCCGGCCGCCGCCCAGGTGGCCGGGCCGTCGGTGAAGACCGGCGGCACCGCCCACCGCGCGGCGCCGAGCCCGAGCGACTCCAGCGCCGCCCGTCGCTCCCGCCACGGCCGGGCGGTCAGGTCCACGCCGTCGAGCCGCAACAGGTCGAAGATCATGTACGTGACCGGCACGGTCGCCGCGAGCCGGGCCGCCTTGGCCGGGTTGCGCACGTGCATCCGCTCGGCCAGCGCGGTGAACGAGGGCTGCCCGTCCGTGAAGAGCACCACCTCGCCGTCGAGCAGCGCGTCGTCGACCTGCTCGGCCAGGTTCAGCAGCTCCGGGTACGCGGTGGTGATCTCCACCCCGGAGCGGGCGTAGAAGTGCCGGTCGCCGTGGGAGATGTCGGCGAGCGCGCGGACCCCGTCCCACTTGAACTCGTACGCCCAGGCGGCACCGGCCGGGAGCTGCCCGGTCATCGCGAGCATCGGCTTCAGCGGCGCGCCGGGCACCTCCTGACTGTAGTTGCACGCCGAAGGGCGTGCGTCAGGTTCGATCATTTGCGATTCTGGTGTTCAGCCGGGGAGAGGAGCGGGGATGCGGGCCATCTGGAAGGGGGCGGTGTCGTTCGGCCTGGTGTCGATCGGGGTGAAGGTCTACTCGGCCACCGAGGAGAAGGACATCCGGTTCCACCAGGTGCACCGCGAGGACGGCGGTCGCATCCGCTACAAGCGGACCTGCTCGGTCTGCGGCGAGGAGGTCACCTACGACGACATCGCCAAGGGCTACGACGTCGGCGGCGGCGAGATGGTCATCCTGACCGACGAGGACTTCGCCGACCTGCCGCTGAGCACCTCGCACGCGATCGACGTGCTGGAGTTCGTGCCGGCGGAGCAGGTCGACCCGATCCTCTACAACAAGGCCTACTTCCTCGAACCGGAGGGCACCGCCACCAAGCCGTACGTGCTGCTGCGCGACGCGCTGACCGACTCGGAGCGGGTGGCGATCGTCAAGGTGGCGCTGCGCCAGCGGGAACAGCTGGCCACCCTGCGGGTCCGCGAGGGCGTGCTGCTGCTCAACACGATGCTCTGGCCGGACGAGATCCGCCAGCCCGACTTCGGCTTCCTCGACGAGGACCTGAAGGTCCGCCCGCCCGAGCTGGCGATGGCCAGCTCGCTGATCGACTCGATGGCCGGCGAGTTCGAGCCGGACGCGTTCACCGACGACTACCGGGCCGCGTTGCAGGAGGTCATCGACGCGAAGGTCGAGGGCCGCGAGGTGGTGCAGCCGGAGGAGGAAGAAGCCGCGCCGGCCGCCGCGGTGGACCTGATGGCGGCGTTGAAGGCGTCGGTCGAGCGGGCCCGGGCGGCCCGGGGCGAGGCGCCGTCCGGCGGCGGGGCCGAGCCGACGCCGATCTCGTCGGCCCGCTCGGCGAAGAAGACCGCCGCGAAGAAGACCCCGGCCAAGAAGGCCGAGCCGGCGAAGAAGACCGCCGCCAAGAAGACCGCCGCGAAGAAGGCCACGGCGAAGAAGGCCGAGCCGGCGAAGAAGACCGCGAAGAAGGCTCCCGCCCGCAAGAAGACCGCCTGAGGTGCAAGGAGGGGCCCCGCTTGACGTTTCCGGCATCGGCGGGACCCCTTGTCATCACCCGCGGCCGAGCTTCTCCGTCGGGGTGATCCGGACGATGACGCGCTCCTCGCCGGGACGCCGCCACGGGTAGGTGTCCTGGCCGAGATACTTCTTCGCCATCCGGTCGATGTGCTCGTCGGCGCCCTCGGTGACGAACTCGGCGGTGCCCTTGACCCACAGCGTGCGGAAGTCGTCCGCCTTGTCCACCACGGACACCGCGACCACCGGGTTGCGGGCCATGTTCAGGTACTTCTGCCGGCCCTTGGCCGTGTTGAACACGATGTGCTCACCGTCGGTGTCCACCCACACCGGGGTGACGTGCGGGGTGCCGTCGGACTCGATGGTGGCCACGTGCGCGAGCTGCGGCTCGCCGAGCAGGGCCACGTCTTCTTCGGTGAGGATCGCCATGGTCGAGAACGTACCCCGGTCGGTTGTCGGCCGCCGCCGGTACGCTCCGCCGGCCGTCAGCCAGCGAGAGGACCGTTCCGATGCCGTACACCCAGATTTCGCGCGGCTGCTCACGCCGGGCGCCCGGTTCGTGGACGGGACGTCCGAGCACGTGCTCGAGGCGTACCCGGCCGGTGAGGTGGTGTTGCCGACCGGGCATCTGGTGGGGTGCGATCCGCTGGTCTGCCCGGAGAGCGATCCGTACACCGTCTCGGTCGCGCCGGGCCGCTACCCGGCGCGTGCCTGGGTGTCGTCCGTGCGCCACGACGGCGGCGGGACCGACCGGCGGGTGGCGGCGCTGGAGGTCGTCGTCCGGGACGAGCCGGTCGCGCAGTGGGAGATGGCCGTCGTGGAGGGCCAGGACGTCGGTGCGCTGGGACCGGACGACTTCTTCGGGTACGGCGTGGACGCCGGCACCGGCACCCTCGCCGACCGGGACGCCCTCGCCGTGGTCGAGGGCTGGGACGACGACCGGATCGAGGAGGTCTTCCTCGCCGAGGACGGGGAGTCCGACCGTGGCCCGGTCCCCGGCCTGGTCGACGTGGTGGTGGACGAGGCGACCGGCGCGAACGTGCTGACGGTCTGGTCGGGTTGGGGCGACGGCTGCTACGGCACCTGGGTGGGTCGCGGCGCGGACGGCCGGGTCGCGAGGTTCGTCACCGATTTCATGGTCGTGCCCGCCGAGGGCTGAGGTGTGAGCAAGGGGCCCCGCCTATACCGAATGCGTTAAGAAGGGCCCCCGCCTTTCCGCACTGCGGGGGTGTGGGCGGGTACCGTTTGCGCGCATCCACCCACCTGCAGGGAGTCGACGTGAGCGAGCGTGTGGAGAACCGGTCGGAGGACCAGGCCGCCCCGGCCACCAAGGCAGGGCGGCGGCTGGCCGCCCAGCTGGCCGAGAAGAAGGCCGCCGAGGCGCGACGGCGCCGGCAGTCGATGCTGGGCGCGGCGGCCGGTGTGCTCGCCGTGGTGGCCCTGGTCGGCGGCCTGGTCTGGCTGAACAGCGGGGACGACGACAAGCCGGCCAGCAACGCCTCCGCGGCCAGCCCAAGCGCGCCCGCCGACCAGGCCGAGCCGACCGCACCGCCCGCCCCGGAGCTGCCCGCCAACATCGACCCGGCGCTGAAGACCAAGCCGACCGTGAAGGCCGGCACCGGCGAGCTGAAGAAGCTGACCGTCACCACCCTGGTCAAGGGCACCGGGCCGGCGGTGAAGGCCGGGCAGACCATCACCACGAACTACGTGGGCGTCTTCTACAAGGACGGCAAGCAGTTCGACGCGTCCTGGGACAACGGCCAGCCGGCCACCTTCCCGATCGGCGTGGGCCAGGTCATCAAGGGCTGGGACCAGGGCCTGGTCGGCGTGCCGGTGGGCAGCCGGGTGCAGCTGGACCTGCCGGCCGCGCTGGCGTACGGCGACAAGGCCGAGGGCGGCCGTCCGGCCGGCCCGCTGCGCTTCGTCGTCGACGTGCTGGCTGCGCAGTAGATCACTCCAGGCTTCCGCCCGGTCACCCACCGGCAGTAGGTTCATGGTCACCGCGGGCGGCCCGACCGCTCGCGGTGACCTGCATACCGACGCGGAGGTGCACGTGGCGGCGCTGGACGACCCCGGGGTGGCCCGGCAGATGTGGACGCTCTTCGAGCCGGTCCACGCGGTGACCTACTTCCACCCGCGCGCCCGGGCCGCGTTCGAGGCGGTCGGGTTGCGCGGCTACTGGCGCGGCTACTTCGCCGGCCGGGCCGCGCCGCTCGGCGCGGTCGACGCGCCGACGGTGACCGCGGCGTTCTTCAGCTTCGCGCCGCCGATGGTGGCCCGGGCGCTGCCGTCGGTGTGGCGGCTGGCCGCCCCGGAGGAGGCCCTGCGGGCCCGGCTCACCGGCGCCGTGCAGGCGCTCGCCGAGTTCACCTACGAGTTGCCCGAGTCGCACCTCGTCGAGGTCGCCGGCCTGCTGGAGGAGGCGGCCGGGCGGGTGGACACGGCCGGGCGGGTGCTCGGTGCCGTCAACGCCGCCCTGCCCCGCGGGGAATACCCGCTGGCCCGGCTCTGGCAGGCCGCCGCCACGCTGCGCGAGCACCGGGGCGACGGGCACGTCGCGGCGCTGGTCGGCACCGGCCTGGACCCGGTCGAGGTGGTGGCCTGGCGGTGCCGGGTGGACCAGTTCCGCGAGTTCCACCAGCCGGCCCGGGGCTGGACCGACGAGGAGTGGTCCGCCGCCGAGGCGCGGCTGGTCGACAAGGGCTGGCTGACCGACGGGCGCAGCCCCACCGCGCACTCCACCGCCGCGTTCCGGGCCGTGGAGGAGGCCACCGACCGGGCCGCGTCCGGCCCGTGGCGGGCGCTGGGCGCGGAGCGTACCGGGCGGCTGCGGGAGCTGCTGGAACCGATCGCGACCCGGTGCCGCACGATCATCCCGCCGAAGGCGCCGATCGGCCTGCCGGCGCAGCGCTCCGCCGAGGCGACGCTGCCGGGCTGAGCCGGGCCGACTGGGGCAGGATGGCGGCATGGTGGACGCGGTGCTCTTCGACCTGGACGGCGTGATCGTGGACTCGGAGCCGGTCTGGGAGGAGGTCCGGCGGGCGTACGTGGCCGCGCACGGTGGCACCTGGCAACCCGACACGCAGCGGCGGCTGATGGGTATGAGCACCGGCGAGTGGGCCGGCTACCTCAGCGGCGAGCTGGGCGTCGACCGGTCGGCCGAGCAGGTCGCCACCGAGGTGGTGGCCGAGATGGCCCGGCGCTACGCGGAGCGCGTACCGCTGATCGACGGGGCCGACGCGGTGGTACGCGGCGTGGCAGCGCGGTGGCCGCTGGGGTTGGCCAGTTCGTCGCCGACCCGGCTGATCGCGGCCGCGCTGGACGCGACCGGCCTGGCCGACGCGTTCGGGGCGACGCTGTCGACCGAGGAGACCGCCCGGGGCAAGCCGGCGCCGGACGTGTGGCTGGCGGTGGCGGCGCGGCTGGGCGTCGACCCGGCCCGGTGCGTGGCGGTGGAGGACTCGTCGAACGGGGTCCGTTCGGCGGCGGCGGCCGGGTGCCGGGTGGTGGCGGTGCCGCACGGCTCGTACCCGTTGGATCCGGACGCCGAGGCGCTCGCGGCCGTGCTGCTCCCCTCGATCGACGCGCTCACCCCGGAGCTGCTGGCCGGGTTGGGCTGAGCCAGGGGCGGCATGTTCGGGTGGGGTTCGGGTAGCGCATCCGACGACGACGGCGGAGGGACGGCGATGAGGGCGATCGTGTACGAGCGCAGCGGGGACGCCTCGGTGCTCCAGCTGGTGGAGCGGCCGGTGCCGGAGCCGGGGCCCGGCGAGGTGCTGGTGCGGATGGCCGTCTCGGGGGTGAACCCGACGGACTGGAAGGCCCGGGAGGCGTGGCCGCTGCCGGCCGGCTGGCAGATCCCGCACCAGGACGGCGCCGGGGTGGTCGAGGCGGTCGGCGAGGGCGTCGACCGGATCCTGATCGGCGAGCGGGTCTGGGTGTGGGAGGCGGCGTGGCAGCGTCCCTGGGGCACGGCCACCGAGTACACCGTGGTCCCGGTCCGGCACGCGGTGCCGCTGGGTTCGGCCTCGTTCGACCTGGGCGCGGCGCTGGGCATCCCGTTCATGACGGCGCACCGCTGCCTGACCGCCGGCGAGTTCATGCCGGACAAGCTGCACGCCGGCGCGTTGAGCGACCACGTGGTGCTGGTGCAGGGCGGGGCGGGCGCGGTCGGCAACGCGGCGATCCAGCTCGCCCGCTGGGCCGACGCCTGTGTGATCACCACGGTGAGCACGCCGGAGAAGGCGCAGCTCGCCGCCGCGGCCGGAGCCGACTTCGTGATCAACTATCGCGAGCAGGACGTGGTGGAGGAGGTCCGCAAGGTCGCGCCCGACGGGGTGCACACGATCGTCGAGGTCTCCGCCGCCCGTAACGCCGCCGCCGACGTGCAGATCCTGCGGACCGGCGGCGCGGTCTGCGTCTACGCCGACGACGGCGGCGACGAGGTGACGTTGCCGATCCGGCCGTTGATGGGCCCGAACGCGCGCTGGCAGTTCGTGCTCGTCTACACCGCGCCGAAGGTGGCCAAGGCGCAGGCGGTCACCGACATCGCGGCGGCGGTGGCGCAGGGTGCGATCCGGGTCGGCGAGGAGGCCGGCCTGCCGCTGCACCGCCACCCGCTGGCCGAGACGGCGACGGCGCAGCAGGCGGTGCGGGACGGCGCGGTGGGCAAGGTGCTCGTCAGCACCGCCGACGAGTAGGCGATTTCCCCGACATCAGGACAGAGGCGAACAAGTTTCGCAACAATGACGGTGCGGGTCACCCCGTAACGGACGGGCGGCCCCGGCGCGGTGCGAACGCCGGGGCCGCCCTCTGGGAGGAATGTCCGTTGGAAACATGCTCCTACCCGTGTTGGCGACGGTACGCCGGAAAGTGTTACGGCGCGGTCAGTTCCCGCACCTCAAGGCCGCCGTCGGCGTAGCGGGAACGCACCACCTTCTTGTCGAACTTGCCGACGCTGGTCTTCGGCACCGCGTCGATGAACGCCCAGCGTTCCGGCAACTGCCACCGGGCCACCGAGCCGGCCAGGAAGTCCCGCAGCTCCTCGGCGGTCACCGAGGCGCCCTCGCGGACCACCACGGTCGCCAGCGGCCGCTCGTCCCACCGCTCGTCCGGCACGCCCACCACGCACGCCTCCAGCACCGCCGGATGGGCCATCAGGGCGTTCTCCAGCTCGACCGAGGAGATCCACTCGCCGCCCGACTTGATCACGTCCTTGGCGCGGTCGGTGAGGGTGATGTAGCCGTCCGGCGAGAGCGTGCCGACGTCCCCGGTCCGCAGCCAGCCGTCGCGGAACTTCTCGGGGTCCGGGACGTCGTCGCCGACGTACCGGGCGGTCACCCACGGCCCGCGGACCTCCAGCTCACCCACGGACGTCCCGTCGGCGGGCAGCGGCTCACCCAGCGGGCCGACGATCCGCGCGGCCACCCCGGCCGGGACGCGACCCTGGGTGTAGCGGTAGCGCCAGGCGTCGTCGCCGGTGGCGCCGGCCGGGGCGCGGGACACCGAGCCGAGCGGGGACATCTCGGTCATCCCCCAGGCGTGGATGACGTCGATGTCGTGCCGGTCGTGGAACGCGTGCATCAGCGCCGGCGGGCAGGCCGAACCGCCGACGATCACCTCGGTCAACGAGGAGGTGTCCACGTCGTGGCCGTCCAGGTAGGCCAGCAGGTCGGTCCAGATGGTCGGCACCGCGCCGGCCAGCGTGGGCCGCTCGGCGGCGATCATCGCGGCGATCGGCTCGGCCTGGAGGAAGCGGTCCGGCATGATCAGCGAGGCACCGGAGAGGAACGCCGCGTAGGGCAGGCCCCAGGACATCGCGTGGAACATCGGCACGATGGCCAGCTCCCGGTCGCCCGGGCCGAGGCCGAAGCCCTCCGGCATGCAGACCTGGAGCGAGTGCAGATAGATCGAGCGGTGCGAGTAGGCCACACCCTTGGGGTTGCCGGTGGTCCCGGAGGTGTAGCAGAGCGCCGCCGCGTCCCGCTCGTCCACCTCCGGCCAGTCGAAGACGTCCGGCCGGTCGGCCAGCAGCGCGTCCCAGTGGTGCACGGTGATCCGGTCGCCGGCCGCCGCCACCAGCGGAGCCGGGTCGCCGCCGCCGACCACCACCACGTGCCGCACCGTGGACAGCTCGCCGATCACCCGGGCGAGCAGCGGGACGAGCGTGCCGTCGACCAGCACCACCCGGTCCTCGGCGTGGTTGGCGATGTAGGCGACCTGGTCGGGGAAGAGCCGGAGGTTGAGCGTGTGCAGCACCGCGCCCATGCTCGGCACGGCGAAGTAGGCCACCAGGTGCTCGTTGTTGTTCCACATGAAGGTGGCGACCCGCTCGTCGCCGGTCACGCCGCACTCGTCGCGCAGCGCGTGCGCCAGCCGGGCGGCGGCGCGGCCCACCTCCGCGTACGTCATCCGGCGGGGTTCGGCGCCGGTCCAGGTGACCACCTCCGCCGCGCCGTGCACGGTGGAGCCGTGTTCGAGGATCCGGGAGACCTGGAGAGGGGCGTCCATCATCGTGCTACGCATGGGTAACAACGTAGTGTCGCCGTTCACACGAACGGAACCCCCGGAACGGCCGAGGCGGCCGGGAATGCTGCGTAGATTGTCCGGGTGAGCATCTCGTGGGCCGACTCGTACGTCGGGCAGCTCCGCGCGCTGGCCGGTGACCGCACCCTGATGTTCGTCGGCGCCCGAGCCGTGGTGCGCGACAACGCCGCCCGGGTGCTGCTGATCCAACGTTCCGACAACGGCCAGTGGGCCCTGCCGGCCGGTGCCATGGAGCTGGGCGAGTCGATCGCCGACTGCGCGGTGCGGGAGGTCCGCGAGGAGACCGGCCTGCGCGCGCTGCGGGTCAGCGCGTTCGCGCTCTACACCGGCCCGGACCGCACCCACACCAACATGTACGGGCACACCTACCAGGTCTTCACCACCGCGTTCCGGGTCGACGAGTGGGACGGCGAGCTGTCCCGGTTCACCGACGAGACCACCGACGCCGGGTTCTTCCACCCGGAGGAGTTCCCCACCCCGCTCTCGTCCAGCGTGCACGAGACGCTCGCCGACCTGGCCGTCTTCGAGCAGACCAACCGCCTGATCCTGAAGTGACGGTCGCGCTCGCGGCGGCGTGTCGCGACGCTCGGCGAGTCGCGACGCGAAGAAGGATTCCCGGAAAACCCGTATGCCCCTGAGGCATATTTATGCCTCAGCGGCATACCGCTCTCGACCGCATGTTTCCCGAGCGCCCGCCGGCTGCCGGGGCCCGCACGAGCAGAGCCCTCGGGGCCGGAGACGCACCGTGCGTCAGAGCATCGTCTGCGACTTCGCCTCCATCTCGGCGGCGGCCTCGTCCTTCGACTCCTTGGGCAACGGCTTGCCACCCGGGGCGGCGGCCTTCCCGCCCAACGGGTCGGCGCCGCCGGTGGCGCCCTGCGGGCCGGCGCCCCGCAGCTGGTGGTTCGGCATGGCCAGGGTGACCAGCACCGCCAGCACCGCGACCAGTCCGGTGGTCAGGAAGACCAGGTGCAGCGACTCGACGAACGAGGCCTGGATGGCGGCGCGCACCGGCCCGGGCAGGGCGAGGATCGTCGCCGGGTCGTTGATCGAGATGTTCTCCGTGCCGCCGGCCGCCACCGCCGCCCGCTGCTGCGGCGGGAGTTGGGCGAGCGCGCCGGGCAGCCGGTCCGCCAGCGCGGAGCTGAGCCGCGTGGACAGCACCGCGCCGAGGATCGCCACCCCGAACGAGCCGCCCAGCGACCGGAAGAACGTGGCCGAGGAGGTGCCGGCGCCCAGGTCGCGGACGTCCACCGCGTTCTGCACGGCCAGGATCAGCGACTGCATGCACAGGCCCAGCCCGACGCCGATCACCACCATGTAGCCGAACGCGAGCCAGAGCGACGTCTCCACCTGGAGCTGGCGGAACAGCAGCATGCCGGTCACCAGCACCGCCGAGCCCACCACCGGGAACCACTTGTACCGGCCGATCCGACTCATCGCGCGGCCGGTCAGGATCGACGTGACGATGATGCCGGCCATCATCGGCAGCATCAGCAGACCGCTGCGGGTCGGCGACGCGCCCTTGACGATCTGCAGGTAGAGCGGGATGAAGATGATCGACCCGAACATCACCAGGCCGAGCACGAAGCCGGCGGAGTTGGCAAGCGCGAACGTGCGGCTGCGGAACAGCCGCAGCGGCAGGATCGGCTCCCGGGTCCGGGCCTCCTGGAACAGGAACGCCACCCCCAGCGCCGCGCCGGCCACGAACAACCCGACGATCACCGCCGAGCCCCAGGCGTACGAGTTGCCGCCCCAGCTCAGCGCCAGCAGCAGGCAGCTCACGCCGGCCACCAGCAGCGCGGCGCCGATCCAGTCGACAGTGTGCTCGCGACGCTGGAACGGCACCAACCGCATGACGTGCCAGCACACCACGATGGCGAGGATCGCCAGCGGCACGTTGATATAGAAGATCCACCGCCAGTTGGTCTCCGCGAAGTAGCCGCCGACCAGCGGGCCGGCCACCGACGACAGGCCGAACACCGCACCGAACAGGCCCTGGTAGCGGCCTCGCTCCCGAGGCGGCACCACGTCCGAGATGATGACGAACGCCAGCGTCATCAGGCCACCCGCGCCGAGGCCCTGCACGCCTCGGGTGACGATCAGCTGGGTCATGTCCTGCGAGAGCCCGGCCAGCAGCGAGCCGAGCAGGAACGCGCCGATCGAGAAGAGGAAGACCGGCCGGCGCCCGTACAGGTCGGCCATCTTGCCGTACAGCGGCGTCGACGCGGTCGACGCCAACAGGTACGCGGTGACCACCCAGGAGTAGTGGTCGATGCCGCCCAGCTCGCCGACGATGGTGGGCAGCGCGGTGCCGACGATGGTCTGGTCGAGCGCGGCCAGCAGCATGCCGGTCATCAGACCGAACATCAGCAGGCGGATCTGGCGGGCGGGCAGGGCGGGACGGGCGGTCTGGGCGGTCATCCCGCTTCCTATCCCACCGGGGGCGGATCATGCCCCCGGTGGGACCTCGAGTTTTCAGCGCGCGCTGTGCCGGCCCTCGGCGAACTCCTCCACGATCTTGGCGCAGAACGCCGGCAGGTCGTCCGGCTTGCGGCTGCTGACCAGCCCGTTGTCGGTGACGACCTCCTGGTCCACCCAGTTGGCGCCGGCGTTGGTGAGGTCGGTGCGCAGGCTCGGCCAGGAGGTGATCGTGCGGCCGCGCACCACGTCCGCCTCGACCAGAGTCCACGGGCCGTGACAGATCACCCCGACCGGCTTGCCGGCGTCGAAGAACGACTTCACGAACCGGACCGCGTCCGGGTCGGTCCGCAGGAAGTCCGGGTTCGCCACGCCGCCGGGCAGGACCAGAGCGTCGTACGCTCCGGCGTCCGCCTCCTTGGTGGTGACGTCGACCTGGTACTGCTTGCCGTGGTCCAGGTGGTTGAACGCCTGGATCGAGCCGGACTCGATGGAGACCAGCTCCACCTGGGCGCCGGCGTTCTCCACCGCCTCGCGAGGCTTGGTGTACTCGACCTCCTCGACGCCGTCGGCGGCCAGGAAGGCGATCCGCTTGCCCTGAAGTGTCGCTGCCATGCTGCTTCTCCTCTCCGAGGTGTGTCTGGACGGTTCCCCCGGCCGATGCCCCGAAACCGGACGCGCCGGGTGGCCCCCGTCGCAGCCGGCCGCCGGGCGGCCAGGTTTGGCCGGTCGGCGCCGGGGGACCCGGAGGGGCATGGCAGGAGCAGCGGCGGAAGAGCGCCGGCTGGCCACCGTGGTGGCGAGCTGGCAGGAGCGTCCCGTGCTGGTCGTCGGCGACGCCATGCTGGACGAGTGGCGGTTCGCCGAGTCGGAGCGCCTCTGCCGGGAGGCCCCCGCGCCGGTTCTCACCCTGCGCCGCCGGATCTCCGCCGCCGGGGGCGCCGCGAACACCGCGGTCAACGTGGCCGCGCTCGGCGGCCGGGCCGCCCTGGTCGCCCCGGTCGGCGCCGACGTCGCCGGCGACGAGCTGCACGACTGCCTGGACCGGGCGGCGGTCTGGGACCGTACGGTGAGCCAGCCCGGCCGGCCCACCCCGGTCAAGCGACGGATGCTCGCCGGCAACCAGATCCTGCTCCGGGAGGACTCCGGCGGCCCGGAGGACGCGCTCGAGGACGACGGGGTGGCCCGCCTGCTGACCGCGCTGCACTGCGCCACCGAGGAGCTGCGCGCGGTGGCCGCCGGGGCGCCGATCACGCTCGTGGTCTGCGACTACGGCCTGGGCGCGCTGCCCTCGACCGTACGCGCCTGGCTGGTCGCCAACCGGGACCGGTACGGCACGGTGGCGCTGGACGCGCACGACCTGGCCGACTGGCGCGGCCTGAACCCGACCGTGGTGACCCCCAGCTTCGCCGAGGCGACCCGGCTGCTGGCCCGCGCCGCCGCCGGCTTCGCCCAGGCCGAACGGGGTGCCGTCCGTGGCGGCGGTGACCTGCACCTGGACCATCCGGCGGAGGCCGACGGCCCGTCCGAGCTGGTGGTCGGCGCCGCGCCCGGCGGGGCCGGCGAACGCCCCACCGGTGAGGTCGCCGGGCGCTCCGCGGCGTCCGGGCCGACCGGCGAGCCGACACCCGGCGAGGAGCGGGTGGCGTTGACCGGGAACGGCCTCAGCGTCACCGGCACCGGGGTGACCGTGAGCGCGTCGGCCGGCGAGGGTGTGGACCGGGCCGTGCTGGCCGAGTCGCGCCTGTCCGAGCTGCGCGCGCACACCGGCGCGGACGTGGTGGCGGTGACCCTGGACACCGAGGGCGCGGTGGTCGGCGGCGCCGACGGCTCACCCCGACGCAGCCACAGCACCCCGGTCCCGGCCAGCCACGCCGTCGGCGCCGGTGACGCGTACCTGGCGGCGATGACGCTGGCGCTCGCCGCCGAGGCGGGCCTGCCGACCGCGGCGCAGCTCGCCCAGCTCGCCGCCACCATCACCGTGGCCGACACCGGCACCTGCGTGTGCCGGCGGGAGGACCTGCTCGCCGCGCTGGGCACCGCCGGCGAGGAGGCCGGGCATCCGGCCCTGGTCGGCGCGGAGGAGCTGACCGCGCTCGTCGCCGAGCACCGCGCGGCGGGCCGGTCGGTGGTGTTCACCAACGGCTGCTTCGACGTGCTGCACCCGGGGCACGTCCGCTACCTGACCCAGGCCCGCGCGCTCGGGGACCTGCTGATCGTGGCGGTCAACTCGGACGGCAGCGTACGGCGACTCAAGGGTCCGGACCGGCCGGTCAACCCGGTCGAGGACCGGACCGCGCTGCTGGCGGCGCTGGCCTGCGTCGACCACGTGGTGATCTTCGAGGAGGACTCGCCGGCCCGGCTGATCGAGGCGGTCCGGCCGGACGTCTACGTCAAGGGCGGCGACTACCCGCCGGAGATGGTGCCGGAGGCGCCGCTGGTACGCCGCCTCGGCGGCCAGGTACGCACGCTCGGCTACGTGCCGGACCGCTCCACCTCGGCGATCATCGACCGCATCCGCGCCCAGTCGCACCAGCACAACCCCACCGTCGGCGAGAGCAGGCCCGCGTGACCCGACCGCTCGACCCGGGCACGCCCGAGCAGTTCCGCCACCGGAGGCGGGTCGACGTGCTGATCCCCACCCGCAACCGGCCGGCCGAGCTGGCGGTCACCCTTTCCGGGCTGGCCGCCCAGGAGGGCGTGCCCGGGTTCGGGGTGGTGGTCAGCGACCAGTCCGACGGCGACCCCGCGTACGCGCACCCGGCCGCGGCCACCATGGTCCGGGCCCTGCGCCACCGCGGGCACCCGGTGCTGCTGACCCGGCGGCTGCCCCGGCGCGGGCTGGCCGAGCACCGTTCCTACCTGCTGGCGCAGTCGACCGCCGACGCGGTGCTCTGCCTCGACGACGACGTGTGGCTGGAGCCGGGCAGCCTGTCCCGGCTGGTCGGCGCGTTGGACGAGCTGGGTTGCGGGTTCGTCGGCAACGCGGTGCACGGCCTCTCCTACGCCGACGACGTGCGCCCGGACACCCACCGGCACTACGAGGAGTGGGCGGGCCGCCCGGAGCCGGAGCGGATCCGCCCGGGCACGCCGGAGTGGCACCGGGCGTCGATCCACCCGGCGGCGAACCTGCTGCACGTCACCGAGAAGCTGGCGCTGCCGGCGGGCGCCTGGCGGGCGTACAAGATCTCCTGGATCGGTGGCTGCGTGCTCTACGACCGGGCCAAGCTGGTCGACGCCGGCGGTTTCGACTTCTGGGAGCGGCTGCCCGAGCGGCACCAGGGCGAGGACGTGGCCGCCCAGCTCGCGGTGCTGGAGCGCCACGGCGGCGCCGGCGTCCTGCCCAGCGGGGCCTACCACCTGGAGTCGCCGACCACGGTCACCGAACGCGACGTGGAGGCGTGGGAGGTCGTGCTCAACGAGTCGAACGCGGAGGTGTGAGCAGCTCGCGGGCCGCCTCGACGACCTCGACGGCCGGCACGTCGGCCACGAACGACACCCGGTGCGGGCAGTCGCCGTCGCCCGGCCGGTGCGGGTAGATCCCGGGCGTGCAGTCGACGCCGCAGACCGGGCACCGGGTGGTCCAGGAGGCGATCGGGCGGTGCCGGCCGCGCAGCGGGGACGCCCCGTTGATCAGGTTACCGACCCAGAAGATCCCCACCGTGGGTGCGCCTACCGCGGCGGCCAGGTGCAGCGGCCCGGTGTCGTTGGAGACCACCAGCGCGCAGTCCGCGTACGCGGCCGCGAGCGCGCCGAGACCCAGCGTGCCGACCTGCGGGCGGACCGGCACGCCGGCCGCCGCGACCACCGCGTCGACCGTCTCCCGCTCCACGGGCGTACCGGTCACCAGCACCTCGTACCCGTCGGCGGTCAACGCCCGGGCGACCTCGGCGAAGCTCTCCGCCGGCCAGCGCCGCCGGGTGTCGGTGGCGCCCGGGTGCAGCGCCACCCGGGGCCGGGTGGCCGGGCCGAGCACCGCGACGGCCTCGGCCCGGTCGGCGTCGGTGACCGCCAGCGCCGGGGTGATGGTGGTGGCCGGCGCCCCGACCAGGGCGGCCACCTCCAGGTAACGGATCACCTCGTGCTGGTAGTAGACGTAGCGCAGCCAGCGGTCGAGCGGCGGCGCGTCGCCGGCCCGCAGCCCGGCGGTGACCCGGGCGCCGAGGCCTGCGACGAACGGGTTGGAGTTGGCGCCGCCGCCGTGCACCTGCACCGCCAGGTCGAACCGTTCCGCGCGGGCGGCGGCCAGGAAGCCGGCCGGGTCGACCGGGGACTCGTCGGGCCCGGGTTCGCGGATGCCGGGCCCCGGCGGCACCACCAGCACCCGGTCCACCGGGCCGGGCCGGTCGCGCCAGAGCGCCGCGTGCCACGGCGCGCCGAGCAGCACGATCTCCGCCGACGGGTACGCGGCCCGCAACGCCTCCAGTGCGGGCAGCACGAAGATGAAGTCGCCGAGCGCGTTGGCCCGCAGCACGGCGATCCGCCCGACGTCCGGCACCCGCTCACCGACCGGGCCGAGCACCGACGACGGCTCCACGTCGCGGCGCGGCGACACACGCGCCGAACTGGAGTCTTCGAACGGGTCGGCCACGGCGCGCCTAGGGACGGTCGATCTCGTCGACGGTGGTGTCCGGGTGGTGCAGCTCCCGGTCCGCGGCCGGGTCGGCCTGGCTCGGCGTACGACCGGCGGCCACGTGCGGGCCGGTGCGGCCGACGGTAATGGTGCGCGGCGCGGGCCGGGCCGCCCGGGGCAGCCGCACCCGGAGCAGGCCGTGGTCCATCACCGCGTCGATCCGCTCCGGGTCGACGCGCGACGGCAGGTCGACGCGGTATTCGAAGCCGCGGGTGGTGAATCCGCCCGGGATGCCCTGGTCGGCGTTGACCTCGGCCTCCGACCGGGCCCGGACGCACAGCTCCCGGTCGTCCAGCTCGACGGCCACCTCCTCCGGTGCCACACCGGGGAGCCGGACCGTCACCTCCCAGCCGTCGGCCACCTCGGACGTCTCCACGTCGGGGGTGCCGGAGCGACCGCCGACCAGGCGGCTCAGCTCGGAGCGCAGGGCCTGCAGCTCGCCCATCGGGTCCCAACCCTGCTGGCGACCGAGCCAGCTCCGCTGTTCCGTCATCGCACGTCTCCGATCCGCTGGTTGGCCGGGCCGGGTCGCAGCGAGCTGGACGCATTGAGGTCGTGCTCCGGGTCGACGCCGACGCCGAGCCGGTCCACCAGTTCGCCGCCGAGCCAGGCGCTGATCCCGAGGATCGCCACGGCGACCACCTCGATGGCGATCAGGGCGCCACCGGCCGCCCGCGAGTCGGCGTTGAGCCGGACCACCCAGACGGCGGCGAAGAGCAGGATCACCGCGATGTTCGCGGCGGCGTGGAGGAGCCCGACCCGCTTGGCCCGGGTGCCGGTCGGCAGCGCGAGCAGGTCGAACGCGCCGGCCACGGCGGCCAGCAGGCCACCGATCAGACCGACGGTGATGTTCCAGTAGGCGACCTCGCCGAGGAAGTCCGGCCCACCCACGGTGTCGACCACATCGAAGATCACCGCGGTCACCAGGAGCGCCACCGGGAACATCACCAGCATCGGATGCACGGGATGGCCGAGCACCTTCAGTCGGCTCTCCATCTCGACCTCCAACCGTCGCGTCCGGACACGCGCTGTGATCCGGTCCCTACCCGTCGACGTCGGGGGCAAACCCGGCGTCCGACATGCTCCTAGACTGACCATGGCGGATTCCGACCCGTCGCGGGCCGGAACCGTCGTCAAGGTCAACGGACGGGGGAGGCAGACGTGACGACGCAGGAGATCACCAGCCCGGAGGAACTACGCGACCTGCTGGGCGAGCCGATGGGCCGGGCACTGGCGAAGGAACGCCGCACCCTGCACCAGCGCGACCGGGAGTGGCTGGCCGCCTCACCGTTCTGCCTGGTCGCCACCGCCGGCGCGGACGGCACGTGCGACGTCTCCCCCAAGGGCGACCCGCCCGGCTTCGCGCTGGTGCTCGACGACACCACCATCGCCCTGCCGGAGCGGCCCGGCAACCGGCGCGCCGACGGCTACCGCAACATCCTGGCGAACCCGCACGTCGGGCTGATCTTCCTGATCCCCGGCCGCACCGACACGCTGCGGATCAACGGCCGGGCCCGGCTGGTCCGCGACGCGCCCTGGTTCGCCGACATGGAGGTCAAGGGCCACCAGCCGGTGCTCGCCGTCGAGGTGGCCGTCGAGCAGATCTTCTACCACTGCGCGAAGGCGTTCCTCCGCTCCGAGCTGTGGCGGCCGGAGACCTGGGAGCCGGAGGCGCTGCCGTCCCGGCCCCGCCTGGTCAAGGAGGTCGAGGCGCCCGCCGAGAGCCTGGCCGACCTGGAACGGCACTACGGCCCCGACTACGCGAAGAAGCTCTACGTCTGACCGGCGGCCGGTTAGGCCGGATCCGCCGGGGTACGGATCCGGTGTAGACGACGGGACGACAAGGAGTGGTCATGACCAGGAAGGTCGAGAAGTCCATCGACGTCGACGTGCCGGTCAGCACCGCCTACAACCAGTGGACCCAGTTCGAGGACTTCCCGCGGTTCATGGGCGGTGTGCGGGAGGTGCGGCAGCTCGACGACCGGCGGATGCACTGGGTCGCCGAGATCGCCGGCGTGCAGCGCGAGTGGGACGCCACCATCGTCGAGCAGGTGCCGGACCGGTCGGTGGCGTGGGCGGCCACCGGCGGCAAGGCGAACGCCGGCATGGTCCGGTTCGCGCCGATCGACGCCGGCCACACCCAGGTCCAGCTCCTTCTGGAGTACGAGCCGGAGGGCCTCGTCGAGCAGGCCGGCGAGAAGCTGCACCTGGTGGACCGGCAGGCGGAATCCGACCTGGAGCGGTTCAAGGAGTTCATCGAGGGCCAGCAGGTCGAGTCGGGCGGCTGGCGCGGCACCATCGCCCCCGGCGGCATGCTCGAGCCTTCCGCCGAGGTCGACCCGGCAGAGCCGGCGGCCCGACACCGCGCGGACACCGACGAGGAACCGCCGCCGCCGGAGACCGAACCGGAGTACGCGCCGACCGACACGTACCCGCCCCGATAGACCTTCTTCCGCCCTGCCGGAGTGGGCCCGGGGGGCCGGCCGATTCGGTCGCGCCCGCCGGGCTCCCTTCGTTACTTGCTGTAGTAGAAGTCGGCTGCCTCGGCCGCGCCCGACGGTTTGCTGATCTTCATGGCCGTCCCGTGCCCGCTCAACGTGGTGACCAGCGCCAGCTTCGGCCCCTCGCTCGGGGTCAACGTCACCGAGATCGAGGTGACCCAGCCCCGCGCGTCGGTCTCGACCGTGAACGGTGACGGCGGCATACCCAGCGAGATGATGCCCGGCGCGCCGACCGGGAGGAACGGCTTCGCGTCCTTGCCGTTCGGGTCGAAACGCCCGGTGTACGTGCGCGGGCCGGTCCGGTCGGCCGAGACGATCGACGTGGCGAACGCCTTCAGCCCGGTCGGGTCGGCCCAGTCGAAGCGCAGGAACGGGTCATCGCGGCGGATCCGCTTCAGGTCGACGTGCACCCACTGCTCGCCGGCCGACTCGCGCGACCAGCTGTCGGTGCCGATCACGATCCGGCTCCCCTTCTGCGGATCCTTGCCGCCGGTGATCGAGACGGTCGCCCGGGACCTCCGCGCCTTCGGCTCCAGCGCGCCCTCGCCCCTGACCTTCTTCCCCTCGGGCATGCCGCCGCGCACCGCATACCGGTGGGGGACGCCCTGGGACCGCCGCAGCGCCTCGACCAGCTCGGCCCGGACGTCGACGGTCGGCGTGGGTATGGGTGTGGCACTGCCGGGCGGCGGACCCTCGAACCGGGCCGAGGCGGGCTCGACCGGGTCGGTGCAGCCGGCAGCCAGCGTGAGGACGACGGTCATGGCCACAACGGACGACAGTCTGCGACGAGTCATGGTGCGCGTTCCCCCGAACGCCGGCCGCGCGCCCGGCGGCCGACCACGGCACGATAGCGGAACCGGCGGGGCGGCCGGTGCCCCGCGAGAACGGTCAGCGGCAGTCGACCTCGTGCAGGGCGGGCCAGACCGGCTGACCGACGTCGCCGTGCAGGATCAGGCTGCCGCCGTCGTCGCTCCACCTCAGCTCGTACGCGTGGTCGGTGATCGGTGTCCCGCCGTCGTCGGCGGTCCACGTGCTCACCTGCCATCCGATCCCGGTCGCCGGGACGGCGTACACCTCCCCACCGCCGGCGAAGAGGAACGACGTCTGCCGGGCCACCGCCCGGCAGCCGTCCGGTCCGCTCGGCTCCAGCACCCGGTACGTGGCGGAAAGGTCGTCCAGCAGGCCGAGTCCGGTCCCCAGCCAGGCGAGGACGGTCAGCAGCACCAGCACACGGCGCGTCCGCGCGCTCCGGCCCACGTCGTCCGGCACGCGCGCCCACCGGTTCGCGCGGTGCCAGAGCGGTGTGATCACCAGCGGTGCGAACAGCAGGGCGCCGCTCACCAACCATGTGGGGACGACCTGGCCGGCGACCACCAGCACCATGCCGCCCCACGAGCCGACGACGACGAGTAGCGCGAGCAGGACGCAGGCCGCGGTGACGGGGACGGGCCGCCCACCCGTCTCCCCCGTCATCCACAGCATGCTAGGGCACCTGCGACAGTCGGGGAGTGGACGAGGAGCCTGGGGTGATCGAGAGGCTGTTGCGGCGGGCCAGGTCGGACGACGGCGGCGGTGCGTCGGATGTGCCACCCTGACCGGATGGCGGAGCGGTCCACCTCACCACGACCGGCGGCGTCCGCATCGCAGCCGGCCAACCCGAACCAGTTGGCGATCGGGCAGTCGGCGGTGGTCGGCGCGACGGCCGCACTGTTTCTGCGCGGGGTCACCGAGGGTCCGTGGGTGCTGCTCGGGGTCTTCGTCGGGCTGCACGTCCTGCTGCTCGCCGGCGCGGCGGCGCTGCTGGCCCTGACCTACCTGCTCGGCACGCTCACTCGCCACGGCTCACGGTTGACCGAGAGCCCCGGGCTCCGCTGCGCCTGGACGCTGATCGTCTGGGCCGCCGGAACCGCGCTCGTCGCCTACGGCAAGGCGGCCCTCGGCCAGTTCGGCTTCGAACCCGACAGACATCCCGAGGCCGGGCACTGGCTGCTCGGGCTGGCGGTGACGCTCGTGGTGGGCCTGCTCAGCCGGGGTCCACGCGTACGAGCCGGGTCGGGAGTGTTGATCGCACTCTTCGTCCTGACCACCGCCGCGCAACGGGCCGCCACCTGACTCACGCCGTCACCATCCACAGGTGACCGTCCGGGTCGGCGAACGTGGCGGTGTAGCCCCACGGCTGCCCGGCTGGCGGCGTCACCACGCGGGCACCCGCGGCTCGGGCCCGGTCGACGATCCGCCGGACCTCGTCCGGATCTCCGGCGACCCAGCTCAGCACGCACTCGCTGTGGCCCCGCTCGGCGACCTCGTGGTCGCCGATCACCCAACCGAAGCCCCCGCTCGGCACCAGCATCAGCCGCAGGCCGTCGTTCACGGCGAACTGGAGCGGCTCCGGAATCCCGTCCGCCGCCGGTTCACCGACGGCCGTCCAGCCGAGGGCGTCGACGTAGAAGCGGTGTGACGTCACACGGTCGGCGATCGGCAGGCTGACGGTCACGGTCGGATCGGCCATGGTGGCAACTCCAGGTCTGCGCGGAGAGGAACGGTCATCGAGGTGGACCACGCGACCGGTCCGAACTCATCGGTCCCTCCCCCGACGCCCGCCGGTCAATCGAGACCCGGTGCGAAGCCGACCTGCCAACCCGCCACGGTGAAGCTGTCGGCGACGACCGTGACGGTCACCCGTTTCCCGGTCCGGACCGGCACCTTGAACCGGGGCGGCAGGTCGTATTCGGAGGCCAACGCGCCTCCTGTCCCGCACTCGCCGGACCAGTCGTAGAACGCCCGCCGCTCCACCTCCTTCCCGTCGACCAGCACGCGGATCCGGCCGGGCGCCACGGCGCAGACGTAGATGTTCAACTGCAGCGGCATGGCCAGGTCGAGCCGGTACGAGCCGTTCGGCGACGCGGCGGTGCGGGCGTCGATCGCACCGAGTTCGTTCGGGAAGGGCTCACCAGGATTCCCCGTCGCCGACTCGGCGACGGTGTCCAGATCAACCAGTTCGGGGGGCCGGGGCGGCATCGGGAACTGCTCGAACGGCACCGGGGTGTAGACGCCGACCCCCAGCGCGCCGGCGAGGTGGGTCGCGGCGCCCGGCCGGGCATCCGCGTTGTCGGTCGCCACCGGCTTGCCGATCCTGACCACGATCGTCACCGGCTTCCCCGCACGGATTCCCAGTTCACTCCACTGGGCGTAGTGTCCGTTCATCCCGGCGTCGACGAGCGCCGGCCCCGGCAGCATCGACGAGCCGCAGTCTCCGGTGCCGACGACCTTCCTGCCGACCGCGACCTGGATCAGGTGGTCGGATCGGCCGGGCACCGCCCCCGCACGCAGCCGGTCGTCGCAGTTGATGCCCAGCCGGAAGTCCGTGGCGTCCGGCGTGAACGTCAGGGTGACCGTCGACTGCCCCGGCAGGACCACCTCGCGCGCCAGCACCCGACGATGCCCGCGTAGGTACTCCGGGAGCAGCTCGCCGGCGGGCGTGGGCGCCGGACCCGGCGTGACGGTCGGGGCCGGCGACGCCGAGGATGTGCTGGCCGGCGGCGACGGCGTCGAGTCGGCGGGCTGACGCGCGACCAGACCCACCGAGGTCGCGCTGCTCGCCAGCACCACGGCGGCGGCGACGCCGGCGGCGCGTACCCGCCGTTGCCGGGTGATGCGACGGTGCAGCACCACCAGACGGTCCTCGCCGGACGGAACCTCCGCGCTCTGCGCCGTCAGGAGACGGCGCAGGCGCTCCTCTTCGACGGTCATCGGATGAGCTCCTTCTCGTCCCGGCGGTCGGCAAGCGCGGGGTGCGCGCGCAGCTTCGCCAGGCCCTTGCTGGCCTGGCTCTTGACGGTGCCGACGCTGATGCCGAGCGTCTCGGCGATCTGCGCCTCGGTGAGATCCTCGAAGTAGCGGAGCACGAGGACCGCCCGCTGCCGCCGGGGAAGCTCCGCGAGCATCCGCCACAACGCGTCCCGCTCGACGTACTGCGTGACCCGGTCGGCCGCCTCGACGCGCTCGGGCACCGCCTGCGGGATTTCTCCGGTCCAGCGACGGCGGCGCCAGGAGAGGTAGGTGTTGACGATGGTCCGACGGACGTACGCCTCGGCGTCTCCGCGCACCCGGGGCCACGCGAACCAGACCTTGACCAGGGCGGTCTGCAGCAGATCCTCGGCCGCCGCCCAGTCGCCGGTGAGCAGATAGGCGACGCGCAGCAACCGGGGCGATCGGTCGACCACGAACTGGTCGTACTCGGTGCGGTCGGCCAACCGTCCTCCTCCGTCGGGCCTGCACCTCATCTACGTGTCGACCCGGCGTGATGGTTGCCCAGACGGACCCGACATCCTTGGGATACTCGTGCGGCCGACCTGGCGGCCTGCTCGATCTCCGCTCGGTAGGGCTGCACGGGCTTCCTCGTCGATCTGCTGCTCATTCTCGGCGCGCACCCCGGTCCGGCTGTCGAGACCCTCGCGCAGGATGTCGGCGTGCCCGGCATACCGGATGGACTCGCCGAGGACATGGACCATGATGGCGAACAGGTTCGTGTTCGGATAAGGCTCGGACCACCACGGCACGTGACGTGGAGCGTCGAGGGAAAGCTCGTTGATCGTCGCGTCCGAGTGTTCCCACGTGCGCCGGTAGAACCCGATGACCTGATCGCGGGTCTCGTCCTCGGTCGCCCAGAAACCGTTGCCGTCGGAGTCCTCCCACCCGGGCAGCGGTTCCGGGGATGGGCGGTCGAAGACCGGCGCACGTCATACTCGGACAAGCCGTCGAGTTTTCAGAGCAGCGCCTCGCGGCCGGGCGACGGAGTCGGGACGGGACGCGGTCCCGCCGCAGTCTCCCGTGCAGGTTGGCTTCGCGAAGTCGTCGTTCATGCGGCACAAGCCTGCCAGGGACGACTCGGTCGGCGCAGGATGGGGACATTTGCCGACCGGCACGTCCGGGGGCGGTGTCATGGACCTTGGGAAATGCAGAAGCCCAGGCCGATGACCTGGGCTTCTGTACCGAGCCGCCTGACGGAATCGAACCGTCGACCTACGCATTACGAGATCAAGTTGCCCACCATCGTTCACCTGGTCGAACCCTGGCCGGCCTGCGAGAACGCCTCTCGGCATCTCTCAGTGCCCGCGGCCGGCGCTCGACCTCTTGAGGACTGGATGAGGACCGAGGCAGGCTCCGCGCAGGGCGTCGGCTATTGGGCCTGTCAGTCGTCCTCGGCTGGCCCCTCGATGTCCCGCCAGTGCAGATGGTTCATGACTCGTTGGGCATCGTTGTGCCCTGCGTGGGACCGCCTGGCCCTCGGGGGATGCTGAGCCCGCTTGCGCTCGGTGGTTGCATTTCGAATCCATTGAGGACTGGCGTGGCTTCGGTCGGGCATGCTGGTTGGTGGATGGGATGAGGAGGGCGTCGTGGCTGGTGCGGGGAAGTTGGCGGCCGGGTCGGGTGCGGCGTTTGCTGTGGGGACGGTGGCCGGGGTGGTGGGGAACAACCTCGGTGAGGGCCCGTGGTTCTGGGTGGGGTTTGTGGTGCTTGCGGTGCTCGGGTCAGGGTTGTCGGCGTGGTTGACCTACCGTGGCGCGACCGTGGGCGCGAGGGCTGGTGTTGTGCACACCGGTGACAACAGGATCGGCAGGGTGTCGGGGGGTGGGGCCGGGCCGACGATCGGCGTCAGCTATGGCGATGTTCGTGGCGGCGGCGGTGACCGGGGAGTGTGATGGTGTGTTCGGTCGTGGGGTGCCGGAGCGGATCGGTTCGGTGCTGGGTGGGGGTTCCGGGCCGACGGTCGGGGTGAATTATGGGACGGTTGCGGGCACGATCCTGGCAGGCAATGCGACGGGTTTGGCGGATGTGGTTCTTGATCCGTCGTTGATTCCGCTTGAGCTTGGGCTGACGGTCGGTGATGAGCCGGTGGGCGGGTTCACCGGCCGCGGGTGGCTGGTGGAGAAGATCGACGAACTCATCGCGAAGGTCGCTGACCGCCGGGTTGGTGGTTACGTGTTGGTGGAGGCGGAGGCGGGGCTGGGGAAGAGCGCGTTGGCGACGTATTTGGCGTTTTCGCCGACGCGGCGTTGGCCGGCGCACTTCTCTCGTCAGTCGATCAGTCCGGAAGCTGCGCGCGCGAACCTCGCCGCCCAGATCACCTACGCATACCCGCTGACGGACTCTGTGGATGGGTCGGCGGGGCTTCCGGGCAACTACACCGATCCGGCGTGGTTCGCTCAGCAGCTGATGACGATTCAGGCGCGGCGGCGTGCGCGTGGGGAGATGTCGCCGTTGGTGGTCCTGATCGATGGGTTGGACGAGGCGCCCGCCCCGTCGGCGGGTGAGGTCGCGTTCGGCCTGCCTCGGATGCTGCCGCCGGGTGTGGTGGTGGTGGCCACGACCCGTCCGGGGCATCCGCTGCCAGCGGAAGCGAGGGTGGAGCGCATCGATGTCACCGGACAGGCGAACCTCGACGATCTACGGGAGTACATCACCTTCCGTGCGCGCAGCGACCGCGTGTTGGCGGCCCGGCTCGCTGTGGGCAACGTCGCCCCGGAGGCGTTCACGAGAGGTCTGCTCGCGGCTGCCGGCGGGGTGTGGATTTATGCGCTGTCGGTGATCGATCAGGTCTGCGACGGTGACCTGCCCGTTGACCGTCTCGATGCGCTACCGGCGGGGTTGGCCGGGTATTACAGCGAGAACCTGCGGCGGATACGGGAGCGGGACCCAGGCCGGTGGGACGCTGTGGTGCTGCCGGTTCTGGGCACGCTGGCAGCGGTCACCGAACTGTTGACGAGTGCCGCGCTCGCCGATTGGGCCGGGGATCTGCCTCTGGGGCAGGTGCAGGACGTCCTAGACGGCCCGTTACGGCCGTTCCTGGCCCACACCAGGGGTGATCCTGGGGCGGAGGATCCGACTGGTTGGTACCGGCTGCGGCACCAGAGTCTGCGGGACTTCTTGACCGGACGCGAGACCAGCCACCAGGACGACACGGTGGTGCAGCTCTCGGCGCGCTGCGCTCAGGCAACCCGGCAAGCCCACCGTAGGATCCTGGCCCGGCTCACCCCCGCTGCGGATGAGGCGGGCGTCCGACGGTGGGAAGACGCCGGCAGCTACGCCGCGCACCATCTGACCAACCACGCCGCCGCGGCGGGAGAACTCGACCGGCTGGCCCTGGACCCCGGCTACCTTCTGTGGATTGCACTGCCACCGCTACTGCGCATCAGGAAGATCGTCACCGATCCGCAAGCCCGCCAGGCCATCGCCGCACGAGAGCTAACGGGCGACATCAGCGCCCTGACCGCTGATGAGCAGCTGCGCTGGCTACATGTCTGGGCGGTGAAGTGCCGCAGCACCGCCCTCGCCGCCGCCTGTGCGGCCCAGCTTCCCCCCGGCGCTCCACGCGCTGACCGCGCGATCTGGCGAGGAGTAGCCCACACTGAACTCCACGGCCACACCGGCGAGATCAACGCGGTGGGGACCTGGAGCCGCCCCGACGGCACCACCCTGCTCGTCACCGCCGGCGACGACAACGTCGTGCGGCTGTGGGACCCCGACACCCTGCAACCCGCCGGCGAACTCCACAGCCACACCGGCGAGATCAACGCGGTGGGCACCTGGAGCCGCCCCGACGGCACCACCCTGCTCGTCACCGCCGGCGGCGACAACGTCGTGCGGCTGTGGGACCCCGACACCCTGCAACCCGCCGGCGAACTCCACAGCCACACCAGCGGGCTCGGGCGTGGGATCAGGGCGGTGGGGACCTGGAGCCGCCCCGACGGCACCACCCTGCTCGTCACCGCCGGCGACGACAACGTCGTGCGGCTGTGGGACCCCGACACCCTGCAACCCGCCGGCGAACTTTACGGCCACACCAGCGGGCTCCTGGGCGGGATCAGGGCGGTGGGGACCTGGATGCGCCCCGACGGCACCACCCTGCTCGTCACCGCCGGCGGCGACCGCGTCGTGCGGCTGTGGGACCCCGACACCCTGCAACCCGCCGGCGAACTCCACAGCCACACCGGCGGGATCAACGCGGTGGGGACCTGGAGCCGCGACGGCATCACCCTGCTCGTCACCGCCGGCGACGACAACGTCGTGCGGCTGTGGGACCCCGACACCCTGCAACCCGCCGGCGAACTCCACGGCCACACCAGCGGGCTCCTGGGCGGGATCAGGGCGGTGGGGACCTGGATGCGCCCCGACGGCATCACCCTGCTCGTCACCGCCGGCGGCGACCGCGTCGTGCGGCTGTGGGACCCCGGCACCCTGCAACCCGCCGGCGAACTCCACGGCCACACCAGCGGGGGCTGGGGCGGGATCGGGGCGGTGGGGACCTGGATGCGCCCCGACGGCACCACCCTGCTCGTCACCGCCGGCGACGACAACGTCGTGCGGCTGTGGGACCCCGACACCCTGCAACCCGCCGGCGAACTCCACAGCCACACCGGCGAGATCAACGCGGTGGGCACCTGGAGCCGCCCCGACGGCACCACCCTGCTCGTCACCGCCGGCGGCGACAACGTCGTGCGGCTGTGGGACCCCGACACCCTGCAACCCGCCGGCGAACTCCACAGCCACACCAGCGGGATCAACGCGGTGGGGACCTGGAGCCGCCCCGACGGCACCACCCTGCTCGTCACCGCCGGCGACGACAACGTCGTGCGGCTGTGGGACCCCGACACCCTGCAACCCGCCGGCGAACTCCACGGCCACACCAGCGGGCTCGGGCGTGGGATCAGGGCAGTGGGCACCTGGATGCGCCCCGACGGCACCACCCTGCTCGTCACCGCCGGCGACGACAACGTCGTGCGGCTGTGGGACCCCGACACCCTGCAACCCGCCGGCGAACTCCACAGCCACACCGGCGGGATCAACGCGGTGGGCACCTGGATGCGCCCCGACGGCACCACCCTGCTCGTCACCGCCGGCGAGGACCGCGTCGTGCGGCTGTGGGACCCCGACACCCTGCAACCCGCCGGCGAACTCCACGGCCACACCAGCGGGGGCTGGCGTGGGATCAGGGCGGTGGGGACCTGGATGCGCCCCGACGGCATCACCCTGCTCGTCACCGCCGGCGGCGACAACGTCGTGCGGCTGTGGGACCCCGACACCCTGCAACCCGCCGGCGAACTCCACGGCCACACCAGCGGGCTCCTGGGCGGGATCAGGGCGGTGGGGACCTGGATGCGCCCCGACGGCACCACCCTGCTCGTCACCGCCGGCGACGACAACGTCGTGCGGCTGTGGGACCCCGACACCCTGCAACCCGCCGGCGAACTCCACGGCCACACCAGCGGGATCAACGCGGTGGGCACCTGGAGCCGCCCCGACGGAACCACCCTGCTCGTCACCGCCGGGGACGATGCGTGTGTCCTGACCTGGAAGACCACCTGCAACGAACGTTGAGCCAGGTCAGTCCGTACCCACTGCCATCGCCATGTCGCCAGCGAACCGCACCACAGCTGCCTTAGCCATCCCGTCCGCCGCCGACCCACACACCGTGGAGCGGGCCAGGGCCGGGGTGGCAGATGAGGGAACAGGCGAGGCTGAGGAAGGCTTCGTGGATGTCGTCGCGGATTTCCCAGCGGATGCGTAGGCGGCGGAACCAGTGCAGCCAGGCGATGGTGCGTTCGACGACCCATCGGTGGGTGCCGAGGCCGGAGCCGTGGGGTGTGCCGCGTCGGGCGATGACGGGGGTGACGCCGCGGGCGCGGACTTGTTCGCGGTGGCTGTCGTAGTCGTAGCCCCGATCGGCGTAGAGCCGGTCGGGGCGCCGCCTCGGTGGGCCCGGGCGTCCGCCGATCGCGGGGATGGCGTCGAGCAGCGCGGTGGTCTGGGTGGAGTCGTGTCGGTTGCCGCCGGTCAGTGTGACGGCGAGGGGGATGCCGCCGGCGTCGGTGATGACGTGGTGTTTCGAGCCAGGCTTGCGGCGGTCGACCGGGCTCGGACCGGTTTTGGGCCGCCCTTGAGCGCCCGGATGTGGGAGCCGTCGATCACCGCCCTGGACATGTCCAACTGCCCCGCGCCGCGCAGCCTCGCGAGCAGTATCTCGTGCAGTCGTTGCCACACCCCGGCGTCGTTCCAGTCGCGTAGCCGGCGCCAGCAGGTCATCCCGGAGCCGAACCCGAGTTCTTGCGGGAGGTACTCCCACGGGATCGCGGTGTAGAGCACGAACAAGATCCCGCACAGCACCTTGCGGTCGTCCAGGGGCTTACGCCCGGGATACCGGCTGCGCCGTGGTGGGCGGGGTGGCAGCAGCGGTGCGATCTCGGCCCACAACTCGTCCGAGACGATCCACGGCGGCTGCTCACCCCTCCTCACGTTCAGACGAAACGACCCTCACAACCGGTCGGTTACGCCCAACATCATTAAGTTAGGACCTCTAAGAGGGCATCTGATCTCGGTTGGCGAGGTTGGTCCGTTTAGCTGGTTTCGCAAGGTTGGGGTGGATTCCCCGGTGAGATAGCGGCTCATTGTGTTAGCCATCGCCCAGTGGATCATCGCTCGGGTGCGTTGCGGGAGGGTCTCGTAGTCGCGGACGAGTCGTCGGTGCTGCATAAGCCAGCCGAAGGTGCGTTCGACGACCCACCGTCGTGGCTGGACGTGGAAGCCCTTGCCTGCCGGGCGGGGCACCACCTCGACGTCGACGCCCAGCCGGGCGCCGTGCGCACGCACCGCGGTGTTGTAGCCGCCGTCAACCCACGCCTTGGACACAGTCGGATGGTCGGCCGAAACGGTGTCGAGCAGGTGCCGGCCGCCGGCGGAGTCCTGGACCGACGCGGCGGTGACGATCACCGCCAGGAGCAGACCGAGGGTGTCGGTGGCGATGTGCCGCTTGCGTCCCTTGATCTTCTTCGCCGCGTCAATGCCCTGGCTGGACTCGGCGACGTTGCAGGAGGTCTTCACGCTCTGCGAGTCCAACACCACCGCCGACGGGCTCCCCCGACGACCCCGAGCGACCCGGACTCGTTCCCGCAGCAGATCGTGGATCCGCTGCGTGGTCCCGTCCGCCTCCCACTTGGCGTAATAGTCGTACACCGTCTTCGCCGGCGGGAAGTCATGCGGCAGGTACTCCCACGCGATCCCCGTCCTGGCCACATACAGGATCGCGTTGACGATCTCCCGCAGGTCATGCACCGGCCGGCTGATCCCCAAACCCACCCGAGCCGCCCGCCACGCGGCCAGCACCGGCTCAATCAACGCCCACCGCTCATCCGACAAGTCCGACCGATACCCGCGCCGATTCACACCCACGACGTGATCAACGAGCCGAGCCCACCGCAGCCACGACCGAACGTGAATCAACCGCTACACGGATCAGATGCCCTCTTAGCAAGCGACGACTCGCAGATCTCAATCAGCGGCCAAGGCGCCCTGGGCTGGCTGGGCGGCCGCTCGTCCATGGCCACCCAACGGCAAACGACCTTGAGCCACACCCAGCCAACCCGGCGGCCCGGCGGCCCGGCGGCCCGGCGGCCCGGCGGCCCGGCGGCCCGGCGGCCCGGCGGCCCGGCGGCCCGGCGGCCCGGCGGCCCGGCGGCCCGGAACAACCATCCAGACGTAAGAACCCTAAGGAACGACCTTGTCACCCTGGCCCTGGTCTGCTCGGCTTCGCCTGGGTCGGTGGCTGACGGGATGGCATCCCACCACCCACGAACCGGAACCGTTCGGCAACTCCATCTCGGAGTCGTCTGGCCCCCGCCGGAGGCAAAGGCTCTTATCGGCCGGCGCTTGCGCCGCCAGCAGGCCGAGCGGGGCGTGCGGCTGCCTCGGGTGGTCAAGGAGGAACCGGTGTCCCTCGACCACGACCAGTTGGCGATGCTCGCGGAGGCGTGCGGTCGGTACGGACTGCTGGCGCGGTTTCTGGCCTACACCGGGCTGCGGTGGGGGGAGGCGTCGGCGCTGCGGGTCTCGCAGCTGGATCTGCTGCGGCGTCGGGTGACCGTGGCGGTGGCGTTCGCGGAGGTCGGCGGCGAGCTGGTGGAGGGCACGCCGAAGAACCATCAGCGGCGGTCGGTGCCGATTCCGCGGTTCCTCGTCGACGAGCTGGCCGCGCACGTCGCCGGGAAGGGCCGGGACGCGCTGGTGTTCACCGCTCCGAACGGTGGGCCGCTGCGCAACACCAACTTCCGTTCTCGGGTCTTCGCGCCGGCTGCTGCGTCGGTTGGGTTGGCGGGGCTGACTCCGCACGATCTGCGGCACACGGCGGCGAGTCTGGCCGTGGCGGCGGGCGCCACGTCAAGGCGGTGCAGCGGATGCTCGGGCACGCCTCGGCGTCGATGACGCTGGACGTGTACGCGGGCCTGTTCGGTGACGACCTGGACGCGGTCGCCAACCGCCTGGACGAGGCGGTCGCCGCGCGGGATGCGGACTATTTGCGGACTGGCACGGCCGGCGGCGCTGCTGTGGACCTTGGGAAACGCAGAAGCCCAGGTCGTTGACCTGGGCTTCTGTACCGAGCCGCCTGACGGAATCGAACCGTCGACCTACGCATTACGAGTGCGTCGCTCTAGCCGACTGAGCTAAGGCGGCAACGATCGTCAAGTGTACGGCACGCCCGGCCGGGAGCCGAACGGGATCCCCCTCGTCCGGAACCGGACACCGTGGCACGGGAAGCCCCGCTCGGGAGAGACTTCCCGCCCGGTGCGGACTACCCTGCGGCGGGTGAGCGACGATCACGTACCGCCGCGGCAGCCGGACCCCGAGACGCGCCCGGGCGAGCGGGCCACCCGCCGGCCGCACCGCCTGGACCCGCTGGAACTGGGGTTCACCCCGCGCCGGCCGGTGCCCTGGCTCGCGCCGCTGCTGCTGATCAGCACCGGCCTGCGGACGCTGCTGGCCATGCTGTTCGGGGCGTACCTGGACAAGCGGGAGCTGCAGAACGCGTTCGGCGACGACACGTTCCGGCAGGTCGGGCCGGACGGCGGGCTCTGGTTGGACTACGTGGCCGACCTGGGCGACGGCTTCGACGCCACCTACTCGATCGCCTACCTGCTCGCCCAGCCGGAGCTGACCGTGGACGGGCACCGGTTGCCCCGGGCGCAGACGCTGGTGATGGGCGGCGACCAGGTCTACCCGTCGGCCGGCTACGAGGCGTACGAGGACCGGTGCAAGGGCCCGTACCAGGCGGCGCTGCCGGTCGCGCCGCCGGAGCGCCCGACGCTCTTCGCGGTGCCGGGCAACCACGACTGGTACGACGGCCTGACCGCGTTCCTGCGACTGTTCGTGCGCTCCCGGGACCGGCACTTCGCCGGCTGGGGCACCGGGCAGTCCCGCTCGTACTTCGCGGTCGAGCTGCCGGCCGGCTGGTGGCTGCTGGGCCTCGACGACCAGTCCGGGTCGTACCTGGACGATCCGCAGCTCACCTACTTCGACGAGGTGGCCCGCAAGCTCACCCCACGGTCCCGGGTGATCGTGGCGGTGCCGGCGCCGACGTGGGTCAAGGCCGCCGAACACCCCAACGCGTACGACTCGGTCGACTACTTCATCCGTACCATCGTGGCGCCCACCGGGGCGCAGGTCCGGGTGCTGGTCTCCGGCGACCTGCACCACTACGCCCGGTACGCGGGCCCGGAGCGGCAGCTCATCACCTGCGGCGGCGGTGGCGCCTACCTGTATCCCACGCACAAGCTGCCGGAGAAGCTGGAGGTGCCGCCGCGGGACACGCTGACCCGGCGGGCCAGCCGCACCCGCGAGTACGACCTGGCCGCCCGCTATCCGGAGAAGGCGCGTTCCCGCCGGTACGGCTGGGGCATCTTCGGCCGGCTGCCGTTCCGCAACCCGGGTTTCACCACGCTGCTGGGCACCCTGCACACGCTGCTCATGCTGGCCATGGCCGGGGTGGCGGCGCAGCGGGCCGACTCCACCGCGCAGCGGCTGTTCAGCGTCCCGCTGGTGGCGATGCTGGTGGTGACGCTGCTGGGGGCGGCGTTCTTCGCCAAGCCGCCGAGCGCGGGCGGGAAGCGGCACGTGCGGCACTGGATCCTCGGGGTGGCGCACGGGGTGGCCCACGTGGCGCTGGCCGCCGGCGGCACCTGGGTCTGGCTGCACCTGCCGTTCTACGAGTGGCCGTGGCCGTTGCCGGCGGTCGCGGCGGTGGTGCTGTACGGCCCGGTGAGCGGGCTGGTCGCCAGTCAGTTGGTGGCGCTCTATCTGCTGGTGGCGGGTGCGTTCGGGGTGAACCTGAACGAGCTCTTCGCCGGCCAGGGCATCGAGGACTCGAAGGCGTTCCTCCGGTTCCGGTTCGACCCGGACGGCACTCTCACGATCTACCCGATCGCCCTGGACAGGGTCTCCCACGCCTGGCAGCTCAACGAGGACCAGTCCCCCACAGCCCCCTGGCTGACCCCGAAAACCCCCCTGACCCCCCGCCTGGCCGAACCCCCCATCACCCTCCGCTGACCCCCGCCCGCGTTGATCATGAAGTTATTGCCCCCGGTATCGGCGTGTCGGCGCAATAACTTCATGATCAACGCGCTGGGGTGGGGGGTGGGTCAGGAGGAGGGGTTGTAGTGCTGGTCGTGGGACTGGCGGGGGGCGCAGACGGAGGCGCGGCTGCACTGGCAGCGGGAGCCGTCGGCGTCCAGTCGGACCGTGACCGCGTCGCGCGGAACGCTGTGGCCGACCACCTTGCCCTCGCCCTGGGGCGTGTCGACGCGGGTGCCGACCGCCGGGGCGGACTCCTGGAACCGCTGGTAGAGCGGGTGCTCGTACTTCAGGCAGCACATCAGGCGCCCACACGCGCCGGAGATGCGCAGCGGGTTGAGCGGCAGGTCCTGGTCCTTCGCCATCCGGATGGTCACCGGCTCGAAGTCGGTGAGGAACGTGGCGCAGCACAGGTCACGCCCGCAGGAACCGATGCCGCCCTGCACCCGCGCCGAGTCGCGGGCGGAGAGCTGCCGCAGCTCGACCCGGCAGTGCAGGGTCGCCCCCAGGTCGCGCACGAGGGAACGGAAGTCCACCCGGTGCGGTGCGGTGAAGTAGATCGTGGTGCGGTCGCTGCCGGTCTCCGGCGTGCCGAGGACATGGTCGACGGCGACCACCTTCATCGGCAGGCCGTGCTCCCGGATCAGCCGCTTTGCGGCGACCTTGGCGTCGGCCTTGCGCCGGCGCAGCACCTCGTCGCGGCGCATGTCCTCGTCGCCGGCCGCGCCGGCCAGCTTCGGGAAACCGTCGGTGTCCTCGCTGACCCACTGCGCGGCCCAGACGCACTCGGCCACCTCGGGACCGTCGTCGGTGGGCACCAGCACCCGGTCGCCCACCTGCGGGCGCAGCTCACCAGGGTCGAGGTAGTAGAGGCGCCCGTACCGGTTGAAGCTGACCGCGCAGAGCATGCCCATGCGCCTACCCTACGCGGGCCCGCGCGGCCGGACGGCTCACCGGTCGCCGACCGGTCACACCGCGCAGCGATCCATCCCGGTCGACCCGACCGAAGCGACCCCCACGCCTCGCCCGGACGGTTGAAACCTGGGCCGGCGCCGGGACAAACGCCCGCCGACCGCGTTGAGTGAAGGCATACCTGCGGGGGGTGCAGGGGAAGGCCACGGCGTCGCACGCCGGTGCCCGGCCACGGCCGGATCGGCGTGCGCCGCCGTGGACCGTCAGTAGTCGATCCGGGTGGTGCCGCCGTAGCGCGGCGCGGCGACGGCGCGGTCCCGCCAGGTCGTCTCGGCCAGGCTCGGCCCCCACTGGCGCAGCAGCGTCTCGGCCCCGTCGTAAGCCACCCCGAGCACACCCAGCACCCGCGTGGCGATCTCCGCCGCCGCAGCGGCGCCGACCGGGCCGGCCTCGACCCCGGATCGTACGGCGGCGTGCACGGTGACCGCCTCGGCCGAGCCGATCACCTCGGCGAGCGCCCGCGCCAGCGCCGCCCGGCTGCTCTCCACCCAACCGGCCAGCGCGTCCGCGTAGCCCGCGGTCGACTCCAGCCGGCCGACCAGGCTCTCCGGGCCCTCGTCGAGGTGCCGGAGCAGCGCGGTGCGCGCGTCGTCGTAGGCCGCGGCGGCCGACCCGGACCAGGCGACCTGGTCGGCGAGGACGGCACAGGCGTCGTCGTACCCCCGGACGAGCCGGCGCACGGCGTGGCCGGCGCCGGTCAGCGGCGCGGGGTGCAGTTCGAGGAACTCGCGCACGGCCGCGCCGGGGAGCACCTGCATCCGACGCAGCAGCGGCCAGAGCCGGTGCCCCTCGGGCGCGCCGGCGGCGAGCAGCGTGTCGACCCGGACGAGCAGGTCGAGGCCCGGCTCGGCGAGGCGGTCCAGCGCGTCCATCAGGCCTCCCGGGCCAGCCGGTGCGCCACCGCGTCGTCGGCCGCGGCGTAACGCTCGGCGGCGCTGCGCAGCGCCGCCGCGGCGGCGGCCAGCCGGTTGGCGGCGGCCTGCGCCTCGCGCGCCCGGTCGGCGGTGGCGGCGGTCCACTGCCGGTGCAGGGCCCGCCCCACCTCGCCGGGGCGACCGGCGGCGTGGGCGCCGAACGCCGGGTGCGGCGGGTCGGTGGCGGTCACCGTGCGGGCCAGCGTGGCGAGCGTGGCGCCGGCGTCGTCGAGGCGGGCGGCCAGCGCGCGCAGCGATTCCATGTCAGGCTCCCGCCAGCGGCCGGTAGGCCGCGAAGGTCTCGTTGTGCAGCTTCTCCCGGGCCCACTGCGCCGCGTCGGCGGCGGCGGTCACCGCGGCCTGCACCGAGCCGGCCACGTCGCGCGGGTGGCGCTGGTGCAGCGGGCCGAGGAAGCGGACGTCGGTGATCCGCCCGCCGGCGGTGACCACCACCTCGACCAGGCCGTCGGGTGAACGGACGGTGACCTCCACCGTGGCGACCGCCTGGTCGAACTCGGCCTGCTGGACTTCGATGCGGCGGTAGCGCCGCACCGCCTCCTCGATCCAGGCCTCGTCGATCTCCCCCCGCGCCATCGGCGCACTCCTCCCGGCCGGTCGGCGCCGCCGGCCCCACCCCGACGCCACCCTCACTGAGCGTGCCGCCTCGGTCACCGCGGCATCACCGGACCGTACCGCACGTCAATCGCGCGTGTCGATGCCCTGTGGACAGCGTGCGGACGGCCGGGTCAGCCCCGCCAGAGGGAGAGCATCATCGCCTCGACCGCGATCCGTGGCTTGACGTTCGCCTCGATCGCCGCGCGGCACTCCAGCACCGCCTCCAGGCGGCGCAGCGAGCCCTCGGCGTCCCACTTCTGGGCGCCGGCCGCAGCCGTCGTCGCGGTGTCGGTGTGCACCGGGGCGACCGGGGCCCGCAGCGCCACGGTGAGCGCGTCGCGGTAGAAACCGGCCAGGTCGACCAACGCCCGGTCGAGCGCGTCCCGCTGGGCCCGGGTGGCCCGCGACTTCTGCCGCTTCTCCAGCTCCTTGAGCTGGCCGGCGGCGCCCCGCATGGCCCCGGCCGCGCCTCGGCCGGTGCCGCCCGCACCGAGCGCGGTCTGCAACGCCGCCCGCTCCGTCTCGTCGGCTTCCGCGACCGAGGCGGCGGCCTCCGCCTCGGCGGCCTCGATCAACGCCGAGGCGGCGTCGAACGCCGCGCCCACGCCGGTGAGCCGGCGCGGCACGGCGAGCACGGCCTCCCGCCGCTGCCGGGCCTCCGGGTCGCGGGCCAGCCGCCGGGCCCGACCGACGTGCCCCTGTGCGGCCGCGGCGGCCCACTGCGCCACCTCGGGGGCGATCCCGTCCCGCCGGACCAGCATCTCGGCCACCGCGCCGGCCGGCGGCTGACGCAGCGGCACGACCCGGCACCGCGACCGGATGGTCACCGAGATGTCGTCCGGGTGGGTGGACGGGGCGCAGAGCAGGAAGACGGTACGCGGCGGCGGCTCCTCGACCGCCTTGAGCAACGCGTTGCCGGCGGCCTCGGTGAGCCGGTCGGCGTCCTCGATGATGACGACCTGCCAGCGACCGCCGGAGGGCGTGCTCGCCGCGCGCAGCACCAGCGCGCGCATCTCGCCGACCGAGATGGAGAGCCCTTCGGGCACCACGAGCCGCACGTCGGCGTGGGTGCCGGCCAGCGTGGTGTGGCAGCCGGGGCAGTGGCCGCAGCCGGTGCCGTGCACGCACTGCAGGGCGGCGGCGAACGCGCGGGCGGCCACCGAGCGGCCGGAGCCGGGCGGCCCGGTGAAGATCCAGGCGTGCGTCATCCCGGCGCCCGGTTCGACCCCGGCGGCGGCCACCTCGCCGGGCCCACCGCCGGCCGCGCCCGGTTCACCGCCAGGCACGCCCGGCCCACCGCCGGACGCGCCCGCGCCCGCGCCGCGCGGGTCGCCGGGCTCGTCGAACTGCTCGGCGAGCGCGTCGAGGTCGTCGTACCCGTCGGGATCCCCGCCACCCACGCGGGCCGCGACGGGCGCGCCGGCCCGCAGCAGCGCGGCGGCCGACGCGGCGGCCCGCCGCAGCGTCACCACCGCCTCGTCCTGCCCGACCAGGTCGGCGAAGACGTCCGTCATCTTCGGCGTTGCTCCATCGTCACCAGCTCCGATTCGGATAACTCGGGCTGGACCGAGGTGTCCGGACCCTGCGCCGGGCGCGGGTGCACGATCCCGGCCGGGTCGACGAGGAACTCGTCCACCCGGCGCGCGACCGCGTCGGCGATCTCCTCGACCGGGCGCGACGCGTCGAGCACCAGGTAGCGCTTCGGGTCGCCGGCGGCCAGGTCGAGGAACGCATAGCGGACCCGCTCGTGGAACGCCACCGACTCGGCCTCCAGCCGGTCGGCGTCCTCGCTGCGGGCCGCCACCCGACCCAGCCCGGTGTGCGGGTCGACGTCGAGCAGGACCACCAGGTCGGGCTTGAGCCCACCGGTGGCCCAGGAGGAGAGCCAGGAGACCTCGTCGACCGGCAGCGTCCGGCCGGCGCCCTGGTAGGCCAGGGACGAGTCGACGTAGCGGTCGCTGATCACCACGGCGCCGCGGACCAGCGCCGGGCGGACCACGGTGGCGACGTGGTGGGCCCGGTCGGCGGCGTAGAGCAGCGCCTCGGCGCGCGGCGACGGCGCGTCGTCGGCGGCGGTGCCCAGCACCAGCGAGCGGATCCGCTCGCCGACCCCGGTGGCACCCGGCTCGCGGGTGACCACGACCTCCCGGCCCCCGCCGCGCAGGCGCTCGGCGAGCGCGGCGAGCTGGGTGGACTTGCCGGCGCCCTCGCCGCCCTCGAAGACCACGAACAGGCCGGAGGAGACGAACGGCTCGGCCGGCATCAGCGGGCGACCCCGGATCGAGCCCCAGAGGTCGGCGAGGACCGGCACGCCCTTCTTGTCGTCCATCTGGCCGAACGCGCTGATCCCGGCGAAGATGCCGGCCGCGCCGGCGGCGAGCAGCAGGAGCCGGGTCGAGGAGATGGAGATGCCCAGGTCGGCGATGGTGAGCTGGCGGGAGCCGCCGACGCCGACCAGGAGGCTGCTCAGCGCGATGGCCAGGATCAGCACCAGCCGGGTGCCGATCTGCACCACCGCGAAGACCCGGCCGCGCACCTCGTCGGCGACCTCGCCGCCGAGCAGCGTGGTGCCGGCCAGGAAGGCCATGCCGGCGCCGGCCCCGACCAGGATCGCGCCGACGATGGCCATGGACAGGTGGATGGCGAACGCGAGCACCAGCACGGACGCGCTGGCCAGCACGATGCTCATGCCGAACCAGCGGCGGCGGGACATGTCCCGCACGATCATCGGGCCGAGCCCGATGCCGAGCGCCAGACCGACGAAGATCGCGCCGAAGAGCAGCGAGAACGCGGCGTCACCGGCACCGAGCGAGTTGGCGAAGAACTTGCCCGTGCCGACCACGATGCCGCCGCCGGCGAACGCGCCGAAGATGCCGAGCACCAGGCCGCGGACCAGCGGCGTCTGGCCGATGAACTTCCAGCCCTCGGAGAACTGGCGGAACATGCTCTGCTCGGTGCGATCGGCCTCGCCGCGCTGGGCCTCGCTGATCTCCTTGATCCCGAACGCCACCACCAGCGCGGTGGCGAGCCGGGAGAAGGCGTTGAACCAGAGCGCGAGCTGGGCCGGTTGGGCCCAGTCGGGCAGATTGCCGCCGACCGCGCCGGGCAGGCCGCGGGTCAGCACGGCCAGCGCGATGGCGGCGGCCACCGGCGTCAGGCCGTACGTGGTGATCAGGGTGAGCTGGTTGGCCGCCTCCAGCCGGGTGCGCGGGATCAGGTTGGGGACCGCCGCCTCCTTGGCCGGGATCCACAGCAGCGTGATCGACTCGATCAGGAAGGTGGCGATCAGCGCCCAGCCGACCACCAGGCCACCGGCGGCGCCGGTCAGCGCGTAGAGCGGGATCGAGGCGAAGAGCACGAAGCGCAGCAGGTCGCAGATGACCATGGTCCACCTGCGGTCGAACCGGTCGGCGAAGACGCCCGCGATCGGGCCGAGAACCAGCGCCGGCAGCAGCCGGATCGCGGTCACGCCGCCGAAGGCCGCGCCCTGGGCGGTGCTGCCGGACACCTGCGAGGCGGCGAACAGGGCGGTGGCGAGCAGGCCGAGCCAGTCGCCGAAGGAGGCCGCGCTGAGCACGATCCACAGCCTGCGGAACGGCCGGATGCGCAGCACCGAGCGGATGGCGGCGATGCCGGACCGGTCGGCCTGCGTGCCGGGCGACGACACGCCGGACGACTCGCCGTTCTTCTGGCTTTCGATGGCCGTACCTCCACGTGCCGGCCCAGGTCTGGGCATCCCCGGTGGAACACTCTAGTCGCGCGGAGGGCGTCGCCCCCCGTGACATCGCCTGCTCGTCGAGCCTAGGCCGCCGGAGCGACCGCGCGCAGCCCGGACAGACGCGAGGGTATTTCGCATTGCCGTCCCGACAGTTAGCGTGCAGACGTGGCCATCGACCGTGCCGAACTTCGCGATCGTCTCGACCGGGCGACCGCCCACCTCGATCCGCCGTACGCGGTGGTCGACCTCTCCGCGTTCGACGCCAACGCCGACGCGCTGGCCACCCGGGCCGGCGGCAAGCCGCTGCGGGTGGCGAGCAAGTCCGTGCGGGTCCGCGAGCTGCTCACCCGGGCGCTCAAGCGGCCCGGCTGGCACGGCGTGATGGCCTTCACCCTGCCCGAGGCGCTCTGGCTGGCCCGCGGCGGCGTCGCCGACGACGTGCTGGTCGCCTACCCGACCGCCCACCGGGGGGCGCTCACCGAGCTGACCGCCGACCCGGCCCGCGCCGAGGCGGTCACCCTGATGATCGACGACGCCGGGCAACTCGACCTGATCGACCGGGTGTGCCCGCCCGGCGGCCGACCCGCGCTGCGGGTCTGCCTCGACCTGGACGCCTCCTGGCGACCGCTGCGGGGCAAGGTGCACGTCGGCGTGCGCCGCTCGCCGGTGCACAGCGCCCGGGCGGCCGGCGCGCTCGCCGCCGCCGTCGCCGACCGGCCGGGCTTCCGGCTCGTCGGCCTGATGTCGTACGAGGCGCAGATCGCCGGCCTCGGCGACGCCCCGCCCGGGCAGGCGCTGGTCGGCTCCGCGATCCGGGTCGCCCAGCGCGGGTCGTACCGGGAACTGCTGGCCCGCCGCTCGGCCGCCGTCGCCGCCGTCCGGGAACACGCCGACCTGGAGTTCGTCAACGGTGGCGGCACCGGCAGCGTGGCCGCCACCAGCGCCGACCCGGCGGTCACCGAGGTCACCGCCGGCTCCGGGCTCTTCGGGCCGACGCTCTTCGACGCGTACCGTGCCTGGCGGCCGACCCCGGCGGCGTTCTTCGCCTGCGCGGTGGTCCGGCGCCCGGCGCCCGGGCTGGCCACCGTGCTCGGCGGCGGCTGGATCGCCTCCGGTCCGGCGGCGGAGAGCCGGCTGCCCCGGCCGTGGCTGCCCGCCGGGCTGAAGCTGCTCGGCCCGGAGGGCGCCGGCGAGGTGCAGACCCCGCTCACCGGTGACGCGGCCGACGCGTTGCGGGTCGGCGACCGGGTGTGGTTCCGCCACGCCAAGGCGGGCGAGGTGTGCGAGCACGTCAACGAGCTGCACCTGATCGAGGGCGACGCCGTGGTCGCGACCGTGCCCACCTACCGCGGCGAGGGCCACGCGTTCCTCTGACGTGACGACGGCGGGCCCCGGCGCACTTCGGGAACCCGCCGCTCGCGTGCCGCTCAGCCCTGGTGCGCGGCCTCCACCGGGGCGTTCACCTGCCGGTGCAGGTATTCCCGGATCAGCGCCTTCGCCTCCACGAGCACCCGCTCGTCGCCCTCGGCCCGGCGGCGGAACGCCAACTTGATCAGGGCGTCCGCGGCCTCGACCGCGACCTCCAGGTGGAACCGCAGGTCGGGCACCCCGGCCAGACCGAACCGCTCGGTGAGCACGCGGGCGAGCTGCTCCGCGATCACCCCGTTGTTGTCCCGCTGGTCGTCCAGCAGGTGCAGGTCGACCACGTCGCCGAAGTGCAGGGTACGGAAACCGGGGACGGTGCGGTGCATCGAGATGTACTCGTCGATCGCCGCGTCGACCCCGTCCCACCAGTGGGTCAGGTCGTCCGAGGCGAAACGCTCGTCGAGCCGCTGGAGGTAGGACTCCATCGTGCGCAGGGTCAGCGCCTGCACGATAGCCCGCTTGTCCGGAAAGAACTGGTAGACCGACCCGATCGCCACCTCGGCACGCTCGGCGAGCAGGGTCGTGGTCAAGCCCTCGTACCCCACCTCGTCGACGAGCTCGGCGCAGGCGTCCAGCATCCGCTGGACCCGCGCGACACTTCGACCCTGCACCGGTACCCGACGCAGCGGCCCGGTCGTGGCGGCTGGTGTGGACACTCGGCGCCACCCCCCTTCGACGGATGAACATATCTGCACGTCACGAGTCTGTGACTACCGGTACAACGAGCCGGGCTCGATTGCGGTATTTACCAGGCACAACGTTCCTGATATGAATTCAGTTCATATTCATGTCGAGGAGTGTTCGCCATGGCCGGTCCCCCCGCCGCCTGGTCCAACTGGGCCGGCAACCAACACAGCACCGCGCTGGTCACCGAGCGCCCCCGGAGTGTGGCGGACGTCGCGCAGGCGGTCCACCGGGCCGCCGCCGCCGGCACGACGATCCGGGCCGTCGGCAGCGGCCACTCCTTCACCGCCACCGCCGTCGCCGACGGGCACCGGCTCGACCTCGCCGACCTGGAGACCGACGTCACCGTCGACGTGGCGCGCCGCCTGGTCACCGTACCGGCCGGGATGACCCTGCACACGCTCAACGACCTGCTCGCCGGCCACGGGCTGGCGGTGCCCAACCTCGGCGACATCGACGCGCAGACCATCGCCGGCGCGCTCTCCACCGGCACCCACGGCACCGGCGCCAAGCTCGGCTGCCTCTCCACCTTCGTGGCCGGGCTGACAGTGGTCACCGGCACCGGCGAGGTGCTGCGCTGCTCCGCCGACGAGAACCGCGACGTCTTCGACGCGGCGCGGGTCGGCCTCGGCGCGGTCGGCGTCCTCGTCGAGGTCACCCTGAGCTGCGTGGACGCGTTCGTGCTGCGCGCGCACGAACGGCCGGCCGCGCTCGCCGAGGTGCTCGACGACCTGCCCGGCCTCTACGAGTCGCACGACCACGCCGAGTTCTACTGGTTCCCCTACACCGACCGGGTGCAGGTCAAGACCAACGACCGGGTTCCCGCCGACGACCGGCCGCTGCCCCGCTGGCGCGGCTGGCTCGACGACGAGTTCCTGTCCAACACCGTCTTCGCCGGCGCCTGCCGGCTCGGCCGCGCCGTGCCCGCCCTCGCCCCCCGGATCAGCGCCGTCTCCGCCCGGGCGCTCACCGAACGCGCCTACACCGGCCGCTCCGACCGGGTCTTCTGCACCCCGCGCCGGGTCCGCTTCGTGGAGATGGAGTACGGGCTGCCGCGCGACGCGCTGCCCACCGCGCTCACCGAACTGCGCCGGATCGTCGACCGGCTGCCGTTCAAGGTGCTGTTCCCGGTCGAGGTGCGGTTCACCGCCGCCGACGACATCTGGCTCTCCCACTCCTACGGGCGGGACTCCGCCTACATCGCGGTCCACCAGTACGTGGGCATGCCGTACGAGCCGTACTTCCGCGCGTTCGAGCAGGTGGCGACCGAGCTGGGTGGTCGGCCGCACTGGGGCAAGCTGCACTGGCGCGACGCGGAGTCGCTCGCCACCGCCTACCCGAAGTTCGGCGCTTTCCAGGCCGTCCGCTCCCGCCTGGACCCGAACAACGTCTTCGAAAACCCGTACCTGCGTCAGGTGCTCGGTTCCTGACTCTCGGCGACCTGCGGCGGAAGAGACTCCAGAAAAATGCGGTATGCCTCCGGGTCATAATTATGACTCGGAGGCATACCGCTCAACAGCGATGCCTCGTTTCCAGCGCGACACGCCCAGCGCCCATCGCCCACGCCCACCGACCGGGCTTCACTCGTTGGGGGTGGAGGTCGCCTTCCGGGGGGCCGCCTTCTTCGCCGGGGTCTTCTTCGCGGCCGCGGTCGTCTTCGCCGCCGTCGTCTTCTTCGCGGCGGTCGTCTTCTTCGCCGCGGTCGTCTTCTTGGCGGGAGCGGCCTTCTTGGCGGCCTTCTTCTTCGGGGCCGGACCCTTCGCCCGCTTCTCGGCGAGCATCTCCGACGCCTCTTCCAGCGTCAGCGCCTCCGGCGTCTGCGCGCGCCGCAGCGACGCGTTGAACTCCCCGTCCGTGACGTACGGGCCGAAGCGCCCGTCCTTGATCACCAGCGGCTTCTCGGTGAGCGGGTCGACGCCCATCTCCCGCAGCGGCGGAGCGGCGGCCCGGCGCTGGCGCGTCTTCGGAGCGGCCAGCAGCGCCAGCGCCTCGTCCAGCGTGACGGTAAACATCTTGTCTTCCGAGTCCAGCGAACGGAACTCGTCACCGCGCTTGACGTACGGGCCGTAGCGGCCGTTGTTGGCGAAGACCTCGACGCCGTCCGGCGCCACGCCCACCAGCCGGGGCAGGCTGAGCAGCCGCAACGCCTGCTCCAGGGTGACGTCGTCCGGCGACTGCGAGCGCAGCAGCGACGACTTCCGCTCGCCGCTGGCCACGTACGGGCCGAAGCGGCCGGACTTCAGCAGGATCGGCTCGCCGGTCGACGGGTCGTCGCCGAGCTTGCGCTCGCCGCCGCCACCGAGGAACAGCTCGTGCACCTTCTCCGGGGTCAGCTCGTCGGGGGCCAGGCCCTCCGGGATCGGCGCCCGGTCGCCCTGCGAGCCGCCCTCCTCGCCCTCGCCCGCCGGCGCCGGCTGCTCGCCGCCCGGCAGCGCCCGCTGGAGGTACGGCCCGTAGCGCCCGACCCGGACGACGACCTCGCGCCCCTCGTCGTCGGTGTGCAGCGGGATGGAGTTGACGCTGCGCGCGTCGATCTCGCTGAGGTTCTCGGTGACCAGCTTCTTCAGCCCGCCGGCGTGCGCGATGGCCTGGTCGCCGGCGCCGTTGGCGCTGCCGAAGTAGAAGGAGGTGAGGAAGTCGACCGCGGCGTGGTCACCGCCGGCGATCTCGTCCAGCTCGTTCTCCATGCTGGCGGTGAAGTCGTAGTCGATCAGGCGCGGGTAGTGCCGCTCCATCAGCCCGATCACGGCGAACGCCAGGAACGTCGGGATCATCGCCTGGCCGCGCTTGTTGACGTAGCCCCGGTCCTGGATCGTCTGCATGATCGACGCGTACGTGGAGGGACGGCCGATGCCCAGCTCCTCCAGCGCCTTGACCAGCGAGGCCTCGGTGTAACGCGACGGCGGCTGAGTGTGGTGGCCCTGCGCGGCCAGCTCGTCGGCGGTCAGCGGCTGGTCCTTGACCAGCGTGGGCAGCCGCCGCTCGGCGTCCTCCGCCTCGGCGTTCTCGTCGTCGCTCGACTCGACGTAGGCGCGCAGGAAGCCCGGGTCGGTGATGGTCTTGCCGGTGGCGCCGAAGTCGGCCTCCTCCTGCGCCGTCGAGACCGCCCGGATCCGCACCGACACGCTGGAGCCGACCGCGTCGGTCATCTGCGAGGCGATGGTGCGCCGCCAGATCAACTCGTAGAGCTTGAACTCCTCGCCGGAGAGCTCCTTGGCCACGTCGCCCGGGGTGCGGAAGTTGTCCCCCGCCGGGCGGATCGCCTCGTGCGCCTCCTGCGCGTTCTTCACCTTGCCGGTGTAGCGGCGCGGCTCCGGCGGCACGCTGCGCTCGCCGTACAGCTCGACGATCTGCCGGCGGGCCGCGGCGATCGCGGTCTCCGACAGGTTCACCGAGTCGGTACGCATGTAGGTGATGTAGCCGTTCTCGTAGAGGCGCTGCGCGGTACGCATCGTCTGCTGCGACGAGAACCGCAGCTTGCGGGCCGCCTCCTGCTGGAGGGTGGAGGTGATGAACGGCGCGTACGGACGGCGGCGGTAGGGCTTCTCCTCGACCCGGGTGACAGTGAACGGCCGGTCCGCCAGGCGGGCCGCGAGCCCTCTGGCCCCACCCTCGTCGAGGTGCACCACCCCGGCACCGGCGCGAACCCGACCCGTGGTCGGCTCGAAGTCCTTGCCGGTGGCGATCCGGTCGCCGTTCAGCGCGACGAGCGTGGCGTTGAACGTGCGTGGGCCCTCGCCCGGCTTCGCCACCGCCAGGGTGGCCAGGATGTCCCAGTATTCGGCGGTGCGGAACGCCATCCGCTGGCGCTCCCGCTCGACCACGATCCGGGTCGCCACGGACTGCACCCGGCCCGCCGAGAGCTTCGGCATGACCTTCTTCCACAGCACCGGGGAGACCTCGTAGCCGTAGAGCCGGTCGAGGATGCGCCGGGCCTCCTGGGCGTCGACCAGGTCGCGGTCGATCTCCCGGGGGTTGGCCACCGCCGCCTGGATGGCCGGCTTGGTGATCTCGTGGAAGACCATCCGCTTGACCGGCACCTTGGGCTTGAGCGTCTCGACCAGGTGCCAGGCGATCGCCTCGCCCTCGCGGTCCTCATCCGTGGCCAGGAAGATCTCGTCGACCTCCTTGGCCAGCTTCACCAGCTTGTTGATCTGCTGGCGGCGGTCGGCGGAGACCACGTAGAGCGCGTGGAAGCCGTTGTCGACGTCGACGCCGAGCCGCGCCCACGGCTCACCCTTGTACTTCGCCGGCACGTCGGCGGCGTTGCGGGGCAGGTCCCGGACGTGGCCGAAGCTGGCCTCCACGACGTACCCCGGGCCGAGGTAGCCCGAGATCGTCTTGGCCTTCGCCGGTGACTCGACGATGACCAGACGGGTGGTTCCAGCGTTGCTCGGCACGTCTCTCCCCGACCTCACTCCTACGCCATGCCCGCTTCGGGCCGTGTTGCACCGCGCGGACCACCGGTGGCCCGGACGTCCAACGTAACGCGCCGTCCACGTTCCGGGTTTCGTGGGCGGCAAACGGGCCGCCTCCTCCGGCGGCCGCCGGCCGAACCCTGCCGGACGGCGCCACCGTACACCGTGGGTAGGGCGCCGAGCGGGTCACTGTGACGATCGCACACCGGCCGGCGGAGGTCACCCCGATCGTTTTCCTGGGCGGAACCACCGGAGCGGGTGTCCGTGATCGGACAGCCGGCGGGTTGCGCGGCGGCTCAGCCGGGCCAGTCGGCGGCCGGCGCGGCCCGGGGCCGCTCACCCACCAGCTCGGCGAGGCGGATCACCCTCCGACCACCGATCCGGTAGGCCGGTCCGCCCTCGTCCGGCTCCACGAACGCGGCCGGCAGACCCACCGCGGCCAGCGCGGCGCGTACCGCCGGCCAGTTCGGCTCGTCGGCCGGACCGAGCCGGAGCCGGAACCCGCCCGGCTCGGCCGCCCCGGCGGCGGCGACCCAGAGCCGCAGCCGCCGCCCGTCGAGGTGGAACCGGGCCGGTGGCCGCTTCGCCGTGCCGCGCAGCCAGGCCCGCGCGAGCGGCGCCAGCGTGGTCGAGTACGCGGTGCGCACCCGGTGCCGGCCGTCCTCGGTCGGCTCCCAGCTCGCCGGCACCCCCCGGGCGCCCAGCTCGGCCACCAGCACGTGCACCCGCCAGGCCGCGTCCACCACCACGGAGAGCCGCGCCGTGCCGCCCATCCGCACCACCTCCCCCGGCCCGGCGAGCAGGCCGGAGAGGTCCGCCAGCACGGGGTCGGCCGCCTCGGTGGAGAACAGCGAGGGCTGGCGGGCCGGGTTCTTCGCAGGCGGCGTCAGCGACACTCCGGGACCTCGTCGAAGGCCTGTTTGAGTTCGGGTGAGTTGAGCTTGCTGGTGTCCAGCGCGCTCGCGTCGTACTCCTTGTTGAGCGTGTCCACGGCGGCGCGCACGCCGTCGTAGAACGGGCCGGCCTGGGCGGTGTCGAGCCCGTCGACGGCGGTCCGGGCCCGCCCGTAGGCGTCCCGCATCTTGCCCAGCGAGCCCTGGAACCCGGCCGACACCTCGGTGCCGCGCTCGACCTCGGGCACGCCCGCCTCCTCGACCTTGCGCCGGGCGGTCTCGCTGGCCTCCTCGGCCCCGGCGAAGAGCCGCACCAGGTTCTCCTTGGCCTGCGCCGGCGTGGTCTGCGCGGTCATCTGCTGCTGGGTGCTGCTGGTCAGCTTGGAGATCTCCGCGCGCCACGGGCTGAGCGCCTGACAGACCGAGGCGGCCCAGGCGCGCGGGCTGGGGCCGCCGCAACCGGCGACGACGAGAACCAGCGTGGCCAGGACCACCGTGAGCTTTCCGGCGGTTGCCGCCCGGCACGTACGCATGGCTTGCAGCGTACGACCTCCGGGTGGAACTGCCACCGGTCAGGTTTGGCGCGGTTCCCGGCCGGCCGGCGGCCGACCGGGAACCGTTCCGTGGAGATCAGGCGTTGACCGTCTCCGGGCGCTGGTCCGGGGCGCCGGCACCGGTGTCCGAGTCGTCCATCGCCACACCCTTGCGCTTGCTGAACACCACGGCCGCCACGATGATCAACGCGGACACCACGGCGATCGTGATGCGCAGTGCGTTGTTCTTGTCGTCGCCCACGCTCCAGGCCACCACGGCCGGGGCGATCAGCAGCGAGACCAGGTTCATCACCTTGAGCAGCGGGTTGATCGCCGGGCCGGCGGTGTCCTTGAACGGGTCGCCGACGGTGTCGCCGATGACCGTCGCGGCGTGCGACTCGGAGCCCTTGCCGCCGTACGCGCCGTCCTCGACGAGCTTCTTGGCGTTGTCCCAGGCGCCGCCGGAGTTGGCCAGGAAGACCGCCATCAGCGTGCCCGCGCCGATCGCGCCGGCCAGGTAGGAGGCGAGCGCGCCCGGGCCGAGGCCGAAGCCGACCGCGATCGGGGCCAGGATGGCCAGCAGGCCGGGGGTCATCAGCTCGCGCTGCGCGTCCCGGGTGCAGATGTCGACGACCTTGCCGTACTCGGGCCGCTGGGTGCGGTCCATGATGCCGGGCAGCTCGCGGAACTGCCGGCGTACCTCCATCACCACGGCGCCGGCCGAGCGGGAGACCGCGTTGATGGCCAGACCGGAGAAGAGGAAGACCACCGCGGCGCCGATGATCAGGCCGACCAGGTTGCGCGGGTTCGCCACGTTCAGCGAGTTGAGGATCTCGGCGCCGACGTCGCCCACGCCCGCGTCCTCGTAGGAGGAACGCAGCGTGTCGGTGTACGAGCCGAACAGCGCGGTCGCGGCCAGCACCGCGGTCGCGATCGCGATGCCCTTGGTGATCGCCTTCGTGGTGTTGCCGACCGCGTCCAGCTCGGTGAGCGTCCGCGCGCCGTGCTCGTCGATGTCGCCGGACATCTCGGCCACGCCCTGCGCGTTGTCCGAGATCGGGCCGAAGGTGTCCATCGCGACGATGACGCCGACGGTGGTGAGCAGGCCGGTGCCGGCCAGCGCGACCGCGAACAGCGACAGGGTGATCGAGCTGCCGCCGAGCAGGAACGCGCCGAACACGCCCGCGCCGATCAGCAGCGCCGAGTAGACCGCCGACTCCAGGCCGACGCTGATGCCGGCGAGGATGACGGTCGCGGCGCCGGTCTGCGAGCTCTTGCCGATGTCCTGCACCGGGCGCTTGTTGGTCTCGGTGAAGTAGCCGGTGAGCGCCTGGATCGCGGCGGCCAGCACGATGCCGATCACGACCGCGCCGATGGCGACCAGCCGCGGGTTGCGGTCCACGTCGGTCAGCCCGCCCTCCAGCTCACCGAAGGTGGCCGGCAGGTAGGCGAACGCGGCGATCGCCACCAGCACCGCGGAGATCACCGCGGAGACGTAGAAGGCACGGTTGATCGCGGTGAGGCCGTTGCGGTCGCTGGTGCGCAGCCGGGTGATGAACACCCCGACGATCGCGACCAGCACGCCGATGGTGGAGATGATCAGCGGGAAGACCAGCCCGTCCTCGCCGAACGCGGCCCGGCCCAGGATCAGCGCGGCGACCAGCGTGACCGCGTACGACTCGAAGAGGTCGGCGGCCATGCCGGCGCAGTCACCGACGTTGTCGCCCACGTTGTCGGCGATCGTGGCGGCGTTGCGCGGGTCGTCCTCCGGGATGCCCTGCTCGACCTTGCCGACCAGGTCGGCGCCGACGTCGGCGGCCTTGGTGAAGATGCCGCCGCCGACCCGCATGAACATGGCGAGCAGCGCGGCGCCGAAGCCGAAGCCCTCCAGCACGGTCGGGGCGTCGCCCTTGAACAGGATGACGACGAGCGCCGCGCCGAACAGGCCGAGGCCGACGGTGAGGAAGCCGACCACGCCACCGGTGCGGAAGGCGATCTTCATGGCGCCCTCGCGCCCGCCTTCACGCTCCCGCGCGGCGGCCGCGACCCGCAGGTTGGCGCGGGTGGCCAGCCACATGCCGGCGCCGCCGATGAACGCGCTGAACAGCGCACCCACCACGAAGAACGCCGACCGGCCGATCTTCACCAGGGTCTGGTTGCCGTCGGTGTCGTGCACCGGCAGCAGGAACAGCAGCACGACGGCGATCACCACGAAGATCGCCAGGGTGCGGAACTGCCGCAGCAGGTACGCCGACGCGCCCTCCTGCACCGCCCCGGAGATCTCCTGCATGTTGGTGGTTCCCGTACCGGCTGCCAGTACCGCCTTGGTCAAGGCGGCGGCGAAGACGAGCGCCACCAGCGCGATGACCGCGGCGATGACGACGTACGTCACGTTGGCTCCGGTAAGGGACAGTGCGCCGCCGTCGGCGGCCAAGGTCCCGGACATCTGTGTCCTCCTGTACCGAACACTCGCGTCGGCTCGTGGAGACGCACGGGCCGACGCCTGGATGCGAACTCGCCAGCGCGCGCCATCCACCCGTTCCCGCTGGCTGCGGGCAGCGATCACTTGCTGACAACCCGGGTACTGTAGCCCTCCCGCGTGGTGAGGGTCACACCGAGGGGGCACCCAGTCTCGATGATCTTCGTAACTGTGTTATGCGAGGAAATCTGATATATAGGGCGGTCAACACGACGAGGCCGCGCTCCCCGTACGGGGAACGCGGCCTGCGGGACGAACGGGTCAGGCGCGGCCGGCCGGCCAGGCCATCCGGACCTCGGTGCCGACACCCTCGTCGACCGGGCGGACCTGCAGATCCTCCACGAAACCGGCGAGCAGGGCGAAGCCCACGCCGGTGGTGAGCGCGTCCTCGCTGAGCGACTCCTTCGCCAGCTCGTCCGGGCCGAGCGCGGCCAGCCCGAGACCCGCCTCGATCGGGGCCCGATCCACCACCCGGACCGTGTACGGCCCGCCGTCGGACATCTCCACGTACACCGGTTCGGCCAGGCCGTACTGCCGGTGCAGGGCGACCGCCCGGGTGCACGCCTCGCCGATGGCCAGGCGAACCTCGTCGAGCAGGTCCTCGCGTACGCCGGCACGCCGGGCCACCGCGACGCCGACCAGACGGGCGGTGCGGACGTGGACCGGGGCCGGGGAGAAGGACAGCTTGACGGTGGCCATCACGCGCCGGTCGAGTCGGCGGCGATGGCCGCGTCGACCGTCGGGTGCAGCGGGAAGACCTGGTCCAGGGCGGTGATCCGGAAGATCTTGAGCAGCGGCTCCTTGTCGCAGACCAGGGCGAAGGAGCCGCCGGCCGAACGGAGCCGCTTGAGCGCGCCGACCAGCACGCCGAGCCCGGTCGAGTCGAGGAAGTCCACCCGCCCCAGGTCCACCACCACGTGGCGGGCCCCGCCGTCGATCAGCTCGATGAGCCGTTCCCGCAGCCGGGGGGCGGTGTAGACATCCACCTCACCGCCGACCTCGAGCACCGTGTGCTCCCCCACGGCGTGGGTCGCCAGCGACAGCTCCATCGGCCCCTCCTCGGTAAACTCTCCTGGGCATCTAACCATCCCCCCGTGCGACCACTTCAGGTCACCGGCCTGCCCCTCCCCATACCCCCACCCTGCGGTTCCCAATTCCGAACACCAGTGCGAGAGTGCAGGACGTGACCGACGACAGGCCCGGCCCGAGGCGCGCGCCGGGCGAGCTGCTGCGGCGGTTGCGGCTGCGTCACACCACGGACCCGGTCACCCACGTCGAACGGGTGCCGGCCCGCACCGGCGAACCGGCGCCGTGGCCCGACTGGGCCCCGGCGGAACTACGGGCGGCGTTCGCGCGACGCGGCGTGGTCGCCCCGTGGCGGCACCAGAGCGAGGCCGCCGAGCTGGCGTACGCGGGCCAGCACGTCGTCGTGGCCACCGGCACGGCGTCCGGCAAGTCGCTGGCCTACCAGCTGCCGGCACTGAGCACCCTGCTCACCGACCCGCGCGCCACAGTGCTCTACCTGGCCCCCACCAAGGCGCTCGCCGCCGACCAGCTCCGCGCCGTCGCGGCGTTGGAGCTGGACGGGGTACGCCCCGCCACCTACGACGGGGACACGCCGCGCGCCGAACGGGAGTGGATCCGCCGGCACGCCCGGTTCGTGCTGACCAACCCGGACATGCTGCACCACGGCATCCTGCCCGGGCACGCGCACTGGTCCGGCTTCCTGCGTCGCCTCGCGTACGTGGTGGTCGACGAGTGCCACACCTACCGGGGCGTGTTCGGCTCCCACGTCGCGCACGTGCTGCGGCGGCTGCGGCGGCAGTGCGCCCGCTTCGGGCGTACGCCGGTCTTCCTCCTGGCCTCGGCCACGTCGGGCGACCCGGCGACGGCGGCCGGGCGGCTCACCGGCCTGCCCGTCGCCGCCGTCACCGAGGACACGTCGCCGCGCGGCGGGGTGACGTTCGCGCTCTGGGAGCCGCCGCTGCTGCCGCCCACCGACCCGTCGCCCGGCGCCGACCTCGTCCAGGTCCGGCGCTCGGCGCTGCGGGAGACCGCGGACCTGCTCGCCGACAGCGTGGTGGAGGGGGTCCGCACGCTCGCGTTCGTCAGGTCCCGCAGGGGCGCCGAGGTGGTCGCCGCGAACGCCCGACGGACGCTGGACGAGGCGGTGCCCGGGCTGGGCGGTCGGGTGGCCGCCTACCGCGCCGGCTACCTGCGCGAGGAACGCCGGGAGCTGGAACGGGCGCTGCTGCACGGCGACCTGCTCGGCCTGGCCTCCACCAACGCGCTGGAACTCGGCGTCGACCTGGTCGGGCTGGACGCGGTGCTGATCTGCGGCTGGCCGGGCACCCGGGCCTCACTGTGGCAGCAGGCCGGGCGCGCCGGGCGCAGCGGCGACGAGGCCCTCGCGGTGCTGGTGGCCCGGGACGACCCGCTCGACACCTACCTCGTGCACCACCCGGAGGCGCTGTTCGGGCGGCCGGTCGAGGCCACCGTGCTCGACCCGGCCAACCCCTACGTGCTCGCGCCGCAGCTCGCCTGCGCCGCTCACGAGGCCCCGCTCACCCCCGCCGACCTGGACCTCTTCGGCGAGGGTGCGAAGGAGGCGGTGGACTCGCTGGTCGAGGCCGGCGCGCTGCGGCAGCGGCCCACCGGCTGGTACTGGCGGCACCGGGAACGCCCCGAGGTCGACCTGCGCGGCGAGGGCGGCGCGCCGGTCTGCGTGGTGGAGGAGTCCACCGGCCGGCTCCTCGGCACCGTCGACGGCGGCTCCGCGCACTTCCTGCTGCACACCGGCGCGGTCTACCTGCACCAGGGCGTCTCCTACGTGGTCGACTCGCTCGACCTGGCCGACGGGTGCGCGCTGGTGCACGCCGAGGAGCCGGACTGGTCCACCCACGCCCGCGACGTCACAGCGCTCTCCGTGGTTTCCGTCCGCTCGTACACCGACGCCGGCCCGGTCGGGCTGTTCCTCGGCGAGGTGGACGTGACCAGTCAGGTGGTGTCGTACCAGCGGCGCCGCATCGCCACCGGCGAGGTGATCGACACCCGGCCGCTGGACCTGCCGGCGCGGGAGCTGCGCACCGTCGCGGTGTGGTTCACGCTCTCCCCCGGGTCGCTGGCCCGCGCCGGGGTGGAGACGGCGGACGTCCCCGGCGCGCTGCACGCCGCCGAGCACGCCGCGATCGGCCTGCTGCCGCTGATGGCGACGTGCGACAGGTGGGACATCGGCGGGTTGTCCACCGCCCTGCACCCGGACACCGAGGCGCCCACCGTCTTCGTCTACGACGGTCACCCCGGCGGGGCGGGCTTCGCCGAGCGGGCGTACGGGACGGCCGCCGCCTGGCTGCGCGCCACCCGCGACGCGATCGTCGAGTGCGGGTGCGAGACCGGGTGTCCGTCCTGCGTCCAGTCCCCGAAGTGCGGAAACGGCAACAACCCGCTGGCCAAGCCGGAGGCGGTGAAGGTCCTCGACGTGGTGCTCACCAACCTGGCCGCCGCCGCTCCCGGCGCGCCCGCCGACGACGCGGCGGGACCCGCGGGCGGTGGGCGGCTGCCCCGACAGGACGACCGGACGCTCCGACCGTCGACGGCGGCCGGCGGCACCCCGCCGGACTGACCTCGTCGCTCGTCCACCGACCGGCTCGTCCACAACGCGCGCCGACCCGACGCCAGCTCGGGAAGGTGGCGGCATCGAGGGCCGCTCGACCCCGCCACCTCGCCGAACTGGCGCGCCGGGGCGCCGACCTCGGCGCTCGACCGGCGGGATCGGCGTCTGGTGGGTGGGACGGGGGCATGAGGTCGGGCGCGACGGGGCATTGATGTATGGGAGCGCTTCCATGCATCATTCCGGTAGCGCAGACGTGACCCCGAGACCCGTCCGCCGGAGGTGCCGCCGTGGCCGACACGATCGCCGAGACCGTCGAGCTGCTCTACACCATCGACCAGGAAAGCCTCACCCCCGACCAGCAGATCGCGCTGGGCACGGCGCTGGCGAACCTGGCGCAGGCGGAGCGGCTGGAACAGATCAACGAACGCCTGCGCGGCATCCACCAGGTGCTCAACACCTGGGCGATGAAGGCCACGGTCGACGGCGGACGCTGAACCGCCGGTCCTGCCGGGCGCGCTGCCGCGGACGCTTGGTGCTGACGTCCAGTGGGCTTCGCCAGCTCGCCGAGGTGGCGGTGTCATGCCTCCGTGGACCGCCCCACCTCGGCGAGCCGGAGTCGATCAAACTGGCGAGGGCTCCGCTGACGGGGGGCGACGTCGGCGCTTTGCGGGCGCACGCTGGTGGCGGCGCTGTGCGACACTCCGGCGACCCCTCGAAGGAGATCAGATGTCGCTCGACAACCTGCAGGCGCAGCACCGCTTCATCGTCCGTCAACGGATCCGGATGATGGTCAACCAGTACGAGGTGCACGCCGCGGCACCGGACGGCTCCGAGGGCGGGCTGCTCGCGTTCGCGCAGCAGAAGCGGCTCGCCTTCAAGGAGCAGGTCACCATCTACACCGATGACAGCAAGCAGCACCCCCTCCTCGGCTTCAAGGCCCGCCAGCGCCTCGACCTCGGCGCCACCTACGACGTGACCGACCACGCCGGCACCCCGATCGGCCTGTTCCGCAAGGACTTCGCCCAGTCGCTGCTGCGCTCGACCTGGCACGTCGAGCAGCCCGGCCTGCCGCCGGCGACCGGGCAGGAGCGCAGCCTGCCGGTGGCGCTGCTGCGCCGCTTCGTCGACTCGCTCTCCTGGCTGCCCTACCACTTCGACTTCGTCGCCGGTGGCCAGCCGGTGTTCTCGGTCGACAAGAAGTGGGGCCTCCGCGACCGGTATGTGGTGGACATCCAGCACCCACACATCGACCGTCGGCTGGTCATCGCCATGGCGGTGGGCCTGGACGCCCTTCAGTCCCGCTGACCCGTCGCCGGCCGGCGGAGCTCGTCACGACGGACTCCGCCGGCCAGCTCCATCATTCTGCGTCGTACCCGGCGAACCGGACTCACCTCATCGCCTCCGGCGCCGCCGGCGTCGCCGCCGCCGACGTGGGTACGACGAAGTGGGCGGTTTCTCGGCCTCTCGATCCTCGTCGGCGGCACACAACTTGCCCACGATCTCGATGGCGTCCTTGCGGCGCTCCTGGCCGCCGAGGACACCGAACAGCGTGGCGATCGACAGAGGCGACTCGAGGAGACGGCGGATCGCTCTGTACGCGAGGTAGGCCATTCCTAGGGGTACAAGGGCTTCCGAAGGCAGATGACCGATGAGTTCCGCAGGCCAGGTTGGCACGGGTGGCTCCCACAGGACGAGGGAGCACGGATCTACACGGCCGCCAGCTCCCGAAAGACAGGAAAAATCGGTGTCTTTCGGGCACTTCCGGGCGCACGGCTACGGTGACTCTCGCACGAATGATCGATACCGGTGTAGTGCTCGTCCTCATCGGTGGGTACCGCGCTCGTGACACCCAGCAGGCGACGTAGGTAGATCTCGATCCGCCGGAGCAGGTACCGGTATGTCCGGTCACCCCGGACCAGCACGCGCCACCACTTCGCGCTGACGACGGTGCGCCCGTCCTGCCGATATGCGTCTGTCGACGACGTCGACACACGTGCCGCCGAAGATTCGGAGGTCTGGAGCCTGCGTTCGAGCGCGATGAGCCGCTTCACGAGCCGACAGACGTCACCGAATCTGTGCCAGCGCAATGGCTGCAACTCAGGTGAGCCGAACCGCCCGGAGGGCTCGACGGGCGCCTCGACCAAGCGGCCGTCGATCCGCACGGAGAAGGGCGAGAACGCGTCGCCCGGTTTGGCGCGCAAGCCCATGAGCAGGAGGGCGGCGACCATTGTCTTGCCGGATCCTGGGGCTCCCCTCAGCACCAGGGGCCGCCGCAGGGCGAGGGTGGCCGCCACCTTGGCCAGGTCTCGGACCGCTGACCCGTCTCGGCGCGCCGCGAAGCAGCCGCGTGCGCCGATCAGGTCTGACGACATGACGCAAACTATAGGTCAGGCCATCAATGTCCAGGGCTCGCACCCGCCGCGGGTAACGGAACCCGCGCGCGGCCGATACATTTCGGGGGCCACCCGGCCGGCCGCGCACGAGCCCCGGGGATCGGGGCGTCATGGGAACATCGCCACCTCGTGCACCTAGCGATTACCGATCCGGCTTCAGGCGTCGATCCTGGTCGGGCCGGCTCGCGATGTCGCGGTGGCGGCCCGGGCCAGCCCCGGCATGGGCGCGACCCGCACCTGCGCCGTGACGATCAGGTCGAGCCCGTCGGTTCGACAGCCGGTCAGTCGGCCGCCGTTGGCCGCCACCAACTCGGCGGCTCGCCCACACGCGGTGTCCGGCCCATCGAGCGCCCGGGCCGCGCCCGCGAGCGCGCCGAAGTCGGCCGCTACCCGGGCCTGATGGCGCGCGCACCGGGCGGCCCCGAGCCCGGCGCCGGCCAGTCCGACGAGCACGAACACCAGACCGACCGCGAGCAGGCACACGGTCGCCCCACCGCGATCATCCGCGAACCCGGTGGCGAGCGGCCCACAAGGAGCGCCGTTGGCGGACGGCCTAGGAACCGCCCGGTCAGCGAACGTCCCGCCAACTGGGCCGGCGGCGAGTGGCCCGGGAGCACACGGTTCGACGCCGCACGGTGACGATCTTCCCGCTGTCACGATGTCGGGCCGGGAGCACCGGGCTCCACGGCGGCCACCGCGACGCCCGTCACGGTCAACCGGGGCAGCCGGGCGCCGACCGTCCGCACCGGCGCCCGGACGGTCGCGACCACCCGGTCGCCGGCCACCGTAACCGTCACCTCCGCGCCGGCGGGCGCGTACCAGGCGCCGGCAGGGACGCCGGACTCGCCCCGAGCGGCGGCGAGCGCAGCCTCCCGGGCCGCGTCGACACAACCCGCCCGGGTGGTGACCGCGTCGACCGAGGTGAGCCCGGCGAAGAGGAGAAGCATCAACGCCGGCAGGCCGGCCGCCAGCTCGGCGGTGAACGATCCCCGCTCCCGGAGCACCCACGAGCGACGCCGCAGATCGACGCGCGGACCGTCGGGCGGCGCCGCCCCGACCACCGGGACCGTCGGGACACCGGGCCGTCGGCCGGCCCGCCGGCGCCCGGTCACTTCAGGGCCCGGTCGATCACGGCGGTCAGCGCGGACTGCACGTTTCCGGAGGTGAGCACCTTCAGCAGGATGCCGGCGAAGGCGACCGCGGCGAGGGTGCCCACGGCGTACTCGGCGGTGTTCATGCCGGCGTCGCCCCGTAGGCGGGCGATGAGCTTGCGCATGTCGTACGTCCCTTCTCGATGGTTCACAGCACGTCGCCGAGGACGGCGACGATCACCGGCACCAGACCGGCGAGAATGAAGGCGGGCAGGAAGCACAGCCCGAGTGGCAGCACGATGAGCACCCCCGCGCGCCGGGCGGACGCCTCGGCTGCGATCGAGCGCTCGGCCCGCAGGTCGTCGGCGAGCCGGGTGAGCGCGCCGGCGAGCGCGGCGCCGCTGTTCGACGATCGGATCGCGGCGCCGACCAGGCTTGCCGCTCCGGGCACCTGCCGCAGGTGGGCCCAGGCCTCCGTCGGCGTACCGCCCAGGCTCAACGTGCGGCCGACCCGGCCGAGGCGGTCCGCGAGCGGCCCGCCGAGCGTCTCCGCCACCGCAACCGCCGAACGGTCCACGGGCGCGCCGGCCCGGAGCGCGGCGGCCAGCAGATCGGCGGCGAGTGGCAGGTCGGCGGTTTCGCGCAGGCGCCGCTCCCGCGCGGCGCGCGGCTCGATCCGGCGGAGCAGACGGTCGGCGGCCACGCCCGCCAGCGGCCCGGCGAGCAGACCGGCCCAACCGCCGACCACCACCACCACGGCCACCGCGGCCAGCCCGGCACCCAGCCGGATCCGGTCCGGCCACCAGGTCGGGCGCGGTCGTGCAGGGGCGGATGCAAGCCGGCGCAGTCGCCGCGCCGGACGGATGACCGGCCCGGCCACGACCACCAGCGACGCGGCACCGCCGAGGCAGGCGGCGGCCAGCACCTGGCGGGACATCAGGCGGCCCGCCCGGGCCCGGTGCCGAGCCGCTCCGCCCAGAGCAGACCACCGACTTGGAGGACGACTGCCGCCGTGGCGCTGCCGCCACCGACAGGCGTGTGCAGGAGCACGGCCACCGGGTCGACGCCGATGGCGTAACCGAGACCGATCCCCCCGAGCGGCAGGGCGGCGAGCAGCCAGGCGGTTGCCCGAGAGCCGGCGGCCTGGGCGGCCGCCGCCGCCAGGCCCCGGTCGGCCGCGCGGGCGTCGGCCTCGATTCGCTCCAGCAGGTCGGCCAGCGGCGCCCCGGTCCGGTCGGCCAGCCGCACCGCGGCGTGGCACAGCCTGGCGATCCGGCCCGTGCCCCCGTCGAGCACCGCGCCGGCGGGTAGACCGGCGCGCAGGTCGGCGGCGGCCGCAGCGAGCCGGTCGAGATCGCGGCGGTGTGTCCGGTCGGCCTCCCGCTGTGCGCGTCGGCGCACGGCCGCGCGGGCGGCGAGCGTGCCGTAGGCGGCCAGCACCAGCGCGGCCACCGGGCCGCCGAGAACGGCGCCGACCCCGCCACCGAGCACCGCCGCCGCCGGCAACACGTGCCGTGCCGTCCTCGTCGCGGACAGGCGCCGTCCGACACCGAGCGACCGGTCGACAAGCGCGAACCCGCGCGGCAGTCGGCCGTCGACACCGGGCCGGTAGCCGTCCGGGCTGGGGAAACGACCGTCGAGGCCGGGCCGGTGACCGTCGAGGCTGGCCCGGCGCCGCGCACGGCCCCGCCCGATGCCCGGCCGGCGCCGCCGGTCAGCGTCGCCGGGCGACCGCCGGTACCGCCTCGGAGACGGGCGCACCGATCCGCGGGCACCGGTGCCGGTGGCTCTCCCGCGAGCCGGCGGTCGGGTGTCGCCGCCCGAGGCGGTTGGCAGGTCGAGGACCGTCCGCCGCCGGACCCGACCGGCGCGCGCCGGCCAGGCGACCGCCGCGGCGGCACCGGCCAGGAGCACGCACGCCAACCAGAGTTGCCCGGTCACTTCGATCCCGCCGAGCCGGGCCAGACCACCCGGAGGATCGGCGGTACGGGCACGCCCCGCTCCCGCAGCAGGTTGCCGAGCGACCGGGCGGCCAGGCCGAGGCCACGGCCGCGGATCCACGCCGGGACCACTGTCACCACCCGATCGGGCCCCTCCGGCAGGAGCAGACCGATCGAGTCGAGCACCCGCCCCGCTCCGGTCCGGCGAAGTTGCAGCACCACCTGCAACGCGGCGGCGACCTGGGCGTGCAGCGCGACCCGCGGCAGCCCGCCGAGCATGCCGAGCGCCTCCAGCCGGGCCGGGACGTCCGTCGGCGCGTTGGCGTGCAACGTCCCCGCCCCACCGTCGTGTCCGGTGTTCAGCGCGGCCAGCAGATCGACCACCTCGGCGCCCCGGCACTCGCCCACCACCAGCCGGTCCGGTCGCATCCGGAGCGCCTGCCGGACCAGGTCACCGAGCCCCACCACGCCGACGCCCTCGACGTTCGCGGTGCGCGCCTGCAACCCGATCACGTGCGGGTGCACCGGACGCAGCTCCGCGGCATCCTCGACCAGCACGATCCGCTCGTTGCCGGGCACCAGCCCGAGGAGCGTGTTGAGCAGGGTGGTCTTGCCGGAGCCGGTGCCACCGGTCACCAGGTAGGCCAGCCGGGCGGCCACCACCGCGTCGAGCAGCGGGGCGACCGGGCGGGGCACGGTGCCGTGCTCGACCAACTCGTCCAGCGTGAACGGTCGCTGTCGGAAGGTGCGCAGCGACAGGTAGGGGCCGTCGGTCGCCACCGGCGGCAGCACGGCGTGCAGCCGGGTGCCGTCGGGCAGTCGCGCGTCGGCGTAGGGCGAGGCGTCGTCGAGCCGGCGACCGGCGGCCGAGGTCAGCCGCTGCGCCAACCGGCGTACGTCGTCGACCGTGCCGAGCGGCACCGCCACCTGGTGCAGCCCTCGTCCCCGGTCGACCCAGACCCGGACCCCGTTCACCAGCACGTCGGTGACCTCCGGATCGGCCAGGAACGGCGCTAGCGGGCCGGCGCCGACGAGGTCGTCGTGCACCCGGTCGGCGATGCGCAGAAGGGTGGTGTCACCGAGCACGCCGGCGGCCGGCTCGGCGCGTACCGCGGAGACGACCGCGGCGGACGTGACAGGCGTGGCCTCGGCGGCGAACCGGTGCCGGACGCGGGCGGCCAGCTCCTCCGGGTCGACCGGCCCGGTCACGCCGCGCCCGCCGCGGATCGGCCGGTCAGCTCGTCGACGAGCCGCTGGCACAGCGCGGCGAGCGGACCCTTGCCGGTGGCGCCGGGTGCCTCGCCGCGTTCCAGCCCTCGACACAGGCCGGGCTCGGGCCGGAGCGTGCCGGCGAGCGGAAGGCCGAGCGCACGGGACACCTCGGCCGCCCGCAGCCGACCCGGCGCCGGGCCCCGCACGATCACCGACAGGTCGGCGCAGTGCGGGGCGACGACGGCGGCCACCCGGGCCGCGGCCGCGGTGGCCCGCAGCTCCGCGGGCACCACGAGGATCGCCCGGTCGGCGGCCTGGAGGGCGATCACGGCCGCGTCGTCGAGATGCCGGGGCAGGTCGAGCACGACCAGGTCCCGCCCGCGCCGGCCGGCGTCGACAGTGGCGGCCATCGCCTCCGCCGGCAGGTGTCGCAGGTCGCCCCGGTCCCACGAGAGCACCACCAGGTCACCGCGGCTGGGCAGGGCACGGACCAGCGCCGGCGGATCGACCCGCCCGTCGGCGCCGGCCAGCTCCGGCCAGCGCAACCCGTCGAGTTGCTCCCAGCCGAGCACCAGGTCCAACCCGCCGCCCAGCGGATCGGCGTCGACCAGGAGCGTGCGCAGCCGGGCCCGGGCCGCACTGACGGCGAGCCCGCCGGCGAGCACGCTGGCCCCGGCGCCGCCGCGCCCGCCGAGCACCGCCACGACCCGCGCCGGGCCCGCATCCGCCGGCCCGGCCACGCACTCGGCGAACCGGTCCACCAGCCAGGGCTCCGCCGCGGGCAGCGCCGCCACGTGCTCGGCGCCGATCAGCTCGGCCAACTCCGTACCCGGATCGAGCTGGCCGGAGCGACCGACCAGGACCGTGCGCGGACGCCGCGGCAGGCGGGCCCGCAGGCAGGCCGCCGCCTGGTCGGCGCCGACCAGCACCAGCGGCGCCGGGGCCCAGCGGGCGCGGGCCGCGGCCGGGTCGGCCGCCAGCTCGACCTCGGTGCCGCCGGCCGCGGCGAGCCGCAGCAGTTCGTCGAGCAGGTCGCCGTCGGCCGTGACGAGCAGGGGCAGCCGACGGTACGGCGGGAGCGGGGTACGGGGCGGCATGGCGGCCTCCATCGGTCGGACTCGGACGTGCCGCGACGCAGCCTGCCCAAGTCGACCGCTCCGCGCGGGGACACCGGACGCCCGCTTGTGGACAACGGCGCGATGTGGACAGGCCCCGGCGGACGAGTCGATCTGCTATGTGCCCGGGCCGCCGGATCGGCGGGTAGTCCCTGACGGCACGGCGTTCCGAGGCTCCGAAAAGGCCGACCCACCCCGGCCCACCGGTCGGCGCGGAAAGACCGTCAGCCATTGACGAGGGGGATCACCCGTCCCGCATAATCGGATCCCTTGCCGCAGAACGGACGGCACCGGCTCGTGAAATCGAGGCCATGACCGATCCACCGCAGGGCGCCGGAACACCACCCGCCCGCCGCCACGCCCGTCCCGCTCCCCCGCCCGGCGACGCCTGGCTTCGCGACCCGTCCCCGGCCACGCTCGCCTCGGTGACGATCGGCATCGTGGTCGTCGTGCTCGTCGGCACGCTCAGTTTCTTCGCGATGCCCCGCCGGCCCGACCTGCCGCCACCCATCGGCAGCGAGGCGATCCTGGCCTCGCCGGGAAACTCCACGCCGGCGGCGGACGTGTCGACCGAGTCGTACTCTCCGGCGCCCGTGTCGCTCTCCACCCGCGCCGCCCTGCCCACCCGCCGGCCCGCGCCGCCACGCCGCACCACGCCGGCCGCCCGGCCGCCGGCGCCGAAGCCGACGGCCAGCCGCACCACGCCACCCGCGCCACGGCCTGGTGAGCTCACCCCGCTGCCGGCGTCCCGGGAATCGTCGCTGCGCTCCCGCAGCGGCGGCCCGGAGACCTTCGTCGACTTCGTCAACGCCCGATCGGGAACCGTCGTCGTCTACTGGCTGGACTACGGCGGCCAACGCCAGCGGTACGCGGTGCTGCGGCCGGGGCAGACCCACCACCAGCAGACGTACGTGGGGCACCCGTGGGTGGTGACCGACGATCGAGGTCGGGCGCTGGTCTGCTTCGAGCCCGCATCGGAGACCCTGCGCGCGGTCGTTCGCTAGTTTGCTGTCCACTATGGATGCCTTCGTCCTCGGGGTGTAACGCCACGGCCACGCTCAGCGGTAATTGACCGACGGCAACTTCCGGGCGGCACGACCGCCCAGCCGTCTCATCCGAGAGGAGCGGGGATGCACAACACCTGGCGGAGGGCGGCCCTGGCGGCCGGCCTCTCGATCACGGGGGCGCTGGGCGGGCTCGTCGCCGCCGCGCCGGCACAGGCGCAGCCGGTGGAGTCGGGCTCGGTCACCTTCAGCGGCGACCCGGGCGACTACATCACCGGCGGCGGATCGTACGCCTACTCGGTCGCCGGCGGTGACCAGCTCACCACCGCCGCGTCCACCGACACCAGCCACGTGTCGGTCAACGTCAACGGCTACAACGGCGACTGGTGGTACCTGGACTTCGACGCCCCGGGCAGCCAGCCACTGGTCCCGGGCACCTACGAGAACGCGACGCGCTACCCCTTCAACGGCGCCGGTCCCGGGCTCAGCCTGGACGGGAACGGGCGCGGCTGCAACCAGCTGACCGGCACGTTCACGGTGCTCAACGCCGTTTTCGGGCCGAACGGCTACGTCCAGACGTTCGACGCCACCTTCGAGCAGCACTGCGAGGGCGGCACCGCGGCGGCCCGCGGTGAGGTGCACATCGCCAACCCGCCGGCACCGGCGCCGCTGGACCTCGCGCTCGCCGTGGCCACCGACGGCACCGCCAGCACGGTCAGCGGCAAGGCCGTCGTGCACGGCACCGTCACCTGCAACCAGCCGACCTCGGTGTCGCTCTACGGCACGGTCACCGAGATCGTCAAGAAGGCCATCGTCCGGGCCGACTTCATCACCCGGGTGAACTGCGTGCCGGGCAGCCCGGCCGCCTGGACCGCCACCGCCACGCCGCCCGGCACTCAGCCGTTCGTCAAGGGCGACGTCGAGGTCAGCACCAGGGCCCAGGGCTACGACAGCCAGTACAACCAGTACGTCGAGGTCAACGACACCACGGTCGTCACGCTGCGCAGGTCCTGACAGCGGACAGGGGCGGTCGGGCCGGCGACGGTCCGACCGCTCCATCGTGTCGGGGCGAAAAGGGACGACCCCCGTCGGGGGGAGACGGGGGTCGTCGGGTGGTTCGGCTCCGGGGGGGTCGAGCCGAACCGACTCAGCGGTCACGGGGGGTGCAACCGCCGAGGGTCTGCGGGCGACCGGACGCGAACTCCTGTCGCGAGGACAAGCATGCCGCAGCCGACCCTTATACGTCGAGTGGTGTTCACTCCACGCAAAGCTAATTTCTCGCACAGAGATGTGACCGCCGTCACTCCGTCGGGTACACCTCGCCCGCGCGGCCCCGGGGTGGGCGGTCGCGGGCGTCCCGTCCGGCTAGACTTTCGCGCCGTGGGCCGTAGTGCCGCTTTCTTCGATCTCGACAAGACCGTCATCGCCAAGTCGAGCGCCCTGGCGTTCGGTCGGCCGTTCTACCGGGACGGGCTGATCACTCGGCGTGACGTGGTCAAGTCGGCGTACGCGCAGCTGATGTTCCGGCTGGGCGGCACCGACGAGCAGACCATGGCCCGCACCCGGGACTATCTGGCCACGCTCTGCAAGGGCTGGCCGGTGGAACAGGTCCGCCAGATCGTCGCGGAGACGCTGCACGAGCTGATCAACCCTTATGTGTACGCCGAGGCGGCAGCCCTCATCGAGGAGCACCAGGCCGCCGGCCGGGACGTGGTGCTGGTCTCCGCCTCGGGCGAGGAGATGGTCCGGCCGATCGGCGAGTTGCTCGGTGTGACCGACGTGATCGCCACCCGGATGGCGGTCGTCGACGGTCGCTACAGCGGCGAGGTCGAGTTCTACGCGGCCGGTCCGAGCAAGGTCGACGCCGTGGGCGAGCTGGCCCTGGAGCGCGACTACGACCTGGCCGACTCGTACGCGTACTCCGATTCGTACAGCGATCGGCCGTTGCTGGAGTGCGTGGGTCACCCGAGCGTGGTCAACCCGGACCGCACGCTGCGCAAGCTGGCGGCGGAGAACGGCTGGCCGGTGCTGGAGTTCCGGCATCCGATCCCGCTGGGCCGCCGGCTGCGTGAGCGGCCGGCGGTGCCGGTCGCGGCGGCGGCGCTCGGCGTGGGTGTCGGTGTGGCCATCGGCATCGCCTGGTACGGCCGGCATCGGCGCACCCGGGCCGCCGCGCCCACCGGCTGACGGCGCAAGGCCGGGTTCAGGAGGCGGCGAGGAGTTCGTCGCCGATCAGCGTGATCTGGTCCGCGCCGACCTCCACCGCGGCCATGTAGTGCCGTAGCCAGGAGCGCAGGCCGTCCGGGGTGCCGGTGGCGAAGGCGCCGGCCGCGCCGACGTACTCCGGTTCCCGCTCGTGGTGCCCGACGTCCACGCCGACCAACCCACGCGGGTCGAAGCCGGTGGAGATCAGCACCAGTCGCGCGGCGGCCCGGGCGACCACGCCGGAGGGGCCGGGGAACGGGCGCAGGTTCAGCAGTTCGCCGTGCACCACGGCGGCCAGCACCAGCGGTGGCACCTTGGTGCCGCCGGCCACCAGGCCGGACAGGCCGTCGAGCCGGGCCGCCACCACCGGGTCGGTCACCGGCCGGCCCACCTCGTCCTCGGTCACCACGTCGCGGGCGGCGAGCACGTGCAGCCGGGCGAGCACCTGCCGGGGCGCCTTCGGCCAGAGGTCGCTGAGCCCGGGCAGCGCGCCGGCCACCCGCAGCGCGCCTTGGAGCACCGGGTCGGTGACCGTGCCGGCGCGTACCTCCTCGCGGTCGTGTTCCCGGCCCTCCAGCGCGGCGCTGGCCACCGCGGAGCGGAGGCTGACCTCCGCGGCGAGCGGGCCGCCCTGGCGGCGCAGCGCCCGGTGCCGGTGGGCCTGGTCGACCCGGTCGCGGGCCCGCTCGACGGCGGACGCGACGTCGGCGAGCGCGAGCAGCGGGGCCAGCGGATCAGTGGTCACCCGTACACGGTACGGGGTGTTAAGAGGGGGCCCTTCCTCTACCGGAGGCGTTAACAGGGGGCCCCTCCTTACACCTCAGCGCGGAGGGGGCGCCGCTGGGCGCGCGGAGCGGGGCGGGGCGGTCGCGGGTGCGGTACGGCGCGGCTAACCTTCCCCGGAGTAGGGAGACGCAGGTCACGCGACGAAGGAGTCACCGTATGAGCGAGGCATTGGCCAATCTGCTGAACGAGACGCGCCAGTTCCCGCCGCCGGCCGAACTCGCCGCGAACGCCAACGTGACCGCGGCGGCGTACGACGAGGCGGCCGGTGACCGGCTCGCCTTCTGGGAGCGCCAGGCCGGGCGGCTGGCCTGGGCGCAGCCGTGGGAGCAGGTGCTCGACTGGTCGAACGCGCCGTTCGCGAAGTGGTTCACCGGTGGTCGGCTCAACGTGGCGTACAACTGCGTGGACCGGCACGTGGAGGCGGGGCACGGCGACAAGGTGGCGATCCACTGGGAGGGCGAGCCGGGCGACACCCGCACTGTCACCTACGCCGACCTGCACCGGCTCACCTGCCAGGCGGCCAACGCGCTGACCGAGCTGGGCGTGACGGCCGGCGACCGGGTGGCGATCTACCTGCCGATGATCCCGGAGGCCGCGGTGGCGATGCTCGCCTGCGCCCGGATCGGCGCCACGCACAGCGTGGTGTTCGGCGGCTTCTCCGCCGACGCGTTGACCAACCGGATCCAGGACGCCAGCGCCAAGGTGGTGATCACCGCGGACGGCGGGTTCCGCCGGGGCAAGCCGTCGGCGCTCAAGCCGACCGTCGACGAGGCGGTGGCGAACTGCCCGTCGGTGGAGCACGTGCTGGTGGTCCGCCGCACCGGCGAGGAGGTCGGCTGGTCGGCGAAGGACCACTGGTGGCACGACGCGGTGGAGAAGGCCTCGCCGGAGCACGAGGCGCAGCCGTTCGACGCCGAGCACCCGCTGTTCATCCTCTACACCAGCGGCACCACCGCCCGGCCGAAGGGGATCCTGCACACCACGGGCGGCTACCTGACCCAGGCGTCGTACACCACGCACGCGGTCTTCGACCTGAAGCCGGAAACGGACGTCTACTGGTGCACGGCCGACATCGGCTGGGTGACCGGGCACTCCTACATCGTCTACGGCCCGCTCTCCAACGGCGCCACCCAGGTCATGTACGAGGGCACCCCGGACACCCCGCACAAGGGCCGGTTCTGGGAGATCGTCGACAAGTACCGGGTGAGCATCCTGTACACCGCGCCGACGCTGATCCGGACCATGATGAAGTGGGGCGAGGACGTCCCGGCCGGGTACGACCTGTCGTCGCTGCGCCTGCTCGGCAGCGTCGGCGAGCCGATCAACCCGGAGGCGTGGATCTGGTACCGGCAGTACGTGGGCCGGGGCGAGCTGCCGGTGGTCGACACCTGGTGGCAGACCGAGACCGGCGCCATGATGATCTCGCCGCTGCCGGGCGTGACCGAGGCGAAGCCCGGTTCGGCGATGGCGCCGCTGCCCGGCATCGCCGCCGACGTGGTCGACGACCAGGGCGAGTCGGTGCCGAACGGCGGCGGTGGCTACCTGGTGCTGACCGAGCCGTGGCCGTCGATGCTGCGCACCATCTGGGGCGACGACAGCCGGTTCCTGGAGACCTACTGGTCGCGGTTCGGCGCGGGCGCGAACGCCGGCGACAAGTGGGTCTACTTCGCCGGTGACGGCGCCAAGAAGGACGACGACGGGCACATCTGGCTGCTCGGCCGGGTCGACGACGTGATGCTGGTGTCCGGGCACAACATCTCCACCACGGAGGTCGAGTCGGCGCTGGTCAGCCACCCGTCGGTGGCGGAGGCGGCGGTGGTCGGCGCGACCGACCCGACGACCGGGCAGGCGATCGTGGCGTTCGCCATCCCGCGCGGCAGCGCGGAGACCGGCGGCGACGCGGGCGAGCAGCTCATCGCCGAGCTGCGCAACCACGTGGCGAGGACGCTCGGCCCGATCGCCAAGCCGCGACAGATCATGCTGGTGCCGGAGCTGCCGAAGACCCGCTCCGGCAAGATCATGCGTCGGCTGCTGCGGGACGTGGCGGAGAACCGGTCGCTCGGTGACGTGACCACGCTCCAGGACTCCTCGGTGATGGAGTTGATCTCCTCGGGGATGAGCGGCGGCAAGTCCGACGAGGACTGAGCACAGCGGAACGAGGGGGGCGGGTCGCGCGGCGGCCCGCCCTCTCGCGTACCCGGGATCATGCCGGTCGATCGGCGGAGGCGCACTGGCCTGTTCACCCCTGTCGATGGCGAGCCCGGTCGACTACCTTCAGCCGCAACCGGCGGATTTCGACAGGCGTCACTGAGTCGACCGGTCCTTCACCATTCCCTACGATCGGAGTGGCATGCTCCCCATTTCGCAGTCCCGGGCGGGCCGGCGACTACTCGTCGCGCTGCCCGCCATCGCCCTCGCGGCCACGTCGCTGACCGCGGCGGGCAGCGCGGCGGCCCAACCGTCCCGCTCCGCGCCGGCCACCATCGCGGCGGACGAGTACTACATCAACTACGCCGAGCCCGAGGTGCAGCCGGACACCGGCGGCAGGGAGACCAAGGGTAAGGACGGGGTCTTCGCCTCGCCGGCCGACGAGGCCCGCGCCTACGACCGGAAGTACGCCGGGGGCAACCCGGCCACCGCCCGGGAACTGGCCAAGCTGGAGGCGAAGTCCATCCGCACCGGCCAGAGCCCGCGGAAGATCAAGAAGGCGAAGAACACCCAGACCGCCAAGCTGCTGACGCTGCTGGTCGAGTTCAACGACAAGGCCAACGACGACTTCACGAACGTGATGGTCCCGAAGACGGTCTTCGAGGATCGCACCTGCGTTCCCGGCACCGTGCAGAACGGGCCGCGGCACAACACCATCCCGAACCCGGCCACGCTGCCGCACAAGGACAACAACTCGATGTGGGTGCCGGACTTCTCCCCGGCCCACTACGACAAGATGCTCTACAGCAAGAAGGGCATCACCGAGCGGGTCCGCAAGGACCTCAAGGGGCCGGACGGCAAGCCGGGCATCAGCCTGGCCGGACGGACCATGCACAACATGTACCTGGAGATGTCGAAGAACGCCTACACCGTGGACGGGCAGGCCAGCCCGTGGATCACGGTCCCGCACTCGGAGGGCTGGTACGCGGCGTCGCGCTGCTTCCAGGACGAGAACGGCAACTGGGTCGCCGGGCGTGAGCAGTCGATGAACGGCCACCCGGACAACCCGCAGGGCGCCGGCCGGCTCGCCACCGACGCGATCGACGCGCTGGCCGCCTCCGACCCGAGCTTCCCGTGGGCCGACTACGACATCGAGGACCAGAGCGACCGCGACGGCGACGGCAACTTCCACGAGCCGGACGGTGTGATCGACCACCTGGTGCTGGTGCACGCCAACCAGGGCAAGTCCCGCGGTGGCGGCGACGTCGGCATCTACTCGGTCTGGGCGCACTCGTCCACCGTGGCCGGCGGCTACACCATCCCCGGCACCAACCTGAAGGTGTCCAACTACATCGTGCAGCCGGAGGACGCCGGCGTCGGCGTCTTCGCCCACGAGTTCGGGCACGACCTCGGCCTGCCGGACCTCTACGACACCTCCGGCAACGCCGACTCCGACGTGGACTTCTGGGACCTGATGGCGTCCGGCTCGCACTCCGGTGAGATCTTCCAGGCGCTCCCCACCCACATGGGTATCTGGGACAAGTGGGTGCTCGGCTGGGCCGAGCCGAAGACCTTCGGGCCGGGCGACCGGTCCAAGCTGGTCAAGCTCGGGCAGACCTCGCGTACGCCGGTCGGCACCGAGGACGGCATCAAGATCGACCTGCCGGACAAGGTGATCACGCTGGCCGAGCCGCACAGCGGGGCGAACATGTGGTACTCCGGCGCCGACCAGGCGTGGGCGGACGTCAAGCTGAGCCGCACGGTGACCGTGCCGAACGCCGCTGATGCGAAGTTCTGGATGTGGAACGACTACGTCATCGAGGAGGACTGGGACTACGGCTTCGTCGAGGTCTCCACCGACGGCGGCGCCACCTGGACGGAACGCAAGGTCTACGACGAGGCCGGAGCGCTGGTCTCCACCGACGACGGCTACTCCGACCCGAACGGGCGCATGGTCGACTTCGGCAACAAGAAGTACGGCCTGACCGGCAGCACCGGCGGCTGGCGGCACGACTACGTCGACCTGTCGCCGTACGCCGGGCAGACCGTGCAGGTGCGGCTGCGGTACGCGACCGACGAGGCGTTCCAGGAGCGCGGCTGGTTCGCCGACGACTTCTCGGTGACCGGCGGCGGCGCGACCACGTGGAGCGACGACGTCGAGGGCGGCGCGGCCGGCTGGACCCAGACCGGCGGCACGTTCACCGACACCAGTGGCGCGGGCTGGCACATCGACACGGGCACCCAGGTCAGGTCGCACTACTACCTGGCCGAGTGGCGCAACTTCGACGGCTTCGACAAGGGCCTGAAGTACGCCTACGACACCGTCTACTCGCACGAGGCGTGGAAGGTCGACCGGATCTCCTACAACGCGCCGGGCATGCTGGTCTGGTACCGGGACACCGAGCTCGGCGACGTCAACCACGTCACCGGGCAGATGACCGCGCTGCCCAGCTACGGCGCCAAGGGCGGGCTGCTGATCGTCGACTCGCACAACGACCCGCTGCGCCGCACGGGCACGGCGGCCGCGAAGGACCCGTCGGTGCTGAAGAACCTGCCCAGCCGCCCGCAGTCCTCCAACGCCGCGTTCGGGTTGACGAAGACGTACCCGTTCAAGGAGTGCCTGGAGGCGGCGGACGAGCCGTACAGCGAGTACTGCACCAAGTTCGGCGCCCAGGCGCCGGTGCGGGCCTTCACCGACGCCAAGGGCTGGTACCCGGGCATCGAGATCCGCGACGGTGCGGCGTACGCGCGGGACAACGACGCCTCGGTGGTCGTCCCGTCGAAGGGCAACCAGCGGTACACCACCCGGGTGGTCAACCCGGACGGCAGCCCGGCGACCGACTGGTACGGCACGGAGCTGGGTGGCGGCGCGATCGTGTTGGGTACCGGCAACCCGCGGGACGCGGGCGTCGCGTACGGCACCTCGATCGTCATCCTGAAGGCCGCCCGGGACAACGCGTACGCCACGGTGTTCGTGGTCCCGCCGAGGAGCTGATCGACAGCGTCAAACCGGAACCGGAATGACCGGAAAATGGGCTGAACGGACCGGATGAGGTAAGGGTCGGGAGCCGCCGCGCTCCCGACCCTTCCGCATATCCATCGGTGTCGTTGCGTCTGGACGATTGGACATCGGCGCTGGTCAGCGCCGCGACGCCGGGCCGGGGTGTGACGGGCAAAGTCGTCCCCAACAAAAAGTTGCTACAAATCGACGCGCACATCTTCACACCGGTCCCAGCAGTGTCTATGTTCACCAGGGGTCCCACTTGTGGGACGTTCCACCGGCCCGTACCCCCAAGGGGCCGGTTCCCTCACACCGGAGGTACCACGTGCGCAAAGTCGCAGTGGGTCTGCTCGGGCTTTCGCTGACCGCGACGGGGCTGATGGCAGGTACGTCCGCCAGTGCCGCGCCGACGCCGAAGCTGCCGACCACCGCTCCGTCGGTGGCCGAGCCTGCGCAGGCTGAGCACGACCTGCCCAACCCGCTCGAGGACAAGCGGCGCGCGCTGCGCCAGGAAGGCCTCAGCGAGGTTCTGTCCGGCAGGGCGAAGGCCCAGAAGATCAACGGCAGCACCGTCGTCAAGGTTGGCGAGACGGCTGCCGAGGGTGCCGCGGCGGGCACGGCCGCCAAGAGCACCAAGGCCGGCAAGGGTCCGACCAAGGACCAGTACGTCGAGCTTTCCCGCGAGCGGACCGACAAGATCTTCGTCATCCTCGCGGAGTTCGGCGACGAGCGGCACCCGAACTACCCGGACCAGGACACCGACCCCGACACGGCGGGTCCGACCCGGTTCGACGGGCCGCGCGTCAACCAGATCCCCGAGCCCAACCGGGCTGTGGACAACTCCACGATCTGGCAGAAGGACTTCAGCGCCGACCACTTCCGGCAGCTGTACTTCGGCACCAAGCCGGGTGACGAGTCGCTGAAGCAGTACTACGAGGCCCAGTCGTCGGGCCGGTACAGCGTCGACGGCGAGGTCACCAACTGGGTGAAGGTCAAGTACAACGAGGCTCGTTACGGCCGTTCCGACGGCTACCCGTGCGCCTCGAACGTCTGCACCAACACCTGGGCGCTGGTCCGCGACGCCGCCAACCAGTGGGTCGAGGACCAGAAGGCGCAGGGTCGCTCGGACGCGCAGATCGCCGCCGACGTCAAGTCGATGGACGAGTACGACCGTTACGACTTCGACGGCGACGGCAACTTCAACGAGCCGGACGGTTACATCGACCACTTCCAGATCGTCCACGCCGGCGGCGACCAGGCCGACGGTGACCCGATCCAGGGTGAGGACGCCATCTGGAGCCACCGCTGGTACGCGTTCGCCAGCGACCAGGGCAGCACCGGTCCGGAGAACTTCCCGGCCGGCGGCACCCAGATCGGCAACACCGGGGTCTGGATCGGCGACTACACGATCCAGCCGGAGAACGGTGGCCGGAGCGTCTTCTACCACGAGTACGGCCACGACCTCGGTCTGCCGGACGACTACAACGTCACCAGTGGTGGGGACAACAACAACGAGCACTGGACCCTGATGGCCCAGAGCCGGCTCGGCGCCAAGAACGACGCCGGCATCGGCGACCGCGGTGGCGACCTGGGTGCCTGGAACAAGCTCCAGCTCGGCTGGCTCGACTACGAGACGGTCGTCGCCGGTCAGAAGCGCACGCTGGAGCTGGGCCCGCAGGAGTACAACACCGCCAAGGCGCAGGGTGCCGTGGTGGTGCTGCCGCAGCGGGAGTACACGTTCCAGAACGGCAAGCCGTTCGAGGGGACGAAGCAGTTCTTCTCGGGCAACGAGGACGACCTGAACACCACGATGACGCGGACCATCGACCTCACCGGGAAGACCAGCGCCGCGCTGTCGATGAAGGGTCGTTACAACATCGAAGAGGACTACGACTACCTCTTCTTCGAGGCCTCGACCGACGGTGGCCAGACCTGGGCCACCCTGCCCGGCACGGCCAACGGCAAGGCGCTCAAGGAGATCTCGCCCGGGCGCTTCGCCCTGGACGGCTCCAGCGGCGGCCAGTGGGTCGACGTCAACATCCCGATGGACGCGGCTGCCGGCAAGGTCGTGCAGTTCCGGCTCCGCTACCAGACGGACGGCGGCGTTTCCGCCGGTGGCTTCTACGGTGACGCGCTCACCGTGACCGCCGACGGGCAGACGTTGCTCAGCGACGGTGCCGAGACCGGTGCCGCCGGCTGGACGCTGTCCGGCTGGAGCATCGTCGAGGAGACCTACATCCGGAAGTTCGACAACTACTACATCGCCGGCAACCGGTCGTACACCTCGTACGACAAGTACCTCAAGACCGGCCCGTACTACTTCGGCTACGCGAACACCCGCCCGGACTACGTGGACCACTACGCGTACCAGGAGGGTCTGCTGATCTCCTACTGGAACCTCCGGTGGGCGGACAACGACACGTTCGTGCACCCGGGCGAGGGTCGCAACATGATCATCGACGCTCACCCGCGGCCGCTCTACAACCTGACCGGGGCGCCCTGGCGGGCCCGCGTCCAGGTCTACGACGCGCCGTTCAGCCTGAAGAAGGCGGACTCGTTCACGCTGCACATCAACAGCCAGCCGCAGTACGTCCGTGGCCAGGCCGCGCAGCCGCTGTTCGACGACACCAAGCAGTACTGGTACCCGGAGCTGCCGAACCACGGCGTCAAGCTCCCGGCCACCGGCACCAAGATCAAGGTCCTGGAGCAGGACGGCACCTCGCTGAAGGTCCGCTTCTCCTGAACCGCTGATCCACGCAACACCACGGCGAGGCCCGGGCAGGTCACCTGCCCGGGCCTCGCCCGTTGTGCGCCGGACGGGAACCGCGCCGGCCCGCCGCGCGTCCCAGGCAGGTGACCACGAGCCTCGACCGCCGCCTGGCCGCGGTCCTCGCACTGCCCCTGGCCCTGACCCTGGCCGGCTGCGCCGACCGGGAAGCCGGCCCGCAGGAAGGAACCGACGTGCCCGCGTCCGAGCGTCCCGCCGAACCCACCGCCGCAGCCACACCCGAGCCCGCGACGACGCCACCCACCCCGGCGGCGCCCACCCCGGCCGCCTCCTCCGGCCGGCCCCCGCTCTCCGCGACCGACCTGCCGACGCTCCGGCCGCCGACCGGGCCCCCACGGCACCCGACCGACCAGATGAAGCCGAACGTCCTCGCCGGCCGGATCAGCCACGGCGGCGGTGGCCCCTGCTACACCCTGGTCACCGACGACGGCCAGGAGCACGGGCTCTACGGCCGGGACAAGGGCACGTGGCCCGCCGGCACCTGGGTCCGGGTCACCGTGGGCCCGGCGCCGGAGGGCGTCGAATGCGGACCGGGCCGGCCGCTCGGCCTGCTGCGTATCGAACGCGTGGCCTGACCGCCCGTGCCGCCGTCCCGGAGAAACCCCTGATCCTGCGCACCTGCGGGGTCGACGCACCACCCCCGGCCCTAGGCTGAGCCCATGACCGACCAGCGCGGCGGGGCCGCCGACGAGTCCTGCGTGATGCCCGAAGGGCCGTGGACGCACCGGTTCGTCGGCGCCAACGGCAGCCGGTTCCACGTCGTCGAGGCGGGCACCGGCCCGATGGTGCTCTTCCTGCACGGCTTCCCGGAATACTGGTACGCCTGGCACGAGATGCTCCCCGCGGTCGCCGACGCCGGCTTCCGCGCGGTCGCCGTCGACCTGCGCGGTTACGGCGCGAGCGACAAACCACCCCGGGGGTACGACGGCTACACGCTCGCCGCCGACGTGGCCGGGCTGATCCGGGCGCTCGGCGAGCGCTCGGCCACCGTGGTCGGCACCGGCGCCGGCGGCCTCATCGGCTGGACCGCCGCCTCGTTCCACCCCACGCTGGTCCGCCGGCTCGTGGTGCTCGGCGCGCCGCACCCCCTCCGGCTACGGACCGCCATCGTCGCCGACCCGCGCGGCCAGTTCGCCTCGGCCACCGCGACGCTGAAGTTCCAGCTTCCCCGCTACGAGCACGTGCTGACCCGGGACGGCGCCGCCGAGGTGGAGGAGATGCTGCGCCGCTGGGGCGGACCGCGCTGGGTGGCCGGGCCGGACTTCGCCGACTACGCCCGGTGCTGCCGGGTGGCCATGCAGATCCCGCAGGCCGCGTTCTGCGCGTTGGAGGGCTACCGGTGGGCGTTCCGGTCGGTGCTGCGGCTGCACGGCTACCGGTTCGTGAAGCTGATGCAGCAGCCGCTGGTCACGCCGACGCTGCAACTGCACGGCGCGCTGGACGAGGCGTCGCTGCCCCGCACCGCCCAGGGCTCCGGCCGCTACGTCAGCGCACCCTACGAGTGGCGGCTGCTCGACGGCGTGGGCCACTTCCCGCACGTGGAGGCCCGCGACCTGGTGCTCGGCGAGATCCTGCGGTGGGCGAAGTCCTGACTCAGACCCGCTGCTCGCCCAGCCCGGCCACCTCGGTGGCGGGCGCCCAGCCCTGGTAGACGCCGAAGTCGAAGGCCTCCAGCCCCATCGCCTCCGCCACCGGCCAGCGCCCGCCGGTGTACTCCACCCGCAACCAGCCCTCGTGCTCGGCCAGCACGATGAACGGCTGCCCCTGCCAGGTGCAGATGGTTCGCACGTACGCCAGGTCGTCGACCTCGGCCGCCGGCACCACCCGGACGTACCGCCCGGGGCGTACCTCGGTGAAGCCCTCGTCCGGTTCCGGCTGGTACAGGCGGACGTCGTCGCCGTCCGGGCTGGCCTGGTACTCCCGGCCGTGCCAGCGCGCCACGTAGCCGTCGCGGGTCACGCCTCGTCCGCCTTCCGCCAGAGCAGGGCGTCGGTGTCCAGGACCGCGACCAGCCGGGCGTCACCGTCGGCGCCGACCCGCCACAGCTCGGCGCCGTGCGGCAGCCGGGCGCTGTCCACCTTGAACTCGGCGATCACGTCGCTGCTCTCGCCCGGTGCGAAGCCGTTGCCGCGGAACGGCGACCGCTCGATCACCCAGCCCTCCATCGCGCGCATCGCGGCCTCGTTCTGCCCGCCGTACGGGATCCGGTAGAGACTCGGCCGGTAGGCCGGCCAGCGCAGCAGGTACAGCTCCTCGTCGTCGCGGGAGAACGGGGAGCCGGGATGGCCGAGGCCGAGGGCGTCGTACAGCTCCGCCGGGGTACGCAGGTGGCTCAGCTCCCCGGCCCGGTGCACGAAGCCGGACACCCGGTCGTAGCCTCGCTCCAGGTAGTAGGAGAGCTGGCTCGCCGCGATCGCCTTCTGCATCGTCACCGGGCGGCTCGGCTGCGCCGCCGGCGCGTCCGACCGGGGCCGGGCCGCCGGTGCCGGCCCGGTGGCGGCCGGCTCCGGCTCGGTCTCCGGGTCGTCGCCGAGCCCCACCTCGGCGGCCCAGTTGGCCAGCGCGAGGACCTGCTCCCCCGGGTACGCGGCGCCGACCGGGCTGCCCGGGTTGATGAGGAACGACCAGTTCTCGTCCGGCCATCGCCGGATGAGCTGGACGAACTTGACCCGGATCGTGTCGACGGGGCCTTCGGCGTGCTCGGCGAGCCGTTCCGGCGAGGTGAAGACCGCCACGTACCGCACCCCGTCGACCGTCTCGGTCCGCCAGGAGAAGCCCGGGTCACCGGGGCGGCTGCCGGCCGCCGAGTCGAACGCGACAGGCAGCAGCACCCGCGCCAGCAGCAGCGTGGTGAGGAAGCCGTCGGTGTTCCCGCTGCCGGCCGCGGCCAGCAACTCCTCCTCCACCTCGTTCGCCGGCTCGAAGTCCGGCTCGGCCGCCGGGGGCGGGGAACCGGCGGCCACCGGCTCGGCGACGGTCCGCTCGGCCCCGGCGGGGCGATACGTGGGCTCGGCCGCCGCCGGCTCGAACACCGCGGTCGTCGACTCCTCCGCCGACGCCGGCGCGAACAGCGCGGTGGTCGACTCCTCCGCCGGTCCCGGCGCGAACAACGCCGTCGTCGACTCCTCCGCCGGTCCCGGCGCGAACAACGCCGTCGTCGACTCCTCCGCCGGTCCCGGCGCGAACAACGCCGTCGTCGACTCCTCCGCCGGTCCCGGCGCGAACAACGCCGTCGTCGACTCCTCCGCCGGTCCCGGCGCGAACAACGCCGTGGTCGGATCCTCCCCCGGCCCGGACCCGAACAACGCCGTGGTCGAATTCGCCGACGAGGCCGGCCCGAACAGCGGGGTCGCGTCCTCCGGGGGTGCCGGGGCGAACATCGACGTCGTCGACTCCTCCGACGACGTCGGCGTGACCGGCGACGCGGTCGGCTCGACCGGGGACGACGGCGCGAACGCCGTGGTCAGTTCCTCGGACGAGCCCGCCCCGAACAGCGACGTGGTCGACTCCTCGGACAAGCCCGCCCCGAACGACGCCACCGTCGGCTCCTCGGGCGAGCCCGGACCGAACGACGCCACCGTCGACTCCTCGGACGATGCCGGCGTGAACAGCGACACGGTGGGTTCGGCCGGGGTCGGCGTCCCGAAGGTCGACTCCGCGGAGGGCTGCGGCTCGAACAGCGACCTGCGGGGCTCCCCGGCGGGGGACGCCACCGGGGACGGCTCGTCCGGTGTCGGCTCGAACAGCGGGCTGGTCGGCTCGAACAGCGACACCGTCGGCTCGGCGGAGGGCGCGGCCGGTCGACCGAGGCGCACCGTCACGTCGTCCGGACCGGCCAACGGCGGGAGCGGCGCCGTCTTCTCCTCGACCGGCGCGGCCTTCTCCTCGACCGGCGCGGCCAGGTGGGGCAGCGGGTCGGTGGAGCCCGCCCACGGCGCCGCCTCACCGGCGGCCGGGCCGGTGGCGTACCCGTCCGCGGCCGGCGGCGACCAGGCCGGCGCGGGATCGGTCAGGTCACGGGCCTCGATGACGACGCCCTCGATGACGATCGGCGTGAAGTCACGAGGGACCGGCGCGGGCGGGACGGACACCGGCTCGGCGATCGACGGCGGCAACTCCTCCACCTCCGCCGGCTCCTCCAGGGCGCGCCACCCCGGGGCGTCCCGCTGCGGGGCGGTCGGCGCCCACTCGTCCGCGGCGGGCGCGGCCGGACCGGCGGGACGGCGGGGCAGCGTCCGGGTGGCGTCCTCGGGCGGGCGCGCCGGCTGGAACGGTGCGGCCGGCTCGGCGGCGTGCAGCGGCGACGCCGGCTCGTCCGGGCCCATCCCGAACGCCCGGGTCGGGTCCTCGCGCACCGGCTCGTTGAGCGGCCGGCGCCGGGGGAACGGCTGGCCGCCGGCGAACCGGGACGGCGGTGTGGCCCGCTCGGCGGGCCGTCGGGGGGTGTCCAGCGGCGAGGACCGCCGGGTCGACCGGCCCGAGGTGGGTTCGAAGAAGGACCGGGCCGGCGGTGGCGCCGGGGGCGTCTCCGCGGCCGGCGCGGTGCGGCCGGCGGCGAACGGGTCCGGCTCGCCCGGATGGCGGCGCAGGTCGGTGAGCCAGCCGTCGAGCGCGTCCACGTCGGATCCGTCGCCCGACGCGGTACGGCCCCGCTCGCCGGTGGTCGGCTCCGGGCGGCGCGGCGACACGGTCGGGACGCGACGGCCCAGGACCGGAACGGTCCGCATCGGCACGGTCGCGGGCTCCTCGGGCTCCGCCACCCGCCCGCGGCGGTCCGGAGGGACCGGGGGTGGGGGCGGGGAGGCGGCGGGGACCAGGACGGCCGGGTCTTCGTGGGCGGATCCGGTGGCGCCGTTGCGGGCGGCCCGGGCGGCGCTCTGCACCCGCTCCAGGCGGGCCCGGGCACCCATGGTCCGGCCGGGCAGCCGGACGTCGCCCCGGGCGAGCTGCGCGACGTACCAGGCCGGCAGGTATCCCTCGACCGGCAGGCCGGGGTTGACCGCCAACCACCACTCCTGGTCGGGCCAGCCGGCGGCCAGGTCGGCGAACGGCAGGCGGCGCGTGGCGCCGGCGTTCTCGCCCAGGCTGGCCCGCAGCGCGGCGACGGAGGTGAACGCCAGCACGTGCGTCCGCCCCCCGGAGGTCCAGGTGCCCCACCCCGCGCCGGACCCGCCGGCGACCGGCAGCACCAGATCGACGTGGGTCAGGACGCGGAAGTATTGTTGCTGGTCCTGCGCGTGCAGCGCGTCCCGCATCGCCACCTCGGCCTCGGTGGCCGGTTCCCATCCGGTCACGGCCACCTCTCCTTCCGTGAACAGGCCACAGGCATCGCCTACAACCTACAAGGTGGTAACAAGATCACAATGTCTGGCCATCGACGGTCGGCCGTGGCGTCGGCGAGGCGCTAACATCCCGTTCCGGAGTCGACACGTTACGGAGGTCGTCGATGGCTCGGCCCCTCGCGCGCCCGGCGCTGGCCGCCCTGGCGACCCTCCTCGTCACCGGCCTGCCCGCCGCTCCGGCGGCGGCCCGCGCGCCGGCCCGCTGCGCCACGCCGCCCGCGCCGGCCCGGCCGGTGGCCGAGCAGCCGTGGACCCAGCAACGGTACGCCCCGGAGCGCCTCGCCCCGCTCGCGACCGGCGCCGGCGTGGTGGTGGCGGTGGTCGACTCGGGGGTGGACCGGTCCCATCCGCAGCTCACCGGCCGGGTGTCGACGGGCGCGGACTTCCTCGACCCGGGCGGGGACGGCACCCGCGACTGCGCCGGGCACGGCACCGGCGTGGCGAGCATCATCGCCGCCACGCCGCAACCGGGCGTCGCGTTCCGCGGGCTCGCGCCGGGCGCGCGCATTCTGCCGGTACGGGTGAGCGAGCAGCAGGTGGTCGACGGGCGGGAGTCGGGGCGCACGGTCGACGCGGCCGGCTTCGCCTCGGCCATCCGCTGGGCCGTCGACCACGACGCGGACGTGCTCAACCTCTCGGTCGTGCTCTACGCGGACGACCCGGCCGTACGCGCCGCGGTGAGCTACGCCCTGCGGCGGGAGGTGGTGGTGGTGGCCGCCGCCGGCAACCTGCACGACAACGGCGACCCGCGGCCCTACCCGGCGGCGTACGACGGGGTGCTCGGTGTGGGCGCGATCGGGCGGGACGGGACGCGCGCCGCCTTCTCCCAGACCGGCGCGTACGTCGACCTGGTCGCTCCGGGCGGCGAGGTGCTGATGGCGGCGCCCCGGCAGGGCCACCATCGGGCGGAGGGGACCAGCTATGCCACCCCCTTCGTGGCCGCCACCGCGGCGTTGCTGCGGCAGTATCGCCCGGAGCTGAGCGCGGCCGAGGTGGCCGCACGGATCATCGCCGGGACCGACCCGGCGCCGGGCCGGGGTGAGGGCTATGGCGCGGGGGTGCTGAACCCGTACCGCGCGGTGACCGAGGCGCCCGGCGGAGCGTCCGCCCGCTCGGGGGGCGGGGCCGCGCTCCCGGCCGACCGGCCGGACCCGGCGGCGCTGGCCCGCCGGGCCCGCCGGGCCACGGCCCGGGACCGGGCGCTGCTGGTGGCCGGCGCGACCGGCGGCGCGGCGGCGATCGTGGCGCTGTTGGCCGTGGTGCTGCCCCGGGGCGCCCGCCGACGCTGGCGCCCGGCCGGGCCGGCCTGACCGGTGCGGGCGGCCCGGGTGGGGCACCCGGGCCGCGCCCGGCTCAGTGGAACAGGTTGGCGTTGCGCTTCTCGGTGTCGAGGTAGTCGGCCGCGGAGTCCTCGACGGCGAGCTTGATGTCGCGCAGCATCGCCTGCATGTCCTGCGAGGCGGCCCGCCACCGGGACTGCCGCTGCTCGTACGCCTCACGCGCCTCACCGTTCCAGCTCGCCACCAGCGGCGCGGCGTCGCGTTCGAGCTGCCCGAGCTGGCTCTCGAGGGTGGTCAGCGCCCGTTGGATGTCCGCGCCTGCCTGTTGCAGGGCGGCAAAGTTGACGACCAGCACACCGTGCTCCATGGGTTCGATCCCTTCCGATGCTCTAGAGCGGCAGCTGGATGCCGCGGTTGGTGCCCGCCACCCGGCCGGCGGCCTCGGTGTCGGAGACGTCGTAGTGCCGGCCGGCGCTGCGGATCGCGGTGGCGGTCTCGCGCAGCGCCCGCTGCAGGGCCGCCTGGTCCTGCGCCCACTGCTGCTTGACCTGCGTGAACGAGCGCCCACCGGCGCCCCGCCAGGCCTGCTGCAGCACCTCCAGCTCGGCCATCAGGCCGCTGAGCATGGTCTGCAGTGACTGGTCGACCTGCTCGAACTTCGCGGCGGTCTGCTGCATCACCGCGGCTTCTGCCTGGGTCTGGGACATCCCGGACGTCACCTCGTCTCCTCGGTCGTGGCTGGCCACCGATGTGGCCACCGTGGACTCGTCGACGCGGCGCTCGCGGCCGCCGGAGGGGAGGGGGCGGCGGGCGCACGCGTGACGATTTTCGTCGCTGACGGTAGCCGCCCCAGTCCGGTTCTGCTACCCCCCGGGCCTCCCCTGTGGACAACGACGTCACTACGATGAGCCACGGCGGCGTCACCCGGCGGGCCGGACGAGGAGGTGCGGTGACCGCGACCACGACCGACCGGCCCACCCCCACGCCCGGCTCGACTCCACAGTGGAGACGGCGGTCGACGGTCCGGCTCCGCGCCGGCCAGGTGGTGACGACGCAGGTGGCGGCCGCCGTGCTCGTGGCCGCCGTGGGGCGGGGCGTCGTGCCCACCGCGGTCGCACTGCTGACGGCGACGCTGCTGCTGCCCGCCGCGTGGGTCCGGTTCCGGGGCCGCTGGTGGTACGAGTGGCTGACCGTCGCCGGGGCGTACCTCAGCCGTCGCCGCACCCTGCCCGCGGCGGCCGACCCGGCGGCGTTGCTGGAGCTGGTCGGGCCGGGCACCGTGCCGCACGCCGCGGAGCTGGCCGGTGGTCCGGCCGCCGTGCTGCACGACGCGGGCGGGTTGACCGCGCTGCTGGAGCTGGGTGATCCGGACGACCTGCTCGGTGACCACCCGCTGGCGCTCCCGGCGCCGCTCGACCTGCTTCCCCCGGCCACTCCGGAGAGCCCACCGGTCCGGCTCCAACTGCTCTTCTCGGCCTCCCCCGCGCCCGCGCCGGCCGTCGCCGCCGGCCCGGCCGGGACGTCCTACCGCCAGCTCACCGACGGCCGGCTGGCCGGGCGCGCCCGGGTGGTGCTGGCGGTCCGGGTGATGCGGGCCGACGGCTGGCCGGACGAGGAACTGCTGCGGGCGCTCTCCGGCACGGTCCGGCGGATGGTCCGCCGGCTCGGTCCGCTCACCGGCCGTCCGCTGGGCGTCCCGGCGGCACTGCGGGTGATCGCCGAGTTGGCCCACCACGACGCCGGCGCACCGGCCCGGGAGGCCTGGTCGCTGCTCACCGTGGGTGGGCTGGCGCAGGCCACCTGGCGGCTGCGCCGGTGGCCGGATCCCCGGGGTGAGGCCGTCCGTTCCCTGGTGCCCCGGCTGCTGGCGGTGCCGGCCACCGCCACCACCGTCGCGCTGTGCGTCGGCCCCCGCGCCGACTCCGCGCCGACCCCGGCCGAGTTGACCGTCCGGGTGGCCGCCGGGAGCCCGACGGAGCTGGTGGTGGCCGAGCGGGCGCTGGGCCGGGTGGCCACCGACGCGGGCGGCGAGCTGCGCCGCCTCGACGGCGAGCATCTGACCGGGCTGGCCGCCACCCTGCCGTTGGCGGTCACCGGAGCGGGCGCGCCCGCGGCCGGCACGCCGCCGGCCGCGCCGGACCTGCCGGTCGGCGGGTCCGGCCTGATGGTGGGCGCCAACCGGCGTGGCGGGCCGCTCACCGTCCGGCTGTTCCGGCCGGCGACGACCCGGGTGCTGCTGGTCGGCGGGGTTCCGGCCGCGCAGCTCGTCGTGCTGCGAGCGCTGGCGCTCGGCGCGCGGGTGGCGGTGCAGACGGCCCGGCCGCGTGCCTGGGAAGCCTTCGTCCGGGGTGTCGGGGCACCGGTGCCGCTGCTCCCGCCCGGGCGGCCGGCCGGCGGCCCGCCCGGTTCGCCGCTGCGGCCGTTGCTGCTGGTGGTCGACGCCGGCCCGGTTCCGCCGGAGGCCGGGCCGGCGGCGGCGTGGCAGTCCGTGCTGGTGGTGCGCGACGAGCTGACGCCCGCCGACGCGCCCGCGTTGGCCCGCGCCGACCTGGCCGTCCTGCAACCGCTCGACCCGGCCGAGGCGGCGCTGGCCGGCACCGCGCTCGGCCTCGGCGCCTCCGCCGACTGGCTCACCCGGATCCGCGACGACATGGTGGCGGTGGTCAACCGGCGGGCGTTGCGCTGGGCGCTGCTCTCGCCGACCCCGGTCGAGTCGCAACTGGTCGGTCGTCCGACCCGGCGCTGAGCCGCCGGCACGGGTTCCGCAGGTGGAAACGGCGTGGCACGATCCCGGCCATGGATTTTCTGAAGGGTCTTCTGATCCGGGTGGTCACGACGGCGGTGGCCTTCTGGCTCGCCACGCTGCTCATCCCGGGCATCTCGCTGGACTCCGGGTCGGCCACCGAGACGGTGACCACGCTGGTGCTCGTCGCGGTGATCTTCGGCGTGGTGAACGCGGTGCTCCAGCCGATCATCAAGACCGTGGGCTGCGGCTTCTACCTGCTCACCCTCGGTCTGATCGCGCTTGTGGTCAACGGTCTGCTCTTCCTGCTCACCAGCTGGATCGCCGGGGAGGCCGGGCTGCACTTCCACGTGGACGGGTTCTGGCCGGCGGCGGTGCTGGGCGCGCTCTTCGTCGGCATCGTCACCTGGATCCTCGGCGCCGTCCTCGACCGCGACTGACGGGTCCCGGCCGGTCGCCGCGCGTCCGGCGGCCGGCCGGTCCAGCAGACGGGAAACCGTCGGAGGTACGGCCCGGGACCGGCACTACCCTCGGGCGGGTGTTCACCGTGACCCGCGCCGACGGCTACCAGCTCAGCACCGACCCGGACCGACTCGACCTGGACCGGGTGCACGCCTGGCTCGCCACCGACGCCTACTGGGCGCTCGGGCGGGACCGGGAGACGGTCGAGCGCGCCTTCGCCGGCTCGATCGGCTTCGGTGTCCACCGGCCCGGCGACGGCCGGCAGGTGGCGGTGGCCCGGGTGGTGACCGACCGGGCCACGTTCGCCTGGCTCTGCGACGTCTACGTGGAGCGGGCCGAGCGGGGTCGCGGGCTGGGCACCTGGCTGGCCGGCGGCGTCCGCGACCACCTGGCCGAGCTGGGCGTACGCCGGATCCTGCTGGCGACGCTCGACGCGCACGGGGTGTACGCGAAGCTCGGCTTCCAGCCGGTGGCGGCGGATCGGTACCTGGAGCTGGACCAGCGGGTGACGCCGATCACCGGAAAGGACCAATAGCCGAATTCACCACTTACGGTGGAGCGGTGAACCAGCTCCGCCTCGGCTACCTGTACGGCATCGGCGCGTACCTGCTCTGGGGTTTCTTCCCGATCTACCTGAAGCTGCTCCGCCCGGCCGGGCCGGGGGAGATCCTCGCGCACCGGATCGTCTGGTCGGTGGCGTTCGTGGCGCTGCTGCTGGCCGCGATGCGGCACGTCGCCTTCCTGCGGACGCTGGCCCGGCGCCCCCGGGCGCTGGCCGGCATCGCGCTCGCCGCCGTGCTGATCGCGGTCAACTGGGGCACCTACATCTACGGCGTGAACTCCGACCGGGTGGTGGAGACGGCGCTCGGCTACTTCATCAACCCGCTGGTCTCCGTGCTGTTCGGCGTCGTCGCACTGCGCGAGCGGCTGCGCCCGGCGCAGTGGGCGGCACTCGGCGTCGGCGCGCTCGCGGTGGCCGTGCTCACCGTCGACTACGGGCGGCTGCCCTGGCTGGCGCTGACGCTCGCGTTCAGCTTCGCCGGCTACGGCCTCGTCAAGAAGCGGCTCGGCCTACCGGCCGCCGAGGGGCTCTTCGTCGAGTCGGCGGTGCTGGCGCTGCCCGCGCTGGCCTACCTGGTCTGGTTGTCGACGCGCGGCGACCTGACGTTCGGGCACGTCTCCGCCGGGCACACCGCGCTGCTGGTGCTGGCCGGCGCGGCCACCGCGATTCCGCTGCTGCTCTTCGCCGGCGCGGCGAACCGGCTGCCGCTGTCCACCGTCGGCATGCTGCAATATCTCGCGCCGATCCTCCAGCTCGGCTGCGGCGTGCTGATCTTCCACGAGCCGATGCCGCCGGCCCGGCTGGCCGGTTTCGCCCTGGTCTGGCTGGCCCTCGTGGTCTTCACCGCCGACGCCCTGCGCCAGTCCCGCCGCCGCCCCCGCGCCCACCCCACTTCCTCGCTGGTGGGGGTGGCGGGTCAGCGGAGGTCGTAGGCGAGGACGGGGGTGTCGGGGGCGCGGAGGAGTTCCAGGCGGACCAGTTCGCCCCGGGTGAAGCGGGTGACGCCGGAGAAGCGCAGGTCGTCACCGGGGGCGGCCAGCCAGGAGCCGATCTGCTCGGTCGCGCCGTCCGGGCCGTGCGCGACCAGCCGGAACGTGTACGCCTCGCGGTGCCCGGCCCGCCGGTCGTAGCCGCAGTGCATGGTGACCTCGGTGCCCCACGGCGTCTCGGTCAGTCCCACCTCGGCGTGCACCGGCACGGTGCCGGCGACCGGTCGCATGGAGGTGAGCGCCACCGGGCGGGTGGCCGGCTCGGCCGGCGGCCGGACCACGGCCACCCCGACACCGGCGAGCACCGCGAGCGCGGCGGCGGCGAGCGCGGTCAACGCGTACCGCCGTCGGGTGCGGGACCGCTCGCGGCGCCGGCGCTCCCGCGCGGCGTCGAGCAGCGCGGGCACCCGCGACGTCTCCGGCCCCACCTCCAGGAACTGTTCCAGCCCGGCCGGGTCGAGCCGACCCAGCAACCCGGGCAGCACGGCGATCTCGGCCACCGCCTCCCGGCACTGCGCGCAGCCGGCCAGGTGCCGCTCGTAGGCGACCCGGTCGGCCGGGGCGAGGGCGCCCAGCACGTAGGCCCCGTCGTCGTGCGCGAACTCGCAGCTGGTCATCCGGTCACCCCCATCTCGGCCAGCACCAACCGCAGCGAGCGCAGCGCGTAGTGGGTGCGCGACTTCACCGTGCCCGGCGGCACGCCCAGCCGGGCGGCGGCCTCCGCCACCGACCGTCCCTGGTAGAAGCACTCGACCAGCACCTCGCGGTGGGTCGGGCTCAGCCGGTTGAGCGCCTCCGCCACCGTCCACGCCTCCACCGCGCGCTCCGTCTCGTCGACCGTCTCGGCGGTTTCGGGCAGTTCGTCGGTGTAGACCTCGCCGACCCGGGCCGAGCGGCGACGCCACGCGTCGATGGCCAGGTTACGGGCGGTGGTGAAGAGCCAGGCGCGGACCGAGCCGCGTCGCGGGTCCAGCGACTCCGGGTGCCGCCAGGCTCGTAGCAGCGTCTCCTGGACCAGGTCCTCGGCCCGCGGCCGATCGCCGTTGACCAGCCTCAGGGCGTGCGCGAGCAGCGCGTCGGCATGCTCGTCGTGCAGCGCGCGCAGCAGTTGGGCGTCGTGGTCACTGATGGCGGTACCTCGCTTCCGGCGGCGGGGAGACCGGCGATGCGTCCGCCCGTCCGGGCGTTGCGTTCGCCCTTCCATACGTGCCGTGACGCCGAACGGTTCAGCCCCAGGTCACGCCGGAGCTGTTCACGCCCGGTTCAGATTCGGGCCGACCGGCGCTCACCGCGCCCTGGCACCGTCCGGCGGGTACGCGCCCGGGCCGACCGCCCGGCGCCTTCGAGTCCGATCAGGAGGCTCCACCTCATGAGCGACCGTCCCCGCCTGCTCCCGCTGCTGGGTGGCACCCGGCACGGCAGCCGCGACGCGATGACCTGTCTGTACCGGTGCGGCAACGCCTGCGACCACCCGGTGCCCAACCGTTCCGACAACCCGTACTTCGGTGACCTGGTCGACGCCGAGGTCTCCCGGCGTGGAGTGGTCCGGGCCGGCGCGGTGGGCGCGCTCGTGCTCGGCTTCGGTGGCGCCGCCGCCGGTGCACTCACCGGCGCCGCACCCGCCGCCGCGGCGCCGGCCACCCCGACCGCGCCCGGCCCGGCCCCGGCCGCCGCCGGCCGCCCGGGCAGCGGGGCGCTGACGTTCAAGCCGATCCCGCCGAACAAGCTCGACACGCTCGTCGTGCCGAACGGCTACGACCACGCCGTGGTGATCAAGTGGGGCGACGAGGTGGTGCCGGGCGCGCCCGCGTTCGACGTACGCCACCAGAGCGCCGCCGCGCAGGCCAGGCAGTTCGGCTACAACAACGACTTCGTCGGCGTGCTGCCGATCGACCGCAGGCGCGCGCTGCTCGTGGTGAACCACGAGTACACCAACGAGGACCTGATGTTCCCCGGCTTCACCGGTCAGGACGCGTTGACCGTGGAGCAGGTGCGGGTGGCGATGGCCGCGCACGGCATGTCCGTGGTCGAGCTGGAGCGGGTGGCGGACACCGGGCAGTGGCGGCCGGTGCGGCGCGGCCGGCGGGAGTACAACCGCCGGGTCACGGCGCTGGCCACGAAGTTCGACCTGACCGGCCCGGCCGCCGGCTCGGCGTGGCTGCGGACCGCCGCCGACCCGAAGGGCCGGACGGTCGTCGGCACGTTGAACAACTGCGCCGGCGGCGTCACGCCGTGGGGCACCGTGCTCTCCGGCGAGGAGAACTTCAACCAGTACTTCGTCGGCGGCGACGGCGCGCCGGAGGAGCTGAAGCCGAAGCTGGCCCGCTACGGCATCCCGACCGACGTCCGCTACCCGAGCGGCAGCCGCAAGTGGGACCGCGCCGACGAGCGCTTCGACCTGGCCAGGCACCCCAACGAGGCGCACCGGTTCGGCTGGGTCGTGGAGATCGACCCGTTCGACAGGGAGTCCCGGCCGCGCAAGCACACCGCGCTGGGCCGGGTGAAGCACGAGGGCGCGAACGTCATCGTGGCGCGCAGCGGGCACGTGGTCGCGTACATGGGTGACGACGAGCGGTTCGACTACCTCTACAAGTTCGTCTCGGACAAGAAGTTCATGCCGGGCAACTCCTGGGTGGCCCGCAAGCACAACCTGACGCTGCTGGAGTCGGGCACGCTCTACGTCGCCCGGATCGAGGGTGACAGCCCGGCCGGCGAGATCGACGGCACCGGCGCGCTCCCCGCCGACGGCGGCTTCGGCGGCCGGGGCCGGTGGATCAGGCTGGTCAGCGGCAACCGCTCGTACGTCGACGGGATGACCGCCGCCGACGTGCTCACCTTCACCCGGCTGGCCGGCGACAAGGTCGGCGCGACCAAGATGGACCGTCCCGAGGACGTCGAGCCGAGCCTGCTCACCGGCAAGGTCTACGTGGCGCTGACCAACAACACCGACCGGGGCAAGGCCGGCAAGGCACCGGCCGACGAGGCGAACCCGCGCAACGCCAACAAGCACGGCCAGATCCTGGAGCTGGTGGAGGACGGGGGCGACAACACGGCGGAGACGTTCGCCTGGTCGCTGCCGATCGTCTGCGGCGACCCGGCCGACGCCTCGACCTGGTTCGCCGGCTACGACAAGAGCAAGGTCTCCCCGATCTCCTGCCCGGACAACGTCGCGTTCGACGCCACCGGCAACCTCTGGATCTCGACCGACGGCAACGCGCTGGGCAGCAACGACGGCCTCTTCGCCACCGCCGTCGAGGGCCCGGAGCGGGGGCACCTGAAGCAGTTCCTCACCGTGCCGCTCGGCGCGGAGACCTGCGGCCCGTTCATCACCAGGGACAACCGGTCGGTGTTCGTGGCCGTGCAGCACCCCGGTGAGATCTCCGGCGCGTCGGTGGAGAACCCGGCCTCCACCTGGCCGGACGGTGACTTCGCCAAGCCCGGCGTGGTCGTCACCTGGCGGCTGGACGGCGGCGCGGTCGGCAGCTGAGCCTTCCCCGGGGCGGCCCGGCGCTGGGCCGCCCGCTGACGGGCCACCATCCCGCCAGGATGGTGGCCCGCTCAGTTCTCGGTGGCGATCCCGTCGGCGACCGCCCGCGCGGCGGTGAGCAGCTTCGCCCGGACCACCCGCGCGGACGTCATCATCTCGCCGGCCGGCAGCGCGCAGGCCAGCACCACCCGCCGCTCGATGTCCTTGTCCGGGGTGACCAGCACCGCGGCGCACGCCACGCCCTGCCGGAACTGGCCCAGCTCCAACTGCATGCCGCGCCGGTCGCCGGCGGCGAGGTCGGCCTCGAACGCCTCGACCGTGGTGAGGGTGGCGGTGGTGAACGGGCGCATACCGTATTCGCGCAGGTAACGGAAGCGCTGTTCGGCGGTGAGCGTGGCGAGCAGGCTCTTGCCGAGCGCGGTGGCGTGCGCGCCCTCGTCGAAGCCCGGCACCAGATCCTCCATGTAGGGCGAGCGCGGCCCCTCGGCGCACGCGGTCACCGCCACCTGCCCGCCCACGAACCGGCCGAGGTAGTGGCTCCACCCGGTGTCCGCCGCGGCCCGGCGCAGCGCCTCGCCGACCGACGGCGGCCCCCGGAACGCGGTGACCAGCTCGCGGTAGCGGTCGGCGATCTCCAGCCCGACGATGTAGGTGCCGTCCTCGCGCCGGATCACGTAGCCCTCGTAGGCCAGCGTGCGCACCAGGTGGTAGGTGGTGGCGACGGTCAGCTCGCAGCGGCGGGCGATCTGTTTCACGGTGAGGCCCCTCGGCGCACGGCCGACCGACTCGAGCACTCGAAGCGCGCGGGAGACGCTCCGGATCAGGTCCGAAGGTTCCGCCAGGGGGTCGCGCACAGCCACCTCCGACGCCGGGGACTTACACCATATGAAAAAGAGGCCGAGTGCGAAATGCCTGTTCGGGTCGAGGATGCCAGATCACCGGACACAGACCGTGCACCGACAGACACGATCAGCAGCGAAAACGCGTTCGGCGTAGGTTGGCCGACGATGACCGAAACAATTTCGCGAACCGGTCCACCGACCACCGGACGGGGCGTCCGGGTCGGCGCGGGCGCCACCATCACCACGATCGCCTGCGTCCTGCCGGTCTTCCTGGTCGGTGGCCTCGCCGTCCAACTCGGCGACGAGCTGGGGTTCAGCCCGACCGGGCTGGGTCTGGCGGTATCGGTCTACTTCGGGGTCAGCGCGCTCGCCTCGGTACCCTCCGGCGCTCTGGTCGAGCGCTACGGCCCGGCCCCGATCGCCCGGGTCGCCATCGGGCTCTCCGCCGGCTCGCTGCTGGCCGTGGCGGCCCTGGCCCGGTCCTACCCGGTGCTGGTGGCGCTGCTGGCGCTCAGCGCCGCCGCGAACGCCCTCGGTCAGCTCGCCAGCAACGCCGCGCTCGCCGAACACGTACCCGCCCACCGCCAGGGGCTCTCCTTCGGCGTGAAGCAGGCCGCCATCCCGGTCTCCACCCTGCTGGCCGGCGCGGCGGTGCCGACCGTCGCGTTGACCGCCGGCTGGCGCTGGGCGTTCGTGGCCGCCGCCGGGGCCGCGGCTGCGGCGCTGGCGGCCGTACCCCGGTCCGGTCGGGACCGGCGGGCCCGGACCCGCTCCGCCGGCCGTGGCGGCGGCACGGCCGCGCTGGTGGTGGTCGGGCTGGCCGCGACGCTGGCCGCCGGCGCGGCGAACGCGTTGGCCACGTTCCTGGTCGACTCGTCGGCCGGCCGAGGGCTGTCCCCCGCCCTCGCCGGCCTCACCCTGACCCTGGGCAGCGCGGTGTGCGTGCTGGCCCGGGTGGGCGTCGGCTGGCTGGCCGACCGCCGGGCGGGTGGACACGTCGGCGTCGTCGCCGGGCTGCTGCTGGCCGGCTCGGTGGGGCTGCTGCTGCTCGCCGTGGCCGGTCCCGCCTCGCTGGTCGTGGGCGTCGTGCTCGGCTTCGGGCTCGGCTGGTCCTGGCCCGGGCTGCTCAACTTCGCGGTGGTCCGTCTCCATCCGCAGGCGCCGGCCGCCGCCACCTCCATCACCCAGACCGGGGTGTACGCGGGCGGCTGCGTCGGCCCGCTCGGCCTCGGCGCGCTGGCCGACGCCGCCGGTTACCCGGCCATGTGGCTGACCGCCGCCCTGGCCATGCTCCTGGCCGCCCTGCTCATGCTCCTGGGCGCTCACCGCCTGGCCCGCTCCGCCTGATCCCCGTCCGCCCCGCGCCGCGCCCGCGGTGTCGGCGTGCCGTGCCGCCGCGCCGAGCCGGGCCGGGCCGGGCTGCGCCGTGCCGGGCCGGGCTGCCGTGCCTAGCGGCAGCGCCGATGGCCGGCGACGTAACTGCGCAGCACCGCTCCTGGCGGTGCGGAGAGGCGGTGGCGCAGTGCGGGCCGGTCACCCAGGAAGAACATCAGTGCGAAGCGGTATGCCTGACAGGCATAATTATGACTGTCAGGCATACCGCTCAGAAGCAATGCGCGCTCGCCGGAGACTACTTACGGTAGCGGTGAACGCACCCGCAGCGGCCGTCCGCGGTCCTGTGACCCGCCACCGTCACACCCGTGAGCGGCAGGGGTCGGGGCCGGCGGGTCAGCTCGTGCGGTCGGCGATGTAGTCGCAGAGGGATTCCAGCGCGCGGCGCGGCGGGCCCTCGGGGAGCGGGGTCAGGCGGGCGCGGGCCTCCTCGGCGTAGCTGCGCACCGTCTCCCGGGCCCGCTTGAGCGCCGGGGACTCCCGGAGCAGGGTGAGCGCCTCGGCGTGCAACGCGTCGTCGACCAGCGGGCCGGTGGCCAGGATCTCCCGCAGTCGCACGCTTGCCGCGTCCGCGTCGTCACCGGCCATCGCGTAGAGCACCGGCAGGGTGGGCACGCCCTCGCGCAGGTCGGTGCCGGGTGTCTTGCCGGACTGCACCGACTCGCTGGCGATGTCCAGCAGGTCGTCGGAGAGCTGGAAGGCGACGCCGATGATCTCGCCATACCCGGCCAGGGCCTCGATGTGCGCGGCGGACGCGCCGCCGAACATGCCACCGAAGCGGGCCGAGGTGGCGATCAGCGAACCGGTCTTCTCGGCGATGACGTGCAGATAGTGCGCGACCGGATCGGTGTCGCGCGGGCCGACCGTCTCGGCGATCTGGCCGTGCACCAGGCGGGCGAACGTGCGCGCCTGCAACCGGACCGCCTCCGGGCCCAGGTCGGCCGCGATGTCCGCGGCCCGGGCGAAGAGGAAGTCGCCGACCAGGATGGCCACCGAGTTGGCCCAGCGGGAGTTGGCGCTCGGGGCGCCCCGCCGCACGGCCGCCTCGTCCATCACGTCGTCGTGGTAGAGCGTGGCCAGGTGGGTGAGTTCCATCACCACGGCCGCCGGCACCACGTGGGTCGCGTCCGGATCACCGAACTGGGCGCCCAGCGCCACCAGCAACGGGCGGAACCGCTTGCCGCCGGCCTCCATCAGGTGGCGCGCCGCCTCGGTGACCAACGGGTCGGCGCTCGTCACGCTGGCACGCAGCTCGGTCTCGACCCGGTCGAGCACGCCCAGCACGGACGCTTCGACGCGCGGGTCGGCGAGGTGCAGGCCGAGCGCGCCGAACTGACCTGAATGCTCGCCAGCCGGGTTCACCACGTCTTCAACCATGCCACACCCGTTCGACCTGCTCGGTGAGGGGGATACGGACCGGGGGCCGGCACGCCACGGCGTGCCGGCCCCCGGTGGGACCACCTCTGTCATCGGACGAATTCGGCGGCACCGGTGGTCAGGTCGAGCAGGGGCCCGGGAACCACGCCGAGGACCAGCGTGGCGAGCACGCCGATGACCAGGGCAGCCGAGGTGAGCGCGCCCGGCACGGTCACCGTCGGAGTGGCCTCACCTGGCTCGGAGAGCCACATCATCACCACGACCCGCAGGTAGGGGAACGCCAGCACCATGCTGGTCAGTACGCCGGCGATCACCAGCCACGCCTGGTTCGCCTCCAGCGCCGGGCCGAAGACCGCGAACTTGCTGGTGAAGCCGCTGGTGAGCGGGATCCCGGCGAAGGCGAGCAGGATGAACGTGAAGATCGCCGCGAAGAACGGCGAGCGCCGGCCCAGCCCGGCCCAGCGGGACAGGTGGGTGGCCTCACCGTCCGCGTCGCGCACCAGCGTCACCACCGCGAACGCGGCGAGCACCGAGAAGCCGTACGCGGCGAGGTAGAACATCGTGCCCGACAGCCCCTCCTTGCTGGGGGCCAGCACACCCACCAGCAGGTAGCCCGCGTTCGCGATCGACGAGTAGGCCAGCAGCCGCTTGATGTCCGTCTGGGTGACCGCCAGCACGGCGCCGACCAGCATGGTCAGCACCGCCACCACGCCGATCACCGGGGTGAAGTCCCAGGAGGCGCCGGCGAACGCGACGTGGAATACGCGCAGCAACGCGCCGAAGGCGGCGACCTTGGTGCAGGCGGCCATGAAGCCGGTCACCGGCGTCGGCGCACCCTGGTAGACGTCCGGCGTCCAGACGTGGAACGGGGCGGCGGCGGCCTTGAAGAGCAGGCCGATGGCGACCAGCGCCATGCCGGCGAAGAGCAGCACCTGGCTGGACGACGACTCGCCGACCGCGGCGTGCACGGTGGCGAAGTCGACACCCGCGCCCCGGCCCGGGATCCCCGAGGTGAAGCCGTAGATCAGGGCGACACCGAACAGGAAGAACGCCGAGGCGTACGCGCCAAGCAGGAAGTACTTCATCGCCGCCTCCTGGCTCAGCAGACGCCGGCGGCGGGCCAGCGCGCAGAGCAGGTAGAGCGGCAGGGAGAACACCTCGAGCGAGATGAACATGGTCAGCAGGTCGTTCGCCGCCACGAAGATCAGCATGCCGCCGATCGCGAACGTCATCAGCGGGTAGACCTCGGTGGCCCCGCCGACGCCCTCGGCCTGCCTGCGGTCCTCCGGCGACTCGGCGGTCACCGCGGCGTGCGCCACGAACGCGCCGCCCCGCTCCACCGTGCGCTCGCCGACGAGCAGCAGCGCCATGGCGGCCAGCACCAGGACGGTGCCCTGGAGGAAGAGCGTCGGCCCGTCCACCGCGAGGGCACCGCCTGCGGTGATCACCCGACTCTCGGACTTCAGGATCACCATGGTGATCGCGGCGAGCACCGCCACCAGGGCGAGCCCGAGCTGCACCGCATTGCGCAGGCGGCGCGGCACGAACGCCTCGACCAGGACGCCGAGCAGGGCGACGCCCAGCATGATCAGGATCGGAGCGAGCGCCGCGTAGTCGATCGACGGCAGCTTGAGCTCGGTCATTTCGCGGCCTCCTGGACGCTTCCGACCTCAGGGGCGGGATCGGACTTGCCGACGTCCTGCATGGTCGCCTGGACGGCGGGGTTGATGACATCGGTGACCGGCTTGGGATAGAAGCCGAGCAGCACGATCAGCGCGATCAACGGTGCGACGACGACCTTCTCCCGCAGGCTGAGGTCCCGCCGCATGCCCTCGACCTCGGTCAGCGCCGGGTTCAGCGTGCCCTGGGTGGTGCGCTGCACCATCCACAGCACGTACGCCGCCGCCAGGATGATGCCCAGCGTGGCGATCACCGCGACCGGCTTGTTGACCGTGAACGTGCCGATCAGCACCAGGAACTCGGACACGAACGGCGCGGTGCCGGGCAGCGCCAGCGACGCCAGACCGGCGAAGAAGAGCACGCCGGCCAGCACCGGCACCAGCTTGCCCGCGCCGCCGAAGTCGCTGATCAGCGACGAGCCGCGGCGGGCGATCAGCATGCCGACCACGAGGAAGAGCAGGCCGGTGGCGAGTCCGTGGTTGAGCATGTAGAGCACCGCGCCGGTGCCGGCCTGGGTGGTGAAGGCGAAGATGCCGACGCCGATGAAGCCGAAGTGCGCGATCGACGTGTACGACACCAGCCGCTTCAGGTCGTTCTGCCCGACCGCCAGCAACGCGGCGTAGATGATGCCGATCACGCCGAGCGCCAGCGCCCACGGCGCGAACCAGCGCGACGCCTCCGGGAACAGCGGGAGGCAGTAGCGCAGGATGCCGAACGTGCCGACCTTGTCCAGCACGCCGACCAGCAGCGCCGCCGCACCGGCCGGCGCGGCCCCACCGGCGTCCGGCAGCCAGGTGTGGAACGGGAAGAACGGCGCCTTGATCGCGAACGCCAGGAAGAAGCCGAGGAACAGCCAGCGGGCGGTGTTGGTGGCGAACTCCGCCTGACTCAGCGTCTGCCAGTCGAACGTCTTGCCGCCGACCACCCAGAGGCCGATCACGGCGGCCAGCATGAACAGGCCGCCGACCAGCGAGTAGAGGAAGAACTTCACCGCCGCGTACTGCCGCTGGTGGCCGCCGTAGCTGCCGATCAGGAAGTACATCGGCACGAGCATGACCTCGAAGAACACGTAGAACAGGAAGACGTCGGCGGCGGCGAAGACGCCGATCATCGTGCACTCGAGGACGAGCAGCAGCGCGAAGTAGACAGGCACCGAGCGCTTCGACGACTCGGCGTCGTGCCACGACGCCAGGATCACCAGCGGCACCAGGATCGCGATCAGCATCAGCATGACCAGCGCGATGCCGTCCACCTCGAAGGTGAACCGCACGCCCCAGTTCGGGATCCACGCGTACGACTCGCGGAACTGGAACCGGTCGCCGTCGGCGGAGAAGGCGAACCACATCACCACCGAGAGCACCAGCACCAGCAGCGACCAGCCGAACGCCACCAGCTTGGCGAGGTCCGGCCGCCTGCGTGGCAGCAGTGCCACCACCAGGGCGCCGACCAGCGGCGCCACGGTCAGCACCGAGAGGAACGGGAAGTTGGACATTATTCGGCCTTACCTCCGTCGTGACTGCGTGGCCCGCCGGCGGGGGCGGCCGCGTTGCTGTCGATCACGCCAGCCACCCCGCCTGCACCGCCAGGAACGCGGCCACCACGAGCAGCGCGCCGGTCAGGATCGAGGTCGCGTACGACCGCACGAAGCCGGTCTGCAGCCGCCGGAGCCGGCCCGAGCCCCCGCCCACCGCGGCGGCGAGGCCGTTGACCAGCCCGTCGACGCCCCGGTTGTCGAGGAAGACCAGCGCCCGGGTGAGGAAGATGCCCGGCTTCTCGAAGACCGCCTCGTTGAAGGCGTCCGTGTAGAGGTTGCGGCGCGCGGCGGTGACCACGACGCCGGCCGGCTGCGGCTCGGTGGCCGTGCCGTTGCGGAACAGGAACCAGGCCAGCCCGGCACCGAGCACGGTGATCAGGATGGAGAGGATGGTGATCACGGTGTGCGAGAGCACGCCGTGCGCCTCGCCGCCGGCCTCCTCGCCGAGCACCGGGGTCAGCCAGGACACCACGCTGTCGTTGAGCGTCATCAGGCCACCGGCCACCACCGACCCGGCGGCGAGCAGGATCAGCGGGATCGTCATGAGCTTCGGCGACTCGTGCGGGTGCTCGATGTCCTCCGTCCACCGCTTCGGGCCGTGGAAGGTGAGCACGAAGAGCCGGGTCATGTAGAACGCGGTGAGCCCGGCGCCGAGGAGCGCCGCGCCGCCGAAGAGCCAGGCGGTCCAGCCCTCCCGCTCGAACGCCGACGCGATGATCGGCTCCTTGGAGAAGTAGCCGGAGAGCGGCGGAATCCCGATGATGGCCAGCCAGCCCATCATGAAGGTCAGCCAGGTGATCTTCATGTACTTCGACAGCCCGCCGAAACGGCGGATGTCCACCTGGTCCTTCATGCCGTGCATGACCGAGCCGGCGCCGAGGAACATGTTGGCCTTGAAGAAGCCGTGCGCCAGCAGGTGGATGATGGCCAGCGCGTACGCGCCGCCGCCGAGGCCGACGCCGAGGAACATGTAGCCGATCTGGCTCACCGTGGACCAGGCCAGCACCCGCTTGATGTCGTCCTTGGCGGCGCCGATGACGCAGCCCAGCAGCAGCGTGAGCGCGCCGACGCTGACCACCACGAGCTGGAGCGTCTCGTTGGCCGAGAAGATCGGGTTGGACCGGGCGATCAGGTAGACGCCCGCGGTGACCATGGTGGCCGCGTGGATGAGCGCGGAGACCGGGGTCGGGCCCTCCATCGCGTCCGGGAGCCAGGCCTGGAGCGGGAACTGGCCGGACTTGCCGGCGGCGCCCAGGAGCAGCAGCAGGCCGAGCACCAGCACCGTGGTCGAGGTCATCGACCCGACCCCGTTGAACACCTCGTCGTACTGGGTCGTGCCGAGCATGGCGAACATGACGAAGATGCCGATGGCCAGGCCGGCGTCGCCGACCCGGTTCATCAGGAACGCCTTCTTGCCGGCGGTGGCCGCGCTCGGCCGGCCGTACCAGAAGGAGATCAGCAGGTACGACGCCAGACCGACGCCCTCCCAGCCGAAGTAGAGCATCACGTAGTTGTTGCCGAGCACCAGCAGCAGCATCGCGGCGACGAACAGGTTGAAGTACCCGAAGAACCGTCGCCGGCCCTCGTCGTGCGCCATGTACTCCACGGCGTAGAGGTGGATCAGGAAACCCACCCCGGTGATCAGCAGGACGAACACCGCGGCCAGCGGGTCGAAGAGCAGACCGAAGTCCACCTTCAGGTCACCCACGGTGATGAACTGCCAGAGGCTCGACTGGACCTGCTTGTTCTCCAGGCCGCGGAGCTGGAAGAAGTAGGTCAGCCCGAGCACGAACGCGGCGCCGATGGCCGCCACGCCCAGCCAGTGGCCCCAGCGGTCCGCCCGCTTGCCGAGCAGCAGCAGGACCGCCGCGCTGACCAGCGGGATCGCCACCAGCAGCCAGACGCTGCCCAGCAGGCCATCCGCAGTAGCGAATTCCACAGTCTGTTCCACCGCAGACCCCTCAGTACTTCAGCAGGTTGGCGTCGTCGACGCTGGCCGAGCGCCGGGTCCGGAAGATCGCCATGATGATCGCGAGCCCGACCACGACCTCGGCCGCCGCCACCACCATCACGAAGAACGCCATGATCTGGCCGTTCAGGTCGCCGTTGATCCGGCTGAACGTGACCAGGGTCAGGTTGGCCGCGTTGAGCATCAGCTCGACGCACATGAACAGCACGATCGCGTTGCGCCGGACCAGCACGCCGACGGCGCCGATGGTGAACAGCACCGCCGCGAGGATCAGGTAGTAGTCCGGGGTCACTTCTCCGTACCCTTCAGTGCGGTCTCCTCCGACGTCATCTCGCGCACCGGCATGATCTCCGGGATGCCGCGGTCGGTCAGCCGGCCGTCCGGCAGGCGGGCCGGCGTGGCCACCGAGGAGGAGGTGGCGAAGACGCCGGGGCCCGGCTTCGGGCCGGGGTAGTTGCCGGGGCGGAACCGCGCCTTCATGGTGGCGACCTGGTCCATCCGGTCCTCCTTGCGCCGCTCCACGTGCGCCAGCACCATCGCGCCCACCGCGGCCGTGATCAGCAACGCCGAGGTCAGTTCGAAGGCGAAGACGTACTTGGTGAAGAGCAGCCGGGCGATGCCCTGCACGTTGCCCTCGGCGTTGGCCTGGTCGAGCCCGACCGCCTGGACACCGTTGAGCGCGCGGGACAACCCGGTGCCGACCAGGCCGGCGAAGCCGAGTCCGAGCACCACCGCGGCGACCCGCTGGCCGCGCAGCGTCTCGATCAGCGAGTCGGACGCGTCCCTGCCGACGAGCATCAGCACGAACAGGAAGAGCATCATGATCGCGCCGGTGTAGACGATGATCTGCACCATGCCGATGAACGGCCCGGCCTGGAGCACGTAGAACACGCCCAGGCAGAGCATGGTCAGCACCAGCCAGAGCGCGGAGTGCACCGCGTTGCGGGCCCACACCATGCCGAGCGCCCCGATCAGGGCCAGCGGCGCGAGGATCCAGAAGGTGATCTCCTCGCCCCCGGACACCTCGCCCGCCGCGGCGAGCACTGTCTGCGTGGTCATACCCCTGCTCCCTTGCCCGCCTCGGACCGCTGCGCGGCCTGCTCGGCGCCGGGGAAGGTCACGCCGGGGTGCTCCTCCACCGGATACCGGCCGCCCGCCGGCGACTGCTCGGCGCCGGCCGAGGTGCCCGGGTTGGTGAGCGCGCCGACGTAGTAGTCCTTCTCGCTGTCACCGAGCCGCATCGGGTGCGGCGGCTGCTCCATGCCCTCGAGCAGCGGCGCGAGCAGCTGCTCCTTCGTGAAGATCAGATCCTGCCGGTTGTCCCGGGCCAGCTCGTACTCGTTGCTCATGGTGAGCGAACGGGTCGGGCAGGCCTCGATGCAGAGCCCGCAGAAGATGCACCGGGCGTAGTTGATCTGGTAGTTGCTGGCGTACCGCTCACCCGGGGAGAAGCGCTGCTCCTCGGTGTTGTCGCCACCCTCCACGAAGATCGCGTCGGCCGGGCAGGCCCAGGCGCACAGCTCGCAGCCGATGCACTTCTCCAGCCCGTCCGGGTGCCGGTTGAGGATGTGCCGCCCGTGGTAGCGCGGCGCCGAGACCGGCGGCTTGAACGGGTAGTCGGTGGTGACGACCTTCTTGAACATGTGCGAGAAGGTGACCCCGAAGCCCTTGAACGTTCCGGTGATCGCGCCCACGTCACACCTCCCTGGATTCGGAGCCGGCGACGACGTTGGCCGGCTCCCGCTCGGCGACCACGCGCCTGGTACGCGGGCTCGGCGGGACCTGAAGATCCATCGGTGGCAGCGGGAAGCTGCCGTACGGCCGGCTGTCCGCCTGCTCCTGCGGCGACGGCTTCGGCTCCTTCTTCCGGCTCGGCCAGAAGAGCGTGGCCAGCAGCAGCACGCCCGCGCCGACGGCGGTGACGAGCAGCCGGTCCCGGGTCTGCCAGTCCTCGATCGAGCGGAGCCCGGCGAGCACCAGGATCCAGACCAGGTTGATCGGCAGCAGCACCTTCCAGCCGAAGCGCATGAACTGGTCGTACCGGAGCCGGGGCAGCGTGCCGCGGAGCCAGACGAACACGAAGACCAGCAGGATCACCTTGCCGAAGAACCACAGCATCGGCCACCAACCGTCGTTGGCGCCCGACCACAGGGTGATCGGCCACGGTGCCCGCCAGCCGCCGAGGAACAGCGTCGTGGTGACCGCGGACATGCTCACCATGGCCACGTACTCGGAGAGCATGAAGAGCGCGAACTTCAGCGAGCTGTACTCCGTCATGAAGCCGGCGACCAGCTCCGACTCCGCCTCCGGCAGGTCGAACGGCGCCCGGTTGGTCTCACCGACCATGGCGATGAAGAAGATGATGAAGCTGGGCAGCAGCAGGATCGCGTACCAGCCCGGGGTGGGCAGCTCGAACCCGCCGATGCTCAGCCGGGTGGCGTCGCCCTGCGCGGCGACGATCCCGCTCGTCGACATCGTGCCGGCGGTCATGAACACCGCCACGATGCTCAGTCCCATGGCGACCTCGTAGGAGATCATCTGGGCGCTGGAGCGCAGGCCGCCGAGCAGCGGGTACGTCGAGCCCGAGGCCCAACCGCCGAGCACGATGCCGTAGACGCCCATCGAGGAGCAGGCCAGGATCACCAGCACCGCCACCGGCACGTCGGTCACCTGCAGCGGCGTCCAGTGGCCGAAGATGCTGACGCTCGGGCCGAACGGGATCACCGACAGCGCGGTGACCGCGGAGATCACCGAGATGGTCGGCGCGAAGAAGAAGACCACCTTGTCGGCGGCGCGCGGGAGGATGTCCTCCTTGAACGCCATCTTCAGGCCGTCGGCGAGCGTCTGGAGCAGGCCGAACGGGCCAACCTGGTTGGGGCCGGGCCGGACCGCCATCCGGCCGACCACCCGCCGCTCGAACCAGACGCCGAGCAGCGTGGCCAGCAGGCCGAACGCGAACGCGAAGACGATCTTCCCGAGGACCAGCCACCACGGGTCCTTGCCGAAGTCGGCGAGCGTCGGGTCCTGCGCCGCGAGGACGACGGTATTCACTCGGAGACACCCCCTGCGTTGAGGAGCGGACCCGGGCGCGCGGCGGCGTCCGCGGCGACGGGCGCCGCGGTCACCTTCACCACATGACCGGACGTCGCGCCGAGGCTGCGTCGCACGGTCGAGCCGGGTGAGTTGGTCGGCAGCCAGACGACGCCGTCCGGCATCTCGCTGATCGCCGCCGGCAGCGTGACCGCGCCACGGTCGGTTCCGACCGTGACCGGGTCGCCGTCGGCCACGCCGAGCGCCTCGGCGGTGCCCTTGCCCAGCCGGACGACCGGCGGGCGGGCGGTGCCGGCGAGGTGCTCGTCGCCGTCGGTCAGGCTGCCCAGGTCGACGAGCTGGTGCCAGGTCGACAGCACGGCCTCGCCCGGGCCGGGCTGCGGCACGGTGGCCGGCTCGACCGACGGCGCGGACGGCCGCGACGTCCGGGTACGCGGCAGCGCGCCCAGCTCGCGGCGCACGCTCGGCACGTCGCCGACGCCGAGCCGCACGTCGAGCTGCGCGGCGATCGCGTCGAGCACCCGGCCGTCGGTCATCGCGCCGGTGTCCAGCACCCGATCGAAGGTACGCAGGCGGCCCTCCCAGTCGAGGAAGCTGCCGTCCTTCTCGACCGCCGGGGCGACCGGGAAGACCACGTCCGCCCGGCGGGCCACCGCACTCATCCGCAGTTCCAGGCTGACCAGGAACGGCACCGCGTCCAGGGCCGCCTCGGCCCGGCGCGGATCGGCCAGGTCGGCCGGGTCGACGCCGGCCACCACCAGCGCGCCGAGCGTGCCGTCGGCCGCCGCGGCGAGGATGCCGTCGGTGTCGCGACCGGCCTGGCTCGGGATCACCCCGGCCGGCAGGTCCCACGCCTCGCCCAGCTCCGCGCGGGCGGCCGGCTCGGTGACCACCCGGCCGCCGGGGAGCAGGTTGGGCAGGCAGCCCGCGTCGACCGCGCCACGGTCGCCCGCGCGCCGCGGCACCCAGGCCAGCCGGGCGCCGGTACGCCGGGCCACGTCCGCCGCCGCCGACAGGCCGCCGGGCACCGCGCCCAGCCGCTCGCCGACGATCAGGATCGCGCCCGGCTGCCCCAGCGCCTCGGCCACGGTGGCGTGCTCGGCCAGCACGCTCGCCTCCTCGCCCGGCACCACCCGGGCCAGCTTCGCCCCGAGCTTCTCCAGGCCGCGGGTCGCGAACGGCGCGATCGCGTAGACCGTGAGCTTCTTCTTCAGGTACGCCTTGCGCAGCCGCAGGAAGAGGATCGGGCACTCCTCCTCCGGCTCCAGGCCGACCAGCACCACGGCGGGCGCGTTCTCCACGTCCGCGTAGGTCACGTCGGTGACCCCGGCGACGTTGCTGGCCAGGAAGTCGGCCTCCTCGCGGGAGACCGGGCGGGCCCGGAAGTCGATGTCGTTGGTGTGCAGCGCGACCCGGGCGAACTTCGCGTACGCGTAGGCGTCCTCGACGGTGAGCCGGCCACCGGTCAGCACGCCGGTGCCGGTGCCGGCGTCGCGGGCCGCGCGCAGCCCTTCGGCGGCCCGGGTGAACGCCTCGCTCCAGGACGCCTCGCGCAGCTCACCGGTCTTCTCGTCGCGCACCAGCGGAGTGGTGAGCCGGTCGAACGCGCGGGTGTACTGGAAGCCCCAGCGACCCTTGTCGCAGTTCCACTCCTCGTTCACCGCCGGGTCGTCGCCGGCCAGCCGGCGCAGCACCTTGCCCCGCCGCCAGTCGGTGCGCTGGGCGCAGCCGGCCGAGCAGTGCTCGCAGACGCTGGGCGAGGAGACCAGGTCGAACGGGCGGGACCGGAAGCGGTACTGCGCGCCGGTGAGCGCGCCGACCGGGCAGATCTGCACGGTGTTGCCGGAGAAGTAGGAGTTGAAGGGGACATCCCCCTCGTCGCCCTCCTCGCCGTACGCGTCGTCCCGGTAGATGTTGATCTCCTCGTGCGAGGAGCGTCCCATCAGGTCGATGAACTTGTCGCCGGCGATCTCCTCGGAGAACCGGGTGCACCGCTGGCAGAGCACGCAGCGCTCGCGGTCGAGCAGCACCTGGGTGCTGATCGGCAGCGGCTTCGGGTACTCCCGCTTGTGCTCGTGGAACCGCGAGTCCGTCCGGCCGGTGGACATCGCCTGGTTCTGCAGCGGGCACTCGCCGCCCTTGTCGCACATCGGGCAGTCCAGGGGGTGGTTGAGGAGCAGCAGCTCCATCACCCCCTCCTGGGCCTTCTTGGCGACCGGCGAGGTGAGCTGGGTACGCACCACCATGCCGTCGGCGACGGTCTGGGTGCAGGAGGCGACCGGCTTGCGCTGGCCCTCCACCTCCACCAGGCACTGCCGGCACGCGCCGGCCGGGGCCAGCAGCGGGTGGTCGCAGAAGCGCGGGATCTCGGTGCCCATCTGCTCGGCGACCCGGATCAGCAGGGTGCCCTTGGGCGCGGTGACCTCGACGCCGTCGATGGTCAGCGTGACGGTCTCGGTCTGCTTGGCTACGTCGGTCATTAGTGGGCTCCCACCAGAGACTTGTCCGACAGCTTCGGCGCGGTACGTCCCTCGATGTAGTCGAGGTAGTCCTGCTTGAAGTACTTCAGGGACGAGGTCACCGAGCTGGTCGCACCGTCACCCAGGCCGCAGAACGAGCGGCCGAGGATGTTGTCGCAGGTGTCGAGCAGGGTGTCGAGGTCCTCGTGGGTGCCCTGGCCGGCGAGGATGCGCCGGTAGACCCGGACCATCCAGTAGTTGCCCTCCCGGCACGGGGTGCACTTGCCGCACGACTCGTGGTGATAGAACTCCAGCCACCGGTAGGTGGCGTAGACCGGGCAGTCCTGGTCGGAGAAGATCTGGGTGGCCGTGGTGCCCAGGATCGAGCCGGCCGCCGCCACCCCCTCGAAGTCCAGCGGCACGTCCAGGTGCTCGGCGGTGAGCAGCGGCGTCGAGGAGCCGCCCGGGGTCCAGAACTTCAGCTCGTGCCCGGGCTTCATGCCGCCGGCCAGCTCGATCAGCTCGCGCAGCGTGATGCCCATCGAGGCCTCGTACTGGCCGGGGTGGGCGATCCGGCCGGAGAGCGAGTAGATCATCGGACCGGACGACTTCTCCGTGCCCATGGTCTTCCACCAGTCGGCGCCACCCAGCACGATGTGCGGGACGCTGGCGATGGTGCCGACGTTGTTGACCACGGTGGGGCTGGCGTACAGGCCGTGGGTCGCCGGGAACGGCGGGCGCAGTCGGGGCTGGCCCCGGAAGCCCTCCAGCGAATCCAGCAGCGCGGTCTCCTCACCGCAGATGTACGCCCCGGCGCCGGAGTGCACCACCAGGTCCAGGTCGAATCCCGAGCCGAGGACGTTCCGGCCCAGGTAGCCCTTGGCGTACGCCTCGTCGACCGCGCTGCGCAGCCGGCGGGCGGCGTGCACGGCCTCGCCGCGGATGTAGATGTAGGCCCGGCTGGCCCGGATCGCGTACGAGGCGATGATGACGCCCTCGACCAGCGCGTGCGGGTCGTGGGTCATCAGCGGCAGGTCCTTGCAGGTGCCCGGCTCGCCCTCGTCGGCGTTCACCACCAGATAATGAGGTCTTGCCGGCGGCTTTCCGTTTGGCTCTTGCGGGATGAAGCCCCACTTGAGACCGGTCGGGAAGCCCGCGCCGCCCCGGCCGCGCAGCCCGGAGTCCTTGATCAGCTGGATCAGGTCGTCCGGGTGCGCCTTGAGCGCCTTGCGCAGGGCGGCGTAGCCGTCCAGCTTCTCGTAGGTGCCGAGCCGCCAGGCGTCCGGCGACAGCCAGCGCTTGGTGAGCACCGGCGTGAGCTTGGCCAGCGTTTCCGGCCGAGGCGTGGTCACTTCCGGACCCCCGTTCCGTTCGCGTCCGCCGGGTCGGCGCCGTCGGCGTCCGTACCGGCCTCGGCGTCCTTGAGGTTGCGCTCCTGCGCGCCGGCCGCGTCGCCGGCGGGCTTGCCGTCGCCGGCCGGCGGGTTCGCCGCCGCGCCGGCCGCCTCGGCCGCCCGCGCGTCGCGCGGCGCCGGGGCCGGGCCGTCGGTCGGGACCTTGGTGCCGGGCGCGTCCGCCACCGGGGTCTTCGCGTCCGGCTGCCGGGTTTCGGCGGTACGCACCTGCGGCGACTTGTCGTCCGGCGCCTTCACGTCCGGGGCGGTGCTGCCGCTGGCCGCCGCGGCCTTGGCCGGCTCCGGCGCGGGGGCCGGCTTCTCAACCTCGGCCTTCGCCTTCGCCTCGGCGGCGGCCCGGTCGGCCTCGGCCTTGCTGCGGATCGGCGTCTTCGGGTCGTAGCCCGGCACCGAGATGCCGTGCTGCTCGGCCAGGCGCAGACCGCGCAGGCTGGGCTCGCCCGGCCCGCCGTCGGCGACGGCGCCGTCCCGCTCGTCGGCGAACCCGGCGAGCTGGACCGCCATCTCCTTGAGCGTGCAGAGCCGGGCGCCCCGGGTCGGCATCGGCCGGCCGCCGGCCTGCAACTCCTGCACCACACCGAGCGCGCCCTGCGGCTCGACGTTGTCGAAGAAGTCGTAGTTGACGGTCATCACCGGGCCGTAGTCGCACGCCGCCAGGCACTCGGCGTGCTCCAGGGTGATCTTCCCGTCGGCGGTGGTCTCCTCGTGCCCGACGCCCAGGTGCTCGGCGAGCGCGTCGTAGACCGCCTGCCCGCCCAGCACGTCGCACATCGTGTTGGTGCAGACGCTTACCAGGTAGTCGCCGGTCGGCTTGCGCTTGTACATGGTGTAGAAGGTGGCGACCGCGCCGACCTGGGCCTTGTTCAGCCCGAGCACCTCGGCGCAGAACTCGACGCCGGCCGGGGAGACGTAACCCTCCTCGGACTGCACCAGGTGCAGCAGCGGCAGCAGGGCCGAGCGGGACCGGTCCGCCGGGTAGCGGGCGATGATCTCCCGCGCCCGCAGCCGGGTCTCCTCAGTGAACACGTTCATCGGTCACAACCACCCATCACGGGGTCCAGCGAGGCGCCGCCGGCGATCACGTCGGCGATCAGGCCGCCCTCGGCCATCGCCGGGAGGGCCTGGAGGTTGACGAAGCTCGGCTCCCGGTAGTGCACCCGGTAGGGCCGGGTGCCACCGTCGGACACCGCGTGCACGCCCAGCTCGCCGCGGGGCGACTCGATGCCGACGTACACCTGGCCCGGCGGAACCCGGAAGCCCTCGGTGACGAGCTTGAAGTGGTGGATCAGCGACTCCATCGACTGACCCATGATCTTGGCGACGTGCTCCAGCGAGTTGCCCATGCCGTCCACGCCGATGGCGAGCTGCGCCGGCCAGGCGATCTTCTTGTCGGCGACCATGACCGGGCCCGGCTTCAACCGGTCCAGCGCCTGCTCGACCAGCTTCAGCGACTCGCGGATCTCGGCCAGCCGGACCAGGTAGCGGCCCCACACGTCGCCGTCGGTGTGCGTCGGCACGTCGAACTCGTACGTCTCGTAACCGCAGTACGGCATGGTCTTGCGCAGGTCCCAGGCGAGCCCCGCGGAGCGGAGCACCGGCCCGGTGATGCCGAGCGCCACACAGGCGGTGGTGTCGAGCACCGCGACGTTCTGGGTGCGCTCGATCCAGATCGGCTGCCCGGAGAGCAGGTTCTCGTACTCCTTGAGCTTCTTCGGCATCAGCACCAGGAAGTCGCGGATCTTGCGGATCGCGTCGTCCGGCACGTCCTGCGCCACCCCGCCCGGACGCACGTACGCGTGGTTCATGCGCAGGCCGGTGATGGTCTCGAAGATGTCGAGGATGTACTCCCGCTCGCGGAAGCCGTACAACATCATGTTGATCGCGCCCAGCTCCATGCCGGTGGTGGCCAGCCAGACCAGGTGCGAGGAGATCCGGTTCAGCTCCATCATCAGCACCCGGATGGTGGTGGCCCGCTCGGTGACGTCGTCGGTGACGCCGAGCAGCTTCTCCACCGCGAGCGCGTACGCCGTCTCGTTGAAGATCGGCGAGAGGTAGTCCATCCGGGTCACGAACGTCGAGCCCTGGACCCAGTTGCGGTATTCCAGGTTCTTCTCGATGCCGGTGTGCAGGTAGCCGATGACGGAGCGGGCCTCGCGGACCGTCTCGCCCTCCAGCTCCAGGACCAGCCGGAGCACGCCGTGCGTGGACGGGTGCTGCGGACCCATGTTGACGACGATCCGCTCGTCGTTGATCGGGTCGGTGCCGGAGACGACCTGGTCCCAGTCCCCACCGGTGACGGTGAAGACCTTGCCCTCGGTGGTCTCGCGCTCGGTCGCGTAGTTCGACGTCGTCACTGGTAGGACCTCCTACGGTCCGGCGGGGGAATTTCCGCACCCTTGTACTCGACGGGTACGCCGCCGAGCGGGTAGTCCTTGCGCTGCGGGTGCCCCTCCCAGTCGTCCGGCATGAGGATCCGGGTCAGGTTGGGGTGGCCGTCGAAGACGATGCCGAACATGTCGTACGCCTCCCGCTCCTGCCAGTCGGCGGTCGGGTAGACGGCGGTGACGCTCGGCAGGTGCGGGTCCTCGGCGGAGACCGCGGCCTCCAGCCGGACCAGCCGCCGGTAGGTCATCGAGGTGAGCTGGTAGACCACGTGCAGTCGACGCCCGTCGGCACCCAGGTAGTCCACCCCGGACACCGAGGAGCAGAGTTCGAAGCGCAGCGACATGTCGTCGCGCATCACCTGGCAGACCTCGGCGATGCGCTCCGGCCGCACGTGCAGGGTCAGCTCACCCCGGTCGACCACGACCTTCTCGATCGCGTCGCCGAACTGCGGGTACGCCTCCTCCAGCGCGTCCCGCACCTCGTCGAAGTAGCTCCCGTACGGCCGGGACGCCTCCTCGATCGACCGACGCGGGCGGACCAGGCCGCCGTAGCCGGAGACGTCGCCGGTGCCCTGGTTGCCGAACATGCCACGACCGGCCGGGCTGGCCGGCGGGTACTCGGCCGGGGCGGTGGAGCTGGCGCCGACCGGAGTGGTCGGCACCGGCACGCCGCCGTCGTCGTTCCTGTCGTTCGGCGAGGTCATTTCGGGCCCCCCTGCGTCTGGAGGTGGTTCTGCGCCTTCATCCAGTTCTCGATCCGCAGCTGCTCCTCGCGCCCCTCGCGGACGGCCTTCGTCCACTCGGCGCGGCGGGCCTTGTCGTTGCGGTACGACGACGGCATCGAGCCGTAGGGCACGACCGGCACGTCACCGCGTTCCTTGCGGGCCTCGAGCATCTTGCGGCCGTTCGGCCCCAGCGGCTCGTACATGATCTTCTCGCGGAGCTTGAGCACCGCGTCGATGAGCATCTCCGGCCGGGGCGGGCAGCCGGGGAGGTACATGTCGACCGGGACGACGTGGTCGACGCCCTGCACGATGGCGTAGTTGTTGAACATGCCGCCGCTGCTGGCGCAGACGCCCATCGAGATGACCCAGCGGGGCTCGGCCATCTGGTCGTAGATCTGCCGCAGGACCGGGGCCATCTTCTGGCTGACCCGGCCGGCCACGATCATCAGGTCCGCCTGCCGGGGCGAGGCGCGGAAGACCTCCATGCCCCACCGGCCCATGTCGTAGTGCGGGCCACCCGCGGCCATCATCTCGATGGCGCAGCAGGCCAGGCCGAACGTGGCGCCCCAGACGGACGACTTCCGCGACCAGTTGACCAGCTTCTCGACGCTGGTGAGCAGGACGCCGGAGGGAAGCTTCTCCTCGATGCCCATCTGCTACCTCCTCAGTCCCAGTCCAGGCCGCCGCGCCGCCACACGTAGGCGTAGGCGACGAAGACCGCGACGATGAACATGACCATCTCCACGAAGCCGAAGATCGGCAGGGCGTCGAAGGAGACCGCCCAGGGGTAGAGGAAGATGATCTCGATGTCGAAGACGATGAAGAGCATCGCCGTCAGGTAGAACTTGATCGGGAACCGGCCGCCGCCGACCGGCTGCGGGCTCGGCTCGATGCCACACTCGTACGCCTCGAGCTTGGCCTTGTTCAGACGCCGGGGGCCGGCGAATCGGGCGGCGGCCACGGAGAACAGCGCGAACCCCGCGGCGAGGGCGAACAGCCCGATGATGGGTGCATAAGGAGAGAGCGTCATCGTTGTCCCCTGCTCGTCCTTCCCTGACCTCGGTGGTTGGCCAAAATCACACTATTCACGTCCCTGACGACAGCGGTCGGCGGGGGTCGATCTCCGTCCGACCCGTGGGCGGTGGCCCCGGGCGGTGGTCTCCTACACGGCCGGCGCCACCTTCGTCATGGCGTTGATGACCCGGTCCATCGCGTCCCCGCCGCGCGGGTCGGTGAGGTTCGCCAGCAGCTTCAGCACGAAGCGCATGAGCAGCGGGTGCGGCATGCCGTGCTTGGTGGCCATCCGCATCACCTCGGGGCGGCCGATCAGCTTCACGAAGATCCCGCCGAGCCGGTAGTAGCCGCCGAAGCGGGCCTTCAGCTCCTGCGGGTACGCCATCAGCGCCCGCTCCCGCTCGGCGCCGGCCGGGCGGGCGAGCGCCTGCACGGCGACCTCCGCGGCCAGTTCGCCGGACTCCATCGCGTACGCGATGCCCTCGCCGTTGAACGGGTTGACCATGCCGCCGGAGTCGCCGACGAGCAGCACGCCCCGGCTGTAGTGCGGGACCCGGTTGAAGCCCATCGGCAGCGCGGCGCCGAGGATCGGCCCCTCCGCGTTGGCCTCGTCGGTCATCCCCCAGTCCTCCGGGGTGTTGGCCAACCAGTCGGTGAGCAGCTTGCGGTAGTTCGTCTTGCCGAAGGCCGAGGAGGAGTTGAGCACTCCCAGGCCGACGTTGACCCGGCCGTCGCCGAGGCCGAAGATCCAGCCGTAGCCGGGCAGCAACGCGTCGTTGCCCTTGGACCGCAGCTCCAGCCAGGACTCCAGGTAGTCGTCGTCGTGCTTGGCCGGCGAGCGGTAGTAGCGGCGGACCGCCACGCCGATCGGCCGGTCCTCCCGCTTGGCCATGCCGAGGGCGAGCGGGAAGCGGCCGGAGACGCCGTCGGCGGCGACCACCAGCGGCGCGTGGAAGGTGGCCGGCTCCTTGCCCGGGCCGACCTCGGCCTGCACGCCGGTCACCCGGTCGTCGGCGTCGAGCACCGGGCCGAGGACGTTCACGCCGGTACGCAGCTCCGCGCCGGCGGCGACGGCACGCCGGGCGAGCAGGTCGTCGAAGTCGAGCCGGGTCCGGACCAGGCCGTAGTTGGGGAAGCTGGCCAGGTCGGGCCAGTCCAGCTCCAGGCGGACCCCGCCGCCGATCACCCGCAGGCCCTTGTTGTGCAGCCAACCGGCCTCGGGCGAGGTGTCCACGCCCATCCGGACGAGCTGCCGCACGGCGCGGGGCGTGAGCCCGTCGCCGCAGACCTTCTCCCGGGGGAACTCCGTCTTCTCCAGCAGCAGCACGCGTACGCCGTGCCGCGCCAGGTGGTATGCCGTGGCCGATCCTCCGGGACCGGCGCCCACGACGATGACGTCGGCGTCGTTCTCCACCGCGGTCATCCGCGCCTCCTCCCGCATGCTCGTGAAATGCTTCACAAGCCGATCGGGTTGGAGTCTATGACCGGCGTTACACCTGTATGCGCCCAGGGGGGCCTAACTTCTCGGAAACCAGCCGGTAAGAAGGTGGAGATCGGTCACGGGCGGGCCGGCGCGGCCGGTCCCAGGCCGGCGTCGAGCCGGATCGTCTCGGGCAGGTGGTCGCGCAACGCGCCGCCGGCCGCCCGGTCCAGCGCCGCCAGCACCTCGGCGACCACCTGACGGACCTCCGCGGGATCCGCGCCGGCCAGCTCCCTCAGCTGCGCGATCAGCTCGGCGGCGTCGTCGTCGGTGGCGGTGTGGTCGGATCCCGTCATGGGCGCGAGCCTACGGCGCGAACCAGCGCGAAGTCCGACATTCACGAAATGGCCGGCGGACCCGGCCGGGCGATCAGTTCCGGACCGCGCGGTGCAGGGCGACCACGCCCCCGGTCAGGTTGCGCCACCCCACCCGGCCCCAACCGGCGGCGCCGACGCGGGCCGCCAGGGCCGCCTGGTCCGGCCAGGCCCGGATCGACTCGGCGAGATAGACGTAGGCGTCGGGATTGCTCGACACCGCCCGGGCCACCACCGGCAGCGACCGCATCAGGTACGACAGGTAGACCGTCCGGAACGCCCGGTTGACCGGGGTGCTGAACTCGCACACCACGAGCCGCCCGCCCGGCCGGGTGACCCGGGCCAGCTCACGCAGGGCCGCGTCGGTGTCGTTCACGTTGCGCAGCGCGAAGGAGATGGTCACCGCGTCGAAGCTCGCGTCGGCGAACGGCAGCCGCAACGCGTCCCCGGCCAGCAGCGGCACCGCCGGGCGGATGCGCTTGCCGGCGTACAGCATGCCCAACGACAGGTCGGCGCCGACCGCGTACGCGCCGGAGTGGGCCAACTCCTCGGTGGAGACGCCGGTGCCGGCGCCCACGTCGAGTACCCGCTCGCCGGGACGCAGCCCGAGCGCCGCCCGGGTGGCCCGCCGCCAGGACCGGTCCTGCCCGAAGGAGAGCACGGTGTTGGTCAGGTCGTACCGGGCCGCCACGCCGTCGAACATGGCGGCGACCTCGTGCGGCTGCTTCTCCAGGCTGGCGCGCCCGCCGTGCGGGGAACGACTGTTCACCCCTCCACTCTGCCAGCACCCCACCCCGGGTACGGCGCGGGGGCGAGGTGGTCGCCCACCTCGCCCCCGCCATGTCCGATCCGACCGGCTCAGTCCTCGGTGCGCTCGTCGGTCGGCGCGACCAGGACCACCTTGCGACGCCGGGACAGCATCAGCAGCGCCGCGCCGGCGGCGAGCACGACCGCGCCGATGCCGCCGATCAGGCCCACCTGCATACCGGTCACCGGCAGGCCGCCGTCGCCGGCGCCACCGCCGCTGCCGCCGCCCGTGGTCGGGGTCGGTGCCGCGGTCGCGCTGCCGCTCGGGGTCGGCTCGGCCGTCGGCGTAACGGTCGGCGTCGGGGTCGGCGTGCCGCTGGGGCCGGGCGTGGGCTCGGCGGAGAGGTCGACGAACGCCTCGAAGATGGTGTGGTTGTCCAACTCGTCGACCTCGCCGAAGGCGCGCCGCTGCGCCGAGCCGGCGGCCTTGGGCGCCTCCTCCGGCGCTCCCTCGGCGCGGTCCAGCCCGTACGCGAAGAAGTCGCCCTCGTGCAGCACGGTCTCGGTCACGTCGTCACCGACGCGGACGCTGACGCCGGCGGTGTAGTACTGGCCGGGCCGGATCACCGCGCCGTCGTCCTGGCAGAGCGCCTGCTGCTTGCCGAGGACCTCCTGGCGTACGCACCCCTCCGGCAGGTCGACGAAGGCGACCCCGGAGGGCAGCGTGAGGCCGTAGACGATCCCGGTGGCGGGCTGGCTGCCGTCGTTGTAGGCGGCCCAGTCCAGCGGGACGGTCTTGCCCCGGCGCACCGGCTTCAGGTCCGGCTCGTCCTGGACCGCGCCGTTGACCACGACGTTGTCCTGGATGTCCTGCACCCAGGCGGTCAGGTCGTAGCCCGGCTTGGTGACCTGGATCGGCACCTCGACGATGTCGTCGGCGGTGTTCGGCTGGGGGGTGGCGGTGTAGACGCCGACGGCCAGCACGCCGCCGTCGCCCTTGCCACCGGTGCTGAACAGCGGGATGCCGAAGTCCTCGCTGGTGCCGGCGGGCAGGTCACCGAGCGGGCAGTTGTAGATGGCGTCGGAGGCTGCCGTGCAGCCGGCCGACCTCAGGTAGCCGACCCGCTTCGGCTTGAGGCCGTCCACCTTGACCCGGTAGTAGACGTCCTTGGCGGTGGCGGTGCCGACGTTGGTGACGGTGAACTTGAAGGGCTTGGCCTGGGCCGCCGTCACACCCTTGGCCACGCTGGTGCTGATCGGGGCGAGCACCAGGTCGGCCAGGTCGGCCGCCTGGGCCGGCGCCCCGAACGCGACCGGCGCGGCGGAGGAGAGAAGGGCCACCACGCCGGCACGCGCCAGTGTGGATCGGTAACGGTTGGTCATGGTTCCCCCGGGGGTAGGGACGTGCCGATCAGGCACGGAACGAACGGACGGTACCGGAGCGGCGCGGCGTAGCGCCAGCGCTGCGCGGATGGGATTCCTACCTGCCTCGGCGAACAGCAGGGGCGGGATGGTCACCCATCCCGCCCCTGCCGCGGTGCGTTATGTGAACGGCCCTCATGGGCCGATGGAGGACAACCGTCAGACGGTCGACTTCTCGTCACCCGGGGTCACCAGGACCACGCGGCGACGGCGGGCGGCCATGAACAGCGCGCCACCGGCGGCCAGCACGGCCACGCCGACGCCGCCGAGCAGGCCGGCCTGCGGACCGGTGACCGGCAGGCCACCGTCGTCGTCACCGTCGCCACCGCCGGAACCGCCCTGGGCGGCGGCGACCACGACAGCGTACGCGTCGGTGTTGTCGGTCGCGTCGACCTCGACGGGCGCGGCGGCCTCGGCGTTCGCCGGCAGGGCGCTGCGGCCCGCGACCCGGGCGGTCAGCGACTGGCTGCCCAGGGCCTCGACCGTGACCTTGCCGCCGCTCAGGCTGCCGGCCTTGACGTCCTTGCCGACGGTGAGCAGGTGGAAGAAGCGGCCACCGGCGATCTGGTCGTCACCCGGCTTGTCCTTCGACTCCGGGATGAAGTCCAGGTCCTGGTAGGTGCAGACCCGCGAGGACTTGGCGGCGTCGTCCACGCAGCCCTCCTCGGCCTCGGCGAACGTCACGCCCTTGGGCAGCTTGACGGCGATCTTCAGGCCGGCCGCGGTGGCGTCGCCCTGGTTCCAGGTGCTGTAGATGAGCTGGGCGGTCTCGCCGGCGTGCAGGTCACCGACCACCGCGATCTTGTTGCCCTCGACCTTGACGGCCTTGTCCACGTCGGACGCGACCACGGTCAGGTCCGGGCCGGTGCCCTCGACCTTGACCTTGACGGTCACCTCGTTGTTGGACTCGTCCGGGTCCGGGCCGTCGTGCAGGATGATGGCGCTGATCTCGCCGGCGTCGCCGACCCCGGCGCCCTTGCGCTTCAGCGGGAAGCCCCAGTCGACGTCCGCGCCGGCCTTCAGCACGTCGCCCTCGATGCCGCAGAGGATGATGCCGTCCTCGCGCTTGTTGCAACCGGACTCGTCGATGTCCACCTTGGCGGTGTCCAGCTTGCTGATGTCCAGCCCGACGAGGATGCCCTTGGCGTCCACCTTGCTCTTGTTCACCAGGGAGACGCTGGCGGTCTTGCCGGGCGCGCCCACGGCGATCGTGGTGCCGGTGGCCTCGATGGCGAGGTCGGCCGAGTTGGGCTCGGCCATCGCCGGCGCGGCGAAGAGGCCGGCGGCGAGGACACCGGTGGCACCGGCGAGCACGCGACTACGGATAAGCATGGAAGTGGTTCCCCCCGTGGGGTGCAGGAAAGGGTACGGGCGGGGACATTAGCGGTCCACGATCTTCCCCGCCATCCCATCCGGCGGACGTTCACCACCTGCACACCTAAGGATCGCTTAAGGGTGGTCCGAATTGATCGCTCTTGCTCCGCTGCGCCCCTCCCGGCGGCCGGACGACCGGCCCGCCGGAAGGACCCGTTAGCTCAGCAACCATCAGCCGTTCGACCGACCGCGTGCCGTCACACGCGGTGCGGAGACGCTCGCCGAGCGCTCAGTTCACCTCGACCAGCGGCAGCGATCGGCCCGCGCCGCCGCCCGGCAGGGCGATCGACGAGAAGTGCGAGACCACCCGGTCGTCGCTCGGGTCGTCGGCGGGGGTGTGGTGCACCGCGAGCCGGTGGTAGAGCGTGTCCCGCTGGGCCGGGATCCGGTCGGCCGACCGGATCATGCCGATCAGCTCGTGCAGGTTGGACCGGTGCCGGGCGCCGGCGGAGGAGATGACGTTCTCCTCCAGCATGATCGAGCCGAGGTCGTCCACGCCCATGTGCAGGGCGAGCTGCCCGACGTCCTTCCCCGTGGTCAGCCAGGACGCCTGCAGGTGCGGCACCGTCTCGAAGAAGAGCCGGGCCACCGCGATCAGGCGCAGGTATTCCAGCGCGGTCGCCTGGGTGCGGCCCTTGAGGTGGTTGTTCTCCGGCTGGTAGGTCCACGGGATGAAGGCCCGGAAGCCGCCGGTGCGGTCCTGCACGTCCCGGATCATCCGCAGGTGCTCGATCCGCTCGGCGTTGGTCTCGCCGGTGCCCATCATCATGGTCGCGGTCGACTCCAGGCCCTGCCGGTGCGCCAGCTCCATCACCTCGAGCCAGCGCGCGCCGGACTCCTTCAGCGGGGCGATCGCCTTGCGCGGCCGGTCCGGCAGCATCTCGGCGCCGGCGCCGGCGATCGAGTCCAGCCCGGCGGCCTTGATCCGGGCGATGGCCTCGTCGAGGCTCACGCCGGAGACCTTCGCCATGTGCAGGATCTCGCTCGGGCCGATCGAGTGGATGGCGAGCTGCGGGTAGGCCTGCTTGACCGAGGAGAACAGCTCCTCGTAGTAGTCCACGCCGTAGTCGGGGTGGTGCCCGCCCTGGAGCATGACCTGGGTGGCGCCCAGCTCGACCGCCTCGCCGCAGCGGCGCAGGATCTCCTCGGTCGGGTGGGTCCAGCCCTCGGCGTGCTTGGGGGCCCGGTAGAACGCGCAGAACTTGCACGCCGTCACGCAGACGTTCGTGTAGTTGATGTTGCGATCGATCAGGTACGTGACGATGTTGTCCGGGTAGCGGCGCCGCCGCACCGCGTCGGCCGCCTCGCCCAGCGCGTGGAAGGGCGCCTCGGTGTAGAGCAGCAGGGCCTCCTCGGGCGTGATCCGCCCACCGTCCGCGCCACGCTGCAGGATGTCGTCGATCTCCCGGCTCACCGTCACGCCTCCGAGCCTACGTCGCCTCGGGAGGGGCTCGTCCTGCCGGTCTCATCTGTGTGATCCAGCGCCGCTACCTCGAAATTTATTTTCAAGATCGAAATATAATGTTCGTTGATGATTGACAAAACATAGAAGACAGACGCATTATCTTGTTTGACATCCACCGGCAGCATTGGACGCGACATGAGCGAAACGGACACCGCTCCGGGTATCGCCGCACGATGCCAAGCGGACGGCGGACTAACGGAAGCGACCCTCGGCGAGTTGCGGGACGAGTTGGGCTACAGGAAGCTCGGGCGTTGGGTTCTCGCCGAGATCGCTGACACGCTTCGGGCGACTGGCCTTGGCTTCTTCCCCGCCGACAGGCTCGACGCAGCACTCAACACCGAGCCACGCCAATGGCAGACGGTCTGGATCTACTCCCGGGACAGCACTCCCCGAGCACGTGTGATCGACGCCGTGCTTCACCCCGACGACTGCGACGTCCGGAAGGAACTCGAGGTCATCGGTACGAGGAGCCCCGCTGGGCTGAGCCACCGACAGAAGCTCGACCTCATCAGGGAAATCGTCAACGCCTGACCCGGCCCCCTAAGCAGCGAGAGAAAGGCCGTCGCCCCATGACCGCGCACGTCTTCGTCGATGAGACCAAGGAACGTGGTCTCATCGTCGCCGCCGTGGTCGTGCCTGCGGCCGACCTAGCCGCTGCACGCCGGGTGACTCGTGATCTGATCCTGCCCGGCCAGCGTCGCATCCACTTCCACAAGGAGAGGGACGATCGGCGCCGTCAGATCATCGACCGATTTCTCGCGCTACCCGCCCACGTCGTCATCTTCGACGCGAAGGCGCACCGCAACGCGCGAGGCGCTCGTGAAGCCTGTCTCGTCTCTTTGGTCGATCACTCAGCGAAGATCGGGGCCGTTCGCCTTGTCCTGGAACGTGACGACTCGACCTTCCGAGCTGATCAGCGCCTGCTCTTCGAGCAGGTCAGGAAGTGTGGGGTAGATGGCGCGCTTCGCTATGACCAGCTCCGTGCCCACGAAGAGTGCCTGCTGGCGATTCCCGACGCGGTGGCTTGGTGCTGGGCCAAGGGCGGACGCTGGAGGGATTCCATCCGCCGCATGATCAGTGAGTCGCGACCGGTCTGAACGTCCAGAGACAGCGCGAGACCCGGCTCACCCACCGTCCGGAAGGCTGCCGGGTCCACTTCCACGGAGCTAATGCCCCTGGCAGTTGAAAGGTTACCGCTGTCCGAACCGTTCGGACAAGGCAATGCCACGTTTGGCGGGCCCGAAGGTACGACTCAGCGCCGCTGCCGATGGGCTCGCCGGCCGCATCACGCGTCGTAGTCGACCGTCACCTTGTCGGTCACCGGGCTGGACTGGCAGGTCAGCACGTAGCCGGCGGCGACCTCGTCCGGCTCCAGGGCATAGTTACGGGCCATGGTCACCTCACCGTCGGTGACCCGGGCCCGGCAGGTCGAGCAGACCCCGCCCTTGCAGGCGTACGGCAGCTCCCCCCGCACCCGCAGCGCCGCGTCCAGCACCCGCTCGTCGCGGCCCATGGTGAAGCGCGACGAGCGCCCGTCCAGCAGCAGCGTCACCTCGGTGCCGGACTCCACGCCGGGCCGTTCGACCGGGCGCCGGGCCGGCTCCGCCGCCGAGTCCACGTGGAACAGCTCGGTGTGCACCGCCTTGTCGGGCACCCCGCGCCCGGCCAGCACCGCCTTGGCGTCCTCCACCATCCCGTACGGGCCGCAGAGGAACCACTCCTCGATCTCGTCACCCGGGACCACGGTGTCGAGCAGCCGGGTCAGCCGATCGGCGTCGATCCGGCCGGAGAGCAGCGCCGACTCGCCCATCTCGCGGGAGAGCACGTGCACCAGGTGCAGCCGGCTCGGATAGCGGTCCTTCAGGTCGGCCAGTTCCTCGGCGAACATCACCGTGTTCGCCGTGCGGTTGCCGTACACCAGGGTGAAGGTGCTCTCCGGCTCGACGGCCAGCGCGGTCGCGGCCAGCCCGAGCACCGGCGTGATGCCGGAGCCGGCGACCACCGCGCCGTACCGGCGGACCCGGTCCGGGTCGAACGCGGAGGTGAAGTGCCCGAGCGGCGGCAGCACCTCGATGGTGTCGCCCCCGCGCAGCGCGCCGCAGGCGTACGCGGAGAAGGCCCCGCCGGGGACCTCGCGCACCCCGATCCGCAGCCGGCCGTGCCGGGCCAGCTCGTCCGGGGTGGAGCTGATCGAGTACGAGCGCCGCGCCTCCTCGGCCTCCGGGTCGTCCGCGACGGCCGGGCGGCGGACCGTGAGGTGCTGCCCGGCCCGGAACGCGAACGTCTCCCGCAGCTCCTCGGGCACCGCGAAGGTGATCGACACCGAGTCGTCGGTGAGCCGGTCGACGGCCGCGACGGGCAGCGGGTGGAAGACCGGCCGGCGGCGGACCGGCCGGGTGATGGTGACAGTCACAGCGCCTTCAGGTGGTCGAAGGGTTCGGAACAGGAGCGGCAGCGCCACAGCGCCTTGCACGCGGTGGAGCCGAACCGGCTGACCTGCGTGGTCTCCGGGGATCCGCAGCGCGGGCAGCGGACCGCCAGGGTCAACGGCACCACGGTGTCGTCGCCGCGCGGGGCGGGCGGGGCGATGCCGGCGGCGGCCAGCTTGGCCCGGCCCCGCTCGGAGATCCAGTCGGTGCTCCAGGCCGGGTGGTAGACGGTGCGGACCTCGCAGTCCGGATGGCCGGCGGCGACGAGCGCCCGGCGGATGTCCGCGCGGATCACGTCCATCGCCGGACAGCCGGTGTAGGTGGGGGTGATGGTCACGACGACCCGGCCGGTGTCCGGCTCCCGCTCGACCGCGCGCAGGATGCCCAGCTCGTCGATGGTGATGACCCGGATCTCCGGGTCCACCACCGCCGCCACGGCCGCCCTGGCGTCGGTCACCGTGGTCACCATGTCGCCCCTGGGTGGGCGCGGTGCAGCACCTGCATCTCGGCCAGCAGATAGGACAGGTGCTCGGTGTGCAGGCCGTCCCGGCCGCCGCCGGGCGCCCAGCCCGTCTCCGGGCGGGTCAGCGTCGCCTCGTCCAGCACCGCGGCCACGGTGGCGTCGAAGTCGGCCCGCAGGGTGGCCGGGTCGGCCGGCGCCGCCGGGGCCGCGACGAACAGCTCGTGGACGTACGGCCACACCTGGTCGACCGCGTCCTGGGCGCGACGGTGCGACTCGTCGGTGCCGTCGCCGAGGCGCTTCATCCAGAGCGAGGCGTGGTCCAGGTGGTACGCGGACTCCTTGCGCGCCTTCGCGCCGATGGCGGCCAGCCGCTCGTCGGCGCAGCCGGCCAGCGCGGTGTAGAGCGGCAGTTGCCAGGCGGCCAGGAAGAACAGCTTCGCCATGGTCACCGCGAAGTCGCCGTTGGGCAGCTCGACCAGCAGGCAGTTGCGGAACTCGCGGTCGTCGCGCAGGTAGGCGAGGGCGTCCTCGTCCCGGCCGGCGCCCTCCAGCTCCCCGGCGTACGTGAGCAGGAGCCGGGCCGCGCCGAGCTGGTCGAGGGCGATGTTGGCCAGCGCGATGTCCTCCTCCATCTCCGGCGCGCGGGTGGTCCACTCGCCGAGCCGCTGCGCCGCGACCAGCGCGTCGTCGCCGAGGCCGAGCGTGAAGTCGAAGACCGTGGTCACAGGTGCGACACCCCGTCCGGCACCTCGTAGAACGTCGGGTGGCGGTAGACCTTGTCGGCCGCCGGGTCGAAGAAGGCGTCCTTCTCGTCCGGGCTGGACGCGGTGATCGCGCTCGCCGGCACCACCCAGATGGAGACGCCCTCCTGGCGGCGGGTGTAGAGGTCGCGGGCGTTGCGCAGTGCCAGCTCGGCGTCGGGGGCGTGCAGGCTGCCGACGTGGGTGTGCGACAGGCCGCGCCGGGCCCGCACGAAGACCTCCCACAGGGGTGAGGACTGACCGCTCATGCCGGGCCGACCGGGCATGGCCTCACGGCCCTCGCTTCGCTCGGTGCGTTCGCTCATGCCGGGCCGACCGGGCATGGCCTCACGGCCCTCGCTTCGCTCGGTGCGTTCGCTCATGCCGCCACCGGCTCCTTCCGCTCCGCCCGCTTGGCGGCGTACGCCGCGGCGGCCTCCCGTACCCACGCGCCGTCGGCGTGGGCCCGCTGCCGGTGCGTCATCCGCTCCCGGTTGCACGGCCCGTTGCCCTTGATCACCTGCATCAGCTCGGCGTAGTCGGGCTGGGTGTAGTCGTACGCCTGGCGCTCGTCGTTCCAGCGCAGGTCCGGGTCGGGAATGGTCAGGCCGAGCACCTCCGCCTGACCGACGCACATGTCGACGAAACGCTGTCGCAGCTCGTCGTTGGAGAAACGCTTGATCTTCCAGGCCATGGACTGGGCGCTGTGCGTGGAGTCGCCGTCCGGGGGGCCGAACATGGCCAGCGACGGATACCACCAGCGGTCGACCGCGTCCTGGGCCATCGCCTTCTGGGCCTCGGTGCCGTGCGCCAGCGTGTGCAGGATCTCGTAGCCCTGGCGCTGGTGGAACGACTCCTCCTTGCAGACCCGGATCATGGCGCGGGCGTACGGGCCGTAGGAGCAGCGGCACAGCGGCACCTGGTTGACGATCGCCGCGCCGTCCACGAGCCAGCCGATCGCGCCGACGTCGGCCCAGGTCAGGGTCGGGTAGTTGAAGATCGAGCTGTACTTCTGCCGGCCGTCGAGCAGCAGGTCCACCAGCTCGTCCCGGCTGATGCCGAGCGTCTCGGCGGCGGCGTAGAGGTAGAGCCCGTGGCCGGCCTCGTCCTGCACCTTGGCCAGCAGGATGGCCTTGCGCTTGAGCGACGGGGCCCGGCTGATCCAGTTCCCCTCCGGCTGCATGCCGATGATCTCGGAGTGCGCGTGCTGGGCGATCTGCCGGATCAGCGTCTTGCGGTACGCCTCGGGCATCCAGTCCCGGGGTTCGATCTTCTGGTCGGCGTCGATCACGTCGGTGAAGTAGGCCTCGACGTCCTCGTCCGGCGCGGGGGCGCCGCGACGGGCCCGCGCCGCCGCCTCGCGCAGCGCCGCCTCCGCGGCTTCCACCTCGCCGAGCAGGCCGCCGCCCGGAGCGTCCTCGGGTGGGGCGAAGTCATTGCCATACATGAAGCCAGTGTTACAGCTCGCGCCGGATGACACCAGAGGGTGTAACAGGATTCCGACACCACCTTCGGTGACCGGGCCAGCGCTCGCCGTGGTCGCCCCTGACCTGGGCAAACGGCTGTGACGTCGACCACTTGTCGAAGATGAAACCCCCTAAGGGCGGCATAGCGGCTCAATGTCCCGCCCACCTGGCGAGTCGCCGGGTGTCGGGATCTGGCGGTTGGCCGGTCCGGAAGTAGACTTCCCCCGGCACACCGATCGGCTGCCGTTGATCGCCACCGCTCAGGCCACCGTCCCCCGGCCTTGTGGCGATCGGGGCCGAAGACATGCGCAAGCGCCGGTCCCCCCGGCCAGACATCTGGAGTTCACCCACTCATGCGACCTCGCGTGACCATGGTGCTCGCCGTCGTGGCGGTCCTCGTCGGCGGCGGCATGCTGGTGCCCGCCGCGTACGCGAAGCTCTCCGGCGGAGACGGCCTCAGCACCCTCGGCGGCGTCGGCGCCGGCGAGCAGGTGCCGGCGCCCATCCCCACCGCGCCGCCGCCCCCGACGCTGGCCGACGCCCCGGTCTCGGTGAACTTCAAGGGCGAGTTCTTCTCCTGGGCGCTGATGGACCGGAAGACCGGCGCCGTCACCGGCGCGAAGAACATGAGCCAGACCAGCTCCACCGAGTCGATGCTCAAGACCTGGATCGTCTCCGACTACCTGCGCCAGCTCGGCGACGAGGAGCCGACCGCCGCGCTCAAGAAGGCGGCGAGCGTGGCCATCCGGGACAGCAACGACGACGGCGCCAACATGGTCTACCGGGCGGCCGGCGGCTCCTACCAGAAGCAACCGGGCAACAAGCTGAACCCGGTGCTCCAGCGGGCCGTCAAGATCTGCGGCCTGACCGACACGAAGGCCGGCACCGTGCCCACGAACCTGGGTTGGTGGAGCTTCACCCAGATGTCCCCCCGGGACGCGGTCCGGCTCGGCGACTGCATCGCCGACGGCAAGGCCGCCGGGCCCAAGTGGACGAAGTGGGTGCTGAACGAGATGGCAAACGTCCGGGGCAGCATCAAGAACCAGCAGGAGAAGTCCGGCGGCGGTAAGTGGGGCATCGTCGACGGCCTACCCGCCTCGATCAAGGCCCAGGGCCCGGTGGCCATCAAGAACGGCTGGACCGCTCTCTTCTACGATCGCAACTGGCACGTCAACTGCCTGGCGGTCACCGACAAGTGGAGTCTCGCGGTGATGATGCGCTACCCGATGGCCTCCGGCCTGGCGTACGGCTCGAAGGTCTGCGCGAGCGTCGCCACGCAGCTCGTCACCCCGCAACCGGGTGCCGCCCTCAAGGTGCCGCAGCAGCCGGTCGGGAAGCTCTGATGGCCGGCGCCCGGCGTCGGCCCGGCAGCCACCATCGCCCGCTGGCGTTCACCGCCGTGGCCGTGGCCCTGGTCGGCCTGCTGGTCCTCTCGCTGCGGCTGGTCCCCGGGTCGCCGTTGCAGCAGACCGCCGCGTCGCACCCCGACCCGGCCGGCGAGCGGTCCACCACCCAGCCCACCGACCGCAACGCCCGGCCCGCGCCGGCGCCGGCGCGGTCCCTGGAGCCGCTGCCGTTCCAGGCCCAGGATCTCGACGACCTCGACCTCGAGGGCTGGTACGCCTGGTCCGTGCTGGACAAGCGCACCGGGAAGATCATCGGCTCGAAGAACATGGGCGAGACCAGCACCACCGCGTCCCTGATCAAGTCCTGGGTGGTCGCCGACTACCTGCGCCGCAGCGCCGAGGACGGCAAGACCCCGAGCGACGCGAAACTCGCCGACGCCACCCGGATCATCCGCGACAGCGACAACACCCGGGCCCAGGAGTTCTACGAGAGCGTGGGCAGCGCGGCCTCGATCAAGCGGCTGATCTCGATCTGCAAGCTGACCGACAGCAAGGTCGCCGCCGACGGCGGCTGGAGCCGTACGCTGCTGTCGCCCCGCGACACCGCGCGACTCGGCCTCTGCATCGACGACGGGCGGGCGGCCGGGCCGAAGTGGACCAAGTGGCTGCTCAACGAGATGCGGCTGGTGCGCGGCGACGGCGACTTCGGCATCCGCAAGGCGTTCCCGGCCGCCGAGCAGAAGAAGATCGCCATCAAGAATGGCTGGATCGACCGGCAGAAGGAAAAGGAATACCACGTCAACTGCCTGGCGATCGGCGACACCTGGACGATGGGCGTGATGGTCAAGAGCCCGTTCAGCGTCGGCGGGTGGGACTACGGCATGAAGGCCTGCGAGCAGATCACCGAGGCGCTGATGCGCCCGGCCAACTGAGTCGCGCCTCCGCGCGCTCAGCCCTGGAAGAACTCCGGTCCGCCCGGCGGCAACGCCGGCACCTCCCCGTACGCGGCCGCCCGGCGGGCGAACTCGCGGAGCCCGGCCACCTGCCGCTCGCCAAGCGAGAAGTCGAGCGTGCGGAAGTAGGTCGCCAGCGTCGCCGCGTCGAACGGCTCCCAGCGGGCCGCCGCCTCGGCCACCTGGTCCAGCTCGGCCAGGCACAGGTCACGCGAGCGCAGGAACGCCTCGTGCACCTCCTTGACCAGGCCCGGGTGGGCGGTGGCGAAGTCGCGGCGGACCGCCCAGACGGCGAACACCATCGGCAGCCCGGTCCACTCGTGCCAGGCCTGCCCGAGGTCGGTCACCGCGAGGCCCTTGCCGGGCGCCTCGTACAGCGCGCGCAGCGCCACGTCGCCGATCAGCACCCCGGCCTCGGCCTCCAGCAGCATCTGGGTCAGGTCCGGCGGGCAGCGGAAGTATTCCGGGCGCACCCCGTAGCGCTCGGCGAGCAGCACCTGGGCCAGCAGCACCCCGGTGCGTGAGGTGGAGCCCAGCGCCACCCGGGCGCCGTCCAGCTCGGCCAGCGGCCGGGTGGAGACCATGTTGACCGAGAGCACCGGGCCGTCGCTGCCGACCGCCAGGTCGGGCAGGAGCAGCAGTTCGTCGGCGTGCTTCAGGAACTCCACGAGCGTGATCGGGCCGATGTCGAGGTCGCCGCGGACCAGGTCGGCGCTCAGCTTGTCCGGCGAGTCCTTGTGCAGGTCGACGTCGAGCAGCGCGCCGGACCGCATCAGCCCCCAGTAGATGGGCAGGCAGTTGAGGAACTGGATGTGCCCCACCCGGGGGCGGGCGATGCGGTCGGCCATGCCCCGACCGTATCCCCGCCGGCGGCGCGCCGCCCCGCAGGGAGCCATCGGAGTGGTCCATCCCGCACCGGGTGGAAGGAGGGGCCCCTTCTTAACGCCTCCGGTAGAGGAGGGGGCCCCCTCCTAACCGCTCATCCCGGCGACCGGCGCCGCGGCGGGTGCCGGCGCGACGGCGGCGCGCTCGGCGCGTACCGCGCGGCGGACCGGCCAGGCCAGTGCCACCACGACCAGCAGGCCGACCACGCCGCAGCCGGCGACCAGCGGCCGGGGTTCGGCCACCTCCAGCAACAGGCCGCCGACCAGGTAGCCGGCCATCCCGCCGCCCTGCACCGCCGCGCCGAAGACCGCGAACGCCCGGCCTCGGGCCGCGTCGGGCACCCGGCGGGCCAGCAGCAGGTTGTCGAAGACGTTGTTGCCGCCGTTGGCCACGCCACCGAGCAGCCAGATCGGCACGAGGATCCACGCCGACGGCACCGCCGCCGAGGCGAGCACCGCCAGGCAGCAGCCGCCGAGCAGCACCAGCCCGGCACCGAGCAGCGCGCCGTCGTCCGCGAGCCGGCGGGCCACCCGGGCGAACAGCCAGGCACCGAGCACGATGCCGAGCGTCCAGGAGCCGGTGACCAGGCCGTACACGGTGGTGGAGCTGTGCAGGGTCTCCCGGATGAAGAAGACCTCGATCACGTTGATCGCCCCGACCGCGCCGACCACCGCGGCCACGCTGCCGACCATGACCATCAGCAACGGGTCGCGCCGCAGCCGCCAGCCGGGCGTGGGCGCCGCGGCGGCGCCGGCCGCCGCCGTGGATCGGCCACCCCGTCGGGTACGGATGAGCAGCGCGGCGAGGACCAGCGCGAGGTAGCTGACCGCGTCGACGAGCAGCGGTACCCGGGTGCCGTACTGCCCGACGAGCAGCCCGGCCAGCGCGGGCCCGGCCAGCGCGCCCAGCGTGCCGGCGGTCTGGTTGAGCGCGCCGGCCCGGGGCAGGTCCTCGGCCCGGACCATCGCCGGCACCAGCGCCGCGAGCACCGGCTGGGTGATCGCGAGCCCGGTGGCCAGCAGCGCCACCAGCGCGACGACCAGAACGGGGTCCTTCGCATAGGCGAGCGCCACGCAGATCGCGGCCTGGACCAGGCCGGTGCCGACCAACAGCACCCGGCTGTCCACCCGGTCGGCCAGCCGGCCGGTCAGCGGGGCGAGCGCGACAAGCGGCAGCGTCGCGGCGAGCAGCAGCCCGGAGACGGCGAGGCCGCCCGCTCCGGCGGACTGGAGCGCCAGGGTCAACGCGGTGGCGGCGAGGAAGTCGCCGCAGCTGGAGAGACCGCGGGCAGTGGTGGCGAGCCAGACGTCCGACCAGCGCGACGAGCCAGGTGTGAAGGACATACTTCGAAAATAATCCTTCACACCAGGCGTACGCAACCCGTCTCAGTCGATGGGCATCGCCCGGTACTGCACCGCCACCTTGCGCGCGCCCGCCGGCGGATCGGTCCGGACCCGCTGCCGGTACGGCAACGTCAGCGCCCGGACCGACTCGTTCAGCTCGGCCAACTCCTCGGCGGTCAGCACCAGCACGCTGTCGCTGAACCAGGTCGCCTCGTACCATTCGCGCGGCTGGTCCGGCGCCCGGCGCATCCAGTCCCGGACCCGCTGCGCGTCCCGCACCAGGTGCGCCTCCACCAGGGCCGCCTCGGCGGCGTGCGTCTCCGGGTCGGCGTCCGGCCCCGCCTCCACCGAGTACGACGGGTTGACCGCCTGCCACACCCGTTCCCGGGCGTCGCCCCGCCCGGCCGCCTCCCGCACCAGACCGAACTTCGCCAACTCGCGCAGGTGGTAGCTGGTGGCGCTCGGCGAGAGGCCGGCTATCTCGGCGCATTCGGTGGCGGTCGCACCACTCTCCCCCGCGCTGAGATGTTCCATGATCGCCATTCGGGCGGGATGGGCCAGGGCCCGCATCACCTGCGGGTCGCTGATCGTCACCCGGTGCTTCTCGGAACGCGCCTCGGTCATGCCTCCATGATTGCCGCCCGCACCTCCCCGGCGGGACGGGCCCCACCGGCGGGCGAGGTGGCGTCGACGGCCGAAAGGCCGGTCGACGGGGGCGAAGATCCGTCCCGGCCGCATGTTCGGCGGGGCCGACCACCCGTTCGGCCGCACCATCGGCACGCGCCGGTTCACGGGGCATCGCGACGCGACGGCCGAGCCTAAAATCTGCGCGACTGCACCCATGGGAGGAACCTGTGCGGCGTTTCAGGATGGCAATTGTCGCGGCGACCGCGGCGATAGTCGGCGCGACCGGGCTCTCGGTGCCCGCCTTCGCAGCCGATCCACCCGTCGTCAACTGGGCCAACAGCATCGACAACGACCTGGGCCGCCTGCGGGTCTCGGTGACGTCCGACAGCGGCGTCGCCTCGATCCGCGCCCACATCGTGTCCTACGCGACGCAGCAGGAGGTCGCCGACACCGACGGCTTCGAGATCGAGTCGAGCGACGGTGCCACGAGCACCTGGTTCACCACCGACCGGTTCCAGCTGGCCCAGTTGGGCGGCTACCGGGTCGACATCGAGGTCACCGACAACGACGGGCAGCGCACGTCGCGGACCGACGCCGGCAGCCTGGCCTACTTCGTGGCCACGTCGTTCGACCGCGTCGTGGCCAAGCCGGCGACCCTGACCTACGCCCGACGCGAGGTCACGCTCAGCGGGCGCCTGCTCGGCCGCTGGCCCGGCGACGGCCACATCGAGCCGCTGGCCGGCTTCCCGGTCAACCTCTCGTCGTATCCCGGCGACTTCGGCGCGGCCACCACGCTTGCCGACGGCACCTTCTCGGGGCCGCTGCACCTCGACGCCGCCGGCTCCGTCTACGCCTACTACTCCTACGACAACGACCACATCGGCTACCTGAGCGGCAACTCCGCCGAGCTGCCGGTCGGCATCTCCCCGGCCTCCGCCCGGGCCACCGTCACGGCGAGCCGGGCCAAGGTCAAGGCCGGCGAGACGGTCACCCTGACCGGCCAGCTCACCTGGCGCGCTCCGGACGGCTGGCGGCCCTTCGCCAACAAGCAGTTCGGCGTGCTGTTCTGCTACGACGAGTCGACGTGCCCCTGGTCGGACTATCCGACGACCGACGCCGAGGGCCGCTACCAGATCGAGGTCGCGCCGTACCGGACCGGCTTCTACCGGGTCAGTGTGAGTTCGGATGATCCATTCATCGCCTCGCCGAGCGCGCAGACCGGAACCATCACGGTGCTCCAGCCGGCCTCGTTCTCGTCGTTCTCCGCCGCCCGCGCCGCCGACGGCGTCGGCGTCTCGGTCAGCGGGCGCATGGAGTTCAGCCCGTTCTATCCCCAGACGGCGATGGTCGACATCCAGTACTCGCCCGACGGCAAGGCACCCTGGACGACCGTCCGCGTGGTCGAGACCGACTGGAGGTACGAGTTCAACGCCACCATCCCGTCCGCGCAGTCCGGGTTCTGGCGGGCGCGCTTCGCCAGCCAGCCCGACTTCTACCAGACCGCGGTCAGCACCAAGGTCAAGGTGATCTGACCAGCACTGTCAGCCGGGCACCGGGGGCGCTGTCATACGCTCCCGGTGCCCGTTCCCGTGAATTCGGTGGAGCCCGCCCGCGCCGGTGCGTAAAGTGGTGGGCCGCTTGACGGCCGAGGTGAGACAGGCACCGCAGCGGACGTCCCGACGCGCCGGGTTGCTCCCGGATACGCGAGCGAGCAGCAGCTGAGATTCCCTGAAGGAAATCCACGTGCCCGCACTGGAAGACGAGCTCGCCGCTGAGCGAGTGCATCTGGAAGCCTCCCGCGAAGCGCTCCGGCGGATGCGGGAGCACGCCGAGAACCTGTTCTCGACCGGGGATCAGGTCGCCGGCGACGCGTACGCGGCGGAGACGCTCGGGCGGCACCTGGCCCGACGGATCGCCGAGCTGGCGGACAGCCCCGACACCCCGCTCTTCTTCGGCCGGCTCGACATCGACGAGGAGAAGTTCCACGTGGGCCGGCGGCACGTCACCGACGTGGCCGGCGAGCCGATGGTGCTGGACTGGCGGGCGCCCATCTCGCGCAAGTTCTACCAGGCCAGCGTCAAGGACCCGCAGAGCGTCCGGACCCGGCGGCGGTTCGGGTTCAGCTCCGGCGTGCTGACCAGCTTCGAGGACGAACACCTCGACCGGGGCGAGGAACTCGGCAGGGCCAGCCGGATCCTCACCGCCGAGATCGAACGCCCCCGCGTCGGCCCGATGCGGGACATCGTCGCCACCATCCAGCCCGAGCAGGACGAACTGGTCCGGGCCGACCTGGCCGACTCGATCTGCGTCCAGGGCGCGCCGGGCACCGGCAAGACGGCGGTCGGGCTGCACCGCGCCGCCTACCTGCTTTACCTGCACCGCGAACGGCTGCGCCGGTCCGGCGTGCTGATCGTCGGGCCGAACCGCGCGTTCCTGTCGTACATCGCGGCGGTGCTACCGGCGCTCGGCGAGGTCGAGGTCGAGCAGGCGACGGTGGAGGACCTGGTCGCCCGGGTGCCGGTCCGCGCCGTCGACGAGCCGGCCGCCGCCGCGCTCAAGCACGACATCCGGATGGCCGAGGTGCTGCGCCGCGCCGTCGACGCCCACATCGGTACGCCGACCGAGCCGATCATGGTGTCGGACGGCTCGTTCCGCTGGCGGATCGGCCTCGACCCGCTGCACCGGGTGGTCGCCGAGACGCGCGCGGAAGGGCTGCCGTACGCCACCGGCCGGGACCGGGTCCGGGCCCGGGTGGTGGGGCTGCTGCAACGCCAGGCCGAGGCCCGCCGCGCCGAGTCGCCCTCCGACGCCTGGCTGCGCCGGATGAGCCGGATCAAGCCGGTCACCGACCTGCTCGACACGGTCTGGCCGGCGCTCACCCCGGACGGCCTGGTGCACCTCCTGCGCACCGACACCGACGCGCTCGCGGCGGCGGCCGACGGGCTGCTCACCGTCGAGGAGCAGGAGCTGTTCCGGGCCGGCAAGGTCGGGCGTACCCCGAAGGCGACCCGCTGGACCGCCGCGGACGCCGTCCTCGTCGACGAGGTCGCCGGGCTGCTGGAACGGGCCGGCGGCTTCGGCCACGTGGTGGTCGACGAGGCACAGGACCTCTCCCCGATGCAGTGCCGGGCCATCGCCCGCCGCAGCGAGCACGGCTCGATCACGCTCCTCGGCGACCTGGCCCAGGGCACCTCGCCCTGGGCGGCGACCGACTGGCGCGAGTCCCTGACCCATCTGGGCAAGCCGGACGCCGCGGTGGTGCCGCTGAGCGTCGGCTTCCGGGTGCCGGCCGCCGTGGTGGCGTTCGCGAACCGGCTGCTGCCCGCGCTCGCCGTCGACGTGCCGGCGGCGCGGTCGTTGCGCCACGACGGGTCGCTCGACGTGCGTACCGCCGAGGACCTGACGGCCGCGACGGTGGCCGAGGTGCGGGCGGCGCTGGCGTACGACGGCTCGGTCGGGGTGATCGCGGCCGACGACGCGGTGGAGCGGCTCCGCGCGGCGCTCGCCGACGCGGGCGTGGCGACCGCGACCGTCGACGACGTCGAGGCCGCGGCGCGGGTCACGGTGGTGCCGGCGACGCTGGTCAAGGGCCTGGAGTACGACCACGTGGTGGTCGTCGAGCCGGCCGCGATCGTGGCCGCCGAGCCGCGCGGCCTGCACCGCCTCTACGTGGTGCTGACCCGGGCGGTCTCCCGGCTGGCGGTGCTGCACCGCGACCCGCTGCCCGCGCCGCTGGCCGGCTGACCGGCCCGGCGTCGATCAGGCCCGGCGGACGCGGCGCGGCGCCGGGCGAGCGACGGTGCGGGCCGGCCGGCGTCGGTCAGGCCCGGCGGACGCGGCGCGGCGCGGGGCGAGCGACGGTGCGGGCCGGCCGGCGTCGGTCAGGCCGCGAGCGCGGCGGCGACGGCGCGCAGCGGCGCGCCCGACTCGGCGATCGGCACGGTGAAGGCGAGCCAGGACCCGTCGGTGAAGTCGATCCGGAGCCGCTTCGGGTTGAGCCGGTGCCAGCCGACCCGGGCGGAGGCGACGTCCGCCCGGGACGCCGACCAGACCACCTCGGTCTCGGCCAGCGCCCGTTCCTCGGCGTCCCGCCCGGCCAGCAGCGTGACACCGCCGGTGCGGCAGACCAGCAGCCGGCGGTCGGTCACCGCGAGCAGGGTCTCCCGGACCTTGAGGTCGGCCCCGGGTGGGGTCAGTGCCCGGTGCAGCCGGGACGCGGCCGAGCCGGACGCGCCGCGACCGGCGATCCCCCAGCCCACCAGGTCGACGAACCGGTCACCCCGCTCCCAGGTGGCCAGCGGCAGGAGCACGTTCAGCAGCACCGAGCCGACGGTCCGCCGGCCCGGCCCGGCGGCCGGCTCCGGCTCGGGCGGCGGTGGCGGGGTGAGGCCGCCGCCGACGTCGGCCTTGGCCTGGGCCAGCACGCGCTCGCCCGGCTCGACGAGCCGGCCGATCGCCTCGCGGTATCTGGACTCGTCCATCGGCTCAGTATCGGTCGTGGCCGTAGCCGTCGTCGGCACGGCGCTCCGCGGCCGGGGCGTTGCCCATCACCTCGCCGACGATCTCGCGCACCCGGGCGGCTGCGGCTTCCTGGGCCCGGTTGGCCGCGGCGGTGAACTCCTCGGCCAGCGTGTAGGAGTCGAACCGCATGGCCCGCGCGTTGATCTCGGTGGAGAGGATCCTGCCGTCGGCGGCGGCCACGACGGTGACCAGGCCGGAGTCGCTCGCGCCCTCGGCGCTGCTCTGCTCCAGCTCGGCCATCCGCGCGCCGAGCTCACGCTGCCACCCGTCCAGGTTGCGGGCCAGCGCCTCGATCCGGTCCAGGGCCGGGAACGTCATGGCTGCCTCTCAGTTCACGATCGAGTCGAACACGTTCTGCACGCCCCTGGTGTAGGGGCCGAGATCCTCGCGGTAGGTGCCGTCCACCAGGTAGTTGCGATCCTTGTGACCGTCGGAGACGTCATGCAGGCCGACGCCGGTGTCGAGCAGGGCCCCGCCGATGCCCGGGATGTTCACCGGGGACGCCTGGTTGATGGCGAACTTCCCGGGGAACAGGATGGCGGTCCGTTTCATCTTGAACGCGAACGCCTCCTTCGTGTAGCCGGACTTGTTCCACGCCTTGTACGCCTTCTTGGCCTTGCGCAGCTCCATCACCAGCTTGCGGTAGCGGGTGAGCAGCTCGGCGACCTTCTCCAGCTTGGTCACCAGCTTGGTGAGGATCTCCGCGAACCGCGCCACGATCTTGACCATGCGACCGACCGTGGTGGCCAGCCGGGCCAACACCCGCACCACGGTGGCCGCCAGGGTCACGCCGGCACTGAGCGCGGCCGCCACCGCGGCGATGATCACCTCGGTCAGGAACCAGAGCAGGAACTCCAGGATCAGCTCGACCAGCAGGTTGAACGCGTCGACCGCCGCGTTCGCGGCGTCGACGAGCACCTCCTTGGTGCCGTCCAGCCCCTTGGCCAGCTCCTCGATCGCCTCCTCGACGGACTCCATCGAGGCGTGGAACTTCTCCGCCGCGTCGCCGTCCCAGGCACCACGCAGCCGGGCCCGGTCGGCGACCTGGTCGCCGGCGATCTGCCGGACCGCCTCGCCGGTGGTCAGCGCCAGTTGAGCGGCCTGCATCAGGTCGTCCGGCTCACCGGCGACCAGTTCCAGCAACTGCTCGAACGGCCAGAGCACCGCGTTGGAGAGCGGCTTGAAGGGGTCGGGCGTGCCCGACACGATCTGCTCGAAGTAGGTCTTGTTGCGCTGAAGCGCCTCGGTGCTCATCGGTGCCCCCTCAGGCGCCCGGCGTGAACATGTCGGTGGTCGCCACGTCGGTGCCGGTGTAGGCGTCGGCGGTGTCGGTCATCCCCTCGGCGATGTCGGCCATCACCTCCGCGCCCTCCTCCAGCCCTTGCAGGCAGGCCTCGAACTGCTCCGCGTACGCGGCGGCGAGGCTGAACGACGCGGGCATCACGCCGAAGGAGTGCCGGGCCACGTGCCCGTCGCGGAACACCCGGTGCAGCTCGCGGAAGCGGGTGGCCCGGTCCCGCGAGGCGGCGGCGAACGCCGTCAACGCCTCCGGCTGGACGTCGAGATTCCTGCTCGGACTGGTCACGGACCCTCCCCAGTGTCCGGTCGGAAACTACCGCCGTCGTCGACGGCGTCCACAGACTAGGTGATGCGCGCACCCCGGCAGGGGGCGGTGCGAGTGGCGACGGCACGGTAGACAGGGGAGACACCCCCGCCGCCCGAGGAGCCACCATGATCCTGGCCCGCGCCGAACAGGTCAGCCGCCGCTACGGCGAGGTGCTGGCCCTGGACCGGGTCGACCTGACCGTCCGGGCCGGGGAGCTGGTCGGCCTGCTCGGCCCGAACGGCGCCGGCAAGAGCACGCTGATGAACCTGCTGGTGGGGCTGCGCCGCCCGACCGCCGGCCGGGTCGAGCTGCTCGGCGGCGACCCGCGCGACCCGGCCAGCCGGCGGCAGCTCGGGGTGACCCCGCAGGAGACCGGGCTGCCCGGCACGCTGCGCGTCGGCGAGGTGGTCGACTTCGTCTCCGCCCACTATCCCGACCCGGTGCCCCGGGGCGAGCTGCTCGACCGCTTCGGCCTCACCGACCAGGTCCGCCGGCAGACCGGCGGCCTCTCCGGCGGGCAACGCCGCCGGCTCGCGGTGGCACTGGCGTTCGTCGGCCGGCCCCGGCTGGTGCTGCTCGACGAACCCACCACCGGGCTGGACGTGGAGGCCCGGCACGCGCTCTGGGAGTCGATCCGCGGCTTCCACGCCGAAGGGGGCACCGTGCTGCTGAGCAGCCACTACCTGGAAGAGGTGGAGGCGCTGGCCCAGCGGGTCGTGGTGATCGGCCACGGTCGGGTGCTCGCCGACGACTCGGTGGCGGCGATCCGCGGCATCGTCGGCGTACGCCGGGTCAGCCTGGTCGCCGACGACCTGCCGGCGCTGCCCGGGGTGGTCGCCACCGAACGCGTGGACGGGCGGTTCCACCTGCTCACCACCGACGCCGACCAGCTCGTCCGCGACCTGGTCGCCACCGGGGCGGCGTTCCAGGACCTGGAGGTGCGCCCCACCTCGCTGGAGGAGGCGTTCCTCGCCATCACGGCCGGCGACCGGCCCGCGCCCACCCCCGCCTAGGAGACCGCCGTGCCGCTCGCCCTCGTCCACGCCCGCTACCAGCTCCTGGAGATCGTCCGGATCCCGGTGGCGGTGGTCGGCAGCGCGTTCTTCCCCGCCGCCGCGATGCTCTTCTTCGTGGTGCCGTTCGCCGGGGACGACCCCGCCGGCGCCACCTACGCCACCGCCGCGATGGTCACGTTCGCGACCATGAGCGCCAACATCTTCCAGTACGGCGTGGGCGTCGCCGAGGATCGCGACCAGCCCTGGAACCCGTACACCCGGACCTTGCCGGCCGGGCCGGCGCCGCGACTGGCCGGGCGGATCCTGGCCGGCCTGGTGCTGACGTACCTGTCGATGGTGCCGGTGGTGGTGATCGCCGCGGTGGCCACCGCGGCCCGGGTGACCCCGGCGCGGTTCCTGCTCGGGCTCGTCGCGGTCGCCGTGATCTCGGTGCCGTTCACCCTGCTCGGCCTCGCGATCGGCTATTCGCTGCCGAGCAAGGCGGCGATCGTGGTGGCGCAGGTGCTCTTCTTCCCGCTGGCGTTCGGCGGCGGCCTGCTCTCCCGGCCGGACAACGCGCCCGGCTTCGTCCGGGTGATCGCGCCCTACCTGCCGACGCGGGGCGCCGTGGAGCTGATGTGGGCGGCGGTCGCCGGCTGGGAGCCCGACCCGAAGGCGCTGGTGATGCTGGTGGTCTGGGTGCTGGTGCTCGCCGGGGTCGCGGGTTGGGCCTACCGGCGGGACGAGGGGCGCCGCTTCAGCTGACCTTTTGTCCGGTTCCGGCCCGGTGGCCGACCCGGCGGTGCCACGATGCCGGCAGGGCGGGCCAGCGGGTCCGCTCCCGGCGAGAGGGGTCACCGTGAACGGCGTCGAGCCCGGCACACCCTGCTGGACCGACCTGGCCACCCCCGGCCTGGAGGACGCGAAACGCTTCTATCCGGAGCTGTTCGGCTGGACCGGGCGGGTCTCCACCGTGCCGGACGCCGGCGGCTACACCGTCTTCTGCAAGGACGGCCGGGCGGTCGCCGGAGCGGGCCCGCCGGCCACTCCGGACCAGGTGCCGATCTGGTCCACGTACGTGGCGACCGACGACGCCGACCTGGTCGCCACCCGGGTGGAGGCCGCCGGTGGGCAGGTGCTGGTGTCGCCGTTCGACGTCAGCGGGCAGGGTCGGATGGCGGTGCTCGCCGACCCGGCCGGCGCGGTGTTCAGCGTCTGGCAGCCGATGGCGATGCGCGGCGCGGAACTGTTCAACGCGCCGGGCGCGATGTGCTGGAACGAGCTGGTCACCCCCGACCCGGAGGGGGCGCGGGAGTTCTACGCGCTGGTCTTCGGCTGGCACGCCGAGGAGCGGCCGGCCGGATCGGTCCCCTACGTCGGGTGGCGCTGCGGCGCCCGCATCGTCGCCGGCATGGTGCCGGCGGCCGAGCCGCTGCCGGCGGACCTGCCGGCGTACTGGACGGTCTACTTCGCGGTGGAGGACGCCGACGCCACCGCGGCGCGGGCCGCCGAGCTGGGCGGGACCATCCTCGTGCCGCCCCGGGACAATCCGGCCGGGCGCTCGGCGGCCCTCCGCGACCCCCAGGGCGCCCTCTTCTCCGTCTCCACCCTCCGCTGAGGGTGTAAGGAAGGGCCCCCTCTTAACGCATTCGGTAGAGGCGGGGGCCCCTCTTAACACCACCTGTTAACAGGGGGCCCCTCCTTACCCGCGACGGAGGGGGACCACGTGCGGGCCGTGCGGGCCGGGGATCACCCGGACGTGGGCCCGGTAGTGGCGGGCCAGCAACTCCTCGGTGAGCACCTCGGCGGGCGGGCCGGCGGCGGCCACCCGGCCGTCGGCGAGCAGCACCAGGCGGTCCGCGTACTCGCCGGCGATGGAGAGGTCGTGCATGGTGGCGAGCACCGTCAGCTCGTGCTCGCGGCGGAGCTGGTCGACCAGCTCCAACACCTCCTGCTGGTGCCCGATGTCCAGCGCGCTGGTCGGCTCGTCGAGCAGCAGCAGGGTGGCGCCCTGGGCCAGCGCCCGGGCCAGGAACACCCGCTGCCGCTCCCCGCCGGAGAGGGTGGCCAGCTCGCGGCGGCCGAACCCGCCCAGGTCGAGCCGGTCCAGCACCTCGTGCACGGCGGTCACGTCGGCGGCGGACTCCCGGCCCAGCGGCGGCATGTAGGGGGTGCGTCCCAGCAGGACGTAGTCGAAGACCGCCATGCCGGCCGGCACCACCGGCGACTGCGCCACGGTGGCGACCACCCGGGCCCGGTCACGGCGGCGCAGCGCGCGGATCGGCGTACCGAAGAGGGCGACGGCGTCCGGCGCGGGCAGCAGGCCGCCGACGGCGCGCAGCAGGGTGGACTTGCCGGCGCCGTTGGGGCCGATGACGGTGACCCACTCGCCGACCGCGACGGTCAGGTCGACGCCGGCCAGGACCGGGTTGCCACCCAACTCGACCCGCAGGTCCCGGACGTCGACGGCGGCGCTCACGCGATCCTCCCGGCTCGCGACTGCGGGGCTCGCAACCCCGGCTCACTCCTCGCGCTCACGCGATCCTCCCGGCTCGCGACTGCGGGGCTCGCAACCCCGGCTCACTCCTCGCGCTCACGCGATCCTCCCGGCTCGCGACTGCGGGGCTCGCAACCCCGGCTCACTCCTCGCGCTCACGCGCGCACCCCGCGGGCGGTACGCAGGATCAGCACGAAGAACGGGCCGCCGAGCAGCGCGGTGACCACCCCGATGGGGATCTCGGCGGGGGCCGCGGCGGTCCGGGCGACCACGTCGGTCAGCGCCAGGAACGCGCCGCCGAAGAGCATCGACAGCGGCAGGATCACCCGGTGGCTGGAGCCGGCGAGCAGCCGGACGGTGTGCGGCACGATGATGCCGACGAAGCCGATCAGGCCGGAGGCGGAGACCGCGGCGGCGGTGCCCAGCGAGGCGGCGGCGATCAGCAGGTAGCGGGAGCGCTGCGGGTGCAGCCCGAGGCTGGTGGCCTCGTCGTCGCCGAGGGCGAGCACGTCCAGCTCACGCCGGTGTGCCAGCACCACCACGGCGGTGAGCAGGAAGTAGGGCAGAACCAGCAGCACGTCGTGCCAGCCGGCGGTGGAGAGCCGGCCGAGGAGCCAGGAGTAGACCTGCTGGAGGCTGTCGGAGTGCGTCTGCAACAGGTAGGTCTGGCCGGCGGCCAGGAACGCCGACACCGCCACCCCGGCCAGGATCAGCGTGGCCGGTGACCGGTCCCGGCCGCCGGCGGCGCCGAGCAGGTACGTCATCGCGACCGCGCCGAGCGAGCCGACGAACGCGGCGAGCGGGATGGTCACGGGCAGCCCGGTGAGCGCCCCGCCGGCCCCGGCGCCCAGCACGATCGCGGCGGTGACCGCGAGCCCCGCCCCGGCGGCGACGCCGAGCAGGTACGGGTCGGCCAGCGGGTTGCGGAAGACGCCCTGGTAGCAGCCGCCGGCCAGGGCGAGCAGCGCGCCGACGAGCAGGCCGAGCACCACCCGGGGCAGCCGCAGCTCGGTGACGATGGCGATCTCCCGCTCGGTGAGCCCGCTGTCCAGGTGCACCCCGGGCAGCAGGTTGAGCAGTTCGGCCGCGACGCTGCCGGGCGGCAGGCTGACCGGCCCGAACGAGACGCCGGCCACCAGCGCGACCAGCACCGCCGCCAGGCCGGCGAGCAGCCAGCGGGTGCGCAGCCCGGCGGGGCGGGCCGGGGCGTCGGCTCCGGCCGGGCCGCGGCGGGGGCGGGGCAGCCGGCCGGCCGGCCGGGACGCGTCGGGCGTCCCGGCCGGCACGGAGTCCACCGGTCGTACGGCCACGGTCAGGCCGGGACCTTGGCGGTGGCGTCGACGATCGTCCGGAGCAGGTCGACCACGCGGGGACCCCAGCGCGAGGCGATGTCGTCGTCCAGCGCCACGACCTGGTTGTTCTTGACGGCGGTGACGCCGGCCCAGCCGCTGCGCGCCTTGACCGTGTCCGCGCTCTGCTGGCAGCACTTGGTGTCGGCCAGGAAGACGAAGTCGGGGTTGGCCTTGACGATGACCTCCTGGGAGAGCTGCGGGTAGCCGCCGCTCTTGCCGCCGGCGTCGGCCGGGTCGGCGATGTTCTCCAGCCCGGCGAGCGAGTAGACGGTGCCGACGAAGGTCTTGCTGGTCACGCTGTACAGCTCCGGGCCCAGCTCGTGGTAGTAGGTGAGCTTCTCGGCGCGCTTGGGCAGGTCCTTGGTGAGCGCCGTGATGTCGTCCTTCATCTTGCCCACCACGGCGTCCGCCTCGGCCGGGTGGCCGGTGAGCTTGCCCAGGTCGGTGAGCTGCCGGTAGGTGTCGTCGAGCGTGGCCGCGGCCGGGGCGAGCAGGACCGGGATCTTCAGCGCGACGAGCTGGCTGGCGATCTTGTTGGTGTCGTTGGCGATCACCACCAGGTCGGGGCTCTTCGCGGCGATGGCCTCGGCGTTCGGCTGGTAGCCGGAGAGGTCGCTCTTGGGGGCGTCCGCGGGGTAGTTCGACTGGTCGTCGACGGCGGCGACCTGCTTGCCGGCGCCGATGGCGAAGAGCATCTCGGTCGAGGTCGGCGACAGCGAGACGATCTTCTCGGGGCGCTTCTCCAGCGTCAGGTTGCCCACGCTGGCGGGAAACGAGCCTCCGGACGCGCCGGCGGCGGGGGTGTCGGGCGAGGTCTTCTCGGCGCAGCCGCCGAGAAGCAGCACGCCGGCCGCGAGCGCGGCGGCGAAGAGCCGAGGGGTACGTGGGGTCATCGATCCTCCTGTCGGTCGAGGAGCGTGGTGCTTCGCCGACAGGTGGAAAGGCCCGTCCGCGAGGCGCCCTTCCTCGAGAGCGCGTGTCGCGACCGGCCGCAGGCGACCTGGCTCGTCCCACGTCCGTCGGCGTCGGCGGGAGGCCGACGCCGCGCGTACGGGGCATCACAGTTGCGGGACAGCGCCGGTTTCGCACCGGCTTCGCTGTGGCACGGTCGGTGCCACGGTAGCGCACGACCAGCGGAGATCGTCCGGACGGGAGGGTGGGTGGGGACCCCGGTGGGGGTGGAACCGGGGTCCCCACCCCGGTGGTGAGGTCAGCAGTACTGGCTCTGCTTGCCGATCGCCCGGTACGGGCAGTCGGCGTACTCGGACAGCATGAGCACGGCGTCCCGGTTGCGCGAGGTCTGCGCCGGGATCACCTCGTCGGGCGGGTAGAAGCCGCCGCCGGAGGCCGAGCCGGGGTACATCTCGAAGGTGTACGCCCAGATCTTGTGGGCGCCCCACATCCAGTCGATGCTGGTGCCGTCGGCGATGTAGAGGTCGCTGGACTGTTCGGGTGTGTAGCCGTTGGTCGCCGCCATCTGCTGGCCGATGGTGGCGAAGGTGTTGTACTGGTCGGCGGTCATCCCGGTCGCGGTGTTGCTGTACGTGTAGCCGTACGGCCAGAGCACCAGCTGGGAATAGGTGTGGAAGTCGATGTTCGCCTTGATCTGCTGCACCCCGCCGACGACCCGGCTGTTGACGAAGTTGCGCAGCGCGGTGGTCTCCGGGGCGGAGAAGGCGGACGGGCCGCGGTAGGTCTCCGACGACTTGGTGCCGGACGAGCCGCCGCAGCAGCCCCACTGGTAGCTCCAGTTGCGGTTCAGGTCGGTGCCGACGTACGACGAGCCGCTGTTGGGTTGCCGGTTCTTCCGCCAGGAGCGGTAGGAGCCGGTGGCGATGTCGTACTCGCTGCCGTCGGGGTTGACCGTCGGCACGATCCAGATCTCCCGGGAGTTGACGATGTTGGTGATCCGGGAGTCGCTGCCGTAGTTGTCGGTGAAGAGGTTGAGCAGGTAGATCGCCATCTCGACGGTCAGGTGCTCGCGGGCGTGCTGCTGCGCGTTGAACAGGATCTCCGGCTCGTTCTCGTCCGTGCCGACGTTGTCGGAGATCTTCACGGCCATCAGGTCCCGGCCCTGGTAGGACGTGCCGATGCTGAGCTTGCGGGCGATCGTCGGGTGGTCGGCGACCACCTTGTTCACCACCGTGGTCAGCTCGGCGTAGTCGTGGTAGTTCGAGTCGGCAGGTGGGAAGGCGTAGGCGGTCGCGCCGCCGGCGGGCGCCGGGGCGACGTCCTTCTCCAGCCGGAAGCCGAGCCGGTTGATGGCGGCGGCCTCGGCGGTGGTCGCCGTGACGTGCAACACACCGTGTTCGGAGTAGTCGATCGCGGCGCCGGTGCGGGCGACCGCGGTGCGGTCGGCGACGGTCCGTGGGCCGAGCACCCGGTAGGCGACGGCGGCCGGCTCACCGGCCCGGTCCGGGGTGGGGCGGGCGCCGGCCGGGCCGGCGGCGCCGACGACGAGGGTCAGGCCGACGGCGGCGACGAGCGCCAGCCGCCGGCGGGTCGGGAGCGTGCGGAGGGCCATGGACAACCTCCTCGGGGTACGGGAGATCCCGTTGTCCGCACACTTCACCAGGAGTCACATGGTCATATCAACATTCATCTTTCTCGGGATCCATCCCGACCGGATCCTCATGTCGGCAATCATTTTCCATGCCTGAACCTCTGGCGAAACTTCCCGCCAAGCGCGACAGTGAACGGCAACGATGCCGTTTCCCCGTGGAGCTGCCATGTTCGGAAGACCCCTGCGTACGGTCGCCCTCGCCGGTCTGACCGCGCTCACCCTCCTCGGCACCACCGCACCCGCCCAGGCGCACGGCCCCCGGCCGGGCGTCACGCACGACGAACAGATCACCTTCCAGGAGTTCTCCCGCTACCCCGACTGGCGCGGCGGCTCGCACCAGGGCACCCGCGCCGTACCCGGCCGGCACCCCGCGCTGACCATCGGCCGGCCGGCCGGCACCACCGAGTTCACCGACGAGCACACCGGCACCACCCGCACCTGGGAGTACGCGACCTGGACCTCGCCCGAGCGGCGGATCGGGTTCGACGCCACCGAACTGGTCGCGTCCTGGAACGCCAGCACCCCCGCCGGCACCTGGATCCAGATCGAGCTGAACGGCACCTACACCACCGGGGAGCACACCCCGTGGTACGTGATGGGCCGCTGGGCCTCCGGCGACCAGGACATCAAACGGTCCACCCTGGACGGCCAGGGCGACCCGTTCTCCAGCATCTGGACCGACACGTTCTCCATCGACGACGCGGCGGCCGGGGTGCTGCTGCGCTCGTACCAGCTCCGGCTGACGCTCTACCGCGCACCCGGCCAGGCCGCCGCGCCGCAGGTGCGGATGCTCGGCGCGATGGCCTCGAACGTGCCGGACCGGTTCACCGTCACGCCGAGCCGGGGCCACATCGCCTGGGGCACCGAGCTGGCCGTGCCCCGCTACTCCCAGAACGTCCACATCGGCGAGTACCCCGAGTACGACGGCGGCGGCGAGGCCTGGTGCTCCCCCACCTCCACCGAGATGGTGGTCGAGTACTGGGGCCGCAAGCCCTCGGCCGAGGACACCGCCTGGGTCGACCCGTCCTACGCCGACCCGACCGTCGACCACGCCGCCCGGATGACCTACGACCACGAGTACGACGGCGCCGGCAACTGGCCGTTCAACACCGCGTACGCGGCCGGCTTCCCGGGCCTGGAGGCGCGCGTCACCCGACTGCACTCGCTGGACGAGGCGGAGCGGTTCATCAAGGCCGGCATCCCGGTGGTCACGTCGCAGTCGTTCCTGGCCGAGGAACTGGACGGGGCCAACTACGGCACCTCCGGGCACCTGTTCGTGATCGTCGGCTTCACCGCCGACGGTGACGTGATCGTCAACGACCCCGCGTCGTCGTCGAACGACGCGGTCCGCAACGTCTACGAGCGCGAGCAGTTCGAGCAGATCTGGCTGCGGACCAAGCGGTACCGGGCCAACGGCACGGTCGCCTCCGGCTCCGGCGGCATCGCGTACCTCATCAAGCCGACGGACCGGCGGTGGCCGGTGGTCCCGGGCTCGACCAACTGGTGACCGGCCCGGGCCCGGCGCGGAGTCCGCGCCGGGCCCGGACCTCCGGACTACCGGGACGGGGCGAACGAGACGGGCGGGGCCACGGGCTTCGACCGGCGACCGCGGACCTTCCGGACGATGATCACCACCCAGGCCACCAGCGCCGCCACGCCGGCCAGGGTCAGCCCGGTCACCAGCAGCCAGGTGGACCCGCCGGTGGTGGAGAAGACGCCGGCCCGCGCCCCGGTGTCCCGGGCCGGTGCGGTGCCGCCCACGGCGAGACCGTCCGGCGCGTCGTAGAGGATGACGTCGGCGCGCCGGCCGCCGCCCTGGTCGGCGGCGAAGGTGCCGCGCCACTCGCAGTTGCGCCGGCCGCAGTCCTCGTGCACCGCGGTGAACGTGCCCGCCGTGCCGCCGCCGTTCTTCGCCTGCCAGGTGGGGACGAGGTCGGTGGCACCCATCATCAGCCCGATGGCCGCGATGACCGGCAGGCCGAACCAGACGAACACCTTGGTCCGCCATCCGTCGATCTTGTTCAGGAAACTCACGGCGGGTGACCCTAGCGGCCGGGACGACCACCCGCTGCCCCGTTTCGGGCTCAGCCCTCCCGGCGCTCGCCCTCCGGCCCGCCCTGGTCGTCACCGGCCAGCGCGGAACGCAGCCGGTCCTTCTCCGCGCGACGCCGCTCGGCCGCCTCGGCCATCTCCCCGGCCATCTCGTCCCGCCAGCCCTTGAGCAGGAAGAACGACAGCGCGGCGGAGGCGACCAGCGCCAGCATCAGCCGGAGGAACATGTTCATCTCGACGAACCAGAGGGCCGCCAGCACGCCGACGAACAGCCCCACCCGGCCCAGCGTGTACTTGACCGCCGCGCTCATGCCCGAATTCCCACTCTCTCCGCGCCTCAGCCCGTACGCCGGGCCAGCCAGTGCACGCCATGAAACCAGATGACCGCGTAGACCACGGTGAACACCGCCGCGGCCAGCGCGCCGGTGAACAGCGGCGGCAGCCCCGCGGCCAGGCCGGCGGTCAGCAGCCCGGCCAGGACGCCGACCCCGATGCCGACCAGCGCGGCCAGCACCCGGGCGGCGCCGAACTCCCAGGCCCGGAAGTCGTCCCAGAACAGCCAGAGCGGCAGGATCACCGCCAGCCAGCCGTTGGTCCGCCCGAACCCGCCGGCGCCCACCGCGGCGAACGCCCACTCGAAGAGCAGCAGCGCCAGCACCCCGATCACCAGGCCGGCGAGCGTCACGCCGAGCAGGTCACCGAGGGTGAGGATGCGTCCCTCGGCGTCCCGCCGGGGGAAGGCGCGCGGCTGCTCCTCCGTGCCCATCGCCGTGCTCAGGCCCAGACCTGCTGCGGCTCGGAGCGGCGCTCGGCCATCGACGGCGCGGCGTCGTATTCCCGGACGGTCTCGTAGCGGGTGTTCCGCTCCACCGGGCGGAAGCCCGCGTCCCAGATCAGGTGGAGCAGGTCATCGCGGTGCATGGTGTTCGGCGTGCCGTACGAGTCGGCGTCGTGAGTGATCTTGTATTCCACGACCGAGCCGTCCAGGTCGTCCACGCCGAAGTTGAGCGACAGCTGGGCCACCGAGAGCCCGTGCATGACCCAGAAGCACTTCACGTGCGGCACGTTGTCGAACAGCAGTCGGGACACCGCGAACGTCTTGAGCGACTCGGCCGGCGAGGCCATCGTGGTGCGGGCCTGGATCCGGTTACGGACCTTGCCGTCCGCCGAGTCGACGAAGTCGTGCTGGTAGCGCAGCGGGATGAAGACCTGGAAGCCACCGGTCTCGTCCTGCAGCTCGCGCAGCCGCAGCACGTGGTCGACCCGGTGCCGGGGCTCCTCGATGTGGCCGTAGAGCATGGTCGCCGGCGTCTTCATGCCCTTCGAGTGGGCCAGCGCGTGGATCCGCGACCAGTCCTCCCAGTGGCAGGCGTGGTCGACGATGTGCTGCCGGACCTCCCAGTCGAAGATCTCCGCGCCGCCGCCGGTCAGCGACTCCAGCCCGGCGTCCATCAGCTCGTCGAGGATCGCGTCGGCGGAGAGCCCGCTGATCTTCTCGAACCACTGCACCTCGGTCGCCGTGAACGCCTTGAGGTTGACCTTCGGCAGCGCGGCCTTCAGCTCGCGCAGCACCTTGGGGTAGTAGCGCCAGGGCAGCGTCGGGTGCAGGCCGTTGACGATGTGCAGCTCGGTGAGCTGCTCGTCCTCCATCTCCTTCGCCTTGCGGACCGCCTCGTCGATCCGCATCGTGTAGGCGTCCTTCTCGCCCGGCTTGCGCTGGAACGAGCAGTACGCGCACGAGGCGGAACAGACGTTGGTCAGGTTGAGGTGCCGGTTGACGTTGAACATCACCCGGTCGCCGTTGAGCTCGGTGCGCTTGTGGTGAGCCAGCCGGCCCAGCCAGGTCAGGTCGTCGCTGGCATAGAGCGCGACCCCGTCCTCGCGGGTCAGCCGCTCCCCCGCGTAGACCTTCGCTTCGAGCTCGCGCTTGAGTCCGGCGTCCATCCGAAAGCCACGTCCTTCCACCTGGGGTCCCGATCGAGCGTACGTCGCGGGTCGGACGGACCGTCGCTGCGGTCGACCGCAGCGACCCAGTTCACCGCCCGTCACCCTCCGCACATCGACATCGCTGCGCCGGTGAGGTAAGACAAGAGTGGGGCGGAACACACACCAGGGCCGTCCTGTCTCATCACGCCCACGACGCGTGGCGCGCACCAGACCGGACGGGGAGCGGAATGGTCGACAGCACCAAGGCCCGACGGCGACGAGGCCGGTCACCGGTGATCTCACCGGTGCTGCGCCCCGCGCTCTGGTCCGCCCTGCTCGGGGCGGTCGCGGCCGCGGCGCTCGCCACCCCGGCCTGGGCCGATCCGCTGCCCGACACCATCCCCGACGCCGGCTCCCGCCCACAGGTCACCGGTCCTCTCCAGCTCCCCACCGGGGCGGGCGCCGTCCCCGGCGCCACGATCCCCGGGGCCACCGGCCCGGGCCGCACGGCGGGCGTGCCGGGCGCGACGACAGGCGTCGCCAACCCGGCCGACGGCCCGCTGATCGCGCAGATCAACCAGGTCGACGCCCGGGTCGCCCAGCTCGGCGACGAGCTGCTGCGGATCAAGGGCGAGCGGGACGCGGCCCAGGCCGAGCTGACCACGGCCACCGCCCGCCTCACCGAGGCGCAGGCCGCCCTCGTCCGGGCGCGGGAGAACGCCAAGAGCGCCGCCGCCGACGCGGTCAAGGCCGACGCCGCGCTGCCGCCCGGCGAGTTCGGCACCAGCCTGCGCCAGTTCAGCGACCTCCAACGGATCACCCGGGGCGACAAGGCCGAGGGCGCCCGCACGTCGGTGACCGGCGAGCTGCTCCGCGCCACCGACGACGAGCGGGTCGCCCGCGAGGCGCACGCCTCGGTCCAGCGGCGGGTCACCGAGAAGACCGCGGAGTTCACCCGCGTCGAGACGGACCTGCACAAGCAGGAGGCGGCGCTGCTCAAGCTGCGCCGGGACAACGCCGCCAGGTTGCTCGTCATCGAGCGCCGGGAGGACGCCGCCGAGCAGCAGCGCGGCAACCCGTACGTCGTCAACCAGAGCATCAACGGCCTGGTCGCCGACCCCCGCGCGCTCGACGCCGTGCGCTACGCCCTGGCCCAGCTGGGCGACCCCTACCTCTGGGCGGCGGAGGGACCGGACCGGTTCGACTGCTCTGGCCTGATGCTCGCCTCGTACCAGGCCGCCGGCTACCGGGGCCTGCCGCGGGTCTCCCGGGATCAATACTTCGCGACCCGGTCCCGCACCGTCAGCCCGAACGCACTGCTCCCGGGTGACCTGCTCTTCTTCGCCTCGAGCAGCAGCTGGACCAGCATCCACCACGTAGCCATGTACATCGGCAACGGCAAGATGGTCGAGGCGCCCCGCACCGGCGACGTGGTGAAGATCTCCGTGGTCCGCTGGTCCCGGCTCTACGCCGCGACCCGGGTGGTCGGCGCCGTGCCGGCCCCGGCCACGCCCGTGCCGGCCCCGACCGTGCCGGCCAACCCGCCCACGTCGAAGCCGACGCCGAAACCGACACCGAAGCCGACGAAGACCGGCACGCCGAAGCCGACGGGCACCCCGAAGCCGACGCCGACCGGGTCCAGCCCGACGCCCACGCCGTCGACGAGCACCACGCCGCCGACGACGCCGAGCCCGTCCGAGTCGCCGAGCCCGTCGCCGAGCCGCACCGCCACCGCCACCGCCACCGCCGAGCCGAGCACGACCTCGGCGAAGCCGACCGAGAGCGCCGCCGCGCCGTCGAGCAGCGCGGCGAAGCCGACCGAGAGCGCGGCGAAGCCGACCGACAGCAACTCCGCGAGCCCGACCAGCGCCGGCTGACCCAACCGTCCGCTCCGACTGTGTTCCCGGGCCGGAATGTGGCACGGTGAGATCCAGGCAGTTCCGGCCGGCGCCACGGTCGGGGGCGAGCGTGGGTGCGGAGGGCGAGATGGGCGAGCACGAGGTTCCGGCGGAGACGGTCCACCCGGGATCCACGCCCGACGCCGTCGGTGACGCCGACGAGCGCCCGGCGGTGCCGGTGGCCGTGGCACGGGCCCGGGTCAGCGTGGCCGGCTCGGCCGTGCCGCCGCCGGTGGGCGGGGAACGCCCCGGGCCGCCGGCCACCGCCACCACCTACCGGGCGGGCGCTCCGGCGGAGGCCGCGCCACCGCTCGACCGACGCCGTCCCGGAGCGACCGTTCCGCCGTCCAGCTGGTCCGCCTTCGCGGCCGCCGAGCGCCCGGCCCCGGCCGACGACGACGCGCACCGCGCGACGCGCAGCGCCACGCCGGCCGCCGAGACGCCCGGCCTCGCGCCGCCCGCCGCCCTCGCGACGTCCCACCCTGCCCGGGGCGCCGACCACCCGGTGACTCGTCCCGCCGTGGACGCCGCCCTCCCGACGCACGCATCCGCGCCGGCCGGCGACCTCGCGGCGGCACGCCCCGGACCCGTCGACCCCCCGGCGGCAGCACCGGTCCCGGCTCTCCCGGCCGCAGAAGTGCCGGTCCCGGCCCTCTCGATTCCGACCGCCCCAGGCGCGGCCGTCCCGAGCGCGGCCACCCCGGTCGCGGCCGTGCCGGTCCCGGCCGACCCGAGCCCGGCCGACCCGAGCCCGGCCGACCCGAGCCCGGCCGACCCGAGCCCGGCCGACCCGAGCCCGGCGGCGTCAGCCACGGCCCCGCCGATGCCGGCCCCGGCGTCCGCGACCACCGGCGACGCCTCCGACCCGCCGGCCGCCGCCCCCGGCGACGCCCGGGAGGCCGCGACCGGCGACGGCTCGGCCGTGGTCGCGCCGACGCCCCGGGTCTCCGGGTCCGCCCAGGTGCCCGCGCAGCGGCTGCCGGACGATCCGTCGGGAGGCGGTGCCGGGCCGGACGACCGGTTCGCCGTGCGGCCCACGCCCGCGCTGCGCACCGATCCACCGGCGGCCCGGGCCAGCGCGTCGGTGCCGGGCCTGAGCCGGGTGTCCGCCGACGAGGTCGCGGTCTCGGTGGCAGCCGCTCCCGCCGCCGCGAAGGTCTACCGGGCCGGCCCGGTCAACCCGGAGCCGCCGGAGCCCGCCCAGCCACCGGAGCCGGCCCAGCCGCCGACCCCGCACGGTCCCGAGCCCGAGCCGGCACCGACCCCGGTCCCCGGTCCGACGCCCCCGTCGCCCGCCCCGCCCGTTCCCGAGCCGGAGCCGCCGCTCCGCCCGACCCCACCGGTGCCCAGCCCGCCGCTGCCCACGCCGTCCCCGGCACCCGGGCCGAACCCGCCCGGGCCGATCCCGCCGGTGCCCGGGCCGCCCGCGCCGCCACCGGGACCGCTGGTGCCCCCGCCGCCGGCGCCGCCGGGTCCGATGCCCGCGCCGCCGTTCCCGCCGCCGCCCGCGATGACCGGCGCCGCCGGGACGCCGCCGGCCTGGGCCGGCACGTACGCTCCGCCGGCGCCGGCCGCGCCCGCGCCGGCGGTGGTGCCGGCGCCGGCGCTGCCGACCTGGCCGCCGCCGGCCACTCCGCCCCGGGGCGCCGAGGCCACCCGTCCGGTACGCCCGCAGCACGGTGGTCAGGACCTGGCCGGAACCGCGTACGGCGGCACCGAGGGCCCCGGCTTCGCCACCGTGTCGTTCCCGCAGGGCAGCCCGACGGAGAACTCCGGTTCGCTGACCGGTCACATCCTGGCCCAGGGCTGGTCCGAGGACGCCCCGACCGCCCGGGCCAGCAACACCAAGGTCATCATCGTGCTGGGTGTCGCGCTGACGGTGTTGATCGCCATCAGTCTGCTCGTGGTCTTCCTGGCCAACGACGCGTTGAGTGGGCTGACGGGGTGAGCCCGCCCACTACGGCCGCGCGGTGCGGTGGCCGTGTCGGCGGATCGCCGTACACTTGTCGGGATCACTGACCCGGCGCGCCGACTGCGCGCCCTTGGGCGATCTTGCGGGCGATTCGACGGCGTAACGGTGCCGCGGCGGGCCATCGCGAAGATGCGCCCCGCTCGAAAGGCATTTCTTGACCACCTTCGCTGCCTCCGGCACGTCCCCGTCCGTCGACCCGACCACCGACACCGTCGACCCGACCACCGACACCACCGACTTCGCCTCGCTCGGCCTGCCCCGGCCGCTGGTCGAGGCGCTCACCCGGCAGGGCATCACCACTCCGTTCGAGATCCAGCGGGCCACCGTGCCGGACGCGCTCGCCGGCCGTGACGTGCTCGGCCGGGGCCAGACCGGCTCGGGCAAGACGCTCGCCTTCGGCCTCCCGGTGATCGGCCGGCTGGCCGACCGCAACCGGGCCCGGCCGCTGCACCCCCGCGCCCTGATCCTGGTTCCCACCCGCGAGCTGGCCATGCAGGTCAACGACGCGCTGGTGCCGCTCGGCAAGTCGGTCGGCATCTTCCTGAAGACCGCGGTCGGCGGTGTGCCGTACGACCGGCAGATCGACGCGCTGCGCCGGGGCGTGGAGATCGTGGTGGCCACCCCGGGGCGGCTCGGCGACCTGATCGCGCGTGGCGTCTGCCGGCTCGACGACGTCGAGGTCACCGTGCTGGACGAGGCCGACCAGATGGCCGACATGGGCTTCCTGCCCGAGGTCACCGAGCTGCTGGCGAAGACGCCGGCGGACGCCCAGCGGCTGCTCTTCTCGGCCACTCTGGACAACGACGTCGACACGCTGGTGAAGCGGTTCATGACCGACCCGGTCACCCACTCGACCGCGCCGGCGACGGCCGCCGTGTCCACCATGGATCACCACCTGCTGCTGATCCCGCCGCACGACAAGTTCGCGGTCACCGCGTCCATCGCCGCCCGGGACGGCCGCACCATGGTCTTCGCCCGTACGCAGCTCGGCGTCGACCGGCTGGTCGATCAGCTCACCGCCGTCGGCGTCCGGGCCGGTGGCCTGCACGGCGGCAAGACGCAGCGGATGCGCACCAAGACGCTCGCCGAGTTCCGCGAGGGACGGATGAACGTGCTGGTCGCCACCGACGTGGCGGCCCGCGGCATCCACGTCGACGGGGTCTCGCTGGTGCTGCACGTGGACCCGCCGAAGGACCCGAAGGACTATCTGCACCGGGCCGGCCGCACCGCCCGGGCCGGCGAGTCCGGCGCGGTGGCGACCCTGGTCCTGCCGAAGCAGCGCCGGACCACGCTGGCCATGCTGGAGAAGGCGGGCGTCGAGCCGTCCCAGGCGCGGGTACGCGCCGGCGACGAGGCGCTGGCCGAGCTGACCGGCGCACGCGAGCCGAGCGGCGTGCCGGTTCGCGAGGAGCCGGAGCCCCGCCGTGGCGGTCCGCGCCGCTTCGGCGACCGGGACGGCCGCGGCTTCGACCGCGGTGGCCGTAGCTTCGACGGCCGCGGCGAGCGGAGCTTCCGCGACCGCCCCACCGGCGAGCGCGGCTTCCGCGACCGCCCCACCGGCGAGCGCGGCTTCCGCGACCGCCCCACCGGCGAGCGCGGCTTCCGCGACCGCCCGACCGGCGAGCGCGGCGGCTACGGCGACCGCCCGGCGGGCGAGCGACGCTTCGGCGACCGGCCCACCGGGGAGCGCGGCCACGGCGACCGGTTCGGCGGCGAGCGTCGCTTCGAGCGGCCCGAGGCCCGCGACGACAGGCGCTTCGGCGAGCGTCGCTTCGACGACCGGAGTGACCGGTTCGGCGGGCGCCCGGCCGGTGACAGGCGTTTCGGCGAGCGCGCGGAGCACGGCCGGCCCGGTGGCGACCGGTCGTTCGACCGGAACCGCCCGGCGGGCGAGCGCGGCTACGACCGGGATGCCCGGCGGCAGGACGACCGGCCGACCGGCGGGCGCGGCTTCGGCGAGCGCCGGCACGACGACCGCCCGCAGGGCGAGCGCCGCTTCGGCGACCGCGACGGCCAGGGCGAGCGCCGCTTCGGCGACCGCGACGGCCAGGGCGAGCGCCGCTTCGGCGACCGCGACGGCCAGGGCGAGCGCCGGTTCGACGACCGGGACGGCCGGGGCGAGCGGCGGTTCGGCGACCGGGGTGACTTCCGTCCGGCGGAGCGCCGGGGCGGGTTCCGCCCCGAGGGGCGGGGCCGGGACGACCGCCCGCGCGACGACCGGCGCGGTTTCGGCGGGCGCCCGCCGGCCCGTACCCACTGATCCGGCGCTGCCGGAGACCATCTGGACGAACGCCGCCGTCGAGCATCCGCTCGGCGGCGGCGTTCGCGCATTCGCTGCCGGTGGCCGCCGGCTCGCGTAACGTCCGGTCCATGCCGAAGTCGCTCTTCTGGACCAGGACCGACACCGCCGGCTCCGAGCACGTGGTGCTCGACGACCGCGAGGGGCTGACCGCGCAGGGCGTGGCGCTGGCGGTCGACCCGATCCCCTACACCTGCCGGTACCGGCTGACGATCGCGCGGGACTGGTCGACGAACCGGTTGGAGGTGGAGGCGGACGGCGCCGGCTGGGCGCGGAGCGTACGCCTGGAGCGGGGCCGGGACGGGTGGCGCGTGCGGACCGGTGAGGAGGGTGACCTGGACGCGGCGCTGCGTGCGGCCGGGCACCCGCCGGCGGGCCTGCCGGGCACGGACGACCCGGACCGGCTGGCCGAGGCGCTCGACGTCGACCTGGGCGGCTCCCCGCTGACCAACACGCTGCCGATCCGCCGGATCGGGCTGGGCCGGCTCCCGGCCGACCTCGCCACCAGCGTGACGGTCGCCTGGGTGCTGCTGCCGGGCCTGACCGTGGTGCCGTCCGAGCAGGTCTACACCTCGCTCGGCCCGGGCCGGGTCCGCTTTGCCAGCGGCACCTTCAGCGCCGAGCTTCAGGTCGACCCGGACGGCTTCGTGGTGCGGTACCCGGGCCTCGCCGAGCGGGCCGACCCCCGTTGAGCGCTCAGGCCGGCCAGGCGCCGTCGGTCAGGAACCGGTCGACGGCGGCGAGGTGCGGGGCGAGGTCGAGGCCCTGCGCGGCCACCCACTCGTCCGAGTAGTAGGTGTCGGCGTAGCGGTCGCCCGGGTCGCAGATGAGCGTGACCACGGAACCGGTGCGGCCGGCGGCGCGCATCTCGGCGATGAGGCCGAACGCGCCCCAGAGGTTGGTGCCGGTGGAGCCGCCCACCCGGCGGCCGAGCACGGCCGAGCCGGCCCGCATCGCGGCCAGCGACGCGGCGTCCGGCACCTGGACCATCCGGTCCACCACGCTGGGCAGGAACGACGGTTCGACGCCGGGCCGGCCGATGCCCTCGATGCGGGAGCCGCGGTCGGTGCGGACCGACCAGTCGCCGGCCTGCCAGGCCGGATAGAACGCGGAGTTCTCCGGGTCCACCACGCACAGCTTGGTGGGCAGCCGGCGGTAGCGGGCGTACCGGCCGATGGTGGCGCTGGTGCCGCCGGTGCCGGCGCCCACCACGACCCAGGCGGGCACCGGATGCCGTTCCAGCGCGAGCTGGGCGTAGATCGACTCGGCGATGTTGTTGTTGCCCCGCCAGTCGGTGGCCCGCTCGGCGTAGGTGAACTGGTCCATGTAGTGCCCGCCGGTGTCCTCGGCCAGCCAGCGCGCTTCGATCACCACCTTGGCCGGGTCCTCGACGAGGTGGCAGCGCCCGCCCTGGAACTCGATCTGGGCGATCTTCTCGGGCGAGGTGGAGGCGGGCATGACCGCGATGAACGGCAGCCCGAGCATGCGCGCGAAGTAGGCCTCGGAGACGGCGGTCGACCCGGACGACGCCTCGACGACTGTGGTGTCCCGGCCGATCCAGCCGTTGCACAGGCCGTAGAGGAACAGCGACCGGGCCAGCCGGTGCTTGAGCGAGCCGGTGGGGTGCACCGACTCGTCCTTGAGGTAGAGGTCGATCCCCCACGCCCGGGGCAGCGGGAAGGGCAGCAGGTGGGTGTCGGCGGAGCGGTTGGCGTCCGCCTCGACCGTGGCGATCGCCTCGGTCAGCCAGCGCCGGCCGGCCTCGTCACACCGGTCGAGATGAGTCACGCCGGCAACGTTACAAGCGAGGTGGGCTCGGGTCCGGCCGGACCCGGCGCGCCTGCCGGCGCTGCCCGGCCCGGCCGGCGGCGCGCACCACCGGGGTCAGGGCCAGGGCGAGGCGGGGGTACGCGTCGAGCAGCCGCACCTGCGCGCCGCGCCAGCGCGGCAGGCTGACCACCGGGCGGGGCCGGCGGGCCAGGCGTACCGCCCGGGCGGCGACCCGCTCCGGCGTGAGCAGCGAGCCGGTGAAGGAGGCCAGCGCACCGGGGTCGTCGAGCTTGTCGTGCAGCATCGGCGTCCAGATCCCGTCCGGGCACAGGCACGACACGTGTACGCCTCGGACGCCGGCCATCCGCAGGTCGGTCAGGGTGCCGAGGCTGAACGCCAGCAGGGCGTGCTTGCTGGCGGCGTAGACGGTCTCGCCGGGCGCCGCGATCAGCCCGGCCAGCGAGACGACGTTGAGCACGTGCCCCCGGCCCTGCTCCCGCATGACCGCCACGGCGGCCAGTGTGCCGTTCATCGCGCCGAGCGCGTTGACCTCCACCACCCGGCGTCGGGTCGACTCGTCGTGCCCCCAGGAGGGGCCGGTGACCAGGATGCCGGCGTTGTTCACCCATAGCCCGAGCCCGCCCGGCGCGCCGGCCGCCTCGGCGGCCACCGCGGCGCAGGCGGCCTCGTCGCGTACGTCGAGGGGGCGGGACCAGCCACCCAGCGGCCCGGCGGCGTCGGCCGCCGCCGCGGCGTCGACGTCGGTCAGCAGCACCCGCCAGCCGTCGGCGTGCAGCGCGGCGGCGAGCGCGCGGCCCAGCCCGCCGGCCGCTCCGGTCACCACGGCGGCGCCCCGCCCCGAGGTCGTCATCGGCGCACGCTAACCGCCCGTACCGTCGTCGGGCCAGGGTCAGGCGGTCGGAAGTTCGAGCGGCTGCGGCCGGTTCTCCCACTTGGTCGACAGGGCGATGCCGGTGCGGGTGGAGGCGACCCCCGGGGTGCGGTTCAGCCGCACGATCAACTGCTCCAGCTCGGCGATGGTGCCCACCCGCGCCTTGAGCAGGAACGACTCGACGCCGGCCATGAAATAGCAGGACTCGATCTCGGGGATCTGGCGGAACGCCTCCAGCACGTCGTCGGTGTCCGCGTCGGAGTCCTCCACGATGCCGATCAGGGCGGTGACCCCGAGCCCGACGGCCTCCGGTTCGACCTCGGCCCGGTAGGCGCGGATCACCCCACCGGACTCCAGCTTGCCGACCCGCTCGTGCACGGCCGGCGCGGAGAGGCCGACCTGCCGGGCCAGCTCGGCGTAGGACAGGCGGGCGTTTCCGCGCAGCAGTTCCACGAGGCTCAGGTCGATCGTGTCCACGGAGAGTGACCCTATCGGTTTGGGCGTGACCGGGCGTGGTCGGCACCCGTTGAACATGACGTCACGTCGCCATTCACAAACGCGCGGTCACGGGGGTTCTACGCCGGTACCATTTACTAACTTTCCCACTGTGTGCGTTTTTCGCGTTTGGCGGACACGCCCGATCGCTGGTGCTGTAATTGCCATACGTCCCTCATGACGGCTCTGGGCTCGCACCGGCCGGGGGCAGTGTGTTCAGCCGGGGGCTTCGTCGACGCGAGGAGGGGGCTGTGGACACTGGAGATCGCCTGCTGACACCGGGTGAGGTCGCTGCGCTGTTTCGGGTTGACCCGAAGACCGTGACCAGATGGGCAGCGGCCGGCCGGATCGGCAGCATCCGGACTCCAGGCGGGCATCGCCGGTTTCGGGAATCCGAGGTGCGGGCCCTGCTTGAGGGGGAGGGCATGCTGGACGAGGCGGAGGACATGGGCAAGGCACGCAACATGGGCCCGACCGCCTCGACCGGCCCCGGCCCGGCGAACGCCGGCATGTACTGAAGCGATCGGGGCGCGGTCCGGCCGGTGGGTCGGGTCGCGCCCCGGCCGGTCACGAGCCGTCCGGTCCGGCCGGTTCGGCGTCCCGGCGGGCCGCGGCCAGTTCACCTGACCAGCGCCGGAACAGCGTGTGCGGGACGCCGAGCGCGTCGAGCACCTTGCCGGCCACGAAGTCGACCAACTGCGGGGCGGAGGCCGTCGCCCCGGCGCCGTAGAAGCCCGGGCTGGCGGGCAGCACCACGGCACCGGCGTCGTGCAGGGCGATGAGGTGCTCCAGGTGGCTGCGCGTCACCGGGGTTTCCCGGGGCACCACCACGACCGGCCGGCGTTCCTTCAGGTTGACCTCGGCGGCGCGTTGCAGCAGGTCCTTGGAGAGTCCGATGGCGATGCCGGCGCAGGCCGCGGTGCTGGCCGGCACGACCGCCATGCCGCGTACCGGGTAGGAGCCGCTGCTCGGGCCGGCCGCGAGGTCACCGGCGGGCCAGTGCCGCAGGTCCGCCCCGGTCAGGTCACGGTCGAGCCAGGCGGCCAGGTCGTCGGCCCAGTGCGCGTCCCGGAAGGGCCGGCCGGTCTCGTCGAGGACGGTCAGCCGGGCCGCCCGGGAGACGATCAGGTCCACCGCCTGGCCGGCGTCGAGCAGGCCCCGGACGACCGCCGCCGCGTACGGGGTCCCGGAGGCGCCGGAGACGCCGACCACCCATGGTTCGCGCATACGTCAAGCCTGCCAGGCCAAATGTCCGACGGGTCGACGGGGCTTCCCGCGACATGGGATTCTTCTGTCCGGCGATCCCCCTCCACGGAAGGGCCCGGTGATGACGGCTGCGGTGCTGCGGGCGCTGCGCTCCGACTGTCCCGTCCCGCCCCGGCTCTCCCCGTACGCCGACGAGGCGCAGGCCTGGCTGGTCGGCCGGCTCGACCGGCTCGGCCTGCCGCTGGACCCGGCGACGCGCCGCCGGCTGGCCCGGGCCGGCTTCGCCCGGTACGCCGGACGGCTCTACCCGGACGCCACCGAACCCGACCTGCGGGTGCTGGCCGCGCTGTTCACCTGGTTCTTCCTGGTCGACGACGCCTGCGACGGCCCGGACCGGCTGACCCCGGCGCAGATCCGCGCGCTGCGCGACGGCGCGCTGGCGCTGCTCCGCGACGGCCCCCGGGCCCGTCACACCGGCTTCTCCGGCCCGCTGCGTCGGCTGCTGGTGCAGGCCTGGCGGGAGCCGCGTCGGCGGATGCCGGCCCGCTGGCGGCTGCGTTTCGCCGACGCCGTCGCCGACCACCTGGACGGCGTGGCCCGGGAGGCGGCCGCGACCTCGGCCGGCCGGCCGCCCGGCGTGGCCGAGTACGTGCGGCTGCGCCGGGCCACCTCGGCGGCGTACGTGTCGTACCCGCTGATCGAGTTCGCCGCCGGCCGGCCGCTGCCCGACGCGGTCTACCACCATCCGGCGCTGCGCCGCCACGCCGACCTCGCCAACGACCTGCTCTCCTGGTTCAACGACATCGCGTCGCTGGAACGCGACCTGGTCACCGGCGGCGGGCACAACCTGGTGCTCGCGGTGGCCGGCGAGCGGGGCGTGCCACTGCCGGTCGCGGTGGACCTGGTGGCCGGGCACTGGCGGGCCGAGATGAGCCGCTTCATGGCGCTGCGCGCGGCGGTGCCGTCGTTCGGCCCGGCGCTGGACGGGGCGGTCACCGCCCACCTCGACGGGGTGGCCGCCGCGGTCCGCGGCACTGTCGACTGGACGCTGGAGAGCGCCCGCTACCCGGCCGCCGCGACGCCCTGACCGGCCGGCGGCCGGCCCGGCGAGCGGCCAGCCGGCCCGGCGGGCCGACCGGTCTAGGGTCGCAGGCCGAGCCGGACCACCAGGTCGAGCAGGGCGAGCAGGAACAACGCGATGCCGACGAACCCGTTGGCGGTGAAGAACGCCCGGTTGACCTTGCTCAGGTCGGTGGGGCTGACCACCAGGTGCTGGTAGGCGAAGGCGACCGCGGTGAGCGCCAGCCCGATCCACCAGAGCCAGCCGAAGCCGACCAGCACGCCGAACCAGATGAACAGCGCGAACGTCACCATGTGCGCGGCCGTGGAGGCGTGCAGCGCGAAGCGCCGGCCGTAGCGGGCCGGGACGCTGCGCACGCCGATCTCCCGGTCGATCTCCGAGTCCTGACAGGCGTAGATCAGGTCGAAGCCGCCGATCCAGAGGCCGACCGCGGCGCCGAGCAGCCACGCCGGGCCGGAGCCGGCGAACGTGCCGGTGACCGCCAGCCAGGCGCCGACCGGGCCGACCGCCTGGGCGACCGCGAGGATGGCGTGCGGCCAGTCGGTGAACCGCTTGCCGTACGGGTAGACCACCAGCGGCACCACGGCCAGCGGGGCGAGCGCGAGGCAGAGCGGGTTGAGCAGGGCGGCGGCGGCCAGGAAGACCACGAGCGCGACGGCCGCGCCGGTCCAGGCCGTGCGCACGCTCACCGCCCCGGTGACCAGTTCCCGGTTCGCGGTACGCGGGTTCCGGGCGTCGATCCGCCGGTCCAGGATCCGGTTGGCGGCCATCGCGAACGTCCGCGCGCCGACCATCGCCACGGTGATCAGCAGCAGGTCGCCCCAGCGCACCCGCCCGCCGTTCACCTGCATGGCGGTCAACGCCGACAGGTACGCGAACGGCAGCGCGAACACCGAGTGCTCGATCGCGACGAGCTTGAGGAAGGACGTGACCCGGCCGGGCCGCTCCGCCACCGCGGTCATCGGATTCCGTACTCCTGCCAGCGCTTGTCGACCAGGGAGACCACCTCGGGAGACATCCGCATCTCCTCCGGCCAGCCTCGGGTGTAGCCCTCGGTGGGCAGCTTGCGGGTGGCGTCCACGCCGGCCTTGCCGCCCCAGAACTGCTGGTACGAGGCGTGGTCCAGGTGGTCCACCGGGCCCTCGGTGAGAAGCAGGTCGCGGGCGTAGTCGACGTTGCCGAAGGCGCGGAACGCGACCTCGTTGTAGTCGTGCACGTCGCAGTCCTCGTCGACGATCACGATCAGCTTGGTCAGCGACATCATGTGCGCGCCCCAGATCGCGTTCATCACCTTCTGCGCGTGCTTCGGGTAGCGCTTGCGGATCGACACGATGGCGCAGTTGTGGAAGACGCCGGCGGCGGGCAGGTCGTAGTCGACGATGTCCGGGATCAGGAAGCGCAGCAGCGGCGCGAAGATCCGCTCGGTGGCCTTGCCGAGGCCGTGGTCCTCCTGCGGCGGCTGGGACGTGACGATCGAGTGGTAGACCGGGTCACGCTGCGTGGTCATGGCCTCGATGTGCAGCACCGGGAACGGCTCGACCGGCGTGTAGAAGCCGGTGTGGTCCCCGAACGGCCCCTCGGGCAGCCGCTCACCCGGCTCCAGGTAGCCCTCCAGCACGATCTGGGCGTGCGCCGGCACCTGCAACGGGACGGTCAGGCAGTCGACCATCTCGACCCGCTCGCCGCGCAGGAAGCCGGCGAACAGGTATTCGTCGATGTCGGCGGGGAGCGGCGCGCTGGCGGCGTACGCGACCGCCGGGTCGGCGCCGATGGCGACCGCCACCGGCAGCCGCTGGCCGAGCCGCTCGGCGACCGCGTGGTGCGCGGTGGAGTTCTTGTGGATCTGCCAGTGCATGCCGAGCGTGTTGCGGCCGTGCTGCTGGAGCCGGTAGAGGCCGAGGTTGCGCTTGCCGGTCTCCGGGTGCTTGGTGTGGGTCAGCCCGAAGTTGTGGAAGATCCCGCCGTCGCCCGGCCAGACCTGGAGCCCGGGCAGCCGGTTCAGGTCGACGTCGTCACCGCGGTAGACCACCTGCTGGCAGGGGGCGGTCCGCACCTTCTTCGGCGGCATGGACTTGAGCTGCATGACCTTGCCGAGCCCGCCCATCATGCCGGCGAAGCCCTGCGGTAGCTCCGGCTTGAGCATCTCGCCGATCCGCTCGCCGATCTCGTCGAGCCGCTCGACGCCGAGCGCCATGGCCATCCGCTTCTCGGTGCCGAACAGGTTGACCGCGACCGGCATCTCGCCCCGGGTGGGCCGCTCGAAGAGCAGGGCCGGGCCGCCGGCGCGGACCGTGCGGGTGACCACCTCGCTCATCTCCAGCGTGGGGTCGACCGGGACGCTCACCCGCCGCAGCTCACCGGCGCGTTCCAGCGCCGCGAGGAAGTCCTTGAGATCGTCGTACGGGAACCCACGCTCCATACCCCCATCCTCCCCCACCCCCCTGAGATGCAAGGCGGGGCCCCTTGTTAACGCATTCGGTAGAGGCGGGGCCCCTTGTTAACGCACCCACTGGGCGGGCCGAGATTCACCGGTCAGCGATTCATGGTCCTCGCGAGCCGCGCCTCCAGTGAGACCCGGCAGGTCGGCCACTCCGAATCGGTGATGGAGTACATGGCCGAGTCCCGCAGCAGCCCCGCTTCGCCGGGCGCCCACGATCGCGACCAGCGTCGGAGGACACCTTCGAACCGCGCACCAGTGCGCTCGATCGCGTTACGGGAGATCGTATTGCGAGCGTCGGTCTTGAGGTCGACGCGTGCCACGTTCCACGCCTCGAACGCGTTGGCGAAGAGCAGCAGTTTCGCTTCGGTGTTCAGCCCGGTGCGTTGCGCCGAGGCCGCCAGCCAGGTGAAGCCCACCTCGACCGCGCACAGCGCGTCGCGGTCGGGCCAGAGCCGGGGATCCCAGTACGCGGTCGCGCCCACGGCACGCCCGCTTGCCGTCGCCACCTGTGCGTACGGCAACAAGGTCCCCTGCGCAGCCCGGGTCAGCTGCGCGTCGATGTAGTCGCCGACCTCGGCCGCGGTGGGCACCCACGTGAACCGGTACGAGGTTCGGTCCTCCTCGGCCGCCGCGGCGAGGTCGGCGGCGTGCCGGTGATGCAGTGGCTCCAGCCGGACGAGGCGGCCTTCGAGAACGGGAGCGGTGTGGGTCAGGGGAAATGGCATGGTTTCTTCCGGGCGGATCAGCGCCGGCTGTCGCGTACGGCGACCACGCCCGGCAGGTTGTCGGCCACCTCGACGCAGTCGCCGCCGTTGGTGCTGCTCCGGATGCTGGTTCGCCCTTGGGCGCCGGTCAGGTCCGCCATGTCTCCGCCACCTCCGTCAACAGCTCCAGCGACTGCCGGGGCGGCAGCGCCTCCCTCTCGATCGACTCGCCGGTGGGAAGCGTAGCCAGCACGAAGGCCCGGCGACACCGGGATATGCGCCGACCGAGGCGGGCACGATCTGGAGTCGGGCGCGGGGACGCTCGTTGACCAGCTCGACCAGCCGCAGCACATGCTCGTCCAGCACCGCGACGAGCTGCGGTGGCTTCTCCCCGATCCCCCGCTCAATACCCCGGCCGCATGGACGGAGGCCGGGCGGGTAGTCGGCCGCATGGGTGGCGAACGGGTGCCGGCGGGGTTCACCGAGCAGCGGGCACAGGTCGGCGAGGTGGCCTGGAACTACGTCCGAGGCGGCCGGGGGCCCGCGCTGGTACTGCTGCACGGCTACCCCCAGTGCTGGCGCATGTGGCGGCACCTGCTGCCGGAGCTGGCGCGGTCGTACGAGGTGATCGCCCCGGACCTGCGCGGCTTCGGCGACAGCGACGCCCCGCCCGGCGGGTACGACAAGAAGACGGTCGCCGCCGACCTGCACCGGCTGCTGACCGACCTCGGCCTGGCCGAGGAGATCCGGCTGGTCGGCCACGACCTCGGCACCATGGTCGCGTACGCCTACGCCGCGGCCCGTCCCGACTCCGTCGCCCGGCTGGTGCTCAGCGAGGCGCCGATCCCCGACGAGAGCATCTACGCGATCCCCGCGCTGACCGAAGCTGGTCCGGCGGTGTGGAACTTCGGTTTCTTCAACGTCCCGAACGGCCTGCCCGAACAGCTCGTCGCCGGCCGGGAGGAGCTCTGGGTCGACCGGTTCACCGACTCGATCATGGTGAACAAGGGCAGCCTGACCCCGGACGACATCGAGGAGTACGCGGGCCACCTGCGCGACGAGGCGCACCTGCGGGCCAGCTTCAGCTATTTCCGGGCGTTCGGACAGGACGTCGCGGACAACGCGGCGTACCGGGGCACGAAGCTGCCGATGCCGGTGCTCGCCGTCGGCGCGCAGGCCAGCCTGGGCGGGCAGGTGGCGGAGCAGGTCCGCCGCTATGCCGACTCGGTGACCGGTGCGGTGGTCGAGGACTGCGGGCACTGGCTCTTCGAGGAGCAGCCGGCGAAGCTCGCCGCCCTTCTGCTGCCGTTCCTGCGCTGAGGCCCGGCTCAGGAAGTCGGCGTCCAGGCGTACTCCTGGAGAGGCTCGTCGAGCGGCGCGGCGGTGAGCCGGTTCGCGAACGTGGAGATGGTGTACGTGCCGACGCCGAGCACGACGTCGAGCGCGTGCCGTGGTTGCCAGCCGGCGGCGAGGAACGCGTCCAGCTCGGGTTCTCCGACCGCGCCTCGCTGGTCGAGCACGGCGACGGTGAACCGGCGTAGCGCCTCCAGTCGGGGCACGGGCAGCATCTCGCCGGCCCGCAGCGCGTCGATCAGTGCGGGGGCGGCGCCGTGCCGGGTGAGCGTCGCGGTGTGCATGGCCACGCAGAGGTGGCATCCGTTGCGGGTGGCCACGGTGAGGACGACCACTTCCCGGGCGACCGGGTCGAGGTCGGTGGCCTCGAAGGCGGCGTTCGCGGCGAGGAAGCCCTTGAGCAGTTCGGGTGAGCCGGCCATCAGGCCGACCGCGGCGGGCAGGTGACCCAGCTTGCGGTGGACGCCGGCCATGACGGGCCGCGCGGCGGCGGGCGCGGTCTCCGGGTCGTACGCGGTGAAGCGGGACATCTCGCGTCCCCTCTCCTAAGATAGTCAACGTGGTTGACCAAATAGTAAACGTGGTTGTCGAACATGGCAACGCCTGACCGCCCCGGCTTCGCGCTGCCGCTGCTGCTGCTGGCCGGCTTCCGCACGCTCATCGACGACCTGCACGCCGAGCTGGCCCGACACGGGCACACCGAGCTGCGCCCCGCGCACGGCTTCGTCCTCCAGGCCGTCGGCCCGGCCGGCACCACCGCCTCCGACCTCGGGCAACGCCTCGGCGTCTCGAAGCAGGCCGCCGGGAAGACGGTGGACCGGCTGGTCGCGCTCGGCTACCTGGAACGCGTGGACGACCCCGCCGACGCGCGCCGCAAGTTGGTCCGGATGACCGCCCGGGGCCATGACGGGCTGCACCGCTCCGCGATCGTCTTCGACGAGCTACGCGACCGCTGGGCGGCCACGCTCGGCGCCGGCCGGGTCGCGGCCATCGAGGACGACCTGCGCCGGATGGTCCCGGCCGACGTTTTCCGCCTCGACGTCCCCGGCTGGTTCGGCGGGTGAGCCTCAGCCGCCGAAGGGGCACCCACCGGGCGGTGGGTGCCCCTTCGGTGAACACAACTACCGGAAGATGACGTCGCTTCTGTTGACCTTGCAGTTGGCGTCGTTCCAGCCCTCACCGAGGTAGCTGGGTTCGCTGCCCTTGGCCACACCCTTGTACTTGCCGCAGATGACGGCCGAGCCGACCACGACCACGCGGGTGATCGTCGCGGTGTCGTTCCAGTTGCTGTTGATCCCGGCGAGCATGTCGATGTCGTCGACGAGCACGTTGTCGATTCGCACGTGGCGGGTGTACGAGGTGGAGCAGTTGCCGCAGGCGCGGTACAGCTTGCCGGTCCCCTTGAGGTAGAAGCCGGAGATGTTGACCGTGCCGTTGCCGTTGTGCTGGAAGGTCTTGTCGCTGCCGCTGCGTGCGCCGCCGCCGATGACGTACGACGTGCCGCCGTTGGTCTGCTTGAAGGTGGCGGCGTCTTCACCGATGTCGTTCCACCACACGTTGCGCAGCGTGCAGGTGCCCTCGCAGTGCACGCCGTCTCCGGCGGGCGAACCGAGGATCACGTTCTGCAGCGTGCCACCGTTGGCGATCTTGAACATCGGGTCCTGCGACTCGCCCTGCCCACCGTCGCCCATGCAGCAGTAGGTCTTCATCCCGCCGTCGAAGGTGCCGGAGACGTTGACCGTGCTCGAGATGTTCACCGAGCCGGCCGACGACGGCCAGGCACCGGTCGGCGTGCCCGGGTTGCCGGTCGGGCCGGACGTCGGGCCGCCGGTCGGCCCGCTGGTCGGGGTCGACCCGCCGCCGGAGTACGTCTCGAACTCGGCGATCCGCGGGGTGCCGGACGCGCTGGTGATGACGAAGGAGATCTTCTTCAGCGACGTGGAGGAGAAGGTGATGGTGCTCGGGGCGCTGCCGCCGCTGGCCAGGACGGAGCCGGTGTCGAAGTTCTTGAGCTGCCAGCCGCTGATCGAGCCGCCGCCCGAGGCCTGCACGATGACGGCCGAGGACACCGTGGTGGCGCTGCCCCACTTGACGGAGATCGTGCCGGTCGAGCCGCTCGGCGACCAGTAGGTGCCGGCGTTGCCGTCGATGACGTTGCCGTAGCTGGTGCCACTGGCCTTGCTGGAGCCGTCGGCGCCGGCGCCGAGGCTCAGGTTCGTGGCGGCCGAGGCGCTGGGAATCTGCAACGCCAGCGCGACGACGGCACCCGCGACCGCAGTGGCACCGCCGGTCAGCCACCGCGTGGCGACTTTGGGTCTCATCCGGTTTCACCTTTCGAGCGTGCGTACGATGGGTGAGAAAGCGCTTTCAGTTAACCATAGACACACATCAATGAAACGGCAAGGACACACCTTCCGTCATCATGGACGGATGGACGACGCGTACGTGGTGGGCGATCCCGACGGTCTCAGCCCGCTCCAGCAGAAGATCCGCGACGCGGTGGCCCGCGAGCTGCACGCCCAGTTCGCGCTGCGGGCCGACCACCTCGACCTGGCCGACCTGCCCGAGGTGGCCTACCAGATCACCAGGCGCGTGGACGAGGTGCTGAGCGGCGCCACCACGGGCTGAGTCGACCGGGCGCGCCTACTCCCGCGGACAGCGTCACGCGACCAGAACGGCCGCGTGACGATTCGGTCACGCCCCGTTGCGTGCACTGGGCTTCCGCAACGAGGCGGCACGGTCTGCCCCGACGGCACGAGCGCGAGGCCGCCGGAACGGAGATCCCATGAGACGGCACGCTCTCCACGCCGGGCTGACCGCCCTGACGCTCACCGCGGCGCTGCTCACCGTCGCGCCACCGGCATCGGCCGCCACCACCACCTTCCCGTTCGCCGCCACCCAGGACAGCTACGTCAGCTCGTCCAACCCGAACGCGAACTTCAACGGCGCCGACTCGCTCCGGGTCGGCGCCGCCCCGACCCGGATCTCGTACCTCCAGTTCAACGTCACGCGGCTGACCGACCCGGTCTCCACCGCCCGCCTGCGGCTGCACGTCCAGAACGCCACCAACGCCCCCAGCCCGAACGGCGGCACCGCGCAGCAGGCCGGCACCGCCTGGTCGGAGAGCACGCTGACCTACGCCAACCGGCCGGCGTCCGTCGGCGCCCCGCTCGGCTCGCTCGGCACCGTGCGGAGCAACACCTGGTACGAGCTGGACGTCACCAGCGCCGTCACCGGCAACGGTCTGGTCGCGTTCGCGCTCTCCTCCACCAATGCCGACGGCGCGTTCTACGACAGCCGGGAGTCCGGCACCTACGCCCCGATGCTGATCATCACCACCGGCCCGCCGCTCACCGGCGACAACGTGCTGCTCAACGCCGGTGACATCTCCGCGTGCAGCACCACCGGCGCCGCACAGACCGCGCAGATCATCGCCCGCGAACCCGGCACCGTGATGGCCGGCGGCGACCTGACCGACAGCGGCACCGCCCAACAGCTCGCCGACTGCTACGGCCCGACCTGGGGCCAGTTCAAGGACCGCACCAAGCCGATCCTCGGCAACCACGACTACATCACGTCGGCGACGGCGAAGCCGACCTTCGACTACTTCGGGCCGGTGCTGCCACCCGGGAAGGGCTACTACTCCTTCGACAAGGCCGGCTGGCACATCGTCGTGCTCAACACCAACTGCTCCCGCGTCGGTGGCTGCCAGGCCGGCTCGGCGCAGGAGAAGTGGCTACGCGCCGACCTCGCGGCGCACCCCAACCGCTGCACCCTGGCGCAATATCATCATCCGCTGTTCAGCTCCGGCGGCCGTGAGTCCTCGGCGGTCCGACCGCTGTTCCAGGCGCTCTACGACGCCGGCGCGGAAATCGTCATCAACGGCCACAACCACCAGTACGAGCGGTTCGCCCCGCAGAACCCGTCCGGCGTCGCCGAGCCGGACCGGGGCATCCGGGAGTTCGTGGTGGGCACCGGTGGTCGCCCGCTCCAGGCGTCGTTCCCCGAACCCGCCGCCAACAGCCAGGTCAAGAACGGCACCACGTTCGGTGTGCTCAAGCTGACGCTCTCCACGAACGCCTACTCCTGGCAGTTCCTCCCGGTGGCCGGCAAGACGTTCACCGACTCCGGCACGGGCACCTGCCACTGACCGCTGAGGGACCGGCCGGCGGAACCGTTCCGCCGGCCGGGGCCGGCTCAGACGCCGGCGTACGAGTGCAGGCCGGTGAAGAAGAAGTTGACCCCGAACAGGTTCATCAGCACGGTCAGGAAGCCCACCACCGCGATCCAGGTGGCCACGTTGCGCCTCACGCTCGGCGTGGCCCGGGCGTGCAGGTAGCCCGCGTAGACCACCCAGGAGATGAACGCCCAGGTCTCCTTCGGGTCCCAACCCCAGGCGCGGCCCCAGGCGGCCTCGGCCCAGATCGCCCCGGCGATCACCGCGAACGTGAAGATCGGGAAGGCGAAGGCGTGCAGCGTGAAGGTCAGCCGCTCCAGGCCGGCCGCCGCCGGCAGCCGGCGGGCCAGGGTGTACGGGAAGCTGCGTCGCCCCTGCTCCCAACCGGCCCGCATCAGGTAGGCGGCAGCGGGCACCACGCCCAGCAGGAAGATGCCGGAGGAGAAGATGATCGTCGACACGTGGATGATGAACCAGTACGACTGCAGCGCCGGCATCAGCGGCACGACCTGCACGTAGAGCTTCAGCTCGGCGAACGCGAGCAGCAGCACCATGACGAGGGTCAGGAACAGGCCGAGCCGGCGCAGCGACGGCTGCTTCCAGAGCACCACGAGCCAGGCGGCCGCCCCGATCCAGGTGACCGTCAGCACGAACTCGTACATGTTGCCCCAGGGCATCCGCTCCGCGGCGATGCCCCGGGTGACCACGGCGCCCAGGTGCAGCGCGGCGCCCAGCACGGTGAGCCAGGCGGCGATCCGCCCGGCGAGCACGGCCCGCCCGGTGGAGCGGTCGGGCCGTTCCCGCACTGTCGGGGTGGCCGGCTCGTCGACCGAGCCGCCGGCGCCGCCGACGCCCGCGCCGACCAGCTCCCGGGCCGGGGCCGCGACCGCCGCCGTCCGGGCGTTGCCCAGCGCGAACTCCACGGCGTGGCTGATCATCGCGACCAGGTACGTCAGGATCGCGAACGTGACCAGCTGGTCGGAGAGTGCGGACATCACTCGTCTCCTTCTCGCGCCCGCCGCCGGTTCGGCGCGTCGCCGCTGACCGCGGCGACGAGCTGCGCGAACTCGTCGGCGAACCCTGGATGCTCGGTGCGCGGCAGCCCACCGGCCTCCACCAAGCTACTACCGCTCGTCGGAGATCCACCCTCGGGGGGCGAAACCCGGAACCAGACCCGGCGGCGGCGGGCGAACAGCGAGCCCATCAGGCCCAGCAACAGCGTGCCGCTGGCCACCAGCAGGAGCGTCTGCCCGGGTGCGTGCCGCACGGCGAGGGTCACGTACGGCCGGGTGCCGACGAACTCCAGCGTGCTGCCGTCGTCCAGGTTCCACTTCTCACCGGGCCGGAGCAGCTTCGTGCCGACCTGCTTGAGCTTGCCGTTGTCGACCTGCCGCTGGTCGAGCTGGTAGACCGAGCCGGGGATGCCGGCGTCGAGCCCGAGGTTGCCCCGGTAGGCGGTCAGGTTCAGCGCCGGGTTCCGCTCGGCCGGGAACTGCGACGCGACGTACGGCGGCTGGTCCCCGACGGTGGGCAGGTAGAGCCCGTCGAAGGCGACCTGCTGGTCCGCGGCCCGCCTGCCGGTCTTCGGGTCGACGTTCGCGTCCGGGAAGAGGGCCACGCCCTCCTCGGTCGCGTTCGGGTCGCCGGTGCGCAGGAACGGGTCGTCGCTGGTCTGGCTCTTGCCGTAGCGGTCGGTGTACTTCAGCACCGGCGCGTAGCCGTTGCCGAGCAGGTAGACGTTGGCGCCGTCGAGCCGCAACGGCGAGTTGACCGAGAAGCCGGCGGTCCGGGGCGTGTCGCCCGGCGAGTCCACGCTCACCGTGGCCCAGAACCGGGACGCCTGCCCGGAGTCGAGGTAGTCGGCCTCGAACTTCTCCAGCGTGAGGCAGAACGGCGGCAGGTCGGCGCTGTCCACGCGCGGGCCGAGCGACGCCTCGGCGTACTGCTGACGGGTGTTGCAGAACGCGTTGTCCGCGCCGGCGACCAGGATCCGGTTGCCGTGCCAGCCGTACCAGGAACCGGCCGCGACGCCGAGCAGGACGGCGATCAGCGATGTGTGGAACAGCAGGTTGCCGGTCTCCTTGAGGTAGCCCTTCTCGGCGGAGACCTCGTTGCCCCGGACGGTGACCCGCCACCGGCGGCGGCGCAGCACCGCGGCGATCGCCTCCGGGTCGGCGGCGGCCGGGGCCTCCAGCGCGGCGTGCTGCGGCAGCCGATCCAGCCGCTTCGGCGCGGCCGGCGGACGCATCCGCAGCGCCCGGACGTGATCCCGGGTACGGGGCAGGATGCAGCCGATCAGGGAGGTGAACAGCAGCAGGTAGATCGCGGAGAACCAGACCGAGCCGAAGACCGCGAACGCGCCGATCTGGTCCAGCCGGGGCGCCAGGTCCGGGTGGTCGACGAACCACTGGTCGACCTTCTCCGGGTTGACCCCGCGCTGCGGCAGCACCGAGCCGGGGATGGCGGCGACCGCGAGCAGGAACAGCAGGATCAGCGCGGTACGCATGCTGGTGAGCTGCCGCCACGAGTTGCGCAGCAGGGCCAACGCCGGGTTGACCCGGCGTCGGGGCGCCTCGGCCGGTGGGGTGGTCGGCCGGTCGTCCACGGTCGTCATCAGATGCTCACCTCGCCCACGCCCACGTGCGTCTGCAACCAGATCACCACGTTCTGCCAGCCGCCGGTGACGAGCGCCAGGCCGATCAGGATCAGCAGGGCGCCGCCGACGCGGGTGACCCAGCGGCTGTTGCGCCGGACGGCGCGGAACACCCCGAGCAGGCGCTGGAAGCCCAGCCCGAAGACGACGAAGGGTAGCCCCAGCCCGAGGCAGTACGCCACGGCGAGCACCACGGCCCGGCCGGCGCTGCCCTCGGTGGCCGCCAGGCCGAGCACCGCGCCGAGCGTGGGACCGGTGCACGGCAGCCAGCTGAGCGCGAAGACCGCACCGAGTACGGGCGCGCCGAGCAGCCCGGCCGACGGCAGCCAGCGGATGCGGAACTCGCGCTGCATGCCGGGGATCACGCCGAGGTAGCCGAGCCCGAGCACCACCACCAGCGCGCCGATGACGATCTCCAGCGTGCGCTCGTACCGGAAGAAGAGCCGCCCGACGCTGGAGAAGAGGATCGCGGTGGACACGAAGACGGCGGTGAAGCCGGCGATGAAGAGCAGCGTGCCGGCGAGCACCCGCCCCTTCACCGCGGCGGTGGTCCGCGCCGGCGCCTCCCGCTCCGCGACGCCCACGCCGCCGCCGCTGTTAACAGGGGGCCCCTCCTCTACCGGAGGCGTTAAGCGGGGGCCCTTCCTTGCACCCTCAAGGTCGGCGCCGGCCAGGCCGGTCACGTACGACAGGTAGCCGGGCATCAGGGGGAGCACGCACGGGGAGAGGAAGCTCACCAGGCCGGCCAGCGCCGCCGCGCCCACCGCGAACAGCAACGGCCCGGACGAGGCGAGTCGGGCGAACGTCTCACCCATCAGCGGGAGCCGTTCGGCGCCGGTTTCTCGGCGGCGATCTTCTCCACGATCGGCCGCAGCTCGTCCTGGGTCACCGCACGGCGGATCACCACGGCGACCCGGCCGTCCCGGTCGAGCACCACGGTCGCCGGGGTGGAGTTCGGCGGGATGTCGAAGTTCAGCCCCTGCCGGCCGGACGGGTCGAAGAGGCTGGGATAGGTGACCCGGCCCTCCTCGAAGGCGATCGCCTTGTCCCGGCTGTCCTGCACGTTGATGCCGAGGAACGTCACGCCGTCGCCCTTGGTGGCCTGGTAGGTGGCCTCCAGGTCGTCCACCTCGGCCCGGCAGGGCGCGCACCAGGAGCCCCAGAAGTTGACCACGACGACCTGGCCACGGTCGCGGGCGATGTCGTAGCTGCCGCCGGTGAGCAGCTCACCGCTCACCTTGGGTGTGGTGGACCGCTGATCCGGCGCGCAGGTGACGGTGAGACCGTCGGCGGCGCACCGGCTCTCCTCACTGCCGGAGGTGCAGCCGGCCAGCGCCGTACCGGCGGTGACGGCGGCGAGGAGGGCGGCGGCGAGCCTCCGGGTGAGCATCAGGCCCCCTTGGCCGTCCGGGCGGTCGGCGAGATCGCGATCAGGTGGGCCGCCGGCTCGGAGTAGCCGATGCCGGCGATCTTGGCGCCGTCGAAGTGGAACGAGGTGAGGCTGGCCAGGCCGCACTGGCGGCGGCGCGGGTCGTGCCAGAGCCGCTTGCGCTCGACGTGCCGGCGCAGCGTCCAGATCGGGAGTTGGTGCGACACCAGCACCGCCTCGCGCCCCTCGGCGGCGACCCGGGCGGCGTGCAGCGCGGCGAACATCCGCTCGGCGATCACCTGGTAGGCCTCGCCCCAGGACGGGGTGACCGGGTCACGCAGCACCCACCAGTTGCGCGGGTCGCGGAACGAGCCGTCGCCCGGCGAGACCTTCTTGCCCTCGAACCAGTTCGCGCTCTCGATCAGCCGCTCGTCGACGCCGACGGAGAGGCCGAACTGCGCGGCGATCGGCTCGGCGGTCTGCTGGGCGCGTTCCAGCGGGCTGGCCACCACGTGCACGACGGTGCGTTCGGCGAGCGCCTGGGCGGCCGCCTTGGCCATCTGCACGCCCAGCTCGGAGAGACGGAACCCGGGCAGGCGGCCGTAGAGGATGCCGTCCGGGTTGTACACCTCGCCGTGCCGCAGCACGTGCACCACCGTCTCCGCCATAGTTACCCCCCGTGTCCGGCCGCTGCCGCCGCCCGCGCCGCCACCGGAAGGGCGGCGGCGATCTGCTCCCACGCGGCGTCGTCGATCGCCGCGGAGACGAACCACGACTCGAACGCGCTCGGCGGCAGGTAGACGCCGGCGGCGAGCATCGCGTGGAAGAACGCCTTGAACGCCGGCACCTGCTGGGTGCGGGCGCTGTCGTAGTCGCGCACGTCGGCGTCGGTGAAGAAGACCGAGAACATGTTGCCCGCGGTGGAGAGGCGGTGCGGCACGCCGGCCGTGGACAGCTCCTCGGTGACGAGCTTGCCCAGCGCGGCGGACGTCTCGTCGAGTCGCCGGTAGAGCGCGTCGTCGGCCAGCCGCAGCGTGGCCAGCCCGGCCGCGCAGGCCAGCGGGTTCCCGGAGAGCGTGCCGGCCTGGTAGACCGGGCCGGCCGGGGCCAGTCTCGCCATGATCTCCGCGCGCCCACCGAACGCCGCGGCGGGCAGCCCGCCACCCATGACCTTCCCGTACGTCCACAGGTCGGCGTCGGAGGGATCGAGGCCGTGCCAGCCGGCGCGGGAGACCCGGAACCCGGTCATCACCTCGTCGACGATGAGCAGCGCGCCGTGCGCGTGCGCGATCCGGGCGAGGTCGGCGTTGAAACCGTCCCGGGGCGCGATCACGCCCATGTTGCCGGCCGCCGCCTCGGTGATGATCGCGGCGAGGTTTGGCCCCTCGGCGGCGAACGCCGCCTCGACCGCGCGCAGGTCGTTGTAGGGCAGCACGATGGTGTCGCCGGCCGCCGCACCGGTCACGCCGGGCGAGTCGGGCAGGCCGAATGTGGCCACGCCGGAGCCGGCGGCGGCGAGCAGCGCGTCCGAGTGGCCGTGGTAGCAACCGGCGAACTTGATGATCTTGGCGCGGCCGGTGAAGCCGCGGGCCAGCCGGATCGCCGACATGGTCGCCTCGGTGCCGGAGTTGACCAGGCGCACCTGCTCCACCGGCGTACGCGCGACGATCTCCTCGGCCAGGTCGACCTCGCCGGGGGTGGGCGTGCCGAAGCTGGTGCCCAGCGCAGCGGCCTCGCGCAGCGCCTCCACCACGGCCGGGTGGGCGTGGCCGAGGATCAGCGGCCCCCAGGAGCAGACCAGGTCGACGTAGCGGCGGCCGTCGGCGTCGAAGAGCCAGGGACCCTCCCCCCGGACCATGAAGCGCGGGGTGCCGCCGACGGCACGGAACGCGCGCACGGGGGAGTTCACCCCGCCGGGCACGAGGGCCTTGGCGCGGTCGAACAGGGCCTCGGAGGCCGGAGCATCGGCCGGGTAGCGGCCGGATCCGGCGGAAAGGGTCTCGGTCACGATGCCGCCATTGTGTCAGCGCCGACCGGCCCGTCGGCAGCCACCCCGCAACCGGGGTAACCCGGCTCACCCCTCGTCGGGCCGGTGGGTGCGCCGGCCCCGGCCCGCTCGACAGGCCCGTTCGTCGAGATCGCGATAGGCTGACCGGGTGGATCGTGCCGAACTGTCCATCACCGTGCACCGGACGGGTGACGAAGCCGTGCTTCGCCTGGCCGGTGAGATCGACATGCTCACGGCCGCCCAGCTCTCCACGGTGGTCAACGAGGTGCTGGCCGACCCGCCGCCGCGCATCGTGCTCGACCTCGGCGGCGTCACCTTCTGCGACTCCCAGGGCCTCGGCACGCTCGTCGTGCTCAGTCGCAAGGCCAGTCACATGCAGTGCGTGCTGATGCTGAGCAACGTCGGCGATTTCCTGATCCGCGTCCTCGACATCACCGGCCTCCGCAGCGCCCTGATGATCCGCTGACCCCGCCCTCCCCACCTCCCCACCTCCCCCGCGATCTTGCACTTTCGGCCCTCGCTATGGACCTTTTGTCGCCTTTGCCGGGGCGGAAAGTGCAAGATCGACGGGGATGGGCGTCAGAGGACGGGGATGTCGCGGCGGCGGAAGGTGAGCAGGCCGGCGGCGGTCAGGGCGGCGGCCAGGGCGGTCAGCAGGAACAGCGGGGTCGCGCTCCACGCGTCGCGCAGCACCTGGGGGGTGTGCGTGAACGGGGACAGGTCCAGCAACCACTGGTCGAGTTCCAGCACCGCGCCGAGCTGACCGAGCAGCACGCAGACCGCCAGCACCGCCCAGGCGGCCGACGCGAACCGGGGCAGCAGGCCGTGGAGCAGCACGGCGAGCCCGGCCAGCACCCAGGCGGCCGGCGTCTGGGCCAGGCCCGCGCCGAGCATCCGACCCACCTGCCGGGGCACGTCGCCCACGCTGAACCCGTAGGTCAGGCCGGTGGCCAGGCCGGTCACGGCGAGCACCACGACCGGGCCGAGCAGCGCGAATGCCACGTGTGAGAGCAGCCAGGTCGAGCGGTGCGTGCCGGTGGCGAGCACCGGCTCCGCCCGGCCGGCGGACTCCTCGGCGCGCATCCGCAGCGCGGCCTGGATGCCGTACCCGGCCGCGGCCAGCCCGGCCAGGCTCAGCGTGGCGCCCAGGTAGGCGTCGGCCAGCCCGGAGGCCCCACCGATCCGGGCCATGATCTGCTCCAGCTGCGCGTTGCCCTCGACCGAGCGGCCGGCCGCCTCGGCGGCGCCGCCGAGGATCAGCCCGAGCAGGCCGAACCCGACCGACCACCACAGGATCTGCCCCCGGTGCAGCCGCCAGGCCAGGCCGAACGGGCCGGCCAGGGCACCACCGGCGGTGGCCGGGCCGAGCCGGGGCGGCAGCACGCCGGCGCCCAGGTCGCGACGGACCGAGACCGGGTACGCGACCGCCGCGAGCAGCACCGTGGCGGCCAGCGGCAGCAGCGGCACCCACCACCGCTCCCCCTCGTACGGCCGGACCCGCGCCGCCCAGCCCAGCGGGGAGAGCCAGCTCGGCCAGTCGTTGCCGGCGGTGTCGCCCACCAGGCGCAACGCGAACGCGGCACCGAGGCCGGCGATGCCGATCCCCCGTGCCCCGCCGGCGGTCTCGGTGAGCTGTGCGGCCAGGCCGCCGAGCGTGGCGAAGACCATCCCGGTCAGCGCGGCGACGAGGCCGTACGCGTAGGAGCCGGCGGCCGGCAGGCCGGTGGCGTGCAGCCCGGCCGCGGTGAGCAGCCCGAGCACCAGGTCGGCCGCGTACGTGACGAGCAGCGCGGCGGTCAGGCCGGCGTGCCGGCCCAGCACGCTGCCGCCGAGCAGTTCCCGCCGGCCGGCCTCCTCCTCGGTGCGGGTGTGCCGGATCACCGTGAGCAGGCTGGCCAGCGCCACGATCACCAGCAGGAAGCCGCTGCGCTGGGCGGTCAGCGCGCCGACGCTGTCGCCGTAGACCGGGCCGAGCAGCGCGACGATGGACGGGTTGCGGGCGGTCCCCTCGGTGTACGCGGCCCGCTCGGCGGCGGTGGGGAACAGCTCGAAGAAGCTCGCGGCGTAGGAGACCGGCAGCACGGCGAGGATCAGCACCCAGATCGGCAGCAGGACGCGGTCCCGGCGCAGGTTCAGCCGGACCAGGTGCCGGGTCCCGGTGAGCGTGCTCACGAGAGCACCTCTTCCGGAACCGCCTCGTAGTGCCGCAGGAACAGCTCCTCCAGCGTCGGCGGCGTGCTGACCAGGCTGCGTACGCCCAGCTCGGTGAGGCGGCGCAGCGCGGCGTCGAGCGCGGCGGCGTCCACGTCGAAGCGCACCCGGTGCCCGTCCACCCGCAGGTCGTGCACGCCGGGCAGGTCGGCCAGCCCGTCGAGCGGCGCGGTCACCTCGGCGTCGATCGCGGTGCGGTGCAGGTGGCGCAGGTCGCCGAGGGTGCCGGACTCGACCGCCCGGCCGGCGCGGATGATCGTCACCCGGTCGCAGAGCGCCTCCACCTCGGCCAGGATGTGGCTGGAGAGCAGCACCGTGCGGCCGTCCTGGCGGGCCCGTCGGACCCAGTGCTGGAAGACCTCCTCCATCAGCGGGTCGAGCCCGGAGGTCGGCTCGTCGAGGATGAGCAGTTCGACGTCGGAGGCGAGCGCGGCGACCAGGCCGACCTTCTGCCGGTTGCCCTTGGAGTAGGTGCGGCCCTTCTTGCGCGGGTCCAGTTCGAACGACTCCAGCAGCTCGGCGCGGCGTCTCGGGTCGAGCCCGCCGCGCAGCCGGCCGAGCAGGTCGATCACCTCGCCGCCGCTGAGGTTGGGCCAGAGCGTGACGTCGCCGGGCACGTAGGCGAGCCGGCGGTGCAGGGCGACGGCGTCCCGCCAGGGGTCGCCGCCGAGCAGTCGGACGGCCCCCGCGTCCGCCCGCAGTAGACCGAGCAGCACCCGGATGGTGGTGGACTTGCCGGAGCCGTTGGGGCCCAGGAAGCCGTGCACCTCGCCGGTGCGCACGGTGAGGTCGAGTCCGTCGAGCGCGCGGGTGCGGCCGAACGTCTTCACCAGGCCGGACACGTCAATTGCCATTTCCATACTTCGGAAGTTACGCTCGTTTCATAAATTTGTGAAGACTGTAGGGTCACGGGGTGAGTGTCGAGGAGCCGACCATGACCGAGCCGAGCCGGCGCGACGAGGAGGAGGTCCACCTCTTCGTCGAGCGGATGGCGATGGCCTTCGCCGACGTGGGCTTCCCCCGGATGGCCGCCCGGGTCCTGTTCGCCGTGATGAGCGCCGACGACCCGCTCACCGCCGGCGAGATCGGCGAGCGGCTGGGCGTCAGCGCGGCGGCCGTGTCCGGCGCGGTGCGCTACCTCACCCAGTTCGCCATGCTGGTCCGCGAGCCGGTCAAGGGCTCCCGGCGCGACCGCTACCGGATGCCGGACAACCCCTGGTACGAGGCCACCATCACCAAGACCAACCTCTACAAGAACTTCATCGACATCGCCGGCGGCGGCGTCGAGGCGCTGCGCGGCCGGAGCACCCCGGCCGGTGAGCGGGTCGCCGAGATGCGGGACTTCTTCCTCTTCGTACAGGAGGAGTTGGAATCCCTCGGCGACCGCTGGCGGGCCCGGCGGGCCGCGACCGGGCACGCACGCCCGGCCGGCGACTGAGCCGTCAGCGGGTGTTGCCCCAGCGCGCCTGCTCCAACAGGTCCGCCGCCCGCTCCCGGGTCGCCGGGTCGTCGTCGGCGCGCAGCAGCGCGGTCGCGGAGTCCACCGCCTCGGCGAGACGCCGCCACTGCACGTCCCGCTCCCGCACCACGTCCGACTGGGCGGCGAGCTGCCGGGTCTTCACCCACAGCTCGACGAAGACGGTCACCTTCGCCCGCAGCACCCACGGGTCGAACGGCTTGGTCAGGTAGTCCACCGCACCGACCTGGTAGCCACGCAGCGCGAGCTGGGCGTCCTTGTCCGCCGCGGTGAGGAAGATGATCGGAATGTGCCGGGTCCGCTCCCGCCGCTTGATGTGCGTGGCGGTCTCGAAGCCGTCCATGTCCGGCATCTGGGCGTCCAGCAGGATCACCGCGAAGTCGTCCACCAGCAACTGCTTGAGCGCGGCCTCGCCGCTCTCCACCGCGATCGACTGCACCGGGAGCCCCTGGAGGATCGCCTCCAGCGCCATCAGGTTCTCCCGCCGGTCGTCCACCAGCAGCGCCTTGGCCGTCTGCGTCACGCGCTCTCCTCGCCTCTGCTGCGGCCGATCCACGAGGCCATCAGCCCGATCAGCTCGTCCAGGTCCACCGGCTTGGTGATGTAGTCGCTGCCGCCGGCCGCCAGCGCCGACTCCCGGTCGCCGGGCATCGCCTTGGCGGTCAGGAACACGATCGGCAGGTCCGCGAACCGGTGGTTGCGGCGGATCTGCGCGGTCGTCTCGTACCCGTCCTGGTCGGGCATCATGGCGTCCATCAGGACGATGTCCACCTCCGGGTGCTCGGCGAGCTGGCGCACGCCGTCCACCCCGTTGTCCGAGTACAACACGGTCATCCCGTGCAGTTCCAGCGCGGACGTCAGCGCGAACACGTTCCGCACGTCGTCATCGATGATCAACACCGTCACGCCGTCCAGCCGGCGGGTGGCCGGCGTCTCCTGCGGCTGCGGCAGCTCCATCGGCATGAGCAGCGACGACGGCAGGCCCGCGCGGCTCGGCGACGGCGGCGCCGGCGCCACCACCGCGTCCGGCGCCAGCACATCGGGTACGAAGAGAGTGAACGTCGAACCCTGCCCGGGCGCGGACGACACGGTGATCGTGCCGCCCAGCAGGCGGGCCAGGTCGCGGCTGATCGACAGGCCCAGGCCGGTGCCGCCGTAGCGGCGGCTGGTCGTGCCGTCGGCCTGCTGGAACGCCTCGAAGATCAGCGAGAGCTTGTCGTCCGAGACGCCGATGCCGGTGTCGATCACGGTGAACGCGATCACCCGCTGGGCGTTCGTCAGCGCCGGCACGTCGAAGACCGCGTTCTCGGCGGCCGGCCCGATGCGCAGCGTCACCGCGCCGTTGTCGGTGAACTTCACCGCGTTGGAGAGCAGGTTGCGCAGGATCTGCTGCAACCGCTGGGCGTCGGTGACCAGGGCCGGCGGCAGCTCCCGGCTCACCCGGACCTGGAAGTCCAGGCCCTTCTCCTCGGCCTGCGGCGCGAACGCCTGCTCGACGTAGCCGCGGATCTCGGCGAACTGGATCTCGGTGGGCTCCACGTCCATCCGGCCCGCCTCGATCTTGGACAGGTCGAGGATGTCGTCGATCAGCGACAGCAGGTCGGACCCGGCGCCGTGGATGGTCCGGGCGAACTCGATCTGCTTCGGGCTGAGGTTCCGCTCCGGGTTCTCGGCCAGCAGCCGCGCCAGCAGGAGCAGCGAGTTCAGCGGCGTACGCAGCTCGTGGCTCATGTTCGCCAGGAACTCCGACTTGTACGCCGACGCCCGGGTGAGCTGCTGCGCCTTCTCCTCCAGGCCGAGCCGGGCCAGCTCGATCTCCCGGTTCTGCGTCTCGATGTTGGCCTTCTGCTCCGACAGCAGCTTCGCCTTGTCCTCCAGCTCGGCGTTGGTGCGCTGCAACTCCGCCGACTGGTCCTGCATCTCGTGCGCCAGCCGCTGCGACTGCGCCAGCAGCTCCTCCGTACGCCGGTTGGCCTGGATGGTGTTGACCGCGACGCCGATGGTGAGCACCAGCCGCTCCAGGAACGCCAGGTGCAGGTCGGAGAAGGTGGCCACGCCGGCGAACTCGATCACGCCGAGCAGCTCCCCCTCGAACAGCACCGGGAGCACCACCAGGTCGGCCGGGGGCGTGTCGGCCAGCCCGGACCGGACCACCAGCCGCCCGTCCGGCTGCGCCTTGACCCGAATCGTCCGGCGGGACAGCGCGGCCTGCCCGACCAGCCCCTCGCCGGGACCGAACGTGACGTCGTGCCCGCGGGCCACGTAGCCGTAGGAGGCGGTGAGTCGCAGCCGCATGCTGCCCTCGGAGCTGTCCGCCAGGAAGAACGCGCCGAGCTGCGCGTCGACCAGCGGGGTCACCTCCATCATGATCATGCGGCAGACCTCGCCCAGGTCCCGCTGGCCCTGGAGCAGGCCACCGATGCGGGCCAGGTTGGAGTCGAGCCAGCCCTGCTCGGCGTTCTTCTTGGTCGTCTCCCGGAGGGTGACGATCATCTGGTTGATGTTGTCCTTGAGGTCGGCGACCTCGCCCTGTGCCTTGACGTTGATCCGCTGGGTGAGGTCGCCACGGGTCACCGACGTGGACACCTGCGCGATGGCGCGCAGCTGCGTGGTCAACGTCGAGGCGAGCTGGTTGACGTTCTCGGTGAGGTCCCGCCAGGTGCCGGAGACGCCACGCACCTGGGCCTGACCGCCGAGCTTGCCCTCGGTGCCCACCTCGCGCGCCACCCGGGTCACCTCGTCGGCGAACGACGACAGCTGGTCCACCATCGTGTTGACGGTGTTCTTCAGCTCCAGGATCTCGCCCTGCGCGTCCACCGTGATCTTCTGCCCCAGGTCACCCCGCGCCACCGCGGTGGTGACCGAGGCGATGTTGCGGACCTGGCTGGTCAGGTTCGAGCCCATCGAGTTCACGTTGTCGGTCAGGTCCCGCCAGGTGCCGGAGACGCCCTTCACCTGGGCCTGACCACCCAGCTTGCCCTCGGTGCCCACCTCGCGCGCCACCCGGGTCACCTCGTCGGCGAACGACGACAGCTGGTCCACCATCGTGTTGACCGTCGACTTCAGCTCCAGGATCTCGCCCTGCGCGTCCACCGTGATCTTCTGCGACAGGTCGCCCTTCGCCACCGCGGTGGACACCTGGGCGATGTTCCGCACCTGGGCGGTCAGGTTCGACGCCATCGAGTTCACGTTGTCGGTCAGGTCGCGCCAGGTGCCGGCGACGCCCCGCACCTGAGCCTGGCCACCCAGCTTGCCCTCGGTGCCCACCTCGCGCGCCACCCGGGTCACCTCGTCGGCGAACGACGACAGCTGGTCGACCATCGTGTTGACCGTCGACTTCAGCTCCAGGATCTCGCCCCGGGCGTCCACGGTGATCTTCTGCGACAGGTCGCCCTTCGCCACCGCCGTGGTCACCGACGCGATGTTGCGGACCTGGCTGGTCAGGTTCGACGCCATCGAGTTCACGTTGTCGGTCAGGTCACGCCAGGTGCCGGAGACGCCCTTCACCTGCGCCTGACCACCCAGCTTGCCCTCGGTGCCCACCTCACGGGCCACCCGGGTCACCTCGTCGGCGAACGAGGAGAGCTGGTCGACCATCGTGTTGACGGTGTTCTTCAGCTCCAGGATCTCGCCCTGCGCGTCCACCGTGATCTTCTGCCCGAGGTCGCCCTTCGCCACCGCGGTGGAGACCTGGGAGATGTTGCGGACCTGGCTGGTCAGGTTGCCGGCGAGCTGGTTGACGTTCTCGGTGAGGTCGCGCCAGGTGCCGGAGACGCCACGCACCTGGGCCTGACCGCCCAGCTTCCCCTCGATGCCCACCTCACGCGCCACCCGCGTCACCTCGTCGGCGAACGACGACAGCTGGTCGACCATCGTGTTGACGGTGTCCTTCAGCTCCAGGATCTCGCCCTGCGCGGCCACCGTGATCTTCTGGCTCAGGTCGCCCTTGGCCACCGCGGTGGACACCTGGGCGATGTTGCGGACCTGGCTGGTCAGGTTCGACGCCATCGAGTTGACGTTGTCCGTCAGGTCCTTCCAGGTGCCGGCCACGCCCGGCACCTGCGCCTGACCGCCCAACTTGCCCTCGGTGCCCACCTCGCGGGCCACCCGCGTCACCTGCTCCGCGAAGAGGCGCAGCGTGTCGGTGAGGGAGTTCATCGTGTCGGCCAGCTCGGCCACCTCGCCGCGTGCCCCGACGGTGATCTTCTGCGACAGGTCGCCCTTCGCCACAGCGGTCGCCACCTGGGAGATCGACCGCACCTGGCCGGTCAGGTTCGACGCCATGGTGTTCACCGAGTCGGTGAGGTCCTTCCAGGTGCCGGCCGCGCCCCGCACGTCGGCCTGGCCGCCCAGCTTGCCCTCGGTGCCCACCTCGCGGGCCACCCGGGTCACCTCGTCGGCGAACGACGACAGCTGGTCCACCATCGTGTTCACGGTCCGGCCGATGCGCAGGTACTCACCGCGCAGCGGCCGCCCGTCGATCTCCAGCGCCATGTGCTGGGACAGGTCGCCATCCGCCACCGCCACGATGACCCGGGCGATCTCGGTGGTCGGCCGGCCCAGGTCGTCGATCAGCGAGTTGACCGCCCGCTGCCCCTCCGCCCAGGAACCCTCCAGGCCCTCGTCGTCGAGCCGCTCGGTGAGCCGCCCGTCCCGGCCGACGATCCGGCTGATCCGGCGCAGGTCCAGGTGCTGCCGCTCCTGCAGCGACGCCACGTCGTTGAAGGCGTCGGCGACCTCACCGGACAGGCCGGCCCGTCGCGGCAGGCGCACCCGCAGGTCGCCGCGGGCCACCCGCTCCAGCGCCTCGACCAGCTCGCCGAGGAGCACCTCGTGGTCGGACGCGGACGGATCCGCGGTCACCGACTGTTTCGCCGTGGTCATCATTCCTCGCTCAGCTCGGGGCCCACCGGCTCGTGCCGACACGCGGCCATCCCATCATTCTGCCGCGCGATCCGTCGAGGTCACCGGCGGCTGATGGCGCGTCACGTGCGGTATCGGCCCGGTTAGGCGGTTCGGCCGGGGAGCTTGGCACCCGGGGTGGCGGCGGTGGAGGATACGAAGGTGTCAGCGGAGGTGGAGCCGACCCACGGCGGCGGCGCGGACGAGCACGTCCGACGGGTCCGCCTTCCCGCCGACCGCCGCACCCCGGCCGCGGCCCGGGCGCTGGTGCGCGCCATGCTCCTCGAAGCCGGCCTGCCCGAACTGCTCAACGAGGCGTTGCTGCTCACCACCGAGCTGACCACGAACGCGGTCGAGCACGCGCGCACCGAACTGGACATCGAGGTCGAGGCCGACCCCGCCGGCTTCACCGTCACCGTCACCGACTTCGCCTCCGGGCCGGTCGACGAACTCGTCGTCGGGGTGCGCAACACCACCTCCGACATCACCGAGGTGGCCTCGCGCGGGCGCGGCCTGCTGCTCGTCGACCACTTCGCCAGCCGGTGGGGCACCACCTACCTGCCCAGCGGCAAGGGCGTCTGGTTCCGGCTGGACCGTCCCGGCCTGCGTGGTTCCGCCCGGTCGTCCGCCGGACCGGCCCGGGCGGTGGCGCAACCGGTGGACGAGGGCACCCCCAGCGCCGCCGCGATGAGCGAGCTGATGCAGACCACCCCCGACCCGTACGCCGACGACCCGCTGCCCGAGTTCGCCGCCGAGCTGCTGACCAGGGTGGCCGAGATGGTGGGCGCCGCCGGCGGGACGGTCCGACTCGACCGCGGCGACGGGCTGGGCACCCAGGTGTTCGCCCGCCACGGCCGACCACCCCGGGACGACAACGAGCTGCTGCGCGTCCCGCTCGCCGTGCACCGCCCGTACGCCGGCGAGCTGGAACTGGACGCCGCGCCCTCGACGTACGCCCGGCCGCTCGCGCTGCTCGCCGCCGAGCGGCTCTCGCTGCACCTGGAGAACGACCGGTTGCGCCGGGCCGACGTACGCCGCTCCACCTGGCTGACCTTTCTCGCCGAGGCGAGCGAGCTGCTCGCCCAGTCGCTCGACGTCGAGCTGACGATGGCGCTCGTCCCGCAGCTCGTGGTGCCCCGGCTCGGCCAGTGGTGCGCGGTGCACACCACCGACGAGTGGGGGCGGTTACGCCTCGCCGCGTCCAGCCACGCCGACGAGACGATGCTCCCCCACCTGCACCGGGTCCTGGCCGAGACCGGCCCGGACTCGATCCAGTCGCGGCTGCGCGAGGCGTCCCGCAGCCTGACCCAGATGCCGCTGGGCGCGCCGATGGAGGGCTTCGCCGTGCCGTTGATCGCTCGCGGTCAGCGACTCGGCACCCTGGCCGTGGGCCGGCACCAGCGGCACCGGCACGATCCGGACGAAGTCGCGGTGCTGGAGGACGTGGCCCGGCGGGCTGCGCTCGCCATCGAGAACGCCCGCATCCACGCCGAGCGCCGCCGGGTCGCGCAGACCCTCCAGCAGTCGCTGCTGCCGCCGGTGCTCCCGGTGGTCGAGGGCATCGGCCTCGCCGCCGAGTACGTCCCGACCGGCGACGACGCCGAGGTCGGTGGCGACTTCTACGACGTGGTGCCGCTGCCGGACGGCCGCTGGCTGGTGGTGGTCGGTGACGTCTCCGGCAAGGGCGTGCAGGCAGCCGCCGTGACAGGTCTGGTCCGGGACGTGATCCGGGTGCTGGTGGGCGACGGCAAGCCGCTGCCGGAGGTGCTCGGCCGGCTCAACGAGACGCTCGTCGAGCGCGGCGGCGGACGCTACTGCACGCTGGCGCTGGCCGCGGTCGCGCCCGGCGACGGCGACCAGCTCGACGTCGCCCTGCACCTGGCCGGCCATGACCGTCCGGTGCTGCTGCACGGCGGTGGCGGCGCCACGTTCGTCGGCACCGGCGGCACCGCGCTCGGCCTGCTCGACACCATCACCACCCCGACGGCCGAGCTGGCGCTCAAGCCCGGCGATGCATTGATCTTCTATACCGACGGGGTGACCGAACGGCGACGCGGCCGGGAGCTGTTCGGCACCGAGCGGCTGCGCGAGTCGGCGGCGCCGCTGGCCGGCTACTCCGCCGACGTGGTCGCCGCACGGTTGCGCGCCGCCACCATCGCGTTCTCCGCCGAACCCCCGCGCGACGACATCGCCGTCCTGGTCCTGCGCAACGACATGCTCTGACGCGTCCGGCTCCTCGCATCGCAAGTGAGGCGCGGGGAGCCGGACGCTCGACGCCTGGTGACGCTCAGTAGTGGCTCCACGAATAGGTCGGGTCAGAAGCGTTATACCTCTCAGGCATATTTATGACGGAGAGGCATACCGCTTTCGACCCCACTCCTCTGCCGTCCGCGACACGCCCGGCAGGTCCCGGGCGGCCGAGTTCCCCGATGATCCGCGCATCCAACGGCGATCTTCGGCCCCTGGCACGCCCGGCAGAGCCACCGCCGAACTGGCACAGGGACCCACCGCCGCGATCTCGGTCAGAGACCGCCGGGGAGACGGCCGGGAGCCAGGCGGTGGTGCGGATCCAGTCGGGCCTTGGCGCTGCGCAGCCGCGGCAGGGCCGGCAGCTCGCCCCAGAGGTCGACGACGCGGCGCACCGGCGCGGGCGCCGCCACCACCACGCACCGGCCCTGCCGGGCGATCAGCACGCTGCGGACCGCGGTGAGGATCGACGCGACCCGCTCCGGCGACAGCACGCCGGGCAGGGCGGCGTACGCGGTGCCCACGCCGGCCGACCCGCGCACCGGCACCGGGGCGCCGGCGGCGTCGCGCAGCGCGTAGACCGCGGCGTGCAGGTCGCCGGCCGGCACCTCGATGCGCAGCGCGGTGTCGCCCGGGGCGAACGGGTAGCGCCCCCACCACTCGGGCGCGTGGTGGTTGACCACGGCCTCGGCGCCGAGCACGGCGGTCAGCCGCTCAGCCCGCTCGGCCACGTCGGACGGGCCGCCCTCCAGCAGCACCACCAGGCTGCCCGCCGCCGGTCGCCCGGTCACCGCCGGATGGTCGGGGCGGCCGGCCACCGAGGGATGGCTCGCCGGGACACGGCGGCGGGGCAGGGGCACCGGCACCGGCAGGTCCAGCTCGACGGCGGCCGGCGCGACCTCGGCGGCCAGCACCGCGCGGACCAGGTCGTGCACCTCCAGCGGGGTCCAGACCGGGCGGGACACCCAGACCCGGCCGGCCGGCACTGCCTGCACCCGCATGGTGGCCGAAACCAGCACGCCGAGCCCGCCCTGGGAGCCGCAGAGCAGCCGCGCCACGTCCAACCCCGGCAGCTCGCCGCGCCCCAGTACCGCGTCGCCGCCGCCCGCGGCCGGGCCGTCGACGAAGAGCCCGCCGGCGCGGCCCCAGCCCACGGCGGGTCCCGCGTCCCGGACGGCCTCGGCACGCGGGCCGCCGGCGTGACCGCCGGACGGAGCCGCCGCCCCGAACCGGGCGGTGCCGGACTCGCCGACGCTGACCAGCTCGCCGTCGGCGTCGAGATAGCGCACGCCGACCAGTTGGGCGCACGGGCTGCCGTGCCGGTGGCGCAGCGGCCCGGACTCGTCGGCGGCGAGCACGCCGCCCAGCGTCGCGCCCGGCGACGGCACGTCGACCGGGAGCCGACGGCCGGTGCGGCCCAGCGTGGCCTGGACGGCGCGCAGCGGCGTGCCGGCGCCGATCTCGGCCACCGAGGCGGCGTGCGGCTCGTGCCAGACGCCGGCCAACCGGCCGGTGTCGAGCATGATGTCGACCTGGGCCGGGGCGGCACCCCAGTCGATCTTCGTGCCGGCGCCGCGCGGCACCACGGTCAGGTCGTGCGCCGCGGCCAGCCGCAGCACCTCGGCGGCGGCGTGCGGGCCACCCGGCACGGCCACCCAGCGGGCGGTGCGCCCGGCCACCTCGTCGGCCGGGCCGGCGAACCGGGCGAACGGCGGACCGCAGATCTCGGTCAGCTTCCGGGTGATCTCGAGGGCTCCGGGTCGGTCGGTGGAACGCGCTGCAGCCGCCATGGCGGTCATCGTACACATGTTCGAAAACGCTGGCGGCGAGTCGCGGGATTCGCGCGGCGCGGACGCCCGGCGGCGGCCGGACGACCGGTAACGTGGCGCCGTGACCACGACCCCACAGCCCACGGCGAAGCGCGTTCCGGCCGAGCGGACCCACCACGGTGACACCGTCGTCGACGAGTACGCCTGGCTCGCCACCAAGGACGACCCGGAGACGATCGCCTACCTGGAGGCCGAGAACGCCCACACCGAGGCGCGCACCGCGCACCTGGCCGGGCTGCGGGCCGAGCTGTTCGAGGAGACCCGCCGGCGCACCCAGGAGACCGACCTGTCGGTGCCCACCCGCAAGGACGGCCACTGGTACTACACCCGCACGGTCGAGGGGCAGCAGTACGGCGTGCACTGCCGGCGCGCCGTCCGCCCGGGCGAGACCACGCCCCCGGTCAGCGCGGACGGTGCCCCGCTCGACGGCGAGGAGGTGCTGCTCGACGGCAACCAGCTCGCCGAGGGGCACGACTTCTTCTCGCTCGGCGCGTTCGACGTCAGCCCGGACGGGCGCTGGCTGGCCTACTCCACCGACTTCTCCGGCGACGAGCGGTTCACCCTGCGGATCAAGGACCTGGCCACCGGCGAGCTGCGGCCCGACGAGGTGCCCGGCACGTTCTACGGCACCGCGTGGTCCAGCGACGCCTCCACGCTCTTCTACGTCACGGTCGACGACGCGTGGCGGCCGAACCGGGTGTGGCGACACACCGTGGGCACCCCGTCGAGCGAGGACGTGGTGGTGCACCAGGAGGACGACGAGCGGTTCTGGGTCGGCGTCGAGCTGACCCGCTCCGAGCGCTTCGTGGTCGTCGACATCCACAGCAAGATCACCAGCGAGGTCCGGGTGATCCCGGCGGCCAACCCGACCGGCGAGCCGGCGATCGTCGCCCCGCGCCGGCAGGGCGTGGAATACGCGGTCGAGCACCACGGCCACCGCTTCCTGATCCTGCACAACGACGGCGCCGAGGACTTCGCGCTGGCGTACACCTCGGCGGACGCGCCGGGCGACTGGACGCCGCTGATCCCGCACACCCCGGGCACCCGGCTGGAGGCGGTCGACGCCTTCGAGAACCACCTGGTGGTCTCGCTGCGCGGCAACGGGCTGACCGGGCTGCGGGTGCTGCCGGTCGGCAGCGACGACAGCTGGGACATCGACTTCCCGGAGCCGATCTACAGCGTCGGGCTGGACGCCAACCCGGAGTACCGCACCGGCACGGTCCGGTTGCGCTACACCTCGCTGGTCACGCCGGACTCGGTCTACGACTACGACCTCACCACCCGTGAACTGACACTGCTGCGGCAGAAGCCGGTGCGGCCCGGCCCGGACGGGCGGGCGTACGACCCGGCCGACTACGAGCAGCACCGGGACTGGGCGCTGGCCGACGACGGGACCCGGGTGCCGATCTCGCTGGTCTGCCGCCGGGACACCCCGCGCGACGGCTCCGCCCCCGCGGTCATCTACGGCTACGGGTCGTACGAGGCCAGCATGGACCCGTGGTTCTCGATCGCCCGGCTGAGCCTGCTCGACCGCGGCGTCATCTTCGCGGTCGCGCACATCCGCGGCGGCGGCGAGCTGGGCCGGCGCTGGTACGACGAGGGCAAGCTGCTGGCCAAGAAGAACACGTTCACCGACTTCGTGGCGTGCGCCCGGCACCTGGTCAAGGCCGGCTGGACGGCGAGCGACCGGCTGGTCGCCCGGGGCGCCTCGGCCGGCGGCCTGCTGATGGGCGCGGTGGCCAACCTCGCGCCGGACGCGTTCGCCGGGATCGTCGCGCAGGTGCCGTTCGTGGACGCGCTCACCTCCATCCTCGACCCGTCGCTGCCGCTGACGGTCACCGAGTGGGAGGAGTGGGGCAACCCGCTGGACGACCCCGAGGTCTACGCGTACATGAAGTCGTACACCCCGTACGAGAACGTGACCGCCGCCGACTACCCGGCGATCCTGGCGGTGACCAGCCTCAACGACACCCGGGTGCTCTACCACGAGCCGGCCAAGTGGATCGCCCGGCTGCGCGCGCTCGCCCCGCAGGGCGACTACCTGCTCAAGACCGAGATGGGCGCCGGTCACGGCGGGCCCAGCGGCCGGTACGACGCCTGGCGCGAGGAGGCGTTCGTCAACGCCTGGACGCTGGACCGCCTCGGCCGCGCCTGACCCCGGAGGTAAGGAGGGGCCCCTTGTTGACATCCGTCTGTGAGAAGGGGTCCCTTCTCTACCGGAGGCGTTAAGAGGGGGCCCTCCTTACACCCTGAGCGCGGCGGACAGCACCGCCGCTTCGGCGTTGCCGCCGGTCACCACCGCGACCGTCCGCCCGCCGGGCAGCTCCCCACGGTGGAACAGCCGGGCGGCGGTGGCGACCGCGCCGCTCGGCTCGGCCACCAGCCGCGCGTCCCGCAGCAGCCGGCCGGCGGCCGACATGATCTCGTCCTCGGCCACCGTGACGATGCCGTCGAGCCGTTCCCGCAGGTGCGCCAGCGTCAGCGCGGACAGGTTGGTGCGCAGCCCGTCGGCGCAGGTCCGGTAGGTGCGTTCGACGTCCCAGACCACCACCTCGCCGGCGGCGAGCGACTCCTGGGCGTCGGCGGCCAGCGCCGGCTCCACGCCGATCACGGCGGCCGACGGGCGCAGCGCCTTGACCGCCGTGGCGACGCCCGAGCCGAGCCCGCCGCCGCCCACCGGCACCAGGACCACGTCCACGTCCGGCAGGTCGGCGACGATCTCCAGCCCGATGGTGCCCTGCCCGGCGATCACCGCCGGATGGTCGAACGGCGGCACCAACGCCGCGCCGGTCTCCGCCACGATCCGCTCCGCCTCGGCGAGGCGGCGGGCCGGCGGCACGAGTCGCACGTCCGCGCCGAGCGCCCGCATCCGGTCCACCTTGACCGCGGGCGCGCCGTCGGGCACCACCACGGTGCAGGGCACCCCGAAGGCACGGGCCGCGTACGCCAGCGCCTGGCCGTGGTTGCCGGAGGAGTGGGTGACCACCCCCCGGGACCGGGTGGCCGGGTCGAGCCGGGCCACCGCGTGGGTGGCGCCGCGCAGCTTGAACGACCCCACCGGTTGCAGGCTCTCCGGCTTGAGCCACAGCTCGTCGTCCCAGGCGGTGGGCAGCAGCGGGGTCCGCAGGACGGTGCCCGCCACGTCGTCGGCGGCGGCCCGGACGTCGGCGATCGAGATCAGCTCCATCGCACCATCCTGCCTCGCGCCTAGACTGCCGGCGTGAGCGACGAGGAGCAGCCGGCGGCGCGGCGCGGACCGACCTGGCTGATCCTCGTGGTGGTCGCCGCCGCGCTGGTGGTCTGCTGCTGCTCGACAGTGGTCGGCCTGGCCGTCGCCGGTTCCGCCGGGCTGCTGGGCCGCTGACCGGCCGGCTCAGGAGGCGCGCAGCTCCTCCACCGAGGTCGCGGTGCGCAGGAGGAGCAGGCCGGCCAGGACCGTGACCAGCACCGCCGCCAGCGCACCCCCCGCGAACCAGGCCAGCTGCTCCCACGGTACGTCCGGCGTGACGGTCACCTTCGGCACCCATTCGGTAGGCGGCTCGCCGTTCGCGCCGCACCCCGGCTGGCCGGGATCGCAGATCGCCTGCTCGTAGCCGCCGCCGCTGGGTGCGGGCATCAGGCCGGCGATCAGGAGGTAGCCGACGGCCAGCGCGAGCCCGATCGCCGGCACGGCCGGGGCCAGCGCCGCCCAGAGCAGTGATCGACCGAGGACGGCCCGGGGCACCCCGGTCGCCACCTGCGCCGCGTACGCCCGTCGCCGGCTGGTGATGCCCTCGACCACGGCCACCAGCAGCCCGCCGCCGGCGATCACCACCGCCACCACGACCGCCAGGTCGACCAGGTCCATCGCGCCGAGATAGAAGTCCGGGTCGGACAGGCCACCGCCGGTGCGGCGGGTCAGCTCGGCCTCGGCCTGGAAGTCGGCCCGCAGCCCCGCGGCCCCGGCTCCGAAGATCAGCGCGGCCAGAAGCGCGGCGAACGTACGGCTGCCGGCCCACGGGTCGGCGGTGAGCCGGCGCGCGGCGAGCAGCGCGGCCGGGCCGCGCCCGTGGCGGTGCAGCACCCGCCCGGTGGTGTACGAGATCCAGCCGGTGCCGGACACCACCCCGATCATGGCGGTCAGCCCACCGGCCATCAGCATCAGCGGCACCAGCGCGTCGGGCATCACCACGTCGCGCCGCTCGTACCAGAGGCCGATCGGCCGGATCGTGGCGAAGAGGGCCAGCGCGGCGAGGATGAGCACCCCCGGCCACGGCCAGGGCGCCCGGGTGCGGACCCGGCGCACGACGCCGAACGGGGTGGTGGTGACCCGGCGCAGCAGCAGCGCGCTGACCAGCGCGGCGATCAACGGCAGGCCGATCACGACGGCGGCCACGGCGGCCGGGGCCGGACGCACGTCGGTGGGCAGGGGCAGCCGGCCGGCGGCGTCGGGCCGGTGCAGCAGCCGGCGGCCGACCTCGAAGACGGCCAGGCCGGTGACGGTGCCGAGCAGGCTCGCCACCCCGGTCTCGGCGACCGCGAGCCGGGTGACCTGACCCGGGGTGGCCCCGGCCAGCCGGAGCGCGGCCAGCCGCCGGTCGCGCCCCGGCGCGCCGAGGCGGGCGCACTGCCCGGCCAGCCCGAGCACCGGCACGCAGAGCAGCAGCAACGCGAACGCCACGCCGGGGCGCAGGCCGGGCTCGCGCAGCAGCGCGTTGGTGTACTGCTCGGACTGCGTCCACTCGTCACCCGGCGGCTTCGCCACCGCCAGCACGGTCAGCGCGGCCAGCCCGGCCAGCGTCGCCAGCGCGGCGCTCAGCGCGGTCAGCGCCACCCGCGCCCCGTCGGTGCGGGTGCCGGCCAGTGCCAGCCGCAGCAGCGTGCCGGGCGTCACCGTGACCCGCCCGGCAGCGCCGGGTCGAGGCCCAGCCCGGTGTGGTCGACCATGCCGTCGCGCAGGCTCACCTCCCGGTCGGCGTACGCGGCGATCCGCGGCTCGTGGGTGATCAGCACGACCGTGGTGCGCTGTTCCCGGGCCAACCGGACCAGCTGGGTGAGCACCTGCTCACCGGCGAGCGTGTCGAGCGCGCCGGTGGGCTCGTCGGCGAAGAGCACCCGGGGCTCGGTGACCAGCGCCCGGGACAACGCGCAGCGCTGCTGCTGCCCGCCGGACATCTCGCCCGGCCGGACGTCGGCGACCTCGGCCACCCCGAGCCGCTCCAGCCAGGTGAGTGCCGCCGTCCGTGCCGCTCGCCGCCCCGTGCCGGCGAGGAGCAACGGAAGGGCGACGTTCTCCGCCGCGGTCAGCTCGGCGACGAGCTGGCCGAACTGGAACAGCACCCCGAACTCGGTGCGGCGCAGCCGGGAGCGGGCCGCCTCCGACCAGGTGTCGATCCGTTCGCCGCGCCAGGTGACCTGGCCCGCGTCGGGGCGCAGGATGCCGGCGAGGCAGTGCAGCAGTGTCGACTTGCCGCACCCGCTGGGGCCGGTGACGGCGAGGATCTCCCCCTCGGCCACGTCGAGCGTCACGCCGCGCAGCGCCGGTGTCGGGCCGTACGCCCGAACCACGCCGCGCGCCTCCAGGAACGTCACGAGTGCACCTCCCGGTGCCAGTCGGCGACCCGGTCGAGGGTGGTGTGCAGCCACCGCAGATCCGCGTCGAGGTGGGCGATGGCGAAGTCGGCGGCGACCACCTCGTCGAGGTGGGCACCGGGGGCGGTCTTGACCGCGGTCAGCTCCCGCAGCCGTGCGGTGTGCGCCCGGCGCTGGGCGATCAGGTAGGCGCGGGCCTGGTCGGCGTCGGCCACCAGCAGCGCGACCACCACCTTGGCGAAGAGCGTGCTGGCCACGTACGGCATCGGTGGCTCGACGGTGGCGAGCCACGCGTCGAGCGCGGCCCGCCCGTCGTCGGTCAGCGTGTAGGCGGTGCGGTCCGGCCCGCCGTCGCGGGTGGGGCCGGCCGGGGCGACCAGGCCGTCCCGGTGCAGCCGGGCCAGCGTCGCGTAGACCTGCCCGAAGGCGAGCGGCCGGGCTCGGGGCAGCCGCTCGTCGTGGGCGCGCTTCAGCTCGTAGCCGTGACGCGGCCCGCCGGCGAGCAGCCCGAGCAGGACGTGCTGGGTGGACACGGCCCCACTATTCGCTGAGCGAATAGCAGTGTCAAGAGCGGGTCCAGGCCGGGTCACGGCCGGTCCGGCCGAGCAGCGCGTCCAGCGAGGTGGGGTCGGCGTCGGTCGGCACCGGCGCGCCGAACGCGCCCATCCGCTGACCGGTGTCGCCCATCCGGTCCATGAACTCGTGCCCGGCCGCCACCACCGACGGGTCCACCACCAGTTCCTGGCCGGTGGCACGGGCCAGGTCCCAGCCGTGCACGGTGAGGTCGATCAGGGCCATCAGCCCGACCGTCTCCTGGGGCAACCCCATGCCGGGCGAGACGCCCTCCAGCGCGTCCGGGTCGGACCACGCCTCGACCAGCCGTTCCGTCTCGGTGGCGAACCGGTCCCGCCAGCCATCGGTCAGGTGGTCGACCCCACCCGACCAGTCGACCTCCTCCCGCCGGGCCATCGCCTGGAAGTTGACCGCCACCTCGTACAGGTGGTTGAGCAGATCGCGCACCGAGTAGTCGGGGCACGGGGTGGGCCGGTCGAACTGGTCGTCGGCGATGCCGCGTACCACCGCCGCCGCGCCGGGCGCGGCGACGGCCAGCAGTTCACTAGTCTTCGTGCTCATCGGGCCAGCGTATGAGGGCGGTCTTGAAGAAATGCGACACGAACCGCGGGGGGACAGCCGGGGGATCCTCGATCCCGGCCGGCTGCTGCGGCGGGTCCGGTTCCGCCGCCGGCTGCCCGCCCCGGCGTTACGCCCGTGGGTGGAGCACTACTGGTTGGTCGACTGGGACCTGACCGAACCGTTCGACCAGCAGGTCGTGCCGCATCCGTCGGTCAACGTGGTGTTCCGGGCACAGGACGGCGCGACGGAGCACGGCGAGATCGCCGGCGTCGACACCGGCCTGTTCACGGTCTCGCTGCACGGCACCGGGCGGGTCACCGGCGTCCAGTTCCGCCCCGGCGGCTTCCGCCCGTTCTGGCGTCGCCCGGTGGCCGAGCTGACCGGCCGCCGCGTCCCGCTCGCCGCCGAGCCGGTCTGCCCGGGCGACGACGACGAGCGGTGCCGCCGGCTGGACGACCTGCTGACCGGCTGGGCGCCCGCACCGGACCCCGCCACCACCGAGGCCGTCGCGTTGGTCGACGAGATCCGCGTGGACCGGAGCGTGCTGCGGGTGGCCGACCTCGCCGGGCGGCACGCCGTCTCCACCCGCCGGCTCCAACGGCTCTTCCTGGACCACGTCGGCGTCGGTCCGAAGTGGGTGATCCGGCGGTACCGGCTCCAGGAGGCGATCGAGCAGGCCGCCGCCGGGCCGCTGGACTGGTCGCGGGTCGCCGCCGATCTGGGGTACGCCGACCAGGCGCACCTGGTCCGCGAGTTCACCGCCGCCGCCGGCGTCCCGCCCGCCGCGTACGCCCGCTCGCTGGCCGTCTCCGGCGGCGCCTGAGCCGCCGGACGGGCCGGCCGGCACGACGGGCGCCGGGTCCGGCCGGCTGCGGGAGCGGGTCATGCGACGCGGTCACTAGCGGTAACGACGAGAGGTGTGGACGAGATCGGTCCGCGCCGCCTTTGCTCTGCAGCCACGGGCGCAGCACGCACTCACGGTGACAATGGCGACGCGACCGTCGCCGCGACCGCACACCCATCAGGACTGGTCACGACGGTGCTGCGTCGATGGCTGCAGAGCAAAGGCACCAACGGGTCGTGCCGCCACCCGCGCCGGCCGGGCACGAAGAGTGACAACACAGATGACTGCGGAGAGTGGTCGTCAGCGACGACGGACGGCGACCACGGCGACGTCGTCGTGGATCTCCGGCGGCGCCAGCTCGATCAGCAGCCGCTGGCAGAACTGGTCGAGATCGTCGTCCACCCGGGCGGCCACCACGCCGAGCGCCGCCATGCCCTCGTCGATGGTGGCGTCCCGCCGCTCGATCAGCCCATCCGTGTAGAGCACCAGCGTGGCCCCGGCCGGCAACACGAACTCCAGGTCCGGCGGGCGCGGTGCGCGCACCCCGAGCAGCGGCGCGGACTGGGTCACGAACTCGACCCGCCCGTCCCGGCTCAGCAGCGCCGGCAGGTGCCCGGCGCTGGCCAGCCGGATCAGCCCGCTGCCCGGGTGCAGCAGCAACACGCAGATGGTGGCCAGCTCGGTCGGCAGCAGCGTACGCATCAGCTCGTTGACCCGGTCCAGGATCACGCCCGGCTGGTGCCCCTCGACCGCGTACGCCCGCACCGCGTGCCGCAGCTCGGCCATCACCGTGGCGGCGTGCAGCGAGTGCCCGGCCACGTCCCCGATCGCCACCAGCAGGTGCCCGTCGAGCATCACCAGCTCGTAGAAGTCCCCACCCACCTCGGTCTGCGCGCTCGCCGGCTCGTAGCGGACGGCCAGGTCCAGGCCGGTCACCTCGGGCAGCCGCCGGGGCAGCAGGCTGCGCTGGAGCGTCACCGCGATCCGGTGCTCCTCGTCGAAGGAACGCTGCGCCTCCACCGCCGACGCGACGGCCTGGGCGAGCTGCACCAGCACCGGCGTACGCACGGTCTGGGTCGACGTGGGCACCACCACGTAGAGGGGGGCGCGGTCCTCCCGCAGCCGGGAGGCGGCCACGGTGACCGTGTCACCGGCCGGCCAGTCGGTCAACGGCCAGTTGGCCGCCTGGTCCACCCACACCCGGGTGCCGATCGGCACGCCGGTGTCGTCCACCACCCACGGCACGATCCGGGCCGGCGTGTGCGGGTCGGCGGCCACCCCGGCCAGGCAGTCCCCGTCGAACGTCTCGGCGACCACCGCCGCCGGCGAACGGAAGATCCGCGCGGCGCCGGACGCGGCGGCCTCCAGCAGCCGGACGAAGTTCGGCGACGCGTGCATCTCCACCGTGGCGTCGGCCAGCGCGGCCAGTCGCTCGGCGAGCTGCTCGGCCCGCCGCCGGGCCTGGTAGTAGCGCAGCACCGCGTGCGCGGTGGCGACCAGTTCCTCCGGCTCGATCGGCTCGGTCAGGTAGGCGTCCGCGCCTCGGGTGAGCCCCTGCGCCCGGTCCACCACGTCCACCGCGTGCGCCGAGACGTGGATGACCGGGGTGGAGGGGTACGTCTCCTTGATCCGCTCGCACACCTCGAAGCCGCTCATGTCCGGCAGTCGGACGTCGAGCACCACCAGGTCGACCGGTTCCCGCGCCACCCGTTCCAGCGCCGCCGTGCCGTTCTCCGCCTCCACGGTCGTGAACCCGGCCCGGTTGAGCCAGTTCACCAGCAGGTATCGCTTCGGGCCGCTGTCGTCGACCACCAGCACCGTCGCCGGCCCGCCCTCCACCGTCACACTCCGCCCACGGGCAGGACCACGGTGAACGTGCTGCCCCGGCCGGCTTCGCTGGTCAACTCCAGCGTCCCACCGAGCAGGGTGACGAGCCGCCGCGCGTACGGCAGGCCGAGGCCGGTGCCGCCGACCCGGGTCGTGCCGGGCACCTGGTAGAACTCCTCGAAGATCCGTTCGTGCAGCTCGGGCGGGATGCCGACGCCGGTGTCGGTGACCGAGAGGAGCCACGCCTCGCCGCGGCGCTCGGCGCGCAACCGCACCTCGCCCCGCTCGGTGAACTTCAGGCCGTTGTGCAGCAGGTTGCGCAGCACCTGGGCGAGCAGCACCTCGTCGGAACGCACCGCGGCCGGGGCGGGCGGCTCCTCGACCACCAGTTCCACCTCGGGCCGGGTGGCCAGCGCCCGCAGCGTGCCGCGGAGCTGCCCGAAGACCGCGCGCAGGTCGACCTCGGACCAGTCCGGCTCGATCCGGCCCGACTCCGCCTTCGCCAGGTCGAGCAGCTCGTTGACCAGGGCCAGCAGGTCGCCGGCGGAGGACCGGATCAGCCCCACCTGGCGGGCCTGTTCGCCGGTGAGCGGATCGGAGGCGGAATCGGCCAGCAGCCGCCCCAGCCCGATGATCGCGGTGACCGGGGCGCGCAGCTCGTGGCTGACATTGGCCAGGAACCGGCTCTTCGACTCGCTGGCGGCCCGCAACTGGGCCGACTTCTCGTCCAGCTCGGCGTAGAGCGCCACCACGCCGCGGTTGGTCTCCTCCAGCTCCTCGGTGAGCTGGTTGTAGAGCGCCATCACGCCCCGGTTGGTCTCCGCCAGCTCGGAGTTGAGCACCGCCAGTTCGTCCCGTTGGCTGCGTACCTCGTCGAGCGCGGCGATGAGCTGGACATTCTGTGCGGCCAACTCGTCCAGCGCGGAGCCCGGAGCGCGCTCGGCCAGCTCGTCGCGGAGCTTGGCGGCGCGTTCCGGCGTCAGCTCCTCGGCGTGGTCCGGTATTCGTCGGGACATCCTCACGACGGTATCGCCCTCGACCGTGATCACCTGCAACGAGTCCACCAGACGCGCGACCGCGCCGGACTGCGGCTCGTACCGGCCGCCGGGGAGCGGACGGACCGGGGACAGGTCCACGTGGAGGCGGGCCCGGCCGGAGGTGGCGTCCCGGTCGACGGCGAACGTGACGTCCGCGCCGTCCACCCCGCGCAACAGCTCCCGGGCCACCTCGCTGAGCGCGGTGGCGATCCGGACCTGGTCCTGGTGCTCCAGCCCGACGGCCGCCGCGACCTCCCGGCCGCGCTGGCGGACCAGGAAGATGTCCTGCTCGACCCGGAGCGCCAGGTGCAGGAGCGGCTCGGTCATGGGGCCACCTGGGCGACCAGGACACACGCGTCGTCCCGGCGGATCCCGGCGTCGCGCAGCAGCGTCGCGGCGGCCAGCAGCGGCGGACGGCCGGCCAGCCCGGGATAGTCGTCCAGGTCCCACCGGTCCACCACGCCGTCGCTGTGCATCACCAGCGTCGCGCCGGGCGGGAACGGGTAGTCGTACCCCCGGATGGCCGGGCGTTGGTGCCCGGCGATGCCCGGCAGCGAGACCAGGCCGCGCCGCCGCTCGCCGGTGGCCACGATCATGGCGGCGATGTTGCCCAGGCCCGCGAAGTGGAGTTGCCCGGTCGCCGGGTCCGGCTCGGCCACCGCGAGCGCCGCGCCGCGGGTGTGCGAGATGGCGGCGTGCAGGTGCCGCACCACGACGTCCGGCGGGCCGGCCGGCGCGGAGCGGAACGCGGCGACCGCGGCACCGGTGGCGGCGGCGGCCAGCGGGCCGTGCCCGAGCCCGTCGCAGACCAGCACCTGCCGGCGCCCGTCGGCCATCCGCACGGCGTAGCCGTCGCCGCTGTCCTGCTCGCCGGTGATCGGCCGGGCCAGCCCACCGGCCCAGTCCGGCGCCGGCGGCGGCCCGTCCCAGACCTGGACGGTCAGGACCGTGCCCCGACCGGGCATCGAGAAGCCGTCGAACCGGCTCGCCTGCCTGGTGATCGCGCCGAGGCCGATGCCGAGGGTGCCGGAGGTGGAGTGCCCGTCGGCCGAGGAGAGCGTCAGGTCGGCCATGCCGGGGCCGGAGTCGATGGCCACCAGCTCCACCCCGGCCCGCCCGTCGCGGCGCGCCGGACGCAGCAGCAGGGCGCCCTCGCGGGCGTGCTTGACCAGGTTGCTGGTGATCTCGGCGGTGACGATGGCCAGGTCCGCGACGCGCGGCGCGCTCAGTTCGAGCTGCCGCCCGAGCCGCTCGGCCACCCGGCGTACGCCGCCGGCGGTCGCACCGTTGTCGACCCGGAACCACACGCCGTGGTCGGGGACCACGTCGGCGATCATCGCGACCACTTGGTGATGGTGATCGCCGTACCCTCGCCCACGGCGGTCTTGATGTCGAAGTCGTCGACGAGCCGGCGGGCGCCGCTGAGCCCGAGACCAAGGCCGCCGCCGGTGGTGTAGCCGTCGGTGAGGGCCAGGTCGAGGTCGGGGATGCCCGGCCCCTGGTCGGCGAAGACGATACGGACGCCGCGGCGACGGCCGTCGGCGACGGTGGTCACCTCGGCGCTGCCCCCACCGCCGTAGATCAGCGTGTTGCGGGCCAGTTCGCTGGCGGCGGTGACCAGCTTGGTCTGGTCGACCAGGGAGAGCCGGACCGCGACGGCGGTGGTCCGCACCAGCTGCCGGACCCGGACCACGTCCTCGTCGCTACGGATCGCCTGCGTCGCGGGCGTCCCCAGGTCGAGGCCGGTGGTCATGGCGTCGCCGTCGGGTCGGCGTCCTCGTCGTCGTCGAACGCCACGCCCCCGTCGTCGCCGCGGGTCGCCGCGATCAGCTCCATGCCCCGTTCGACGTTCAGCGCGGTGCGGATGCCGTTGAGCGAGAGGCCCAGCTCGACCAGGGTGATGGCGACGGCCGGACGCATCCCGACCACCACCGTCTCGGCGTCCAGCACCTTGGAGATGGACGCGATGGTGGAGAGCATCCGGCCGACGAAGGAGTCGACGATGTCCAGCGCCGTGATGTCGATGATCACGCCGTGGCATCCGGTGGCGACGATCCGCTCGGCCAGGTCCTCCTGGAGCTGGATCGCCGTCTGGTCGGACATGTCGACCTGGATGGAGACCAGCAGGATGTCGCCGATCTTGAGGATCGGCACCCGCTCCATCACGCCTCCCGGCGGGCGCGGCGGGAGGTTGTCTCGACCCCGGTCTGGCGCAGCACGTGGCGCAGCGCGTCGGCCAGGCTCGCCTTGGTGGCGATGTCACCGAACTCGATGCCGAGGGCGACGATCGTCTGGGCGATCTGCGGTCGGATGCCGGAGATGATGCAGTCGGCGCCCATCAGCCGGGCGGCCACCACGGTCTTGAGGATGTGCTGGGCGACCTGGGTGTCCACCGCCGGCACGCCGGTGATGTCGATGATCGCGTAGGGCGAGCCGGTGTCGACGAGCGTCTGGAGCAGCCGCTCCATCACCACCTGGGCGCGGGCCGAGTCGAGCGTGCCGACCAGCGGGACGGCGACCACGCCCTCCCAGAGCTTGACCACCGGCGTGGAGAGCTCCAGTAGCTGCTCCGCCTGATCGGCGATCAGGCTTTCCCGGGCGCGGACGAACGTCTCGAAGGTGAAGAGCCCCATCTGGTCGACCAGCGCGGAGAAGGCGACGAAGTCGCGCAGCGTGGTCTCGCCCTGCTCCTCCTCCATCAGCTCCAGCAGGGCGTCCTTGATCGCGAAGACGCTGATCGCGGTCTCGGTGGCGCTGAAACCCTGCCGGGCGCGGGTGGTGGAGAGCTCCGCGAGCACCGCCCGCAGCTCACCGCCGTGCTCGTCGGCCAGGTCGCCGAGACCCTGCCGCCCGACGTCGACCAGGGCGCGGTGCAGCTCCTGCACCTGGCGGGCCAGTTCGGCCCGGCTGAGCCGGCCGCGCAGCGAAGCGGCGACGATCTCGATCCAGCGGTTGGACAACCGGTCCGCGTGCCGACTCAGCAGATCGGCGAGCCGACCGCCCTGTTCCGCGCTCAATGCCACGTTGACCTCCCAGATCTGGACGGGCGGACTCTATCACCGGGGTCCGTCGCACTAGTTGCCACGGGACAAAGAAATGATCGACAGCACCTGTGCCGGCTCCCGTTCTGCGCGGCGCGGTCATCGTGGGATACCGTTCCACCGAACACAGGAGGTCGACGAATGTCCCTGACGGTGCACACGGAACAGCGCGGCGACGTGGTCGTGGTGTCGGTCGCGGGCGAGCTGGACATGGCCACCGCACCGCAGCTCCAGGACCAGATCACGGACTTGCTGGACAAGGGGCGCAGCCGCCTCGTGTTCGACCTGGCCGAGGTGTCGTTCTGCGACTCGACCGGGCTGTCGGTGTTCGTCCGCGCCAAGAACAGCTGCGACGAGGCCGGCGGCGTGGTCCGGCTGGCCGCCCCGCAACGCGGAGTGCTGCGCATCCTCGAGGTCAGTGGCCTCGTCGAGGTGCTGCACACCTATCCGACGGTGGACGAGGCCGTCGCGGGCGAGCCCACTCCGGCCTCCTCCTGACCCACCCCGCTCAGCGCTCGTCCTCGATGTAGCGGGGACGGGCGATCACCATGCCCGCGGTCGTCTGCACGGCGAGCGCCAGCAGCAGGAAGCCGATCGGGGCGGTCCAACCGCCGGTCGCCCCGTAGAGGATGCCGACCAGCAGCGGGCCGAGCGCGGCGATGACGTACCCGGTGCTCTGCGCGAAGGCGGAGAGCGCCACGGTGCCCTCGGCGGTGCGGGCGCGCAGCCCGATGGTGGTCAGGATGAGCGGGAACGCCCCCTGGCCGAGCGCCAGCAGCAGCACCCACAGCGGCGCCAGGCCGCGCGGCGCGAGCGCCAGGCCGACGTACGCGGCGGCGGAGAACGCGGTCAGCGACAGCACCAGCGGGCGCAGCGTGGCCAGCCGGCCGGCCAGCGTGGGCATCATCAGCGCCACCGGCACGCCCAGCGCGGTCACGCCGGCGAGCAGCAGGCCGGCCGCCTCCGGCCGGTAGCCGGCGTCCCGGAAGAGCTGGGCCAGCCAGCCCATGATCGCGTAACCGCTGAGCGACTGCGCCCCGAAGTAGACCGCCATGGCCCAGCCCAGCCGGGTCCGGCCCGGCCGTACCCGCGCCGGGGTGGCGACCACCGCCGCGGGGGTCGCGGCCCGGTCCGCGGCCCGGCGGGCGGCGCGCGCCCGCAGCGCCAGCGGCACCCACGGGATCACCGCCAGCGCGGCCAGCCCGGCCCAGACGCCGAGCCCGGCCCGCCAGGAGCCGAAGGCGTGGGCCACCGGCACGGCGGAGGCGGCGGCCACCGTCGTGCCCACCGTCAGGGCCATCGTGTACGCCCCGGTGACCAGCCCGGTGCGGTGCGGGAAGTGCTGCTTGACGAGCATCGGCAGCAGGATGTTCGCCACCGCGATGCCGGCCAGCGCGAGCGCGCTGGTGAGCACGAAGACGGCCACCGAGCCGGTGACCGCGCGCAGCACCTGCCCGACGGTCAGCGCGATCATGGCGAGCACCAGCACCCGGGGCGCGGCCCAGCGACGGACCAGCCACGGGGTGAGCGCGCCCAGGCCGGCGAACGCGACGGTGGGCAGCGTGGTGACCACGCCGGCCATGGCGCCGGAGAGGCCCAGCCCGACGCGGATCTCGTCGAGCAGCGCACCCAGGCTGGTCACCGCCGCCCGCAGGTTCAGCGCGACCAGCAGCATCCCGGCCAGCACCAGCAGGCCGCCCCGCACCGGGCTGACCGCCGACGCCGGTCCGACCGCCGGGTCGGGTGCGGCCGCGGGTGCCGGCCCGGGTGTGACGTCGGCGGTGGGCGCGGTCGCGGCGGGCGGGGGTGGCGGGGTCATGACCTCGAACCTACAATCATGGGATGAATTTCGGCAGCAGGTGTAACCGGTGACACCCGTCGTGGATTCCGTCGCCGTGCCGCCACGCGGCCACCGGGTCCGCCAGACGATCGAGCAGCTGCGGGCCCGCATCCTGGGCGGCGAGTGGCCGGTGGGCGGGCGCATCCCCACCGAGCCGCAGCTCGTCGCCGCGCTCGGGGTGGGGCGCAACACGGTCCGCGAGGCGGTCCGCGCCCTGGTGCACGCCGGCGTGCTGGAGTGCCGGCAGGGCTCCGGCACCTACGTGGTGTCGACCGACGAGCTGGCCCCGGTGGTGGCCCGCCGGCTCACCGACGACCGGATGGCCGAGGTGATCGAGGTCCGGCGCGCGTTCGAGGTGGAGGCCGCCCGGCTCGCCGCGCTGCGGCGTACCCCGGAAGACCTGGCGGCGCTCGACGGCGCGCTCGACGCCCGGGAGGCCGCGTGGCGGTCCGGCCGGGTGGACGAGTTCGTGGAGGCGGACGCCGCGCTGCACACGGTGGTGGTGGCCGCCGCGCACAACGCCATGCTCGCCGAGCTGTACGCGTCGGTCGGCGCCGCGCTGCGCAGCACCGTCGCCCAGGCCATGGGCGCCGCCCTGACCGACGAGCGGTACGTCGACCACTGTCGACTCGTCGCGGCGATCCGGGCCGGCGACCCGGAGCGGGCAGCGATCGAGGCCGGTGCTTTTCTCGAGGGGCCGTCCGGGGCATAGGGTCTGCCGGACCGAGAATCGGACGGCACGGGAGTGCGAATGCTCAAGGGCTTCAAAGACTTCATCATGCGCGGCAACGTCGTCGACCTGGCGGTCGGCGTCGTCATCGGTGCCGCGTTCACCGGCGTGGTCACGCAGTTGACCAAGTCGTTCCTGGAACCGCTGGTGCGGGTGGTGATCGTGCTGATCACCGGCAACAAGAACGGGCTCTCCGGCTCGACGCCGATGTTCCGGGGCATCCCGTTCGACTGGGTGGCGTTCGTCAACGCGGTGATCACGTTCCTGCTCACCGCCGCGGCGCTCTACTTCCTGGTCGTCTACCCGATGAACCGGCTCGCGGAGCGGCGCAAGCGCGGCGAGGAGCCGCCGCCCTCGGCGCCCAGCGAGGAGGTCAAGCTGCTCACCGAGATCCGGGACGCGCTGCTCGCCGGCGGGCAGGGCACCCCCGCCCAGCGCGGCGCGCTGGACGACGTGCTGGGCCGCCGGCAGGAGCCGCCGACCCCGCGCTGACGCCATAGCTCATCGGCCCCCGCGGAGATTTCGCGGGGGCCGACGAGAATCGAACACATGTTCGATAGAGTCCGGCCATGGAGCAGCGTAGGCACTGGTGGAACGGGAAGTGGGGGCGGCTCGCCCGGCGGGACGTCTTCCTCCGGGTGGACGGCGACCGCTGGCACGTGGAGCAGCGCGCCGGCGGCGCCGAAGGGGTCTCCCGCTTCTACGAGCACGCCAGCGTCGACGAGGCCGAGGAGACGGTCCGGGCGCTCCTCGACGGGCCGGACACCTGGCGCGAGCTGTCGCCGCGCCCGCCGGGCGGCTGGGCCCCGTCCGTCTAGCGCCCGCGCGCACCGTCTAGCGCCCGCGCGCACCGTTTAGCGCCCGCGCCGCCCGGGAACCGCTTCCGCATGAGCCAGCAGCAGGACACCGTCTCCCGGGTCACCACCGGCATGCCTGTGGTCGACTCCACAGGCGTCGAGATCGGCACCGTGGACCTCGTCCGGCGCGGCGACCCGGCCGCGGTGACCGTGGAGGCGCCCGCCCCGGTGGACCCGGGCAGCAGCCTCGACGAACTGATCGAGTCGGCCGCCGTCGACGAGCCGGACGTGCCCGCCGACCTGGCCGCGCGGCTGCTGCGCGAGGGCTACCTCAAGGTCTCCACCGAGCTGGTCCACACCGGTGCGGTCTACGTGCTCGCCGATCGGATCGCGGCCGTGTCCGACGGCGCGGTCCGCCTCACCGTCCCGGCCGCGGAACTCCCTGCCGAGGAGTGAGCGCCACGACCTGCGCGTCGTAAACCACGCCGGGACAGGCGACAACCTAGGCTCGCCAGGTGCTGCTGACCTATGTGGACGAGTCGTACACCGATCGCTGGTACTGGATCGGCGCACTGCTGGTTCCGGACAGCGTGGCCATTCCGCTCAGCACCGCCTTGGACGAGGTGATGACGGACGCGGCAAAGGCCTACGGCACCGACAGGGCCGTCGAACTTCATGGGTACGACCTGTTCCAGGGGCGCGCGGCGTGGAGCGGCGTGCCACCGCGTGCCCGAATCGCCGTTTACAACGCCGCACTCAAGGCGATCGGGACGTACGACGTCACGATCATTCTGCGTGGCGTCGACCGTCACGGTCTCGTGAAGCGCTACGGCCTGACCCGGCCAGCTCATGAGGTGGTGCTCTCACACCTCCTCGAACGGGTCGACGGGTATGCGGCGATGCGAGACGAACTAGCCCTGGTAATCGCCGATGAGGTCGACAATCCGGCCACCCACCGCTCCGACCTCACTCGCTACCGGGTCGACGGAACCGGCGGCTACCGTTCCCGGCGGCTCAACAGGATCGTCGATACGTTGCACTTCGCCCCGTCGTACGCCTCACGGCTGGTCCAAGCCGCAGACCTCGTCACTTTCCTCTTTCGGAGGATGGCGAGCGGTGCGCGGGTGGAACCGCGGGAGTTGACGACCAACCAGCGGTTGTGGTCCTGGGTCGAGGCCCGCAGATACCACTCGTGGTGCTGGCACCCGACCGGTCGCCCGATGCACGAAGGGCCCGCTTGAAAGCGGGCCCTAAGGCGGCTGCGGGAACCCTCGCGGGCCTCCTGCGTCTCCCAGATTAGCAGCTCACCGCAGAGAACGGACGGGAAGCGAAGGCGCGGCGTCCTCCTCGCCTCGCTCTCGGGGCACTTCAGCCGGGGCAGGCGGGCGGCGGAACAGCAGGAGCATCAGGCAGCCGGCGACCAGGCCCCAGAACGCGCCGCCGATCCCGAGCAGGCTGACCCCGGACGCGGTGACCACAAGCGTGACCACTGCGGCCTCCCGGGCGTACGGCTCGGCGACCGCCGCCGACACCGCGCCGGCCAGCGCGGCGAGCAGGGCCAGCCCGGCGACCGCCTCGACCAGGACCGGCGGGGAGAGCAGCACCAGCGCGGTGGCCACGCCGGCGCCGAGGCCGAGCAGGGCCAGGCCGATGCCGGCGGTGACCGAGGCGATCCAGCGCCGGTCCGGGTCGGGGTGAGCGTCCGGGCCGGCGGCGAGCGCGGCGGTGATCGCGGCCAGGTTCACCGCGTGGCCGCCGGCCGGCGCGCCGAGCGCGGTGGCGAGCCCGGTGACGCGCAGCGCGGAGCCCAGCGGCGCGCGATAGCCGAAGCCGGCCAGCACGGCGGTGCCGGGCACGTTCTGCGCGGCCATGGTGACCAGGAACAGCGGCAGCGCGAGCCCGACGATCGCGGGCAGCGTCCAGGCCGGCGCGGTCAGCGCGATCACCGGGGCGGCGTCCAGCCGGGCCGGCCCGGTGGTGGTGAGCGCGATCGCCACCACGGCCACGGCGAGCGCGCCGGGCACCGCCCAGCGGCGGGCGAACCGGTGCAGCAGCAGCCAGACGAGCACCACCGGCCCGGCGAGTCGGGGCACCTCGACCAGGGCGCGTACCGGTGCGGTGCAGAGCGGCAGCAGCACCCCGGCGAGCATGGCCGACGCGATCGGGGCGGGGATCGCGGCGACCGCGCGGCCGAGCGCGGGGATCAGCCCGGCGGCGACGATCAGCGCGCCGGTGAGCAGGAAGGCGCCGACCGCGGCGGGCCAGCCGCCGGGGACCGGCCCGGTGGCCACGAGCAGCGCCGCGCCGGGCGTGGACCAGGCGATGGCGAGCGGCAGCCGGTGCCGCAGGCCGAGCCAGACCGCGCAGGCGCCGCTGGCCACGCAGAGCGCGAGCAGGCCGGAGGCGGCCTGGGCCGGGTCGGCGCCGACCGCGCGCAGCCCGGCCAGGACGACGGTGAACGAGCTGGCGAAGCCGACCAGGGCGGTCACCACGCCGGCCAGCACGGGTTGGAGTCGACCGGCCACGCTTCCTCCTCCGGTGTTCCGTTTACGGAACGGCGTCGTGTAGCACCATAGCCCCATGGACGTCGGCACGCGGATCCGCTCCCTCCGGATGGCACGGGGGATCTCCCTGTCCGAGCTGGCGCGGCTGGCCGGGGTCGGGAAGGCCACGCTCTCCGGCCTGGAGAACGGTGTCCGCAACCCCACCCTGGAGACGCTGTACGCGATCACCGCGCAGCTCGGCGTGCCGCTGACCGCCGTGCTGTCGGCGCCCGAGGAGACGCCGACCGTACGCGGGGCCGCGGTCGGCGCCACGCTGCTCGAGGTGTTCCACGACCGGGACGCGACGTACGAGCTGTACCGGATGCGGGTCAGCCCGGGGCCGGCGCAGCTCTCCCCCGCCCACCAGGCCGGCGTGACCGAACACGTGACGGTGTTCTCCGGCACGCTCCGCGCCGGGCCGGTGGACGCCCCGCTCACCGCCGGCCCGGGTGGCTACCTGCGGTGGACCTCCGACGTGCCGCACAGCTACGCGACGGTGGGTGACGAACAGGTCCGCGCCAGCCTGCTGCTGCGCTATCCGCGTCCGTCCGGTAAGGACAATTGACACATACCCAGGATGCAAGGGGATGACATTTCTTTCCGCCGACCCGGCAGCGCGTAGAGACGCGAGGGCATTCTTCTTGGCAAGCTTGTCCCCATGACGCTCATCCTCCGCTCGGCGATCCTCAACGACGTCGGCCTCGTCCGGACCAACAACGAGGACTCCGCCCTCGCCGGTGACCGCCTGGTCGCGGTGGCCGACGGCATGGGCGGCCTGCCGGCCGGCGAGGTGGCCAGCGAGATCGTCATCCGGATCCTGGACGAGCTGACCCCGCCCACCGCCGCCGACGAGGCGGCCGACGCGCTGCGCGCCGTGGTCAGCACCGCGAACCAGCGCATCCGCGCGGCCATCACCGTGGACCCGGCCCGCGACGGCATGGGTACGACGCTGACCGCCGCCCTGCTGGCCGGTGACACGCTGGTCCTCGCCCAGGTGGGCGACTCCCGCTGCTACCTGTTGCGCGACCACGAGCTGACCCAGCTCACCCGCGACGACACGTTCGTGCAGGCGCTGGTCGACCAGGGCGCGCTCTCCCGCGACCAGGCCCGCCACCACCCGCAGCGCTCGTTGGTCACCCGCGCGGTGCAGGGCTCGGACGCGCCACCGGCGGTCGGCGCGCTCACCGTCTTCCCCGGCGACCGGCTCCTGCTGTGCAGCGACGGCCTGTCCGACTACGTGGAGGACGCCGCGATCGCCGCCGCGCTGGCCACCTACGGCGACCGCCAGCAGTGCGGCGAGCAGTTGGTGAAGCTGGCCCACCAGGCCGGCGCGCCGGACAACGTCACGGTGGTCATCTCCGACGTCACCGAGGCCTGAGCCGGGCCCCATTCGGGTTGCGACCCCCGCCCGGGCACGTTGGGATGAACGGATGCACATTCGCCGGCTGGCCGCCGAGGACCGCCTGACCACCAGCTTTCCGCTACAGGCGTACGCGTTCGAGACATCGCCGATGACGGCGGCCCGGACCGACGAGTTCCGGGCCTACCTGCCGTACAACGCGGGGAACACCACGCTCGTGGTCGAGGAGGACGGCGTCACCACGGCGGCGGCCTCGGCGATCCCGATGCGGCAGAACCTGCGCGGCGCGGTGCTGCCGATGGCCGGCGTCGCCGGGGTGGCCACCCACCCGTTGGCCCGCCGGCGCGGGCACGTGCGGACGCTGATGCACCAGCTCCTCGACGGGATGCGCGACGAGGGTCACCAGCTCAGCGCGCTGTACCCGTTCCGCGCCTCGTTCTACGAGCGCTTCGGCTACGTCGGGCTGCCCCGGCGGCGTACCGCGGTCTTCGCCCCGGCGGACCTGGCGCCGTTGCTGCGGGCCGAGCTGCCCGACGAGCTGGTGTGGGAGCGGATCGGCGCGGGTTACCCGCGGTGGCGCGCCTACACCGACCGGTGCCTGCGCGAGCGGCACGGCTTCGCGGTCTTCCCCGACTTCCGCGCGGTCGGGTTGCGCGAGCGGGACGACCGCTGGCTGGTCAGCGTGGTGCGCGGCGGCGAGACGGTCGGCGCGGTCACCTACCGGATCGACGACCACGCCGGCACGTTGATCGCCGACGACCTGCTCTTCGACGACCCGTACGCGCGGGCGTCGCTGCTCCAGTTCTTCGCCCGGCACGTCGACCAGGTGGTCCGGATCAGCGTCCAGGTGTCGCCCGAGGAGCTGCCCGAGCTGTGGCTCACCGACCTGGACGTGCGGGTCGAGGCGGAGGTGTCCCGGCCGCACTCCCCCGCGCCGATGGCCCGGCTGCTCAGCCTGGAGGCGCTCGCCGACCAGCCGGTCGGGGTGGGCCGGGTGCTCGTCGAGCTGGTCGGCGACCGTTGGCTCGCCGGCCGGCACCTGCTCGACGGCACCACCGGCAAGCTGGCGGTGCTGCCGGCCGGCAACGCCGCCGAGGGCAGCGTGCCGTGCGCGCGGCTCACCGCCGCCGGGCTCTCCGCCCTCGCGTACGGGGTGCTCGACCCGGCCGAGGTGGCCGTGCGCGGGCTGGGTGAGGTGCCGGTGGAGGCGGCCACCGAGCTGCGTCGACTCTTCCCCCGTGAGCTGCCCTACCTGTTCGCCGATTTCTGACCGGGTTGCCGGCGGCCGCGCGGGGTAGGTTCCTGCGGGTGCCGGGATGGTTGGAAGCGGGATTCTGGGGTCTGCTCGCCGGTTCCGCCCTGTTGATCGGGGCGGCCGTCGGGTTCTTCGTGCGGGTGCCACGCCGGGCCACCGCGTCGGTGATGGCGTTCGGGGCCGGCGTGCTGCTCTCCGCCGTCTCGTTCGAGCTGATCGACGAGGCGCACGAGCAGGGCGGCCTGTTGCCGGTGGCGATCGGCGCGGCGGCCGGCGCGCTCGCGTACACCGGGGCGAACGTGCTGCTGGCCCGGCGCGGGGCGCGGCACCGCAAGCGCTCCGGCGACGAGCAGCCCTCCGAGCAGGAGCAGCCCGGTTCGGGTAACGCGATCGCGGTCGGCGCACTGCTCGACGGCGTACCGGAGTCGGTGGTGATCGGCACGAGCCTGCTGGCCGGCGGCCCGGTCAGCTTCGTCACGGTGATCGCGGTCTTCCTCAGCAACGTGCCGGAAGGGCTGTCCAGCGCGGCCGGCATGCGGCAGGCCGGGCGGACCCGGCGCTACGTCTTCGGGCTCTGGATCGCCATCGCGTTGATCTCCGGCGCCGCGTCGCTGGCCGGGTACACCCTGCTCGGCGGCGCCCCACCCGAGGTGCTCGCCACCATCACCGCGCTCGCGGCCGGCGCGATCCTCGCCATGATCACCGACACCATGGTCCCGGAGGCGTTCGAGGACGCGCACCTGCTGGTCGGCCTGATCACCGTGCTCGGCTTCCTGGTCGCGTTCGCCCTCTCCCACATGTGACGCCCCGGCGGGTGGCTTAGCGGCGGGTTAAGGATCGCCGGTGGAGTCGTGCCGGAGCGACCCGCCCTCCTAGCATCGGGCGGGTGCGCGTGAAGTCCGCTGTCTCCCTGCTCGTCCTCGCCCTGGCCACCGCCACGCTGCCCGGGTGCGGTGGCGGCGACGACCCGTCCGACCGGCCCGCCCCGGCCGCCGCCACCGGCACCCCGGCCGGCACACCGGCCGGCCCGGCGGCCGACGCGCCGGCGGCCTCGCCGAGTGCCCGCGCCGGCTTCGGCAGCGCCAAGCCCAGCCCCTCCCCGACCACGCCCGCGTTGCGCGCCGGCAACCCCGCCGGGCGGGCCACCGTGCCGGCCGAGGCGCGCGCGGTGGACACGTCGCGCCCGACCCGTACCGTCGGGACCGGAACGCCCGCGAGCTGCACCTCGGCGGCGGTGGTGAAGGCGGTCGCGGCCGGCGGCGTCATCACGTTCGACTGCGGCCCGGCGCCGGTGACCATCACCATGAAGGCCACCGCCAAGGTGGTGAACGCGCACGGCCCGCGCATCGTGCTGGACGGCGGCGGCAAGGTCACGCTGAGCGGCGGCGGCAGCCGGCGGATCCTCTACATGAACACCTGCGACCAGGCGCAGGGCTTCACCACCTCGCACTGCCAGAACCAGGACCACCCGCAGCTCACCGTGCAGAACCTGACGTTCACCGGCGGCAACTCGACGGGCGAGAGGACCGAGGGCGGCGGGGGCGGCGCGATCTTCGTCCGGGGTGGGCGGGTCAAGGTGGTCAACTCGCGCTTCGTCGACAACCGCTGCGACCGCACCGGCCCCGACCTGGGGGGCGCGGCGCTGCGGGTGCTCAGCCAGTTCGAGAACAAGCCGGTGTACGTGGTGGGCAGCACCTTCACCGGCGGGGTGTGCGCCAACGGCGGGGCGCTGAGCAGCATCGGCGTCTCCTGGACGGTGCTGAACAGCGTCTTCCGCGACAACCGGGCGGTCGGCACCGGCGCGAACCCGGCCCGGGGCGGTACGCCGGGCGGCGGCAGCGGCGGCGCGATCTACTGCGACGGCAACGAGTTCACCGTGAAGCTCGCCGGCACGATCATCGAGGACAACAGCGCCAACGAGGGCGGCGGGGCGGTGTTCTTCGTCAGCAACAACCGCACCGGCACCATGACGATCTCCGGTTCGACCCTGCGGCGGAACCCGAGCAAGGGTTTCGAGACGAAGGGCTTCCCCGGCATCTTCTTCCTCGGCGCCCGCCTGACCCGGTAAGGCGGGGGCCCCTTCTTAACGCCTCCGGTAGAGAAGGGGCACCTTCTCACCGCCCCAGCGCGGGTCAGTAGGGGTTGGGGTGGCCGGGGAGGGCGCCCTTCGTCAGGGCCGCGGGACGGCCGGGGAGGGTGGGGTCGGTGGACAGCGGCGGGGCGTTGGTGCCGGCCATCGTCGCCATGCCGGCGATGAGGTCCCGCAGGGCGATCACCGTGTCGACGCGGGGCTCCCAGCCGAGTTCCGTCTCGGCCCGGTGGGTGGACATCAGCGGGACGTTCAACGCCAGGTCGACCCAGCCCGTGTCCACCGGTTGCAGGCGGGCCCGCCAGGTCACCGCCGCCGCACCGCGCAGCACCGGCACCGCCACCGGGACCGTCCAGCCGTGGAAGTGCCGCGCCACCAGCTCCGGCGTGAGCACCGGGTCGGTCGCCACGTTGAACGCGCCGCGCGCGTCGCCGAGGACCGCCCGGGCGTACGCGTCGGCCACGTCGTCGGCGTGCACCGCCTGCATGCGTAGCCGCCGGTGCGACGGCACCAGCGGGATCCGGCCGTAACGCAGCAGCCGCACCGGCACCAGCGGGCCGAGGAAGTAGCGGCTGATCTCCGTACCGGCCTCGCGCTGGAAGATCAGCCCCGGCCGCAGCCGCACGATCCGCAGCTTCGGGTGCTCCCGCCGCACGTCGTCCAGCAGCGCCTCCACCTCCGCCTTGTCCCGGCTGTACGAGGACGTCTCCACCCCGGTCGCCGGCCAGTTCTCGCTGACCGGGTGGTCCTTCGGGCCGGGCGCGTAGGTGCCGACCGACGAGGCGTACACCAGGGCGGGAACGCCGGCCCGGACGGTGGCCTCGACGACCGCGCGGCTGCCGCCGACGTTGGTCCGGTAGAGCGTGCGCCGGTCGTGGCTGGGCTGGATCTGCCAGGCCAGGTGCACGACCGCCCGCGCCCCGGCGAAGATCCGCACCAGCTCGTCGGCCGCGCCGGGCGCACCGATGTCGCAGGAGTGCCACTGGACGTCGTCGTACGGTTCGCCGGCGTCCGGCCCGGGCAGCCGGCGGGCCACGCCGACCAGTTCGGCCGCCGACTCCTGCCGCAACCGGCGGAGTACGGCGGTGCCGACGTTGCCGGTGGCCCCCACGATCACGATGCGCATGTCCGGTGCGGTACCCGCTGAATCGGACAGCAACCGCCCCGGGTCGAGACACCACCACGGGAGTACGGGATCCCGGCGCGTACATCCCGGGTGGTAGCCCGACCGGCAACTCCGGCACGACGCGCTCCGGCGAGGCCCGTCCATACGCTGCCGCTCGTACCCGCAGCTCACGACCTTCAGGGAGTTCCGATGTCATTCAACGATCTGCTCGCCGCCGGTGGGGTCGGCGGCTCCGGACGGTTCGGCGCGACCGCGTTCGCCCTGTTGAGCCTGGCCAGCGTGATCATCGGAGGGCTGGCGGTGAGCCGGCCGGGCACCGGTCACCGCCGCACCCTGCTGGCCCTGGCGACCGGGGCGGTGGGGCTGGTCCTCAGCGCGTTACACCTGGCGACGACCACCGGCGGGTTCGGCACCGGTCAGGGTCGGGCCGGGGCCATCGTGGGCGTGGTGCTGGGGGTCGTCGGCGTCGGCCTGGGCGGGCTGGCGCTGGCCCGCGCCCGGCGTACCGCCTGATCAGGAGGGTGTGAGCCAACCGGGCACGGTGAGCCCCGACTCGTACGCCAGGATCACCAGCTGGGCGCGGTCCCGCGCCCGGGTCTTGGTCATGATCCGGCTGACGTGCGTCTTCGCGGTGGCCGGGCTGAGCACCAGCCGGGCCGCGATCTCGTCGTTCGACAGGCCGGCGGCGACGAGCGCGAGCACCTCCCGTTCCCGGTCGGTGAGCCCGTTCAGCCGGGGCCCCGGCTCGGGGTGCCGGACCCGGGCGGCGAACTCGGCGATCAGCCGGCGGGTGATGGCCGGGGCGATGAGCGCGTCGCCCCGCGCCACCACCCGTACCCCGTGGATCAGCTCGGCCGGATCGGTGTCCTTGACCAGGAAGCCGCTGGCGCCGGCCCGCAACGCGCCGTAGACGTAGTCGTCCAGGTCGAACGTGGTCAGGATGATCACCCGCGCGTCGGCGTGGGCGGCGATCTCGCGGGTGGCGGCCAGACCGTCCATCCGCGGCATCCGGACGTCCATGAGGACGACATCCGGCCGCAGCCGCCGGGCCAGCCGCACCGCCTCGGCGCCGTCGGCGGCCTCACCGACCACCTCGATGCCGTCCTCACCGTCGAGAATGGAGCGGAAGCCGGCGCGTACCAACGTCTGGTCGTCGGCGACCAGCACCCGGATCATGTGGCCGACCCCGGCTCCGGTCGCGGCGCCGGCACCGCCGCGCCGGCCGGCAGCGGGTCGGACCGCACCGGCAGGTGGGCGCGGACCAGGAACCCGCCGTCCGGCCCGGGCCCGGCGCTCAGCGAGCCGCCCAGCGCCCGGGCCCGCTCCCGCATGCCGAGGATCCCGTTCCCGGGCGGGCACGAGGTGCCGGCGCCGTCGTCCACCACCTCCACCAGCAGGCCGTCGCGGTCCGGCCGGACCCGGACCACCGCGCTGGTCGCGGCCGCGTGCCGGGAGACGTTCGTGAGCGCCTCCTGGACGATCCGGTACGCCGCCAGGTCCACCTCCGCCGGCAGCGGCCCGGTCGCGGCCACCTCGGTGCGGATCCGTACGCCGCCCCACCCCGCCGTCTCGACCAGCTCGCCCAGGCGGTCCAGCCCGGGTGCGGGCGCGGTCGGCGCGTCGCCGTCGCGGCGCAGGATGCCGAGCGTCGCCCGCAGTTCCCGCAGTGTCTCCCGGCTCGTCTGCTTGATCGCGGCGAGCGCCGCCGCGGACCGTTCCGGATCGGGGCGATGCAGCGCGGCGCTCGCCTGCACGTTGATCGACGACAGGTGGTGACCGAGCAGGTCGTGCAGCTCGCGGGCGATGCGCAGCCGTTCCTCGGTGGCCCGACGCCGGGCCTCCTCGTCCCGGCCCTGCTCCGCGGCGAGCACCCGGGCCCGCACCTCGGCCAGGTAGGCCCGCCGGTTCCGGGTCACCCCGACGATCACCGCGACCAGCCACCCGGCGTGCAACAGCGTCGCGCCGTTCCCGCCGGCGGCCGCCCGGTCGTAGCCGTCCGCAACGGCGAACGAGACCACCGAGGCGACGCCGAGCCCCACCGCGACGGCGAGGTGCCCCTCGTCGACCACCGTGTAGAGCGCCACGACGAACACCAGCATGACCGGCCCGGGCCGGTGCAGCAGCACCCCGTAGGCGCTGACCGCCGCCAGCGCCACCACGCCCACCACCACCGGATACCGCCGGCGGGCGTAGAGCGCGGCAGTCGACAGCAGCACGACCAGCAGCGCCACCGACTCCGCGGCGGTGTCGACGCCGTCCGCCTGCACCAGCAGGCCGACGAGCGCCACCAGGCCGACCGCCGGCACCAGGGCCGTCGCCGCCACCCGGTCGCGCCAGCTCGACATGGCCGAAGCGTAGCGGCCCGCGCACCGACGGGACGGCCCGCTTCCGGGCGCGTCGGCAAGATCCAGAGCCCTCGGCGTACGATGCCGGCCCGGCTGAGCGGGTTCGGGTAGCCTGTGCTCTGCGGGCCGCTAGCTCAATGGCAGAGCTGTGGACTTTTAATCCATAGGTTCAGGGTTCGAGTCCCTGGCGGCCCACTCCGTTCCAGCTCAGCGACCCTTTCCGCGGCCGCTTTTGTTGTGCTGAGGGCCGGTACAGCAGCGAAGTACAGCAGTAGCGCCTCACCGGTCCAGCGCGCTGCCGAGCCGCTTGAGGGCGTCGCGGGTGGCCGCCGAGGAGACCACCGTGTAGATCTCCATGGTGATGGCGAACTGCGCGTGCCGGAGGATCTGCATCGCCACCCGGGGGTGCACGTCCAGGTCGGCCAGGAGCGATGCGCAGGTACGCCGGGCATCCCGGACGGTGATCCGCCGGACTCCTGCCGCGTCACAGCGGCGGTCCCAGAAGCGGTTGAAGTTGCGCGGCTCGACCGGCCGGCCGTACCGGGTGGTGAAGATCAGGTCCGACGGCTGCCAGGCGGGTCCGGCGGCGTCGCGGGCGGCGGCCTGCGCGACGCGGCGGCGGTCGAGGGCCACGGTGCAGATGTCCGGCAGCGGCAGGGTGGCGTCCGAGGCGGCCGTCTTCGTCTCCCGGTGCAGCAGTTCGGCACCGACCCGCTGGAGCTGCCGATCGATCGTCAACTCCCCCGCGTCGAGATCAACGTCAGCCCAGGTGAGCCCCAGCATCTCGCCCTTGCGCAGACCGAGCACCAGGACCAGGACGTACGCGGCGTAGAGCGGGTCGTCGTCGGCGCGGGCCGACTCCAGGAAACGCCGCGCCTCGTCGCTCGTCCACGCCTTCCGCTTGCGCTTCCGTACCGGCGGCAGCTTCACCAGGGAGGCGACGTTGCGGGAGATCAGCCCTTCGGTGATCGCTTGGGAGAGCAGCGTCCGGAGCACGGTCCGCAGGTGGGTGACGCTGGTAGCCGAGGGCAGATCCCGGCAGCAGCGGCCAACGGCACAGCAGCGACGCTGGGCGGGCTTCCGCCGCTCGTCCTTGCCCTGGGCGCAGCACTGGCAGGTCCGCCCTACCTCGTTGATCCAAGTCTGCACGTCGCTGACCCGGAGCTTGTCGAGGCGCTTCCGGCCCAGCCCTGGCGCGAGGTAGAGCCGGACCACCACCTCGTAGGTGACGTAGCTGCCCGGGGCGAGGTTCGGCTTGACGATCTCCCGCAGCCAGTAGCCGGCGTACTCCCCTACCGTCGGGGAGCGGGTGGCCACCGGCCCGGTCTTGGCCTGCCCGTGCAGCTTGATCCACTTGTCGTGGACCTCCTCGCGGGTCTTGCCGTAGACCCACTTCCGACCCCGCTTGCCGTCGGGCTTCTCCACCCAGACGTACGCGGCGAAGCCGTTCCGGTACGGGAAGATCGACCCTTCGCCGTTGGCGCGTGCACGTCCGGGCATCAGGCCGCCTCCTGCCGCTCGACCTGCTCGCGGATGTAGTCGTCGACCCATTCGGGGAGGATGCGGCGGTACTTGCCGTCCTTGATGGAACGCAGCTCGCCGGTGGCGATCTTCATCTTGACCTTGGAGATGCCGAAGCCGAGCAACACGGCGACCTCGGCCGGCGAGTACCAGCGGGGGCGGAGGTCGTGGGTCATGCGGCGGCCCCGGCCAGCCAGGCTTCATGGGCGAGCTCTTCCCGGCCGACGCGTCTGCTCTCGCGCCGCTGTCTTGCGGCGGTGTTGGCGAGCAGGGCGTCGCCTTCGGAAAGCCAGCCGGACCCGACGTAGGTGAGAGTGCCAACCGTGATGGTGTCTGTTGGTTCGTCGTCCTCTTCGCGTCGGTACGTGGCGCGGGTGTCGCGGAGCAGTCTGAAGGTGACGGAGTAGCTGCGGGCTTTGGTGAGGAAGTGGCCGCCGAAGCCGAGCATGTGCGCCCAGCGGCGCAAGCCGCCGTAGACGTTGGCTTGAGCGTCAAGGCTGTCTTGACGGTCGTCGGCGCTTGCGGCGCCGCCGGTGAGGTCGGTGCGGGTGGGGCGGCCGAGGTGCCAGCAGGCGTCGATGAGGCGGGCGGTGTGGTCGCCTTCGGGGTCGGCGTAGTCGTCGATGGTGGCCGGGGTGAGGCGGTTGGAGGAGTGCCCGGTGGCTTCGGTGGCCTTGGTGGCGTACTTGGCGAGGTAGGCGGCGACCTTGCCGTCGGTCAGCTCGCCGCTCGTGGTGTTGATTCGGCGGACGTCGACCTGCTCGCCCCAGGTGATCAGCCATCCTTCGGGCTGGTCGGGGTGCGGTGGCGTGGTGACGGTGATCTGCCGGGCGGCGGCGTGGATCGCGCCTTCCAGGTCGTCGAGGGTGATGCCGGCCGGTGGCGGCACGAGGGCGTTCGGGTCGTCGGTGTCGACGCCGTCGAGGCGCAGCAGGACGTGGAAGTGCACGGCGGCCCGGCGTTGCATCTCGGCGACCTTGCCGTGGGACACCCGCACGGGCGGCACCCACCGGACCTTGCCGGAGGCGGTGACGACGCCGACCTTGGGGATGCCACGTTGACGGCACGTTGCGGCGAGGTGGCGATCGGCGGCCTGCTTGGTGCGCCGCCACAGCTCACCGGAGAAGTAGTTCCAGACGACCTGGTGGGCGTGGTCGTAGCAGTCGAGGCACAGCGGCTGGCCGAGCCGTGGGTCGTCGGCGTGGTGGCGGGTGAAGCACGCCGCGGGCTACCCATGGGGGCAGGTGCCGGCGTTGCTGCGGGCGCGGCAGGGTGCGGGTCGGCAGTCGCAGCGTTGCCGGTTGCGGCAGGTGTGGCGGGGGACGTGGCGGTGGTGGACCGGGCCGAAGGACGGGGCGGTGAAGGTGGCGAAGACGACCGGGTGCCGGCCGACCGAGTCCGGGACGCCCTTGCCGCCGGTCAGACCGCGACAGACGACTTGGTAGGCGTCGCCCTGGTAAACCCAGGCGCAGGCCGGACACACCGATTCGCGGCGGTTTCCGCACGCCTTGTAGAGCGTGCGGTCGGGCAGCTCGTCGGTGTGCAGCTGGCCGGTGATGCGGCCGGTGTTCCGGTCGACGGCGGCGATGGTGCCGGTGAGGCGGATCGGGCGCGAGCAGCCGCCGGCGGGGCGTGTGTGCTCCAGCCAGCCGGAGAACTCCGGCGTGGCGGCGCGGTGCAGGACCTGGGCGTCACGGCCGACGGCCAGACCAGGGTGGTAGGTGGTGAGCGGGGTGGACACGACTGTCTCCTCTTCAGGGGGTGGCAGGGACGGGAGACGAAGCACCACCAGCCGTGGACGTGCGTCCGCTGGTGGTGTTCGTCGTGTCTCCTGGCACCGCCGAGAGGGCGGCTGACGCCGGAGGGCGGGATCGTGGTCGTGCCACTTCCCGCCGATGGGTCATGTCCTTTCACGCTCGTGAACTCGGTGATGAGGGCCGGCACGGGTGGGAAGCCTGGATCTCGGCGTCCGGCGGATTGCCGCAGGCTGCCGCCACCCGTGGAGGTGCGCGAATCCGGGCCATCGTGGACGGCAGGGAAGACCGTGCTGGGCCGCTCAGCGGATTCGGGGAGGCCGGCGCAGCGGCCGATGCGATCGAGAGCCGGGGGGATGCGGCCCCGCATCAGCGGCTAGAAGGCCGCTCGACATCTCCGAGTTCGAGACCAGCGATCCGACAGGAAGGCCGCGCTGGCGTCCTCGACGAGCGCCAGAGTAGCACCGGGTACCGACACGTCAACCTGCCGTGACCCCTCGCGCCTGGGCGGGACGGCCGGCTGCCAGCCGGTGTGGGAGGACTTTCTGTACGTCTATCAAGGCGGCCCTGAACGGGCCGCACGCGCCGCCGCCTGGGCGCGCGCCCGTCGCTCCGCTGGCGCTTCGACTCCGGCCACGCAACACGCCCGTCGGCTGGCGCGGAAGCGAGAAGCCCAGAGGACCGCCGCAGAACGACAGGATTGTTTACCGGTGAGAGATTGGGCCGGCAGCCGGCCGGGCCGCGCGGCCACGAGCCCGCGCGGCGTAGGGGAGTGCACGCCGGCCGCGTCGGCGATCTGGCGGCGGTCGAGGGGTTGCGGTTACTGAGCCTCCGGCGGGGGCGCTCCGGCTCCAGGATGGCCGGGGCTGCGCCGGCGGCTCGCGGTCCGTGGGTGGTTGCGCAGGCCATCCCGCCTGCCACCGACCCGGGCAAGCCGAGCAGACCGCCGCCCGACCCGCCAGCGTCCGTACGAGCCGTCAAGGTCCGCTTGACGTGGCGGGCCGGACGGCGGCCCGCTCCCCAGCAGGGCGGGTCGACGGCAGACGGGATGACAGCACGGCTTGGCCTCTGCGTTAAGGCGTACCCGATGTGATCATCCACGTCCATCGTTCCGGACGAGAGGACCGGCACTGGGTTGCGCGATAGCCGTTCGGACCGGCTGGGGCCTCTAGAGCCATATCGGCGCTGAGCTCTAGGGTGAATGCCTGCGTACGTGGTGGCTGATCAAGATGCCACGGCGCTCTGCGCGTAAGGACGGTCACTCTATGAGTCAGCTGCGTGCCGTGGGGTCACTCGCCGACGGCGGCCTGCCTATCCCCTGGTCACTGAGCGCGACAAGGGGGGCCCAATAGTGGCACTCAAGAAGTCGGATCTGTACAGCTCCTTGTGGCGAAGCTGTGACGAGTTGCGCGGCGGCATGGACGCCAGCCAGTACAAGGACTACATCCTGACGCTGCTGTTCGTGAAGTACGTGACGGACAAGGCCAAGACCGACCCGAACAGCCTGATCGACGTCCCGGCCGGTGGTTCGTTCGATGACATGATCGCGCTCAAGGGCGACAAGGAAATCGGCGACAAGATCAACAAGATCATCGGCAAGCTCGCCGAGGCCAACGGCCTGGAGAAGGTCATCGACCTTGCCGACTTCAACGACGAGGAGAAGCTGGGCAAGGGCAAGGAGATGCAGGATCGGCTCTCCAAGCTTGTCACGATCTTCGCGGACCTCGACTTCCGCGGCTCCCGCGCAGAGGGCGACGACCTGCTGGGCGACGCCTACGAGTACCTCATGCGGCACTTCGCGACCGAGTCCGGGAAGAGTAAGGGGCAGTTTTACACGCCTGCTGAAGTCTCTCGGATCCTAGCCAAGGTGGTCGGCATCGGCCCAGACACCCGTCAGGACGAGACCGTGTACGACCCGACCTGTGGTTCCGGTTCGCTGCTCCTGAAGGTAGCCGACGAGGCGCCGCGTGGCCTCACCATCTACGGCCAGGAGAAGGACAACGCCACCTGGGCGCTGTCCAAGATGAACATGATCCTCCATGGCAACGAGGACGCGGACATTCGGAAGGGCGACACGATCACCAGCCCGCAGTTCACTCGTGGCAGCGATCTGCGCACCTTCGACTTCGCGGTGGCCAACCCACCTTTCTCCGTGAAGTCTTGGAGCAACGGCCTGGAGAACGATTTCGGCCGCTTCGATTTCGGCCGGCCTCCAGAGAAGAACGGCGACTATGCCTTCTTGCTTCACATCTTGAAGTCCCTCAAGAGCACCGGGAAGGCTTCTGTCATCCTGCCGCACGGAGTGCTCTTCCGAGGCAACGCCGAGGCCACAATCCGCAAGCAGTTGCTCCGTCATGGCTACATCAAGGGCATCATCGGCCTGCCAGCCAACCTCTTTTACGGCACCGGCATCCCAGCGTGCATCATCGTGCTGGACAAGGAGAACGCCCAGGCACGAACTGGCGTCTTTGTGGTTGACGCCTCCAAGGGCTTCGTCAAGGACGGCAACAAGAACCGCCTCCGCTCTCAGGACATCCACAAGATCGTGGACGTCTTTAACAAGCAGGCCGAGGTGGAGCGCTTTTCACGCATGGTGCCACTGGCGGAGATCGCCGACCCGAAAAACGACTACAACCTCAACATCCCGCGCTACATCGACTCCTCGGAGCCCGAGGACCTCCAAGACCTGGACGCCCACCTTCACGGCGGCATACCGGACCGCGACCTCGACGCGCTCGCCGGTTACTGGGACGCCTTTCCGAGCCTGCGCGCCGCCTTGTTCAGGCCCAACCGGCCCGGCTACAGCGACCTCAGATTGAACGTCAATGACGTCCAACAGAATGTCCTGGATTCTGAGGAGTTCACCAAGTTCGCCGGCGCTATCCAGAGCAAGGTCGACGACTGGTTCACAACACACCGCCCGATCCTGCAAGGCATCGATGAGCAGACTGTCCCCAAGGACTTGATCGCCCGGATCGGCGACGACCTCATAGCGCGATTCAAGTACACCGCGCTGCTTGACGAATACGACGTCTACGAGCAGCTCATGACCTACTGGCACAGCATCATGCACGATGACGTCTTCCTTGTGATGAACGAAGGCTGGATGAACGCTGCCAAGCCGCGCAAGACAATCGAGGAGAAGGAACGCAAACTCTCCGAGACTCCAGATCTCGTGATTGGTTCCGGACGTGGTGCCACCAAGTACAAGATGGACTTGATCCCGCCGGCGCTCATCGTTGCGCGATTCCTCGCTGACGAACAGGCGAAGGTTGAAGAACTGATCGCCACCGCTGACGAAGCCACCAGACTTGTAGACGAGTACTTAGAAGAGCACGCCGTCGAGGACGGCCTCCTTGCCGAGGCCATGGAGGACGGCAAGATCACCAAGGCGCTGGCTGCGGCCCGACTAAAGAACGCAAAGCGGGAGGGCTCGGACCCGGACGAAGTTAAGGCGCTCCAGCGTCTGATTAAGCTCTACGCCGATGAGGCGACCGCAAGAAAGCACGCCAAAGACGCACAGACGGCGCTCGACCTTGCAACGCTCAAGAAGTATGGCGAGCTCGATGAGCCTGAGATCAAGCGACTGGTGCTCGATGACAAATGGCATGGCACGATCGCGGCCCGAGTAGCGGGCGAGGTCACCTCGCTGACGCTCGATCTAGTCGGACGCATCCAGCAGTTGGGCGAGCGCTACGCCGAGACGACGGGTGACATCGAGGCCGAGCTCTCGGAGCTCAGCCAACGCGTCTCCGCGCATCTCGCAGACATGGGGGTCAAATGACTGCTCATGTTGTCTCACCCTGGCCGCTTTCGGCGGTCGGAGCGCAGTTCGAGGTGCAGCTCGGCAAGATGCTGGACTCCGCGCGAAATGTCGGTGAACCAAAGCCGTACCTCGGCAATAAGGCGGTTCAGTGGGGCCGAATCGACCTATCGGCTGCCGGAGTTGTACCTATGACGCGTCGGGACCAGATCCGCTTTCGACTAAAGGCCAATGATCTTCTGGTCTGCGAAGGCGGTGAAGTTGGGCGAGCAGCTGTTTGGCGTGAGAACCTGCCCGAGTGTTACTACCAGAAGGCACTCCACCGGCTTCGGCCCAAATCAGGCTACGACCCCATCGTCATGCTTGGGTTGCTTGAGTATTGGGCATCGACGAACGCTTTCGCGGATGTCGTGACCCAGACGAGCATTGCGCACCTTCCACGTGAAAAGTTTATTCAGATGCCCCTCCCGCTGATTCCTCGGGTGGAGCAAAACCGACTCCGTGAGGTCCTGGACGGGATCAACAGCCTCGTCGCAACACTTGAACGCCTCATTGGGAAGAAGCAGGCAATCTACCAGGGCATGAGGCAGCAGTTGCTTACAGGCAGGACACGCCTCCCCGGGTTCGATGCTGCTCCATGGAAGACCCTTCAACTGCTGGATCTGGTCTCGATCAAGAACGGTCAGGTTGATCCGAGACGGCCCGAATATCGAGACCTGCCTCTTATCGCTCCTGACCATGTAGGGTCCGGTACGGGCCGCCTACTAAAGGTGGAAACAGCCAAGGCCCAGGGAGCGATCAGCGGGAAGTATCTTGCCGCTCCCGGCGACATCATCTACAGCAAAATTCGCCCCTACCTTCAGAAGGCAGTTCGGGTGAACTTCCCGGTGCTGTGTAGCGCCGACATGTATCCCCTCACACCGAAGGCCAAGGTGGACGGAGGATTCGTGTTGCATACGCTTTTGAGTGAGCAATTCACGAAATTCGTCACCAGCGTCTCGGCGCGAAGTGGGATTCCCAAAGTCAACAGGGCAGAGCTGGCGGAATTCACTCTGACGGTGCCTGATCTTTCGGAACAACAAGCAATCTCCGCAGCCCTGGATCAGATAGATACACAGGTTCTCACTCTAGAGAAGGACCTCGCCAAGAAGAAGGCCGTCAGACAGGGCATGATGCAAGCGCTGCTGACCGGGCGGACTCGCCTGCCCGTCGAGGAGCGTGCAGCTTGAGCAACGTGGGTCAGACCGAGAGGCTAGCGCAGGATCGCGTGGTCAAGGACCTCCTCCGCGACTCGCTCGGCTACGAGTACCTCGGGAACTGGGAGAATCGCGAGGGCAACTCGAACGTCGAGGTTGAGTTGCTCGCGCAGAACCTGCGTGCACGCGGCTACGGCGAGGTACTGATCAACAAGGCGATCGAAAAGCTGAAGAGCGACGCCTCCCTTGGTGGGGGCCGCGACCTGTACGAGGCGAACCGAGACGTCTACGGGCTGCTCCGTTACGGCGTGAAGGTCAGGCCCGGTGTGGGCGAGCAGACCGAGACTGTTTGGCTCATCGATTGGGTTCAACCTGAGGCAAACCACTTCACGGTGGCCGAAGAGGTCACTGTCCTGGGTCAACACACGAAGCGTCCGGACGTTGTGCTGTACATCAATGGCATCGCGCTAGTGACGCTGGAGCTCAAGCGCTCGAAGGTGGCGGTCTCCGAGGGTATCCGCCAGACGATCGGCAATCAGAGACCGGAATTCATCCGGCCGTTCTTCACGACTGTTCAGCTGGTCATGGCCGGCAACGACGTGGAGGGGCTCCGTTACGGCGTCATCGATACTCCGGAGAAATACTGGCTGTTGTGGCGCGAGCCGTCTGAGATCGCGGATCCGCTGGATCGCGCGCTATCACAGTTGTGTTCCAAGAAGCGCCTGCTTGAGCTGATCCACGACTTCATGGTGTTCGACGCGGGGGTTAAGAAGACCTGCCGCCATAATCAGTACTTCGGCGTCAAGGCCGCCCAAGAGCGCATCGCCAGGCGCGAGGGCGGAATCATCTGGCACACTCAGGGGTCCGGTAAGTCACTCACGATGGTGTGGCTAGCCAAGTGGATCCGGGAGCGCCAGAATGACGCAAGGGTCCTGCTGATCACGGACCGTACCGAGCTCGACGAACAGATCGAAAAGGTGTTCGGTGGCGTCGACGAGTCCATCTACCGGACGAAGAGCGGCGCAGACACGCTTGCCACGCTCAATACCTCCGAGGAATGGCTTATCTGCTCGCTCGTGCACAAGTTCCGTGGCTCGGATGACGAGGCCGGCCGCGAGGATGCCGAAGGCGACTTCATCCGAGAACTGAACACTAACGTCCCGCGCGACTTCAGCGCCAAAGGCAACATCTTCGTCTTCGTCGACGAGGCCCACCGCACCCAGTCAGGCAAGATGCACGACGCCATGAAGCAGCTGCTTCCTGGCGCCATGTTCATCGGTTTCACCGGCACCCCGCTGCTCAAGGCGGACAAGGCCATGAGCATCGAAACCTTTGGCACCTTCATCCACACCTATAAGTTCGACGAGGCAGTCGACGACGGCGTGGTGCTCGACCTGCGCTACGAAGCCCGGAGTATCGACCAGGATCTCACCTCGCCGGAGAAGGTCGACAAATGGTTCGAGGCCAAGACCAGGGGCATGACTGACCTGTCGCGCGCCGAGCTGAAGAAGCGCTGGGGCACGATGCAAAAGGTTGTTTCGTCGGAACCGCGCGCCCGGCAAATCGTCGACGACATCCTGCTGGACATGGAGACCAAGCCCCGCTTGTCCGACGGCCGTGGCAACGCCATGCTCGTGGGACAGAGCATCTACCAAGCTTGTAAGTTCTACGAACTCTTCTGCCAATCCGGATTTGACGGCAAATGCGCCATCGTCACGTCCTACGCTCCGCAGGTCGGGGACATCTCCAAGGAGGACTCCGGCGCGGGTGCCACCGAGAAGCTGCGCCAATACGACATCTACCGCCGAATGCTAGCCGACTACTTCGATGAGCCCGCCGACCAGGCCATGACCAAGGTCGAGCAGTTCGAACGAGAGGTCAAGGAACGCTTTCTCAAGCACCCGGGCCAGATGCGGCTGCTCATCGTGGTCGACAAGCTCCTGACCGGCTTTGACGCTCCAAGCGCCACTTACCTTTACATCGATAAGCCAATGCGCGACCACGGTCTGTTTCAGGCCATCTGCCGAGTCAACCGCCTCGACGGCGAGGACAAGGACTACGGCTACATCGTCGACTACCGCGATTTGTTTAACTCACTTGAGAGTGCCATCACCGACTACACGAGCGGGGCGCTGGACGGTTACGAAAAAGGGGACATCGAGGGACTGCTCTCCGACCGGATCGAGAAGGCCAGGGAAGATCTCGATGATGCCCTCGAAGCCATCCGGGCCCTGTGCGAACCGGTAAAGCCACCGAAGAACACGTTGCAGTATCAGCAGTACTTCTGCGCGCGGGAGCAGGGCGACGCCGAGCAACTCAAGGCCAATGAGCCCAAGCGAGTCGAGCTGTACAAGGCGATCGCCGCCGTCACCCGCGCCTTTGGCAGCCTCGCCAACGAGATGGGCGAGGCAGGGTACAGCGATACGGAAGCCGCAGCCATCAAGGCGGAGATTGCCCACTACGCGAATGTGCGGGACGAGGTGAAACTTGGGGCCGGCGAAGACGTCGACTTCAAGCAGTACGAGGCTGGCATGCGGCACCTGCTCGACACCTACATCAGTGCCAAGCCGTCCGAGGTCGTGTCCGACTTCAAGGACACGGGACTCATCCAGCTCATCGTCCGGTTGGGCGCCGACGCGATCGACAGGTTGCCCGACGGCATCAAGAAGGACCCCGATGCGGTCGCCGAAACGATCACCAACAACATGCGCAAGTTGATCATCGATGAGCACGCCATGAATCCGAAGTACTACGACAAGATGTCCGAGTTGCTCGATGCCATCCTCGAACAGCGCCGACAGGGAGCCGTGGACTACAAGGAGTACCTCGCCAGGCTCCTTGAGCACGCCACCAAGCTCGGACGAGGCGACTCGGACGCCGAGTACCCGGAGTGGGCCGACAACGGCGCCCGCCGCGCCCTCGTCGACTTCTTCTACCCGTCCGCAGAGACTGCTGTCGAGATCGACACAACCATCCGCCTCACTAAGCCGGACTCCTGGGTAGGCAACCCGATCAAGGAGAAGAAGGTTAGGCGAGCGCTTGCCCAGGCGCTCCCGGCTGACTTCGGTCGGCTCGATGAACTCTTTGACCTTGTGAAGGCGCGTCATGAGTACCGCTAACGCCTACATGACCGTTCGCGGCATCGAGATTGACATCGTCTACAAGGACATCAAGAACCTCCACATCGGCGTTTACCCGCCCCTGGGCCGGGTGCGAGTGGCGGCGCCGCTGAAGCTCGATGACGACCACGTGCGCATGGCCGTCATTCAACGCCTGCCGTGGATCAAGAAGCAGCGCGAGCAACTGCGCTCAGCCGAGCGCCAGTCCGCCCGTGAGATGGTGACCGGCGAGTCCCACTATGTTTGGGGGATCCGCCACCGGCTCAAGGTTGTCGAGCGTCCAGGTCGTGCCCACGTCGAGGTCAATAACGAGCGTCTTCTGCTGTATGTCCCGCCGGCCACCGACAGCACTGCCCGTCTGGCTGTCCTACAGGGCTGGCAGCGTGAGCAACTCCGCGCGCGCATACCTGAGCTAATCGGCCAATGGGAGACCGTCATAGGGCGGAAGGTTGTGCGCTGGAGCATCCGCCGGATGAAGACCAAATGGGGCTCGTGCAACCGCGAGACACGGCATATCTGGTTTAATCTGGAACTTGCCAAGAAACACCCCCACTGCCTGGAGTACATCATTGTCCACGAGATGACGCATCTGCTGGAGCGGAACCACGGCGAGCGCTTCTCCAAGCTCATGGACAAGTTCCTCCCCGACTGGCGTGCACGTAGGAACGAACTTAACGATGCGCCGCTGGCCGACGAAGAATGGGACACGTATGAAGGCACGAGGCTTGGCTAACAGAAGATTGAGGAGCGGCGCCGGCCATTATGCTGTCTGCGCCGCGGGGTAGCCCCGATTTACCATTCACTGTGCATTTGTGAAGATGGGTGGAGCGACTCCTGCCGCCCCGGGTCGGCCCGTTGGCCCTGCTTGGTAGCCCGGCAGTTCCTCGTGATCACCCGGCACCGATCCGGCACAACCGGCCACGAGTAACGGCGGAAGATGCCGGAAACCGATGGAAGGCGTTTCGGCAGGTCAAGAGGCACGTCGGGGCGGCGTCGGAGGCCAGGAAGCCGGGGCTCGCACTTCCGGCGGAACTGCACGAACCCGGCACCCCAACGGATCATGGACTTGGAACGACAGCGTGGATGGGGTGAGCTGTCGACAGCAACGGCGACAGCAACCGGCGTGGACGAGGCCGCCCGTCGACCGGTGCGTGCGGACATTCGCCCGAGGTCGCGAACACAGACAGACGACGCCGGACGATCCGCACAGAGCTTGTAAGCGAGGCATCAGACGGGTCAGGACGTCAACGGGTTCGGGAAACGCGAATAGTGCCGATGCAACGACCTGACCTGGCCTACCCAAAATTCCATCTTCGCCGACTTCGATGGATTCCGTCCGAGCAGTCCCATTCGCGTCGCAAGGTCGTAGAAGCCAGGACCTGCATCGTTGGCGTCGAGGTACCGCACTAGCGCTGAGATCATGAGACCCGTCGCGGGATAGTTCCGCTCCACGATCAAGCCGAGTAGCCGTCCCATCGCAGCGCGCTCATCTTCGCGGTCAAAGTCGAAACCTGGAAACCCTGTCCGGCGCACCAACGTGGCGTTGAGTTCCGTGTAGGTAGTGACGTTCTCGATCCGCGCACGTTCAACGAGAAAGTCCAGCCCGACCGAGGTCAGCCGCTCCCACGTTGCGTCATCTCGGCCATACAGCGACATGGCACCGCCTCCACCGTTGAGGCTAGTCGATGGCCGCGGCCCTCGGCAGCCCCGTGGCTGCAGCGGCGGCAACCGAGGCGCGGCGGCCAGGGGCCGCTTACCGGTGCAGTCGTCCTACAAGTCAGCAGAAAGTCAGCGAGTGTGGTGATACCTGATCGGCGCCGATGGTCACGGTCGAAGGCTGATGAAGGCAGGACCAGGGAGAACGATAGACGCCGACACTGATTGACAACGCGGACCAGGCCCCCAGCGGGGGCCACTGGTGGCGGCGGGGACGGGTCAGCGACCTACGCGGATGCGGTCAGCGGCGTACAGCTCGCGGGAGCCGTCGGCGCGGAAGATCACGATGACCGGGATGCCCTCGCCGATCTCCAGCTCGCGCCGCTCGGCCGGGGTAGGCATCCGAGCGGTCGCGGTGTCGCCCTTGAGTAGAGTCACCGTTTCGGTCGGTTCGACAGCGCGAACGAACGTGCCGCGCGGCGGTTCCACGATCACGAGCCCTTCCGACCGGAGCAGTGCTACCGCTTGTCGGACGCTCGTGCGGCTCAGCCCGTACTCCTGAGCCAACCGCAGCTCGCTGGGCAGTGAAGCCCCAGGCGCGAGGTCGCCAGACGTGATCCGGTCTCGCAGGAGGTCTGCGAGCTGCCGAAACACGGCACGATCCGCACTGGGGTCGATCACGAAAGTGACGCTACGTGTCCAACAGCTCTACATCTTATTGTATCTACAGTCCTACGTCGTTACGGTGATGTGAGCTGCGGCATCGCGCCGTGAGCCGGCCTGCGGGGATACCTGCAACCTCGATCGAGAGCCGAGGGGAGGCCCGATGCCTCGTGTCTCATACGAGGAGTACCTGATCGCTGTCGCGCTCACTCTGGCCAGACGGCACCGGCCGGTCTGGTCATGGGAGCGATGGCGGAGGGTCTGCCGATGCGGAAGCGAGCTGCCCTGCCGTACAACGCATCGGATCCCGATCAATCGAGGCCACTGGCCTTCACAGGATGACCCGCGAGGTGCCCTGCCAACGGGCCAGCCGGCCGCGCGGGAGACGCCGAGATGACTACTCACCTGCCAGTCACGCCAGCTTGGATCTGCGGCGGCTGCGGTGCCGACTGGCCCTGCCAGACGCGCCGAGGAGAGCTGCGAGCCGAGTACTACCGCGCCCCGATCTCGCTAGCCCTCTACCTGGCGACCCAGCTCGTCGACGCCGCCCAGGACCTGACCCACGTCCCCGCCGGCCACCTGCACCACCGGTTCCTCGGCTGGACAAGAGGATGAGCATCCTGCGACCCGGCGACGAGAAGTTCCACTACAGCGACGGCTCCCACAAATGGATCCCACCGGACCCGGACTACGACCAGGAGGTCTGGGACGAGCAGATCCGCCAGCACAAGCAAGGCCACCTCAAGAACGAGCGCCCGAAGGTCCGCGTCCAGCGCCTTGTCTGATGCCAGCAGTACAGCAGCGAAGTACAGCAACCGTGCCAGCCGAACCGGGCCGAGAAGCACGGCAGCAGGCCTGCTGACCTCGAACCACACCGCAAGAAGCCCGGCCGCCGGCAATCCATAGGTTCAGGGTTCGAGTCCCTGGCGGCCCACTCCGTTCCAGCTCAGCGGCCTCTGTCGGTTGGACGATCATGTCCGCCGGCTGGCGTGCCTGCCGCAGAACTGGAAGGAGCGACGTGGGAGCGAAGACAGCCCTACTGGCATTCACCGACGGCGACATCCGTCCGGCGCTGCGTGGCGCCACGCGGTCGGAGCGATCCGAGACCGAGGCGTCGGTACGTCAGGTCCACCCCGGCTACGTCGTCGAACCCGCCGATGACAACACGTTGCTCGACGGCACCTACCCGCCGGACGACTTCACGTACGCAACCGTGCTGGCCGGGGCAGAACTGTACTGCGACCGGCGGCTCATGCTCGATCGCCCGTCTGAGCTACCGGAACACCTGCGCCGAGCCGGAGCAGGCCGGCGAATCATCGTGCACGGGATGCACTCGGTCGTGGACTGGCTCGGCTTCGCAGTTTGGGAGGACGGTGTGCTGATCAGATCGCTGAGCCTGTCGCCCGACGGGGGCATCCAGGAGAACATCGGCAAGCCGTACGACTTCGAGTTGCCGTACTGGGCCGGTGAGCATCCCGTCGAGCCAGTACCAGGCTGGCACAATCAGGACCCCTACCCGCTGCCGTTCCATCCCCTCGATCTCGGCGAGGAAGCGTTGCGTGCGCTGTTCGGCTTCATCATCGAGGGCTCTCCTTGCCCCGACGACATCGACGCCGACTCCGTTCACCTGCACGGCTTCCGCACGATCGACCCGTCCGGCGAGGAACAGGCCGTCCGCGAGGCCGCCTACGCGGAGGCACTACAGACCATGGGGCCGCCCCGGACGTACCGCATGGGGCCGGACGGAACGCTGCACGAGGTCGGCGCCAACAGCGTCCGCGCGGACGTCAGGGCACGCTTGACGTGAGCGGACCGGGCGGCGGCCTACGCCGCCCGGGAGGGCGGGTCGATGACAGACGGAGTGGCCAGAGTCGCTCGCCGGGTTTGCGAAACCAGGTCAGTCATGGCGGTGACGGACGATGTGGTGGAGGTGGCGGATCGTGTCCTCGCGGTCGTCCTCGCTGATCGAGTCCCACAGGTCCGCCAGCCAGTAGAGCGAGCCCGACAGCATCCAGGCCCAGCCGCGTACCCAGGTCGCCTCGTCGAAGCCGAGCGCCTCCCGGTAAGCGGCACGCGCACGGCCGTCGAACAGGCTCCAGCCCGGCCGCACCTCGACCGCCGGGTCGCCGCGCCCGAGACCGCCGAAGTCGATCACGCCGGTGAGCCTGCCCCGGTCGACCAGCAGGTTGCCGGCCAGGAGATCACCGTGCAGCCACACCGGCGGCCCCGGCCACTCGTCGGCCGCCATCGCCTCGTCCCACGCCGCGGTCACCGCCGGCCCGTCGATGCGGTCGCCCAGCGCCGCGATCGACCGGCGGGTCAACTCGTTCCGCCGCGCCAGCGGTACGCCGCGCTGGATCCCCTCCTTGACCGGCCCGTCCATCGGGTCGATGGCCATCATCGCGCGCACGAAGCCAGCGAGGTCGACGGCGAGGTCGACGTGGTCCTGCCCGGCTTCCGGGTTGCGCCCGTCCAGCCACGGGACGATCGTCCACGGCCACGGATAGTCCCGGCCCGGCCGGCCGACCGCGATCGGCACCGGGACCGGCACCGGAAGGTGCGGCGCCAGCCGCGGCAGCCAGGTCGCGTCGCTCGCCACCTGGTCGACCGCCCACTGGGCCCTTGGCAGCCGCGCGGTCAGGGCATCACCCAGCCGGAACAGCGCGTTGTCGGTCCCGGTCAACGGCTGCGCGACGATCGGTAGGCCCGACCATTCGGGGAACTGCTCGTCGATCAGGGCGCGGACCTGCTCGACCGCGACGACGATTTCTCCCGGGCGCACGGCGCGACCATAGAACCAGCTCGATCATCCTGCCAATCGAATTCGAACCCGCTGGAGCGTCCGAGCAGTTCCGCGCCGTGCCGGCGTCGGGCGGGTCTACGAGGACCACGTCCAAGCCGTCACCAGGCCGTCAGGCCGCTCGTAGCGACCAACGACGACCACTGGCGACGACGTCTACCCGGGGCTCACTGGGGCAGGCTTGACCTCAAGCATGCTTGAGCTACCAATCTCGGGTCATGCGACGACTCACTCAGGCAATCAGAGGTGCTTTACCTGCGCGCAGGCGGGCAGAGTGGCGCCGTGCTGCACGGATGACGGCGGCCGCTGACCCGACTGTGCCCCCGCTGGCTCGTATCCTGCTGCTCGCCCCAGAGCTGCATGGGTCGACTGCCAGAGAACCCGGGCGGTTCGAGTAGGCAAGGAGAGCCGGTGCGCGGAGGCGAAGGCGGCGTGCCGAACACAACGCCCAGAACTTGTCGGCGAGTCGTCAACGACAGGCCGGTCAGGCCGCTTGCAGCCGTCGCGCGATGTCGATGAGAGCGGCGAAGGTGTCTCGGTCTTCGTCGGTCGGGCGTGGAAGCGGCGTCGCGGTCCGGTGGTGACGACGGAGGTGGTCTGCCGCAGCAGCGATCACTCCACCTGCCCCCCAGCCACAGGCCTGATCCGCGGTGAAGTACTGCCGTAGGGCTTCGGCGGCATCGGGGCCGGCCAGAACAACTGCGGCGGTCGCGAGCGGTGGCGCATCGAGGGAACCCCGCGATGTGGCCAGAGCATGGAGAACCGCGGCGGTGACGTCTGCGCCGCCGACTCTGACCGAGTACCAAGCGCCCATGACACGGGTCCGCCAGCCGTCTCCCAGGAGGGCGACTACATCGCTTGCGGTTGTGGCTCGGTTAGCCTCCGCCACGGCCGAGAGCAGAGGAAGTCCGTATCTGAGGGCGTTGGTTCCCATCATGTCGAGGTAGAACGGTACGACGTACTGGGCAACCAGTCCTTCGCTGCTCCCTTGATCCATCCTCGCAAGGTAGCCAGGCGCATCGCGTGATGACCGTGGACGGGCGGCCGTTTTCGGCATCAGGGTGACGCGATCTGGAGGAAATCCACCCGCAGTGGAATGAGCGGCGGCGAATGCGGCGAGGTCTCCGACAACCTGCGGGGCGTGGTGCTGGTCCGCGACACCAAGGACCGCGACGGCGGCACCCTCCACGTCACCCCGGCGTCGTGGCGCTCATTCGCCTCCAGTGGCCAAGCAAGTCGGCCCTGCCGCCCGTGGGTGGAACGCCATGGGTGTCTCAAGCCCGCCCGCGCCCGTCGAGTCCGGGTGATCATGAGGTTGACGGCCGTTCGGAGATCCACAACTGCCACTATTCCTCGAAGTGGAAGGCGAAGGTGCCCGCCTCGATGCGGTCGATGAGGTCACCGACGTTGTCGGCCTGCCTGATGGCGCTGTCCCACCCACTGCTCGTGATGTCGGCCAGCAGCACCGGTGCGGGATCGCTGCGTAGATCGAGCACGAGCTGTTCACGGGAGCCGTCGCCGCCGATGATCGCGATGCCGGGGTGCCCGTCGTCGGCCTCGTCCCACGCGTCATGCAGCTGGAGCATCTCGTGGGGCGAATTGAGCCACACGTAGGCGCCGCCGGCCATCCAGCCTCGGTGGAACCACGACTCACCTTGGAGGTAGGTCCGCCAGGCGGCGGGTAGAGTTCGCGCCAGGGCGTTCTCGGCGTCGGTGAACTCCTGGTCGTCCACCGGGCCGCGGTACTCGGCTTCCTCCCTGATCGCGCCGACGATGTGGGCGTTGAGGTCGGCAAGCTCCTCGGCAGGGATCCAGTACTCCAGCACGTCGCGGCCACCGACCTGGTGAACCTCGTAGCGGTCCAGGTAGGAACGCTGGACGTCGAACCGGGTCACGTGGCCGACACCCTCGGCGGGGACGTTCCACTCGCGGGCGATCTTCGTGGCGTACCAGCGGTTGAGCACCGGGTAGAAGATCGGCTGGTCCGGCAGGCGTGGTGGCCAGGCCTGCCAACCGGACGCCGCTACGAGGTCGAGTTCGGCCCGCCCGGCGGGCCGCCACAGGGTGATCGTGTCGGCGTTGTCGATGGTCCGCTCCTCGCCAATCGTGGTGGTGGCGCGATTCGGCTATCGGCAGAGCGAGCCGATCAACTCCTCGAAGCCGGGAAACTCTTTCCGCGCTGCGGCTATGACATCATCTGCCGAGTTCCGATGCGACGGTGCCCAGCGCTGGGCGACCTCCGCGAGACGGGCGTCGGCTCGGGGCTCATGTTCGTGATCCGGGTATGCCGTTGCTTCCCACGGCCCGAAGCCGTCGGCCAGAAGCCACAGGTAGGCCCAGAGGTTCTGCGCTACGACTCCCGTCTCGCCCTCCGAGCCGAGAAACACCACCGGCTGCTGTTCGATCGGCTCGTCCGGGCGAACCAGCCAGAAGGCGGCGAGACCACCGGTGCCGTCCTGCCCGAAGACCCGGAACTCGGACCCGTCCAGCTCCGCGTTTCCCGTCCACGCCCGCCACCACTCGGCGGTCTCACTGGCGTCGAGGAAGTGCGGGTACGGCTCGAAGTCAACGCCGGCGCCGTCCCGATGGTCGAAGCCGGACTCCTGAGCTTCGGACAGCGGGGGTGGCAGGGTACGACCGTCGTCTTTCACGGCAGCACCCTAGCCAGGAGGACCGACGGAACCGCCGACAACGATTCGGTGTCACGGCGGGGTTCCCGGGCGAAAATCTGTCGCGCCCGTGCCTTAATCTCAGCGCACGACCCCTATCGAGGGGCCTTGATGCACGGGGAGTGCAGATGAAGCCTTGGCGCCTTCGCGCGCTTGTCACGACCGTGGCCACCGCCGCGGTCGTTCTCTCGATCACGGCTCCGGCCGGTGCCGCCACGGCGGCCACCCCGGTTCTGGAGATCACGTCGATCGCCTTCGACCGCACCCAGGTCGACGTCACGCAGGACTACGCCAGCGTCGCTCTGAACTGGACGATCACCGACCGGTCCACCAAGGCCCGGAAGATCAACGGCGCGGTCGAGCTGCGCCAGTTCGCCGGCGACCAGCAGGTCGGTCAGCCCCGGACGGTCAGCTACGACCTCGACTGGGGCGCACAGGTCCGCGGTTCGGGGACGGCGCAGGAGTCCACCTACAGCTACGACTTCGCCGTCCCGCGCTACGCCTCGACGGCGGAGACGGTCTGGCGGGTCACCAAGGTGACCATCGCCGACGACGTCGCCCACGCCCGTACGGTGCGTGACCCGGGTCCGGCGGCGCTGGCCGTGACGCAACTCGTCGACACCGAGGGGCCGGTGGCCGAGCAGCTCTACCTCGACTTCGGTCAGCCGCGCGAGGTCTACGACGACGGTTCGGGGGTGACGTTGCGCTACCGGACGCAGCTCACCGACGAGAGCGGCTTCAAGCGGGGCAAGCTCACCCTCGCCGGCCCGGGTGGCGTGCGACTCAGCTCGACCTTCCAGCTCGTCCAGAACGGTTCGCAGTGGTCGTGCAACGGCGACGTGTCCTACGACCCGACCTGGGTGGGGTGCACGGTGGCGATCGCCGTGCCGGCCGGTTCGGCGTCCGGCACCTGGCGGGTGGCGCGGGTCGACCTGACCGACGTCTGGGGCAACACCCGCACGCTCACTTCGCCCGAGGGGCCGGCGCCGGTGCAGGTGACCCGCAACGACGTGGTCAGCGCATCCGACTTCGCGCTCACCGAGTCGCAGGTGAACAACTGGCGCAAGCCGGCGTCGACGACGCTGACCTTCAGGCCGCAGGGCGCGGTCCGCGGCCTGGCCTCGGTCGACCTGGACCTGTCCCGGTGCTCGCAGCCGTCGCACACGCCGGTGGTGCGTGACGACGGTTCGGTCTCGGTGGAGATCGTCGTGCCGTGGAGCTGGGCGAGTTCCTGCGAGATCAACGGGGTCAAGCTGACCGACGGGGCGGGCAACGTGGCGCTCTACGGCACCACGTACGGCGCCCCCGACCTCGGGCTCACCATCACCCGGGTGCCGGACGAGAAGGCGCCGGTGGTGCTCTCGGCGACGCTGCCCAAGGCGACCTGGACGTCGCAGGAGACCGAGGACGCGTGGGGGCTCGGCTTCGACGTCACGGTCGAGGTCGACGACTTCGCCCCGATCAACGGCACCAGCGCGACGATCTACGACAGCGAGGGCGTCTCCCAGGGCGGCATGTACGGCGGTGAGCACGACGACGGCACCGGGGTCTTCCACCTGGCCGTGTCGACCGGTCGGCTGGCGCCCGGGCGCTACACGATCGGCTTCTCGCTGACCGACGAGGCCGGGAACACCAGCCACTGGGGCTACCCGAACGCCGGCAACCCGATCCCGAACGGCCCGCTGGTCCTGACCGTGGTCGCCGACTGAGTCCGGCCCGGCCCGGCCTGCATGGCCGGGCCGGACCGCTCGCCGGCGGCCGTGAAAGCTTGCGGTGGAGTGAACTCCAGCGCCTAGCGTCGCCGCCATGGCACAGACGACAGGCATGGCACTGACGGCACCCGGTGGCAGCTGGGAGCCGTACACCTTCGAGCGCCGGGCCCTGCGCCCGGACGACGTCGCGGTCCGCGTCACCTGGTGCGGGGTCTGTCACACCGACCTGCACGCGGCCGAGGCCCTGACCGCCGGGTCCGCGCGGCTGGTGCCGGGGCACGAGTTCGTCGGCGAGGTCACGGCCGTGGGCGGCGACGTCACCGGTTTCGCGGTCGGCGACGCGGTCGCGGTGGGCAACATCGTCGACTCCTGCGGTACGTGCGGCGCGTGCCGGGCCGGCGAGGAGCAGTTCTGCGTGGACTTCCCCACGCTCACCTACGGCGGTCAGGACCGGATCGACGGCAGTGTGACGCTCGGCGCGTACGCGCGGGACTACGTGGTGCGGGAGTCGTTCGCGTACCCGTTGCCGGGCGGGCTGGACCCGGCGGGCGTGGCGCCGTTGATGTGCGCCGGGGCGACCGTGTTCGAGCCGCTGCGCCGCTGGGGCGTCGCCGCAGGCCAGTTGGTCGGAGTGGTGGGGCTGGGTGGTCTCGGCCACCTGGCGGTGAAGTTCGCCAAGGCGCTGGGAGCGCGCGTCGCGGTGTTTACCACGTCGCCGGGCAAGGAGGCGGGGGCGCGTACGCTCGGCGCCGACGAGGTGGTCGTCTCCGGTGACGCGGAGGCGATGGCGGCACAGGCCGGCCGGTTCGACTTCATCCTCGACACGGCGTCGGCCAAGCACGACCCGTCGCCCTACCTGCGGGCGCTGCGGATGGACGGCACGCTCTGCATGTTGGGCATCCCGGATCGGTACGAACCGGAGGCGCTGGCGCTGCTGCTGGGCTACAAGCGGCTGGCGGCGTCGGGCAGCGCCGGCCGCCCGCGTACCCGGGAGATGTTGGAGTTCGCGGCGCGGCACGGCATCGTCGCCGACGTGGAGCGGGTGCCGGCGCGTGCGGTGGGTGACGCGCTCGACCGGCTGGCCCGCAACGACGTGCGCTGGCGGTTCGTGCTGGATCTCTCCGACCTGGGGTGACCGACGTACGGTTGGCGGGTGAACGCGCCTGCCACCGCGCTCGGCATCCGCGAGGTGTCGGAGCTGACCGGCCTGACCCTCGACACCCTGCGCTGGTATGAGCGGGAGGGCCTGATTCCGCTGGTGAAGCGGTCCTCGGACGGCCGCCGCCGGTACGGGCCGGCGGCCGTCCGTTTCGTCCGGCTGGTGCAGGCGTTGCGCCGTACCGGCATGCCGATCGCCGAGATCCGCCACTTCGTGGTGCTCGGCCCCGGCACCCCGGAGCACTCCGCGCAGCGGCTTCGGATCCTCCAGGAGCAGGAGGAGCGGCTGCACCGGCGTCGCGCCGAGCTGGACGAGGACCTGCGGGTGATGCGGCACAAGATGGCGGACTTCCGCGACCTGATGGCGCACGGCCGCACCTGCGAGGACGACGACGATCTGCCCGACGACTGTGGTGGCCCACCGCCGGAGCGGTGAGCCACCACGGGTCGTCAGTTGGCGACGAGCTGGAACCGCTGGTTGGCCTGCCCGTTGCAGTCGTACAGCTGGATCTGCTGCCCGTTGCCGGTGCCCCAGACGTCGAGGCAGCGGCCGGACTGGGCACCGGTGATGGTGCCGTTGGAGTTGACGTTCCACTGCTGGTTGGCCTGGCCGTTGCAGCCGTAGATCTGGACGGCCGCGCCGTTGCCGGAGCCGGCGGCGTCCAGGCAGCGGCTGCCGCCGTAGATCGTCAGTTGCTTGCTCCCGGTGTACGTCCACTGCTGGTTGGTCTGCCCGTGGCAGTCGTAGAGCTGCACCCGGGTGCCGTTGGTCTGCGACGAGTTGGGCACGTCGACGCACCGGCCCGACTGGTTGCCGAGGATCCGGCTGGCTCCGCCGGACGGCGGCGGCGTGGTCGGCCCGGAGGTCGGGGTGGCGGTCGGCGTCGCCGTCGGGGTGCCGGTCGGCGCCGGGCCGGCGGCGTTGAGGGCGTTGAGAACCGAGGTGTACGCGGCCTTCTTGTTGCCGCCGCCGTCGAACAGCAGCGGGCTCTCGTTGGAGCGCCACGAGTCGCTGTCGCGGACACCCCACACGGTGATGCCGATGCAACGCGGGACGTTCAGGCACGCCTGGGTCAGGCCCTGGTACTGGCTGGTGGACGAGTTGGTGACGTCGACCTCGGTGAGCGCCACGTCGACGCCGAGGGCGGCGAAGCTGGACAGCGTGGTCTGGAAGTTGCTCGGCAGCGAACTGCCGCCGGTGAAGTGGGTCTGCAGACCGACGCAGTCGATCGGCACGCCCCGGGACTTGAAGTCCTGGATCATCCGGTAGACGCCCTGCGTCTTGCCGTACGACCAGTTCTCGATGTTGTAGTCGTTGTAGCAGAGCTTGACCGACGGGTCGGCCGCCCGCGCGGTGCGGAACGCCACCTCGATCCAGTCGTTGCCGGTGCCCTGCAGGTTCGAGTTACGGCGACTGCCGTCCTCGTTGAACGCCTCGTTGACCACGTCCCACGCCGCGAGCTTGCCCTTGTAGTGGGCCATCACACCGTTGATGTGGTTGATCATCGCGTTGCGCAGCGTGCTGCCCTGCATGTTCTGCATCCAGCCGGGCTGCTGGGCGTGCCAGGCCAGGGTGTGACCGCGGACCTTCAGGCCCCGCTGGGTCGCCCAGTTGTAGATCTGGTCGCCGGAGTTGAAGTTGAACTGGTTCTGGTTCGGCTCCGTCGCGTCCGGCTTCATCTCGTTCTCGGCCGTGATCATGTTGAACTCACGCGCCGCGATCGTGCTGTAGGTGGAGTCGTTCAGCCGGCTCGCCGCGATGGCGGTGCCGAAGTAGCGGCCGGACTGCGCCGCCGCGGCGCCCAGGGTGGTGGCCGCCTGGGCCGAGCCGGGCACCATCAGCGCGGTGGCGGCCAGCGCCAGCGATCCGGCGGCAGCGGCCGCCAGCATGCGGTAGCGGTGCCGCCTCAGTGGACGTTCCATGACACTCCTCTGCATATCGGACGGGTGATGCGCAGGGTTGTCGACACGGTTCGCGTACCTGGCGCGGAGGCGCCACCGGGCGGTACGCGTTCCGGGTCACCGGCCCTGAAACTTTCGGAAACGTACCGGTAACTCCAGGGCAAGATACTTCGATGGACCGTCATTGGTCAATGTCGATGACCTCGCAGTTCACTGCGAGGGTCAGGTGAGTCCGGACCGGACGCGTTCCGGAAATTTCCAGTGAGCGCCGCCTCTCCCTTCTCAGCCGAGGGCGGTGCACTGCGGCGGCAACCGCAGCTCCAGTTCGATCTGCACCTTCTCCTGGCTGACCGTGATCGGCTCCGGGCGGCCGGTCCAGTAGCCCTGGGCGAAGTCGACCTCGCACCGGCGCAGCAGGTCGATGGTCTCCTGGTCCTGGACGTACTCGGCGGCGACCCGGATGCCGAGCGTGTGGCACAACTCGACCAGCGTCGACACCACGGCCTGGTCGGCCGGCGATCGGCAGAGGTCGACGATGAAAGTGCCGTCGATCTTGACCAGGTCCACCGGCAGGTACTTCAGGTGGGTGAGGGCGCCGTATCCGGTGCCGAAGTCGTCGAGCGCCAGGTGGCATCCGATCTCCCGGATGCCGGTGGCGAACGCCAGCGCCTCGTTACGGTTCTCGATCAGGGCGGTCTCGGTGATCTCGAACGTCAGGCACTCCGGGTTGACCCCGTGCCGGCGTATCGCCTCGGTCACGTGGGCGAGCAGCCCCGGGTCGGCAAGCGACTTGCCGGAGATGTTGACCTGGTAATGGGAGGTCTGGGCACCACGACCGATAAGCTCCAGGGCGTGGTCGACGACCCACCGGTCGACCGTGAGGATCTCGCCGACCCGCTCGGCCATGTCGAGGAAGGCCCACGGCGCGACCGGCTCACCCGTGTCGCTCCGCACCCGCAGCAGGATCTCGTGCCGGGTGACCTGGTTGAGCTGGAGATCGACGATGGGCTGGGCGTAGAGGGCGAACCGACTGGCCGCGACGGCCCGGTGGATCCGGGACCGGCATCGGTCCGTCCGCGTCCGCTCCTCGACCGGCTGATCGAGGACCTCCACCGCGGCGTTGGCGCGGCGCGCGTCGCGGGCCGCGTGCTCCCCGTCGATGATCAGGTCGAATCCGGTCGTGGCGACATCACTGTCGAAGTGCACCACCCCGGCAGAGATGTTGAGGCGCAGGGGCCGCTGGCGGACGCGGAACAGGTGGTTGCGGAGCGTGTCGACGATCCGGGCCGCCAGGTCCTCCGCGCCCGCGGCCCTCCGCGCGAGGAGCACCCCCCACGAGCCGGAGCCGAGTAGACCACAGGTCACCTCCTCGCCGACGACGGCACGGAGCAGGCCGGCGACCTCCGCCGTCACCTGGTCCCGGTCCTCGTCGGTGAGCGCCTCGGGCAGTCGGTTGGCGGGCTCGGTAGCCACCACGACGAGGGCGCCCCCGGTGGTGCGGCGCGCCCGGTCGACCTCGTCGATCACGAAGCCCCGGGTCGGCATGCCGGTGAGGACGTCCCGCACGGCCAGGTCGGGGCCGAGCATCCGACTGCGGACGGCGAGCCGGCGGCGCTCCTGCCGGGCCAGTTCGAGAACGGTGACGTCCTCACCGGTCGCGATGATCCCGGACGGCTCGCCCGCGTCGAGGAGTATCTCGAGATGGCAGTGCACGTGGCGGATGCGACCGCCCGGCTGGACTACCCGGAAGACCACCTCGTCGGGGCAGTTCCGCGCCCAGACCGTCCGGACCGCCGTGCGGACCCGCCGGGCATCGGCGGGATGGACCAGGTCGAAGAACGTCTCGGGCGTAAGGCGCAGCGTTCCCGGGGCGTGCCCGAAGATCATCGCCATCTCGTCCGACCAGGAGAGCCGACCCGTGGACCGGGTCCGGTCCGGGCCGGCCACCCAGGTGATCGTTCCCAGTTTCGACAGCTGGGCGGCGCGCGCGATCCTGGTCGCCTCGTCGACGTCCCCGGTCAACGGGTCCGTCAGATCGGCGTCGACCAGTATCTCGTAGCCCTCGGCGACGGAGAGGTCGTACTGGCTCTGCACGGTGCGCGCGACCCGGCGCGCCCGGGCCAGTTCCAGCGGGCTTGGTGCGGTCTCGGCCAGCGCCAGGATGTCATCGAGATCCACGGCGCTCCCCCTGACGCCGGCGGTCCACCGAGCGGGTGAAACCGGCCCGTTCGGCCAGCTCGCCCAGCCCTTTGCGGGCGGCGGCCTTGTAGGAGCGGACGCTGGTCTCGGCCAGCCCGAGGATGCGGGAGATCTCCCGGTTGGAGAAGCCCTCCCGCGACATCTGGAACACCTCGGCATGCCGGGCGGGAAGCTGCCGCAGCCAGGCCCGGAGCGTCTCCTGCGCCTCCCAGACGTCGGCGATGTCGGAGTGGGGCGCCGGCGGCAGGTCCTCCGGTGCCACCGCGGCTTCCCGGTGCCGCCGATGACGGTCCTTCAGGATCTTGAACCGGGCGGTCCGGATGATCCAGCCGATCCGCCGGTCGTGGTCGCGGACCTTGGACCACTCCACCCGCGCGTGCAGGTACGCCTCGTGCAGGGCGTCCTCCACCACCTCGCGGTCCCACCACACCGACCGGAGCACCCGCTCCACCGTGTGGTACGACTCCTCGACGAAGGCGGCGAACTCCTGGTCGTGCTCGGCCTTCCGGCGTACGGCCTGCGCCTCGCACGCGGCCTCGTCGACGGTTGGATCCGGTGTCCGGGCGGCGGTGCCGTCGACGTCGCTCACGCCGCCTCCTCGGTGACCTCGGACTTCGGCAGGCCGCGACCGCCCAGTTCCACCTCGCGGTGTCCGTCGCGGTCCCGCTCCACGATCCGCACCAGGTCGTGGTCGGCCTCCGCGAGCCGGATGAGCCAGGTCACCCGAGCCGCGGTACGTGTTGTCGCCTCCCGCTCCTCCTGTATGCGTGCCCGGTATGCCACGTATCCCCGCACCAAGCCACCGACCACGCCGGCCACGGCCACGGCCACCGCCAGTGCTGTGTTCATCGCTCCCCCTCGGCCCCCTTGGATTGCCAATTACTATCCGTGGCGAGGGGCGAATGTAGACGGCCATCCGTCCACAATGTTTTCTAAGATCGATGATCAGCGCTTCCAGCTGCGCATACAGCAGAAAGTCATGCCTGAGGAACGCTGCGCCAAGGGTTTTCGGAGCCGATTGATCGGCAATTTGCATGTGCGTTCGGTGACCGTCAGCAACAAGCCGGTCACCTGGATGCGGAGGTCCCCTGTCCCACCCTCGCCGTCGTGGATCTGCACTCGGTAGTGTGCCGTGCCCCGTGCGCCGTCACCTGTGTGCGGTGCTGGGCGTGCGATGTGTTGCGGGGAATCGAACCCCACGCCTGCCCACGGCGCGCCAAGGAGGGGCCGGATTACCCGCCGGCCCTCGGGGGCGTGCACGCCTCCACGTCGGCTACCTGCTCCGCGTCCTGTCAGTCGAGCAACTCGATCTCCCAGTTCGTCCGCTGGATCAGCGTGTCCACCTCGCGTACCTGTCGAGCCAGGTCGTCGGCCTGCCGGCGCAGCTCCGCAACCGGTAGCGCCGGGATCATCTTCAGTTCCGACCGGAGCTGCCGGTAGCCGCGCTGACCCTCCCCGGCGGCGGCGTCCGCCGCCGAGGTGACCACGCTGTGCCGCATCCGCAGCACGTCGCGACGGGCCAGCGCATCGGTGAGGGTGCCGCCGTCCACCTCGGTGACGGCGTTGGTGCGGTTGATCCGCCGGATCAGCGACTCCAGCTCGCCGAGTGCGGCGCCCACCTCCGTGAGGAGGGCCGGCGCGTCCTCGGCGGGCGCCTCGCCCTCCTGGTAACGGGCGCTGGCGGTGATGCGGGACCGGAGCTGCTCGACTCGCCGCGCCGCATCCGCCCGCAGCGCAAGGGCCTCAGCAAGTTTCATGAATGCGAGTATGGCGCACCAAGATCAGGACCGCTCGCCATTTCAGCTCAGCCCGCCGGCCGGAGCACGCGCACGTGTTCCGCGCCCCGCTCCGCGAACCACGCCTCCAGGTCGGCGCCGTCGAGCGACCGGCTCCGGTCCTCGTCGACCAGGACCGGGCCCACCACGGCCCCCTTCGCGCCTTCGAACTCGCAGCCCACCATGGCCGCGCCAGTCAACGCCGTGGGCATGCTGTCGTTGCCGAGCCTGGCCCATCGCAGGCTCGCGAACGTCAGGTTGGCCCCGCACAGGTCGGTCCGGTAGAGCTTGGCCGAGTTGAGGATCGCATGACTGAGGTCGGCACCGGTCAGGACGGCGTCGTCGAGCACCGCCGCGAACAGGCGCGCTCCCCGGAGTCGGATGTTCGGGGCCACGCAGCCGACCAGTTCCGCCTTGGTCAGATCGGCGAAGCTCAGGTCGGCGTCGGCCAGTTCCGCGTTGCCGAGATTGGCGCCGCCGAGGTCGGCGCCCTCCAGCCGGACGCCGTTCAGGCCGGCACCGAACAGGTAGGCGCCGGTCAGGTCGGCGCGGCGGGACATTCGGTCAGGCGGACCAGACCGGCTGCGCCGCGGCCAGCGCGGCGGCCTGGTAGGGCGCCGGTGTGCTGCCTTCGGCAACCACCTCCACCGGCCACTTCTCCCGCAGCGTGGTCCACAGCCGGGCGGTCAGGCCCGAGCGCGCCTTCAGCTCGTCCGCACCCTCGACCACCCGCAGCACGTACACCCAGGTCGGGCCGTCGGGCGCGTGGTCGAGCGGGCTCCGCCACGCCCGGTGCAGGCGGCGGCCGCCGTGCCGGGGGGACTCGCCGGCCAGCAGCCGGTCCGCCGCGGACGGGTCGGCGGCGCCCGCCGGACCCGTCGGCGTGAAGCGGTACGCCGGCGCCGGCACCTCGTCCACGACCGGCGCGTCGAGCAGGTCGGGATTGTCCGGGTCGCTGAGGAAGGAGCGGATCAGGGCCTGCTCCTCGACGGTGATGCCGACGTGCTGGAAGGCCAGGCTCAGCAGGAGCGTGTCGTCCCCGATGGCCCACTCGCCGGCGGCGTACTGGTCGCGGAGGGCGCCGAGGGCATCGTCGGGCAGTCGACCGGCGAGCCGGGCGGACATCTCGGTGATCGCCGCGTAGATCTTTGCGTCCATGGCGCTCACTTCTTGTAGTCGCCGATCTCTGTAGTGGTCACGTTGCCCTGGGCGTCCTGCACCACCCGCACGATCTTATTGCCCTTCGGACCTTCCCACGTCCAGCTGCCGTCGCCACCGACGTCCGGGTGCGCGTAGTGCGGCGCGACGCCGACGGGCGTGCCCCTGGGCGCCGGGTTCGGCGCGGCCGGATTGGTGATGACGCCCGCGTCGGCCGGGTTGTTCGGGAAGGCGGTACGGATCTCGCCGTTGGCCAGCACGATCGTCTTGACCTCGACGCCGTCGACCCGACCGGTGTAGTCGTACGCCCAGGTCGGGTTTCCGTCGGCGTCCCTGGCCGGGTACGGCCCGTTCGCCGGCGGCCCCTGCTGGGTCACCTGGTGGGCGGCGTCGAGAACCTTCGCGTCGTCCCAGTCCTTCGGGAACTCGGTCTTCTTGGACAGACCGGTGCCCGCGCGGTGACCGCCCTGTTTGCCGCCGTCGCCGTCGAGGATGTGCTGCCGGGACGCGTCGGTGTGGCGGATGTCGCCGGCACCGGGCGGGGTGTTCGGCGCGGTGGACCTGTCGGGCCGGTTGGGCCGCCTGGGGGCGCCGGGGGCGGGACCACCGCCGGGGCGGCCCTGCTGCGCCTGGGACGCGACGGCGTTCTGCTCGGCGCTGGCGTTCCTCGGCACGTTCGCGCCGTGCGGGCGCCCGGACGGGCCGTCGCCGCCGTCGCCGTGCGGGTGGGACGGGCTCCCGCCGCCGGGAGTGTGGGGTCTGGCCATGGTGAGGGCTAGCCGTCCAGGAGTGCGGAGAGGTTGGTCAGGCTGCTGATCAGCGCCATGACGTAGGTCAGGATGCGGCCGGCCCACTTCACGACCGCGGCGGCGATCTGCGACGCGATCACCGGGATGGTGACCACGAAGATGGCCTCGACGGCCCACACGATCACGCGTGCCACCAGGTCGGCGATGAGGTCCCGGACGATGTCGCGGGTGAACATCACCAGGTTGCCGGCGGCCTGGGTGGCGGCGGCCATGGCGGCGGACACCCCGCCGAGCCCGTTGATCGCCTCGACGTTGTGTTCCATCAGGTTGTGGTAGGCGTCGGCGGCGCGCCCCTGCCAGTGCGGGGTGTCGCCGTCCACGAAGGACTTCAGGTCGGTGGCCATGCCCTGCAGGGCGGCGGCCATGTTGTCCCAGGTGGCGGCGTGCGAGGCGACGACATCAGGCATCCCGGTCAGCTCGTCGAGGACCTGGCGCAGCGGCTCGAAGTATTCCATCGCCCAGCCCAACCCGTTGGCCAGCAACGCGCTGAGCGGGTCCATCACGGTCGCGGCGACCTCGACGCCGAACGCCGCGCCGGCGATCAGGTCGTCGACCCAACCCTGGCTGTGGATGGCGTCGACCAGCCCTTGGCAGCTGTCGGCCAGCGCCGCCCCGGTCCACGGCTTGCGGGTCGACACGACACCGGCGACCAGCGAGGTGTCGGTCACGGCGTGGCCCCGGTCAGCCCGCCACCCGCCTTGCGGACCACGGCGTCCGCGTCCGCGTCGGCGCCGTCGTAGTTGTCGGCGGTGGTACGCAGCCCGGCGGCGACCAACGACAGGTTCTCCTCGACGTACGCGATCAGCTCGTCCTGCCGCGTGTGCCGGCCCTCCAGGATCGCGGGCAGCCAACTGCACAACAGTCCGTAGGCGGAGTCGTCCTGGGCGATGTGCGCGCTGGCGGTCTTCACCGCGTCGAAGCGGGCCCGTACGGCGTCAACGTTGCGGGCGTGCGCGCGGATCTGGTCCGCGTCGACCGCGAATCCGTCGGCCATCCCGCTCACCACCGGCCGGGCTGGTCGTCGGCGCCACTCCCGGTGCCGTCGGGGTCGCGCAACTGCTGCCCGACCCGCTCGGCGATCGCCCGGCCGGCGGCCGAGTCGGCGCCCACCGTGTCGGCGATGATCTCCTGCGTCCGGTCGGCCAGCTGCCGCTTCGCCTCGCGGATCGTGTCCATCACGGTCCGGGCCACCACGTCGGGGGCGACCCGCTGGCTGCGCGGGCCCAGGCGCAGGTCGCACAGCGCCCCGGTGGAGTCGACGGTCACCTCGCAGAGGCCGTTGCCGTCGGCGGCGGTGACCCGCAGCTCCTGGAGCCGGTCGCTCATCGCCCTGGTGTCGGCGGCGAGCTGGTCGATGCGTCCCTTCCAGGCCGCCAACCGCTCGACGGCGCCGTCCGGATCCAGCAGGCCACCCGAACTCGCGAAGCCGGCCCCCATGTCTCCCCCGATACCGTCCATGATCACGCCTGGCGGGAGGAGGCTAACACCGCATCCACGCGGGTGACTACGGTCCGTACGGTGCCCGACAGTCAGCCGGACCGTCGGGTGTGGTGGGTGAGCACCCGACTGAGCAGGCCGGTGAGCTGGGCCCGCTCCGTCGGCGACAGCGGCGCGAGCAACTCGTCCTGCACGGCGGTGAGCTGTTTCTCCAGCCGCCGGAGCTGTCGGCGCCCGGCCGGTGTGACGGTGACGACGTTGCGCCGCCGGTCGGCCGGGTCCGGGGCGCGGTCGACGAGGTCCCGCTCGGCGAGTTCGTTGAGCGCCGCGACCACGTCGCTGACGTGGATGCCGCTGCGGCGGCCGAGCGTCGCCTGGCTGGCGGGCCCGAACTCGTCGAGCGTCGCCAGCAGCCGGAAGTGGTAGCCGCGGGCGTCGACCGCGGCGAGGCCGTCGCTCACCAGCCGGCCGGCGCGCAGGGCGGTCTGGGTGATCAGCCAGCTCGGCAGGGCCGCCAGGCGGGCCGGCACGGCGTCCGGGTCCGGAGTGTCCACGGGGCAAGCCTAACAAATTTATTGGTATGACCAACGAATGGGCGTTACATTGGTGTGGCAAACGTTAGGGTGACCAACGAAAGGCGCGAGCCATGATCAAGCCGTTCCGGGTGGCGATCCCCCAGGCCGACCTCGACGACCTCGCCGACCGCCTGGCCCGCACCCGCTGGCCCGACGAACTGCCCGACGTCGGATGGGACCACGGCATCCCCCTGGACCGGGTACGCGAGCTGGCCGAGCACTGGCGCACCGGCTACGACTGGCGCGCGCACGAGGCGGAACTCAACAGCTACCCGCAGTTCACCACCGAGATCGACGGGCAGAACATCCACTTCCTGCACGTCCGCTCCGCCGACCCGGACGCGCTGCCGCTGATCCTCACCCACGGCTGGCCCGGCTCGGTCGTCGAGTTCCTCGACGTGCTCGAACCGCTGTCCGAGCGGTTCCACCTGGTCGTCCCGTCGATCCCCGGGTTCGGCTTCTCCGGCCCGACCCGGGAACGCGGCTGGAACGTCGACCGCGTCGCCCACGCCTGGGCCGAGCTGATGCGCCGGCTCGGCTACCGCCGCTACGGCGCCCAGGGCGGCGACTGGGGCTCGGTGATCTCCACCCGGCTGGGCGGGATCGACAGCGAGCACGTCGTCGGCGTGCACCTCAACTACCTGCCCACCCCGCCGCCGCCCGGCTGGACCGGGGAGGCCGACCTGCCCGAGCCGGACCGGGCCCGGCTGGCCCGGATCAGGCAGCTCATGGCGCAGCGGCACCCGCACCAGATCCTCTACGCCGCCCGCCCGCAGACCGTCTCGTACGCGCTGAACGACTCACCCGCCGGCCAACTCGCCTGGATCGCCGAGAAGTTCACCGAGTGGGCCGACCCGGCGTCCACCATCGCCGTCGACCGGATCCTCACCGACGTCTCGGTCTACTGGCTCACCCGCACCACCGCGTCCTCGGCCCGGCTCATCAAGGAGAGCGCGGCCGGCGGACCACCGCCACCCTGCCCGCCGCCGGTCGGCGTCGCCGTTTTCGCCCACGACATCACCCGGCCGATCCGTTCGCTCGCCGAGCGGACTTACCCGATCCGGCACTGGAGCGAGTTCGACCGGGGCGGTCACTTCGCCGCGCTGGAGGCACCCGACCTGTTCGCCGCCGACGTCCGCGCGTTCTTCGGACGACTGACTGGCACACTCGCCACCAAGTAGGTACAGTTTTCTGTACGCGTTGGAGGTGATCATTGTGCGTACGGTGAACTTCACCCAGCTCCGCCAGAACCTGGCCGCCGAGCTGGACAGCGTCATCGACGACGCGGAAGAGGTCGTGGTGACCCGGTCCGGGCACGAGCCGGTCGTCATCGTGCCGCTCGCCGAGTACGAGGCGATGAAGGAGACCGAATACCTGCTCCGCAGTCCGAGCAACGCCGCCGCCCTGCGCCGGTCCATCGCCGAACTGGAGCAGGGCGACGGTGCGGAGCGGGAGCTGATCGACCCCGCCGACGTCCGGGACGTCGCGTGAGGCTGGTCTTCACGCCGACCGCCTGGCAGCAGTACGTCAGCCACACCGACCGCAAGCTGGTCAAACGCGTCAACGATCTGATCGCGGACATCATGCGAAACGGCTACGAGGGCATCGGCAAGCCGGAGCCCCTGCGGGGGGAGCTGTCCGGATTCTGGTCCCGCCGAATCGACCGTGAGCACCGGTTGGTCTACCGGATCTCCAAGGAAGACGTCGAGATCGTCGCCTGCCGCTACCACTACGGCGACCGGTAGCGGCCCGGCCCGGGACGGGACGCTCTCCCGGACCGGGCCGCTCCCCCGTCGGATCAGCCGAGGGCGGCGGCGAACATCCCCGCCTCGTACGAGCCGCCCTGCTGGTGCACGATCACCGCGACCCGGTTCGCCGCGTTGATCAGCCCGACCAGGCAGACCAGCGCGGCGATCTGGTCGTCGTCGTAGTGCTTGCGCACCTGCGCCCACGTCTCGTCGGACACCCCCTGGTGGGCGTCGGCCAGCCGGGTGCCCTCCTCGGCGAACGCCAGCGCGGCGCGCTCCGCCTCGGTGAAGACGCTCGCCTCCCGCCAGGCGGCGACCAGGTGCAGCCGGACCGCGGTCTCCCCGGCCGCCGTCGCCTCCTTGGTGTGCATGTCGATGCACCAGCCGCAGCCGTTGATCTGGCTGGCCCGCAACGACACCAGTTCCTGGGTGGAGTGCGGCAGCGACGACTGCTGGATCACCAGGCCCGCGTTGGCGAACCGCTTGAAGAACTTCGCCGAGATCTCGTTCTCGAACAGGTTGAGTCGGGTCTCCATGATTCCGCCCTCTCCGGTGGCATGTCGTTCGGACGAACACGAGATGCCGGCGGCCCGGCCGGCGTGACACCGTGGCCCGGTGACGACCGCCACAGCGGCGAGGTGTCACACCGCGCCGGCCGCCGGCGTCTGGTGGGGAACGCACCCGAGCGGACAGGGAGCACGTCATGGCGGACCGGGCCACCGAGGAGTACGTCGCCCACCGGAACCTGCTCTTCACGGTCGCGTACGAGCTGCTCGGCTCGGCCGCCGACGCCGAGGACGTGCTCCAGGAGACCTGGCTGCGGTGGGCCGGCGTCGACCTCGACGAGGTCCGCGACCGGCGCGCCTACCTGGTGCGCATCACCACCCGCCAGGCCCTGACCCGGCTGCGCACCCTCGGCCGGCGCAAGGAGTCGTACGTCGGGTCGTGGCTGCCCGAGCCGCTGCTCACCGCGCCCGACGTGGCCGACGACGTGGCGCTGGCCGACAGCGTCTCGATGGCCATGCTGCTGGTGCTGGAGACGCTCGCGCCGACCGAGCGGGCCGTGTTCGTGCTGCGCGAGGTGTTCGACGTCGACTACGAGGAGATCGCCGAGACGGTCGACAAGAGCCCGACCACGGTACGCCAGATCGCGCACCGGGCCCGGGCCCACGTGGCGGCGCGCCGGCCCCGTCGTACCGTCTCGGCGGCCGAGACCCGCGACGCGCTGGACGCGTTCCGGCGGGCGGTGGAGACGGGCGACCTCCGGTCGCTGCTCGCCGTGCTCGCCGCGGACGTCGTGCTGGTCGGCGACGGCGGCGGGATCAAGCAGGCCGTCCCGCGCCCGATCGCCGGCGCCGACAAGGTGGCCCGGCTGCTGGCCGGCGGGTGGGGGCGCGTCGCCGGGCTGGCGTCGATGGAACCGGCGCAGGTCAACGGCTATCCGGCGCTTGTCGTGCGGCTCGACGGCGAGCTGGACACGGTCGTGGCGGTACGCCTCGACGACGGCCGGATCAGCGGGCTCTACGCGGTGCGCAACCCGGAGAAGCTGTCCCGCATGAGCCGGCAGACGACGCTGAGCCGCCGTGCGACGATGCCGGGATGAGCACCGACGCCTCGCCCGACGTCACCGCCCTCGCCGTCAACGTGACCGTGCCGGAGGCGTTGCGCTGGACCGACACCCGGCGCGGCGAGGAGTTCACCCTGACCACGCTCAACGTCCGGCTGCTGCCGGACGGGCGACTCGCCGCCAAGGCGTACGGTCGGCCCACCGCGGGTGGCCGCGGCGCGTACGTGTCGTTCCGGGTGCCCGACCGGCCGGAGCTGGCCGCGCTGGTGGCGGCGGCGGCCGACCGGGCCGGCGCGCTCTGGGCCGCCCACCGCGGCCTCGGCTGAGCCTCACGCCGGGCGGTTCCGCTCCGCCCAGCGCACCACGTGCGGCGTCACCAGCCCCACCGCCAGGAACACCCCGCCGAGGAGCAGCCAGCCCGGCACGCCCCAGGTGAGGCAGCACAATGCCAGCACGGTCGGCGCCACCACGTTCGCCAGGCCCGCGCCGAACCCGAACATGCCCATGTACTGGCCCTGGGCGTGCTCCGGGGCGAGGCTGAAACGCAACTCCATCGAGCCGGCGGTGTGCCACAGTTCGCCCACGGTGTGCACGCAGATGCCGACCCCGATGCCGGCGACGGCGAGCCAGGTGGGCAGACCGGCCGCCGCGGCGACGACGGCCATGCCGGCGAGGAACGCGACACCGGCCCGGCGTACGGCCCGGCCGGCCGCGGCGCTGCTGTCCACCCCCCGGCTCGCCGGGACCTGAAGAAGCACCACCAGCGCGGTGTTGACCAGGGCCGTGGCGCCGACCAGCCAGCGCGGCGCGTCGGTGTACCCGACGATCCACAGGGGCAGCGCGAAGAGCAGCACCTGGTGGTGGATCGACATGACGCCGTCGAGCACGGTGACGGCGAGGTATCCCCGGTCGCGCGTCACCGCCCAGCGACCGGCGCGCGGCGGCGCGGGCAGGGGCGGCATCTTCGGCAGCGCCGCGACCACGACGGCGCTCGCCACGAAGCTGAGCGCGTTCGCCAGGACCAGCGCCAGGTAGGCCGGCCGGCTGTCGAACTGCACGGCGAAGCCGGTCGCGATCGCGGCGCAACTGCCGGCCAGATTGGCCACCGAACGCAGGTAGGCGCGATATCTGGCCAGGTCGGCGCCGCCGATTCCGCGCACGAGTGGACCGCGTGCCGCGCCGCCCGCGGACCGGGCCAGCTCGCTCGCGCAGAGCACCACCAGGACCAGCCAGAAGTCGCGGACGACCAGGAGGGCGCCCATCGCCGCCCCCTGGGCCACGAGCATCCAGAGATAGACCTCCCGCGGCCCGCGCCGATCGGCGAGATGCCCGACCGGTACGCCCGCGAGCAGGCCGGCGCCGGCGGCCACGCCCATCCCGAGACCGACCTGGGCCAGTGGCAGACCGACCACGCGGGTGAAGAAGAGCGCGGCGGTGACCATGAAGACGCCGCTGCCGATCATGTTGACGAACGTCGCGAGCGCGAGAACGCGCTGGGAACGCGTCCGGGGAACGAGCCCTCGCCGCACAAGCGGCGACGGCACTTTCTTCTCGTCGATGATGGGCACAGTGGACACCGGCGACCTCCCCGTCAGATCAGCTCGGCGAATCTAGCGGGGATTTCCCACCGGGTTCGATCGGTTCGTTGACCGATACCGCAGATGCCCGATAGTTGCTAACTTGGATAGCGTCGGAAGGTCAGCGGCGCACACCCACCCCGCCGTAGCCGTGCGACACCGCCGCCCGCGGCTCGCCGTCGGGCCGCCAGTCGGCCAGCCGCACCAGGTCGGGCTCGACCAGGTCGTAGCCGTCGAGGAAGCGGGCCACCTCGGCGTGGGTGCGGGGCACCAACGGCGCGCTGCTGCGCCGGTAGACCTCGGTGCCCGCCCGGGCCGGCAGCGGCGGCGCGCCGTCCAGGGTCAGGTGGGAGAGCGCGAGCAGGCTGCCCGGGGCGGTGGCGTCGCGCAACCGGGCCACCGCCGCCCACGGGTCGTCCGCGTCGGGCACGAAGTGCAGCACCGCGACCAGCAGCAGCGCCACCGGCTCGGCCAGGTCGATCGTGGCCCGCAGCGTCGGGTCGGCCAGCCACTCGTCGGGCCGCCGCAGGTCACCCCGGAGGACCACGGTGCGGCCGTCGGTGGGCAGCAACCGCCGGGCGTACGCGACGGCCACCTCGTCGTGGTCGACGTAGACCACCCGGGCGTCGGGGTCGACCGCGCGGACCACCTCGTGCACGTTGCCCTGGGTGGGCAGCCCGGCGCCGACGTCGAGGAACTGGCGTACGCCCCGCTCGGCGGCCCAGCGCACGGCGCGGCGCAGGAAGGCGCGGTTGGTCTGGGCCGCCACCGACGTGTCCGGGAAGATCTTCAGGATCTCCTCGGCGGCGGCCCGGTCGGCGGCGAAGTTGTGGCAGCCGCCCAGGTAGTAGTCGTACATGCGGGCGACGTTGGGTCGCGTCTCAGCGTCCGTCACGCCCTGATGTCTAGCACCCTGCGCGACCCCCCGCTGACCCGCCGTGGCGCGAGCGCTTCGCCGGTCTGTTAGCAGGGGGCCCCTGCTATACCGCAGGCGTTAACAGGGGGCCCGGCCTTACCTCCGGGCGGGGCGGCGGCCCCGCGGGGAGGTGGGGGTGGGGCCCGGTGTGGGCACCGGCGGCATCGGCCGGCTCACCGGCGTGGTGCCGGTGAGGTGGAGTTGGTCGCCGTGGTGCCACAGCTCGACCGTGTCGCCGGCGCCGGCGTCGGACAGCTCGTAGCGGGCCGTGTCCGGGGTGAGCGTCACCCGCAGCCGCTGCCCGCGCCAGCGCAGGTGGAACGCGAGCCGGCTGAGGCGGCGCGGCAGTCGCGGCTCGAACGAGAGCACGCCGCGGTCGTCGCGCAGCCCGCCGAAGCCCTGCGCCACCACCAGCCACGCGCCGGCCAGGGACGCCAGGTGCAGCCCGTCGGCCGTCTTGTCGCCCAGGTCGGCGAGGTCCTGGAACGCCGTCTCGGCGAACAGGTCGTACGCCAGGTCGAGGTGGCCGACCTCGGCGGCGAGGATCGCCTGCGCGGACGCCGACAGCGACGAGTCCCGGACGGTACGGGCCTCGTAGTAGGCGACGTTGCGTGCCTTCTCGTCGGCGGTGAAGTCACCCGGGCAGCGCAGCATGGCCAGCACCAGGTCGGCCTGCTTGACCACCTGCTTGCGGTACAGCTCCTGGTAGGGGAAGTGCAGCAGCAGCGGGTAGTCGTCCTCGCCGGTGGCGGCGAAGTCCCACTCCGGCTGCTCGGTGAAGCCGGCCGACTGCTCGTGCACCCCGCGCTTGTGGTCGTACGGGATGTGGACCGCGTCGGCGGCGGCGCGCCAACCGGCCACTTCGGACGGCTGGACGCCGAGCCGGTCGGCGACCTCCGGGCAGGACTCCGCCGCGTCGGCCGCGCCGCGCAGGTTGCGCCGGGCCATCAGGTTGGTGAAGACGTTGTCGTCGACGAGCGCCGAGTACTCGTCCGGCCCGGTGACGCCGGTCAGGTGGAACGCGGCGCGGTCGTCCCAGTGGCCGTGGCCGTGCCACAGCCGGGCGGTCTCGATCAGCAGTTCCGCGCCGCACTCGGCGCGGAACCCGGTGTCCCCGGTGGCCGCCACGTACCGCAGCACCGCGTCCGCGATGTCCGCGTTGACGTGCAGGCCGGCGCTGCCGGCCGGCCAGTAGCCGGAGCACTCCCGGCCGCCGAGCGTCCGCCAGGGGAACGTCGCGCCGGTCAGCCGCAGCTCGGTCGCGCGTTCCCGGGCCTCGGGCAGGTGGGCGTGCCGCCAGCGCAGCGCGGACCGGGCCAGTTCCGGCGCCAGGTAGGTGAGCACCGGCAGCACGTAGCCCTCGGTGTCCCAGAGCACGTGCCCGTCGTAGCCGTTGCCGGTCAACCCCTTCGCCGGGATGGTGTGGTCGGCGTCCGCCCGGCCGGCCTGGAGCAGGTGGAACACCGCGAACCGCACGGCCTGTTCGAGTTCCGGGTCGCCGTCCAGTTCGACGTCGGCGGTGGCCCACGCCGCGTCCAGCGCGGCGCGCTGCGCGTCGAGCAGGGCGTCGAACCCGTCCGCCCGGGCCGCCTCCGCCGCCGCGACGACCACGTCGGCCAACTCCCCGGCCGGGGTGCCGTCCACGGGCGCGCACTCGTACGCGGCGAACGTGGTGACCCGGATCCGCTCGCCGGGGCGCAGTGCCCCGGTGAGCGCGAGCCGGAACCGGTCGTCGGTCAGTTCGGTGTCGGTGACCGCCTCGTCGGGCGCCTCGCTCCGGTGCGCCACCGCGACGGCGACCCGCTGGCCGCTGCGCCCGGTCCGGTGCACCAGCACGCCGTCGACGCCGTCCTGCCGCCCGGTCTCGGCGGTGAGCGGGTCGTGGATGATCGAGGCGGCCCGGGGGTCGTCGACGCGTTCCGGCACCCGCTCGTTGGCGAGCAGGTCGGCGCAGACCCGCACCCGCACCGGACCGTCCAGCGGCTCGACCTCCCAGTCGACGGCGGCGACCGGCCGGCGGGGCAGCGAGACCAGCCGGGTGCTGCGGATCCGGACGCCCCGGCCGGCCGGCGACACCCATTCGGTCTCCCGGCGGACCGCCCCGGCGCGCAGGTCGAGTTCCCGGTGGTGGTGGCGGGTGGTGCCGGTACGCAGGTCCAGCGGCTCGCCGTCGACCCAGAGCCGGACCAGCGCCGCGTTCGGGGCGCTGATCACGGTGTCGCTGCGCTCCGGGAAGGCGTACCCGCCCTCGGGGTAGGTCAGCTCGTGCTGCTCGTGGAACCCGTTGAGGTAGCTGCCCGGCATGCCGCACGGCGTGCCCTCGTCGAGGGTGCCGCGCCAGCCGACCCACCCGTTGGACAACGCGAAGATCGATTCGGTCTCGTCGAGCCGGTCCACGTCCGCCGTGGTGCGCCGGATCCGCCAACCGTCGTCGCCGTGCGCCACGTGCCCTCCCGAGTCCCGGTGCCTGGACGGCCACCGAACCAGACCCGGCTGGGAGATGGCTGGGATTCCGGTGTCCCGAGCGCGGGGAGCGGCACCCGAGGGTGGCCGAGCACACGTTCAGGTGGTGAGCACGAGCGTGGCGGCGGTGCCCAGGATGAGGAAGGGGCCGAAGGGCAGGTCGCTCGACCAACGGAGCCGGCGGCCGGCGAGCAACGCCAGGCCGGCCACCCCGGCGAGGGTGAGCGCGAGCACCAGCCCGGCGAGGAGCACCGGCCAGCCGTGCCAGCCGAGCAGCGCACCGGCGCCCAGCGCCAGCTTGGCGTCGCCGAGGCCGAACCCGCGCCGCCCGAACAGCAGCGTGGTGGCCGCGAAGCCGGCGGCGAGGGCCAACCCGGCCACGACCGCCCGCAGCCAGGGTGCCGGGCCGGGCCCGGCCAGCGCGGCCGCACCGAGCAGCGCCCCGGTGCCGGCCGCCGCCGGCCAGGTCAGCCGGTCGGGCAGCCGGTGCGACGCGGCGTCCACCAGGGCCATCGGCACCGCCCAGGCGAGCCACCAGGCCAGCGCCAGGCGGACGCCGGGCGGCCCGCCGGACAGCATCAGCACGGCCGCGGCGACCAGCAGCGCCACCTCCGCCATCGCGGGCGGCGCGCCGACGCGCGCCCGGCAACCGGGGCAGCGGGCCGCCGGACCGAGCGCCGGCAGCGGCCGGTCCAGCCCGATCGGGGTGCCGCAGGCGTCGCAGCCGGTCCGGTCCGGCCGGTCCGACGGTACGGCGTAGCGGGCCACCGCCAGTCGTACCGGTGGCACGACCGCGAGGGTGGCCAGCAGTCGGACGACCGGGCGACGCGTCAGCGCCGGTGGGTGGGGGTGGCGGGCCCGTTCGGTGGTCACGCCGGCTCCCCCGTCCGGCCGTCACGCCCTCCACTTCGGAGCACGCAGAGTGACAGATCTTCGATCGGCGTGTGACGGATGGCGCGGAAAGCGGCGTCCGGTGGGGCGTCGGCGGCACCGGCTCGGCCGGCGCGGGCGCGCTGCGGGCGGCCGGTGGGACGGATCGGACGACTTGGGTGGTCCCCGCCCATATTGCTGCCGTGGAGGCGGGTCACCGAGGGCGGGTGGCGGGGTGCGGGTGGGCGCACGCCTGCCGCCGGGTCGCCCGTGGTGCACCCGCTGGTCACGGTCCGGACACGCACCCGCCCTCACCACCCTTCTTCACTCACCGTGTTCACGTGAATTGCCTCTGTTGCATCGGCGGACGTCAGCCTATGCTCGCCCCTTGGGTACGACGCAACCCCCGATCAATATGGCGTCGGAGGCCGACCGAGGACATCAGCTCCACATTCGACAAAGATCAGCACAGGTAAATGCAAGCGGTGGCGGTCGAGGCCCGGTCGGACAGATCCGGGCGCGCTTCCGCATGCCCGGAGCGGGTCGACACGACCGCACCGGGCCGGCACCGAGGAGGGCTCGGCGTTGCGCGTATGGCAATCCCGCCGATGGGAAATCTGCCTGCTCAGCCTCGCACTGACGGTCGGCGTCGCCGGCTGCGGCAGCGGGTCCGAGGTGGCCGCCGGCCCGCTGGCCGGGCGCGCCGCCGCACCCGCCGCCCATTCCCCGGCCGAGGAGAGCGCCGCCGAAAAGGCGGCACTCGCCGCCTATTCCGGATATCTCGCTGCCTCCCGGACGGCGAGCGTACGCAGCGATCCCGACCATCCGGCACTGAACCGCTTTCTGGCCGATCCACTGCTGACCCGGGTGCGAGTGGCAATTCGTGACGCGAAGGAGCACGGCGCGATGCGTACCGGAAAACTGGTTTCCGACCCCACCGTCGTCTCGGTCGACCTGACCGCCGACCCGCCCACCGTCGAGATCCAGGACTGCCTGGACGCGCGCGGCTACCGGCTGGTCTACGCCAAGGACCGCAAGACCGTGCCCGGCACCCGTGGCGGGCGCTACCTCGCCACCGCGACCGCGGCCCGCTACCCGGACGGCCGGTGGTTGATCACCACCGGCGACGCGCACCAGGACCAGCCGTGCTGACCTGGGGAGGAGGGAGCGTCCCGGCCCGCCGCAGCAGGGCCGGGACGCCCCGCCGGCGCTGGTTCGCCGTCGGCCTGGCCACGCTGCTCGTGCTGACCGGCGCACCCGCGCGGGCCGCCGACCCGGGTGGCTCCTGCCCGCCGGAACAGACCGACTGCGACGTCTGGGACGACGACCCGCCCATCCCGGGCGACCCCGGCGGGCCGGGCGGCGGTGGAGACAACGGAGGCGGCAACGGCGGCGGCACCGCGAAGTGCCAGTGGAACGGCCGGGTCATCCCCTGCTACGACCCGGACCTCGGCTGGTTCAACAACGGCGACGGCTGCTACTACAAGCTCGCGGTCCCGCAGAAGGAGGCGCCGCCCGGGCAGCAGTGGTACCAGCTCGCCTGCAACGGTGGCGACCTGGGGAGCCTGCGGCAGGAGCTGCGCGCCGCCCCGCCGCCCGGCTACGGGACGCCGCCCGACCCGGAGGAGCTGGCCCGGCGCGCGCTGGCCTCGATCTCGCTGCTGCGCCCCCGGGCCGCGGTCGCGCCCCGGCGCAGCAAGGGCCCCGGGCTGGTCGGCCTGCCGGTGTGGATGTGGGCCAGCCCCGGCGCCTCGTACTTCGGGCCGCTGTCCGCCTCGGCCGAGGACCGTGGGCTGAGGGTCACCATCACCGCGACGGTGACCCGGATCGTCTGGCACATGGCCCCCGGCCTCGACGTCACCTGCACCGGACCGGGCACCCCCTACCAGGCGGACGGGCCGTACGCCGGGTCCCCCTCGCCGGACTGCGGCCTCCCCCACGGCTACGCCACGGCGGGCACCTACCAGGTCCACGCCACCACGTTCTGGACCGTCGAGTGGACGTCCAGCGGCGGGGAGAGCGGCGAGATCGCCCAGAGCCGGGTCAGCGGTGTGGTCCCGGTGCAGATCAACGAGCTTCAGGTGGTGACCCGATGAGTGTGGTGGCAGCCCGGAACGGGACCCCGGTGGAGGCGCCCGTCGCGCCGCCCAAGGTGGTCCGGCAGCGACGGATCCGACCCGGCCTGCTCGGCCTGGCGGTCCTGCTGATCGCGCTCGGCGGGCTCGGGGCGGCGTTCGCGGTCACCTCGGTGCGATCCACCGGCAGCTACCTGGCGGTGGCCCGGCCGGTCGAGGTGGGCCAGCAGATCACCGCCGACGACCTGGTGCCGGTACGCGTCTCCGGCGGACGCGAGCTGCGGCCGGTCCCGGCGAATCGGATGAAGGAGCTGCTCGGCCTGCGCGCCGCCGTCCGGCTCACCCCCGGCACGCTGCTCACCCCGACCCAGCTCACCGACGCCCCGCTGCTCGGCCCCGGCCAGCAGCAGATCGCGCTGGGGCTGGAGTCCGCCCGGGTGCCGGCCCGCGAACTGCACCCCGGCGACAAGGTGCTGCTGGTCAGCACGCCGGACAGCGGCGCCAACGGCACCGAGGCGACGCGTGGCGGCGGCACCCGGTTCGAGGCCACCGTGATCGACACCGCCACGCCGGAGAACGACGACGTGGTGGTCTACCTGGCGCTCGCCGTCCGGGACGTGCCGGCGGTGGTGGTGCTGGCCGCCGACGACCGGATCGCGCTCGTGCTCACCGAGGCCGCCTGATGGCGATCATCGCCCTGGTCTCGGCGAAGGGTTCGCCGGGCGTCACCACCACCGCGCTGGCCGCCGCGCTGAGCTGGCACCGCCGGCTCGTGCTGGCCGAGTGCGACCCGGCGGGCGGCTCCATCCTCGCCGGCTACCTGGGCGGGGCGCTCGACGGCCCGCGCGGCATCGGCGAGCTGGCCGTCGGCGAGCTGCGCGACGGCAGCCTGGAGAGCACGTTCTGGTCGCAGCTGGTCGACCTGGACGCGCCCCGCCGCGAACGGCTGCTGCTGCCCGGTGTGGTCGACCCGGCCCAGGCCGGCAGCCTGGTCCCGCTCTGGCAACGCTTCGCCGACTACTTCACCGGCCTGGAGCGGGGCGTGCCCCCGTACGACGTGCTCGTCGACTGCGGGCGGCTGGCGGTGGGTGGTCCACCGTGGCCGCTGCTGCGCGCCGCCGCGGTGGTGCTGCTGGTCACCCGGGCGCACCTGCCCGACCTCTCCGCCACCCGGGCCACGGTCCGGGCCGTCGAGCGGGACCTCACCGAACACCGCGTCCCCCCGGGCAACCTGCGCCTGCTGGTGGTCGGCGACGGTCACGGCACCAGCGAGATCAGCAAGGTGCTGCGGCTGCCCGTGATCGCCCGGCTGCCGCACGACCCGCGTACCGCCGAGGTGCTCGCCCACGGCGGCACCGTGCGGGCCAACCGGCCGCTCATGCGCGCGGCCGGCGCGCTGGAGGTGCCGGTCCGGGCGCTGCTGGACCGTCGGCGGGCCCGGCTGGCCTGGCCGGGGGCGACGCCGGCCCGACCGGTGAGCGCGCCGACCGCGCCGGGGGTGTCCGGTGCGGTTTGAACCGGTCTCGCACGACCCGCGCGCCCAGCAGCCCGGCGTCGTCTCCACGGTCCCGCCGCTGGCCCCGCCGAACGGGCGGCACCACGTCGCCGGCCCGGCGCTGCCCGCCGCGCCGCCGGCCGCACCACCCCGCCCCCGGGTCGACTTCGCGGTGGTCCGCGAGCTGCGCCGGGAACTCAGCGAGCGGCTCACCCACTGGCAGCGCGGCCGGGAGTTCGACGCCGACGCCGAGGAGGTCGAGCGGGCCCGGCTGGCGGTCGCGGTGGTCTCCGCGTACGCCGACTCGGTGCGCCGGGGCGGCACGCCGATGCCCGCCGACGAGGAGCGGCTGCTGCTCGACCAGGTCACCGCCGAGCTGGTCGGGCTGGGCCGCCTCCAGACGCTGCTGGTCGACGAGACCATCGAGGAGGTGCACATCCTCGGCTGCGACCAGGTGCGCATCACCCGGCACGGCGGCGGCGTCGACTGGGCCGAGCCGATCGCCGAGACCGACGACGAGCTGGTGGAGATCCTCCAGGCCGCCGCCCGCCGCGCCGGCGCCACCGAGCGGTCGCTCTCCACCAGCAAGCCCACGCTCGACCTGCAACTGCCCGACGGCAGCCGGCTCGCCGCGGTCTTCCTGGTCAGCCACCGCCCCTACGCGGTGATCCGGAAGCACAACACGCTCGATGTGAGCCTGGAGGACATCGCCGGCGGCCGGCCCGACCTGGACGAGATGATCGACCCGCTGCTGCGCGACTTCCTCCGCGCGTCCATGCGGGCCGGGCTGAACATCATGGTGGCCGGGCTGGCCGGGGCCGGGAAGACCACTGTCATCCGGGCGCTGATGGACGACATCCCGGCCGACGAGCCGTACGTGCTGCTGGAGGAGAGCCGGGAGTTGCTGCCGGCGCGGCGCGGCCAGAAGCACCGGGCGGTGATGAGCTTCGAGTCCCGGGAGGGGCACGGTGAGCGCGGCGCGGACGGTCGACCCGCCGGCGAGGTGAGCATCGCCGACCTGATCCCGGTGTCGCTGCGGATGGGTGTGCTGCGGATCATCGTCGGCGAGGTGCGGTCCCGGGAGATCGTGCCGATGCTCCAGGCGATGACCACCAGCCGCGGGTCGATGTGCACCATCCACGCCCGTACCCCGGCGGGGGTGAGCGAACGGATCATCGAGCTGGCGCTCTCCCACGGCCGGGAGATGACCGTCGACCAGGCCCGCCGGATGGCCGGCAACGCGCTCGACCTGATCGTCTACGTCACGGTCGAGGACGAGACCGCGATCGGCGGCCGCAAGCACCGCTTCGTCTCGCACGTCGAGGAGGTCATCGGCGTCGGCGAGGGCAACCGGATCACCACCACCACGGTCTTCGGGCCGGGGCCGGACGGCCGGGCGGTCCCCCGCCACCTGCCCGAGCGGATCCGCGACCAGCTGCTACGGGTCGGCTACGACGCCCGGCTGCTCACCCGGTTCGTGGAGGCCGGGGTGGGCGCCTGGCGGCGTCCCCGGCACACCCGCCTCGGGCGGCGGCCGAGCGGGGGGCGGGCATGACGCAGATCGAACTGATCGCCCTGGTCTCCGGCGCGGCCTGCGTGGCCGGGCTGGTGCTGACCGTGGTCGCGCTGGTCGGCACCCGCCGGCCGCCGAGGTCGACGCCGGGCGACGCCGGGCCTGGCCTGGGCCGGCTCTGGACCGGCTCCGGCGCCAGCCGCGCCGACCAGCGGCGGCACCAGATCCTGCTGGTCGCCGCGGTGGTCGTCGGGGCGCTGGCGTTCCTGCTCACCGGGCTGCCGGTGGTGGGCCTGCTGGTGGCGCTCGCGGTGCCCGGCGTGCCGTGGCTGTTCGCGGTCGGCCGGGCCGAGCAGCGGGCCATCGCCCGGGTCGAGGCGGTCGGCGAGTGGACCCGGCGGCTCAAGGACATCTCCGCCACCGGGCAGGGGCTCCAGCAGGCCATCGTCGGCACCATCGCCACCGCGCCGGAGGAGATCCAGGAGGAGGTACGCACGCTGGCCGCCCGCCTCCAGGCCGGCTGGCTGGCCAGGTCGGCGCTGCTCGCCTTCGCCGACGAGATCGCCGACCCGGTCGCCGATCAGGTGGTGGCCGCGCTGATCCTGCACCTCACCGACCGCGGCGAGCGCCTCGGCGACGTGCTCGGCTCGATCGCCGGCGCCGCCTCGGCCGAGGTGGCCACCCGGCGCGAGGTCGAGGCGAAGCGGACGCAGCCCCGCTTCGCGGTCCGGTTCCTCACCGGCATGACCCTGGCGACGCTCGCGTACGGGCTGGTGAACAGTGACTACATCCGTCCCTACGGGACGGTGACCGGGCAGCTCGTGATGGCGATGCTCGGTGCGGCGTTCATCGGGCTGCTGGTCTGGGTGCGGTCGATGAGCCAGCCGCCCCGCCCGGCGCGCTTCCTGCCGGCCCCCGACCCGGAGGAGGCGATCGCCTGATGATCATCAATTGGCAGCTCGTCATCGCCGTGCTGGGCGGATCGGCCATCGGGCTGGGCCTCTTCCTGGTGGTGCGGGAGGCGCTGCCGGCCACCCCGGCGCTCGGCCCGGCCCTGCGCCGGCTGCACCAGCCGCCCGGCCAGACCCCGGTGGCCGGCGCCGGTCCGGACTGGCTCGGCGGCTTCGCCCGCTGGCTGCGCCCGCCGACCCGGCAGCTCGCCCTGCTCGACCGCACCCCCGAGCAGTACGCCCTGTCGGTGCTGCTCTCCGCGCTGATCGGCTTCGCCACCCCGGCGGTCGCCTCGGCCGTGCTCTTCGTCGGCGGGGTGGCCATGCCGGTGGTCGCGCCGGTGCTGGCCAGCCTGGGTCTGGCGCTGGTCGCCGGCCTGGTGGCGCACCGGTCGGTGCTGGCCAAGGCGGACGCCGCCCGGGACGAGTTCCGGGCGGCGGTCTGCACCTACCTCGACCTGGTGGCCTTGCAGCTCTCCGCCGCGCACGGCCCGGTGCAGTCGCTGGAACGCGCGGCGGCGGTCTGCGACGGCTGGGTCTTCGACCGGATCCGGGAGGCGTTGCGGCTCGCCCAACTCCAGATGCACTCGCCGTGGGACGAGTTGCAGGAGCTGGCCGACCGGATCGGCATCCCGGAGCTGGGCGACGTGGGCGCCATCATGCGGTCCTCCGGCAGCGAGGGCGCCCAGGTGCACGAGACGTTGCGGTCCCGTGCCGACTCGCTGCGCGACCAGATCCGCACCGACAACCTGGCCCGGGCCGAGGGGGTGACCAGCAAGTTGGACATCCCCGGCTCGCTGCTGGTCTTCGTCCTGCTCGGCTTCGCCGTCTACCCGTTCATCGCCCGCCTGTGACACCCACCCCCGAGAAGGAGACGACCATGTACCTCTACACCTACCTGTACGCGGCGGTGAGCAACCGCCTCGCCGAGCTGCGCCGCGACGGCGAGCGCGGCGACAGCCCGGTGCCGACCGCGGTGATCATCTTCGGCCTGGTCGCGGTGGCCATGGCGGTCACCGGCCTGGCCCTGGCCCGGGCCAACAACTGGATGAACGCCATCCCGAACAACACGGCGCCGAAGGCTCCGTGATGCCCGGCCCCGCCCGTACGGCCCGGAGCCGGTCGGTGCCCGCCGGCCGGCCCGCCGGTCCGCGCGGTCCGGGGCGGATCGCCGCCGCCGTTCGCGTCCGCCTCGACGCGGGCGGGCGCGAACGGGGCGCCAACCCGGTCGAACTGGCCGTGATGATGCCGGTGATCCTGGTGCTGCTCTTCGGCTCGATCCAGGTCGGCGTCTGGTTCGTGGCCCGGTCCACCGCGTTGAACGCGGCGCAGACCGGGGTGAACGCGCAACGCACGTTCGACGCCGGTCCCGACGCCGGCCGGGACCGGGCGACCAGCTTCCTGCGCCGCTCCGGGGACTGGCTGGTCGGCTGGGACCGTACCGGGCCGACCTGCGTGGAGACCGCCACCGACGTCACCTGCACGGTGCGCGGCCGCTCCCTCTCGGTCATCCCGGGTGTCGACTTCGAGGTCGTGCAGACCGCGCACGGCCCCGCCGAACGCTGGACCACGGGGTGAGGCCGGTGCCACGGGACCGGGGTTCCGTCTCGATCGAGGTGGCGGTGCTCGCCCCCGCCTTCATCGCGCTGATGGTGCTCGCCGGGGTGGCCGGCCGGACCGCCGTCGCCGACGAGGCGGTGGAGTCGGCCGCGCACGACGCCGCCCGGGCCGCCTCGCTCGCCCGGACCGGCGCCGACGGCCGGAAGGCCGCCGAGAAGGCGGCCCGCGACCAGCTCAACTGGTCCGGCCTGCGCTGCACCGCCCCGCCCCGGCTGGACCTGACCGGCTCGGTGGCCGGGAAGCGGGCCACCTTCGCCGCCGCGTACCGCAGCGCGGCGGGCGTACCGGCGACCGTGACCGTCACCGTGACCTGCACGGTCTCCTTCGACGACCTGCGCGCCCCCGGGCTGCCCGGGGTGCCGGGCGGCAAGACCGTCTCGGCGCGGTTCACCTCGCCGCTGGACACCTACCGGAGCCGCGGATGACCGGGCGGCGCGGGGCGGAGAGCGGCCGGGTGAGTCTCTTCCTGGCCGTGGCGATGACCGGCGTACTCGCCATCGTCAGCCTCGCCTACGACGGCGCCGGGCAGCTACGCACGCTGCAACGCGCCGACAACCTCGCGGCCGAGGCGGCCCGCAGCGGTGGCCAGATGATCGACCGGGCGAGCGCCATCGAGGGCGGCCCGAGCCGGATCGACCAGGACGCCGCACGCGTCGCCGTCGCCGGCTACCTCTCCGCCGCCGGTGGGGTCGACGGCCACGAGGTCGACTTCCCCGTGGTCGGCACCGAGACCCAGATCCGGGTACGCGTGCGGATCACCTACCGCCGGGACCTGCTCGGTCTGTTCGGCGCGCAGAAGACCGCCACCGTCACCGGTGAGGCCACCGCTCGGGCGCTCACCGCGCCACCACCGTAGGAAGGAAGGCCGCCATGGGTGCACCAGGACGTTCCGCCGCCCGCCGCGCCGGTCAGGTCCTCACCGGGCTCGGCGCCCTCGTCGTGCTGGTCGGGGTGCTGGCCGGCGGGCCGGTCGCGCTGCTGGCCTTCGCCGGCAACCCGCTGCCCGACCACCTGCCCACGCTGGCCGAGCTGGGCACGGCGTTGACCAGCCGCGACGACGGGCAACTCTTCCTGCGGGCGCTGGCGGTGGTGGGGTGGTTCGGCTGGGCCACGTTCGCGTTCTCCGTGGTGGTGGAGCTGCTCGCGTCGGCGGTGCGCCGGCCCGCGCCGAAGCTGCCCGGGATGCACCGCCAGCAGCGGGCCGCAGCCGCGCTCGTCGGTTCCGTGGCGCTGATCCTCGCGGCCAGCCCGGCCGCGGCGAGCGCCGCCGCGCTGACCGCCCCGCAGCCGGCGATGGCCGCGCCGGTCGTCACCACGGCGTACACCGCGCCCCGGGTCGCCACGCCCGCGCCCGACGCCGCCGGCCCGGCGGTGTACCGGGTGGCGAAGGGCGACTACCTGGGCGAGGTCGCCGACCGCTACCTGGACGACTTCGACCGCTACCGGGAGTTGGCCCGGTTGAACCGGCTCGCCGACCCGGACCGGATCCGTCCCGGCCAGCTGATCGAGCTGCCCGGCGGCGCGGTGGACGACGGCGCCCGGCGGCACGCGGCGGGCCGGCTGGTGGTGACGGCGGCGAAGCCGGTGCCGGCGAAGCCCGGCGGGGGTGCCACGTCCTCGCCGGCGGCGAAGCCGAAGCCGAAGCCCGCGCCGGACACGCCGGCTCGGGACGCCACCCCCACCGTGGAGGCGCCGGACGGGCAGCAGCCGGCGATGGCGGCGGGTGCGTCCCGGGCCACGGCCGAGGAGGGCATCAACCGCCCGCTGGCCATCTCGGCGGTGCTGGCGGTGGCGAGCATCGTGGGCGCGCAGATCGGAGCCGTCCTGGGCCTGCGGCGGCGGCCGGTGCCGGCGCGCATCCCGGGCAACGGACGGCACCGCCGCGACTGAGACAGGCGGAGGTCAGGGCAGCCGGGCCTCGACCTTGCCGGAGACCACGCGGGTGGGCAGCACGACCTGGTCGTTGGCGGCCGGGCCGTGCACCACCTGGCCACCGTCGAGGCGGAACGCGCTGCCGTGCCACGGGCACACCACGCAGGCGTGGCCGTCGATCTGCTGGACCTTGCCCTCGCCGAGCGGCCCGCTCTGGTGGGGGCAGCGTTCCAGCATCACGGTGACGTCGTCGCCGTGCCGGTAGACGAGGACCGACACGTCGTCGATCCTGCGGGTGAGCAGCTCCCGCTGCGGCAGGCTGCTCAGGTCACCCACCGGGTGCCAGCCGTCGCCGATCAGGTGCAGCTCGGAGACGCTCTGGCTGACCTGCGCCCCCTGCTTGTACGCCAGGTGCCCGCCCAGGTAGGCGCCGCCGCTCGCCGCGGAGAGCCCCAGGTAGGCAAGCGTCCGACCGAGCCCGTGCCGCCCGTTCAGGCGGGCCGCGAGCGAGCCGGCGTAGAGGGTCAGGCCGACGATGTTGGCCCCGGCGTGCACCAGCCCGACCCGGCGCTGGTCGCGGGAGAGGGCCGCCCAGTCGTTCCACCCGGCGACCGCCGCCGGCAACGCGCTGACCGTGCCGAGCCCGACCAGGGCGGTGGCGGCCCGGCGCTGACCGGGCAGCAGGTCCACCACGGCGGCGGAGATCCACGCGCCGACCGGGACCTGCACCATCGCGGGGTGCAGCGGATGCCCCAACCAGACGCCGTGCAGCGCGTCCCGGACCCGCTGCGAGCTGAGCGTGCCCTCGACGGCACGTTGCAGCCGGTCACTCACCCGGTCGAGTCCGGAGGCCTGTTCGAGCTTCGTCAGTAGTCGGCGCACCTCTTCCGACTTCCCGGTAGCAGAGCGCCCAAACCGGACGCCCGGGAAAACCGCGCGACACCCGGCGTACCGTCGAGGCCATGGCCCGCCGTCGTATCCCCCGTTGGCTCGCCCGCGCACCGATCCCGCTCTACCGCCACGGTTTCGGCCGGCTGCTCGGCCGCCGGTTGATGATGCTGGAGCACCGGGGCCGCCGCTCCGGCCTGCCCCGGTACGTGGTGCTGGAGGTGGTCGACCGGGAGCAGGGCGCGCTCTTCCTCGCCTCCGGCTACGGCCCGGGCTCGCAGTGGTTCCGCAACGTGCGCGCGGATCCGGCCGTACGGGTGTGGACCGGGCCGGACCAGGGCGTGCCCGCGCGGGCGGTGGTGCTGACCGGCGAGGAGGTCCGGCAGCGGCTGGCGCGCTACCGGCAGCGGCACCGGCGGGCCGCTGCGGCGCTGGGCCGGACGCTCGGCATTCCCGAGCTGACCGGCGGCGACCCGCTGCCGGCCGACGTGGACGCCCGCCTCCCCCTGGTCCGCCTCGACGTCGCGGAACGGTGATCCCTTCCTGTGAACCAGGCGTACGCCTACCCCCGACTGGATATACTTCAGCAGCGTGTCGTATATAGGGGGCGAGGATGACCAAGATCCTGGTCGATGTCGATGACGAGGCGTTGGCGGACGCGGCCCAGGCGTTCGGTACCAAGACCAAGAAGGACACGGTAAACGTCGCTCTCCGTGAGGGCGCGGCACGCCTGCGCCGTGCCCGGGCGTTGGCCGAGCTGGCCGGGCGTGGGCGGGCCGGCGACTTCGACGAGCTGCTCGACAAGGGCAACTACCGCTCGTGAAGCTGGCTGACTATCTGATCGACACCAGCGCCCTGGTCCGGCTTCTCCGCGACCCGGACGTGCTGGGCCGTTGGGAGCAGTCGGTGACCGCCGGACTGGTTGCGGTGTGTCCGCTCGTCGAACTGGAGTTCCTCTACACCGCCCGGTCCGTTGCCGACCGCGCGCAGCTCGAGGAGCAGCTCCGAGCTGTCTTCGGGTGGGTGACGATGCCCGACCGGATCTACGAGCGCGCCGCCGAGACGCAGCTCGAGCTGACCGCCCGAGGAACTCACCGGTCGGCTGGTGCGGTGGATCTACTCATCGCCGCCACCGCCGAATACCACGGGCTCTCGTTGCTGCACTACGACCGGGACTTCGACCAGGTCGGCGCGGTCACCGGCCAGCCGATGCGTTGGCTGGCCCCACCCGGCGCGATCAAGTAGCCAGGCCGCGTCCGCTGGCGCGTCGGGCGCCGCCGCGGGCATGCTGGGCCCATGGGGGTACGCGTCGAGCACGCCGGTGCCGTGACCACGGTGATCCTGGACCGGCCGGAGGCCCGCAACGCGGTGGACGGGCCGACCGCCCGGGCGCTCGCCGACGCGTTCCGCGCGTTCGACGCCGACCCGGACGCGGCGGTGGCGGTGCTCTGGGGCGCGGGCGGCACGTTCTGCTCCGGCGCCGACCTGAAGGCGATCGGCACGCCACGCGGCAACCGGGTCGAGGCGGAGGGCGACGGCCCGATGGGGCCCACCCGGATGGTGCTGTCCAAGCCGGTGGTCGCCGCGATCTCCGGGTACGCGGTGGCCGGCGGCCTGGAGCTGGCGCTCTGGTGCGACCTGCGGGTCGCCGAGTCGGACGCGACGCTCGGGGTGTTCTGCCGGCGGTGGGGGGTGCCGCTGATCGACGGCGGGACGGTCCGGCTGCCCCGGTTGATCGGCGAGAGCCGGGCGATGGACCTGATCCTCACCGGGCGGGCGGTGCCGGCCGACGAGGCGTACCAGATGGGGTTGGTGAATCGGCTGGTCGCGCCCGGCGCGGCCCGTGCGGAGGCCGAGCGGCTGGCTGCCGGGCTCGCCCGGCACCCGCAGACCTGCCTGCGCAACGACCGGGTGGCGCTGCTGGCCGGAGCCGGCCGCCCGGAGCCGGAGGCACTCGCGGTGGAGCTGGCCTACGGCATGGAGTCGCTGGCCGCGGACGGGGTGCGCGGCGCCGGCCGATTCGCCGCCGGTGCCGGCCGGCACGGCGCGCCGGCCGGCTGAGGCGTCACTTCAGGTTGCGCAGCGCGTCCTCGATGGCCCGGTGGAACGTCGGGTACGTGTAGATCATGTGTCGGAGCTGGCTGATCGGCACCGCCGCGTGCACGGCCACCAGCAGCGCGGAGAGGACCTCGCCGCCGGCCGGTCCGGCCGAGGTGGCGCCCACCAGCACGCCCTGGTCGGCGTCGGCGATCAGCTTGATGAAGCCGGCGTTGCCGGTCTTGTGGATCCACCCCCGGGTCGACGAGGTCAGGTCGGTGTGGCCGACCTGGACGTTGATGCCCCGGTCCCGGGCCTGCTGCTCGGTCAGGCCGACGGCGCCCACCTCGGGGTCGGTGAACGTCACCCGGGGCAGCGCCCGGTAGTCGGCGACCGGGACGCTGCCCGGCGCGACCGTCGAGCCGCCCGCGCTCATCGCGCCGCCGACGGCGCTGACCACGCCGGCCGCGCCGCCGACCACGCTCGCGGTGCCGCTGGCGTCCGGGCCGCCCTTGGCCCGCCGCATGTGGTCGAGCACGTCGGCCACCACGATGCCGGCCTGGTACATGGCGATGTGGGTGAACGCGCCCTCGCCGGTGAGGTCGCCGACCGCCCAGATGCCGTCGGTGACGTGCATCCGGTCGTTGACCGCCAGGTAGCGCTGGCCGGCGTCCACGCCGGCCGTGTCCAGGCCCAACTCCTCCAGGTGCGCCCGGCGGCCGGTCACCACCAGCAGCTTCTCGCCGGTGAACGCGGCATCGTCGGCGTGGACGGTGAACTCGGTGCCGTCGTGGCTGACCCGGCCGACCTTGGCCCCGGTGCGGATCTCCACCCCGTCGGCGCGCAGGGCCTCCGCGGCGAGCGCCGAGGCCTCCGGCTCCTCGACCGCGAGCACCCGGTCGGCCGCCTCGACGACGGTGACCCGGACGCCGAAGCGGGCGAACACCTGGGCCAGTTCCAGCCCGATCGCGCCGCCGCCGAGCACCAGCAGGGTGCCGGGCAGCTCCTCGACCTCGATGGCCTGGTGGTTGGTCCAGTAGGGCGTGTCGGCGAGCCCGTCGATCGGTGGGACCGAGGGCCGGGTGCCGGTGCCGAGGACCACAGCGAAGCGGGCCTCGAAGACCTGGTCGCCGACGCGTACCCGGTTGGGGCCGTCGAGCCGGCCGCTGCCGCGCACGAACCGGCCGCCCTTGCCGGTGAACCGGTCCACCGCCGCCTTGTCGTCCCAGGTGTCGGTGGCCTCCTCGCGGATCCGCTTCGCCACGGGTGCCCAGTCGGGTCGCACCTGCGCGGAGCCGGCCAGCTCGTTGACCCGGTGCGCCTCGGCGAGCGCGTTGGCCGCCCGGATCATCATCTTGCTCGGCACGCACCCCCAGTAGGGGCACTCGCCGCCGACCAGGTCCCGTTCGATGCCGACCACGTCGAGGCCGGCCTCGGCGAGCCGCCCGGCCACCTCCTCGCCGCCGACGCCGAGCCCGACCACGACCACGTCCACCACTTCCGGCTCTGCCATCCCGCCAGCATTCCGCACCGCCGGGGCGTCCGGCCACCGGACCCGGCCGGAATTCCCCCGCCGGTAATGCGTTCGACGGCCTACCGTGGCCGGATGCACGCGCGCTTCGCCCCGGTCCGGGACGCCTTCCACGACCTGTTCGCCACCGGCCGGGAGACCGGCGCGGCGCTGTCCGTCCGGCTCGACGGCGTCCCGGTGGTGGAGCTGGTGGGCGGCACCACGGCGGCGGTCCCGCCGGGCGCGGTCGTGTCGGCCGTCGGGGCGGACCGGCCGTGGCGGCCGGACACGCTCGTCGACGTCTACTCGGTGGGCAAGCCGGTGGTGGCGCTCTGCCTGCTGCTGCTGGTGGACCGGGGCCGGGTCGACCTGGACGCGCCGGTGGCCGCGTACTGGCCGGGGTTCCGCGCGCCGGCCACCGTGCGGCAGGTGCTCGCCCACACCGCCGGGCTGCCCGCGTTCCCGGTGCCCCGGCCCGCCGAGGCGATCACCGACTGGGGGCTGCTCTGCGCCGACCTGGCCGCCGCCGAGCCGGAGTGGACGCCGGGCGCCGTCGCGGGCGAGCACGCCTGGACGTACGGGCACCTGGTGGGCGAGCTGGTCCGCCGGGTGGACGGGCGTTCGGTGGGGCGCTTCCTGGCCGAGGAGATCGCCGGCCCGTGGCGGCTGGACCTGGCGTTCGGGCTCGGGCCGGCGGACCGGCGGCGGTGCGCCGACCTGTCGTACACCGATCCGGGCTGGCCGGACCGGACGCGCGGTGAGCCGGGTTCGTTGCGGGCGCGGGCACTGGACAACCCGCCGGGCGGGCGCGACGTGGCGGTGGTGAACGGCGACGCCTGGCGGGCCGCCGAGATCCCGGCGGTGAACCTGCACGCCACCGCGTCGGCGCTGGCCCGCTTCTACGCGGGCCTGCTCGCCGGCGGCACGCTGGACGGCGTGCGCCTGCTCGAACCGGGGCTGGTCGCCGAGGCGACGAGGGTGCAGTACGCCGGCCCGGACCTGGTGCTGGGCCGGACGGCGCACTGGACGCTCGGCATGCAGTGGGAGCCGGACGGGAGTTGGGGCATGGGCGGGATCGGCGGCAGCAGCGCCTGGGCCGACCCGGAGCGCGGCTACGCCTTGGCGTTCGTGACCGCCCGGCTGGCCGAGCACGACCGGGTGGACGAGCTGACCGAGGTGTTGCACTCCTGCCTGTGACCGGGTGCGGTCAGCGCATCCAGACCGGGTCGCTGCCGGGCACGTCCAGCGGCGGCGGGTAGTCGAGGGTGCGACGCGTCTCGTCGGGCAGCCGCCACGGCTGGTGCACCGCCTTACCGGCCACCGACTCCAGCTCGGGCACCCACCGCCGCACGTACGCGCCGTCCGGGTCGTACCGTTCGGCCTGCCGCACCGGGTTGAAGCCCCGGTAGGGCCGGCTGTCGTTGCCGGTGCCGGCCACCCACTGCCAGTTGCCCGAGTTGTTGACCCGGTCGCCGTCGAGCAGCCACCGGAAGAAGACCTCCAGCCCGGGCCGCCAGTCCAGCCCGAGGTGCTTGGTGAGGTAGCCGGCGGTGATCAGCCGGGCCCGGTTGTGCATCCAGCCCTCGGCGCGCAGCTGCCGCATGCCGGCGTCCACGATCGGCATCCCGGTGCGCCCCTCGGTCCAGGCGGCCAGCGCGTGCGGGTCGTCCCGCCAGTCCTCCCGGGCGCCCCGCCGGTAGGCGGTGGTGGTCAGGTCGGGGAAGCCGGCGACCACCTGGTGGTAGAAGTCGCGCCAGCAGAGCTGCCGGACGAACGGCCCGTCGCGGTCGCCCGCGCGGTTCGCCACCGCGAGCGGGGAGACGCAACCCCACCTGAGGTACGGGCTGAGCCGGGAGGTGTCGTCGCCGGCCATGTCGTCGTGGATGTCGTCGTAGCGGTCGAGCGTGGGCAGCCAGGCCTTGAGGCGACGCTGGGCGGTCTTCTCCCCGCCCTCGGCGGCGTCCGGGCTGTCGCCCTTCGGCGGTTCCGGCAGCCGGCCCGGGTCGACGCCGTCGGGCAGCCGGATCCGTTTCGGCGCGGCCAGCTCCTCCCGCGGCTCGACGCCCTGCCAGGCGCGGAAGTAGGGGCTGAACACCCGGTAGTGGTCGCCGCCGGTCGGCTTCAGCGCGCCCGGCTCGACGACGGTCAGCCCGGGGAAGAGCCGCAGGAACATCCGGTGCCGCTCGCACTCGGCGCGCAGGCGGCGTTCCCGCCGGTGGGCGTACCGGGTCGCGTCGGCGGAGAGCCCGACGCCCTCGGCGCCCACCGCGCGGGCCAGCTTGACGGTCTCGACCACCGGGTCGCCGCGTCGGACGACCAGGTCGCCGCCGCGTTTTCGGAGCGCCTCGCGCAGCTCGGCCAGGCTCTGGTGCAGGAAGCGGGTGCGGTTCGGGGAGAGCTTCTGCAGCGTCGGGTCGAGCACGTACAGCGGCACCACCCGGTCGAACGCCGAGGCGGCCGTGGCCAGCGCCGGGTGGTCGTGCACCCGCAGGTCGCGGGTGAGCAGCACGACCGCCGTACGCTCGGTCATCCGGCCAGGGCCGGGGTGAGCGCCGGGCCGGGCACCTGGACCGGCGTGCCGGTCGGGGTGAGCAGCGCCCGCGCGGCCACCGCCATCCGCCGCCGCTGCGGGACCAGGGCCCGCCGGACGAAGACGTCGAAGCCCTGCCCGGCGACCTCGTCGAGGATCCCGCCGTAGAGCGCGTACGCGGTGCGCATGCAGGCCTGCGAGGCGGGGTTGAGCAGCGGGATGCCGGGCGCGGCGGCGAGGTAGTGGGCCTGGGCGCGGGTCACCTCGTACTCGATCAGCTCGCGGATCGCCGGCGTGGTGCGCCCGGCGGCCTGGGCGGCGAGCAGGTCGTCGCGGGTGACGCCGAACTTGGCCAGGTCCTCGTCGGGCAGGTAGGTGCGGCCCCGGTCGAGGTCCTCGGCGACGTCCCGGATGAAGTTGGTGAGCTGGAACGCGAACCCGAGCTGGCGGGCGGGCTCGCGGGCGGCGGCCGGGTCGGAGCTGCCCAGGATCGGCAGCATCATGGTGCCGATGACGGCGGCCGAGCCCTCCATGTAGTCGAGCAGGTCGTCGTAGGTCGGGTACGACATGACCGTGAGGTCCATCGCCATGCTGCGCAGGAACGACGCGAAGTCGTCGCGGTCCAGGTCGAACACGGCGATGGTGTGCAGCACGGCGGGGAGCAGCGGGTCGTCGACCGACGCACCGTGCAGGCCGGCGACGAAGCGGTCGGACCACTCGCGCAGCCGGGCGGCGCGCTCGGCGGGCGGCAGGTCCTCGGTGCGGTCGACGATCTCGTCCGCGTACCTGGTGAATCCGTAGAGGGCGTGCACATGCCGCCGTTTCCAAGCGGGGAGCAGCCGGGTGGCGAGATAGTAGGTACGGCCGTGACGCCGGTGCAGCTCGCGGCAACGGTCATAGGCAGCGGTGAGATCCGTGTCCACCGGCCCTCCTCGGTTTCGACGCAGCAATCGACGCAACTCGTAACCCTAGGGTACGCTCCCCCTCATGGCCAACGACGCAGTTGCGGGGAATGCGCTCCGCGTCGCGCCGGCACAGCCGGAGGCGACGGACGATCCGGTCAACGGCGTGCTGGCCGCGTTCACGAAGGACCTGATCACGGGCGTCGACGACACGCTCGCCGCGTTCCTGGCCGCCGAGGTCGACTCGCTCACCGAGATCGACGCAGCGATGGGTGGTTTCGCCGCAACGGCGCGCGACGCCGTGCTGGCCGGCGGCAAGCGGGTGCGCCCCACGTTCGCCTACTGGGGCTGGCGCGGCGTGGTCGGCGGCGACGACCCGCTGCCCTCGGTGCTGCCCGCCCTCGCCGCGCTGGAGCTGCTGCACACGTTCGCGCTGGTGCACGACGACGTCATGGACGCCTCCGACACCCGGCGCGGCCGGCCCACCGCGCACCGCGCCGCCGCCGCGCGACACCGGTCGGCCGGGCACACCGGTGACCCCGACCGCTACGGCGAGGCGATCGCCGTGCTCATCGGCGACCTCTGCATGGTCTGGGCCGACCGGCTGATGGCACACGCCGCCGTGCCGGCCGACCGGCTGCTCGACGTGCGCCGCTGCTACGACCAGATGCGGGTGGAGACGGTCGCCGGCCAGTTCCTGGACGTGCTCGGCGAGAACGACGCGGCGAACTGGTCGGTCGACCGGGCGCTGCGGGTGGCCCGCTACAAGACCGCCAGCTACACCGTCCAGCGACCGCTGCTCTTCGGCGCCTGCCTGGCCGGCGTCGACGCGGACGGCCCGCTTATCGCCGCGTACACCCGCTACGGGCTGGCCGTCGGCGAGGCGTTCCAGCTCCGCGACGACCTGCTCGGCGTCTACGGCGACCCGGCCACCACCGGCAAACCGGCCGGCGACGACCTGCGCACCGGCAAGCCGACCGCGCTGCTGATGCTGGCCCGGCAGCTCGCCGACCCGGCCCAGCGTCGCGCGTTGGACCGGGCCGGCTCGGTCACCGGCGCGGGCGAGGTGGCCCGGCTGGCCGACCTGGTCCGGGAGACCGGGGCCACCGCCCAGGTCGAGCGGATGATCTCCGAACGGGTGACCGACGCACTGGCCGCGCTCGACACCGCACCGATCGACGAGACGGCGCGCACCGCGCTGACCGGCCTCGCCACCGCCGCCACCGCGCGGCGGTCCTGATGAGCAACCTCGTGAACAAGGGAGCCGGAATGCGCACCGTCAACGGACGGACCGACCGGGTGGTCGTGGTCGGCGCCGGGCTGGGTGGGCTGGCCTGCGCGCTGCACCTGGCGGGCAGCGGCCGGCAGGTGACAGTGCTGGAACGCGAGCCGGTGCCGGGCGGGCGCGCCGGCCGGCTCAGCGTCGACGGGTACGAGTTCGACACCGGCCCGACGGTCCTCACCATGCCCGACCTGATCGCCGAGGCGCTGGGCGCGGTCGGCGAGGAGCTGACCGACTGGCTCGACCTGACCCCGCTCGACCCGGCCTACCGGGCCTACTACCCGGACGGGTCGACGCTGGACGTCATCACCGACACCACCCGGATGGCCGCCGAGATCGCCAAGGTCTGCGGCCCTCGCGAGGCGGACGGCTACCTGCGCTTCGTCGACTACGCCCGGAACCTGTGGAAGTGGGAGCGGGCCGACTTCATCGAACGCAACCTGGACGCGCCGACCGACCTGCTCACCGGCAACCTGCTGAAGCTGTTCGCCAACGGCGCCTTCCGGCGGCTCCAGACGAAGATCAACCAGTTCTTCCGCGACCCGCGTACCCAGCGGATCTTCTCCTTCCAGGCGATGTACGCGGGCCTGTCGCCGCACGACGCGCTGGCCATCTACACCGTCATCGCGTACCTCGACTCGGTGGCCGGGGTGAGCTTCCCGCGCGGCGGCATCCACGCGGTCTCCCGGGGCATGGCCGGCGCGGCCGAGAAGCACGGCGTGCAGATCCGCTACGGCACCACGGTGACCCGGGTGGAGACCGCGCACGGGCGGGCCACCGGTGTGATCACCTCCGACGGTGAGTTCGTCCCCGCCGACGTGGTGGTGCTCAACCCGGACCTGCCGGTCGCCTACCAGGAGCTGCTGCCGGAGAGCCGGCAGCGCAAGCTCACCTACTCGCCGTCCTGCGTGGTGCTGCACGTCGGCTCGAAGCAGGGCTATGGCAAGATCGCCCACCACAACATCCACTTCGGACGGGCCTGGAAGGGCACGTTCGACGAGGTGATCCGGCGAGGCGAGCTGATGACCGACCCGTCGCTGCTGGTGACGAACCCGAGCCGCACCGACCCGTCGGTGGCCCCGGCCGGAAAGCACACCTACTACGTGCTGGCCCCGGTGCCGAACCTCGACCGGGCGCCGTTCGACTGGCCCGGCGACCTCACCGGACGCTACGCCGACCAACTCGTGAGCACGCTCGAGGAACGCGGCTACGTCGGCTTCGGCGACGGCATCGAGGTGCTGCGCACGGTCACCCCGGCCGACTGGGCTGCGCAGGGCATGGCCGCCGGCACCCCGTTCGCCGCCTCCCACAGCCTCTTCCAGACCGGCCCGTTCCGCCCGTCGAACCTGCACCGGACGCTGGGCAACGTGGTCTTCGTCGGCTCCGGCACCCAGCCCGGCGTGGGCGTGCCGATGGTGCTGATCAGCGGCAAGCTGGCCGCCTCCCGGATCACCGGGCACATCTCGTGACGGCACGGGAGGACCACCTGGTCGAGCTGGTGGACGACGGCGGCCGGGTGGTCGGCGAGACCACCGTGGCCACCGCGCACCAGCCGCCCGGCCGGCTGCACCGGGCCTTCTCGGTGCTCCTGGTCGACCCCGCCGGCCGGGTCCTGCTCCAGCAGCGGGCCGCGGTCAAGACCCGGTTCCCGCTGCGCTGGGCCAACTCCTGCTGCGGGCACCCGCTGCCCGGCCAGTCGCTGACCGAGGCGGCCAACCATCGGCTCGCCGAGGAGCTCGGCCTCGGCCCGGTCGACCTGACCGAGGTGGGGGTCTACCTCTACTACGCCGAGGACCCGGCCACCGGCCGGGTCGAGTTCGAGTACGACCACGTGCTGCGGGCCGACGTCCCCGCCGACGTGGCCCTCCGGCCCGACCCGGACGAGGTCGCCGAGTTGCGCTGGGTCGACCCGGGCGCGGTCTCGGCCGACCTCGACGCCGACCCCCGCGCATACGCCCCCTGGCTGGGGGGCGTGGTGAACCGGCTGCTGCATCCGGCCCACCCGTCCCGGTCGGGCACACCGGCCGGGCCGTCCCGGTCCGGCGCGCCGGCCACCGAGGCACCGGAGCGGTCGGGTGGCCGATGAGGCGCTGAGCGCGGGGGCCGTCGCGCGCCGACTGGGTGTGGCGGTCACCACGCTGCGAACCTGGCACCAGCGCTACGGCCTCGGTCCCAGCGAACATGTGCCGGGTCACCACCGGCGCTACACGCCGGTCGACCTCGCCCGCCTGGAGATCATGCGACGGCTCACCGCCGAGGGGATCGCGCCCGCAGAGGCGGCCCGCTGGGCCCGGCAGGCACCGGCCGTGCTGCCGCCCGAGCGGCTCGGCCTGAAGGCCGGCGTGTCCACGGTCCGGGACGGCGGCGGCACCACCATTCCGGTCGGCCGGGCCGGGCCGGTCGCCCGCGGCCTGGCCCGGGCCGCCATGCGACTGGACTCGGTGACGATCGGCCGCACCATCGCCGACGCGCTGGCCACGGACGGCGTGGTGGCGACCTGGGAGGGGCTGCTCCGGCCGGTGCTCGCCGGCATCGGGGAACGGCACGCCGCCACCACCGGGCTGATCGAGGTGGAACACCTCATGTCCCGGTGCGTGTCCGAGGCGTTCGCCTCGGTGGCCCGGGCGCACCCCGCCGTCGGACCGCCCCGGATCCTGCTCTCCTGCGCCGACGAGGAGCAGCACTCGCTGCCGCTCGAGGCGCTGGCCGCCGCGCTGGCCGAGGCCGGGGTGAGTTACCGGATGCTCGGTGCCCGGGTGCCGGTGGCCGCCCTCGTCGAGGCGGTCAACCGGACCGGGCCGGCGGCCGTGGTGCTCTGGTCCCACACCCGCGCCACCGCCGACCCGCACCAGCTCGCCGCGCTGCTGGCGGTCCCGCGCCGGCCATTGCTGGCGCTCGCCGCCGGGCCGGGCTGGCGGGCCGACTCCCTGCCGGCCGGCGTGGTCCGACCGGTCGACCTGGCCGAGGCGCTCTCGCTGGCCGTCGCCGTCCGGGATTCGCTGGATCAGTCGACGGCGGGCTGAGGGGGGCCTCCCGCTCGGAGGGTGTCGTCCACTACGGTCGGAAAGTCCGTCTGACCCGACCCCTCCGGGAGCGACAGATGCGTCCACGCACCGTTCTGGTGTTCGCGCTCGGCCTGATGCTCCTCGTCACCGGCTGCGGCGGCCCGGGCAAGACCCCGCAGAAGGTCGCCGCCCCGCCGTCGGCCTCGGCCGCGCCGAAACCGACCCCCAGTCCGAAACCGAAGCCCACCCACACCACTCCGCCGGCCAAGCCGAAGCTGCGGCCGCTGCCCAAGCAGCTCCCGGCCGGCCTGCACCGGCGCAGCGGGAGCCCCGGGGTGGCGCTCACCTTCGACGACGGGCCGGACCCGCGCTACACGCCGCAGATCCTCGCCCAGCTCCGGGCGGCCCACGTCACCGCCACTTTCTGTGTGGTCGGCCGGCAGGCCAAGCGCCACCCGGAGCTGGTGGCCCAGATCGTCCGCGAGGGCCACCAGCTCTGCAACCACAGCTGGCGGCACGACGTGGACCTCGGCCGGCGCCCGCTCGCCGCGATCCGAGCCGACCTGGAACGGACGAACCGGGCCATCCACGCCGCCGCGCCGAACGCGCCGATCACCTGGTTCCGGCAGCCCGGCGGCCGGTGGACGGCCGAGGAACTCACCGTCGCCCGGCAACTGGGGCTGCGTCCGCTGCACTGGAGCGTGGACCCGCAGGACTGGGACCACCCGCCGGCCAAGAAGATCATCAAGCGGGTGGAGTCGGCCAGCCACCACGGATCGGTCGTGCTGATGCACGACGCAGGCGGCGACCGGACCCAGACGATGGCCGCCTGCCGGCACCTGATCCCGGACCTCAAGCGGCGGTACGGCATCGTCCGGCTGCGGTGACCTGCGGTTTCACTCCGCGATGCGCCTGCTGCCATACCGGTTTGGTCGTCCGAGGAGGCATGGCATATGCTTCTCATGCCTCCGGCGGGGCCGGATGGGAGCAAGTCCGCTTGAAGTTGCGAGTGTGCAATGATGGCGGGGCCGCCCTCATCGTCTAGCGGCCCAGGACGTCGCCCTTTCAAGGCGGTAGCACGGGTTCGAATCCCGTTGGGGGCACGATCCGGCTCATGCCGGTTGCAACACCAGCCAGGTCCTGTGGAGCAGTTGGAGTGCTCGCCGCCCTGTCAAGGCGGAGGTCGCGGGTTCAAGTCCCGTCAGGACCGCAAGCGCTGACGCCGCGCACATCATGCGCGGCGTTCTGCGTATCGGCCCGTGCGGTAGCATGTGCCGAGCACCACGGCCAGGTAGCTCAGTTGGTACGAGCGTCCGACTGAAAATCGGAAGGTCGGCGGTTCGACCCCGCCCCTGGCCACATAGCCTTTCGCCGGGCTACAGAGATCCCCACCAGCCGAAACGCCGGTGGGGATCTTGCTGTATCGGGGCTCAGGAGCAGCAGGCGCCTTCCGCCTTCTTCTCCAGTTGCGGCGAGTCGGCCTTCACGGTGTAGACCTCCCAGGGCTCGTCGCCCGGCCCGCGCACCCAGACCTTGTCCTGGAGGGCGTAGCAGCACTCGGTGTCGTTCTCCTCCAGCGTGATCAAGCCGGCGCCGGTGAGCCGGTCGGTGGCGGCGGTGACCTCGTCGGTGCTGGCGACCTCGACGCCGAGGTGGTCCATGACGGTGGGCCGGCCGGTCTCGCCTTCGAGGAGCACGAGCTTCAGCGGCGGGTTCTCGACGGCGAAGTTGGCGTAGCCGGGGCGGCGCTTCGCCGGCTCGACGCCGAACAGCTTGCTGTAGAAGGCCACGGAGCCTTCGAGGTCGGACACGCGCAGGGCGAGCTGGACGCGGGACATGTCGTCTCCTTGCCTAGATGTTCTTCGAAGCAAGAGCCACGTTGCACCCTGTTTTCAAATCTGTCAACCTAGAGAAATGTCGAAACAAGCGCTGCCGGTCGTGGACCTCCAGGCCGTCGCCTGCTGCCCGCCGATCGCCGCCCGCCCGCTGGACGCGGATCAGGCCGCGGTGGTGGCACCGATGTTCAAGGCCCTCGGTGACCCGGTCCGGCTGCGGCTGATGTCGATGATCGCCTCGGTGCCGGAGATCTGCGTGTGCGACCTCACCCCGGCCTTCGACCTCGCCGGGCCCACCGTCTCGCACCACCTCAGGGTGCTGCGGGAGGCCGGCCTGGTCGACTCGGAGCGGCGCGGCACCTGGGTCTGGTATCGGGTCCGCCCCGAGGCGTTCCGCCGACTCGGCGACCTGCTGGAGATCGGCGCCGGAGGCGGCGACTCGTGACCCTCGCCCTGCCCCGCCGGGCCACCGCGGAGTTCACCGGCACGGCGCTGCTCGTCGCCGCCGTCGTCGGTTCCGGCATCGCCGCCGCCCGGCTCTCCCCGACCGACGTCGGGCTTCAACTCCTGGAGAACGCGGTCGCCACCGCGCTGGCGCTGGGCGCGCTGATCCTGACCTTCGGCCCGGTGTCCGGCGCGCACTTCAACCCGGTCGTCTCCGCCGTCGACTGGTGGCTCGGCCGCCGCGCCGGCACGGGACTCGGCTCGCGGGACCTGGCCGCGTACGTCGTCGCCCAGGTCGCCGGCGCCATCACCGGTGCGGTCCTGGCCCACCTGATGTTCGGCCTGCCCGCCGTGGCGTGGTCACGCACCGGGCGCAGCGGCGGCCACCTGTGGCTCGCCGAGGTGGTCGCCACCGCCGGCCTGGTCCTGCTGGTCTTCGCCCTCGCCCGCTCCGGCCGGACCTCGGCCGCACCGGCCGCCGTCGGCGCCTGGATCGGGGCCGCCTACTGGTTCACCTCGTCGACCTCGTTCGCCAACCCCGCGGTCACCATCGGGCGGGCCTTCACCGACACGTTCGCCGGCATCGCCCCGGCCTCGACCCCCGGCTTCGTCGCCGCCCAACTCGCCGGCGGCCTGATCGCCGTCGCCGCCCTCGCCCACTGGTACCCGCACGCCGCCGACACGGCGGACGACGTGGTCGTGCCGCACCCCACCCGGGAGATCGAAGTCCGATGAGCAAGCCCAGCGTCCTGTTCGTCTGCGTCCACAACGCCGGCCGCTCCCAGATGGCCGCCGCGTGGCTCCGCCACCTCGCCGGCGACCGCGTCGAGGTCCGCTCGGCCGGCAGCGAGCCCGCCGAGGGGATCAACCCGGTCGCGGTCGCGGCGATGCGCGAGGTCGGCATCGACCTCACCGGCCAGACCCCCGCCCGGCTCACCTGGGACGCGGCCGAGGCCAGCGACGTCATCGTCACCATGGGCTGCGGCGACGCCTGCCCGGTCTTCCCGGGAAAGAGGTACGAGGACTGGCCGCTCACCGATCCCGCGGGTCAGCCCGTCGACGTGGTCCGGCAGGTGCGCGACGAGATCCGGCAGCGGGTCGTCGAGCTGTTGGCCCGCCTCCCCGGCTGACCGGGTGGGCTGGAGTCCGTGCCCTACCGTCGGGTCATGACGACGCTGGTGTTCTCCCTCCTGGTGGCCGTGCTGCTGGTGCTCGCGGTGGCGATCCTCGTCGGTCGGCGCGACCGGAGCCGGAGCATGTCGTCGGAAGACCCGACCGCGCTGCGCGCCGCCCGCGCCGAGCAGGCCCGCACCGACGTGCAGCGCCACCTCGGGCAGAGCGAGGTGTACCGCAGCCGCACCCCGAACAGCACCTGACGAGCCACGCCCGGCTGCCGCGGCGGCAGGGCAGCGGCAGATCTTGGAAGCTCCAGGCCCCTCTGCGGGCCGTTTCCTTCCAAGATCTCCTCGACGGGTCCGGTCAGCGTCTCGGACGCTGCTGACGTTGCTGGCTCATGCCGCTCTGGATCGCCTCCCAGACGCTCCGGCCGGCCTGCCGCAGAGTCTGCCCGGCCTGCCCGGCCAACTGCGCGGCCCTGTCCCCGCCCGAGCCAGCCCTGGCGTCGGATGCGGTGACCTGGGGGGATTCCGCTTCGCTCCCGGGCCCGGCGTCCCCCGCCGACTCACTTGCGCCACCGCGAGACTGAGTACCCGCCCCAGATTCGGCGTCGCCGGTCGACTCGGCCCCACCGCCAGGCGCGCCACCACCGGTGGAATCGGAACCTCCGCCGGAACCGGAACCGGAACCACCACCCGCTCCGGCCGACGGCTCCCTCCCGGACGGCTCGCGCGCGTCCGGCTCAGCGGGTGCGGACTGCCCGATCCGCCCGGCCACCTCCGGCACGGTCCGGTCTACCACCTCACCGGCGTCGGCGGTCCGGTGCACGGCCGGCCCCGCGACCTGCCCGGCCACCCGGTGCACGTCGTCGACCGTGGCCCCGACAGAGCGGGCCAGCGCGTCGATCAGCTCGGGATTGCGGTCGATGGTGGTCAACGCCCGGTCCAGGATCTGCACCAGCTTCTCCAGGCGTACCTTCAGCAGGGCCTCGGCCCGGACGCCGGTGATGTCCAGCTCGACGCCCTCCAGGTGCACGCGGACGCCGGCGTCGAGCTGGAGCAGGTTGGCCAGCCGGGCGCGCAGCGAGAGGTCCGCGTCGAGCCCGTCGACCGTCAGCCGGATCTCGTCGACCGACAGTTCCGGCACGTCGAGCAGGACGTCCGGTTCCGGCCCGGCCGCACTCCGCCCGGTGACCTGGTCGTCGGTGGCTCCGTCGTCGCTCATGCTCCCGCTCCCCCATCCCGGTCCGGGTCAGCGGCGGTTACCCGCTTTCCGGTACGGCATCCGCCGGGCCGTCGAAGCCTCCCGACGCCACCCGGTCGAGCTGTCGGAAACCGGGATTCCCGCTGTCCGGAAGCGGGCGAAACCAAAGCTGCACAGCGAGACATCAGCCGGTATGGTCCGGGCTTATGGGACAGGAGATGGCCGACAAGGAAGAGGTCCGGCAGGAGTTCGACCGTTTCTCCCTCCGCAGCAGCCTCCTCGTCCCGGCGTCCGGTGAGCGGGCGTACGCGGTCTTCACCGGCGCGCTGGCCGACTGGTGGGTCCGCGAATACACCTGGTCCGGGCCGGAGGCGCTGGCCGGGCTCGGTATGGAACCGCGGGCCGGCGGCATGCTCTACGAGATCGGCCCGTACGGCTTCCGCAACGACTGGGGTCGCGTGCTGACCTGGGATCCGCCCCGGCGGCTGGTGTTCACCTGGCAGATCGGGCCGGACCGAGTCCCGGTGCCGGATCCGGCGCGGGCCAGCGAGGTGGAGGTGCTCTTCCACCCCGAGGGTCCGGCGTCGACGAGGGTGGACGTCGAGCACCGCTACTTCGACCGGCACGGCTCGGCCGCCGAGGGCTACCGCGAGGCGCTCACCGCCGGCTGGCACGAGTTGCTCTGTCGTTATCTGGCGACGGTCACCCGCACCACCGACTGACCCCACCGCCGGCGCGGGAACGGCGTCAGCCGGAGATGCCCCGGCTCGACGCCGTACCGGTCAGACCGGGGTCGCCCAGGTCGGCGCGCCGGCCGGCGGCGGCGCCCGGGCCGAATCCTCCGCCGGCGAGCCGGCGACGCGGGGCGGTGCGCAGTCGCGGGTACACCTCGGCGAGCCGGCGCTGGACGCGGTCGGAGCGGTCGGCCAGCACCAGCGCCACCGAGGGCGCGCCGGCCTCGGCGACCGCGCCGGCCTCGGCCGCGCGCAGCCGCTCGGCGACCACCTGGGCGAAGCCGGCCAACCAGGCGCGCCGGAACGCGGCCGGGTGCTCGCCGGCCGGCACGGCCGCCCCGGCCAGCCCGTGCGCGGCCTGCACCAGCAGCGAGGTGAACAGCAGCTCGACGCGTTCCAGGTCGCTGGCGAAGCCGAACAGGTGCATCGCGAAGCCGTTGCCCTCCCGGCGGCGTACGCAGCGGCAGCGCAGCGGGTCGGCGACGGCGGCGAGCAGGCCGGCCTTGTCCCGGGCGTACGGGGCGATCACCTCGACCACCCGGTCGCCGACCGGGTCGGCGGCCGGCTCGCGGGCGGCGAGCAGCGCGCGGTCGACGCCGTAGCGGGCGATCAGCTCGGTGGCCTTGGCCATGAAGGTCGCCGACTCGGCGGGGGTGCAGGCCGGGTCCTCGGCCTGGGCGAGCAGCTTGCGCACCTTGCTGAGCATCGCCTCGGACATCCGTCAGGGGTATCACAACGAGGCGCGCGGGGTGTCAGCCCTCCCGGCTGCGCAGCGTGGCGATGGTCGAGCCGGCGAGCGTGAGCAGGCAGTCGGGCAGCAGCCCGTCGGCGGCCGCCGCGCCGAACAGCGCCTCGCCGGTGTCGGCGTCGTCGTTGGCGTACGCGCTGACGAAGCGGGCCACCCAGCGGGTGTCGTAGTCGGCCTGGTCGATGCCGGGGAAGTCGAGCGCGGCGGCGCCCGCGGGGGCGTCGTCGCCGAGCATGGTGGCGGCCAGACACCAGGCCACCCCGTACGCCCCGGCGAGCCCGGACCGGTCGACGACCGCGTCGAAGGCGCCGACGACGCCGGCGCCGTCGCCGGCCAACGCCGAACGGAGCACGGCGGTCGCGTCGTCGAGCGTCTGCTCTGCGTCGTCGGTCACCTGCGGAACAGTAGCGGCGAGGGTCAAGCGGTGACCCGTAACCGGGCCGACGATCACCCAGAGTGATACCCGCAGTCGGCGTCCCGACGGAGCCAGGTCCACAGTCCCACGTGCCGCGCGGGCACGCTAATGTGCGCAGCGGACCTTCGCCGGAGGAAGGACGACCATGCTTGGAAATCGCACGTCGCGCGCGGCCCTGTCCACGGCCTGCGCGGTGCTCCTGCTCGCTACCAGCGCCTGCGGGAGCGACGAGCCGAAGGACGCGGGCACCACCCAGGTCCGCCTCTACGGCACCGACGGCAACATGCAGAACTCCTTCGCCGCGGAACTCAAGGACCGGGCGAATCTCGTCAACGGCATGAAGGGCACCACCCCGCTCACGCCGCTGCCGGAGAGCTTCAAGGAACGGCTACGCAACGTAGATCCGAAGTTGAACGACTTCCTCTACGCCGCCGAGTCGTACGACGCCGTGGTGATCAGCGCACTGGCCACCCAGCTCGCCGGCACCACCGCGCCGCGCGAGATCGCCCAGCAGATCGTCGGGGTGACCGCCGGCGGCCAGCGCTGCGAGGAGGTGGCGGCCTGCCTCCAGCTCGCCCGCGCCGGTCAGGACCTGGAATACCGGGGTGTGTCGCTGACCCGGGCCGGCTTCACCGACACCGGCGAGCCGGCGACCGCGAGCTACGGCACGCTGCACTTCGACAACCAGCAGCTCGACGACGGGAAGACCGAGTTCGTCGGCGCCGGCGAGGAGTCGGGCGCGAGCAGCAAGGCCCCGCCGCGCGGCCGCAAGGCCCGCGGGAAGGCGAAGGACGCGCCGCTGGTGATGGGCGGCCTGCTGCCGAAGACCGGTGACCTGGCGTTGGCGTACCCGCCGATGGCCGCCGCGGTCACGCTCGCGCTCAACGAGATCAACGCCGCCGGCGGGGTGCTCGGCGAGCCGGTGAAGTTCATCGAGGGCGACGACGGCACCAACCCGGCGGTGGCCAAGGCGACCGTGGCCGCGCACGTCGGCCAGGGTGTCTCGATCATCATCGGCGCCGGCGCGTCCGGCATCTCCCGGGCCGTGCTGCCGGACGTGGTGGCCGCCGAGCGAATCCTCTTCTCCCCGTCGAACACCGACGCCGGGCTGAGCGCCGTCGACGACAAGGGCCTCTACTTCCGCACCGCGCCGCCGGACAGCCTCCAGGGCCGCGCGCTGGCGGACGTGATGCTGCGGGACGGGCCGCGCAAGATCGTGCTGCTGGCCCGCAAGGACTCCTACGGCGAGGGCCTCCAGGAGAACGTCCGGGCCGAGCTGGAGAAGGCGGGGGTCGGCGCGGACCGGCTCAAGCTGCTCACCTACACGCCGCCGGCCGACCCGAAGACGCCCGTCGACTTCACCGGCATCGCGCAGGAGATCAAGAGCTTCGGCCCGGAGGCGGTGCTGGTGATCGGCTTCGGCGAGTCGGCGCGGGCGATCACCGCGCTGGCCGACGCCGGGGTGCAGATCAGGGACTGAGCCGCCACGCATCGAGGGCCGCACCGGGGATCCGGTGCGGCCCTCGCCGTGGTGACTCAGCGCGGCCGGCGGCGCTCCAGGAACTCGGTCATCCGCCGGTGCTTCTCCTCGTCCTCGAAGAGCACCGCCTGGCTCAGCAGGTCGAGCTGCGGGTGCGCGGCCGGTGGCGCGTCCACCGCCAGCTTGGTCAGGCGCAGGGCCAGCGCCGAGCCCTTCGCCATCTCGTCGAGCAGGCCGTGGGCGGTGGGCAGCAGCTCCGCCGGTTCGGCCACCACCCGGTTCACCAGGCCGATCCGCAGCGCCTCGTCCGCGTCCACCCGGCGGCCGGTGAAGAGCAGCTCCTTGGCCCGGGCCTCGCCGATCAGCGCCGGCAGCCGGTAGGTCGCGCCGGCGCCGGCCAGGATGCCCAACCGCACCTCGGGCTGGCCGAAGACCGCCCGGTCCGTGCACACCCGAAGATCGCAGGCGTACGCCAGTTCGGCGCCGCCGCCCAGCGCCGGGCCGTCGACGGCCGCCACGGTGGGCAGCGGCAGCGCCCGGATCCGGGCGAACACGCCCTGGTTGATGGCGGCCAGCGCGTCCAGCCGGCCGCGCTCGCGCAGCTGCGCGATGTCCGCGCCGCCGGCGAAGATGCCCGCCGTCCCGCCGGTGAGCAGCATCAGCCGGGGCCGCGCCTCCAGCTCGGCGCAGACGGCGTGCAGCTCGCCGACCAGGTCGGCGTCGATCGCGTTGCGCTTCTCCGGCCGGTCCAGCGTGACCACGAGCCGGTCCGGCAGTTCCTCGATCCGCAGCCCGCTCACTTCTTCGTGCCGCCTTCCCAGGTGTAGAAACCCTGACCGGACTTCTTGCCCAGCCGACCGGCGGCGACCATCTCCACCAGCAGCGGCGGCGGCGCGAACCGGTCCCCGTACGCGGCCTGGAGGGTGCGCGCGATGTCGAGCCGGACGTCCAGTCCGACCAGGTCGGTCAGCTCCAGCGGGCCGACCGGATGCCGGTAGCCGAGCACCATCGCCTTGTCGATGTCGGCGGGCGCGGCCACCCCGTCGGCCACCATCCGGATCGCCTCCAGGCCGAGCGTGACGCCGAGCCGGGAGGTGGCGAAGCCGGGCATGTCGCGTACCACGACGGGGTCCTTGCCCAGCCGCGCGGCGAGCGCGACCGCCGCCTCGGTGGTCTCCGGCGCGGTGGCCGGGCCGACCACGACCTCGAGCAGCGTCATCGCCCAGACCGGGTTGAAGAAGTGCAGCCCGAGGAAGTCCGCCGGACGCGCCAGCCCGTCGGCCAGCTCGGCGATCGGGATGCTCGACGTGTTGCTGCCCAGCAGCGCCGGCCGCAGGCCCTCGGCCTGGCGCAGCACGGCCCGCTTGAGATCGAGGCGCTCGGGCACCGCCTCCACGATCACGTCCGGCCCCTCGGCCACCTCGGCCAGGCCGGTCCGCAGGGTCACCCGGACCCGGTTGGCGGTGGCCGCCTCCGCGGTCAACTTGCCCCGCCCCACGGCGCGGTCCCACAGCTCGCCGAGGCGCCGGACGGCGTCGGCGCCCCGCTCCGGGTCGACCTCGACCAACTCGACCGCGTACCCGGCGCCGGCCGCCACGTACGCGATGCCGAGGCCCATGGTGCCGGCTCCGACGACCACAAAACGACCACTCATCGCTGCCCTCTCGTCGCTACCGGTGGCGCGCGGGGTCTCCGCCGCGCCGGGCCGGCCGCTCGCTCGATCCTGGATGCGACCCTATGCAGGGCGGGACCGCCGGGCATGCGTGGGGGCCGGCCGGACGGGGTAAAGACCGCCGTCAACGCCGAAGGAAGGAACGAGATGAGCCAGGCACCGGAGAGCGCGCAGGGCACCGAGACGGTCGAGACGCGCGGTGACGAGCGGGTGGACCTGCTTCGGGCGGACACCAACAACGACGGCAAGACCGACGTGTGGGTGGTGGACACCGACGGCGACGGCAAGGCCGACCTGTTCCAGTTCGACACCGACGGCGACGGCAAGGTGGACATCACCATGGTCGACATCGACGAGGACGGCACGCCGGACGAGGTGGTCGACGGCGACGGCGGCCTCCCGCCCGAGGAGACGACGCCCACCGTCCAGGTCTGAGATGTAAGGAGGGGCCCCTTCTTATCGCCTACGCGATAGGAGGGGCCCCTTCCTAACGCCTGAGCGCGAGCGTGGCGAGATAGTAGGGATGGTCGGTGGTGTCCACGTCGGTGAGTCGCCACGGCGAGCCGTGCACCAGCTCGGCGAACTCGTCGGGCGAGCACACCAGGTAGTCGAACCACTCGGTGCCGAGCAGCCGGTAGCGCAGCCGCAGCCGCAGCTGCCCGCCCAGCCGGCCCCGCCGCCGGTTCGCCTCGTGATAGGCGGTGTGCACCGGGTCGGTGGTGCCGTACGGGTCGGTGCCGTGCGCGATCACCCGTGCGCCGGGACGGGCCAGCGCGGCGAGCGCGGCCAGCAGCGCGGGGGCGCGCTCCCGTCCCTCGAACAGGCCCAGGTTGTTGCCGAGCAGCAGGAACGTGTCGTAGCGCCGGCCGTCGGCGACGTGCTCGTCGACCGTCGTGTGCACCAGTTCGCGTACGCCCCGGTGGCGGCTGACCCGCAGCGCGCCGAGCGAGGTGTCCAGGCCGGTGACCGGCACGCCGCGTTCCTGCAGGCGCAACGCGATCCGGCCGGCGCCGACCCCGACGTCGAGCACGTGCCCGTGGACCCGGTCCACCGCCCGGTGGTCGTGCGGCTGCCACCGCTCGGGCGGATCCAGGTAGTGACCGGCGGGGGCGCCGTTGACCAGCCCGTCGTCCCGTTCGATGATCTCGATGACCGGGCGCGGCAGTCGTCCGCCGGCCATCGGTCGGGGCCCGACGCCGGTCGCCACCGCGTACGCGTCGCGGATCATCTCGCCGAACACGTCGCCGATCGTGGGCTCGCTGGTCATGGGAGCACGCTATCCGGGCTCGCGGTCGCGGTCGCGGCCGTATCCTGGGCGGCGTGACCGACCTGGATCGCCTCGCGGCGGAGAAGTACGTCCTGCTCACCACATTCCGCAAGGACGGTCGGGCGGTGCCGACGCCGGTGTGGGCGGTGCGCGACGGCGACGCGCTGGCGGTGTGGACGGTGTCCGACTCCGGCAAGGTGAAGCGGATCCGGCGCGACGGCCGGGTCACGGTGGCGCCGTGCGACGTGCGCGGCCGGCCGCACGGGGAGGCGGTGCCCGGTCACGCCACCATCGACGATCCGGAGAGCAGCCGCCGGGTGCGGGGGTTGTTGAAGCACAAGTACCGGCTGATCGGCCGGTTGAGCCTGCTGGGCAGCCGGCTGCGTCGGGGGGAGAGCGGCACGGTGGGGCTGCGGATCGTGCTGGACGGAGCAACCCCCGGGCATGATTAAGGGCGGTGGCCCGTCGGCCGACCGCCCTTGATCGAAAAGCTGGAAAACTCCGGTTCGTCAGTCTCCCTGACGCTGCTGGGGGATCTGCCCCTGCAGCAGGGCCCGTACCTCCGACTCGCGGTAACGGCGGTGGCCGCCCAGGGTCCGGATGGCGCTGAGCTTGCCAGCCTTGGCCCACCGGGTCACCGTCTTCGGGTCGACTCGGAACATCGACGCCACCTCGGCCGGTGTGAGTAGCGGCTCTGGTTCGTGCGTTCGCGATGCCATCGGGGTCACTCCTCCACATGTATAGACATCGGCCGGGGTCCCGCCGGCCGACGCGTCTCCCATGGTCCGGCTAGTCCCCGATGTCCGACATGGGCCGAACGGCTGAAGGTCCCTAGACGGACGGATGAACCATGCCCGATTTTTACGACTTTTATGCCGCAGAAACTACCTTATTCGGACTCATGATCACGGTTCGTGATGCGTCAACTACGAGACAGTCTCGTATCCCCTAGCCCGAACAGGTACAAACCGGGCGTCAGTTGCAGCGCTCCAGAAGTTGCACCGCGCGCCAGCGGGCCACCAGCTTGTCGTACGCCGCGGAGGCCTCCTCCGCCTCGCCCCGGGCCAGACCGGCCAGACCGGTCGCCACCAGCTCGGTCGAGTCGTCCTCGGTGAGCGCCTCGTCCGGCAGCAGCCGCACCAGGCCGCCGTAGTCCAGCTCCACCACCGAGCGCGGGTGGAACTCCTCCAGCCAGCGGGCGGCTTCCTCGACCGCCTCGGTGATCGGCGCCTCGCCGACCGACTTGCGCAGCACCGACAGCGCCCGGGACGAGCGTCGACGCGCCTTCGAGATCTCGGTGCGGTAGCGCAGCGCCCGCCGCTCCGGGTCGGTGACCAGGTGCCGCTCCCCGGCCTCGAAGAGCACGAACCAGCGCAGCGGCACCCCCCAGGTGGCGACCTGCTCGTGCACCCGCGGCACGCCGTGCTCCAGCACCCGCGCCCCGCTGCGCCAGTCCTCCACCACGGCCTTGGCCTGCCCGGCCAGCACCGGCGGCACGAACGCGTCGGCCAGCACCGGGGGCACGCCGTCGCGGGCGCTCAGCGCCGCCTCGGCGACCCGGATCCGCAGGTTCCACGGGCAGACCAGCAGCGTGTCGTCGGCTTCCAGGACGTACGCCTCGTCGGGCAGGTCGGGCAGCCGGGTCCACCCCGCGCCCAGCGCCTCGATCACCGAGGTCCGCTGCCGGCCCGGCCCCTCCAGCGGGGCGATCGCCCGGCCCTCGCTGACGTACCGGCGCCAGTACGACTGCCGGTCCCGGTCGAAGGCGGTCAGCGGCTCGTACACGCGCAGGTATGAAGCGAAGAGCGACGGCACGGCGCGATCCTCCCACGAGACGGGACCGTCCGTCGCCGCCGTCACACCGGCGACGTGACGGGGGCGACAGTACGGTTCCGGCCGATATTAGGCTCAACGACACCGGCAGCATCCCGCCGGCGTGCCACCGAGGGTTCCGCGCCCCACAAGGGCGCACACCGACACAGGAGTCAGCCATGGGCGTATTCGCCACCACCGACGACCCGGGATCCACGGGTCATGAACAGGTCGTGTTCTGCCAGGACAAGCAGTCCGGCCTGAAGGCGATCATCGGGATCTACTCCACCGCGCTGGGCCCCGCGCTGGGCGGCACCCGGTTCTACCCGTACGCCAGCGAGGCCGACGCCCTCGCCGACGTGCTCGACCTCTCCCGCGGCATGGCATACAAGAACGCCCTGGCCAACCTCGACCTCGGTGGCGGCAAGGCGGTCATCTGGGGCGACCCCGAGCAGCTCAAGAGCGAGGCCCTGCTGCGCGCGTACGGCCGCTTCGTGGAGTCGCTCAACGGCCGCTACTACACGGCCTGCGACGTCGGCACCTACGTCGCCGACATGGACGTGATCGCCCGCGAGACCCGCTACGTGACCGGTCGCAGCGTGGAGCACGGCGGCGCCGGCGACTCCTCGATCCTCACCGCCTGGGGCGTCTACCAGGGCATGCGGGCCGCCGCCGAGCACGTGTGGGGCAGCCCGACGCTGTCCGGCCGGCGGGTCGGCGTGGCCGGTCTGGGCAAGGTCGGCAAGTACCTGACCGCGCACCTGTTGGAGGACGGCGCCGAGGTGGTGGCGACCGACGTCAACCCCCGCGCCCAGGAGTGGGTGCGCGCCACCCACCCGCAGGTCACCCTGGTCGACGACACCGCGGCGCTGGTCGCGTCCGACATCGACGTGTACGCCCCGTGCGCGCTGGGCGGCGCGTTGAACGACGACACCGTGCCGGTGCTGCGGGCCAAGGTGGTCACCGGTGCGGCGAACAACCAGCTCGCCCACGCGGGCATCGAGAAGGTCCTCGCCGACCGGGGCATCCTCTACACCCCGGACTACGTGGTGAACGCCGGCGGCGTGATCCAGGTGGCCGACGAGATCGAGGGCTTCAACTTCGACCGGGCCAAGCTGCGCGCCACCCGGATCTTCGACACCACCCGGGAGATCCTGCGGCTCGCCGACGACGAGGGCGTCCCGCCGGCGGTCGCGGCTGACCGGCTCGCCGAGCGACGGATGGCCGAGGTCGGTCGGCTGCGCGCCATCCACCTGCGCTGACGGCTCCCGGGGGCGGGCCGCCGGCTCCGCCCCCGGGCCGCGCAACCCTCGCTGGGGCGTTAAGCTGGGCATCGGTGGCTTCGTGCCGATTTGCCGGCTGTCACGGCCGGTCTCGGTCAGCACCCCTTACCGGGTACACTGGGTGACAGCCGGAACACTGCGACGCGCAAGGCCGGTCGACGGTGACCCGAGGTGCCGAACGGCGGCATCCCCATGTACCGTAAGAGCCACGAGAGATGCCTGACGTCATCGGGGCCCGCCTTCGGGCTGCCCCGCATTCTGTGCGAGGGGGTCGAGCCATGGGGCGCGGCCGTGCTAAGGCCAAGCAGACGAAGGTGGCCCGGGAGTTGAAGTACCACTCCCCGAACACCGACCTAACCGCCTTGCAGCGTGAACTGGCGGGTAGTGGAAAGTCTGAGCACAACTTCGACGACGACAAGAACTTTGTCGACGACGATGACGAGGACCACGCGGACGACGACCCGGACCCCTGGGCCCGTCCGACCCGCTGACCTCCGGTCACATCTGAGCACGCGGGAACACCCGCGTGCTCACGCATGTGCTCACCCCGGAGCCGGCGCACATCCGACGATCAGGGACCTGCCGCACCGGGTGCCTCCCCGGCCGCGCCGGCAGGTCCCTGATCACGGGACCGTCGCTTCAGCGTGGCCGGTTGTTCCAGTTGTAGAACGTCGGGATGTTCTCGAAGTGGTTCCACGCGCACACCGCGTGGGCACCGTCGGAACCCGACACCTCCGCCCGTAGCAGGCGGGCGGCCTCGGCCTCGTGGAGCAGCGCGGACAGCCCCGCGGCGGCCTCCCGCACCCGGTCGGCGACCACGTCCCGGTCGGTGTCACTGGTGATCTCGGGCATGCTCCAACACTCCCTCCAATAGGCGGATCTTGCTGTTGCGGCAGTGCTCGGTCTCCGTACCGTCGAACCGCCCCTGCTCGAAGTAGCGGTTCGCGGCATGCCCGCCGCCACAGAAGCCGAAGTACGGGCAGGACGCCCGGCACGCCTCGACGCCGGCGAGGAACTCACCCACCCAGGGCGTGCGCCCGGCGCCGACGAGGATCTCCCGCAGCGGGGTGGTGAGCACGTTCCCGCTGCCGAAGTCGCCGTAGTGAGGGTCGGTGAAGCCGGCCAGCTCGGGTGAGAGCACCACCACCGAGCCGTCGTGGCCGACCGTGGGGATCGGGTCGAGCCGGCGGGGCAGCAGGTCGTCGGCGGCGCCGGCCAGCACCGCGCCGGCGTACCGCAACGACCACTCCACCTCGCGGAGGTGGATCCGGGGATCCCGACGCCAGGCCGCGACCAACTCGGCCCAGAAGCCGGTCACCGCGGTCGCGTCCCGCGCGTTCGTCCGGGTGTTGACCCCCTCGGTCTCCTCGATGTTGACGCCCAGCACCTCGCAACCCAGGTCGAGGAAGTAGCCGTACAACTCGGCCGCCAGCCCCGGCTCCGGCCGGGAGACGACCGCGAGGGCCGAGAACGGCAGCCCGTGGCGGCGCAGCGCCGCCACCCCGGCCACGATCCGGTCGTACGCGGGACGGCCGCCCCGGGTGACCCGCTCGGCGTTGCGTGCCCGCGGGCCGTCCACGCTCACGCTGACCCGCACCCGGTGCTCCGCGAAGAACGCGCACCAGGCGTCGTCGATCAGCGTGGCGTTGGTCTGCACGTGGTGCTCGACCTCCGGCCCGAACGGGGCCAGCAGGGCGGCCAGGTGCTCCCGGCCGGCCGCCAGCGGCTCACCGCCGTGCCAGACCACCGAGCACCGGCCCTGGGCCGCCCAGGGGTTCACCGACGCCGCGACCGCCTCGGCCACCGCCACCGGCATTCGCCGGTCCGCCGCGCGCAGCGGCAGGTAGCAGTAGGCGCAGTCGAGGTTGCACAGCGTGGTCGGCTGCATCACCACGTAGGAGGGAACGGAGGCGATGCCTCGCATTCCCCCGGGTGCGCGCGCAGCCATCGACCCTCCCCCGCCTGAAAAAACCGAACCTTCAGGCTAGGCGGAGGCGACCACTCGGGTGAACCCCCGATCAGGTGCCCGGATGATCAACGCAGGGTGATCATCAGCCCCGGGTGTGCTGCCCGACCATCTGCACGTTGCCGGAACCCTCGATGATCTCGCCGGCCTGCCAGGCGTCGACGCCCCGGCCGGTCAGCGTGGCCAGCGCGCGGTCGGCGTCCTCGGCGGAGACGATGGCGAACATGCCGACGCCCATGTTGAACGTCGCCTCCATCTCCGGGTCCTCGATCCGGCCCTTGGACTGGATCAGGTCGAAGATCGGCTGCGGCTTCCAGGTGGACCGGTTGACCACCGCGTCGACGTTCTCGGGCAGGACCCGGACCAGGTTGCCCGGGATGCCGCCGCCGGTCACGTGGGCCAGCGCCCGGACCTCGGCCTCGGCGATCAGCTTGAGGCAGTCCTGGGCGTAGATCTTGGTCGGGGTGAGCAGCTCCTCGCCCAGCGTGCGCTGGCGACCGAAGTCGTCGATCACCACGTCCAGCCGCATCCGGCCGGCGCCCAGCAGCACGTGCCGGACCAGGGAGTAGCCGTTGGAGTGCAGACCGGAGGAGCGCATCGCGATCACCACGTCGCCCACCTCCACCCGCTCCGGGCGGAGGATGTCGCTCTCCTCCACCACGCCGACGCCGGTCGCGGAGATGTCGTACTCGTCCGGGCGCAGCACGCCGGGGTGCTCGGCGGTCTCGCCACCCAGCAGCGCGCAGCCGGCGTAGCGGCAGCCGTCGGCGATGCCCGCGCCGATCTCGGCGACCTTGTCCGGCACGACCTCGCCGGTGGCGATGTAGTCGAGCAGGAACAGCGGCTCGGCGCCGCAGGCGACCAGGTCGTCGACGACCATGGCGACCAGGTCGATGCCGACCGTGTCGTGGATGTCGAGCTGCTGGGCGATCACCAGCTTGGTGCCCACGCCGTCGGTGGAGGAGGCCAGGATCGGGCTCTTGTATTTCTTGGTGTCCAGCCGGAACAGGCCGGCGAAGCCGCCCAGGTCACCCATGACCTCCGGGCGCCGGGTCTCCCTGACCTTGGACTTGAGCAGCTCGACCGCGCGGTCGCCCGCCTCGATCGACACCCCGGCGTCGGCGTACGAGACCGAGCGTTTGCGCTGCGTCCGGCCGGACCCCGCCGACCAGGGCTGGCGGTCGCCGCCGGCGCCCGTCGGGCTGGATCCTGCGCCGCTGCGCTCGGACACGTGCGTCACGGTTCTCCCCTTTGTGGTCCCGCGGGGCCGGATCGGCCGGACCCGCGTCGGTGGTGCTACGGGTGGTGGGTCGGTGTGGCGACGAGCGGGCCGGTGGGCTCGGCCGCCTCGGCGACGACCCGGCGACCCACGCCCTCGAGCACGTGCTTGCCGATCAGGTTCCCGGCCGGCAGTTCGATCGGGTACTCCCCATCGAAACACGCCCGGCAGAGCCGGGTCTTCGGCTGCTCGGTCGCCGCGATGAGACCGGGCAGGGATACGTAGCCCAGCGTGTCGGCGCCGATCGACCGCCGGATGCCTTCGTTGTCCAGCCCGTTGGCCAGCAGTTCGGCCCGGGTGGCGAAGTCGATGCCGTAGAAACAGGGCCAGCTGACCGGTGGCGAGGAGATCCGGACGTGGACCTCCAGCGCGCCCGCCTCCCGCAGCAGCCGGACGATGGCCCGCTGGGTGGTGCCCCGGACGATCGAGTCGTCCACCACCACCAGCCGCTTGCCGCGTACGTTCTGCCGCAGCGGGTTCAGCTTGAGCCGCACCCCGAGCGCGCGCAGCGTCTGCGAGGGCTGGATGAACGTGCGCCCGACGTACGGGTTCTTCATCAGGCCCTGGCCGTAGGTGATGCCGGACTCCTCGGCGTAGCCGATGGCCGCCGGTGTGCCCGACTCCGGCACCGGGATCACCAGGTCGGCCTCGATCGGGTGCTCCTTGGCCAGCTGGCGCCCGATCTGCACCCGGGCGGCGTGCACGTTCCGGCCGGCGATGGTGGCGTCCGGGCGGGCGATGTAGACGTACTCGAAGAGGCAGCCCTTCGGCTCCGGCGCGGCGAACCGGCTGGACCGCAGCCCGTCCTCGTCGACGGCGATCAGCTCGCCCGGCTCCACCTCGCGGACCACGCTCGCGCCGACGATGTCCAGCGCGGCGGTCTCGCTCGCCACCACCCAGCCGCGCTCCAGCCGGCCGAGGACCAGCGGGCGCACGCCGTGCGGGTCGCGAGCCGCGTAGAGCGTCGACTCGTCCATGAAGACGAAGCTGAACGCGCCGCGCAGCTGCGGCAGCACCTCCAGCGCGGCGGCCTCGACCGAGAGGTCGGGCCGGCTGGCCAGCAGCATGGTGACGAGCGACGTGTCGTTGCTCGACCCGTCGGAGTCCAGCCCTCGGGCGGACACCTCGCGCTGGAGGTCGGCGGTGTTGACCAGGTTGCCGTTGTGGGCCAGCGCGATCGTCGTGCCGGCGCTGGTGGCCCGGATCGTCGGTTGGGCGTTCTCCCAGGTCGAGCCGCCGGTGGTGGAGTAGCGCGCGTGCCCGATCGCGACGTGCCCGCGCAGGCTCGCAAGCGTCGGCTCGTCGAAGACCTGGGCGACCAGGCCGAGATCCTTGTAGACCACCACCCCGGAGCCGTCGCTGACCGCGATGCCCGCGGCCTCCTGACCGCGGTGCTGCAGGGCGTAGAGCCCGAAGTAGGTCAGATTGGCGACTTCTTCCCCGGGCGCCCAGACACCGAAGACGCCGCACGCGTCCTGGGGGCCGGGTCGTTGGGGGTCAAGGTCGTGGCTCAGCCGGCCATCGCCTCGGGGCACCTGCCGCTCCCTCGTGCTGGGGGGTCTGGACTGGCCTGGCGGAGTCGGGGGGCAGCTCCGCACGGTGGGCCGGGACCGTCGTCGGGCACCAGTGTACGCGAACAGGCGTCGCCACCGACAGTCACGACATGTCCGCCGAGCGTGACCCGAACCGGTCGCGCCGGCCGACTAAATCGGGAGGTACGCGGAAAGGTCGGCCCGGTTCCCCGACACTCGGACGCGACCCTCGGTGACCGCCTCCGTCCACCCGAGGCGTCCGGTGGCGACCGCCAGCCAGGTGGCCGGGTCCATCTCCACCACGTTCGGCGGGGTGCCACGGGTGTGTCGCGGCCCCGGCACGCACTGCACCGCGCCGTATGGTGGGACGCGCACCTCCACCGATCGGCCGGGGGCGCGCTCCGTGAGGGCGGCCAAGAGCGTCCGGACCGCCTCCCGGAGCACCGGCCGTTCGGCCGTACGCCCCCCGTCCAGCGCCGTGAGCGCGGCGAGCACCGAGTCGGAATAAGCGTGCGGAGAGGACACGACGGGACGATACGACCCGGCAGAAGGCCGCCCGACGCCGGCCCTGGGTAGAGATGATCCGGTCAGACAAGGCATAGTTGCCGACGGCGTAATTCGTACCGTGAGTGATCAACCCGGCCGGACCGGCCGGCGGGGAGATCAGACCCGGAAGGCGGTGGACGTGTCAACACACCGACGTGCCTGGAAGCATCGGGCCGGTGTGGTCGTGGCGCTGGTCTTCGGCGCGCTGCTCACCGTCCCCGCCACACCCGCCCTCGCGGCGAACATCGTCACCGCCGACAACTCCGTGACGGTCGAGGCCGGCAAGAGCAGCACCGTCAACGTCCTGGTCCGGCTGGGTGACGGCGAGACGTCCGCCGACATCGACGTGACCGGTCTGCCAGACGGCGTGACCTGCGGGGGTTGTGGGCCGATCGACTTCGGTGGCCAGCCGGCGAAGCAGGTCAGCCTGACGCTGTCCGCCGCCGGGAACGCGCCGGACGCCAATGGCCGGCAGGCGAGGATCACGGTCACCGGTGACGGCGGCCGTCAGCTCCGGGTCACGGTCAAGGGCGCGGCCGCCCCGCCGCCGCCGCAGCAGCCGCAGACCGTCAAGACGGTCTCCGGCAAGGTGGTCAACTCCAACGGCGAGCCGATCTCCGGTGCGATCGTCATGCTGCGCGACAGCGCCGGCAAGGAGCGCCGGACGAACGCGAACGGCAGCGGCAACTTCAGCTTCAGCGGCTCCGCCGACAACCCGATCGCGCCGGGCCGGCTCGATCTCGGCGCCACCACACAGGGCGCCGAGCCCGGCACCAAGTCGATCAACGCCAACGCCGGCCAGTCCGTCACCGGGCTGCGGATCAGCGTGGCGGTCAAGGCGTCGGAGAGCCCGAGCGCGACCCCGTCGGCCAGCGAGTCCGCCCCGCCGTCCGAGGAAGTGACCGAGGACGAGGCGACCGAGGCGGCCACCTCCGACGCGCCGGCCGCCCAGCAGCCGACCGCCAACGAGGACTCCGGCGGCTTCAGCTCGTGGCTGCTCATCCTGCTCGGCGGCCTCTTCGTCGCCGTGGGCGTGGGCACGATCGTGCTGCTCTACATGCGCCGCAAGAACGAGGACGGCGACTCCGACGGCGACGGCCCGGGTGGGCCGCTCGGTCCGGGTGGCCCGGGCGGGGCCGCCGCGGCCGGCGCGATCCCCGCGGCGCGCGGCGCCTACCGGGGCGCGGACGACCAGACCCGGGTGGTCAACGGCATGGGCGCCGGACCGGCGCCGACCATGGTCGGCGGCGCCGCGCTCAGCGAGGCGCCGACCATGCTCCAGCGCCCGGTCGTGGACGACGTCCCGCCGGACCCGTACGGCGCGCCGCCCGGCACCGGGTACGGCGTCGGGGCGGGCCAGGCCGGTTACGGCTACGGCGAGGACGCGCCCGGTCAGGGCGGCTACGGCGGCAACAACGGCTACGGCAACGCGCCCTCCTCGGGCAGCGGCTACGGCAACAGCCCGGCCTCCGGCCCCGGCTACGGCAGCCCGGACTACGCAGCCGGAGCGGCCGGGGCAGCCGGAGCGGCCGGCTACCCGCCGGCTCAGGGCGGCAGCTACGGCAACGAGCGCTTCGACGAGCCCACCGGCCGCTACACCGGTGACAGCACCCAGTACGCGCCCGCAGCCGACCCGTACCCGACCAGCACCTACCAGCCCGAGCAGGGCCAGGGCTACGACCAGGCCGCCCCGGGGCAGTACGGCCGTGGCGCCGAGCAGGGCGACGGTTACGGCGGTGGCTACGGCGCCGCGTCGGGCGGCTACAACAACGCCCCCGCCGGCTACGACGGCGGCCGGCAGTCGGACGGCTACGGCGACGCGCCGACCGGCGGCTACGGCGACGCCCCGGCCGGCGGCTACGACGCCGCCCGGAGCGGCGGTTACGGCGACGCCCCGGCCGGCGGCTACGACGCCGCCCCGACCGGCGGATACGGCGACGCCCCGGGCTACGGCGGCACCCGGCCCGGCGGCGGATACGACAACGCCCCGGCGGGTGGCTACGACAACGCCGCCGGCGGCTACGACAGCACCCGGCAGTCCGGCGGCTACGGCGACGCGCCGACCGGCGGCTACGACGCCAACCCGGCCGGCGGTTACGACGGGCGGCAGCCGGGCGGCTACGACGGTGCCTACGGCAACGCGCCCGCCGGCGGCTACGACGGCGGCCAGCAGGGCGGATACGACCAGCGCGGCGGCTACGGTCAGTCGCCGCAGGGTGGCTACGGCCAGGGCGGCTACGGCGAGCAGGGCGGATACGGCCAGGAGCCGCCGCAGCAGCGCGGTGGCGGCTACGACAACCAGGACGGATACCACAACGACGACCCGGCCCAGGCCGGTCGCGCCCGCCCGGACGGCCAGCCCGACCGGGGCGGACGGCGTCTGGACTGGTTGGACGACTGACCCACACCTGCACCGCGATGGCCGCCCGCGATCCGCGGGCGGCCATCGTCGTCAGGTAACTGGTTCCGCGGGAGACGGCTGCCGGACCAGGACCATGAATCTCGGTGCGTCATCCCAGGACGGCGTCAGGTGGGTGACGTGCCGCCATCCCCAGGAATCGTAGGCGCGTCGAGCGACATCGTTCTCCGGGTCCACCAGAAGTGTGGCGCGATCCTCCGTACGGCGGTCCAGAAGCTGGTCGTGCAGTGCCCGCGCCACGCCCTGGCGCCGCCACCGGGGCAACACGAGCAGTTCGCTGACGGCGAACGTGCGTCGCCCTGTCTCCTCGGCGAACCCGAACGGTACGGGCGGCTCGATTCCCGCCCACCATCCGGTCTCGGCGGGCAGCGGAAAGCCGTAGATGTATCCGACCAGTTCCCCGCCCGCCGTGGCGGTGACCAGGTTCCACCCGTCGCGCGTCATGTGGGCGGCGAGCTGGCGGCGGTAACGATCCTCGCTGTGGAACTCGCCGCCGTTCGCGTACACCTGTCGGTAGACCGCGACGAGGTCGTCGACGAGCGGGGTGGCCTCGGCGGCGGTGTGGTGACGGAGGTCGAGGTCCCCCACTACCGGCTCACCGCCTGGTCGTACGCGTCGATGAACTCGCGGCTCGTGGCGGTTGGCTGCCGGGTCTTCGTCAGGCTCGACCTGAGCCGGGTGAGATCCCGCCACACCCGCCCGGAACTCACCTGGCTCAGGTCCGGCAGCACGGCCATCGCCGTACGCGCGGCCTCGTTGACATCGCCGAGCCGGCACTGCGCGTCGGCGAGTTGGACCGTGTAGTAGATCCGGTTCCGACGCAACGCCGGTGGGGTGCTCTCGGTTGTCGCGCGGAACGCGTCCGCCGCGCGCTCGGCCCGACCCATCGCGAGATACGACAGCCCTTCGATGCCTTGGACCTCCTGCGCGGTGACGAAGTGGAGGAACGGCATGTCGTCCTCGCTGGTGCCGCGCTCGAACTCGCGGCGGGCCTTGGTCATCGCCCGGCTGAAACCGCTCACGTCACGCAGGGCGGCGAATGCGTGCGCCGTCCGCAGGTGGACCAATGTCGCCAGCCTCGGCGTGCCCCACCCGGCCGAGGCCCGCAGCGCCGCTTGCGCGCTGTGCAACGACTCGGCGGGATGGTCGTCCCGGACGAGCAGCGCGAGCTGGGCGAAGGCGAGAACCTCCAGGCGCGGGTCGTCGGCGATGCGGGCGCGGGTGATCGCCTCGTTCAGGTACGGCCGGGCCATCGGCCGGTTCTCGGAGTCGATGGCGAGCCAGGCGGTCGCGATCGCGAGGTCGGCCAGCGCGATCTGCAACGCCTCGCCGGCCTCCCGGCTGTACGTGGCCTTCGTTGCCCACGACGACAGGCGCGAATGAACCCGGACGGCGATGTCGTAGAGCTGGTCGGCGCCCGCCACCGCGTCGGCCTGACGGAGTTGCTCCACCAGCGAACCGGCGTAGCGCACCTGTTCCATGCCGACACTGCGAGGGGCCTCGGCAGGTGCGGAAAGCAGGTCGTGGAAGCCGGTCGCGGCGATGCCGGCAAGTGCGGCCAGGGCGTGAAACTGTCGGCGGTCCGTGGTGCCACCTCCTCGTTCCGATGCCGATGTCGCGGCATCCGCCGGGACCGGCGGGTGCGCCGCCCCAGCTGTCTCCAGGGTTTCGGCGGAGTCGTGGTCCGACCCTTCGATGGCCGTCGGCATCGCTGACAGCTGGCCGGGCAGAGTGAACCACAGGTGCGATGACGGAATCCGGAGCAACCGCGCCCAGTGGATGAGGCGATCAAGGTGAACGATCGGCGGCCCGTTCTCAACCCGGCTCAACTGCGCCTGCGTGATCCCCAGCCACGCTGCCACCACACTCTGCGGCAGTGGACTCCGGCCCTGGTACGGATGATTCCGGTACGCCCGGATGGCCCGGCCCAGATGCCGTCCGGCCAACGCCAACCGCACCGGCTCGTGCTCCCAGAACGACGCCGGCACCACTGGCGGCCTGCTCAACCGGTCCCGCTCGGCAGCCTGACAGGGCGCGCAGCGTCCACTGTCGTTGTCGCGAGCCAGGCGTCCGCCGCAGCGGGGGCAGTTGGCGTATGTCACCGGCGACCTCGCTCCACGCGGGTGGCTGTGTCCGAAATCGAGCCTAACCATTCAATCCGCTTCGCGGCAGGACGGTATGCGTGGCGCGTATATCCGCGCCTGCGCGGTGCGAAGCGAGCGAGGCGGGCCGGGCGACCAGCGTCGATCTTGGACTTGTGGTCGTTGACGGAGGGGCGCATAAGCGACATCTGGGGTGCCACAAGCCCAAGATCGACGCTGAGGGTGGCGGGCGGACCTCAGGCGGCGGTGAAGTAGCCCTGGCGGAGCACCGGCACCACGTCGGAGACGCCGACCTCGGTGGCGATCACGACGTCCTCGGCGAAGCCGCCCTCGGCCAGTTCCCGGCCGGACACGCAGCCCCGGACCGCCGCCGGCACGTCCGGCGTGCTGGCCAGCGCGGCCAGCGCCATGGCTGCCTCCACCGAGAGACCGCCGGGCACCCCGGCCAGCGCGTCCAGGACGCATGCCGCCCCGAGCTGGTCCTCCACGCAGGGGCGCAGCGACCCGTCGGGCCAGCGCTCCCCGGCAGCCACCACGCCCACCGGGGCGTCGTTCGTCCCGTACCCCTGGTTGCGGAGCCAACGCCCGACGGCGCGTGCGTTGCGCAGGCAGGCGGCGACCACCGGCATCCCGGTGGCGCTCGCCGCGGCGCTGATCGCCGAGCCGTTGGGCGACGGCAGCACCAGGTCGGCGAGCACCGGCGCGGTCCGCAGCGCCGCCGGGGAGAGCGACCACGGGTGCTCCGGACTGGTCTGCCGGCGGCCCACGGCGGCGACGGCGCCCATCCGGCGGGCGTATTCGGCGGCCTGCTCGCCCCACGGGAACGGGTGCACCCGGGAGCCCCGGCTGACCGCGACCTCCACGGCGGTGGTGAACGACAGCACGTCCACCACCACCAGGGCGGCGCAGACCCGGCCGAGTTCCGCCGCCCCGGTCAGCCCCCAGTCGAACCGGGCACCGGCGCCGGGCTGCGCGAAGACCGCCAAGGTCAGGGCCTCAGCGCTGGTCCGGCGCCGGGCGCTGGTCGGGCTCACCGGAGGCCGGGTGGGTGCCGGCCGGGCCGGTCGTCGCATCGGTCGTCTCGCTCGGCCCGCCGGTGGGTGTCGCCTCGGCCGGGGTGTCCGTGGCCGAAGCCGGGGTGCCCGTGGCCGGGGCCGCCTCGGCCCGCGCCGAGGTGTGCCGGCCCGGCGTGCCTGCCGGCGCGGACCCGGAGCGCGTCGCCTCGGGCGCGACGGGAGCCGGACCGGTGGATTCGGCCTCGGCCCTGCCCCGAGCCACGTCCGTGGCCTCGGCCCCGGGCGTCGCCGGCTCGGCGGACGTGTCGTCGGTCGCCGGGACGGACCGGGCCGGGGCGGCAGCGGTAGCGGTGTCCGGTCGGGTCCGGTCGGCCGGAACCTCGGCCTCCGCGGTCCGGCCGGTCTTGGCGATCGGCTCCGCGTCGACCTGTGCCGGCTCCACGCCGACCGGCTGCTCGGCGGTGGCCGGAAGCACCGTGGTGGTGCCGGTGCGGGTCGCCGCCACCTCCACCCGAGCCGCCTCCACGTCGCCGAAGAGACGCGGCAGGGTCGCGCCGTGCGCCTCGCGCAGCTCGTCCAGGCCGATCCGGAACTGGCCGCGCACCTCCAGCGCGCCGCCGGCCGGATCGGTGACGCCGATGAACTCCCACGGCACGCCGTGTTCGCCGCAGAGGGCGGTGAACGCCTTCTCGTGCCCGCGCGGCACCGACACCAGCACCCGGCCGGCGGACTCGCTGAACAGGAAGACGAACGGCATCGAGCCCTCGGCGAAGTGCTCCGGCAGCGCGATCTGCGCGCCGACGCCTCGACGCAGGCTGGACTCGATCAGGCTCTGCGCCAGGCCACCGTCGGAGAGGTCGTGCGCGGAGCTGACGTGCCCGACCCGGGCCGCCTCGGCCAGCAGCTCGCCCAGCTGCCGCTCGCGGGCCAGGTCGACCTGCGGCGGGATGCCGCCGAGGTGCTCGTGGGTCACCCAGGCCCACTCGGAGCCGGAAAGCTCGACGTGCGTCTCGCCCAGCAGGAAGAGCTGGTCGTGGTCGCCGCCCGACCGCGGCTCGAAGCCCATCGGCACCCGCTGGGCGACGTCGTCGAGCACGCCCAGCACGCCGACCACCGGGGTCGGGTGGATGGCCGCGGCACCGGTCTGGTTGTAGAAGCTGACGTTCCCGCCGGTGACCGGAATGCCCAGCTCCAGGCAGCCGTCGGCCAGGCCGCGCACGGCCTCGGCGAACTGCCACATCACGCCCGGGTCCTCCGGCGAGCCGAAGTTGAGGCAGTTGGTCACCGCGATCGGCTTCGCACCGGTCACGGCCACGTTCCGGTACGCCTCGGCGAGCGCCAGCTTCGTCCCCTGGTAGGGGTCGAGGCGGGCGTACCGGCCGTTGCCGTCGACGGAGAGGGCGACGCCGAGGCCGCTCCGCTCGTCGATCCGGATCACGCCGGAGTCCTCCGGCTGGGCGAGCACGGTGTTGCCCAGCACGTACCTGTCGTACTGCTCGGTCACCCAGGTCTTGTCGGCCAGGTTCGGCGACGCGATCATCCGGAGCACGGTCTCCCGGAGCGCCTCCGGGGTGCTCGGCCGGGGCAGCGTCTCGGCCCGGTCGGCCTGGAGCAGGATCAGGTCGGCCGGCTCACGCATCGGGCGGGCGTAGACCGGACCGTCGTCGACCAGCGAGCCCGGCGGCACGTCGACCACGAGCTGGTCGCGCCAGGTGATGACCAGCCGGCCCGGCCGGCCGTCCGGCGCCGGCGCGGTGACCTCGCCGATGGCGGTCGCCCACACGCCCCACTTCTCGGCGGTCTTGAGCACCGCCTCCAGCTTCTCCGGCGTGACGACCAGCAGCATCCGCTCCTGCGACTCGCTGGCCAGGATCTCGTGCGGCTCCATCGAGGGCTCGCGCAGCGGCACCCGCTCCAGCCAGACCCGCATGCCGGTGCCGGCGGAGGCGGCGGTCTCGGTGAGCGCGCAGGTCAGCCCGGCGCCGCCGAGGTCCTGGATGCCGACGACCAGCTCGGCGTCGTACAGCTCCAGGCACGCCTCGATGAGCAGCTTCTCCATGAACGGGTCGCCCACCTGCACGGACGGGCGGCGCTGCTCGCTGCCCTCGTCGAAGGTGGCGCTGGCCAGCACGGACACGCCGCCGATGCCGTCGCGGCCGGTCCGGGCGCCCATCAGCACCACCACGTTGCCCGGGCCGGTGGCGTCCTTCTTCTGGAGCCGGTCGACCGGCAGCACGCCCAGGCAGAGCGCGTTGACCAGGGGGTTGCCCTGGTAGCAGGGGTCGAAGACGACCTCGCCGCCGATGTTGGGCAGGCCGAGGCAGTTGCCGTAGCCGCCGACGCCGGCCACCACGCCGGGCAGCACGCGCGCGGTGTCCGGGTGGTCGGCCGCGCCGAAGCGCAGCGGGTCCATCACGGCCACCGGGCGGGCGCCCATGGCGAGGATGTCGCGGACGATGCCGCCGACGCCGGTCGCCGCGCCCTGGTACGGCTCGACGAAGCTCGGGTGGTTGTGCGACTCGACCTTGAAGGTCACCGCCAGCTCGTCGGAGACCCGGACCACGCCGGCGTTCTCCCCGATGCCGGCGAGCAGCCGGTCGCTCGGCGGGGCCTTCTCACCGAACTGGCGCAGGTGCACCTTGCTCGACTTGTAGGAGCAGTGCTCGCTCCACATGATCGAATACATGGCCAGCTCGGCCTGGGTGGGCCGGCGGCCGAGGATGTGCCGGATCCGGTCGTACTCGTCGTCGCGGAGCCCCAGCTCGGCGTACGGCTGAAGCTCTTCCGGCGTGCCACCGGCGCGCTGCACGGTGTCCACGCCCGGCGCCCAGTCTTCGGTCGGGCCGGTCTGCGGCACCACGCCCTGCGCCTGGAGCAGGGTCGGCTCCGGATGGGTGGTCATGACGTCTCCTTGCTGCGCTCGCTCCGCACACTCACGCGACTGCCTTGAGTGAGCGACTGCGGGGCTCGCAGAACCGGCTCACTCCTCGCGCTCACGCGGGGGCTCCCACCAGGTGCTTGAGCACCGAGGTGAAGAAGCCGAGGCCGTCCAGGGAGGGGCCGGTGAGCGCCTCCACCGCGTGCTCGGGATGCGGCATGATGCCGACGACGTTGCCGGCCTCATTGGTGATCGCGGCGATGTCACGCTGCGACCCGTTGGGGTTGCCGCCCAGGTAGCGGGCGACGACGCGCCCCTCGCCCTCCAGCCGGTCGAGGGTGGCCGGGTCGGCGACGTAGCAGCCCTCGCCGTTCTTGACCGGGATGAGCACCTCCTGGCCGGGCTGGAACGCGTTGGTCCACGCGGTGCCGGTGGCCTCGATGCGCAGGACCTGGTCACGGTTTCGGAAGTGCAGGTGCTGGTTGCGGGTGAGCGCCCCGGGCAACAGGTGCGCCTCGCAGAGGATCTGGAAGCCGTTGCAGATGCCCAGCACGGGCAGGCCGCCGCGGGCGGCCTCCACGACCGTCTCCATCACCGGGGCGAAGCGGGCGATGGCGCCGCAGCGCAGGTAGTCGCCGTACGAGAAACCGCCGGGCAGGACGACGGCGTCCACCCCGTGCAGGTCCGGGTCGCCGTGCCAGAGCCGAACCGGCTCGGCGCCGGCGATGCGCACGGCGCGGGCCGCGTCCCCGTCGTCGAGCGAGCCGGGGAAGGTCACCACACCGACCCGGGCGGTCACGAGTGCGCGCCCGCGTTCTCGTCGGCGGTGACGACGTGGACGGTGAAGTCCTCGATCACCGGGTTGGCGAGCAGCTTGTCGGCGATCTCGCGGGCCCGGTCAAGGTCCGGTTCGCCGGTGAACTCGATCTCGATCCGCCTGCCGATCCGGACCGAGGCGACGTCGCTGACGCCGAGCCGGGGCAGTGCGTTTGCGACGGCCTGGCCCTGCGGATCGAGGATCTCGGGCTTGAGCATGACGTCGACGACGACGCGAGGCACTGGGCACTCCTGACTGTGTACGCAGTTGGGTGCCGGCCCACAAACGGCCGAGCGCAGCCAGCCTACCTGGCAGATACCGTCCTGCCCGCACCGGCCGGGCCAGTTCCGGCGACGATCGGCGGGAGCTGCGGCACGGGTCGGAGACCGTTGCGCGTTCGTTGCGGCGTCGATACGTAAACGTTGCGCAGCACGGCGCGCACCGACCGGGCGCAACGGCTCTCACCAGGCATTTTGCCCTCTACCGGCGGCCGGTGGGACCGGTTTCCGACACCGCCCCGCCGCACCGCGCGGCGCACCTCACACGATCGACTTCGTTCGATTCACATCTTGTGACACGGCCCGGGCCGCCCGTAGCATGCATCGTCAGATGTCGATGCAATTGATCGATGTCCCCGTCGGTCCACCCCGCCCGGCGGCCCCGATCCGCACCCGGTGACCCCGGGTGTCCCCCAGAAGGAGCCCGACCATGCGCCTCCGTCCCCTGCTCGCCGTGCTGACCGCCGCCCTGGCCGGCGTGCTGGCCACCGCGTCCGGCGCCGGCGCCGCACCGGCCGGCCCGCAGCCGATCATCGGCGGCGGCACCGTCTCGTCCGCCCCGTGGGCCGCGGCCGTCTTCAGCAACGGCTCGTTCACCTGCTCCGGCAGCGTGATCGCGTCCCAGTGGGTGCTCACCGCCCGGCACTGCGTCAGCGGCACCATGTCGGTCCGGGTCGGCAGCGTCTACTACGCCTCCGGCGGCGTCACCCGCACCGTGAGTGCCTCCTACACCCGCAACGACCTGGCCCTGCTCCGCCTCTCCAGCACGGTCAGCACCTCCACCGTGTCGCTGGCCAGCAGCAACCCGCCGGTCGGCTCCACCAACTCGATCTACGGCTGGGGCATGACCTGCTACAGCGGCTGCGGCGCGTCGCCCCAGCTCAAGACCGCCAGCGTCCGGGTGACCAGCACCAGCGCCACCGACGCGTACGGCGGCCAGGCGATCCGGAGCACCCGGGTCAACGGCAACGCCTGGCGCGGCGACTCGGGCGGCCCGGAGTTCTACAACGGCCAGCAGGTGGGCGTGGCCTCCACCGCCGACGGCTCCAGCATCCAGAACTACGGCAGCGTCGCGTACAACCGGTCCTGGATCACCTCGGTGGCCGGTGTCTGACGCTTTCCACCGCGTAGGGCGCGGATGGTCGGGACCGGCCCGACCGTCCGCGCCGCGCCGTTTCGCAGCATGCGATCAGCTGCACACGGCACCCGAACCACCTCCGCCGGTGACTGACAGCATCGGAACCGTGCTGGTCGTGACGACGGATCAACTGCCCGGCTACGAGATCCGCCAGATCCTCGGCGAAGTGGTCTCCTCGATGGCGAGGACCCGCAACCCGTACCGCGAGGGGGTCAAGAACCTGCGCGGTGGCGCGTACGACCCGATGGCGCCGGACAACCTCACCCGGTGGCGGACCGACTCGGTGGCCCGTCTGGGCGAGGAGGCACAGCGGCTCGGCGCGAACGCGGTGATCGGCATGCGCTTCGACAGCCGCGACTGCGGCGAGATGTGGATGGAGATCTGCGCGTACGGCACCGCCGTGATCGTCGCCCCGAAGACCCCCGACGTCATGCCCCCGGACCAGCCGATGATCGCGGCCGAGACCGCCCACGAGCCGGAGATCGCCACCGCCCCCGGCGGCATCGCCGAGCCCGCCAGCGCCCCCAACCTCAGTTCGGCCGCCGAAACCCCCACCGGCCCCTGACCCCCTGCCCCGCCCTCCGCCCTCCCGCCTCTCCCCGTCGATCATGAAGTTAGCGGCAGCAATGGAGATCCACTTCGCCGTCAACTTCATGATCGACGACAAGATCCGGGGTCAGAGGATGGGGGGTGGGGAGTAGGCGGCGGCCTCGGGGTGGGCCTGGACGATCCTGGTGATTCTCACGTTGACCCGGGTCACCTGGTCGTCGGCGGCACCGGTGAAGGTGCTGCGGTCGGCCACCAGGGTGTCGATCTCGGAGCGGGTCAGGTTCAGGCGACCGTCCGCGGCCAGGCGGTCGAACAGGTCGTTCTCGGCCGCGCCCTTCTCCCGCATGGCCAGCGCCACGGCGACCGCGTGCTCCTTGATCACCTCGTGCGCGACCTCTCGGCCCACGCCCCGGCGTACGGCGGCGACGAGGATCTTCGTGGTCGCCAGGAACGGCAGGAAGCGCTCCAGCTCCCGGTTGATCACCGCCGGGTACGGGCCGAACTCGTCCAGCACGGTGAGGAACGTCTGGAACAGGCCGTCGGCGGCGAAGAACGCGTCCGGCAGCGCCACCCGACGCACCACCGAGCAGGAGACGTCGCCCTCGTTCCACTGGTCGCCGGCCAGCTCGCCGACCATCGACAGGTAACCCCGGATGATCACCGCGAAGCCGTTCACCCGCTCCGACGAGCGGGTGTTCATCTTGTGCGGCATCGCGCTGGACCCGACCTGCCCCGGCTTGAAGCCCTCGGTGACCAGCTCCTGACCCACCATCAGCCGGATCGTGGTGGCCAGCGACGACGGCGCGGCGGCCACCTGCGCCAGCGCGGCGAGCACGTCGAAGTCGAGCGAACGCGGGTAGACCTGGCCGACGCTGTCCAGCACCCGGGCGAACCCCAGGTGCCCGGCCACCCGGCGCTCCAGCTCGGCCACCTTGCCGGGATCGCCGTCGAAGAGGTCGAGCTGGTCGGCCGCGGTGCCCACCGGCCCCTTGATCCCACGCAGCGGGTAGCGGCCGATCAGGTCCTCCAACCGCTCGTACGCGATCAGCAGTTCCTCGGCGGCCGACGCGAAGCGCTTGCCCAGCGTGGTGGCCTGCGCCGCCACGTTGTGCGACCGGCCGGTCATCACCAGCGGTGAGTATTCGCCCGCGTGCCAGGCCAGTCGGGCCAGCGTGGCGACCACCCGGTCCCGGACCAGCTCCAGCGACGCCCGGATCTGGAGCTGCTCCACGTTCTCGGTCAGGTCCCGGGAGGTCATGCCCTTGTGTACGTGCTCGTGCCCGGCGAGCGCGCTGAACTCCTCGATCCGGGCCTTCACGTCGTGCCGGGTGACCCGCTCGCGCGCGGCGATCGAGGCCAGGTCGACGTCGTCGACCACCCGCTCGTACGCCTCGACCACCCCGTCCGGCACCGGCACGCCGAGGTCACGCTGGGCCCGGAGCACCGCCAGCCAGAGCCGGCGTTCCATCCGGACCTTCTCCTCCGGCGACCAGAGGGCCACCAGCTCGGGTGAGGCGTAGCGGTTGGCGAGCACGTTGGGGATCGTCGTCACGGGGCCCATTCTCCCGTACCTGTCGGGGCGCTCAGGGCGCCGGGTGCTCGGCGAGGATGTGGAACAGCGCGGCGGTCGCCTCCGCCTCGGTGGCGTACCACCGCCACCGCCGGTAGCGACCGCGTTCGTAGGGGCCGATCTCCCAACCGCCGTCAGCGGGCCGCAGGAACCAGAAGTCGGGCGGGACCGGCTGGTACTCGTGCGCGTCCGCCAACTGGAAGGCGTCGGGTGACACCCCCGCCGCCAGCAGCGCGGCACGCAACTCGTACCGGTCCACGCCCGACCTCCGATCCGATCAGCAGATCTGCGACGACTGCGCCCACCCGGTCGGGTCGGTGCAGAGGCCGTCCAGGTATTCCTCCACGAGGAAACCGTGGTCGAGCAGCCACTGCACGTTCACCGGGTCCGACGCCTGCGGGAAGTAGGCCTGGTTCAGCTCGAACTGGGTGCCCATGCCGGGCTGGGCGAACCACGGCGCGATCGGCCCGGAGTCCACCGGGAACGGCTTGACCACGCAGTACGTGTGGTAGTTGGCCAGCGGGGCGAGCGGTGTGGTGGCCGGCGGCGTCGGCGGGGTGTTCAGACTCTGGGGCGCGAGTGAACGCGCGCTGAACGGGGTGCCGAGCGGCGCCAGGAAGGCACCGGTCGGGTTGCCGAAGCGGTCCAACCGGTAGCCGGGCAGCATGACCTGCCGGCTCTTGATCGGCGCGCCGTGCGGGTCCAGGACGAAGCCGTCCTCCGGCGGGAAGAGCAGGGTGGTCGGTCCGCTGGTCCAGTTCTTCAGCCACTCGGTCTCGGTCTGCGCGCCGAGCCGTTGGTAGCCGGCGAGCAGCGGTCCGACCGGTGAGGCGGTGGGCAGGGCGAGCGGGCCCAGCAGCCGGTTGTTGTCGTAGAACTGGGTGGTCTGCGGCGCGGTCGGTGGCAGCCCGGGCGCGCAGAGGCTCGGGCTGACCGGCCCGGGCTGCGGACCGGCCGGCGTGAGACCGGCCGCCCGCTCGTCGACCACCGTGGCGCCCTGGGCGAGCGCGGCCGAGGGCCCGAGGGCCGACAGCGCCGGTCCGGGCGCCAGCGTCAGGGCCGCGCCGGAGAGGGCGGCCAGCAACCAACGACGAGTTTTCACCGTGAACCTCCTGATATGGGATGAGCGGTAACCTCATCCTCGGAGGCTTTACGACAAACATGAGCCTTTGTCTGATTAGCTACCTGATCGGGCTATCCTGCCGTCTCGCGCCGTTGACCCCTCCGATCGGCGACGCCCGGCACCCACCGGGCCGGGCGTCGCCGCGTCGAGCACCTACCTGCCGGGCAGCGTGACCGTCGGATCCAGGGCGATGCCCAGTTGCCGCGCAGGGCTCATCGGGAACTCACCCTTGACGTTCGAGGCGAGCGTCACCCGCAGCCAGATGCCGTCGCTCCGGCGTACCTCGATCTGCCGCTCCACGGTGGCGCCGTCCCGACGGATCGTGGTGGTGCGGTACCGCTCACCGCGCGGGCCGGCGGCCGCGTCGCAGGTCCGCGTCGGATCGGGCTCGCCGCAGCCGAGTTCGCCGGCCGGAACCGCGTCACCCCGCCGGATGTCCACCGACATGAGCCCCGCCACCCGCTTGACCATGACCCGGCCGTAGCCCCAGTAGGTGTCCGTGGTGTTCCGGTTCTCCGCGCCCCGGTCGCTCCAGCCCGCGCCCAGGTCGTTGGCGCCGAACACCGGCCCCTTGCCCTCCGCGCCGGTGACACCCGGGTTCTGCCGCTGGATCGAGGCGAGCACCCAACTGTCGATCAACTGCCGGCGGGCGCGCTCGTCACCACGGAGCGGGTCGGCGGCCACCGCGGCGACCGCCGGGTCGAGCACCAACGCGGCCATCTGCCCCTCAGTGAGCGGCGGATCCTCGTCCTCACCCATGATGCTCACGTTGACCACCACTCCATCGGGCCGAGCCACCCAGACCGAGCGGTTCACGGTGAAGCCGGTGGGACTCCGTTTGAACATGTCATCCCGGTTGCGCGCGGAACCGGTCCGGATCGTCTCGCCGGTTGGTCCGGTCCGGACGGCGCAACTGGCCTTGCTCGCCTGCTTCGGCGGGCAGGGCAGCAGCGGCTCGCGGTCCAGCGGGATGCCCACCATGAGGTAGCCGGCCCGGTCCCCGACCCGCACCCGCCCCTGGCCCAGGTATCCGTCAGGTGTGTAGCCGGTGGTGCTCGCTCCCGAATCCCACACCCCCGATCCCTCCCAGGCGCGGTCCTGCCGGATCCACTCCAGGCCCGGCGCCACCCGGCTCATTGCCTCGAAGATCGCGTGGTCGGTGGGGGTGAACGTCTGGCCCTGGCCGGGCGGCGGGACACGTACCGTCGGGCTCGGCGCCACCGGCGGCGCCGTCCGCTGGTGGCCGCCGGTCACCGCCGTCCCGATGGCGATCGCCCCGACCGCGACGGCCGCCGCGCCGACCACGGTGAGCCGACGGAGCCGGAGGCGGCGGCGCTGTCGGGCGATCACCCGGTCCAGGTCGATCGCGCTGGGCGGGACCTCGCCGACCGCCTCGTCGAAGATCACTCGGTAGCTCATGCGCCCTCCCCGCTCACGTCGATCGAGGCCAGTGCGCGCAGGCTCGCCAGCCCTCGGGCCGCCTGGCTCTTCACGGTGCCCGTGCTGACGCCCAGCGCCCGGGCGGTCTCCTCCACCGACAGGTCGCAGTAGAAGCGCAGCACCACCACCGCCCGCCGGCGCGGTGGCAGTTGCGCCAACAACTCCAGGAGCTGTTCGCGATCCGCCAGGGCCGCCTCCGGCAGGTACGCCTCGGCTTGGTCGGGCAGCTCGTCGGTGGACCGCTCGCGGCGCCACGGGCGGCGCCGCTCGTCCAGCCAGGCGTTGGTGAGCATGCCGCGCACGTACGCGTCGACGTGCTCCACCCGGCGCACCCGGCGCCAGTGCCGGTAGAGCTTGCCGACGGTGATGGCGACCAGGTCGTCGGCGGTGTGCCAGTCCCGGCACAGCAGGAAGGCGGTGACCCGCAGCGGCTCCAGCCGGGCGCTCACGAACTGCCGGTACTCGTCCTCGTCGGCCTGGTTCACCGCAGCGGACCTTGCGTGCGTCTCATGCCTGGGGAACGGGGCGACCCGCCACGCGGGTTGCCCCGGCCCTCGAAATCGGTGGGTCAGCGCTCCAGGATCGCGGTCACGCCCTGCCCGCCGGCCGCGCAGATGGAGATCAGGCCGCGCCCGCCGCCCTTGGCGTCGAGCAGCTTGGCGAGGGTGGCGACGATCCGGCCGCCGGTGGCCGCGAAGGGGTGCCCGGCGGCCAGCGACGAGCCGTTGACGTTGAGCTTCTCCCGGTCGATCGACCCGAGCGGCGCGTCCAGGCCGAGCCGCTCGGCGCAGAACTCCGGCGACTCCCAGGCCGCCAGCGTCGCCAGCACCTGCGAGGCGAACGCCTCGTGGATCTCGTAGAAGTCGAAGTCCTGGAGCTTGAGCCCGGCCCGGGCCAGCATCCGGGGCACCGCGTAGGCGGGTGCCATCAGCAGCCCCTCGTCGCCGTGCACGAAGTCGACGGCGGCAGTCTCGGACCAGGAGAACCAGGCCAGTACCGGCAGGCTGTGCGCCCGGGCCCACTCCTCGGAGGCGAGCAGCACCGTCGACGCGCCGTCGGTGAGCGGCGAGGAGTTGCCGGCGGTCATGGTGGCCCGCTCGGCGTCCGGACCCTTGGTGCCGAAGACCGGCTTCAGCGAGCCGAGCTTCTCCGTCGAGGTGTCCGGCCGGAGGTTCTGGTCGCGGGTGAGCCCCAGGTAGGGGGTCATCAGGTCGTCGAAGAACCCCTTCTCGTACGCGGCCGCGAGCCGCTGGTGCGAGCGGAGCGCCAGCTCGTCCTGGGCGGCCCGGTCGACGTTCCAGCGCAGCGCGGTGACCGCCGCGTGGTCGCCCATCGACAGGCCGGTGCGCGGCTCGGCGTTGCGCGGGATCTCCGGCTTGAACGGCTGGAGCGGGCGCAGCTTCGCCGCCACCTTGAGCCGCTCGCCGAGGGTGCGGGCGGAGTTGAGCTGGATCAGCGTGCGGCGCATGTCCTCGTTGACGGCCAGTGGCGCGTCCGAGGTGGTGTCCACGCCGCCGGCGATGCCCACCTCGATCTGCCCGAGGGCGATCTTGTTGGCCACCAGGATGGCGGCCTCCAGCCCGGTGCCGCAGGCCTGCTGGATGTCGTAGGCCGGGGTGTGCGGGTCGAGCCGGGAGCCGAGCACCACCTCGCGGGTGAGGTTGAAGTCGCGCGAGTGCTTGAGCACCGCGCCGGCCACCACCTCGCCGACCCGCTCGCCGGCCAGCCCGAACCGGGCGACCAGCCCGTCGAGCGCCGCGCCGAGCATGTCCGCGTTGGACGCGTGCGCGTAGCGCGAGTTGGACCGGGCGAAGGGGATGCGGTTGCCCCCGATGACCGCGACCCGCCGGACACTCTGCACGATCAGCCTCCTGGTAGCTGTTGCCCGAACCCTACTCGCCAGTAGGCTACGCCTATGACCGACAGGTACGCGAGCTTCGTCCAGACGGGGGCCGGTCGCGCGCTGGTCAAGCGCCTCGGCCTACCCGACCCGCCCCGACTGCGCCGGCACACGCCGGGCGACCCGCTCGTTCCCGGGCCGGTCCTGCTCGGCGCCGCGACCGGCGGCCGGCTGGCCGAGCCGGCCGGCAAGATCCTGACCGCCGCCGGGGTCGAGCTTGTCGACCCGGCCGCCGCGACCGGGGACAGCCGCTTCGCGGCCCTGGTGTACGACGCCAGCGGCGTCACCGACTCCACCGGGCTGCGCCAGCTCTACGACTTCTTCCACCCGCAGGCCCGCTCGCTGCTGCCCAGCGGCCGGGTGATCGTGCTGGGCACGCCGCCCGCCGAGTGCGGGTCGCCCCGGGAGGCGACCGCCCAGCGCGCCCTGGAGGGGCTGACCCGCAGCATCGGCAAGGAGTTCGGCCGGGGTGTCACCGCCCAACTGGTGTACGTCACCCGCGACGGGGACGCCGGCACTCCGGTGAGCCTGGAGTCCACAGTGCGCTTCCTGCTCTCCGGCCGCTCCGCGTACGTCTCGGGCCAGGTGGTCCGGGTCGGTGCCGGCACCGCCGTCGCGCCGGCCGACTGGGACCGGCCGCTGGACGGCCAGGTGGTGCTGGTGACCGGCGCGGCCCGGGGCATCGGCGCGGCGCTGGCGAAGGTGCTCGCCCGCGACGGCGCCCAGGTGGTGGCGCTGGACATTCCGGCGGCCGGGGACGAGCTGGCCGCGGTGGCCAACGCGATCGGCGGCAGCGCGGTGCAGCTCGACCTGACCGCGCCGGACGCGCCGACCCGGTTGGCCGAGCACCTGGCGTCCCGGCACGGTCGGGTCGACGTGGTGGTGCACAACGCCGGCATCACCCGGGACAAGACGCTCGGTCGGATGGACGCCGACCGGTGGGACTCGGTGATCGACGTCAACCTGTCCAGCCAGGAGCGGATCAACGACGTGCTGCTGGAACGGGACCTGATCCCGGCCGGCGGGCGGATCGTCTCGGTCTCCTCGATCGCCGGGATCGCCGGCAACCGGGGGCAGACCAACTACGCGACGAGCAAGGCCGGCGTGATCGGCCTGGTCGACTCGCTCAGCCCGGTGCTGCGCGAGCGCGGGATCAGCCTGAACGCGGTGGCGCCCGGGTTCATCGAGACCCGCCTGACCGCACGCATCCCGTTGACGCTGCGCGAGGCGGGCCGGCGGATGAACAGCATGGCCCAGGGCGGCCTGCCGGTGGACGTGGCCGAGACGATCGGCTGGCTGTCCTCGCCGGCGTCCGGCGCGGTCAGCGGCAACGTGGTCCGGGTCTGCGGCCAGAGCCTGCTGGGGGCGTGATGGCGCGGCGCAAGCAGGGGCCGGAGGAGCCGGCCGAGGAGCTGTCGTTGCACGACCTGATCGAGGGACGCACCCAGGACCTCGCCTCGGCTCGTGCGGCCGCACTGACCCCGCCCCACCCTGTTGATCATGAAGTTGACGGCACTTTCGGAGATCCACAAGGCAGCCAACTTCATGATCGACGCGGTGGGGAGCCGGGCGGGCGGCGGAATGTCGAGCTGGTCCGGATGCCGGCGGCGGGGACGCTCTATCGGCGGGCCATGCTGGGGGCGCTGCCCGGGACGGGGCGGCGACGGGGGCGGGAGCTGCCGGCCGTCGAGCTGGGCGTCTCGGGAGTGACCGTGGAGCCGGCGCACCTGGCCGACTACGACCGGGTCTGCGGGTTCCGGCTGGCCGACCGGCTGCCGGCGACCTACCTGCACGTGCTCGGGTTCCCGCTGTCGCTGCGGCTGATGACCGCCGCCGACTTCCCCATCCCGCTGACCGGCGTGGTGCACGTGGCCAACCGGATCACCGTGCGCCGGCCGGTGCGGGTCGGTGAGAGCGTCGACTTCCGCACCTACGCGGAGAACCTGCGCCCGCACGACCGGGGCCGGCAGCTCGACGTGGTGCTGGTCGGCTCGGTCGACGGCGAGGAGGTGTGGCGGGGCGTGTCGACGTACCTCGGGAAGGAGCGCACGGCCGGCGGCGGCCCGCGGCGCGACCCGGGGGACCGACCGGCGGCGCCGGCGGCCTCGGCCCGGTGGCGGGTGACGCCGCGCGTCGGTACGGACTACGCGCGGGTCTCCGGCGACCACAACCCGATCCACACCTCGAAGCTGGGCGCGCGGCTGTTCGGCTTCCCCCGCCCGATCGCGCACGGGATGTGGAGCAAGGCCCGCTGCCTGGCCGCGCTGGAGAGCCGGCTGCCCGACGCGTACACCGTGGACGTGGCGTTCAAGTTGCCGGTGCCGTTGCCGTCCACGGTGGCCTTCAGCGCCGCGACCTCGGGCGACGGCTGGGATTTCGCGCTGCACGGCGGCCGGGACGGCAGGCCGCATCTGGTGGGCACCGTCCGCTGAGGAAAGAGGGGACTTGGCGTTCCCTCTTTCGTGCGCTAAGTTGTTCTCAGATTGAGTTGTTCTCAAGCTGAGAGAGTGAGCGCCGTGAACGAGCAGGACTTCCTCGCCGGATACGACCCCCGGGACTACCCGGCGGTCGCGGTCACCGTCGACGTGGTGGCCCTGACCATCCGCGACGGCGCGCTGCACCTGCTGCTGATCCGCCGGGGCGCGCCGCCCTACGCGGGGCACTGGGCGCTGCCCGGCGGCTTCGTCCGCCCGGACGAGGACCTGCTCGCCGGCGCCCGACGCGAGCTGGCCGAGGAGACCGGGCTCGGCGGCGAACGGCTCGACCGGGTGCACCTGGAGCAGCTCGGCACCTACGGCGCCCCCGACCGGGACCCGCGCATGCGGGTGGTGTCGATCGCCCACCTGGCGTTCGCCCCCGACCTGCCCGACCCGGTCGCCGACACCGACGCCGATGAGGCGATCTGGCTGCCGGTCACCGCGCTGAGCAGCCCGCAACTCGCCTTCGACCACGGCCGGATCATCGACGACGGGCTGGAGCGGGCCCGCTCCAAGCTGGAGTACACCCCGCTGGCCACCCGGTTCCTCGCCCCCGAGTTCACCGTCACCGAACTGCGCGCGGTCTACGAGACGGTCTGGGGCGAGCCGCTGCACGCCGGCAACTTCCACCGCAAGGTGCTCTCCGTGCCCGGCTTCGTGGAGAGCACCGGCGCCAGCACCGAACGCGGTGGCGCCCGGGGCGGCCCGCGCGCCAAGCTCTACCGCCCCGGCACCGCCCGCCTCCTGCACCCCGCCCTGCTCCGGACCCTCCGATGAGGGCGAAGGAAGGGCCCCCTGTTAACGCCTCAGGTAGAGAAGGTGCCCCTTCTCACCGGCAGGTGAAGGCGCCGCGGCACCCGAGCGACAACGACCTGATGAGGCGCGAGGTGCGCGCACTGCGGCGGATCGCGGAGCGCGGGGACCCGCGTCACCTCGCGTATGTGCCGCGGTTGGTCGACTCCTATCCGGTGCGCGATCCGGCGACCGGCGCGCAACTGCTGGTCAACGTGCTGGAGACCGTACCCGGGCTGCACAGCCTGGAGGACGTGCGCCGCGCGTACCCCGATGGGGTCGACCCGCGCGACGCGGCCTGGATGTGGCGGCGGCTGCTGGTCGCGCTCGGCCTGGCCCACCGCGCCGGTGTGGTGCACGGCGCGGTCCTGCCCCGCAACGTGCTGATCGAACCGGACGCGCACGGCCTGGTGCTCGTCGACTGGTGCTTCTCCGCCGAACCGGGCGGACTGGTGCCGGCGCTGGTCACCGACCTGGCCGACTGGTATCCGCCGGAGGTCACCGCCAAGCGGCCCTGCGGCCCGGGCACCGACATCGCGCTGGCCGCCCGCTGCCTGACCTGGCTGATGGCTGACCGCGCGCCACGCGAACTGCGCGCCTTCGCCGACGGCTGCCGGCAACCCGCGGTGTCCGCCCGGCCCGACGACGCCTGGCGGCTGCTCCGCGAACTCGACGAGGTGCTGGAGCGGCTCTACGGGCCGCGCACCTTCCGACCCTTCACCCTCAACCCCTAGGGAGGCTGCCATGGGCAGCGGAATCTGGTCCACCGACGTGTACGACGCCGCCGACCGCTACCGGCGGAAGACCGGCCGGAGCGCGTTCTCCTACAGCGACAGCGGGGCGCGGACCGTGCACCCGGCGCTCGACCCGCGCGGCGCGACGCGGGAGAGCCGCGACTCCGCCGAACACCCGCAGTCCACCCCGATCGCGGTGCTCTTCGACGTGACCGGCTCGATGGGCCACGTGCCCCGGGTGCTGCAGAGCAAGCTGCCGCAGCTGCTCGGCCTGCTGCAACGCCAGGGGTACGCCCGCGACCCGCAGGTCATGTTCGGCGCGATCGGCGACGCCACCTGCGACCGGGTGCCGTTGCAGATCGGGCAGTTCGAGTCCGACAACCGGATGGACGACGACCTCGGCCGGATCGTGCTGGAAGGCGGCGGGGGTGGGCAGATGATGGAGTCGTACGAGCTGGCGTTGCACTTCATGGCCCGGCACACGGTCACCGACAGCTGGTCGAAGCGGGGTCGGCGCGGCTACCTGTTCGTCATCGGCGACGAGTTGGCGTACCCCCGGTTGAAGGCCCGCGAGGTGACCCGGTGGATCGGCGACGGCCCGGCCGAGGACCAGCCGATCCGGCAGGTCGTGGACGAGGTGACCGCCCGCTGGGACACCTACTACCTGCTCCCCGCCGGCAGCCACTACGCCGGCAACCGCAAGGTGCTCGACTTCTGGCGCGGCCTGCTCGGGCAGAACGCGGTCGAGTTGGACGACCTGGACGCGGTCTGCGAGACCATCGCGCTCACCGTCGGCCTCGGCGAACAGGCCATCGACCTGGACGCCGGCCTGGACGACCTGGCCCGGACCGGCTCGACCGCCACCCGTACCGTCTCCCGGGCGCTCGCCCGGCTCGGCGGCGACCGGCGGGCGGTGGCGGCGCTGCCGTTCGCCCCCACCGACGGCGGGAGCGGGGTCACCCGGCTGTGAACCACGTGATGGTGGTCGACCTCGGCTACGGCGACGCCGGCAAGGGCACCGTCGTCGACGCGCTCTGCGCCACCCGCCCGGTGCACACCGTCGTCCGGTTCAACGGGGGCGCGCAGGCGGCGCACAATGTCGTGCTGCGCGACGGACGGCAGCACACGTTCGCCCAGTTCGGGGCGGGCACGTTCCGCCCCGGCGTGCGGACGCACCTGGCGCGGCACGTGGTGGTGGACCCGCTGGCGCTGGCCGCCGAGGCCGACCACCTCGCGGCGGTCGGGGTGCCCGACGCGCTCGACCGGCTGACCGTGGACGGGGAGGCGCTGCTGGCCACCCCGTACCACCGGGCCGCCAACCGGGCCCGGGAGACCGCCCGGGGAGCCGACCGGCACGGCTCCTGCGGGCTGGGGGTGGGCGAGGCCGTCGCGTACGGCCTCGCCCACCCCGACGAGGCGCCCCGGGTGGCCGACTGCCGCGAGCCGGCGCTGCTGCGCCGCCGGCTGGCCGCGCTGCGCGACCGGCTCACCGCCGAACTCGGCCCGCTGGACGCGCCGCCGGTCGACGACTGCCTGCCGGCGTACGCGGCCTTCGCCGACCGGGTGGCGATCGTCGACCGGAGTTGGCTGGCCGGGGCGCTGCGCGCCGGTACCTGCGTCTTCGAGGGCGCGCAGGGGGTGCTGCTGGACGAGTGGCACGGCTTCCACCCGTACACCACGTGGAGCACCACGACGTTCGCCAACGCGGAGACGCTGCTCGCCGAGGCCGGGATGGCCGGCACCGCCCAGCGGCTCGGTGTGCTGCGGGTGACCACCACCCGGCACGGCCCCGGGCCGCTGGTCACCGAGGACCCGACGCTGCCGTACGCCGACCCGCGCAACCCCACCAATGCCTGGCAGGGCCGGTTCCGGTTCGGGCACTTCGACGCGGTCGCCCACCGGTACGCGCTGGCGGTTGCCGGCGGGGTGGACGGGCTGGCGCTGACCCACCTCGACCTGGCCGGGCGTCGACTGCGCATGTGTCGTCGTTACGTCGGCGGCGTCGACCGGCTCGATCCCGGGCCGGCCGGAGACCTGGAGCGGCAGGCGGCGCTGACCGGGCGGCTGATGCGGGCGCGGCCGGTGTTGGAGGAGGTGCCGGGGGACTGGGTGGCGGCGGTCGAGGAGGCGCTGGGCGCGCGCGTGCTGCTCACCTCGCGCGGTGCTACTGCTGAGGAGAAGGAGGGGCCCCTTGTTAACGCCTTTTGTCGAGGAAGGGCCCCCGCTTAACACCCCAGCGTCGAGCATGGGTGCATGGGGGACGTGCTCGACCTGCTGCACCAGACGGTGACCTCACCGTGGGTGTACCTGGTGATCATCGCGGTCACCGCCGTCGACGCGTTCTTCCCGGCGGTGCCGGGCGAGACGGTGGTGATCACCGCCGGGGTCTTCGCGGCGAGCGGCGAACCGAACCTGGTGGCCGTGATCGTGACCGCCGCGCTCGGCGCGCTGATCGGCGACCACGTCTCGTACGCCATCGGGCGTGGCGGCGGCGCGCACCGGCTGGCCCGGCTGCCCGCCGACAGCCGGCGGCGGGCGAGTTCCGACTGGGCGCGCCGGGCGGTCGACCGGCGGGGCGGGATGATCCTGACCACCGCCCGCTACGTCCCCGGCGGCCGCACCGCGGTCACGCTCACCATGGGGGCGGTCCGCTACCCGCCGCGCTCGTTCCTGGTCTACGACGCGCTGGCCTGCGGCACCTGGGGGATCTACTGCGGGTTGCTCGGCTACTTCGGCGGCCTGGCCTTCGAACACAACCCGGTCACCGGCCTGCTCGCCGGCGTCGGCATCTCGCTGGCGGTCACCGGGCTGTTCGAGGCCGCCCGCTGGGCCCGGCGGCGGGCGCGATCCCGGGCCGCCACGCGGCGGGGGTGTTAATAGGGGGCCCCTCCTCTACCGAAGGCGTTAACAGGGGGCCCCTCCTTACACCGCACCCGGGCGCCAGGTGACGCCGCGCAGGAGCTGGTCGGCACCGAGCCACGCGACGTTCATCATCCGGGTGGCGGTCTTCTCCGCGTCCGCCTCGGGGTGGTCGGCCAGCCAGTCGGCGAGCGACTCGGTGGCGCCGACCAGCGCGTACGACACCACCTCCAGGTCGGTGGCACCGACCTCACGCCCGGAGGCGCGTAGCGCGTGGTCGAGCATCCCGGCGACCACCTCGACCAGCCGGCCGCGCATGGTGGCCAGTTCGGCGGCGAACGGCTGGGATCCGCGCGCCTGCCGGTAGAGAACCGCCCAGCCGTCCCGGTGCGCGCCGACGAAGCCGAAGAACGCGCGCAGCCCGCGCCAGAGCCGCTCGTCGGCGGGCAGTTCGGGGGCGGCGGCCCCGGCGATGGCCTCCATCATCCGGGTGCCCTCGCGGTGCAGGCAGGCGACGAAGAGTTCTTCCTTGGTGCCGAGGTAGGCGTAGACCATCGGCTTGGAGATGCCGGCGTCGTCGGCGATCTCGTCCATGCTGGCCGCGTGGAAGCCGCGCCGGGAGAAGACCTTGACCGCCGCGTCGAGCATCTGCTGCTCGCGTACGGCCCGGGGCAGACGCTTGAAGGTCGGTGGGCTGGACACCCTTGCGAGCATACCTACTCGTGCGTAGGGTTACGCCAGAGTAACCAAGTCGAGAGGTGCATCCCCCATGACTGACTTCGACCCGGCCAACTTCGCCAACGTCGGCCCGAAGGAGTTCGCGCAGCTGGTCAAGTCCACGCCGGACGACAAGATCGCCGAGATCATGTCCGGCGAGGCGCGCGGCAAGATCCTCAGCGAGGTCTTCAACCGGATGCCCACGCTGTTCCGCGCCGACCGCGCCGGCTCCACCAACGCGGTCATCCACTGGAACATCACCGGCCGTCCGGACGGCGGCACCGACACCTACGAGATCGTCGTCGAGAACGGCACCTGCACCGTCTCGGAGACCCCGACCCGGGACCCGAAGCTCAGCCTCACCATGGGCCCGGTCGAGTTCCTGAAGATCGTCTCCGGCGGCGCCAACCCGGTGATGATGTTCATGACCGGCAAGCTGAAGGCCAAGGGCGACCTGGGCCTGGCCGCCAACATCGCCAACCTGTTCGACATCCCCAAGGCCTGACCATGGCCGAGTTCTCGCTCGACCTGAACGAGGAGCAGCGGGACCTTCGCGACTGGGTGCACGGCTTCGCGGCCGAAGTCGTGCGCCCGGCCGCGGCCGAGTGGGACGCCCGGGAGGAGACTCCCTGGCCGGTCATCCAGGAGGCGGCCAAGGTCGGCCTGTACGGGTTCGAGTTCCTCGCCACCTGCTGGGCCGACCCCACCGGCCTCTCGCTGCCGATCGCCAGCGAGGAACTCTTCTGGGGTGACGCCGGCATCGGCCTGAGCATCTTCGGCACCGCCCTCGCGGTCGCCGGGATCTACGGCGCCGGCACCCCCGACCAGCTCGTCGAGTGGGTGCCGCAGTGCTTCGGCGACGTCGACAAGCCAGCCGTCGCCGCGTTCTGCACCAGCGAGCCGGAGGCCGGCTCCGACGTCGGGTCGATGCGGACCCGCGCCGTCTACGACCAGGCCACCGACGAGTGGGTGCTCAACGGCCAGAAGGCGTACGCCACCAACGGTGGCATCGCCGGGGTGCACGTGGTCACCGCCTCGATCGAGCCGGAGCTGGGCTCACGCGGACAGGCCGCGTTCGTCGTACCGCCGGGCACGCCCGGCCTCAACGCCACTCGCAAGCTGCGCAAGCTCGGGCTGCGCGCCTCGCACACCGCCGACGTCTTCCTCGACGACGTCCGGGTGCCGGGCCGCTGCCTGCTCGGGGGCAAGGACGCCCTCGACGAACGGCTCGCCCGGGCGCGCGCCGGCCAGCGCGCCTCCGGCCAGGCGGCGATGCGCACGTTCGAGCTGTCCCGCCCGACCGTCGGCGCGCAGGCGCTCGGCGTGGCCCGCGCGGCCTACGAGTACGCGCTCGACTACGCCAAGAGCCGGGTGCAGTTCGGGCGGCCGATCATCGCCAACCAGGCGGTCGCGTTCGCGCTCGCCGACATGAAGATGGAGATCGACGCCGCCCGGCTGCTGGTCTGGCGGGCCTCCTGGATGGGCCGCAACAACCGGCCGTTCACCGCCGGTGAGGGCTCGATGTCCAAGCTCAAGGCCGGCGAGGTGGCCGTCTCGGTGACCGACCGGGCGGTCCAGCTCCTCGGCGGGGCCGGGTTCCTGCGCGACCACCCGGTCGAGCGGTGGTACCGGGACGCCAAGATCTACACCATCTTCGAGGGCACCTCCGAGATCCAGCGGCTGGTCATCTCCCGGGCCATCTCCGGGATGCAGATCCGCTGATCGCCGCCGGACCCCGACCCGCGACGGACCGCGCCGTGCCGGGCGCATCGTCGCGGGTCGGGCCCCTCCGGCCCGTCCGGCCGCATCGGCCGGACGGGCCGGAGGCATGATCGGGAGACCACGAACGCGAAGGAGGTTGCGCCTTGGACCTGCCGTTCATCGTCGCCACGCTGACCCGACGCGGTCTGCTCACCCCGGGCCGCCCGATCCGGGTCGCCTCGCAGCTCAACGCGCTGCGCCGGTGGGGCTGGAGCCTCGCCGGGGAACTGCGCCAGGCCGCCGCCCGGGATCCGGGCCGCGTCGCCGTCGTGGACGAGCACGGCGCCACGTTCACCTACCAGCAACTGCTGGACCGGTCCGAGCGGCTGGCCCGCTCCCTGCGCGCCGGCCTCGGCGTGCAGGCCGGCGACCGGGTCGGGCTGCTCTGCCGCAACCACCACGGCCTGATCGAGGCGATCGTCGCGTCGATGCTGCTCGGCGCGGACGCCGTCCTCGTCAACACCGGTCTCTCCGCCGCGCAGCTGGTCACCGTCGCCGAGGAACAGGGGCTACGGGCGCTGGTGCACGACGCCGAGTTCGCCGACCGGGTCCTCGGCCTCCCGGCCGAGCTGCACCGCGTCGACGAGCGGCGGCAGGAGGAGCTGATCGCCGGCGCCGTGCCGGGCGACAAGCTCCAACCGCCGGAGCGCGACGGCCGGACCATCGTGCTGACCTCCGGCACCACCGGCACCCCCAAGGGCGCCCGCCGCCCCACCCCGCACGGCTTCGGTCCGCTGGTGTCCATCATCGACCGGATCCCGCTGCACGTGCACGACGTCGTGATGATCGCCGCGCCCGTCTTCCACACCTGGGGGTACGCCGCCCTCCAGGTCTCGTTCGCGCTGCGCGCCACGGTGGTGCTGCACCGCCGCTTCGACCCGGCCGCCACCGTGGCCGCGCTGGCCGAGCAGCCCTGCGACGCGCTCTTCGCCGTACCGGTGATGCTGCAACGGCTCATGGAGGTCGCGCCGCCGCAGCCCCGGCCGCCGCTCAAGGTCGCCGCGGTCAGCGGCTCCGCCCTGCCGGGCAACCTGGCCACGGCGTTCATGGACCGTTACGGCGACGTGCTCTACAACCTCTACGGCTCGACGGAGGTCTCCTGGGCGTCCATCGCCGGCCCGGCCGAGCTGCGCGCCGCGCCCACCACGGCCGGCCGGCCACCGCACGGCACCCGGCTGGAGATCGTGGACGAGGCCGGCCAGCCGGTCCGCACCGGCCAGGTCGGGCGGATCTTCGTCGGCAACGAGATGCTCTTCGAGGGCTACACCTCGGGCGCCGGCCGGGAGAGCCGCGACGGCCTGCTGGACACCGGCGACCTCGGCCGGCTGAACGCCGACGGCCTGCTCTTCGTCGACGGACGCGCCGACGACATGATCGTCTCGGGTGGGGAGAACGTCTTCCCCTCCGAGGTGGAGGATCTGATCGCCCGGCTGCCGCAGGTCCGTGAGGTGGCGGTGATCGGCGTGCCGGACCCGGAGTACGGGCAGCGGCTGGCCGCGTTCCTGGCGCTGCGCCCCGGCGAGACGCTCGACCCGGAGGCGGTCCGCGAGTACGTCCGGCGCTACCTGGCCCGCTTCTCGGTGCCCCGGGACGTGGTCCTCGTCAAGTACCTGCCCCGCAACGCCACCGGCAAGGTGCTCGGCCGGGAGCTGCGCCGCTACTTCGGCTGACCGCCGGCGACGGTCAGCCGGGGATGGTGACCCGACCGTCGACCGCCGCCGCCGCGATGTCGGTGCGGTGGTGGGCGCCGGCCAGCTCGATGCCGCGTACCAGCTGGTAGGCGGCGTCGCGCGCGGCGGCCAGGTCCGCGCCGGTCGCCGTACCGCAGAGGACCCGGCCGCCCGCGGAGCGCAACGTGCCATCGGCGTCCCGGCGGGTGCCGGCGTGGATGATCCCGGCGCGGTCCGCGCCGGTGATCACATCACCGGTACGCGGACCCTGCGGATAACCCTCGGCCGCGACCACGACGGTGACCGCCGCGCCGTCGCGCCAGCGCAGCGGCGGGTGCGCGCCCAGCGAGCCGGTGGCGGCGGCGTGCAACAGCCCGCCCAGCGGCGTCTCCAGCAGCGCCAGCACCACCTGGGTCTCCGGGTCGCCGAAGCGCGCGTTGAACTCGATCACCCGCGGGCCGGCCGGGGTCATCGCCAGGCCCACGTAGAGCAGGCCGACGAACGGGGTGCCCCGGCGACGCAGCTCGGCAAGCGTCGGGTGCACCACGTCGCGCATCACGTCGTCGACCAGGGTCGGTGGCGCCCACGGCAGCGGCGAGTAGGCCCCCATGCCGCCGGTGTTCGGCCCGGCGTCGCCGTCGCCGACCCGCTTGAAGTCCTGCGCGGGCAGCAGCGGCAGGGCCGCCTCACCGTCGGTGACCACGAAGAGCGAGACCTCGGGTCCGGACAGGTACTCCTCGATCACCACCCGGCCGCACTCGGCCGCGTGCCGCTCGGCGGCTGCCCGGTCGTCGGTGACCACCACGCCCTTGCCGGCGGCGAGCCCGTCGTCCTTCACCACGTAGGGCGCGCCGAACTCGTCGAGCGCCCGCGCCACGGCCGCCGCGTCGGTGCAGGTGTACGCGCGCGCAGTCGGCACGCCGGCGGCGGTCATCACGTCCTTCGCAAACGTCTTCGAGCCCTCCAGCCGGGCCGCCTCCGCACCGGGGCCGAAGACCGCGATGCCCTTGGCGCGTACCGCGTCGGCGACGCCCGCGACCAGCGGCGCCTCGGGGCCGACGATCACCAGGTCCGCCGCGACCTCGACGGCGAGCGCGGCCACCGCGGCCGGATCGGTCGCGGTCACCTCCCGCAGCGAGGCCACCTCGGCGATCCCCGGGTTGCCCGGAGCCGCGACCAGCGCCTCCACCGACGGATCGGCGACCAGTCCGAGCGCGAGAGCATGCTCCCGCCCGCCACCACCCACAAGAAGAACCCGCACGACCGAGCATCCTACCGACCCCACGCCCCCGCAGCGGATCAAGGAGCCGAGCGACCGGATGGTGGTCGCCCGTTGGCGACGGCCTGCCGCACGACCCACGGGATGTAGTCGGGGCGGATCGTGTCCGCCCAGGTGAAGCGGAGCACCTTCCAACCGGCGTTCACCAGTCGGTTCTGACGACGCCGGTCGGCCAGGAGCGCGGCCGGTCCGCTGTGCGCCTGCCGCCCGTCCGCCTCGGCGATGACCCGGGCAGCGCGCCAGCCGAGGTCTCCGATTCCCAACAGGTACCCGTCGGAGTCGCGCACCTCGACCTGCAGGGCATCGGGGGGAACGCCACCGTCGACGCAGCGCAGGCGGGTACGCGTTTCCAACGGCGACTGGGCCAGGCCGTTCGCCTCGGCGAGGAACCGCCGCGCGGCCACGGCTCCACGTCGCCCCCGGAGCAGAATCGGAAGCCGTTCCAGGTCGCTCGACGAGAGCAGCCGCCGGTTGAGTGCCGAGTCCAGCAGCGAGACCGACGTGAAGCGCTCCTCGCGCAGCACCAGATCGGCGATCGTACGCAGCGGGCTCGTCGTCATGACCCCGGCCACCCGCCGGAGCTGCCCGGACGGGATGACGAACTGGTGCACCACCACATCGGGATGGGATCTTCTGGCCGGCCGGGCCCGAGGGCCCGGCACCGACAGGTGGACCGGTCCTCCACTCGGGAGCCCGCTGATCAGTTGCAACTCCGCAGCGGTGCCGAGCACGGCAACCGCGCCCGGCCCGAAGGATGCGAGCGCGGCACGGATCCGAGCCCGTCGCGGCACGACCTCGTACGCATCCGCGTCGACCAGGTAGCCGCTTCGCGCCAGGACCCGCCAGCGTCCGGCCCGACACAGCCGCTGGACCTCGTGCACGTTGAGGCCGGCAGCCCGCGCCTGCGCGAGGGTGACCATCCCGTCCTGTCCGGCCGCCACCCGCCGCACTCTCTCCGACACATCCACGTACCCACAGTCGCCGCCCCGCCCACCCCAAACCACCCCTGTGGACAACCCTGTGGACAGCCCGCTGCCCCCTCCCCCGCCGACCTCCCCGGTGATCATGAAGTTGTTGTCACCTGAATCGGCGTGTCAGGGCAATAACTTCATGATCAACCCAGGAGGGCCGGGGGGCCCGGGGGGGGTGGGGGTTAGGGGAGGAGGGGGTGGCGGAGGACGTTTTCGTCTCGGCCTGGGCCTACTCCGACCACGCTCACTCGGGTGTTGGTGAGCTCCTCGATCCTTGCGATGTAGCGTCTCGCGTTCTCGGGGAGTTCCTGCTCGGTCCTCGCCTTGGTGATGTCCTCCCACCAGCCGTCCAGCTCTTCGTAGATCGGCGTGGCGTGGTGGAAGTCGGTCTGCGTCATCGGCATGTCGTCGAAACGCTCACCGTTGATCTCGTAACCGACGCAGATCGGCACCTTGGGCAGGCCGGTCAACACGTCCAGCTTCGTGACGACCAGGTCGGTCACACCGTTCAGGCGACACGCGTAGCGGGCCACGACGGCGTCGAACCAGCCGGCGCGGCGCTCCCGGCCGGTGGTGGTGCCGTACTCGTGGCCGATCTTGACCAGGTGGCGGCCGTTGTCGTCGAACAGCTCGGTGGGGAACGGGCCCGCGCCCACGCGGGTGGTGTACGCCTTGCTCACCGCGATGACCTTGGTGATCGCGGTCGGTGGGATGCCCGCGCCCACGCACGCGCCACCGGCCGTCGGGTTCGACGAGGTGACGAACGGATAGGTGCCGTGGTCCATGTCGAGCATGGTGGCCTGGGCGCCCTCCAGCAGCACGGTCTCACCGCGGTCCAGCGCGTCCCAGAGCATCACCCGGGTCTCCGCGATGTACGGCCGCAGCCGCTCGGCGTACTGGAGGTATTCCTCGACGGTCTCGTCGACGTCGATCGCCTTGCGGTTGTAGATCTTGAACAGCAGCTGGTTCTTCTCGCGCAGCGCCAGTTCCAGCTTCTTGCGCAGGATGCCCGGGTCGAGCAGGTCCTGCAGCCGGATGCCCATCCGGGCGACCTTGTCGCCGTAGGCGGGGCCGATGCCCCGCCCGGTGGTGCCGATCCGGGAGCTGCCCAGGTAGCGCTCGACCACCCGGTCGATCCCCCGGTGGTGCGGCATGATCAGGTGCGCGTCGCCGGAGATGCGCAGCCGGGAGACGTCCACGCCCCGCTCGGCGAGACCGTCGATCTCCTGCAGCAGCACCTTCGGGTCGACCACCACGCCGTTGCCGATGACGATCATCGCGCTCGGGGAGAGCGCGCCGGACGGCATCAGGTGCAACGCGTACTTCTGGCCGTCCGGGGTGATCACCGTGTGACCGGCGTTGTTGCCGCCGGAGTAGCGCACGACGTAGTCGACCCGCTCACCCAGCAGGTCGGTAACCTTGCCCTTGCCCTCGTCGCCCCATTGGGCGCCGAGGAGCACGATCGCTGGCATCTTCTCCGCCTCCAGAAGGCTCGGGTGCCAGGTGGCGACCGGTCGGCGAGCCCGGGGTGTCAGGCTAACAAGTAGTGACGGCGGGACCGGCAGGGGTTCGTCGAGAAGCAGGAGGCTCCTTCGTGTACGACGTGGTGCTGCTCACCCTCGGCTCGGGGCGGGACGCTCCCGGTGGGGCCTGCGGCAGTGGCGGAGCCTGCTGCGGTGGCGCGGACGACACCGCCGCCGCGCCCGACGCCGAACGCTGCGAGACGCCGCGCGTACCGGTGCTGGCCTGCGCGGACGCACTGACCGCCCGGGGCGCCCGGGTGACCACGGTGACCGCCCGGTCGGACGCGGAGATCGACGAGGTGCTGGCCCGCCTGGACGGGCCGCCCCGCGCCGACGGTCTCGCCTGGCCGGACTCCGACGGCAAGACCCGGCTGGTCGTCGCCACGGCCAGTGACGGCCAGTTGCGCGCCGTGCTGCGCCGGCTGGTCCGGCGGTACGCTCCGCCGCCCAGCCGCCGCCCGGCCGACCTGGCCGAGGACCGGACGCTGCCCGACCTGCCGCCGGTCGGCGTACTCCCGTTGGATCCGGCCCGGACTCCGACGGCGCGGGACCTCGCCGCGCAGCTCGGGCTGCCGCGTGACCCGGCGGCGGTGGCCGCTGCGGTGCTGGACGGTACGCCCCGCCGACTCGACCTGCTGCGCAACGACGGCGGCTCGGTGACGCTGGACGGCGCGTTGCTCGGCGCGGCGGACGACGCCGGCCGGCCGCTGCACTGGCGGGCCCGGGTCGAGGTCGACGGCACGGTGCTCAGCGACGGCAGCGAGCCGATCAGCGCCTGCGCGATCGGCAACGCCGGCGGGTACGCGCACCTCGGCGAGGTGGCCCTGCTGGCCGACCCGGATCCGGCCGACGGCCGACTGGCGGTGGGCGTGGCCGTGCCCGTGGTCACCCGATCCGCGTTGGGCCGGAAGAGGGTCCGGCTCGAGGTGCGCCGGGCCCGGGGCCGGGCGGTGGCGGTGGTGCCCCGCGACGAGAAGGTGCCGTTCCTCGACGACGGTGTCGAGGGTGAGCTGAGCCGGAAGCGGTCCTGGTGGACCGAGCCGGGAGCCTGGGCGGTCTGGACGGGCTGACCTCGATCGATCCGCACCCGGCTCGCCCGGCTGGCCGGACCGCCTATCCTCGGCGGGAGGGATGGGGAGGAACCGCGTGGTGCATGAGAACGACGACCGAACCCCCGTGCCGGGCCGATCGCAGGTGCCGGAGCGGGACGTCGAGCCGCTCTGGCCGCCCGAGGAGATCGACGGGGTGGTGGCCGCGCCGCCGTGGGCGGCTCCGGCCCAGCCGGCCGCACCGCCCTGGCCTCTCCCGCCCGCCGACGCCCCCGTGCCGGCGCCGCAGCTCACCCCGGCTCCGTCGCCGCAGGCCAGCCCGGTGCCGCCACAGGCCAGCCCGGCACCGCCGCACGCCGGCGCCCGACCGTCGCAGTTCGGGCCGGCACCCGGGCCGGCGGCGTCCGGCAGCGTCCCGGTGGCGACCACGCCGGGTCCGGGGGCCACGAACGACCCACCCGCCGCCCACGAGGGCGGTCCCATCACCTCGGCACCGGCGGCCGGCGGCGGTGACGCCCCGGCCAACGGGCGGGCCGCATCGCCGTGGGCGCAGCCGCCGCAGCGCACCACTCCTGATGCCGCCGGCTCGGCGGGTCCCGTCCCGGCGCCCGCCCTCGGCGCGCCGGTTCATCCCCACGCGCCGGGCCAGCCGGCCGTCGGCGGCCCTGTCGGGCTCGGCGCCGGACCGTCCGCCGGCCCCGCCCCCGTCGGGCCGACACCGGCCGACGCGCCGACACCGGCCGTCGCTCCGACACCGCTCGACGCCCCGACGCCGGTCCAGGGCCTGACCACGGTCGACGGCCCGACGTCCATCGGCACGGCGCGGGTCGCCGGCCCGCATCAGCCGGCGGGGCCGGACGGGCCCGCCGAGGACGCGCCGCCCCGACTCGGTCCGTTCCCGCCGTCGCCGGGGGTGCCGATGCAGCAGCCGCCGCCGTACGGCAACGGAACCGCCTACCCGCCGGTCCCCTACCCGCAGCAACCCGGCCAGACCGGCCAGCCGGGCTGGTACCCACCCGGGTGGCCCCCGCAGACCGAGGCGCCCCAGGCGGGCGGGCCGGCGCAGCAGCCCGCGCCGATCCCGCACGCCGGGCCGGCGCAGCAGGCTGGGCCGATCCCGCACGCCGGGCCCGGGCAGGAGAGCGCGCCGCCCCAGCCCGGCGGGCCGGCGCAGCCCTCGCAGGCGTCCGGCCCGCAGGCGCCGCCGCACCCCCTGCCGCCCGGGGTGTACCCGGAGCCGGGGTGGACGCCCCAGCAGGCGGTGCCCCCGACCGCCGAGGACTTCGCCCGCCGGCGGCAGGCCCGCCCGGTCGACCCGGTGGCCACCATGGGCGTCCGCGCGGTGGTCAACCGGACAGGGCTGGTCCGGCTCGCGCCCGGCCGCCACGAGCAGGAGCTGAAGCGCGACATCGAGATGGTCCGCCGCAACTTCGGCGGACTGCGCCAGGTGACAGTGGTCAACCCCAAGGGCGGGGCCGGCAAGACGGTGGCCATCCTGCTGCTCGCCATGACGTTCGGTCAGAAGCGCGGCGGGTACGTGCTGGCCTGGGACAACAACGAGACGCAGGGCACCCTCGGGATGCGCGCCCAGCAGGACTTCCACGCCCGCACGGTGCGCGACATGCTGCGCGATCTGGGCCAGTTCCAGGGTGCCCACGGTCGGGTCGGCGACCTGTCGCAGTACGTCCGCTCGCAGGGCGAGGGCATGTTCGACGTGCTCGCCTCGGACGAGTCGGCGACCGGCGGCGAGATGCTGACCGCCGCCGCGTTCGCGGAGATCCGCGAGGTGGTCAGCCGCTTCTACAAGCTGATCTTCGTGGACACCGGGAACAACGTCCGGGCGCAGAACTGGCAGGCCGCCATGGACGCGACGGACCAGCTCGTGGTCACCATGTCGGCGCGGAACGACTCGGCCGAGACCGCCGCCCGGATGCTCGACCACCTGGAGCAGAGCGGCCGGCAGCGGCTGGTCCGGCAGGCGGTCACCGTGGTCTCGATGCCGCCGTCCCGCAAGGAGATCGACCTGCCGGCCATCCAGGCCCACTTCGCCGCCCGCACCCGGGCGGTGCTGCTGGCGCCGTACGAGCGGCTCATCGACACCGGCGAGCCGCTGCGCTACGGCCAGCTCTCCACCGCCACCCGCGACGCCTGGTTGAAGATCGCCGCGTCGGTGGCGGAAGGGCTGTAGGAGACGGCACGACGGCCGGCCCGGTGGTGGGGCCGGCCGTCGTCGGACGGGTCAGTCGCTGGCCAGCGCGTCCCCGGCGGCCGGGTCGCAGTCGCGGAGGAACTGGGCGCAGCGGGCCGCCTCGTCCGCCTCGCCGATCTCGCCGGCAGCCCGGGAGAGCACGTAGAGGCAGCGGAGGAAGCCCTGGTTGGGCGCGTGCGACCAGGGCACCGGGCCGTGCCCCTTCCAGCCGCTGCGGCGCAGCTGGTCCAGGCCCCGGTGGTAACCGGTGCGGGCGTAGGCGTAGGCCGGGACGACCTCACCCGCGGTGAGCGCGCGGCCGGCCAGCGCCCCCCAGGCCGCGCTGTAGGTCGGGAAGCGGGCCGCGACCTCGGCGTACGCGTCCTCGGTGCCCTGCTCGGCCGCGGCGGCGAGCGCGGCGTCGGCCTCCTCGGAGACGGGGAGCAGGGTGGCCGGTGGCTCAGGCAACAGGTTCTGCATCGCCCCATTCAACCCGCTTCGCCCCCGGCCGCGCGAGGGGGTCGGGCCGGCCCGTCGGCTGAACGGCTGAGGGTTTCGTCACGCCTGCGGTGGGACCAGACGTACCCGCGGCCCATGCCGCCGGCATGGAAATTGCACTACAACTACAGATCCGGAGCCTCCCCAGGAACCGGTTACGCAGGAGCCCGGCGGCGTGCCCGCCGGGCTCCTGTCCGTACCGCCCGGGTTTGCGAGGTTGCCGGGTCGGGGCAGGATGGTCCGGTGCCGACCCCACCACCCGCGGACGTCATCGAGCCGCACGCCCCGCACGTCAACGAAGTCGAGACCCGTGTCGAGTTCGACCGGCGGCTGACCGAGGGGACCCTCGCCGGCGTGACCGTGCAGGGCCTCCGCCTCGACCTGGACCCGGTCCCCGACCTGCGCGACGTCGACGTCGCCGGCACCCTCTTCGTGGGCTGCCGGTTCGCCGGCCGCGAGGTGGGCGCGGACCTGGTCCTCCGGGGCGCCAACGTCGTCCCGCCGTTCTCCGGGCTGCCCTACCCGACCCAGCCGTCCCACCTCTACACCGCCGACGACCTGGCCGCCGGCTTCGCCGAGGGCGGGTTCACCGAGATGTACGACACCCGGGTGTACGCGCACTTCCGGGCGCACGGCGGCGCGCTGCCCGACGTCCGCGAGGCGCTCGGTCAGCGGCTGCACGACCACGGTGTGGACAACGCGCTGGCCGACGCCACCCGCTCGTGGCTGGCCGCGCACGGGCCGCAGTCCGTGGTGGGCGTGATGGGTGGGCACGCGGTGGCGCGCGGCAGCGCCGCGTACCGGATGGCGGCCGTGCTGGGTTGGGAGCTGGCGCGGGCCGACCGCCTGGTGGTGACCGGCGGCGGCCCGGGCGTGATGGAGGCGGCGAACCTCGGCGCCTTCCTCGCGGCCTGGCCGGCCGAGGAGCTGTCCGCCGCGATCGACGTGCTGGCCGCCGCGCCGGACTTCACCGACCACGACCGCTACACGGCGGCTGCGCTGGCGGTGCGCAAGCGGTACGCGGACGGCCCGTCGCTGCCCACGCCCCGCCCGGCGGCGCCGGGCACCGAGTGGGCCCGCTCCGGCGGCCTGGCCATCCCCACCTGGCTGTACGGCCACGAACCGGCGAACCTGTTCGCCGGCCGGATTGCGAAGTACTTCTCCAACGCCATCCGGGAGGACACCATCCTGCGGCTGGCCCGGGGCGGGATCGTGTTCGCGCCCGGCCGGGCCGGCACCGTGCAGGAGGTGTTCCAGGCGGCGACGAAGACGTTCTACGGCACCGACGGTGCCAGTGGCGCGTACGTCTTCCTGGACCGGGCGTTCTGGACCACCGAGCTGCCGGTGGAGTCGCTGCTGCGGCCGCTCTTCGCCGGCTCCCCGTTCGGCGACCTGTCCCGCACGATCCACCTCACCGACGACGTCCGCGAGGCGGTCGCCCTCCTGGTGCGGTGAAAGGAGGGGCCCCCTCTTAACGCCTCCGGTAGAGGAGGGGCCCCCTGTTAACTGCCGCGTTAACAGGGGCCCCTCCTTACCCGCGAAGCGGGTTACTTCATCCGGGTGCCGGTGGAGCGCAGGTGCTCGCAGGCCTCGACCACGCGGGCGGCCAGGCCGGCCTCGGCCAGCTTGCCCCACGCCCGCGGGTCGTACTGCTTCTTGTTGCCGACCTCGCCGTCGACCTTCAGCACGCCGTCGTAGTTGCGCAGCATGTGGTCCGCGACCGGGCGGGTGAAGGCGTACTGCGTGTCGGTGTCGATGTTCATCTTCACCACGCCGTAGTCGAGCGCCTCCCGGATCTCCTCCAGCAGCGAGCCGGAGCCGCCGTGGAAGACCAGGCTGAGCGGCTTCTCCTTGCCGTACTTGGCACCGACCGCGTCCTGGATCTGCTTGAGCACCTCCGGGCGGAGCTTGACGTTGCCCGGCTTGTAGACGCCGTGCACGTTGCCGAAGGTCAGCGCCGCCATGTAGCGGCCCTTCTCGCCCAGGCCGAGCGCCTCGACCATGGCCAGACCGTCGTCGACGGTGGTGTAGAGCTTGTCGTTGATGGCGTTCTCGACGCCGTCCTCCTCGCCACCGACGACGCCGACCTCGATCTCGAGGACGATCTTGCCCTTGGCGGCCTCGGCGAGGAGCTGCTCGGCGATCTGAAGGTTCTCCGCCACCGGCACGGCCGAGCCGTCCCACATGTGCGACTGGAACAGCGGCTCCTGGCCGTTCTTGACCCGCTCCTGGGAGATGGCCATCAGCGGCCGGACGAACTTGTCCAGCTTGTCCTTCGGGCAGTGGTCGGTGTGCAGCGCGACGGTCACCGGGTAGTTCTTGGCCACCTCGTGCGCGTACGCGGCGAACGCCGACGCGCCGGTCACCATGTCCTTGACCGACGGGCCGGACAGGTATTCCGCGCCGCCGGTGGAGACCTGGATGATGCCGTCGCTCTCCGCGTCGGCGAAGCCCTTGAGCGCCGCGTTCAGCGTCTGGGAGGAGGTCACGTTGATCGCGGGGTACGCGTACCGGCCGGCCTTGGCCCGGTCCAGCATCTCCGCGTAAGCCTCGGGGGAAGCGATGGGCATGTCGAACGCTCCTTACTTACCGCTCTCGGCCGTGCAGGCCGCCGTCTTTCCTCGGGTGCGCCGGACCGCGCTGTCCACCGCGGGAAGTATCCCGTAGGAGCGAACGCGGGGCACAACCGACCCGGACACCGCTCACCGCTCCTCCAGCCGGTCCGGCACGGCGACGCTGATCAGCCAGCTCACCACCGACACCACGATGGCGCCCCAGAAGGCGGCCCAGAAGCCGTCGACGTGGAACGGCAGTCGCAGCACGCCGGCGATCCAGTCGGTCAGCAGGAACAGCAGGGCGTTCACCACGAGCGCGAACAGGCCGAGCGTGAGCAGGTAGAACACGCAGCCGAACACCTTGATGAGCGGCTTGAGCACCGCGTTGACCACACCGAAGACGAGCGCCACCACGATCAGGGTGAACACCGTGTTGCCACCGTTGCGGCCGGTCACCTCCACCCCGGGCACGATCAGCGTCGCGATCCACAGTGCGACCGCGGTGATCGCCAGCCGGATCAGGAAGCCCACGCCACCATCCTGGCACCGGCCGCGCGCCCGGGGAGGGACAATCGCCGACTCGGCCGTTCGCCCGGCTCCGAGCGGTGGCCCGGACCAGCCCGTACGGTGGGGAAAGACGCCCGCACGAGACGCAGGGAGGGACGATGGGTCAGCCCGACGAGGACTTCACCCCGAGCGACCACCTCGCTCCGGAGGAGCGGGATCCCGAGGCGGAGCCGGCCGACGCGGTCGAGCAGGCCGCACCGGTCAGCGACGACGTCGACGGGGAGCCGCACCGGGGCCTGGAGGTCGACGACTGGGACGCCATGGAGCAGGCCCGGGTGGTCACCGCCGACGAGGACGACTACCGCTGACCGGCCCGGCGAAGTCGATCAACCGTTCGGTCAATGTTCGGTATGCGGGACAGCAGGTGACTTAAGGAATCTTTAAGATCCACGGGCTCCACCTGATCACCCCCACGGGAGGACCCCCGCATGCTCAGCAACTCCACCCGGCGTTGGTTCGCCGGGTTGGGCGTCGTAGGCGCGTTCGTCGCCGCCTCCGCCACTCCCGCGCTCGCCGCCCCGCCCGCGCTCCCCGAGCCGCCCGCGGACGACCTGCTGCTCTACGCCAACGGCGCGATCGTCGCGCCGGGCGGTCCGGCCAAGGCGGTCACCCTCTACGCCTTCACCGAGGCGCTGCCGAAGGACGTCACCGTCACCGTCGACCACCGCGCGGTCGACGCCTTCGCCGACGTCACCCTGACCGACCGGATGCCCGGGTGCGCGGACACCGCGGGCGTCCTCACCTGCCAGCTCAAGGGCGCCGACGTCATCGACTACGTGCTCGACCTGACCGTCAAGGCGAAGGACGAGGCCGCGGAGGGCGCCAAGGGCGACCTGCTGCTGAGCCTGGCGCCCAAGGGCGGCAAGGCGGTCAGCACGCGGTCGACCGTGGAGATCGGCGAGGGCGTGGACCTTCGGGCGCCGGAGCGGCTCGGCCTGACCGGCGCCCCGGGCGCCACGGTCCGGACCTCGCTCGGCGTGGCGAACATCGGCGACCGTGACGTGCACGGGACGGTGCTGCTGCTGGCCACCATGCCGACGCTCACGCCGACCACGAGCTACCGCAACTGCTCGTCGGTCGTCGACTTCGGCTCGACGCTGACCGTGTGCCGCTTCGACGACGACATCCCGGCGGGTGCGGCCCGGCAGGTCGACAGCTCCTCGGCCCTGAAGATCGCCGGTGACGCTTGGGCGCCGAGCCGCCAGTACGGTTCGGCCTTCTGGTTCACCGGGGCCGACTTCGAGGAGTTCGCCGCGGACGTCCTGCCGCCGGACGGCTGGCAGCCGGGCAGCGGGTCCGCGCTCACGCTGGTGCCGGCCCCGTCGGCGCAGGCCAGGTCGCTGCGGCAGACCGACAACGACCCGACCAACAACGTCACGTCCGTCGAGGTCGACGTGACCGGCAACCAGCGGGCCGATCTCGCCGCCACCGGCGCCGAACTGCCGGGTACGCCCGGACGCACCGTCACCGCCGAGGTCGGCTTCGTGAACAACGGCCCGGCCATGGCCAACACCTTCACGCCGGGTGAGGTCGTCACCATCGCCCAGGTGACCGTTCCGGCCGGCGCGAAGGTCGTCAAGGCCCCCGAGGGGTGCTCGCCGGGCACCCTCGAGGAGCCGACCGGGGGCTACGGCGAGCCGGGCGCGCGCGTCTACTCCTGCGAGTGGTACGACGTGCTGCACAAGGGTGACGCGGCGGTCTTCGCCTTCGGCCTGAAGATCGTCGAGGCGGGCGGCGCGCCGGGCAAGGTGGAGCTGCGTCACTTCGACCTCGGCGACAAGGGCCAGGTCGCCGACCTGAACCCGAAGAACGACACCGCCGCGCTGGTCGTCGGCGCCGCGGAGGGCGGCCAGGGTGGCGGCGGCACGCTGCCGATCACCGGTTCCTCCACCGGCCTGATCGCCGGCATCGGCGCGCTGCTGCTCGCCGGCGGCGCCGCCGGCTACGTGGTCTCCCGCCGCCGCAGGACCCACTTCGTCGCCTGACCCCCGACCGAGCCAGGTGCCCCGTCGACCAGCGGTCGGCGGGGCACCTGGCTACCCAGCCCCAGAAGCAGCACGGGCGGTGGAAGCGCAAGCACGACAGGTTTCCGGGGGAGCCCGCGAAGAAACCCCCACGACAGACCAGCCAAGAGCAAGGAACATCAACCGAGTGCTGCTGACCCTCACCACGACCCACCACCCCGCCACCGACCTCGGCCACCTCCTCGTCAAGCACCCGGACCGCGTGCAGAGCTTCGACCTTCCCACCGGCACCGCGCACGTGTTCTATCCCGAGGCGGACGAGGCGCGGTGCACGGCGGCGCTGCTGGTCGAGGTGGACCCGCTCAAGCTGGGTGGTGGCCGGGGTCGCCGGCAGGCGACCACGCCGGAGGGCTTCACCCTCGGGCAGTACGTCAACGACCGCGCGTACGCGGCCTCCAGCCTGCTCTCCTCCGCGCTGGCCAAGGTGTTCCGCTCGGCGCTGCGCGGCGAGTCCCGGGACCGGCCCGAGCTGGCCGCCACCGCGATCCCGCTCACCGTGCGGGTGCCGGTGCTGCGTTGCCGCGGCGGCGCCGACCTGGCGGTACGGGTGTTCGCACCGCTCGGCTGGACCGTGACGGCCACCCCGATCCCGCTCGACGAGGCGTACCCGGAGTGGGGTGACAGCCGCTACGTGGACCTGACGCTCACCGGCTCGCTGCGGCTCGCCGACGCCCTCAACCACCTGTACGTGCTGCTGCCGGTGCTGGACGACGCCAAGCACTACTGGGTCGCGCCGGACGAGGTGGACAAGCTGCTGCGGGCCGGCTCCGGCTGGCTGGCCGGTCACCCGGAGCGGGGCCTGATCATCCGCCGCTACCTGGCGCACCGCCGGGCGCTGGCCGGCGTGGCGCTGGCCCGCCTGACCGAGCTGCGCCTGGCCGACGAGCCGCCCGCCGACGACAGCGTCGAACCGGCCGCCGACGGCGCCGGGACCCCGGAGAAGCACCGGGCCTCGCTGGCCGTGCTCCGGCGCGAGGCGGTGCTCGGCGCCCTGCGGGACAGTGGCGCGAGCCGGGTGCTGGACCTGGGTTGCGGCGGCGGGGCGCTGCTCACCGCGCTGGTGGCCGACCGGCGGTTCACCGAGGTGGTGGGCGTCGACGTGGCCGACCGGTCGCTCGCCGTGGCGGCCCGGCGGCTGCGGCTGGACCGGCTGCCGGAGCGGCAGCGGGAGCGGATCCGGCTGCGCCAGTCGGCGCTGACCTACCGGGACGACCGACTGCGCGGCTATGACGCGGCGGTGCTGATGGAGGTGGTCGAGCACCTGGACCCGCCCCGGCTACCGGCGCTCCAGGACGCGGTGTTCGGCCACGCCCGGCCCGGCACGGTGGTGGTGACCACCCCGAACGTGGAGTACAACGTCCGCTACGAGGGGCTCGGGCCGGGCCGGTTCCGGCACACCGACCACCGTTTCGAGTGGACCCGGACGGAGTTCGTCGCCTGGGTGGAGCGGGTGGCGGCGGCGCACGGCTACACCGCCACGATCACCGGTGTCGGCGACGACGACCCGGAGGTGGGCACCCCGACCCAGATGGCGGTGTTCACCCGCGACGACCGGAAGGAGGAGACGGACCGATGACCGTCCTGGACATTCCCGAGCTGGCGTTGGTGGCGCTGGTCGGCGTCTCCGGCGCCGGCAAGTCGACGTTCGCCCGCCGGCACTTCGCGCCGAGCCAGGTGCTGTCGTCGGACATGTTCCGCGGCCTGGTCGCCGACGACGAGAACGACCAGTCCGCGTCCGCCGACGCGTTCGACGCGCTGCACCACGTGGCCGGCATCCGGCTGCGGCGGGGCCGACTGACCGTGGTGGACGCGACCAACCTCCAGCCGCACGCCCGGGCCGGGCTGATCCGGGTGGCCCGGGAACACGACGTGCTGCCGGTGGCGATCGTGCTGGACGTGCCGGAGGCGGTGGCGTGGGAACGCACCGAGGCGCGCGCCGACCGCACGCACGGCCGGCCGGTGCTCACCCGGATGCGGCGCGACCTGCGGCAGTCGTACGGGCGGCTGGCCCGGGAGGGCTTCCGCAAGGTGCACGTGCTGCGCGGGGTGGAGGAGATCGACGCCGCCGAGGTGCGCTACGAACGGCTGTTCAACGACCGGCGGGAACTGACCGGCCCGTTCGACGTGGTGGGTGACGTGCACGGCTGCCGCAGCGAGCTGGAGGCGCTGCTGTCCCGGCTCGGTTACGCGCTGCGCCGCGACGACGCCGGCCGCCCGGTGGACGCGACGCACCCCGCCGGGCGTACCGCGGTCTTCGTCGGTGACCTGGTGGACCGCGGCCCGGACTCGCCCGGGGTGCTCCGCCTGGTGATGGGCATGGTGGCGGCCGGCCACGCGATCTGCGTGCCGGGCAACCACGAGCAGAAGCTGCTGCGGAAGCTGCGCGGCCGGGACGTGCGGCTCACCCACGGCCTGGCCGAGACGATGGCGCAGCTCGCCGCGGAGCCGGCGGAGTTCGTCGCCGAGGCGGAGACGTTCATCGACGGCCTGGTCAGCCACTACGTGCTGGACGGCGGCCGGCTGGTGGTGGCGCACGCCGGGCTCAAGGAGGCCTACCACGGCCGGGCGTCCGGCCGGGTGCGGTCGTTCGCGCTGTACGGCGAGACGACCGGCGAGACCGACGAGTACGGCCTGCCGGTGCGCTACCCGTGGGCGCGCGACTACCGGGGCTCGGCCATGGTCGTGTACGGGCACACGCCGACGCCGGAGCCGGAGTGGGTCAACAACACCATCTGCCTGGACACCGGCTGCGTGTTCGGCGGCAAGCTGACCGCGCTGCGCTACCCGGAGAAGGAACTGGTGGCGGTGCCGGCCGAGCGGGAGTGGTACGCGCCGGCCCGCCCGCTGGTCCCGCCGACGCCGACGCGGCCGGACACCGTGCTGGACCTGGCCGACGTGACCGGTCGCCGGCACCTGACCCACGCGTACGGGTCGCTGACCGTGCCGGCCGAGAACGCCGCCGCCGCGCTCGAGGTGATGAGCCGGTTCGCGGTCGACCCGGGCCGGCTGGTGTGGCTGCCGCCGACGATGGCGCCCTGCTCGACGTCGAGCGTGGAGGGGTTCCTGGAGCACCCGGCGGAGGCGTTCGCCGACTACCGCGCGGCCGGTGTGGACCGGGTGGTCTGCGAGGAGAAGCACATGGGCTCGCGGGCCGTGGTGCTGGTGGAGCGGGAGCCGGGCCGGTTCGGCGGTGGTGTCGTGCACACCCGTACCGGTCGGCCGTTCTTCGGTCCACCGCTGGACGAGGAGCTGCTGGCCCGGGTCCGCGCGGCGGTCACCACCGCCGGCCTCTGGGCCGAGTTGGACACCGACTGGCTGCTGCTCGACGCGGAGCTGCTGCCCTGGTCGGCGAAGGCCGGCGGGCTGATCCGCGAGCAGTACGCCGGGGTCGGCGCGGCCGGCCGGGCGGCGCTGCCGGCGGTGCTGGCCACCGTGGACGCCGCTGCCGGGCGAGGGCTGCCGGTGGACGGGCTGCGGGCCCGGATGGTCGATCGGGCGGCCGAGGTGACGGCGTACTCGGCGGCGTACCGGGCGTACGTCGGGCCGACCGACGGGCTGCGCGGGGTGACGCTGGCGCCGTTCGCGGTGCTGGCCGGGGCCGGGGTGAGTTACGCGGACCGCGACCACGGCTGGCACCTGGCGCTGGCGGACCGGCTCCGCGCCGCCGACCCGGAGTTCTTCACGCCGACCCGGCGGCTGGTGGTGGAGCTGGCCGACGAGGCGGCGGTGGCGGCCGCGACCGACTGGTGGCTGGCGCTGACCGCCTCCGGCGGCGAGGGCATGGTGGTCAAGCCGTACGCGGGCCTGGCCGCGCGCTCGCCGAAGGGTGCGCTGCTCCAGCCGGGGATCAAGTGCCGGGGCCGGGAGTACCTGCGGATCATCTACGGTCCCGGCTACACCGAGCCGGCGCAGCTCGCCGCGCTGCGCCGGCGTTCGCTGGGCCGTAAGCGCGGGTTGGCCCTGCGTGAGCACGGCCTGGGTCTGGCCGCGCTGGACGCGTTGGCCGAGGACGCCCCGCTCTGGCGTCGGCACGAGCTGGTCTTCGCGATCCTCGCCTGCGAGTCGGAACCGGTCGACCCGCGGCTGTGAGGAGGTGGCCCGGTCCGCCGCGCGGCCGGACCGGGCCCGGGTACCCTTTGTGGCCGTGGACACAGCTGAGAAGACCCGGATGATCTCCGAGAACATGGCGTTGAATCCGCTCGACCCGAAGGACCTCATCCACACCTTCGGGATGATCGGCGTCTGGGCGATCCTGTTCGCCGAGACCGGTCTGCTCGTCGGCTTCTTCTTCCCCGGCGACTCGCTGCTCTTCCTGGCCGGGGTGGCCGCGTCCCCGGTGGCCGACGCCATCTTCGGTGACGGCACCCGGCTCTCGCTGGCCGGGCTGATGATCGGCGGCCCGATTTGCGCGATCGCCGGCGCCCAGCTCGGGCACTGGCTCGGCGCGCGCTACGGCCGGCGCATGTTCGACAAGCCCAACTCCCGCCTGTTCAAGCGGGAGTACGTGGCGAAGGCGGAGTACTACTTCCAGAAGTTCGGCCCGGCCAAGGCCGTGGTGCTGGCTCGGTTCATCCCGATCGTGCGGACGTTCCTGAACCCGGTGGCCGGGGTGCTCGGCATGCCGGCCCGGCAGTTCTTCGTGTGGAACGTGGTCGGCGCGGTCCTCTGGGTGGACGGCATCCTGCTGATCGGCTACCTGCTGGCCCGCCAGATCTACGACGCCATCGGCGACAAGATCGACCGGTACATCCTGCCGGTGGTCGCGCTGATCATCCTGATCTCGGTGCTGCCGATCTTCTTCGAGTTCCTCCGCGACCGGAAGGCGCGCAAGCGCGGCGAGGCGGTCGCGGTGATCGCCGCGGCGACCGCCGCCGGTGCGGTGGACGCGGCCCGCGACGCCCTCGACGGCGACGACCACCCGCACGGGCACGGCGGTCAGCACCGCCGCTGACCGGCAGGGACACCGAAGGCCGGCTCCCGGGCGGGGGCCGGCCTTCGCGCATGACCTGTCGAACCGAGGCACCGTGGACGTCGACGTGTGACTGATGGCGCCACCCCTGGCACGCCACCGATCACGCCGACGGGACGTCCGTCGGATCCGACGCGCGTGTCATCGCGTCGGGACCTCGACCCGGCCGGCCCGTCCACGGACGAGCCGGGATGTCAGCGAGCCTTCTTGGTGGCCCGCTTCCGCGGCGGGGTGAGCAGATCCGCGATCGTCGCGATCGCGGTCGGCACCAGCCGGTAGTACGCCCAGACCCCGCGCTTCTCCCGCTCCAGCAAGCCGGCCTCGGTGAGGATACGCAGGTGGTGGCTGACCGTCGGCTGCGAGAGGCCGAGCGGCGCGGTGAGGTCACACACGCACGCCTCCCCCTCGGGAGCCGACTGGATCAGGCTGAGCAGCCGCAGCCGGGCGGGGTCGGCGAGGGCCTTGAGGACCCCCGCCAGCCGCTCGGCATCGGCGCGTTCGATCGGCTCGCCGGCAAGCGGCGAGATCTGAGGCATGGTCATTTCAGCCAACGCAGTTCCCACGTATTCCATCCTTCCACCAGCAGCATCGATCCGCCTGCATATCAGCAGATCCGAATCGGCAAACTTTTAGGCCACAAGGCCAAGGTCAGCCAACGTATAGGCCGCCCGATAAGGCAATCCGGCGGCTCGCACCGCGTCGCCGGCACCTCGATCAACAATAACCGCAACACCCACGACTTCCGCCCCGGCCGCACGCAACGCCTCGATGGCGGTCAACACACTTCCGCCCGTCGTCGAGGTGTCCTCCACCGCCAGGACGCGACGCCCGGCCACGTCCGGCCCCTCGATGCGACGCTGGAGGCCGTGCGCCTTGCCCTCCTTGCGGACCACGAAGGCGTCCAGCGGACGTTCCGTGCCGGCCGAGGCGTGCAGCATCGCGACGGCCACCGGGTCGGCGCCGAGGGTCAGCCCGCCGACCGCGTCGTACGCCCAGTCCGCGGTGAGGTCGCGCATCACCCGGCCGATCAGCGGGGCGGCCTGGTGATGGAGCGTGACGCGACGCAGATCGACGTACCAGTCCGCCTCGCGGCCCGATGAGAGCACGACCCGACCGTGGACCACGGCCAGGTCAGTGATGAATTTACGCAGGTCGTCGTGGTCCCCCATGGCAACAGAGCGTACTTCGCGAGTCTGTGCGCCGTCCGTGGGGTCCACCGCGGTCCACCCGGCGGGCGACCGATGAGTGGCGATGCCCGGCTACGCTGTGCGACCGTCCATCCCGGTCCACCGCCGCCCGGAGCCGGCCGCCCGCACCGTGTCCGGTCAGTCGCGGGCCCGGTCGACCCGACCCCGGGTGTCCCGCGTGAAGCGCCGCAGCAGCCGCTTCGGCGCGTGCCGAAGCCCGGCCACGGCCACCTTGTACTTCCAGTCCGGAACGCTCACCAGCTTGCCTTTGCGCAGGTCAAGCAGGCCTTCGTCGACCACCTCGTCGGCCCGCAGCCAGGCCCAGGCCGGCAGGCGCGACATGTCGATGCCGGCGCGCTCGTGATTGCCGGTGCGGGTGTAGCCGGGGCAGAGGGCCATCACCCGCACACCGAGCGGCGCCACCGACTGGCCGATCGATTCACTGAAATTCGTCACCCACGCCTTGCTGGCCGAATAGGTCGATCCCGGCATGGGGACGCCGAAACTCGCAACCGAAGAGACATTAATCACTGCCCCTTCGCCCCGTTCGATCATCGGACCGAGCGCCGCGTGGGTCAGTCGGAGCACCGCCAGCACGTTGAGCCGCACCAGCCGGGACTCGTCCGGAACGGCCGACCGCACGAACGGGGTGTTGAGGCTGATCCCGGCGTTGTTCACCAGGAGATGCACCGGCGGCCCGCCGATCAACCGGCGCTCCACCACGGCGCAACCGTCGTCCGTGGACAGATCGGCCGGGATCGTCCGCACCTCGCCGCCGTGCCGCCCGGTCAGCTCGGTCGCCAGGGCGTCGAGCCGGGCGTAGTCCCGGGCCACCAGCACCAGGTCCCAGCCGTCGGCGGCGAGCCGGCGCGCGAACGCCTCGCCGATGCCCAGACTGGCGCCGGTGACCACGGCGCAGCGGCGGGCGGGCTGGGATGCGCCGGTCATGCGCGGTCCTCCGGGGGTGACGGCGGCCCGGCCGGTGGCGCGGGCGGGACGGACGGGGGCGGCACCGGACCGGACGACGGAGTGGGTGGAGTGGGCCCGGGCGCCGGGCCGGACGAGACCGGCGGCGCGGACGAGGGTGACGCCGACGGCGCGGGCAGGCCGGACGGCGGGCCCCAGGGCGTCGGCCCGGCCACGGGAGCGCCGGACGCGGTCGTGCCGTAGCCGGTCGGCGGACCGGGCGGCCGACCCGCCGCGGCCGTGTGGCGGTGCAGGAAGGCGTTGGCCGAGGGCAGCGTGAGCAGTGCGGCCACCACCAGGTAGCCGAGGATCTGCGCCACCGACAGCGCCGCGTTCACCGGGATCCACCACGCCGGGTACGCGTCGCCGACCAGCCCCAGCAGGTCGGCGGTGACCCGGTCGTCGGCGCCGAGCCGCAGCGGGGCGGCCCGCTGCCCGACCAGCACCGCGAGCCCGCAGCAGCCGCAGAGCAGGCCCAGCCCGGCGACCACCCAGGTGGCCACCCGCGCGCCGGGGCGACCCGCGAACAGACCGAGCGCGAGCCCGACCAGCAGCGCCGCCGCCAGCACGCCGAGCACGGCGGCCAGCACTGTCGAACCGCGCAGCAGGCCGGCCACCCGGTCGACGTCGCCGCCGCCCGCGTCGGTTTCCGCCGCGGCGGCCCGGAATCTCTCGACGGTGCCGCCGGCCACCGCCAGGTTCGTCGCCGCGTACGCCACGGCGCCGACCGCCATCAGCAGCAGCACCGCCACCGCCGCGACGACCGTGGCCGGCCGGCGGGGCGCGGCCCGATCGGGGTACGACACGACGGATCCCTCCGGTAGGCGTTGGCAAGCAACCTACTCGGAGGGATCGTCGGCGTCGCTGTTATCCGGCGGTCAACTTCCGGGTGGCGGCTCCGGGTCGCGCCGCTCGCCCGGCTGACCGGTCGGCCCGGCCGGCGGCTGGTCACCGGGTGCGGTCGGCGGCGTGGCCGACGGGCCCGGCGTCGACGGGTACGCGGGGTCGCCCGACTGCCCCGGGGTCGACGGGTAGCCCGGGTCGGCGGACTGGCCCGGGGCCGACGGGTACGCCGGGTAGGCGCCACCCGGGACCGGCGGCTCCCAGGCCGCCTTCGGCTTGCGGAAGAACTCGTTCGCCTTCGGCAACGCCAGCAGGATCAGCGCGCCCAGCAGGGCGAGCAGCGCGACGATGCCGAGCAGCAGGCTGACCGGGGCGTACCAGGACGGCAGCGCGTCCTCCAGCCGGCGCTGGATCTCCTGCGTGCTGGGCAAGTCACCGTTGGCGTTGCCGCCACCGCCCATCATGCCGCCGGAGACGCCGTTGAGCAGGCTGCCACCGGTGCAGCAGAGCAGGATGCCGCCCACCACCCAGGTGATGATCCGGGAGACGTTGCGCCCCCGGTTGTTCAGCAGCGCGAGCACGACCAGACCGATCGCGAGCAGCAGCGTCAGCACCGACGAGCCGATGGTGAAGGCGTACGCGAGGTCGCCTGCCGACTCGGCCGACGTGCCGGCGTACGCGTCCTTGAGCACGTCGCGGATCTTGCCGATGACGGCCAGCGTCACGATCAGGTTCAGCACCTGGATGACGGCGACGAGAATGAGCAGCCAACTGGAAAGCGTCACCACACTGGGACGCGCGCGGGGCGTGGTGCCCGGAGCATCGACCATGATTCTCCCTCCCTGGATCAGGTGACCACCGTAGCGATCCCGGGCCAGGTGGGCACGGTAGAAGGGCTCAGCGGTCGGCGGCGCGGCGCAGCCGCCGGTGCTCGGCGGTGACCACGCCGAGCAGCGCCAGGTCCAGCGCGACCGCGAAGACCGCGCCGAACTGGTTGACAGTGAAGTTGAAGACCTGCCCGAACAGCAGGTCGACCAGCAGCGCCAGCTTGAACAGCCGGAACGCCTGCGTCCGGTCGCGACGCAGCAGCCAGGCCGCCCGCAGGCTCAGCACGGCGGTGACCAGCGCGGTGGCGCTGACGCCGAGCACCGCGCCCCATTCCCGTTCCTGGTCCAGCTCACCGGTCACGCCGTCGAGGATCACCGCCACCACCGTCACCAGCGGCTCCGCGACCAGCCAGACCACCACCGGCCAGACCAGCCAGCGCCGGTTGACCGCCCAGGCGGCGAGTCGCCGGGCCCACTCGGCGCCGCGCTGCCAGAACCGCACCGGCGGCGGTTCCCGGCGGGGCACCGCGTCCAAGAGTTGGACGAGGGCCGCCTCGGTGGCCGGCCCGGTGCCCTGCACGAGGCGCAGCACGGCGGCGCGACGCCTGTCGGTCAGCCCGCGCGGCAGCCCGCTGAGCACCACATCCAACGCGTTGGCGGTGCGTTCGGGCGGGGTCAGCCGGGACCGGCCGGTGCGTCCGCGTACCGCCTGGGTGAGCAGGACGAGCAGGGCGAACGCGACGTAGATGATGGCGGCGGCCGGGGCGTAGAAGTAGTCGGTGCGGGCGGTGACGAACTTGCCCACCTCGTCGATGAAGAGCCCGAACCCGATGCCGCCGATCACCGCGCCGGCGGTGCGCGGGCCGCCGCCGAGGAAGACCAGCGCGATCCCCAGGCCGACGACGAGCAGCAGGCCGCCCCAGAGCACGTGCGCGATGTGCAGCCCTCCACCGCCGAGCTGCGGGTAGTCGGTGGCCTGGAGGTACGCCCGCACGGCCAGCACGGTGACCACGCCGGACAGCACGAACGCCTGGAGGTACGCGGCCGCGTCGATCGCCCGGGTCGGCAGCCGGCGGGCCAGCCGGTGGTGTGACCGCATGCTCCGAAACCTAGTAGCCGCGCCACTCCTCGCGGGCGTACTCCAGCACCCTGGGCTGCAACAACGTCGAGGCCGGCACGTCGGCCCGGCCCCGGTCGGCGGGGAACGTGGCGGCGGCGGCGAGCACCGCCGGGGTGAGGAAGCGCAGCGGCGGCACGTCGGCCGGCAGCGCCAGCTCGGGGGCGGTTCCGCCGGGCGCGGCGAGCACGAAGCCCCAGTCGCCGAAGCTCGGCACGTCGACGTGGTAGGGCACGGTGGCGAAGCCCGCCTCCCGCACCGACCGCTCGATCGACCAGTACGACCGGGGCGCGAAGTAGGGCGACCCGGACTGCACGACGAGCCGCCCGCCGGGGGCCAGCACCGGGCGGATCAGCGAGTAGAACTCGACCGTGTAGAGCTTCGCGGTGGCCGTCTCGTCCGGGTCGGGCAGGTCGGCGATCACCACGTCGAAGCGTTGCGTGGCGGTCCGCAGCCAGCCGAACGCGTCCAGGTTGAGCACCCGCACCCGGGGGTCGGTGAGCGACCGGCGGTTCAGGTCGCGCAGTTGCGGCTCGCTGCGGGCCAGCGCCACCACGGCCGGGTCGAGGTCGACGAGCGTCACCGAGCGCACGTCCGGGTACTTGAGGATCTCCCGCGCCGCCAGCCCGTCACCGGCGCCGAGCACCAGCACGTCGCCGTGCGGACCGCGCATCGCCGGGTGCACCAGCGCCTCGTGGTAGCGGTACTCGTCGACGGAGCTGAACTGGAGGTCGCCGTTGAGGAACAGCCGCAGGTCGGTGTCGGCGTGGCCGACCTCCCGCACCGACCGGGTCAGCACGATCTCCTGGTAGCGGCTGCGCTCGGCGTGCACCACCGGGTCGCGGTAGAGCTGCTGGCGGGCGGTCACCTCGAAGTCTCCGGCGGTGACCCACGCGTACCCGAGCAGCAGCCCGACCACGACGGAGCCGGCGCAGAGGCCGACCCGCGCCCGCCGACCGAGTTCGTCGCGGAACACGGTGAGGACCAGCGCGACGCCGGCGACCGCGTTCACCGCGCCGACCACGAGTGCGCCCTTGAGCTGGCCGAAGACCGGCATCAGCAGGAACGGGAAGGCCAACCCGCCGAGCAGCGCGCCCACGTAGTCGGCGGCGAACAGGTCGGCCACCGCGCTGCCGGCGGACTGCTCCCGGATGCGTTGCAGCATCACCATCAGCAGCGGGATCTCCGCGCCGATCAGCAGCCCGAGCACGAACGCGGTGCCGACCAGCGCCGGGCCGTAGAGGTCGAGCCAGGCGAACGCCGCGTAGAGCCCGAGCACGGAGAGGCCGCCGAGCAGCGCCAGAGTCAGCTCGATCGCGGCGAACGCGACCGCCGCCCGGGACTGCAACGGCTTCGCCACCAACGCGCCGACGCCCATCGCGAAGACCATCACGCCGAGCACGATCGACGCCTGGCCGACCGCGTCGCCGATCAGGTAGCTGCCGAGCGCGACCAGCGCCAGCTCGTACACCAGGCCGCAGGCCGCGCAGACGAAGACCGCGAGCAGGACCGCCGCGCGGGCCGCGCGCCACCGCGGCCGCGCGGGCACGTCGACGGTCACGCTTCCTCCCGGGTACGCCCGGCGACGCCCGCCCCGGGGCGCTGCGCGGTCACCGGTCCCCGAGGCTGCCGACCGCTCCCGCTGGGCGCGCCCGGCGCCGCGCCGCGACCCGGAGCGGTCGCCCGGCGGCGCTGCCGCACGCCCACCGTGATGAACAGCGCGGCGACCAGGAGCAGGACGGCGGCGGTGATAAGCCAGCCCTTGCGGTCCCGCAGCAGGTCGTTGCCGGCGCTCGGCAGCGGGGCCGGCGTGCCGGACGGCGCCGGGGGCGCGGCGGTGGGGGCGGGGTCGGCCAGGCCGACCTCGGCGGCGAGCAGCGGCAGCACGGTGGTCGCCCGGGTGATCGCCCAGCCGGGCTCGTCGACGAACGCGTCGTCGTCCAGCCCGAACCGGCCCAGCCCGGAGGCGATCGGGTACAGGTCGGCCCGCTCGATGTCGGGGGAACCGTCGACGGCGATGCTCGCCGAGTCCTGCGACTCGCTGCTGGAGGAGGTGTAACGGACGGCGGCGGAGACCTCGATCCAGCGCGGGCAGCGTGGGTCGTCCCGCACCGACGTCCCGTCGCCCAGGTTGGAGCCGACGCTGATCTCGGTGCTCCAGTCGTAGAGCCGCCAGCCGTAGCAGACGCCCTGGGCTTCGAACGCGGACGCCAGCAGCGGCACGGTGGCGGTGCGCTGCTCGGTCGTCGGCGCGGGCACGTCGGTGCTCTCGCCGCCGTTGACGATCCCGATGGCGCAGGGCACGCCGACGAACAGCCCGAGCACGACGGTCCAGACCACCGCCGTACTCCGTTTGTCCTTCGCCTTCGCGGTGGCGGCCGTTCCGGTCATCAGCTGATCGCGGCGGCGATGATCGCGCCGGTGGCGACGTGCACGGTGGCGGAGATCCAGACCGCCGGGTGCGGCTCCGGGTCGACCAGCAGCTCGCCGAGCTTGCCGGGGGTGGCCACGTCGAGCAGCACGAACGCCGCCGCCATGATCACCAGGCCGAGGATCCCGTACGCGGCGGCGCCGACCAGCCCGAGCGCGAAGTCGTCGTCGCTGGCCACGATCGCGGCGACCACGACGGTGCCGACGCCGAGCAGGTTGGAGGCGAGCAGCAGCGTGGCGTTGCGGTTGCGTTCGACCCAGATCAGCTCGTGGAGCTTGCCGGGGGTGGCCAGGTCGACCAGCAGGTAACCGACGGCCATCAGGACCACGCCGACCACGCCGTAGGCGAGGGTGACCAGCAGGTCGGTGACGAGATGCTCCACAGGGACTACTCCAGGGTGAGGGGGTCGGACGGGCTACTTGCCGGCGCCGGGGCCGCCGCCCCGGACGGTGCTGCCTCGGCCCCAGCCCCAGCTGTTGCCGACGACGCCGTGGTACCGGGGATATGCGGTTCTCATCCGCTCCAGCAGGATCACCGAGCCGACCGCGAGCGGGAGGATCACCACCGAGTCGTCGTCGTAGCGCAGGTAGACGCCGCTGCCGTCAACGTACTGGTCGGCCGGCTGCCAGGTGTCGGTGATCTCCTTCGACACCTGGCTGGGCGACTTGTTCGAGGTGTACGCGACCGCCTGCGAGCCGATGTCCCGCCCGGACGCCCGGGAGAAGTGGTCCTGCACGTAGCCGCGGGGCGAGAAGTTGCCGTAGAAGATCGCGAACGCGGCGACCAGGGCGCCGACGACGGCGACCGCCACGCCCACCACGAACCACCGTCGGTACGTCACAGCTCCTCCACCACCGTCTCGGTCAGGACCAGCTCGTTGGTCTGCGGGTAGGCGTGCCAGGTGCGCCACGCGACCGCGCCGTCCGGCGGGTCGGGCGCGACGGCGAGCGCGGTGACCGCGTCCTCGTCGCCGGGAAACACGCCGACCAGCGCGTACGGGTCGCCGGCCAGCTCGGCGCGGAGCGCCGCGACCCGGGTGCGCAGGCCGTCGCCCGCCGGCCGGAGCACGGTGGCGGTGAAGCGGTAGCCGGCGGTCGCGTCGTGCAGGGTGTCCGGCAGGTGCGGCCGGCGGCCGGGCAGGCAGGCGACCGTCTCGGTCAGCGCGCCGGCGACGACCTGGTGCGAGGCGCCGAGCAGGCGCAACCGCAGCGGTGGCCGGCCGGGCAGGTCGAGGTCGCGGACGGCGAGCGCCGGCAGTTCCGGGCCGCCGAGGGTCAGGCTCAGGTCGGCGGCGCGGCTGTCGACGTACGGGGTCCGAAGGGCGACGAGCACGCTCACTTCACCTGGTCCGGGCCGCCCTGCGGGTAGATCATCACCTCGGCACGGCGCAGCTCCTCACCGAGGTTCACCTCCCAGCCGGCCTCGCCGTACGCCTCGAACGACAGCCGGGCCCCGCCGGGCGCCTGGTAGTCGTGGTAGCGCATGGTGCCGCGCGGGTCGAGCCCGGTGCCCTCGGTCGCGGTGTAGCGGGCCTGACCGGACTCGTCCCAGTTGTAGCGACGACCGGCGATCTCCAGCGTCGGTGCGCCCGGCGTGATCGTGGCCCCCGGCTCGCTGGCCCAGAGCACCATCTCCAGGTCCGGCTCCGCCTCGACGGAGAGCCAGCGCTTCACCCCGCCCGCGTCGTCGAGCAGGTGCTCCGCCCAGCTCCAACCGCCCTCGACCAGGTGCACCGAGCCGCGCACGGTGTAGGGCACCTGGCGGATCTCGACGATGTCGCCGGGCTTGAGCGCGCGCGGGTCACCGCGCAACGCGTCCGCGTCGGAGTCCCGGAACGGGTCACCGGGCGCCGCCGCCTTCGGACGGGTCGCCGACCGGGACCTGCGCAGGGCGATCACGGCGATCACCACACCGGCCACCCCGAGCAGACACCCCAGCGTGGCCACCACGTACGCCAACGAACCGTTCACGACTCGCCTCCCCCAACGTGCATCGGCGGAGACGGTAACAACCCCGCGCACCTTGCCTGAAGTGCTGTTCGCTGAGTGTGTGATCAGCTACGGTCAGCCGCCGGCGAGGCGCTCGGCGGCGTACTCGCGCAGCGTCGTCCGACCCATCACGCAACCACTGAACGTGGTGAACTCGCCGTCGTCGCCGCGCAGCCGCTCCCAGGCGTCCCGCCCGGCGGCCGGGTCGACCGCCTCCAGCAACGTCGCCGCGTACGCCTTGCCGGCGGGCGTGCCGTCCCTGAGCAGCCGGTCGACCTTCTTCCGAGCCTGTTCCGGATGGTCGGCGAGCGCCCGCTCGACGTGCCGATACGCATCCGTGGCCGGCAGGATCTGGCCGGCGAACCCGACCCCGCCGAACGCCACCGTGTCCGCCCCGGCGAGTTCCCGCATCGCCGCGTCCAGCTCGCGATCCTTCTTCCCCAGCCCCAACATGCCCTCCTAGTGCCCGCCGCGGCCGACCCCGACGCTGTTGATCATGAAGTTGTTGCCGCCGGCACCGGCGTGTCGCGGCAACAACTTCATGATCGACGGACTGGGGTCAGGCGGGGGTGACCGTCAGGGACTCCTTCGTGTCCGCGAGGTCCACCCGGACGGTGTCGCCGTCGCGGATGTCGCCGGACAGCAGCGCCTTGGCGAGGCGGTCGCCGATGGCCGACTGCACCAGGCGGCGCAACGGCCGGGCACCGTAGATCGGGTCGTACCCGTGCTCGGCCAGCCAGGTCCGGGCGGGGTCGGTGATGTCCAGGCCCAGCCGGCGGTCGGCCAGCCGGCGCCGCAGCCGGTCGAGCTGGATGTCGACGATCGCCCGCAGGTCCTGGCCCTGGAGCGCGGCGAACACCACGATGTCGTCGAGCCGGTTGAGGAACTCCGGCTTGAAGTGCGACCGGACCGTCGCGAGCACACCCTCCCGCCGCTCCTCCTCGGTCAGCGTGAGGTCGCTGATCACCGACGAGCCGAGGTTCGAGGTGAGGATCAGGATCGCGTTGCGGAAGTCCACAGTGCGGCCCTGGCCGTCGGTGAGCCGGCCGTCGTCGAGCACCTGGAGCAGCACGTCGAAGACGTCCGGGTGGGCCTTCTCCACCTCGTCCAGCAGGATCACCGAGTACGGCCGGCGGCGCACCGCCTCGGTGAGCTGGCCGCCCTCCTCGTAGCCGACGTAACCGGGCGGGGCACCGACCAGCCGGGCCACCGAGTGCTTCTCGCCGTACTCGCTCATGTCGATGCGGACCATGGCCCGCTCGTCGTCGAAGAGGAACTCGGCGAGCGCCTTGGCCAGCTCGGTCTTGCCGACACCGGTCGGGCCCAGGAAGAGGAAGCTGCCGGTCGGGCGGTCCGGGTCGGCGACGCCGGCGCGGGCGCGGCGGACCGCGTCGGAGACCGCGCCGACCGCCTCGGCCTGGCCGACCACCCGGGAGCCGAGCGAGTCCTCCATCCGCAGCAGCTTGGCGGTCTCACCCTCCAGCAGCCGACCGGCCGGGATGCCGGTCCAGGAGGCGACCACTGCCGCGATGTCGTCGGCGCCGACCTCCTCCTTGAGCATCGCGCCGTCGGCCTGGAGCCGGGCCAGCTCCTCCTCGGCCTGCTTCAGCTCACCCTGGAGCGCGGGGATCCGGCCGTACCGCAGCTCGGCGGCGCGTTCCAGCTCGCCGTCCCGCTCGGCCCGCTCGGCCTCACCGCCGAGGCGCTCCAGCTCCTCCTTGGCGGTGGAGAGCTTGGTGATGTGGCTCTTCTCGGTCTGCCAGCGCTCGGAGAGCGCGGTGAGCTGCTCACGCTTGTCGGCCAGCTCCTTGCGCAGCCGCTCCAGGCGCTCGGCGGAGGCGGCGTCGGGCTCCTTGGCCAGCGCCATCTCCTCGATCTCCAGCCGGCGCACCGCCCGCTCGATCTCGTCCACCTCCACCGGCCGCGAGTCGATCTCCATGCGCAGCCGGGACGCGGACTCGTCGACCAGGTCGATGGCCTTGTCCGGCAGGAACCGGTCGGTGATGTAGCGGTCGGACAGCGCGGCGGCGGCGACGAGCGCGGCGTCGGTGATCCGTACGCCGTGGTGCACCTCGTAGCGCTCCTTGAGCCCGCGCAGGATGCCGATGGTGTCCTCGATGGTCGGCTCGCCGACCAGCACCGGCTGGAACCGGCGCTCCAGCGCCGGGTCCTTCTCGATGTGCTCGCGGTATTCGTCGAGCGTGGTCGCGCCGACCATCCGCAGCTCGCCACGGGCCAGCATCGGCTTGAGCATGTTGCCGGCGTCCATCGAGCCTTCGCCCTTGCCGGCGCCGACCACGGTGTGCAGCTCGTCGAGGAACGTGATGACCTGCCCGTCGGAGTTCTTGATCTCCTCCAGGACGGACTTCAGCCGCTCCTCGAACTGCCCGCGGTAGGACGCGCCGGCGACCATGGCGCCGAGGTCGAGCGAGACCAGCTTCTTGTCCCGCAGCGACTCCGGCACGTCGCCGGCCACGATCCGCTGGGCCAGGCCCTCGACGATGGCGGTCTTGCCGACGCCCGGCTCGCCGATCAGCACCGGGTTGTTCTTGGTGCGCCGGGACAGCACCTGGATCACCCGGCGGATCTCCGAGTCCCGGCCGATCACCGGGTCGATCTTGCCGTCGCGGGCGCTCGCGGTGAGGTCGACGCCGTACTTGGCCAGCGCCTGGTAGGTCTGCTCCGGGTCGGCAGTGGTGACCCGCCGGTCGCCGCCGCGGACGGTCGGGAACGCCGCGACCAAGTTCTCCTCGGTGGCGCCGGAGTTCTTCAGCGCGACCGAGACCGCGCCGCCGACCCGGGCCAGCCCGGCCAGCAGGTGCTCGGTGGAGGTGTATTCGTCGCCCAGCGGCCGGGCGATCTGCTCGGCGGCGCCGATGGCGTTGACGAACTCGCGGGCCAGGGTCGGCTCGGCGAGGCTGGAGCCGCGCGCGGCGGGCAGCGCGTCGACCGAGCGCAGCGCGACCCGGCGCAGCTCGGCGGGGTCGGCCCCGACGGCGCGCAGCAGGCCCGCGGCGGTCGAGCCGTCGGTGTCCAGCAGTGACAGCAGCAGGTGCCAGGGCTCCACGGTGGCGTGACCGCGCTGGTTCGCCAGCGCGACGGCACCGGTGATGGTCTCGCGGCTCTTGGTGGTGAGACGTTCCGTGTTCATGGGCTCCCCCGGGATCGGCGTGTCCACTGGGAACGACACAACCAGACTTGAGTCTATTCCGCTCAACTCCAGCGGTGTGACCCGAGTCACTTACCTGTCGATCGCCACCGCCAGTCGAGCTCTCCGGCGGCCGGCGGCGGCCCGGGCAGGGGTGGCCCCGGGGCGGCCAGGCCGGCCAGCAGCACCGCGAGATGGCGGCGACGCAATTCCCGGGTCCGGTCCGGATCGGGTACGCGAATCGCCGCGCACCCCTCCAGCAGCAGTCCGACGTCCTGCGTCACCGCGTCCGGTCGGAGGCGCCCGGCGTCTCGCGCCCGCCCGACGAGCCCGTCGACCAACTCGTTCGCCCGCACCGCGGCCCGGCCCATCTCCTCGGTCGGGGTGAAGGTGCCGGCCAGGTGCACGGTCAGCGAGTGCACGTCGGCGTCGACGACCCGCTCCAGGAAGCCGGCGAGCGCGGCCCAGTCGTCCGACTCGGCGGCGGCCTCCTCGGCTGCCGCGACGAACCGGAGCAGCCCGTCGTGGCAGAGCTTGCGCAGCAGGTCCTCCTTGCCGGCGTACCGCCGGTAGAGGGCGCTGATGCCGACGCCGGCCCGCTCGGCGACGGCGGCGATGGGCGCCTTCGGGTCGTCCAGGAAGACCGCGCGGGCGGCGGCCAGGATCGTGGCGTCGTTGCGCGCCGCCTGCGCGCGACGGCCGGCCAGCGGCGGGTTCTCGGTCGGGTTCGGCATGCGTCGACGATACCAGTGGAACGGATCGTTCCGCTCTGCTACTGTGAAACGGAACGAAGCATTCCGTTCTGAAGGAGCCGTCATGTCTCTCCGCCCGTTCCGCGTCGAGGTCCCCCAGCACGCCCTCGACGACCTCGCCGACCGGCTCGACCGGACCATCTGGCCGAACGAGCTGCCCGACGGCGGCACTGCCTACGGAATGCCGACCGACCGGGTGCGCACCCTGGCGACCTACTGGCGGGAGAAGTTCGACTGGCGGGCGGTTGAGGCCCGACTGAACGCCCACCCACAGTTCGTCACCGAGATCGACGGCGAGGAGATCCACTTCCTGCACGTCCGGTCGTCCCGGGCGGACGCCACCCCGCTGGTGCTCACCCACGGCTGGCCCGGCTCCGTGGTCGAGTACCTGGACGTGATCACCCCGCTCACCGAGCCGACCGACCCGGACGCGCCCGCGTTCCACCTGGTGATCCCGTCGCTGCCCGGCTTCGGCTTCTCCGGCCCGACCCGCAGCGCCGGCTGGAACCGCTTCCGCACCGCCCGGGCCTGGGCCGAGCTGATGGCCCGTCTCGGCTACGACAGGTATGGCGCGGTCGGCAACGACGCCGGCTCGATGGTCTCGCCCGAGCTGGGCCGGCTCGGCCCCGACCACGTGCTCGGCGTGCACGTCACCCAGCTCTTCTCGTTCCCGTCCGGCGACCCGGCGGAGTTCGAGGAGCTGACCGAGGCCGACCAGGCCGCGTTGCGGCACCTCCAGTGGTTCTACGACAACAAGTTCTCCTTCAACCAGGTGCAGAGCCAGCAGCCGCAGACCCTCGCGTTCGCGCTGGCCGACTCGCCGGTCGGCCTGCTCGCCTGGAACGCCCAACTGCTCGACGAGAGCCTCGACCCGGACTTCGTCCTGGCCCACGTGGCGATCTACTGGTTCACCGGCACCGCCGCCTCGGCGATGCGGTTCTACTGGGAGGACGCGCACGCCGCCGAGCAGCCGACCGGGCCGACGACGGCGCCGACCGCGCTGGCGATGTTCCCCGGCGACTTCCAGTCCATCCGCCGGTTCGCCGACCGCGATCACACCAACATCGTCAGCTGGCACGCCTTCCAGGCCGGGCCCGGGCAGCCCGGTGGCGTCGGCGGGCACTACGCCGCGCACGAGGCGACCGACGTGCTGGTCGGCGACATCCGGCAGTTCTTCGCCGGGCTCCGCTGACCGGCCCGGTGTCTGGGTGCACCTGTTGTCGCTGGGGCGACGACAGGTGCACCCAGTCGTCAGCGACTTCGGCGTCCGGGGAGGCGTGCGGCGCAGGGCGTCACGTGGTCGGCGCGCAGCACGCAGCGCCGGCCGCCGTCGAGCTTGCGGTCGCAGAACACCCAGTGGCGTACGCACTGGTCGTCCTCGGCCGAGACGGTGATCCCGCCCAACTCGACCACGGCGAGGAAACCCAGCGACTGGCCGGCCGTGCGACCGAGCATCCTGGCCCGGGCCAGGTCGGAGCCGGAGCCCGAATCGACGGGAGTCTCCGGGAGGTGACGCGGCCCGCCGACCACCACGTGCCCGGCAGAGGTAGCCTCACCCGCGTGCGAGTACGTGTCGAACAGACCGCCTTACCCGGGATCGGCGTACGTCATGACCTCATGACGGAATCCGGCCGCCGGCTCGGCGTGGTCTCCCACCGCAATGGCCGCCGCGACCTGGTCCTCTACGACCCGGACGATCCCGACTCCTGTCAGCACGACATACCGCTGACCGACGACGAGGCGGAGGCGCTCGCCGACATCCTCGGCGCGTCGCTGATGCTGGGTCAGCTCTCCGGCCTGCGCGAGCAGGCCGCCGGGCTGCTGACCGAGCAGATCGTGATCCCGGCCGGCTCCAAGTACGTCGGTCGGCGGCTCGGCGACACCAAGGCACGCACCCGGACCAGCGCGTCGATCGTGGCCGTGCTGCGTCAGGGCGAGGTCAACGTCTCGCCCGACCCCACCTTCCGGTTCGAATCCGGCGACGTGATCGTCGTGGTCGGCACCCGTCAGGGTCTCGACGGCGTGACAGCGATCCTCGCCGAGACCGATCCGGACGGCTGACGCGTATGCACGAAACCACCATCCTGCTCATCGAGGTCGGGGCGCTGCTGCTCCTGCTCGGCCTGCTGGGCCGGCTGAGCCGTCGTGTCGGCGTCTCGCCCATCCCGCTCTACCTCCTCGCCGGCCTCGCGTTCGGCCACGGTGGCCTGCTGCCGCTGAACGCCAGCGAGGAGTTCTTCGCCGTCGGGGCGGAGATCGGCGTGATTCTGCTGCTGGTCATGCTCGGCCTGGAATACAGCGCCAACGAACTGGTGGGCAACCTCCGGTCGGCGGCGCCGGCCGGACTGATCGACGCGGTGTTCAACGCGCTGCCCGGTTTCGCCTTCGCGCTGCTGCTCGGCTGGGGCTGGGTGGCCGCCGTGGTGCTCGCCGGCGTCACCTGGGTGTCGTCCTCGGGCGTGATCGCCAAGGTGCTCGGCGACCTGGGCCGGGTCGGTAACCGGGAGACCCCGGTGATCCTCTCCGTCCTGGTGATCGAGGACCTGGCGATGGCCCTCTACCTGCCGCTGGTCACCGCGCTGCTCGCCGGGGTCGGCCTGGTGAAGGGCGGATTCGCGCTCGCCGTCGCGGTGCTCACCGTGGTCGTGGTGCTGGCCGTGGCGATCCGGTACGGCCACCTGATCTCCACCGCGCTCTCCGCCAAGGATCCGGAGGCGCTCCTGCTCGGGGTGCTCGGCCTGACCCTGCTGGTCGCCGGCCTCGCGGCGAAGCTCCAGGTCTCCGCCGCGGTCGGCGCGTTCCTGGTCGGCATCGCGCTGTCCGGCCCGGTCGCGCACCACGCCACCCAGTTGCTCTCGCCGCTGCGGGACCTCTTCGCCGCGGTCTTCTTCGTGTTCTTCGGGTTGGTCACCAACCCGCTGGACATGCCGCCGGTGCTGCTGCCCGCGCTGCTGCTGGCCGTGGTGACCATGGCGACGAAGGTCGCCACCGGCTACCTGGCCGCCCGTCGGGCCGGGATCGCCGAGCCCGGCCGCTGGCGGGCCGGCCTGGCGCTCACCCCGCGCGGCGAGTTCTCCATCGTCATCGCCGGGCTGGCCGTCTCGGCCATCTACCCGGTGGAGCCCAAGCTGGCCGCGCTCGCCACGGCGTACGTGCTGATCACGGTGGTGACCGGGCCGCTGCTCGCCCGGCTGCCGGACACGCCGTGGTTCAAGCAGTGGCTGCGCCAGCGCGCCGCCGCCACCCGGGCCGCGGCCCAGGTACGGGTGGGCGACTGACCTCGGCCGGGCCGGAGTCGCGACTCAGCGGCCCGGCCCGGCCAACGGTTGTCAAATTGATCCCGGGAAGGTCTACCACTGCTCCGCCCAACCGCGTTAACGTGTCGCCCCAGCAGGCAGCATCTGCGGGTGGCCAGCGCCCCCGCCAGCGATTGCGGAAGGTCGGCCGGTGAGCGTGCAGGAAGAGACGTTCCACGGCTTCGCCAACCCGGTCGACCCCTCGCCCGCCGAGCTGCGGGCCTGGGCCTACCAGCCGGACTCGGTGCCGCTGACCTCCATGCCGCCGGACTGGGACCTGCTGGTCGCCGGTGACCACCTGGTCCAGACGCTGTTCGACCTGGCCATGGACCAGAACTGCCCGGCCCGCCGGTTCGCGCTGCACTGCCTCTACATCTACGCCGCCGACGGCATCCGGACGAACTTCCGGGCGCACCCGAAACGGCGCTTCCGGAAGCTGGTCGAGCACGCCGAGCGGGCCGGCGACGACCTGATGCGCAACTGGGCGCACAACAGCCGGGTGCTGCTCGCCCGCCCCGACCTCTTCGTCTACCGGGACTGGTGCGAGGGCGGCCTGGTCCGCGAGAACCGCCGCCTCTAGCCCTGCTCTGCCCTGCCGATCTTGGACTTGTGGCGCCCAAAACATCCCCTTTGCGGCGATGAACGAGGTGCCACAACTCCAAGATCGACGCTGAGGGCGGGCGGCCCGCGCCCCCGAAGCGGTGATCATGAAGTTGACCGCCTTGTCGATCTCCACCCGATGCCGCCAGGTTCATGATCGACCCGCTCCCACCACTCGGCCGCCCACCCGAGCACTCCTCGGGCTTGATCAAGGAGTTTGCGGCGCCCTGGAGATCGACTCCGACAGAAAGTCCTTGATCAACCGGCTGGCGTGCGCTTCCACCTGGTCAGGCTTCGGGCGTCAGCGGGGTGGGGGGTGGTCGTGCGGGCTGCGCGGGGAGGTGAGAGCTGCGTCGCGGGGCGTCGTGTCGGGGGCGCCTCCTTTGAGCGGGTCGTCCGACGGTCGGGGGAACCTCATGAGCACACGACACACCCATGCCGCTCCACCCACGGCCGAAGTGGGGCCCGAGTGGAACGCGGTGGGTGCCGGCCCGGCCCTGACACACCCATGCCGTTCCGCTCGTGGGCAGGGTGGGCGGCCGCACGACATGGCGAACGGGCCGGGACCCCCCGTGGGTCCCGGCCCGCACGTCGGCGGATCGTCGTCAGGTCGATCCGCCCTGCTTCTTCCGGCGCTCGTCGTCCCTGGCCCGGTCCACTCCGTGGTCGGTCTGGTCGGCGAACCGCCCTTCCTTGACCTTGTCGCTGAAGCGGCCCTCGGTCACCCGGTCGAACCGCTCCTTGACGTTCTCGGCCACCTTCTCCAGCCGTTCTTCCGCCCGTTCCGCTACTTTCTTCGCCGGTTCCGCCATGGCTCCCCCCGCCAGCCCGGATTCCGTTTCGGGGCATTTATCCCTGATCGAAAGCGTAGTGGAACCCGCGCCGCCGCACTCCCACTTTCCGCAACCTCCGCGCGGACCGACACGGGTGGACGGCCCCGGATCTCAGCGGCCCGGGAGACACCCGTGGCGTGTGAGGCCCGGCAGCAGCGGGGGCGGAAGCGGCCCGAGAGCCGCTACAAGGAAGGCAGAAGGCCGGCACGGGCCCCGGGACAGTGGGGCGCGTGCCGGCCTTCAGCGGAGCGAGCCGCGAGCGTCAGCGGTCGGGGGCGCGGCGCGGACGCCAGACGACGAGCGCGGTGGAGGTGCGGTTGGTCGGCACGAGGTCGCCGCGGGCGAAGCCGCCCAGCGACTCCAGCTCGGTGATCCGCCGGTATGCGGCGTCCAGTTCCGCCTCCAGCCGGGCCACTCGCTGCTGCGCCTCCTCCAGCAGCCGCTCCAGCCCGATGATCCGCTTCACCCCGGCAAGGTTGATCCCGTCGTCCTGGCTGAGGCGCTGCACCTCGCGGAGCAGCACCACGTCCCGGACGCTGTACCGCCGGCCGCCACCGGCCGCCCGGCCGGCCTGCACCAGGCCCAACCGGTCGTACTGGCGCAGCGTCTGGGGGTGCATGCCCGCCATCCGCGCGGCCACCGAGATCATCAAGATCTTGGCCTCGTAGGCCGGGTCACCCGACCCGACGTACTCCTCCGACATGCCCGCTCACCTCCGCTGCCGCCGTCAACTGAATCGACGTACCCGCGCTTCGAGATGTTCCCGCGCGGCGGGCGGGGTCTGCGCCGCGAAGGTCTCCAGCGCCGCCCGCGCCTCGTCCGACACCGTCGCCGGGACCACCACGTCCAGCGTGACCAGCAGGTCACCGGCGCGGCCGTCCTTGCGTACGACGCCCTTGCCCCGGGCCCGCAGCACCCGTCCGGCGGGAGTACCCGGTGGCACCCGCAGCGTCACGGTGCCGTCCAGGGTCGGGACCCGCAGGTCGGTGCCGAGCACGGCCTCGGCGTACGTGATCGGGACGTTCAGGGTGAGATCGTCCCCGGTGCGCCCGAACAGCTCGTCCGGGCGGACCTTCACGTGCACGAACAGATCCCCGGCCGGGCCGCCCCGCTCACCGGGCTCACCCCGACCCGCCAGGCGGATCCGCTGCCCGTCGGCCACCCCGGCCGGGAAGCGCACGGTCAACGTGCGGGTCTTGGTGACCCCGCCGGTGCCGTGGCACTCCGGGCACTTCTCCTCGACGATCGTGCCGACGCCCTGACAGTTGCGGCACGGCTCGGAGAAGCTGAACGACCCCTGGTTGCGGGTGGTGACCCCGGCGCCGTGGCAGACCGGGCAGGAGACCGGCTGGGTGCCCGGCTTCGCGCCGTTGCCGTGGCAGGTGTCGCAGACCCCGGGCGCGCGCAGGGTCAGCGGCAGCGTGACGCCGCGGACCGCGTCGGAGAAGTCGAGCGCCACCTCGGCCTCGACGTCCCGGCCGCGGGCCGGGCCGCGCGGACGGGCCGCGCCTCCACCGCCACCGCCGGAGAAGATCGTGCTGAACAGGTCGGTGAAGCCACCGCCGCCGAACCGGTTGTCGGCGCCGCCGGCGCCACCGCCGCCGAACAGGTCGGAGACGTCGAACGGCGCGCCGCCGGGCTGGCCCGCGCCGCGGGCGCCGCGCCGGAAGGCCCCCGAGCCGAAGAGCGACCGCATCTCGTCGTACTCGCGCCGCTTCTTCTCGTCGCCGAGCACCGCGTACGCCTCGGAGACGGTCTTGAACCGCTCCTCGGCCCCGGTGTCGCCGGGGTTGTGGTCCGGGTGCGACTCCCGGGCCAATTTTCGGTACGACTTCTTGATGTCGTCCGAGGAGGCGGACTTGTCCACGCCCAACGCGGCGTAGTAGTCCTTCTCGATCCAGTCCTTGGAACTCACCGGTCCACCCCCTTCCACGGGTCGAATCCCGGTCGTCCCGCCCGCCCGACAGGGGCGGGCGGGACGTCACGGGTCGGCACTACTCCGGGTCCGCGACCGCGACCAGGGCCGGCCGCAGCAGCCGCTCACCGAGCTGGTAGCCCCGGCGCATGACCTGCACGCAGGTCGGTTCGGTCACGTCGGCGGAGGTCTGGTGGGCCACCGCCTCGTGCCGGGTCGGGTCGAACGGGTCGCCCTGCTCGCCGAAGGCGGTCAGGCCGAACTTGCCCAGCGCCCCGGTGAGCTGCTCGGCCACGCTGCCGAACGGGCCCACCAGGTCACCGTGCTCGCGAGCCCGGTCCAGGTCGTCGAGGATCGGCAGCAGCGCGGTGAGCACCCCGCCGGTGGCCTGCTCCTGGACCAGGTTGCGGTCGCGGTCGACACGCTTGCGGTAGTTGGCGTACTCCGCCGAGACCCGCTGGAGGTCGCGGGTGCGCTCCTCCAGGTCGGAGCGGAGCGACTCCAGCTCGGCCCCGAGCGGGGCCGTCGTGCCACCGCTCTCCCCGCTCGGCTCGGCGGGCGAGTCGACCACCGGCGGCCCGGAGACCTCGGCCTCGCCGACGATCTCGTCGACCACGACCTCGGCCTCCTCGACCAGCCCCTCGGCGGGCGCGTCGGCGGCGGCGTCGGCGGCCGAGGCGTCGTTCGCGGGTTCCTCGGTCACCTTGCCGAGCTTTCGCTTGTCGCGGATGACGACCCGCGGCTCGTCGCCGGTGTCCTTGCCGGCGCCCGCGGAGCCACCCGGCGCCGACCCGGTGGAGCCCGGGTCGGCCGCTCGTGGCTTGTCCGTCATGCGGTTACCTCATCCCTCTGCCGTGCGAGTCGTGTCCGGGGACCGAAGGTCACTTCTTGTCCTCGTCCACGATCTCCGCGTCGACCACGTCGTCGGCGCCGCCGGCCTGCGGGCCACCGGTCGCACCGGCGCCGGCACCCGGCCCGGCCGCACCGGCGCCCGGAGCGCCCTGGGCACCCGGCTCGCCCTCCTGCTGCTGGGCGTAGAGCAGCGAACCGGCCTGCTGGGAGACCTGGGCCAGCTTCTCGTGCGCGGCCTTGATCTTGTCGATGTCCTGCCCGCCGAGGGCGCTGCGCAGCTCGCCGAGCGCCTCGTTGAGCTGGTCACGGTTCTCACCCGGCAGCTTGTCGCCGCTCTCGGCGAGGAACTTCTCGGTCTGCCACTGGAGCGCCTCGGCGACGTTGCGGGTCTCCGCCTCCTCGCGGCGACGCTTGTCCTCGTCGGCGTGCTCCTCGGCGTCCCGGCGCATGCGCTCGATGTCGTCCTTCGGCAGCGAGGAGCCGCCGGTGATCGTCATCTTCTGCTCCTTGCCGGTGCCCAGGTCCTTGGCGTGCACGTTCACGATGCCGTTGGCGTCGATGTCGAACGTGACCTCGATCTGCGGCACGCCGCGCGGCGCCGGCGGGAGGCCGGTCAGCTCGAAGGTGCCGAGCTTCTTGTTGTAGGCCGCGATCTCCCGCTCGCCCTGGAACACCTGGATCAGCACCGACGGCTGGTTGTCGTCGGCCGTGGTGAAGACCTCGGAGCGCTTGGTCGGGATGGTGGTGTTGCGCTCGATGAGCTTGGTGAAGATGCCGCCCTTGGTCTCGATGCCCAGGCTCAGCGGGGTCACGTCGAGCAGCAGGACGTCCTTGACCTCGCCCTTGAGCACGCCGGCCTGGAGGGCGGCGCCGACGGCGACGACCTCGTCCGGGTTGACGCCCTTGTTCGGGTCGCGGCCGGTGAGCTGCTTGACCAGGTCGGTGACGGCCGGCATCCGGGTGGAACCGCCGACCAGGATGACGTGGTCGACGTCGGAGACCTTGATCCCGGCGTCCTTGACGGCCTGCTCGAACGGGCCCTTGCAGCGGTCCAGCAGGTCCTGCGTCATGCGCTGGAACTCGGCGCGGCTCAGCGTCACGTCGAGGTGCAGCGGGCCGGCCGAGCCGGCGGTGATGTACGGCAGGTTGATGTTGCTGGTGGTGGCCGCGGACAGCTCGATCTTGGCCTTCTCGGCCGCCTCCTTGAGCCGCTGCATGGCCATCTTGTCCTGCGAGAGGTCGATGCCGTGCTCGCCGCGGAACGTCTTCACCAGGTGGTCGATGATCCGCTGGTCCCAGTCGTCGCCGCCGAGCTGGTTGTCACCGCTCGTCGACTTGACCTCGACCACGCCCTCGGCCAGCTCCAGCAGCGACACGTCGAAGGTGCCGCCACCGAGGTCGAAGACCAGGACGGTCTGCTCCTTGGAGCCCTTGTCCAGGCCGTACGCCAGGGCGGCCGCGGTCGGCTCGTTCACGATCCGCAGCACGTTGAAGCCGGCGATCTCGCCGGCCTCCTTGGTGGCCTGGCGCTGGCCGTCGTTGAAGTAGGCCGGGACGGTGATCACCGCGTCGGCGATCTGCTCGCCCAGGTACGCCTCGGCGTCCCGCTTGAGCTTCATCAGCGTCCGGGCCGAGATCTCCTGCGGGGTGTACTTCTTGCCGTCGATGTCGACGGTCCAGTTGGTGCCGATCTCCCGCTTGACCGAGCGGATGGTCCGGTCGGGGTTGGTCACCGCCTGGCGCTTGGCGACCTCACCGACGAGCACCTCGCCGTTGCGGGCGAACGCGACGATCGAGGGAGTCGTCCGCGAGCCCTCGGCGTTGGCGATGACGGTGGGCTCACCGCCCTCGAGAACGCTGACGCAGGAGTTCGTCGTGCCGAGGTCGATGCCGACCGCACGTGCCATGTTCGCTTCCTCGCTTCGTAACGGGTGAGCAGGTCAGACGACCTGCCAGGCGGGTCGCCCGGAAGGCGGCCGCACCACAAGTTGAGTGAACTTGACTCAATAGTGCCACGCCCTCGGCAAACCGCAAGTCGAGGTTGAGTCGACTCGGCGCAACCTGACCGTTATTACCGTCCGGTTGTCTTACCTTGCGTCGGTCGGGCACGCTTTAGCGGTGACGACGCATGGCGATCCCGCCACCCGTGCCGGCGCGCCCGCCGTCGCAGCCCGCACCGGAACCACCCACGGCGAGAACCAGCAGGCCGGAGACGCCGCCGGTCTGCCCGCCGCGCTCGCCGGCCTGCGGTCCGCGATCGACGCGGCTCGCTTCCCGCTGACGCTGCCGTCGGCCGAGTCGGCCCGGCAGGCGGCCCGCAGCCTGACCGACCAGCTCGACGACTACCTGCTGCCGCGCCTGGCCCGGCTCGACGCCCCGCTGCTCGTGGTGGTCGGCGGCTCGACCGGCGCCGGCAAGTCGACGTTGGTCAACAGCCTGGTCCAGGCGCGGGTCAGCGCGGCGGGTGTGCTCCGCCCGACCACCCGCTCCCCGGTGCTGGTCTGCAACCCCGCCGACGCGGCCTGGTTCCGCCAGGGCGAGCTGCTGCCCGGCCTGACCCGCACCACCGACCCGAGCGAGCACCCCGGCACCCTGCAACTGGTCACCGCCCCGGCACTGCCGCCCGGCCTGGCCTTCCTCGACGCCCCCGACATCGACTCGGTGGTCGACGCCAACCGGGCGCTCGCCGGGCAGCTGCTCGCCGCCGCCGACCTCTGGCTGTTCGTCACCACCGCCGCGCGCTACGCCGACGCCGTCCCGTGGGAGCTGCTGCGCAGCGCCCGGGCCCGGGGTACGGCCGTGGCCATGGTGCTCGACCGGGTCCCGCCCGAGGCGGCCGACGAGATTGCCGCCCACCTGTCGCAGATGCTGGCGAGCCAGGAGCTGGGCGCCGCGCCGCTGTTCGTGCTGCCGGAGACGTGGGTGGACGGGCAGGGGCTGCTGCCCGACCGGATGACCGCCCCGCTGAGCGGATGGTTCGCCCGGCTCGCCGGCGACGCGGAGGCCCGCTCGGCGGTGGTCCGGCAGACCCTCGACGGCGCGCTGGCCGCCCTGCACCCGGTGGTCGAGGCGCTGGCCGACGCCGCCGACGAGCAGGTGGCCTCCGCCGAGGCGCTCGACGAGCGGGTCCGGGCCGCCTACCGGGGCGCGGAGCGCACCGTCGACCAGGGGCTCAAGGACGGCCGGCTGCTCCGCGGCGAGGTGCTGGCCCGCTGGCAGGAGTTCATCGGCACCGGCGACTTCTTCCGCGGCCTGGAGGCGCGGATCGGGCGGCTGCGCGACCGGGTGGTCGCGGCGGTCACCGGGCGACCCGCCCCGGCCGCCGAGCTGCGTACGGCTATCGAGTCCCAACTGGTCACGCTGCTGCGCGGGGTGGCCGCCGAGGCGGCGGAGAACGCGTACACCGGGTGGAAGGCGCACCCGGCGGGCGCGGCGCTGCTCGAACCGGAGCTGGCGCACGCCTCGGCCGACCTGCCCGCGCGCGCTGAGCAACTGGTCCGCGACTGGCAGCGCGGGGTGCTGGAGCTGGTCCGCGTCGAGGGTGCCGACCGCCGTTTCGTGGCCCGCACGGCCGCGTATGCGGTCAACGCCACCGGCCTGGCCGTCATGATCGGCGTCTTCGCCTCCACCGCCTTCATCCCCACCGGGCTGGAGGTCGCCGCGGGCACCGGCACCGCGGTCGCCGGCCAGACCGTGCTCCAGGCCATCTTCGGCGACCAGGCGGTGCGGAACCTGTCCCGCAAGGCGCGGGTCGACCTGCTCGACCGGGTCGGCGCGTTGATGGCCGAGGAGGCCGCCCGTTTCCTGGCCCGCACCGAGGCCGCCCGCCCGGCCGCCGACGCCGGCGAGACGCTGCGCCGGGCCGCCGTGACTGTCGAACGGGCCCGGCACCGCAGCGGTCTGTCCACGGCCGACGCCGCAATGCCCACCACCGAACAGGACGGTCTCCGCCCATGACGAACATCGTGGGACGGGTACGCGAGGCGTTCCGGGCCGACCAGCGGGTCGACCCGGACGTCCTGATCGCGCGCCTGGAGGCGGTCCAGCGGTTCCTCCGCGCGGTGGACGGCCAGGTGCCCGACGCCCAACTGGTGGCCGGGCACACGGTGGTCGAGCGGGCCGGCGACCGGCTGGCCCTCTCCGGCCGCCACACTCTCGTCGCGCTCGCGGGCGCGACCGGGAGCGGCAAGTCGAGTCTGTTCAACGCGCTCGCCCGGATGGACCTCTCCCCGGTCGGCGTACGCCGTCCGACCACCGGGGTGGCCCACGCCTGCGTGTGGGGTCCGCTCGACGGCGCGGTCCGGCTGCTCGACTGGGTAGGCGTGCTTCCCCGGCACCGTTTCGTCCGGGAAAGCCCGCTGGACGGCGACGACGAGTCCACCCTGCACGGCCTCGTCCTGCTGGACCTGCCCGACTTCGACTCGGTGCAGCACCACCACCGGCTGGAGGTCGACCGGCTGCTCGGCCTGGTCGACCTCGTGGTCTGGGTGGTCGACCCGCAGAAGTACGCCGACCGCGTGATCCACACCAGCTACCTGCGCGAGTTCCACCGGCACAAGGACGTGACCGTGGTGGTGCTCAACCAGGCCGACCGGTTGCACCCGACCGAGCTGCCCACGGTCCTCGACGACCTGCGCCGGCTGCTCGACGCCGACGGGCTGGGCGGGGTGCCGGTGCTGCCCACCGTGGCGACGGACCCGGCCGGGCTGGCCGGGCTGCGGGCCGAGTTGGAGAAGACGGTCGCCGAACGGCAGGCGGCCCTGCGCCGGCTCTCCGGGGACGTGGACGCCGTGGTGGCCGATCTGGAACCGCTGGTCGGGCCGGAGCCGCCGCGCACCCGGCCCGGTGACGCCTCGGCCCAGGAGCTCACCCGGGCGCTCGCCGGGGCGGCCGGCGTGCCGACCGTCGCGCAGGCGGTCGAGGGCGCGTACCGGCACCGGGCGGTGAGCAGCACCGGCTGGCCGCTGGTGCGGAGCTGGCGGAAGCTGCGCCCGGATCCGCTGCGCCGGCTGCACCTGCCGGGGCGTGAGCCGGACGCGCCGGCGGAGAGCCTGATCTCGGCCACCTCCGTACCCGATCCGACCGCTGCACAGCGTTCGTCGCTGCACCTGGCCATCCGGGCGGTGGCCGACCGGTCCAGCACCGACCTGCCGGCACCCTGGCCGACCGCGGTGACCACCGCGGCCCGGTCCCGGCTGACCGACCTGCCGGGCGCGCTCGACCACGCCGTCGCCGCCACCGATCTCGGCATGGACCGGCGGCCCGCGTGGTGGCGGGTGGTCGGCGGGATCCAGTGGCTGGTCACCCTCGCCGCGCTGGGCGGTCTGCTCTGGCTGGTCCTGGGCTACGCGCTGCGCTTCCTCGGCCTGCCACCGCTGGAGCACCCGAGGCTCGGCGAGGTGCCCTGGCCCACCGTGCTGCTGCTGGGCGGCCTGTTGGCCGGGTTGCTGGTCGCGGCGCTGACCCGGCCGGTGGTGGGCTGGGCGGCCCGGCGGGCCCGGCGTCGCGCTGAGCAGCGCCTGCTCACCTCCGTGGGCAGCGTCGGCGAGAAGTACGTGCTGGATCCGGTCTGGGCGGTGCTGGCGCGCTACGGCGCGGCGCGGGACGCGCTGCGGGAGGCCGAGCGGCGCTGAACCCGGCGCGCTGACCGGTGTGGTGGCCCGGAGCGCGGCGTAGGGTCGGTGCATGGCCACGCCACAGACCCCTTACGACGCGGTGCTGCACGCCGCGCGCGACGTGACGAGGCTCGACTCCGCGCTGGACGCGGAGATGCTCGGCGCCGCGCTGCTGGGCAGCGTCTACGCCGTCGCCGAGCACGACCGGGAGCAGGCCGTCCGCGAGTTCGTGGCCGGCTTCCTGGCCGCCACGTCCCGCCGGCGCAGCGCCGCCGCGACCACCATCCGCGCCGTCTTCGCCAGCCTGGTTCCGGACGCCGCGGGCGCCGCCCGGGTCCGGCCCGGCGCGCACGCCCCGGCGTGGGCCGGGCAGCTCGGCCGGGTGCGCCTCACCGGCACCTGGGCCTACGGCGACGTGTACGGCGACCAGACCTCCTACCTCGCCACGTTCGCCTACGACGACGAGGAGCAGGGCGGGCCGGAGCACGCCCTGGTGGCTCTCGTCGACCACAACATCGGCATCACCAAGGACGTGTTCGTCGGCGGTCCGGCGGGCCGGATCGTCGAGCAGGCCCGGGAGATCTGCACCGAGGACGAGCTGACCTGGTTCCGCACCGAGGACCCGGCGCGGATGCGCGCCGAGGTGAGCCGTCATCTGGCGGTGACCGACGACCTCGGCGAGCTGCCCGCCCAGGGTTCGCTCGCGACCGACCGGGCGCTGGTGGGCGCCCGGCTGGCCGCGCTGCCCGGGCCGGCCCCGTCGGCCGGCCCGAGCGGCACGCCGCCGCCCACCGACGAGGAACGGACCCGGCTGGTACGCGCCTTCCTCGACGCGCCCGAGGCCACCCGGTTCGGCCTGCCCGAGGTGGCCGACGGCGAGCTGGCCTCCCTGCACTTCTGCCTGGGCCTGCTGCTGGACCACGCGGCGAGCTTCCCGGACGCCGATCCGATGCGGTGGAGCCCGATGGTGGCCGAGCTGTTCCTGCTCGACTGGGTGCACCGCCGCGCCGTGCTGGACATGGACGACGCCGCGATGCTGCCCCGGGTGCTGCGCGCCTGGGCGGCGTACGCGGCCCGGCAGCGGGGGCTGTCGCAGGCCGCCGCCGACCGGACGGACGAGGCGATCACCGAGATGGTCCCGGAGTTCGCCCGGCTCTACAGCACCGGTGAGCGACGCAGCCCGGCCACCGCGGCGGTGGCGCAGCTGATGGCGGACGGGGTGGACCCGGACGACCCGGAGGCGCTGAACGCCTGGATCGAGGCGAACCGGCACCGCCTCACCGACGACCCCGCCTGATCCCCTCGCCGCCGGTCCGCGCGAAGGGGTGCCGCGAGGCGGCCTACGGACCTGATGACGAAAACGGATCGGACGCGGGGCTGGTCGGCGTCGCGGAGCGGGTCGGCTTCGACGTGGCGGTGGGACCGGCGCTGGGGCTCGGCTCCGGCGTCTCGCCCGGCGGCGTGGTGGTCGGTTCCGGACCGCCGCTCGGGCTCGGCTCCGATGTGCTGGTGGACGGATCCGGCGTCGTCGAGGGGTCGGACGGGTTCGGTGTGGCGGAGGTGACGGTCGGCTCCGGGGCCGGGCTCGGGTCGGGAGACGGCGAGGGCGACGGGGACGGCGAGGGTGACGGCGACTGTCGGGGCGGACGGGGCGACGGCCGGGTGGGCGGGGGTGCCGGGGCCGGCACGACGGACGGCCGGGACCGGTGGCCGGAACCCGGGTCGCTGCCGTCGGGCAGGGACGGTGCGGCCGGGAGCAGCGGGCGCGGGGGCGCGGTGGTGGTGACGCCGACCGCCGGCGTGGGTGCGGGTGGCACCGGGCCCTGGGTGGTCTGGGGCAGCGGGATGACCACCGGCCCGACCGAGGGGGTCGGGATGAACCGGGTGCCCGCGTCGGGCAGTGCGCTGTTGCCCACGGAGGCCGAGCCGGTGCTGATCGCGGCGAGGATCGGCATCGACGCGGTGCCGGCGAGCAACGCCACGGTCAGCAGGTAGCCGCGACTCGGTCCGCCGGCGCCGGGGGCGCGGTGCGCGCCGACGACCCGCCGGTAGCGGGCGGGCGTCGCCCGATGCCGACCGAGGAAGGGAGCACCGGGAGGACCCTCTGGCTCGGACACCGGCACACTCCTCGTACGTGTCGACGGGGCGGACGAGTACGCGCGAATAACGGACAAATGCCGCGCAATGACTACCGGTCAGCTTGACCCAGTGACGCTCAGTTCACCAGCCACGACGGCGTGTCGACACACAATTTGTCCGACCGTCCGTCGCGGCCTATCCGACAAAAGCGTCCAGGCACCCACGAACCCGATGGAACCTCACCGGTGGGGGAGGCCATACTGTGGGCCCGCTCACCTCCTCTGCAATCATTCAGGCACGACGGCAACGCAGCCGACACCTCCGCGCACCCCGCGGCTGGTGCGGAACGGCGCCGGCGCTCCCGGGCCTGGGTCCCCGACGGACCCCGGCTCACGCCGCGCGGCAACCCTCACCGGGGCTATGGCGCGGCCGCCAGGGACCGACCCGGCACCTGCCGGGCGGGCGCACGACGTGCGCGGCTCGGGTCACCCCCGGCGCGGCGCAGACAGACAGGGAGAGACGGATGGCAAAGGGCGACCCCGGGGGCGCCACCCGCAGCAAGCGGGCCGCACCCCGTACCAGGCGCGCCGCCGCGACCGGCGAACCGGAACTCGTACAGCTGCTCACCCCGGAGGGCGAGCGGATCGAGACCGCGCTCGGTCCGGACGGGACCGAGTACCGCGTCGACTTCACCGACGACGAGTACCGCGGGCTCTACCGGGACCTCGTCCTGGTCCGCAAGCTCGACGCCGAGGCGACCGCCCTGCAACGACAGGGCGAGCTGGGCCTGTGGGCCAGCCTGCTGGGCCAGGAGGCCGCGCAGGTGGGCTCCGGCCGGGCGCTGCGCGCGCAGGACATGGCCTTCCCGACCTACCGGGAGCACGGCGTGCTCTACTGCCGGGGCATCGACCCGATCATGCCGCTCGGCCTGTTCCGCGGCGTCGACCAGGGCGGATGGGACCCGAACGAGTTCAAGTTCAACATGTACACGATCGTGATCGGGGCGCAGACCCTGCACGCGACCGGGTACGCCATGGGCGTCGCGATGGACGGGAAGACAGGCGGCGAGGACGGCGAGGCGGTGATCGCCTACTTCGGCGACGGTGCCACCAGCCAGGGCGACGTCAACGAGTCGTTCGTCTGGGCCAGCGTGTTCAACGCCCCGCTGGTCTTCTTCTGCCAGAACAACCAGTACGCCATCTCGGAGCCGCTGGAGCGGCAGACCCGCGTCCCGCTCTACCGGCGCGCCGGCGGGTTCGGCTTCCCCGGCGTCCGGGTGGACGGCAACGACGTGCTCGCCTCGTACGCGGTGACCCGGCACGCGCTGGACACCGCGCGCAACGGCCAGGGCCCGTCGCTGATCGAGGCGTACACCTACCGGATGGGCGCGCACACCACCTCCGACGACCCGACGCGTTACCGGATCGCCAGCGAGGTCGAGGCCTGGCAGGCCAAGGACCCGATCGCCCGGATGAAGGCGTTCCTGCTCAAGCAGCAGATCGTCGACGAGTCGTTCTTCGCCGAGGTCGACGAGCAGGCCCGCGCCGAGTCGGTGCACCTGCGCGAGCGGGTGCTCAACATGCCCGACCCGCAGCCGGTCAGCATGTTCGACCACGCCTACCCGCACGGGTCGCCGGAGCTGGACGAGCAGCGGGCCCGGTTCGCGCAGTACATGGAGTCGTTCGAGGGGAGCGCGCACTGATGGCCACGGAGACGCTCACCCTCGGCAAGGCGCTCAACACCGGCCTGCGGCGGGCCCTGGAGAACGACCCGAAGGTCGTCATCATGGGCGAGGACGTCGGCAAGCTCGGCGGCGTGTTCCGCATCACCGACGGCCTGCAGAAGGACTTCGGCGACCAGCGGGTGATCGACACCCCGCTGGCCGAGTCCGGCATCATCGGCACCGCGGTCGGCCTGGCCATCCGGGGCTTCCGGCCGGTCTGCGAGATCCAGTTCGACGGCTTCGTCTACCCGGCGTACGACCAGATCGTGTCGCAGGTGGCGAAGATGCACTACCGCTCGCAGGGCAAGGTGCGGATCCCGATGGTGATCCGGATCCCCTACGGCGGTGGCATCGGCGCGGTCGAGCACCACTCCGAGTCGCCCGAGGCCTACTTCGCGCACACCGCCGGCCTGAAGGTGGTGACCTGCGCGAACCCGCAGGACGCGTACGTGATGATCCAGCAGGCGATCGCGTCGGACGACCCGATCGTGTTCCTGGAGCCGAAGCGGCGCTACTGGGAGAAGGGTCCGGTCGACCTGGACGCCCCGCTCGCGGACGCGTACCCGCTGCACTCCGCGCGGGTCGCGCGGTCCGGCACGGACGCCACCGTGCTGGCCTACGGCCCGATGGTGCGCACCGCGCTGGACGCGGCCACCGCCGCCGCCGAGGACGGCCGGGAGCTGGAGGTCATCGACCTGCGCACGCTCTCGCCGCTGGACCTGACCGCCGCGTACGAGTCGGTGAAGCGCACCGGCCGCTGCGTGGTCGTGCACGAGGCCCCGGGCAACCTGGGCCTCGGCTCGGAGGTCGCGGCCCGGATCACCGAGGAGTGCTTCTACTCCCTGGAGTCCCCGGTGCTGCGGGTGACCGGCTACGACATCCCCTACCCGGCCGCCCGGGTGGAGGAGGAGTACCTGCCCGACCTCGACCGGGTGCTCGACGCCGTCGACCGCACCTTCGGCTGGTGAGCGGCATGTCACGGGTCAAGGAGTTCAACCTGCCCGACCTGGGCGAGGGCCTGACCGAGGGCGAGATCCTCGCCTGGCTGGTCAAGGTGGGCGACGACATCGAGCTGAACCAGCCGATCGTCGAGGTGGAGACCGCGAAGGCGGCGGTGGAGATCCCGGCGAAGTGGGCCGGCCGGGTGCAGGCGATCTTCCACCCGGAGGGCGCCACGGTCGAGGTGGGCGTGCCGATCATCGCGATCGACACCGACCCGAACGCCGGGCCGCTGGAGCAGTCCACGGCCGGCGCGCCGGCCGAGACGCTGCCGACCCCGTCGGCCGCGTCGCTGGCCGCGGTGGAGATCGCGCCGGCCGAGGGCATGGTCGAGCCGGGCCTGATCGGTGGCGCCGCCCCGGGTGGGCGTACCGCCGTGCTGGTCGGCTACGGCCCGCGTAACGCGCCGGCCAAGCGCCGGGCCCGCAAGGGTGACGTGCCGGCGCAGGCCGCGACGCCGGCTCCGGTCGCTCCGGCTCCGGCTCCGGTCGCGCCCGCGCCCGCCCCGGCGGTGAACGGCAACGGCCGGGTCTCCGGTCCGGTGCTGGCCAAGCCGCCGGTCCGCAAGCTCGCCAAGGACCTCGGGGTCGACCTGGCCACGCTTACCGGTTCCGGTCCGCTGGGCTCGATCACCCGCGAGGACGTACAGCGGGCGGCGAGCGGGACCCCGGCGGCGGCCGAGCCGCTGACGGTCGCGGCCCCGGCCGCGTCGGTCGCGAGCTTCGGCGCGGACCGCGAGCAGCGCATCCCGGTCAAGGGGGTACGCAAGCTGACCGCGGAGAACATGGCCCGCTCGGCGTTCACCGCCCCGCACGTGACGGAGTTCCTCACCGTCGACGTGACCCGGTCGATGAAGGCGCTGGACCGGCTCCGCGACCGGCGCGAGTGGCGGGACGTCCGGGTGTCGCCGCTGCTGCTGGTTGCCAAGGCGGTGCTGCTGGCGGTGAAGCGCCACCCGATGGTCAACTCGACCTGGGCCGGCGACGAGATCGTGGTGAAGGAGTACGTCAACCTGGGCATCGCGGCGGCCACCGAGCGCGGCCTGATCGTGCCGAACATCAAGGACGCCGGCCGGCTCTCGCTGCGCGAGCTGGCGGACGCGATGACGGCGCTGGTGCAGACCGCGAAGTCGGGGAGGACGTCCCCGGCGGACATGTCCGGCGGCACGCTCACCATCACCAACGTCGGCGTCTTCGGCGTGGACACCGGCACGCCGATCCTGCCTCCTGGCGAGTCGGCGATCCTGGCCTTCGGCGCGGTACGCGAGCAGCCGTGGGTGCACAAGGGGAAGGTGAAGCCGCGCCTGGTCACCACGCTCGGTCTCTCCTTCGACCACCGGATCGTCGACGGTGAGCTGGGTTCGAAGTTCCTGCGCGACGTGGGGGACTTCCTGGCCGACCCGGAGGCGGCGCTGCTCGCCTGGACCTGACCTACCACGGTTCCGGCCACGGCCGGTGTGCCACGGGTGAACGCCCGGCACACCGGCCGTTGCCGTTGGGGGCGAAATCGTCGGCCCGATGCCGCTGTCGACCTACGATCCTTAGGCGCGTGGCTCAGCTCACCTTCTAATCGATGGCAATCGGCGACGCGGTGCGCTTAAATAGAGACATCAAGGGCTGACAACCGAATAGCCAGGAGGAGAGACCCAAGATGAGCATGATCGAGCGAATCCGCACCCGCCGCGACGCCAACCGCCGGGCCCGTGCCATCGAGCACGCCCTGCGTTCCGCCAACTCGCCCGCGGTCCGCCAGGAGCTTCTCGCCATCGCCCAGCGTCACATGAGCTGACGCCACCGACCTTTCTCACCTCCTCCAGTTCGAAGCCCCGCCCGGCACACCGGGCGGGGCTTCGGCGTTCCGCGTCGTTCGGCACCGGGATTCCACCTCGCGGCACCGCCCGGTACGGTTGGCACGGTCGCCAACCGACCGCCTCCGGCCCGACGCGGGAAAGTGAAACCCATCGACGTCGACCGGTGACTTTCGGTGACGGCCGAGGCTCTCCCGAGCGCCCTCGGGCGACCACCGGATACGGTGCGGGGAGCCCGCACGGCCGGTACCCGCCGGCGACGCCGGCAGCCATGCCGACGGTCCCCGACCGGCATCGGCGGCCGACCTGTGATGGAGGAGGCGCACCCATGACGTCCGAGGCTCCGCACCGCCCCGGCCAAGAGCCGGGCGAGGTGTCGCCGGGCACCGGCGGACCGGTGCCGTACGGCGATCAGCCGGCGCAGCAGGACAACGGGTACCCCGGCACGCCCGACCTCGGCTGGGCCCCGCCCCCGCCGGCCGGCCGGCCCGCCCCGTCGGCTCCGGCCTGGGCCGCGGCCGACGACCAACCCCCCGCCTGGGCTCCGCCCGCGGGTCAGCAGGTCACCGGCCGGGCGAGCGCCCAGGTACCCCCGCCCGCCGACTCCGGCGGCCGCGGCCAGCAGCCCGCCTGGGGCGCCCCCGAATCGGGCGCACCCGCGTGGGCCACCCCCGGCCAGGGCGCACCCGCGTGGGCCGCCGCCGAGCAGGCCGGTCCGGAGCGGACCGGTCCGACGCCGCCGTCCTGGGCCGCGGCACCGCCGAACAGCCCTGCGGAGCCGGCGCCGCCCGCCTGGGCCGCCGAGCAGAACCGGCCCGCCTGGGGCGGCGGGCAGGCCGGTGAGCAACCCGCCTGGGAGCAGCCCGGAGACGAGGGTGCGCGGGGCACCGGTTACGTCCCCGCCCCGGCCACCGTGCCGAACGAGACCTGGGTCACCCCGGTCGCCGCGGACTCCGGTGGAGCCGCTCACGCCGCGCAGCAGGGCGACGACGTGAGCCACTCCGGCGGCTGGGCCGTCGGGGCCGGCGCGCAGACGGACGACCCCCACCGCTCCGGCGGCTGGACGCCCCGCGACGAGCAGGCCGACGACCCCCACCGCTCCGGCGGCTGGACACCCCGCGACACGCAGCCGGCCTGGGCCCCGCCCGGCCAGCAGAGCGGTGCCACCTGGCCGCCGGCCGAGCCGACCGCCCGGGCCGCCGCCAAGGTCTCCGTGCCCGGCGCCGTCCGCCCGGAGCAGGCGTGGTCCACTGCGGAGCAGTCCGACCAGGACGGTCGCTCCGAGGACGACCCGCGGCGCTCCGGCGGCTGGAGTCCGGCCGGTGGGTCGCAGCAGGACGACCCGGCGCGCTCCGGCGGCTGGCCGGCCCCGCAGACCGAGAATCGGTCCGGTGGCTGGGACGAGTCCACCCGGGACGACGACCCCGACCGGTCCGGTGGCTGGTCGGCGGGCGGCCGGGCGGCCGCTTCCGCCGAGGCGCCGCAGGCCAACGCCTGGGGCGAGCCGGAGCAGCCCCGCGCCACCGGCTGGAACGGCGCCGCGGCGCCGCCGCAGCGCCAGGGCGACGAACAGGCCGACGGCTGGAACGCCGCCGCGGCGTCGCAGCGCCAGGGCGACGAGCAGGCCGGCGGCTGGAACGCGGCCGGAGCGCTGCCCCGACGTGACTCCGACGAGCAGGCGGGCAACTGGCACGGCGGCGGCGCCGTGCCGTCCCAGCGGGAGCCCGAACGACGCGCGGACGAGCCGGCGCAGCCCGGTTGGGGCGCCGCCGGGACGCCGGCCCGGGCCAGCGCGTCCGTACCGACTCCCGACGCGCCGTCCGGCTGGGGCGGCAACCCCGACGAACGGGCGCCCGAGCGCCCGTCGGTGCCGGACGCCGAGCCGTGGTCCCCCGCCGAGGCGTGGGGCCGGTCCGACGAGGCCGAGCCGGCGCCGTCGCGCGGCTGGCAGCCGGCCGATGACGGCCCGGCATACCAACCCGCACCCGCGCCGGGCATCGCCCCCGGCAACGCGGTGCCGCTGCCCGCGCAGGGGCAGCGCGTGCCGGGCGCCGCCCTGGCGGCCTCGCCGCCCGCCGACCACCCGGCCGCGCAGTTCGGGCCGGACGAGCGGGAACCCCAGGCGTACGAGCCGGAGCGCGGTGACGCCGGTTGGGGCACCGCCCGGTCCGGCCACGAGGAGCCGCAGTCGCCGGCCGGCCCGGTCGTTCCCGGCCCGCGTACCTCGCCCGAGGCGGGCGCGGTGTCGGCCAGCGCGTCGGTGCCGGTGGCCAGCCGCGTCGCCCCGCCGTCGGACCAGCCGGTGCACCCGACCGGCACTCCGGCGCCACAGCCCCGGGTGTACGGCCGACCGGCCCGACCGGAGCCCGAGGAGACCGACGGCCCGGACGACGCGCCCGGCTATCCCGGCCAGGACGGCCCGGCCGCCTTCGGTGGGCCGCAGTCGCGGTCGGACGACCCGCACCGCTACCCCGGCCAGGACGGCCCGGCCGGCTTCGGTGGGCCGCAGTCGCGGCACGACGACGAGCCGCGGGGATACGCCGAGCCGTCGTCGCCGGCCGGCCCGCCCCCGTTCCCGGTCGGCGTGCCCTCCTTCGTCGACCCGCCCGGCAACAACCGGCCCGCCAACGGGGTGCACCCGCACGACGCGGAGCAGTCCGGTGGGCCGCGCGACCCGTTCGGCGCCCCGGGCGGCCAGCAGAACCCGTACGGCGGCCCCGGCGGTCACCAGGACGCGTTCCACGGGCCCGCCGGCCGGCCCGACCCGTTCGGTGGCCCCGGTGGTCAGCCGGACCCGTACGCCCCGCCGGCCGGTGGACGCGCCTCGGTCGCCGTGCCCGGTCAGGGTCCGGCGGGTGAGCCGGGCGGCTTCCCGCCCGCGTTCCCGCCGCCGCCGCAGCAGGCGCCGCCGGCCTGGTCGTCCGACGGCCCGTCGGGCGACTCGGACCAGGGCCGCTTCGACGCGTTCAAGCCGGACGCCGAGCCGCAGACCGAGGCGCCCACGCCGAAGGTACGCAACGGCCGGGTGCTCGCCGCCGTGCTGGTCGCGGCCGTGCTCATCCTCGCCGTTCCGCTCGGCCTGCTCACGCTGCTGGGCAAGATCAACGGCGATGACAAGCCGGCGGGCTTCGACCCGGCGGTCGGCTCGTGCATCAAGCAGTCCGGCACGACCGCCGTGGCCACGAACTGCAACGAGCCGGGCGCGTTCAGCATCGTGTCGAAGGTGGACAACAAGGACAAGTGCGCCGACCTGGCCCAGCCCACCGTCGTCCTCCAGGGCGGCGGCACCAACCGGGTCCTCTGCCTGAAGCCGGCCGGCCAGTAACACCTCCGCAGAAGCGCCCGTCCCCACCCGGGGGCGGGCGCTTCGCGCTGCGGGTGTGCGGCTCTTCACCCGGCGGTCCCCGAACCGTGGGACGGGGGGTACGGCACGATGGGGGGATGAGCGCACGAGTACGGGCACCTGAGCTGCGGGGTCGCGGCTGGCTGAACACCGGCGGCCGGGCCGTCACGCTGGCCGACCTGCGCGGCAAGATCGTCTTGCTCGACTTCTGGACCTTCTGCTGCATCAACTGCCTGCACGTGCTCGACGAGCTGCGCCCGCTCGAGGAGAAGTACGGCGACGTGCTGGTGGTGATCGGCGTGCACTCGCCGAAGTTCGAGCACGAGAAGGACCCGGACGCGCTGGCCGCGGCCGTCGAACGGTACGGCGTGCACCACCCGGTGCTCGACGACCCCGAGATGGACATGTGGCAGCAGTACGCGGCGAAGGCCTGGCCGACGCTCTCGGTCGTCGACCCCGAGGGGTACGTGGTCGCCACCATGGCCGGCGAGGGCCACGCCGAGGGACTGGCCCGGCTGGTCGACGACCTGATCGCCACGCACGAGGCGAAGGGCACCCTGCACCGGGGCGAGGGCCCGTACGTGCCGCCGGCCGAGCCGGAGACGGCGCTGCGCTTCCCCGGCAAGGCCGTCGCGCTCGACGGCGGCAACCTGCTGGTCTCCGACTCGGCCCGGCACTCCCTGGTCGAGCTGGCCCCGGACGGGGAGACGGTGGTGCGCCGGATCGGTGCGGGCGGGCGCGGCCGCACGGACGGCCCGGCGACCGCCGCCACCTTCGCCGAGCCGCAGGGGCTCTGCCTGCTGCCCCCGCACGTGGCCGAGGTGGCCGGCTACGACGTCGTGGTCGCGGACACGGTCAACCACCTGCTGCGCGGCGTACGGCTGTCCTCCGGCGAGGTGGTCACGGTGGCCGGCACCGGGCGGCAGTGGCGCTCGACCGTCGACGACCACGCGCACGACGCCCGCGCGGTCGACCTCTCCTCCCCCTGGGACGTGGCCTGGTACGACGACCGGGTGGTGGTGGCGATGGCCGGCATCCACCAGCTCTGGTGGTTCGACCCGATCAAGCGGACCGCCGGCATGTACGCCGGCACCACTGTCGAGGCGCTGCGGGACGGTCCGCTGCCGGACGTCTGGATGGCCCAACCCTCCGGGCTGTCGGTGTCGGCCGACGGTGCCCGGCTCTGGGTGGCCGACAGCGAGACCAGCGCGATCCGGTGGGTCGAGGGCGGCGAGATGCACACCGCCGTCGGGCAGGGCCTGTTCGACTTCGGCCACGTCGACGGTCCGGCCGACCAGGCGTTGCTCCAGCACCCGCTGGGCGTGTGCGCGCTGCCCGACGGTTCGGTGCTGATCGCGGACACGTACAACGGCGCGGTGCGCCGCTTCGATCCGGAGACCGGCCAGGTCGGGACCGTGGCCGACGGGCTGGCCGAGCCGAGCGACCTGGTGGTCACGGCCGAGGGTGAGGTGCTGGTGGTCGAGTCGGCCGCGCACCGGCTGACCCGGCTGGCACCGGGCGCGCTGACCGCGGCCGGCGCGAACACGGTGGCCGGGCCGAGGCACCGGATGGAGCGCAAGCCGACCGACGTGACGGCGGGCGAGCTGACGCTCGACGTGATCTTCACGCCGGCGCCGGGGCAGAAGCTGGACGAGACGTACGGTCCGTCGACCCGGCTGGTGGTCTCGGCGTCCCCGCCGGAGCTGCTGGTGGAGGGCGCGGGCACGACCACCGACCTGTCCCGCCGGCTGGTGGTCAGCGGTGACGTGGCGCAGGGGGTGCTCCAGGTGACCGCCCAGGCGGCCACGTGCGACGCCGACGTGGAGCACGCCGCCTGCCACCTGACCCGGCAGGACTGGGGCGTACCGGTCCGGGTGGTCACCGGCGGCGCCACCCGCCTCCCCCTGGTCCTGCGCGGCCTCGACGAGTCCTGAGCTGACGAGTTGTTAGGAGGGGCCCCCTGTTATGCAGAATGCGTTAACAGGGGGCCCCTCCTTTCACGCGAACGGAGTGAGCGTGACCCCCGCGTCGACAAGCGCCGCCCGCACCAGCTCGGCGCAGCGCACCGCCCCCGGCGTGTCCCCGTGCAGGCAGATCGACTCCACCGGGCAGGGCACCACGCTGCCGTCGACGGCGACCACGGTCCGCTCGACGGCCATCCGGACCGCCCGCGCGGCGACCTGATCCGGGTCGGTGACCAGCGCGTTCGCGGCGCCGCGGGGCACCAGCGTGCCGTTGGGCAGATAGTTGCGGTCGGCGAAGCCCTCGGCGACCACCCGCAGCCCGGCGCCGGCCGCGAGCTGCGCGAGCACGGTGCCGGGCTGGCAGAGCACCGGCAGCTCGTGGTCGTAGCCGCTGATCGCCGCCACCAGCGCGGCCGCCTGCGCCTCGTCGCACGCGGCGGCGTGGTAGAGCGCACCGTGCGGCTTCAGGTAGCGCACCCGGGTGCGGTAGAGCCGGCAGAAGGCGTCGAGCGCCCCGAGCTGGTAGATCGTCTCGTCGCGCAGCTCGGCGAAGTCGTAGGCGATGTGCCGGCGGCCGAAGCCGGCGAGGTCCCGGTAGCCGACCTGGGCGCCGACCGCGACGCCGCGCTCCGCGGCGCCGGCGCAGACCCGGTGCATGGTGGCCGCGTCACCGGCGTGGAAGCCGCAGGCCACGTTGGCGGAGCTGATCAGCCCGAGCAGCGCCTCGTCGTCGCCGAGCCGCCAGCTGCCGAATCCCTCGCCGAGGTCAGCGTTGAGGTCCATGGAACCTCACCGTAGTCCCTGGGCGGGCCTGGGCGAGCGGCGTCACGTCGTCGACCACCCCGATGACCGGGTAGCCGCCGGTGGTGGGGTGGTCGGCCAGGAAGACCAGCGGCTGGCCGTCCGGCGGCACCTGCACCGCGCCGAGCACCAGGCCCTCGCTCGGCAGTTCGCCGGCCACCGCGCGGGGCAGGGCGGCGCCGGCGAGCCGCGCGCCGACCCGGTTGCTGTCCGTGCCGACGGTGTACGCGGCGCGGCGCAGCCCGTCGAACGCGTCCGGGGCGAACCAGTCCCGCCGGGGGCCGGGTCGCACGACCAGCCGCAGGTCGGTCGGTACCGGCCGGACGATGGCGAGGTCCACCGGCGGCGGCGGGCCGGTCGGGGCGCCCAGGGGCAGCCGATCCCCGTCGCGCAGCGGTGGCGGGCCCAGGCCGGAAAGGGTGTCGGTGGCGCGGCTGCCGAGCACCGGCTCGACCGCGATCCCGCCGCTGACGGCCAGCCAGGTCCGCACCCCGACGTGGGCCGGCCCGATCCGCAGCACCGCTCCGGCCGGCAGCGACAGCGGTCGTCCCACGTCCCCGGGCCGCCTGATGCGCCCGCCGGGCGTCATGCCTGGGCGAGGTGGGTGTTCGACGAGCACGTCGGCCGGGGCGCCGGTGAGCGCGACGGTGACCGCCCGGGTGAGACGCAGCACGCAGCCGGTCACCGTGATCTCCATCCCGGCGGCGTGCTCCGGGTTGCCGACGAGCCGGTTGGCCAGGCGCAGCGCGGCCGGGTCGAGCGCGCCGGAGCGGGGGACGCCGAGGTGGGCCCAGCCGGGCCGGCCCTGGTCCTGCACGGTGGTGAGCGCGCCGGCCCGCAGCACCTCGATCACGACGCCGGCACCAGCCGGACCCGGGTGCCGGGGGTGAGCCGGGCCGGCGGGTCGGCCCGCACGTCGAAGAGGGTCATCCCGGTCCGCCCGACCAGCAGCCAGCCGCCGGGCGACGCGGCGGGGTAGATGCCCGCGTACGGGCCGGCCAGCGCGACCGAGCCGGCCGGCACCCGGGTACGCGGGGTGGTGAGCCGCGGCACGGCCAGCTCCGGCGGCAGCCCGGCGAGGTACGCGAACCCGGGCGCGAAGCCGCAGAACGCGACCCGGAACTCGGTGCGCCGCAGCCGGTCGACCACGGCCGGCACGTCCACGCCCCAGTGGCCGGCGACGGTCGGCAGGTCCGCGCCGTCGTACACGGTTGACACCCGGACCTCGGCGGCGTCGGCGCCGGCCGTGGAGTCCCGGGGCTGCCAGCCGGCGATGAGAGCGGCGGTCGCCGCCGGGTCGGGCACGCCGTCGAGCAGCACGGTGACCGCGGCCGGGACGATGTCGACGGCGGCCAGGTCGCCGGCCGCACGGCGGCGCCACAGCTCGGCGCGCCATGCCTCGACCTGGTCGGCGTCGTCGCAGTCGAGCAGCAGGGCGTGCGCCCCGACGGGCCGGATCCGCATTCGGCCATCCTCGCGCCGCCAAGCGTGACGGTCCACACTACTTGCAAGTAACCTACGGTGTCGTAACCTGATGAGGTGACCACCTCCGCACCGCTCCGGCTCCGGCCGGTCGACATCGGAAAGCCGCGCATGCGCGGCTGGCTCCACGCGTACGCGTTCTTCGCCGCGCTCGTCTGCGGCATCGTGCTGTGCTCGATCGCCGCCACCCGCCCGGGTTGGGCGCCGCTGGTGAGCTGTCTCATCTACAGCTTCACCGTGTGCGGGCTCTTCGGCACCAGCGCGCTCTACCACCGACGGGTCTGGTCCGAGCGCGGCTACCAGATCATGCGCCGGATGGACCATTCGATGATCTTCGTGTTCATCGCCGGCACCTATACGCCGTTCTGCGCGCTGCTGTTGGACACCCGGCACGCCACGATCATGCTCGGCCTGGTCTGGGGCGGCGCGCTGGCCGGCGTCGCGGTCAAGATGATCTGGCCGCACGCGCCGCGCTGGGTCTCCGCGCCGCTCTACCTGGCGCTCGGCTGGGTGGCGGTGGCGATGCTGCCGCAGATCCTGCATGAGGGTGGCGTCACGGCGCTGGTGCTGTTGAGCGTGGGCGGCGCGATCTACAGCGTGGGCGCGGTGTTCTACGCGCTCCGCCGGCCGAACCCGTGGCCGACCGTCTTCGGCCACCACGAGTTCTTCCACGCGTGCACGCTGGTCGCGGCGATCTGCCACCACATCGCGATCTACTTCGCGTTGTTCGCCTGACCGGCCTCGGCGACGATCCGACCCCGGACGTGCGCGAGGGCCCCGCGCCGTTGCGGGGCCCTCGGGTCCGGGGGTGGGTCAGGCCGGGTAGCCCGAGCCCGGGCGGCGCACCTCGCGGTACTCCTCGCGCACGACCCGATCGCCCTGCACCGGCACCACCGGCTCCGCGACGACCTGCTCGCGCACCGGCGCGGCGACCACGCGGCGGCGGCTGTTCCAGAAGTAGAGCGTGGTGAGCAGGCCGGCGAGCCCGGCGAGCATGAGCACCCAGCCCACCACGTTGAGGTTCAGCCATCCCAGGTTGGCGTCGACGGCGAACGCGAAGATCGCGCCGACCGCGATGAGGAAGATGCTGGCACCGATGCCCATGACGTCGCCTCCTTGGCGTCCTGCTGGCGTTTCCTGCCCGCCGCGGCCATGGATGAGGTAGCGGCACGCATCGACATACCCAGGCGCTCTGATCGTCAATCAGGCAAGCTGGGCGCATGACGGACGGCAGGAACGGGCAGCGGACGTTGGTGCTGCTGCGACACGCCAAGGCCGAGCAGTCCCGGGAGGGATCCGACGCGGAACGGCCGCTGACCGCCCGTGGTCACGCCGACGCCGCCGCGGCGGGCGCCTGGCTGGCCCGGCACGAGCTGCTGCCCGACGTGGTGCTCTGCTCGCCGGCCCGGCGTACCCGGCAGACCTGGCACGGGGTGGCGATGGGCATGACCGGCTCCCCGGCGGAGGGTGGTCCGGCCGGCTCGAAACCGGCCGTGCGCTACGAGCCGACCGCGTACGAGGCGCACCCGGACGAGCTGCTGGAGCTGATCCGGGCCGTCGACCCGGCGGCCGGCACGGTGCTGCTGATCGCCCACAACCCGGGCATCTCGCTGCTCTCGGCGCTGCTCGCCCCGGACCAGGCGGATCCCGACGGCCTGCGCACCACGGACATCGTGGTGCACCGTCCCGTGGCCGCCTGGCCCACCCTCACCCACGCCCCCCTCACCACCCGCCACACCGCCCGCGGCTGAGGTGCAAGGAGGGGCCCCCTGTTAACGCCTCCGGTAGAGGCGGGGCCCCTTCTTAACACCCGCCGCGTGCGCACCGCAGCCGCCGCGTGCGCACCGCAGCCGCCGCGCGGGCACGGCAGCTGGGCGTGGGGTGGTGTCAGGACGGTGGGGCCGTGGGCGGGGGCGGGTCAGGTGGCGGCGGCATCATCGCGGTCGGGTGCGAGAGCCGGTTCTCCTCCACGATGAGGGTGCGGGCCCGCTTGCGGCGGTCCTGCCAGAACCACAGCGTGGTCAGCAGGACGCCCAGCCCGGCCAGGATGAAGACCCAGCCGACCGCGCGCAGGTCGATCCACCAGACGTTGGCCCGGATGGCGAAGGTCATGATCGCGCCGAGCGCGATGAGAAAGATGGCGCTGCCAATGCCCATGTGCGCTGCACTCCCCCGTGCGATGGCCCTTGGGCGTGCTCCGGTCGTGGTCCGCGACGGTTACCCGCCCACCGCCCCGCCTATCCACCTGCCGGCCACCAACGACGACGACCGGCGGGATGTCGTCCGCCGGCCGTCGTCGTGAGGGGGAGAATGATGCTTCAGGGGAGGATCACCCCGGAAGGGGTCAGAACGCCTCCTCCGGGAGGTCCATGATCTCCAGGTCGGCGCCCTCGATGATCCGCCGGTCCGCGCCGATGCGAGGCAGCACCTCACGGGCGAAGAACCGGGCCGCGGCCACCTTGCCGGTGTAGAACGCCTTGTCGGTGGCGGAGACCTCGCCGGCCAGCGCCTTGAGCGCCACGTCCGCCTGCTTCTGCAGCAGCCAGCCGACCACCAGGTCGCCGATAGCGAGCAGGAAGCGGCGGCTGCTCAGGCCGACCTTGTAGAGCGCGCGGGCGTCGCCGGCCTGGGCCTCGCCCAGCCAGCCGGTCATCACACCGAGGATGCTCTGGATCTCGGCGAGCGCCTTGCCGAGCGCCTGGCGCTCCACCTTGAGCTGGCCGTTGCCGGCCTCGGAGGTGATGTGTTCCTGGATCTCGCCGGCGACCGCCATCAGGGCCTTGCCGTTGTCCCGCACGATCTTCCGGAAGATCAGGTCGAGGCTCTGGATGGCCGTGGTGCCCTCGTAGAGGGTGTCGATCTTGGCGTCCCGGACGTACTGCTCCAGCGGGTAGTCCTGCAGGAAGCCGGAGCCGCCGTACGTCTGGAGCGACTCGTGGCCGAGCAGCTCGTACGCCCGCTCCGAGCCGACGCCCTTGACCAGCGGCAGAAGCAGGTCGTTGACCCGCTTGGCCAGCCTGGTGGCCTTCTCGTCGCCGGCCGCCTCGGCGATCGCGACCTTGTCCTGCCAGCTCGCGGTGTAGCAGACCAGCGCGCGCAGGCCCTCGGCGTACGACTTCTGCATCAGCAGCGAGCGACGCACGTCCGGGTGGTGGGTGATGGTGACCCGGGGGGCGGTCTTGTCGGCCTGCTGGACCAGGTCGGCGCCCTGCACCCGGTTCTTGGCGTACTCCAGCGCGTTCAGGTAACCGGTGGAGAGCGTGGCGATGGCCTTGGTGCCGACCATCATCCGGGCGTACTCGATGATCATGAACATCTGGCGGATGCCGTCGTGCTTGTCGCCCAGCAGCCAGCCCTTGGCCGGTACGCCGTGCTCGCCGAAGGTCACCTCGCAGGTGTTGGAGACCTTCAGGCCCATCTTGTGCTCGACGTTGGTGGCGTAGACGCCGTTGCGCTCGCCCAGCTCGCCGGTCTCCGCGTCGAAGTGGAACTTCGGCACGACGAAGAGGGACAGGCCCTTGGTGCCGGGGCCGCCGACTCCCTTCACGCCGACCGGGCGGGCCAGCACGTAGTGGACGATGTTGTCGCTCAGGTCGTGCTCACCGGAGGTGATGAAGCGCTTGACGCCCTCGATGTGCCAGGTGCCGTCCGGCTGCTGGACCGCCCGGGTGCGGCCGGCGCCCACGTCCGAGCCGGCGTCCGGCTCGGTCAGCACCATGGTCGAGCCCCACTGCTTCTCGATGAACAGCCGGGCCCACTTCTTCTGCTCCTCGTTGCCCTCGACGTGCAGCACGTGGGCGAAGGACGGGCCGGAGGCGTACATCCAGACCGGGGCGTTGGCGCCGAGCACCAGCTCGGCCAGGGACCACCAGAGGGCGCGCGGGGCGTTCGTGCCGCCGAGCGCCTCGGGCAGGTCGAGGCGCCAGAACTCGGAGTCCATGAACGCCTGGTACGACTTCTTGAACGACTCCGGCAGGGGCGCGGTGTGCGTCGCCGGGTCGAAGACCGGCGGGTTGCGGTCACTGTCCGTGTAGCTGGCGGCCAGGTCCTCGCGGGACAGGCGGTCGACCTCGGAGAGGAAGCTGCGGGCGGTGTCGACGTCCAGATCCGTGTACGGCTCCTGGCCGAACGTCCGGTCCGCCCCGAATACCTCGAACAGGTTGAACTCGAGGTCCCGAAGGTTGCTCTTGTAGTGGGTCATGCTCGCTGGCCCCGCTTCCGGACAGGTGTTACCGATCAGTAACTCCAAACTGTATTACTCGCCGGTAGGCAACGACAAGCCGATCTCGGAAGTGACAGCGATTACACACTTCCGGTTCACCCGTCGGCGGCGCCGACCTCCCAGCTCGGCACCGGTGCCGCCGCGGCGCTCCGAGGGCCGGCGTACTCCATCAGGACCAGGGCGATGTCGTCGTCGAGGCGGCCGTGCACCCACTCGACGAGCGCGGTCTCCAGCGAGGCGAGCCCGTCGCCGACGGTGCCGTGACCGAGCAGGCGCCAGGCCCGGTCGGCGGTCGGGAAGAACTCCCCGTCCCGCCGGGCCTCGCCCAGCCCGTCGGTGAACAGCAGCAGCCGATCGCCCGGCTCGAGCCGCTCCACCCGGGGCCGGACCACAGGCATGAAGCCGAGCGGCGGCGCGGGTGCCGGCGGCTCCAGCGGGATCACCTGACCGCGGCGCAGCAGCAGCGGCGGCGGATGCCCGCAGTTGACGATGGTGAGCGTGCCGCCGCGCTCCTCGACCAGCGCGGCGGTGACGAAGTCCTCGTCGCCGACGTTGCGGGCCACCGCCCGGTCCAGGTCGGTCACCACCGCGCGCAGGTCGGCCCGCTCGTAGGCCACGTGGCGGTAGGAACCGAGCACGATGCTGGCGAGCCGGACCGCGTCCAGGCCCTTGCCACGCACGTCACCGATGATCATGCGGACGCCGTACGGGGTGTCCATCACCTCGTACAGGTCACCGCCGATCTCGGCGGTCGCGGTGGAGGAGATGTAGCGCGCGGCCACCGCCAGCGTGCCGACCTGCGGGCCGAGTGGACGCAACACCGCCTGTTGGGCCACCGAGGCGAGCCGGGACAGCTCCACGATCCGTTCCGCCTGACGCTGCCGCACCGCCGCCGTGGCGGCGGCGATCACGGTGACCAGCGCGACCGCGGCCACGTTGACCGCGGTCACCAGCGAGGCGCCCCGCTCGCACATCGCGAAGGCGATGCCGGCCGAGGTGGCCAGCGCCCCCACCGCGAGCACCACCCGCCAGTCGGCCAACGCGGCGGCCACGACCGGCGCGGCGGCCATCAGCGCGAGGTAGTGCGCCGGTCGACCGTCGCCGGCCTCCACGGCCGAGACGATCGCGAGCAGCGCGAGGGCCGCGCCGAGGCCGGCGCGGGATCCGGGGCTCAGCGGGCCGTGGCCCGGCTGGAAGGGTCGAGTGCGTACATCGGACAGCATGCCTGATGGATGTGAGACGGAGAATGAACCTGGCCCGTCCGTCGCGGAAGTTCTGCCTGACGGGCCGGTCAGCCGAGCACCTCGTAGCGGACGTCCACCTCACCGAGGCCGGTCGAGGCGATGGCCGCGAACGCGGCGCGGGACAGGTCGATGCACCGGCCGTCGATGTACGGGCCACGGTCGTTGATCCGGACCACCACGGACTTGCCGTTGGCCGGATTGGTGACCCGGACCTTCGTGTTGAACGGCAGTGTCTTGTGCGCGGCGGTCAGCGCGTCCGGGTTGAACGTCTCGCCGTTCGCGGTCATCTGGCCCTCGTCGTAGAAGGACGCGCCGCAGGAGCCGCTGTCCACCACCTTCGGGGCGGTGGTCTTCTTCTTCGTGGCGGTCGGCTTCGGCGCCGCGGTCCGGGCCTTGCCGCGCGACGCCGGCTGGGTGCGGGTGGGCTTCGCGCTCGGGGTCGCCTTCGGCGACGGGCTGAGCGTCGGCGAGGCGGACGCGCTCGGCGACGGCGCGACCGAGGTGGGGGCGAGCGTGCTGGGCAGCGCCTCGACGGCGGCCGGCCCGGCCGGGGGCTCGGCGGAGGTGAGCTGCACCGCGCCGACGGTGCCACCGACGGCGAGCGCCACGCCGACCGCCGCGGTGGCGGCGATGCCGGCGGGCGAGGAGAACAACGAACGGGTACGAAGGTGCCTAGCAGCCACCGGGTCGGTCCTCTCGTCAACTCAACAAACCGGCCCGGACCGTAACGAGAGAAGTACTTCCGAAGTCAACGTGATCATGGTGGTATGCCCGCATTTACCCTGGTACGTGTAGCCGATCAAGCCATCCCCGCTGGGCCGAACGGTGGAAGGCGTGCAGGATGGAACGCGTGCTGAGCCGTCGCCTGGTCGAGTTGTTCCGCTGGACCGATCCCGGGCCGGGCAGCAGCCACCTGGTCAGCGACCTCTCCGGCTGGTGGCGCGACCCCGGCGTGCTCGCCGAGATCGGGCCCGCGCTCGCCGGTCTCCACCCCGACGCCCGGCCCACCGTGGTGATCGCCCCCGAGGTGACCGGCCTGCTGCTCGGCCCGCTGGTCGCGACGGCCGCCGGTGCCGGTTTCCTGCCCGCGTACAAGGCGGGCGGTGAACGGCGGCGGGTCGGGCCGACGCGGTGGGCGGAGACCCCGCCCGACCACCGTGGGCAGCGGCTGCGCATCGGCGTGGACGGCCGACGCCTCGGCCCGGCCGACCGGGTGCTGCTGGTGGACGACTGGGTCGACACCGGCGCACAGCTCGACGCGCTGCACCGGCTGGTCCGGGACGCCGCCGCCGAGCCGGTCGGCGCCGTCGCGCTGGTGTCCACCTGCCCGCCCGCCGTGTCCGGACGGCTGCGGCTGCGCGCCCTGCTCATCGGCGACCAACTCCCCGACGCTTGACCTCAAGCAAGCTTCAACCCGGACGATCGGCGGATGGACGACATCCTGGACGAGGCGTATCAACGACTGCACCGCACCGGCCCGGAGTTCGAGGGCTGGCTCTCCAACCACGGGCCGATGGCCGCCGAGGCGCTGGTCCGGCACGGGCAGGGCGCCGGCGTGCACCGCTGGCTCGACGGCTACCTGCGCCGGCTGGACGAGCTGCCCCGGGGGCTGCGGCCGATCGACGACTGGCGCGCCGCGCTCGGTGACCCGAAACGGGCCGGCGACTGGCTCCGCCACTTCGATCGCGAGCTGCGGGAGCGGCCGTGGCGGGACGTGCTCGGCGAGTGGTGGCCCCGGCTGCTGCCCGGCATCGCGGCCGGCGCCACGCACGGCGTGATCCGGGTCGGGCACGCGGTGCGGGTGCTACGTGTCGACGGGGAGACCCCGGAGCGTCGCACCGAGCTGGGTCAGGCGCTCGGCTACTGGGCGGCCCGCTGGCAGCCGGTGCCCGGCGCCGGCCCGCTCACCGGCCGCTCCGACGTCGCGTCCGCGCTGGCCGGGGTGCCCCGGATCAGTGAGCGGACCGGCGGGATCCGGGAGCGGCTGGGTCGGCTGACCGGCGTACCCGGATGGTCCGGGGCGGTGACCGCGCTGCGCGCGCCGGCCGACCCGGAGGAGGCCGCCCGCACGCTCGGCGAGATGGTCCACCGGGCCGCGCTGGACTACCTGCGGTTCGGCCACGGCGAGCCGGTCATGCTGGTGCACGCGGTCACCGCGCCGACCGCGGTGCTGCGTACCCTGCCGGCCCTGGACCCGGCGCTGCGGGCGCCGAGCGTCGCCGCGGCCTGGTCCGCGACGGCGGCGGTGACCTCGGTGTACGCGGCACCCACGCCGGCCGCCGCGGCGCCGGTCGGCGGGTCCACCGACCCGGCCGAGGTGTTCGCCCGGGCGGCCCGGCACGGCGACGAACACGTGGTGAAGCTCGCCGACGCGGTGCTGGAGGCCTACGCGACGACAGGTGACCAGCGGGTACTGGCCGCCCCCGCCCACGCGGGCCGCCTGATCTGAGTAGCCTCGGTGCCCATGTGGCCTCGCATCGGTGGACTGCGCGCGCTCGCCCTCGGCACCCCCGGCGGGCTGCGCGCCGACCTGAACAACCTCGTGCTCGCCGGCGTGAAGACCGCCACCGCCGGCCTGATCGGCGAGTACGCCGAGGAGAACGAGGAACTGGAGCACGTCGGCGAACGGCTGGCCCTGGTCGACGACCACGACGCGCTGGTCGGCGTCGTCGAGATCACCGGCGTCGAGGTGGTCCGCTTCGCCGACGTGCCGTGGGAGTTCGCCCGCGCCGAGGGCGAGGGGGACCGGTCGATCGAGGAGTGGCGGGCCGGCCACGGCGCCTACTGGGCCCGGCAGGGCACGCCGGTCACCGACGACAGCCAGATCGTCTGCCTGCGCTTCCGGCTCATCTCCGCCGAGGGCAGCGTCGGCACCTGAGGTGTTAAGCAGGGGCCCCGCCTATGCAGAATGCGTTAAGCGGGGGCCCCTCCTTACACCTGGCGCAACTCGGGCAGCAGCGCGGCCGCCTCGGCGAGCACCGACTCGTCGCCGGCGTACCAACTGCTGGCCCGGGGCCAGTGCGTCACCACGTCGGTGAAGCCCAGCCGGGCCGCCCGGGCCACCTGCTCCGCGAACAGGTCGGCGCTGGTCAGCGAGAAGACCGGGGCCGAGTCCAGCGAGAGGTAGCGGTCGAGCGTGGCCGGATCGCGGCCCGCCTCCTCCAGCGTCCGGTTCATCCGGTCGGACAGCTCCGCCACGGTGCCCCACCAGGACTCCAGGTCGTCGCCGTCGAGGCCGGTGGTGACCCAGCCCTGCCCGAACCGGGCGACCAGGCGCATCGAGCGGGGCCCGTTCGCGGCCATCACGAACGGCACCCGGGGCCGCTGGACGCAGCCGGGATTGTTGCGGGCGTCCACCGCGGCGAACCACTCCCCGCGCCACGTCGTGCCGTCCTCGCGCAGGATCAGGTCGAGCAGCTCGGTGAACTCGGCGAACCGGTCGACCCGCTGCCGGGGCGGCAGCGTCTCCCCGCCGAGCACCGCCGAGTCGAAGCCGATGCCGCCCGCGCCGAGCCCGAGCAGCACCCGGCCGTCGGAGACGTCGTCGAGCGCGGTGACCTGGCGGGCGAACGCCGCCGGGTGGCGGAAGTTCGGCGAGGCGACGAGCGTGCCGAGGCGGATCCGGGAGGTGACCGTCGCCGCCGCGGTCAACGTCGTCCACGAGTCGAACCAGGGCCCGTCGACCAGGTCACGCCAGCCCAGGTGGTCGTAGGTCCACGCGTGGTCGAAACCCCACTCGTCCGCCTGCGCCCACCGCCGACGCGCCTCCGACCAGCGCTGGTCCGGCAGGATCACGATGCCAATTCGCATGATCGCCAGGGTACGACCCGGGCCGGACATGCCGGCCCGGGTCGGCGATCACGCCGGCACGTCGGCCACCACGCAGGCGACGTTGTCCGGCGCGCCGGCCGCGTACGCCAGGTCGACCAGCCGCCCGACGGCCGTCTCCGGGTCGTCCGCCTCCGCCAACGCGGTGTGCAGCGCGCCCGGCTCGACCACCGCGGAGAGGCCGTCCGAGCAGAGCAGGTAGCGGTCGCCGGGCAACGCCGTGCGCAACGCCAGGTCCGCCTCCACCTCGCCGCCCGCGCCCAGCGCCCGGGCCAGCAGCGCCCGATCCGGGTGCGCACCGGCCTCGGCCAACGTGAGCCGCCCCTGGTCGACGAGCGTCTGCACGTACGTGTGGTCCTGGGTGAGCCGGGACAACTCGCCGCCGCGCAGCAGGTAGGCCCGGGTGTCGCCGACGTGCACCACGGCGAGCCGGGTGCCCTGCCGCACGATCGCGGTGAGCGTGCTCGCCGGTCGGTCGTCGCCGGTGCCCTGGGCGCGTACCGCACGGTCGGCGCGGGAGACCGCGTCGGCCAGCGCGGCGAGCAGGTCGGCGGCCGGCGCGTCGGCCCGCTCCAGCGACCGCAGCGCGTCCACCGCGGCGGCGCCGGCGGCGGCGCCACCCGGACCGCGTACGCCGTCGGCGACCGCGAGCAGCGTGTCGCTCGCGTACGCGGTGTCCTCGTTGGAGTCCCGGACGGCGCCGGTCTCGCAACGCGCCGCGTACCGGAAGTTCGTGTTCCCGGACATGGTGGTGCCCCTCTCGGTGAGCTGGTCGACGAGGAGCGCGACGGTCCGGCCGCGGGCCAGGGTGTCCGCGCTGACCCGCCGCCACCAGGCGTCGAGCGCCTCGGCGGCGGCGTCCGGCGGCAGCCCGCACACGGCCCGGATCTCCGCCAGCGGCATACCGGCCCGGCGCAGCGCGGCGATCAGCCGCGCCCGGTCGAGCTGCTCCGGCGCGTAGTAGCGGTAGCCGGAGTGCGGGTCCACGGCGGCCGGCGGCAGCAGCCCGCAGTCGTCGTACACCCGCAGCGCCTTGGCGGTCAGGCGGGCCGCCCGGGCGAACGCCCCGATGGTCAGCAGCCGCATGTCGCTCTCCTCCTCGCGCCGGCCCCGGTGGCCGGCAGGGACCACGCTGGGCCTTGCCGCAGGGTCCGGGTCAAGACATGGACAACATATTGATCACTTATATATGTTAGTGAGGTGACTCAGATGCGGGAGCCGACGTTCCTGATCCTCACCGTGCTCGCCGGCGGCACCCGCCACGGCTACGGGATCATCCAGGAGGTCGCCACCCTCTCCGACGAACGCGTCCGGCTGCTGCCCGGCACCCTCTACACGGCACTCGACCGGCTCACCGCGCAAGGTCTCGTCGAGCCCGACCGGCAGGAGGTGGTCGACGGCCGGCTACGCCGCTACTACCGGCTCACCCCGCCCGGTGTCGATGCCCTGCGCACCGAGACGACCCGCCTCCGGCAGCTCACCACGGCCGCCGAGGCCAGGCTGCGCGCCCTGCGCCCCCGGACCACCTGACCCGCGACCCGCCCACGCCTCTCGACCGCAGGGGAGACCATGTCGCTCATCCGCCGCTACCGACGGCTGCTGCTCGCCTACCCCCGCGCGTACCGCCGGGAACGCGGCGAGGAGATCCTCGGCCTGCTGCTGGACACCGCACCGGCCGGGCGGGCCCGGCCCACCCCGCGTGAGGCGATCGACCTGATCCGGGGCGGCCTGCGCTGCCGTCTGGGCCGGCCGGCCAGTCGCACGGTCGGCGTGTGGGCCGTCCTCACCGCGCTGATCTGCGGCCTGTTCACCGCCTCGGTAGCCGCCCGGGCAGCCTGGGAGACCTCGCGTCCACAGCCCGACCGGGCCGAGTTCACGACGACCTTCGCGACGGCGTTCCCGGGCCACCGGCTGGCCGCCGACGTGCAGACCGCTCCCGCGCTCTTCGTCTACTACAACCACCCGCCGCGGCTCGCGCAGTGGCACGGGCTCCTCCTCGGCGACGGTGGTGAATACCAGGAAGGCGCGGCCGCCGGGTCGGCGGCCGGCCCGATGCCGGCGACGCCGGAACGGACCCTGGAAACGGCGGTGCGCCGGCTGCGCGCCGACGGCTGGCGGGTGTACGAGCCGACCTCGGAAGTCCTGCGCACCTGCGACGGCACCGGCTGCGACACCGCGGACCAGCCGGTGCAGACCGTGCTGGTGGCCCGCCGGGGCGACACCGTGCTGCGGGCCACCTTCGACGACCCCCGTAGTTTCGGGTCCTACCTGTCGGTGGAGGCCCAGCGGGCCACCCCGCCGGCCGTCCTCCCCGTCGCCACCCTGGCCGGGCTCGCCGGCGGCGTCCTGGCATGGCTGGTCTTCGGCTGGGCCAGCCGGCGCACCCAGGGACGGCGAGGGGTGCCCCTGCTGCTCGGGCTCACCCTGTTCTTCTGGTGGATGCCCGCGCTGCCCGCCACCGCGTCGCTCGCCGGCCACCACCTCGCCGAGCCGCACCCGAGCTGGCACCCGCTCTGGGAGTGGCTCGGTCAGCCGGCGCTCTCGCTGGCCTTCCTGCTCGGGCTGGCCGGCGCGACGACGGTGCTGGCCATCGCGCTCGCGCCTCGCCGCGAGCCACGTCCGGTGACCGTCACACCCGGCTGAGCTTCGCCGGCATCCGGCCCAGGTGCGGCTCGACCGTGTCAGTCCGCCGGGAGCGGGTTGGCGTCGACCGCCGCGCGGACGAACTCGCGTACCCGGGTGGTGGTGTTGCTGGCCAGCCAGACCGGACCGCGACGGATCGGCGGCGCGTCGTGGATCGGCACGTAGGCCAGGTCCGGCCGCGCGTGGTAGTGCCGGGTCTGCTCGCCCACCGGCAGCACCCCACGCCCGAGCGCGACCAACGCGAGCATCTCGGAGAAGCTGCCGCCGGCCGGGCCCTTCGGCACCGGACGGCCCGCCGGCGTCCGGTCCGGCGTGCGGTCCTGCTTGAACGCGGCCGACGTGACCGCCGGGTACTGGATCACCGGATGGTCGCCGAGCACCTCCGACGACACCGACTGCGCGCCGGCCAGCGGGTGACCCGCGGCCACCGCGAGCAGCCGGCGTTCGTGCAGCAGCGCCGGGCCGTTCGCCATCCCGTCGAACGGGTACGACGCGATCAGCACGTCGATCGTGCCGTCCACCAGGCTCGACCGGGTGGTGGCCAGCGGGGCCTCGTGGACGTGCACCTCGCAGTCGGGATGCCGCTCGGCGAACCGGGCCACGGCCCGCAGCAGCACCGGCGCGGTCGACTCCCCGACGTACGCCACCCGCAGCTCGCCGGTGAGGCCGCGCCCGGCGTCCACGGCCCGCCGGACCGCGTCCTCGATGCCGGCCACCAGCGGGCGCATCTCCTCGGCCAGGCGCTCGCCGATCGGGGTGAGCCGGACCACCCGGCTGGTCCGCTCGAACAGTGGCGCGCCGATCCGCCGTTCCAGCCTGCGCACCACGTGGCTGATCCGCCCGGTGGTCACCCGCAGCCGCTCGGCGGTGCGCCCGAAGTGCAGCTCCTCGGCCAGGGTCAGGAACGCCTCGATCTCGTACCGCTCCAGCACCCGGCGCTCCCGTCGTTGACTCCCGGTCAACGATGGTAGAGCGATCGCGGCTTGGTCCGGCCGCCGCCGCCGACCAGGGTTGACGGTGTTCCCGACCTGGTCAGGAGGACCTGATGACGCTGCGTGTGACCGGTTTCGACCACTTGGTGCTGACGGTGGGCGACGTCGAGCGCTCCCTCGACTTCTACTGCGGAACGCTCGGCCTCGCCCCGGTGCGGGTCGACCGCTGGCGCGTCGGCGAGGCGCCGTTCCCGTCGGTCCGCGTCGACGCCGGCACCGTCATCGACCTGGTGAAGGGCGAGCCGGACGGATCCAACGTGGACCACTTCTGCCTGGTGGTGGCGCCCGTCGACTGGCCGTCCGTGGTCGAATCCGGGCGGTTCACCGTGCTGACCGGCCCGGTACCGCGCTTCGGCGCCCGGGGCACCGGCACCTCGATCTACGTCAGCGACCCGGACGGGAACACGGTGGAACTACGCACCTACGACTCACTAGCCTGACGCGGTGTCGCACCTCGAACGCCTCGCCGCCCACCACGCGCCCGCGCTGCTGCGGTTCGAGCGGGAGAACCGGGCCTACTTCGCCCGGTTCGTGCCGGACCGGGGCGACGCGTACTTCGCCGGCTTCGCGGCCCGGCACGCGGCCCTGCTCGACGAGCAGGAGCGCGGCACCTGCCACTTCCACCTGCTGGTGGACGGCGACGGCGCCGTGCTCGGGCGGTTCAACCTGGTCGACGTGGCCGACGGCGGCGCCGAGCTGGGCTACCGGGTGGCCGAGCGCGCCACCGGACGCGGCCTGGCCCGGCACGGCGTCCGGCGCGTCTGCGACCTGGCCCGCGACGAGTACGGGCTGCGCCGGCTGGTCGCCTCGGCGGCGCTGGCGAACCCGGCGTCGCTGGCGGTGCTACGGCGTACCGGCTTCGTGCCCGCCGGCGAGGTGGAGCTGAGCGGCGAGCCCGGTGTGCGGCACGTACTCGACCTGACCGCTCAGATCTCCACCGGCGGCTCCGCCTCGTAGGCCCGGTGCAGCGCGGCCAGGAACCCCGCTGCCTCCGGCATGGGTACCGGACCGATCCGGGACACCGGCACCCCCGGTGTGCGCGAGTTCAGCACCGCGGCTCCGGCGTATCCAGGCAGATCGTCGACCGTGACCGGCCGGGTGCGCTGCGGCACGCCGAGCCGCGCCAACTGCCGCCGGAGGACACCCATGGTGGTGCCGACCAGCATGGGCGCCTCCGGCCAGACGATCGAGTCACCGTCGGCGAACACCAGGTTCCAGATGGACGCCTCGGTGAGCCGGCCGTTTCGATCGACGAACGCGGCGTCGTCGAAGCCGTCCCGCCCCGCCCGCCGGGCGAGGTAACTCTTCGCCAGCTCGCCGACGTGCTTCACCGCCGGCAGGAAGCGCTCGTACTCGTACGCCGCCAGCGCCAGCGGCCCGGCCGGCGGTGACGCGGCGGCCCGGGTCCGGACCAGCAGATCCGGTTCGTCGCCGGGCCCCGGGTACATGGTGGCGGTCAGCGTCACGGCCGGCGGGCCGGCCTCGACCGCCACCCGCATCGCGGCGCGCACCCGGTCGTCGGGCAGCGCGACGCCGAACAACTCCCGGGAGGCTTCCCGCAGGCGGGCCAGGTGCAGGTCGAGGCCGCGTGCCCGGCCGTCGCGCACCTGCATGGCGGTGAAGTGGGCGTTCCCGGCGAAGGCGAGCGGCGCCAGGTCGTCGACGGTCGCCGGGCGGCCGTTGCGATGCACAGCGAAGAAGCCCATACCGGAACTCTAGGGGCGACCTCAACGGTCGAGCGGAACCTCGAAGGCCCCGAGCAGGACTCACGTCCTGGGCAGGGCCTTCGCGTTGGAGCGGGTGACGGGAATCGAACCCGCACTGTCAGCTTGGGAAGCTGATGTTCTGCCATTGAACTACACCCGCAGGCGGCACCACTGTACCTGAGGTCACCGCGCCCGTGCACCCAGGTACCACCGCCGGCACGGTCCGGCCGGTTGATCAAGCAATGTTGCACGCCGGCAACATATGGTCGTTCTCAAATCCGTCGATGAGATGTAACGTCTGCTCCACGTTTCCGACCCGGCGTGACACACCCCCGGTCACGTCGTCAGAAAGAGGTGGGCCCATGGGACTCCGTCCCAACCTGCTGACCCGGCGTACTGCCGGTGTCGCGACGTCGACCCTCGCGCTGCTGCTCAGCACCGCGGCCGTCGGCGTCGTCCCCGCTGCTTCGGCCTTCTCGGCCGCCCCGGCCGGCGTCTGCGCCGAGCCGGCCGACGCCCACGCCGACGCCCGCGTCGCCAAGGGCGGCCACGCCAAGCTCGACCCGAACCACCTGACCGCCAAGCAGGTACGCGAGCGCGAGGCCGACCTCGCCACCGCGCAACGCGAGCGGGCCAACTTCCGGACCGGCGCCGTCGCCCCGCTGGCGACCGTCACCATCCCGGTCGTCGTGCACGTCATCCAGGAGAACAGCACCCGGGCCGGCGGCAACATCCCGGACTCGCTGATCAACCAGCAGATCAGCGTGCTCAACCAGGCGTACGCGGGCTCGACCGGCGGCGCGGCGACCGCGTTCTCGTTCCAGCTCACGAAGATCAACCGGGTGACCAACGCGTCGTGGTACCCGATCGTGCAGGGCTCCTCGGCGGAGCGGTCGATGAAGACCTCGCTGCGCACGGGCGGCAAGAACACGCTCAACATGTACCTGGGTGAGCTGAGCGACGGCCTGCTCGGCTGGGCGACGTTCCCGAAGCGGACGCTGGACAAGATGGACGGCGTGGTCGTGCTCAACGAGTCGCTGCCCGGCGGCACGGCGACCAACTACAACCAGGGCGACACCGGCACCCACGAGATCGGCCACTGGCTGAACCTCTACCACACCTTCCAGGGCGGCTGCTCCGGCTCGGGCGACAGCGTCTCGGACACCCCGGCCGAGGCCTCCCCGGCGTACGAGTGCCCGACCGGCCGTGACACCTGCTCCACCGCCGGCAAGGACCCGATCACCAACTTCATGGACTACACCTACGACTCCTGCATGTACCAGTTCACCGCCGGCCAGGCGAGCCGCATGCTCACCGCGTGGAACGCCTACCGCGCGGCCTGACCTGCCGCACCACGAAACCGGCGCCGGCTCTGTCCTTGCGGACAGGGCCGGCGCCGGTCGTTCGCGGGCCTGGCCGAGCCACCGCGACGACCCGGTCGTCGCCGGGTCAGGCGGCCGGCCGACGGGTATCGAACCCGTGTCGGCCGCGCCGATCCTCCGCCGGGACGAGCGGGTCGTCACGGCGAGCCGGCGCGGCCCTCAGTGGGTCGAGCGGCTCGTGCCGGGAAGCCGGCCCGGATCCACGCGGGTCGAGCCAGAGCCGCACCTGCGGCCCTCCGGCGCCGGACCGGACCACCGGATCGCGCCGGGTCAGCATGGCCACGTCGACCGTGAACTCGAACAGCCGCCAGTCGCCCTGCGGCGTCGCCCGGCCGAGCCGGGCCAGCCGGGCCACCGTGGCCGGGTCGGACACCGGGCGGGCGCGCCCCGCCACGTAGGCCTCGTCGTCGCTCTCCTCCGGCGGGAACGAGTGCAGCGCGTAGCGGCCGTCGCGTTCGAGGTCACGCCGTTTCGGCGAGTCGATGACGAAGCACCAGAGCCCGTCGTCGGTGATCAGCGGGGACACCGGGTGCACCCGGGGGCCGCCGTCTGCGCGGACCGTGGCGAGGTAGCCGAAGCCCGGCCCGTACTGCTGGATCAGAAGGCGGATCTCGTCGGCGAGGCGGGGCTCGTCGGCGGCGAATTCGGACCAGGAAGCCATGTCGACATTCTATCGAACACGTGTACGAGAGCGCAGTCCGACACGCAGGTCACCCGCACCGGTCGCTATGGTGTTCCGATGCTGCTCTCCGACCGCGACCTGGTCTCCGAGATCAAGGCGGGCACGCTCGCGCTGGAGCCCTTCGAGCCCACGCTGGTGCAGCCGTCCAGCATCGACGTACGCCTGGACCGGCTGTTCCGGGTCTTCAACAACCATCTCTACACCCACATCGACCCGTCGATGCAGCAGGACGACCTGACATCGATGGTGGAGGTGCCGGAGGGGCAGCCGTTCGTGCTGCACCCGGGCGAGTTCGTGCTCGCGTCCACGCTGGAAGTGATCTCGCTGGGCGAGGAGTTGGCCGGCCGGCTGGAGGGCAAGTCGTCGCTGGGGCGACTCGGCCTGCTGACCCACTCCACCGCCGGCTTCATCGATCCGGGCTTCTCCGGCCACGTCACGCTGGAGCTGTCCAACGTGGCGAACCTGCCGATCACGCTCTGGCCGGGCATGAAGATCGGTCAGCTGTGCATCTTCCGGCTCTCCTCGCCGGCCGAGCACCCGTACGGGTCGGCCGTCTACGGTTCGCGCTACCAGGGCCAGCGCGGCCCCACGCCGAGCCGCTCGTGGCAGAACTGGCGCACCTGGCCGACGCGCTGACGCCGCCCGCCGCCTGTTAAGAGGGGCCCCCTGTTATGCGGAATGCGTTAACAGGGGGCCCCTCCTTACATCTCAGCCGGGGCGGCCGTAGCTGTTGATGTCGCCGTCGTCGACGCGCTTCATCGTGATGGGCTTGCCAGACTGGGAGGCGTGCACCACCCAGCCGTCGCCGACGTACATGCCCACGTGGTGCAGGTCGCCGTAGTAGAAGACCAGGTCACCGGCGCGCAGCTCGGCGCGACTGACTCGCTGGGTGACGTTGTGCTGCTGACGGGCGTTGTGCGGCAGTGACACACCGGCCTTGGCCCAGGCGGCCATGGTCAGGCCGGAGCAGTCGAAGTGGTCCGGGCCGGCGGCGCCCCAGACGTAGATCTTGCCGATCTGGGCGCAGGCGAACTTGACCGCCACCCCGGCCGCGCCACCGGGATATCCGGCGGGGCAGGGGGCCGGCCGGAGCGGACCACCGCCACCGTTGCCGTACACCTTGAGCCGCAGCTTCTGCAGCTTGGCGATCTCGGCATCGATCTGCTTCTTCTTCGCCGCGAGCTGCGCCTGGGTGCGGCTCAGGTCGGCGACCATCGCGTCCAGCGGCTTCTTCTTCGCGGCCAGCTCGTCGCGCAGCTCGGCGATGTCGCGCACCTGCTCCTGCTGGTGGTGCGCGAAGCGGTCGAGCATCTCCAGGCCGCTGACCAGTTCGCTCGGCGAGCGACTGCCCAGCAGGGCGTTCACGGTCGAGAGGTTGTCACCCTTGTACGCGTCGGCGGCGAGGCCGCCGACCTGCCCGAGCGCGGCGTCCACCCGGGCCTGGAGCGGGGCGATCTGCCTGCCGAGCGCATCGGCCTGCCGACGCCGCACCGCGAGCTGCTCGCGTACGGCGTTGACCTGCTCGATGACGGGTTCGAGCTTGTTCCAGTCGCGGTCGATCTGCGCCTCGATCTCGGCGACCGACGGTTCGGCGTGGGCCGCCGTCGCGCCACCGGTCAGGACGACCGCGGCGCCGACCAGGGCGGCGATTGTGGTGGTGAAACGGGACCAGCGGGAACGCGGCACGACTGCGGACCGGTCGACAGACCGGCTCGACGTCGGCCGCGGGGCATGGTGTGCCACCGGGCGTCCGTACTCCTTCGTCTGACCGCCTACCGGGTTAGCTGACGGGTTCGGGCGGGAAGGGAGCCGCCCTACCGCAGTGGCTGCGGATTCACCCCAGGTACCTGGGTCCCCGGTTCGCCCGTGGGCGACTCGGCGGTGTCGGACCGTCACCGCCCGGGTTGGACGATGAAACTGGCGGCCGACGATTGACCAGAGTAGGTACCTCTGTTATCGATCCGCAACCCGAACGACCGTGACACTCCGTACCGAATCTGCCGGACGAACGCGAGTGAAGCTTTCTTTCACGTCAGATTACCCACCGGAAAGGTATTGACCCTCCCGGGCCAACGGAGTGAGGGTTGGGGACGCAGTGACCCCCATCCCTGTCCAGGAGGTTCGATGCACCTCTCACCCCCGCCCTCGGGCGGACGGATACTGCTCGCCGCCGCCGTGGCGACAGCCGCCGCGCTGGCGACCACCGGCCCGGTGACCGCCGCGCCACCGACCGCGCCGTCCGCCGGAGACCGGCAGCAGCAGTACGCCGCCGCGGCGGCCGAGTACGGCGTGCCGCAGAACGTGCTGCTCGGCGTCTCCTACCTGGAGTCCCGCTGGGACGCCCACCCGGGCCAGCCCAGCACCAGCGGCGGCTACGGCCCGATGCACCTGACCGACGCCACCCACGTGCTCGCCCTGCCCGGCAGCGCGCACGTCGACGAGGACGAGGACCCGCGCGGCGACGACTCGCGCCCGCTCACCCTCGACCCGGCCACCGCCGCCGCGCCGGCCCGGGAGACGCCGCTGCCGACCGCCTCGCTGCAGACGCTCGCCACCGCCGCGACGCTCACCGGCCTCGACGCGCAGAAGCTGCGCACCGATCCCGCCGCGAACATCCGGGGTGGCGCGGCGCTGCTCGCCTCGTACCAGAAGGCACTGGGTGGGCCGGTCGGCGCCGGCAGCGACCCGGCGGCCTGGTACGGCGCGGTGGCCCGCTACTCCGGCGCGGACACCGCCGACGCGGCGGCGGCCTTCGCCGACGAGGTCTACGACCAGCTCGGCCAGGGCGCGAGCCGCACCACCGACGACGGGCAGCGGGTCACGCTGGCCGCCACCGCCGCGCGCCCGGACCGCGCCGCCCTGACCCGGCTCGGGCTGCGGCACGCCGCGCGGCCGGACGGGCTGGAGTGCCCGGTGCGGCTGGCCTGCGAGTGGATCCCCGCGCCCTACGAGCAGCTCAGTGCCGACCCGGGTGACTACGGCAACCACGACCTGGGCGACCGGCCGAAGCAGCAGAAGATCGAATACATCGTCATCCACGACACCGAGGGCTACTTCGACCCCAGCGTCGACCTGGTGAAGCGGGCCGACTACCTGGGCTGGCACTACACGCTGCGCTCGGTGGACGGCTACGTGGCCCAGCACATCAAGGCCAAGGACGTCGGCTGGCACGCCGGCAACTGGTACGTCAACGCCAAGTCCATCGGCCTGGAGCACGAGGGCTTCGCCGGCCAGGGCACCTGGTACACCGAAGCGATGTACCGCAGCTCGGCGAAGCTGGTCCGGTACCTGGCGCAGAAGTTCGGCATCCCGATGGACCGGCAGCACATCATCGGTCACGACAACGTGCCCGGCACCACCGCCGGCACGGTCAAGGGCATGCACTGGGACCCGGGGCCCTACTGGGACTGGTCGCACTACTTCGACCTGATGAAGGCGCCGTTCCGGACCACCGGCACGTCGCGCACCGGGTTGGTCACCATCGACCCGGACTTCGCCACCAACCGGCCGGCGTTCGTCGGCTGCAACCAGCAGCCGCCGGGCGTCCCGACGCCCACCCCGCCGGCCGAGACCTGCCCCTCGCGCGGCTCCTCGGCCGTGATCCTGCGGACCGCGCCGAGCGCGGACGCCCCGCTGGTCAACGACCTCGGGCTGCGCCCGGACGGCACGCCGGACACGATGTACATCTCGGACCACGGCGCCCGCGCCTCGGCCGGGCAGACGTACGCGGTGGCCGGCCGGCAGGGCGACTGGACGGCGATCTGGTATCTCGGGCAGAAGGCGTGGTTCCGCAACCCGGCGTCGGCGCCCACCGCGAAGTGGGCGACCGGCTTCGTGGTGACGCCGCGGCCCGGGAAGGCCACCATCCCGGTGTACGGCCGCGCCTACCCGGAGCAGGCCGCCTACCCGGACACCATCCCCTACCAGACCATCTCCCCGCTCCAGTACACGCTCGCCGCCGGCCAGCGGTACGCGGTCGGTGGCGTGCTGCCGGGCGAGTACTACCGGGCCGTCTCGTTCGACGGCACGGCACCCGGCGACCGGACCGTGGTACGCGGGAAGAACCGCTACGTGCAGGTCCAGTTCGGTCACCGGATCATGTTCGTGAACCTGGCCGACGTGCTGATCCTGCCGTCGCCGATCGGCGCGCCGAGGTAGCGCCACCGCACCCACGCGAAGGCCCCCGGTCCAGGTGGACCGGGGGCCTTCGTCGAGCGGTTCGGTGCGGGTCAGGCGACCCGGATGAAACCGGCGAGCGGCTGTGTGCTGATGCTCGACACCTGGACCGGTTTGCCCGTCCGGGGCGCGTGCACCATCACCCCGTTGCCGAGATAGAGCCCGACGTGGTGCAGGTCGCTGCCGAAGAAGACCAGGTCACCCGGTCTGGCCTCGGACTGCTTGACCCTCCGGCCCTCGTTCCACTGGGCGCCGGTGAAGTGGGTAAGCGAGATGCCCGCCGCCTTGTAGGCGTACTGCGTCAGGCCGGAGCAGTCGAACGAGTTCGGCCCGGTCGCGCCCCACACGTACGGGTCACCGACCTGGGCGCACGCCGTCTTGATGGCGGTACGCGCGGCGCTGCTCACCACGCCGTCGATCTTCGGGCAGCCGGCCGGCCGGATCGAGCTCACCGGCAGCATCGCGGTCAGCCGCTTGATCTCCGAGTCGATCTGCTTCTTCTGCGAGGCCAGCTGGGCCTGCTGCTTCTCCTCGGTCGCGATCAACGCGTCGAGCTTCTGCTTCTCCCGGTTGTACTTGTCGCGGGTCGCGAGCACGCCGGCGATCTGCCGACGCTGGTCGTCGGCGAGCCGGTCCAGCATGACCAGCTGCTCGGCGAGCGTGCCCGGCTTGGTGCTCACCAGCAGCGCGCCCATCTCCTGCGACGGGCCCCGCATGTAGTAGCGGGCGGCGATGTCGCCGACCTTGTTCATGGCCAGCGTCGAGGCCAGCTCCAGCGGGACCATCTTGTTCTGGAGGTCCTTGGACTTCTTGTTGTTGACCTTGAGCTGGGCGCGGACCTTGTTGAACTGCTCGATCGTGGGTTCGAGCTTCTCCCACTGCTTGTCGATCTGCGCGTCGATCTCGTCCACCGAGGGCGCCGCGTGCGCGGGGGCGGCCAGCATCCCGGCGCCGACCGCTACGGCCGCGACCAGGGTGACCAGACGGCGTACCACCCGGTGGAACCCGGCCGGCCGGCCGGGTGGAGCGCTCGGGGCGTGACGTTCAGGGGGCATGGTTGCCACCGGCACGGACTCCTTTGCAACCGACCGGCGGGCGCCTCGCGAGAGGGAAGATCGAGGCGGACGACCCACAACGGTCGGTGCATCACATTAGGGAAGGCACCCGGGTGGAATCAAGGCGGCCCGTTGTTCAATCACGTGTCCGCAATCAGTTGCACACCAAGGGTATTCATTCACTTGCCGACGATGGCCGTCAATACGTCGTCGAGGGTCACCACGCCGAGGGGCCGGCGACCGTCGCTGACCAGCACCATGTGCCGGCGCTCGCGGCGCATCGCCAGCAGCAGGTCGGCCAGCGTACGGTCCGGCGGCACCACGGCCAGCGGCCGGTAGACCTCCGCCGGCACCGGGCCCCGCCGGCTCGCGCCGGCGTACCCGAGCACGTCCTTGACGTGCACGAAGCCGAGCACCCGCCGGGTGGACCGCTGCACCACCGGGAAGCGGGACCGGCCGGTGCGGGTCGCCAGCACCTCCAGCGAGGCCGGTGAGACGTCCTCGGCCACGGTGGTCACCGTGGACCACGGTTGCAGGGCGTCGGCGGCGGTCCGGGTGTGCAGCGCCAGCGCGCCGGTGATCCGGGCGTGCTCCTCGGCGTCCAGCAGCCCCTCGGTGCGCGCCTGCGAGACCAGCCCGGCCAGCTCCTCGGCGGTGAACACCGTCTTCACCGCGTCCGTCGCCTCCACCCGCCACCACCGCAGCACCTGCCGGGCCGACCACTTCATCGCCAGCAGCAGCGGCTTGGTGGCCAGGCAGAACGCGAGCATCGCGGGGCCGAGCCACAGCGCCGACGGCTCCGGTCCGGCCAGCGTGATGTTCTTCGGCACCATCTCGCCGACCACGGTGTGCAGGAACACCACCACGGCCAGCGCGATCACGAACGCCACCGGATGCACCGCCGACGCCGGCAGGCCGAGTGCCTCGAACGGCACCTCCAGCAGGTGCGCCAGCGCCGGCTCGGCGATCGCGCCGAGACCCAGCGAGCAGACCGTGATGCCGAGCTGCGCGCCGGCGATCATCAGCGGGATCTGGTTCATCGCGGCGAGCGCCCACCGGGCCCGCTTCGACGTCGCCGCGAGCGGTTCGATCACGGTACGGCGGGACGCGATCAACGCGAACTCGCTGCCCACGAAGAAGGCGTTGCCGAGCAGCAGCACCAGGGCGACAAGCAGTTCAGGCACCGTCGTCGGGCTCCTCGGGGCGCACCACCCGGACCTGCTCGATCCGGTGCCGGTCGACCTCCACCACGGTGAACTCGTAACCGGCCTCGTCGACCGTCTCACCGGGGACCGGGATGTGGCCGAGCCGCGCCATCAGGAAGCCGCCCAGCGTCTCGTACGGCCCCTCGGGCAGCCGGAAACCGGTCTGCTCGACCAGCTCGTCGGCGCGCAGCACGCCGTCGACCAGGACGGTCCGTTCGCCACCGGGCACGGTCAGCTCCGCCGGACCGAGACCGTCCACCGCGGCCGGGTCGAACTCGTCGGCGATCTCCCCGACCAGCTCCTCGACCAGGTCCTCCACTGTCACCACGCCGTCGGTGCCGCCGTACTCGTCGACCACGATGGCCAGGTCCGCGCCGGCGTCCTTGAGCGCCGCCAGCACCCCGTCCAGGTCCAGGCTCTCCGGGACGTACACCGGTTCCCGGGCGACCGAGGCGACGGTGGTGGCGGAACGGCGGGCCAGCGGCACGCCGAGCGCGTCGGGCACCCCGGCGACGCCGGTGACCAGGTCGAGCGTCTCCTCGTAGACCGGGAACCGGGTCCGGCCGGTCTGCCGGGACAGGTCCAGCAACTCGGCGACCGAGGCGGTGGCGCGCAGCGCGATCACGTCGACCCGCGGGGTCATCGCCTCGGCGGCCCGCTTGTCGCCGAAGCGGATGGTGCGACGCAGCAGCATCGCGGTGTCCGGCGGCAACGCGCCGGCCCGCGCCGAGATCGCGGCCAGCAGCCCCAACTCCTCCGGGGAACGGGCGCTGGCCAGCTCCTCCTGCGGCTCCACGCCGAGCCGGCGGACCAACCGGTTGGCCGAGTCGTTGAGCAGCCGGATCAGCCAGCCGAAGGTGCGGGAGAAGGCGCGCATCGGCGCGGCGGTGGCCAGCGCGGCCGGCATCGGGCGGGCCAGCGCCAGGTTCTTCGGCACCAGCTCGCCGAAGAGCATCGAGACGAGCGTGGCCAGGGCCAGGGCGAGCAGCCCGGAGAAACGGTCCACCGCGCCGAACGGGCGCAGCAGCGGCGCCACGAGCCGGGCCAGCGCGGGCTCGGCCAGATAGCCGGTGAGCAGCGCGGTGATGGTGATGCCCAGCTGGGCGCCGGAGAGCTGGAAGGAGAGGTCCCGCAGCGCCCGGCGGACCGTGGCGGCCCGGCCGTCTCCCTCGCCGGCCCGCCTGTCGATCTCCGCCCGGTCCACGGTGACCAGGGCGAACTCGGCCGCGACGAAGAAGGCGTTGCCGGCGGTCAGCAGCACGAAGCCGACCAGGGGCAACAGCGTCAGAACCAGCAGGCCGTCGATGGGCGTGATTGTGGCACGCGCGCGCCGGTGGCGGACCACCCGTAGCGTGGCGACATGGACGGTCTGCTGATCACCGACGAACTGGTCCTGCTCGCGTACGACGACGGCGGCGTCAACCGGCTCGGCCGCCCGCACCTCGACTACGGCCTCGCCGGGGCGGTGCTGCTGGAGCTGGCCCTGGCCCGCCGGGTGGAGGTGGCGGACAAGCGGCTGGTGGTGACCGATCCCACCCCGACCGGCGTGCCGCTGCTCGACGAGGCGCTCGCCACCGTGGGGGCCGGGCGACCACGCAAGCCGAAGGACTGGATCGGCAAGCTGGCGAAGGGCCTGCCGGACCGGGTGCTCGACGGGCTGGTCGGCGCCGGGGTGCTGCGCCGGGAGTCCGACCGGGTGTTGCTGGTCTTCCCGCGTACCCGCTATCCCTCGCCGACCGGCGCGGAGCCGGCGGTGGAGACCGCGGCCCGACGGCGGATGGTGGACGCGCTGGTCGGCGACGGGCCGGTCGACGCGCGGACCGCCGCGCTGCTCACCCTGACCCGGGCCGTCGGCCTGGACCGCAAGCTCTTCCGCGAGTTGCCGAAGGAGCGGGTCAAGGCCCGGCTGAACGAGATCGCCGCCGGCGACTGGGCGTCCGCCGCCGTGAAGAAGGCGATCGAGGAGATGCAGGCGGCGGTGATGGTGGCGACCACCGCCACCGCCGCCATCAGCGTCACCACGGCCAGCTGAGACGACGGCGGCGGCACCGCACGGGTGCCGCCGCCGTCGTGGTCCGGCTCTCGCCGGGGTACGCCTCAGCCGGCCGCCGGCGCGGTCTCCTTCTCGCCGGCCGGCGCGTCCGGCTTGACCGAGCGCAGCAGCACGCTGGCCACGTCGACCACCTCGACGTCCTCGCCCGCGCCCTTGCCGTTCACGCCGTCGTTGAGCATCGTCGAGCAGAACGGGCAGCCGACCGCGATGGTCTTCGCGCCGGTGGAGATGGCCTCCTCGACCCGGTCCACGTTGATCCGCTTGCCGATCTTCTCCTCCATCCACATCCGGGCGCCGCCGGCACCGCAGCAGAAGGAGCGCTCGCTGTTGCGCGGCATCTCGACGAGGCCGCTGTCGCGGCCCGCGCCGGAATCGGCCGCTGCGCCACCTCGGGCATCGCCGATGGCGCTGCCCAGCACCTCACGGGGGGCGGCGAAGACGCGGTTGTGCCGGCCCAGGTAGCAGGGGTCGTGGTAGGTCACGCCGCCGTCGACCGGCTGCACCGGGGTGAGCTTGCCGGCGCTGACCAGGTGGGCCAGCAACTGGGTGTGGTGCACGACCTCGAACTCGCCGCCGAGCTGGCCGTACTCGTTGCCCAGGGTGTTGAAGCAGTGCGGGCAGGTGGCCACGATCTTCCGCTTGGCCTTCTCCCGACCCTCGAACGCCTCGTTCAACGTCTCGACGTTCTGCTGGGCGAGCATCTGGAACACGAACTCGTTGCCGATCCGGCGGGCCGGGTCACCGGAGCAGGTCTCGCCCTCACCGAGGATGGCGAAGCTGACGCCGGCCTCGTTGAGCAGCGTGGCGACGGCGCGGGTGGTCTTCTTGGCCTTGTCCTCGAAGGCACCGGCGCAGCCGACCCAGAACAGGTACTCGAAGTCCTCGACCTCGCCGACCTTGGGCACCTCGAAGTCGAGGCCCTTGGTCCAGTCCTCGCGGGTGTTCTGCGGCGCACCCCACGGGTTGCCCTTGTTCTCCAGGTTGCGCAGCATCACGCCGGCCTCGGAGGGGAAGCTCGACTCGATCAGCACCTGGTAGCGGCGCATGTCGACGATGTGGTCGACGTGCTCGATGTCCACCGGGCACTGCTCGACGCAGGCGCCGCAGGTGGTGCAGGACCAGAGCACGTCCGGGTCGATGACGCCGCCCTCCTCGGCGGTGCCGATCAGCGGCCGCTCCGCCTCGGCCAGGGCCAGCACGTCCATGTGGGCGAGCTGCGCCTCGGTGGCCTTCTCCTCACCGGTCAGGTCCTTGCCGCCGCCGGCCAGCAGATAGGGCGCCTTCGCGTACGCGTGGTCGCGCAGGCTCAGCACCAGCAGCTTCGGCGACAGCGGCTTGCCGGTGTTCCAGGCCGGGCACTGCGACTGGCAGCGACCGCACTCGGTGCAGGTGCTGAAGTCGAGCAGGCCCTTCCAGGTGAACTGCTCGACCTGGGCGACGCCGAACTGGTCCTTCTCGGGGTCGGCCTCCTCGAAGTCGAGCGGCTTGCCCTCGCTGGTCATCGGGCGCAGCGGGCCCAGGCCGGAGCCGGCCGGCTTCTTCGGGTCGCGCTTGAAGAAGATGTTGGGGAAGGCCAGGAAGCGGTGCCAGGCCACGCCCATGGTGACGTTCAGCGAGATCACGATGAGCCAGGTCATCGAAATCATGATCTTGATGAGGGCGGCCACGCTGACGCCGGCCGACCAGTCGGGCAGCACCGAGCCGACCGCGTGACTGAGCGGGGTGGCCCAGACCGGGTACTCGAAGTGGTCGGTGGCGACCTTGAAGCCGCGGATGATGAACCCGAAGATCAGGACCAGCAGCACGACCCACTCGACGAAGTAGCCCTGCCACATGGTGGACCCGGTGAACCGGGACAGGCCGCCGGGTCGGGTCGGCCGGTTGCGCAGCCGGATGGCCATCAGCACCACGATGCCGACCAGGCCCAGGATGCCGATCCACTCGGTGGCCAGGCCGAAGACCGTCCAGTGCCCGATGATCGGCAGCCCGCCGCCGGGCGTGACCACCTCGAAGTACGCCTCGAGCACCAGCAGCGACAGCACGATGAAGCCGACCATCACGAACCAGTGCGCGGCCCCGACCACGCTCCACTTCAGCATGCGGGTGTGACCGGCAGTCTCCACCAGCATCTTCGTCGTGCGGGCGCCCTTGTCGGCGAACCGCTCGGGCGCGGGCTGCCCGAGCCGGATGACGGCCGTCATCTTCATGACCGCGCGTACCGCAAGCCACACCGCAACGGCGGTGATGGCGGCCGCGAGGATCGTGGTGACGATCTGGACGCTGCCCATCGAGTTGGCCTCCCGGTCTGCTGCTTGTCAGTGCAGCCTACGCGGAAGGTTACTCAGCAGTAACGTGAGTCTTCTCGCATCGGCCACGCCGCCCTGCGGACACCTTAGGTGGACCGGCGCCGGTGCGCCGGGCAGGGGCGGCGTGGCGTGACGTGGACCGGGGCGGAATCCGCCCCGGTCAGCGCCAGCGGGAGAGCAGGATCAGCGAGGAGACCATCGCGCCGAAGCCCACCGCGAGGTTCCAGTAGCCCCAGGAGGCGACCGGGTACGCCTGCTCGGAGAGGTAGTAGAGCACCAGCCAGCCGATGCCGACCACGATCAGCGCGACGGCCGTGACCGGCAGCCAGATCGGGCTAGGCTTGCGCGTCGACGCCGTCGCCGTCGGACGCACGTCCGTCGGCGGGGTGTACACCTTCTTCTTGCGGACCTGAGACTTGGGCACGACGCTCTCCAGAGGGGGGTACGACCTCGTCCGGCCTGACAACCGGGCGCGGGGGCGACGGTCCATGGCCAATAATGTTCGACAGTTAGCGTAGTCCCGAAGGACCGTCCAGGCCACGAATGGGGTCGGGCCGGTGCACCGAGTTACCGAAAAGAGCGGACTTTTCGGGTCGAGCAGGGTGGTTCGCATCGGTGCGGGCCGAGACGACAGGAAAGGGAACGCCCGGTGGAGTACACGTCCGGCGCCGCCTCCTGGCAGAAGGCTCTCCGCCGCGCGGTGGCCGGCCTGCTGCCCCGGCGAGCGCGCCAGCGCCGCCCGGGCTGGTCGATCGGCGTGCCCCTGATCGCCGCCGCGGCCGGGCTCCTGTTCACCACCACCGCGACCACCGCCGGCGGCACCTCGCTGCGCGAGGATCGGCGCCCCCAACTCACCCAGTTGATCGAGGACCGCCGCGAGCAGGTGGCGGCCAGCGAGGCCAAGGCCGCCCGGCTGCGCGACGAGGTGGAGGAACAGACCGAGGCCCTGGCCGGCACCGACGGGCCGGTGAAGACGCAGCGGGACCGGGCCGCCGCGATCCGGCAGGCCGCCGGGTTCACGGCGCTCACCGGCACCGGGATCACGATCGAGCTGAACGACGCCGACTGGGGGGCCGGCCAGCCGCTGCCCAAGGGTGCCAGCAACGACGACCTGGTCGTGCACCAGGGCGACGTGCAGGCGGTGGTGAACGCGCTCTGGGCCGGCGGCGCCGAGGCCATGTCAATCATGAACGTCCGCGTACTCAGCACCAGCGCGGTACGCTGCGTCGGTAACACCCTGCTGCTGCACGGCCGGGTTTACTCCCCTCCTTTCAAGATCGTGGCCATCGGCGATCCCGCCGAGTTCCAGCGGGCGCTCGCCGCCTCTGAGGGAGTCCGGGTGTTCAAGGAAGTGGCCGACCACTACCAGCTCGGCTACAGCGAGCAGGTCTCCACCGTCACCGTGCCGGCGTTCGAGGATTCCACCGCGCTGCAGTCCGCGACGGTGCCCAGGTGAACGGCGACGGTCCCGGCGAGCGTGACCGTCGCGGCCGGGCCCGACCGGAGGAGCCGACCGCGTTCCTCCCGAAGGTGGAGCGCCCGGCGCCCCCACAGGGTGAACGCCCGGCGCCGCCGCCCCCGCTCGACCTGCCCTGGCCGGACGCCGGCCCGGACCACGCCGCCCCGGCCCGACGCGGTCCCGCCCGACCGCCCGTCCCGCCGCCCGCCTGGCCGGGCAACCAGGCTCGCCCGCCGGGCGGCGCGTCCCGCGCCGAGGCGTACCCGCCGTCGCGCCGTCCCGACCAGCCGTCGCGCCACCCCGACCAGCCGTCGCGCCACCCCGACCAGCCGTCGCGCCGTCCCGATCGGCCGTCCGCCGGTCCGGAACGCCGGGCTGCGGGAAGCCGGGCCGGGGAGAGCCGGAACATGACCGGCGCCCCACCGTCCGCCGGCCCACCCGGGCCCGCCGGGCCGGAGGCGCGATTCGCCGCCGGACCGCAGGACCGACTCGGCGCCGGGCCGCCCGCCACCGAACCCCGCCGGTCCGCCGGTCCGCCCGGTGCTGCCGCCGGCCGACGGTTCGACTCCCCCGACCGGGGAGGGAACTTCCGCCCGGTCGACGACGGCCCGTCCGACCGCCGCTCCGGCCGGGACCACGGCGCCGCACCCGCCCCCGTCACACCGGAGCGCCCGCCGGCCGCCCCGGGCCGTCCCGGTGCCGGGCCGGGCCGCCCGCTCGACACACCGGGCCGGCCCGGAGGAATGCCGGATCATCCCCTGGCCGGACCGGACCGGCCCGAGACGACAACGCGCCGTCCCGATGCGACACCGGGTCGACCCGGGGCGGCCCCCTCGGGCCGCGGAGGCGACGCGCGCGGCGCCGGCGTACGACCGGCCGCGCCGGGCGACGGGCCGACCCATTTCATCCCGCCGGTGGCAGAACGCTCCCGACGGCGTGCCGACGCGGCCGAGCGACACGCCGGCGTACCCCGATCGGGTGGCCCGACCGGCCGCGGACCGGACGTGCCCGCGCCGGCCGACCCCGGTGCGACAGCGGTGCTGCCCCCCGTCACGCGCCCGCCGGCCGATCCGCGGCTCGACGCCACCGGGCTGATGGGCGCGGTGCCGCCACGGCCCGACACCGGCGACGACGACGCCGAGCCGCCCGCCGAGGCGCCGCGACCACGGCGCGGCGAGCGGGTGGTGCAGCTCCGGCCCGAGCAGACCGGTGAGGGCTACAAGAGCGTCTACTCCGAGCTGACCCGCCCCACCACCGGCTCCCGCGTGCGCAGCCTCGTCCGGGGCGCGGGGGAACTGCTGATCACGTTCGGTCTGGTGGTGCTCCTCTTCGCGGGCTACGAGATCTGGGGCAAGTCGGTCATCGTCGACGCCCACCAGAACGACCTGAACGGCCAGCTCGCCCAGGAGTGGGCGACGGACCCGACGGTCGGCCCGACGACCGGCCCGAGCACCAAGCCGAAGCCGCCGGCCGAGGGGAAACCGGTCGCCGGCCTCTACATCCCCAAGCTCGACAAGCACTGGGTCGTGGTCGAAGGCGTCTCCCCGGACGACATCCGGTACGCCCCGGGCCACTACCCGGACAGTGCCATGCCCGGCCAGGTCGGCAACTTCTCCGTCGCCGGGCACCGCATCCGGTCCACGTTCTGGCGGCTGGACGAACTGCAGACGGACGACACGATCGTGGTCGAGACCAAGACCGAGTGGCTCGTCTACCGGGTCTACCAGCAACGCATCGTCAAACCGTCCCAGGTCGAGGTGGTCGCGCCGGTGCCGGGCAAGCCCGGCAACCGGGCCACCGAGAAGCTGCTCACACTGACCACCTGCAACCCCAAGTTCGACAACTACCAGCGGCTGATCATCCATGCCCGCTTCGACCACGCCCAGGCGAAGTCGGCGGGCCGACCGGCCGAGCTGGAGGGCTGACCCGTGTACTCGTGGATCTGGCGGAAACTGCCCCTGGGGCTGCCCGGCAAGCTGATCGGTTCGGTGCTGCTGGCCACCGCCACGGTCGCCCTGCTCTGGCTCGTGGTCTTCCCGTGGGCCGAGCCGCTGCTGCCCTTCGACGACGTGCAGGTCGAGCAGCCCGCCGGTGAGCCGGGCGGCGGCTCCGGAGACATCACCGACCCGACCGGGCAGCCTGCCGAGGACGAGGAACTGCCCTACAGCACCGAGACGAACAACGCCCCGCCCTCCACCCCGAACAGGTGACCCGATGCGCGTCCTGGTGATCGACAACTACGACTCGTTCGTCTTCAACCTGGTGCAATATCTCGGCCAGCTCGGCGTGGACTGCGACGTCCGCCGCAACGACGAGATCGACGTGGCGGAGGTCGGCCGGACCGGTGCGGCGGGTGTGCTGCTCTCACCCGGTCCGGGCAGCCCGGACCGGGCCGGCATCTGCCTGGACGTGATCCGCGAGTACGCCGGCAAGCTTCCCCTCTTCGGCGTCTGCCTCGGCCACCAGGCCATCGGCGAGGCGTTCGGCGCCACCGTCACCCGGGCGCCGGAGCTGCTGCACGGCAAGACCTCCGAGGTACGCCACCAGGGCGTCGGCGTGCTGGCCGGCCTGCCCGACCCGTTCACCGCCACCCGCTACCACTCGCTCGCCGTGCTCCCCGAGACGCTCCCGGACGAGCTGGAGGTCACCGGCCGGACCGCCTCCGGGGTGGTGATGGCGATGCGGCACCGGACGCTGCCGATCGAGGGCGTCCAGTTCCACCCCGAGTCGGTGCTGACCGAGGGCGGCCATCTCATGCTGGCTAACTGGCTCGCCACCTGTGGTTTCCCGGCGGCGCTGGAGCGTGCGCCGGAGCTGGCCGCCGAGGTCGACGCGCGCCGCCGGGCCGCCTTCGCCACCGCCTGACCACCCCGGAAACGCCACGTGGCGGCGCCCCGGTGGGGGCGACCGCCACGTCTGCGTCTGCGTCGAGGGCCGTCAGCCGTTGCTCCGCGCCGGCGGGACGGTCGGGAACGGGAAGCCGCCACCGCCGCCACCGGGCGTGGTCGGCGTCGCAGTGGGGGTGCCGCTCGGCGTCTCGCTGGGCGTCTCCTCCGGCAGCGGCACGTCGACCTCGATGGTCACCCGCTCGCCCTTGGCCAGCTTCTTCCCGGCGGACGGGTTCTGGCCGCTCACCTTGCCCGCCTGGGCCGGTTCGACCTGCTCGCCCTCGACCACCCGGACCTCGTAGCCGGCTTCCTTCAGCCGCTTCTTCGCCTGGTCCTCGGTGAAGCCGCGCACGTCCGGCACCTCGGTCAGGTCACCCTTGGAGACCTTGAGAGTCACCTTCGTCTTCGGGGCCACCGTGCTGCCCTCCTTGGGCGACACGTCGACCACCTGCCCCGCCGCCGCGCTGCTGGTGACGTCCTCGCGGTCGACGTCGAGCCCGAGGTTTTCCAGCTGCGCCTTCACGCTGGCGTAGGTGCCGCCCACCAGGTTCGGCGGGATCTGGACGTCGTCCGGGCCGGCGCAGACCTGGATCGTGACCGGCGTGTTCTTCTCCACCCGCTGGCCGAACGGCGGGTTCTGGTCGACGACAGTCCCCTTCTTGCACTCGGCGTTCTTGACCGGAGCGCCGGCCACGAAGCGCAGCCCGGCCTGGGTGAGCGCGGTCTGCGCCTCGGCCTGCGTGCGGTCCACCAGCTGCGGCACGGAGACCTTCTCGGCCCCGGACTGGTTGAGCCAGAGCGCCGTGCCCAACGCGATCACCGCGAGCACGCCGAGCGCGGCGAACGTGGCGATGACCCAGGAGGAACTCTTGCGCTTACGCGGGTCACCGACCCGGGCCGGCGCCTGCTGCCGGGTCTGCGGGCCCATCATCTGGGTCTGCTGCGCCGCCTGGTAGCCGCCCGCGGCGGCCGCCATCGGCATGGTCTCCTCGGTGGGCATCACCGGGGTGGCCAGCACCGGCCGGCCGGCGGCGGCGCGGAGCAGGTCCGCCCGCATCTCACCGGCGCTCTGGTAGCGGTTGAGCGGGTTCTTGGAGAGCGCCTTCAACACGATCGCGTCGACCGCGGCGTTGACGTCCGGGTTGATCGTGCTCGGCGTCGGCGGCTGCTCCCGCACGTGCTGGTAGGCGACGCTGACCGGGCTGTCCCCGACGAACGGCGGGTGCCCGCAGAGCAGCTCGAACAGCACGCACCCGGCCGCGTAGACGTCGGACCGGGCGTCGACCGCCTCGCCACGCGCCTGCTCCGGGGAGAGATATTGCGCCGTGCCGATGACCGCGCTGGTCTGCGTCATCGTGGTGGCGCCGCTGGCCAGCGCCCGGGCGATGCCGAAGTCCATCACCTTGACCTGGCCGGTCTGGGTGAGCATCACGTTGCCGGGCTTGATGTCCCGGTGGATGATGCCGTGCCGGTGGCTGAACTCCAGCGCCGCGCACATGTCGGCGCAGATCTCCAGCGCCCGGCGCGGCTGGAGCCGCCCCTCGACGCCGAGGACCTCCTTCAGGGTCCGCCCGTTGACGAACTCCATCACGATGAACGGCAGTGTCTCGCCGGTCGGCGCGGTCTCCTCGCCGGTGTCGTAGACGGCGACGATGGCCGGGTGGTTGAGCGAGGCGGCGTTCTGCGCCTCCCGGCGGAACCGCATCTGGAAGGTGGCGTCGCGGGCCAGGTCGGCACGGAGCATCTTGATCGCGACGTCCCGCCCGAGCCGGAGATCGCGACCGCGGTGCACCTCCGCCATGCCGCCGTAGCCCAGCAGCTCGCCGACCTGGTACCTGCCACCGAGCAGGCGGGCCTGCGCTGTCATCGCGTCTCTCGTCCTTCGCTCGTCGTCATACCGCCGTCGGCCGGCTGGAGGCGTACCTCACGACGGTACGACGTGCGGACCGGATAGTCGCCCCCGTACGCCCGCACCGCGCCGGAGGTCACGCTCACACTCGCGGAACCGGGTGCGCCCGCGGCGTCGGCCACGTACTTCCGGTACCAGAACGAGATCACACCCGAGCAGAGGATGACCAGCACGGCCACCAGGATCGCGGTGGTCCAGAGCCCGGAACGCGAGCGGCGGGGCGGTGCCGGCGGTGGCGCGGCCGGCGGGCGAGCGTACCCCAGGGGGTTGTGCGGCGGGCGCGGTTGCGGAACCGGCGCCGCGCCGCGCGGCGCCACCGGTGGGCGGGCCTGCGGGGCGGGATGCGCGACCATGGTCGGGCGCGGCGCCACCGGCGGGCGGGCCGGCGCCACCGGCGGTCGGGGCGGCGCCACCGGCGGTCGGGGCGGCTGCGGGCGGGGCGCCGCGGTCGGCACCTGCGCCCGCGCGGCGGGTGCGGCCGGGGAGGCCGGTACGCCGGAGATCGGGCGGCCACCGCGCGCCTGCTGGGAGAGGACGAGCTTGGCCTGCCGGGCCACGCTCGCCAACGCCGCGGCGCTGGGCCAGCGGGCCTTCGGGTCCTTCGCCATGGCCCGTTCGACGATGGCCCGCACCTGCGGCGGGATGTCGCCGGGCAGCGCCCGGGGATTGTCCCGCACGTGCTTCATGGCGATCTCGAGGGGATTGTCGCCCTCGAAGGGGCGCCGGCCGGCGAGGCACTGGTAGGCGACCACGCCGAGGGCGTAGACGTCCGAGGCGGGGGTGGCGACCGCGCCGGTGGCCTGCTCGGGAGAGATGTACGAGGCGGTGCCGAGCACCGAGCCGGCGGCGGTGAGCTGGCCGACCAGCTCCGAGCGGGCGATGCCGAAGTCGGTGAGCACAAGCGTGCCGTTCGGCCGGACCAGCAGGTTGCCGGGCTTCACGTCGCGGTGCACGATGCCCTTCTCGTGCGCCGCGTGCAACGCGTCGGCGGCCTGGGCCAACAGCGCCATGGTGCGGGCCGGGGTGAGCCGGCCGACCCGGCCGAGAGTGGCGGAGAGCGCGTCGCCCTCCACGTACTCCATCACCAGGAACGCGATCTGCTGGTCACTGCCGAAGTCGTAGACGTCGACCACACCCGGGTGGTTGATGGTGGCCATCGTCCGGGCCTCACCGCGGAACCGCTCGGCGAAGCCCGGCTCGTCGAGCAGCGCGGGCAGCAGGCTCTTGACCGCGACCGTACGGCCCAGCACCTGGTCGGTGCCGCGCCACACGTCGCCCATGCCGCCGCTGGCGATCCGTTCGTCGAGCCGGTAGCGGTTGCCGAGCTGCACCCCCGGGCTGAGCACGTCAGCGCCTCCCGGAGTCCGCGATGGCCGCCGCCATGATCCGGCCGGCGATCCGGGCCGCCTCGGCGCTGCCGCCGCTGCCGGCCTGCTCCAACTCCACACAGACGGCGGAGAGCGGGGTGCCGTCCTTGTCCATGGCGAAGCCGATGAACCAGCCGTGATCCGGCGTGTCCGGGCCGGACTGGGCGGTGCCGGTCTTGCCGCCGACCACGAAGCCGTCGATGTCGGCCCGGCGGCCGGTGCCCTCCTTCACCACGTTCTGCATCATCGACCGCAGGTCGGCCGACACCTGGCTGCTGACCGGGCGGCGCAGCTCGCGCGGCTTGGCGGCGTCGTAGACCGTGGTGCGGTCCGGCCCGAGCAGCTGCTTGACGAGGTACGGGCGCATCTGGCTGCCGCCGTTGGCGACCGCGGCGGCGATCAGCGCGCCCTGCAACGGCGTCATCCGCACGTTGTTCTGCCCGATAGACGACTGCGCCAGCGCGGCCGGGTCGGTGCTGCCGTCCGGGTTCTGCATGTCGCCGGTGCGGCTGGCCGCCACCGGCAGGCCACCGTCGCCGGTCTGGCCGACCGTGAGGTCCTCCTGCTCGAAGCCGAACTGCCGGGCCTTCTCCTTCACCTTGTCCGCGCCGAGTCGCACCCCGAGCTGCGCGAAGCCGGTGTTGCAGGACTCGGTCACCGCCTCCCGCAGGGTCACCTGCGACTCGGGACAGATCGACGGCGCCGCGTTCCGGATCGGCGCCCCCGAGGTCGGCGGGGTGTAGCTCGCACCGGCCGGGATCTGGGTCTGCTGGCCGATGCCGTTCTCCAGTGCGGCGGCAGCCATGACGATCTTGAAGGTGGAGCCCGGCGGCAGCACCTCGGCGAGCGCCCGGTTGGCCAGCGGCCGGTCCTTGTCCTTCTCCAACGCGTTGTAGGCCCGGTCGGCCTCCGCGCTGGAGTGGCTGGCCAGCGGGTTCGGGTCGAAGCTCGGCATCGAGACCAGCGCCTGGACCGCCCCGGTACGCGGGTCGATCGCGATCGCCGCGCCCTTCTTCGCCCCGACCTGGTTGTCGTTGAGCTGCTTGTACGCCGCCTCCTGCGCCCGCTTGGAGAGCGTCAGCAGCACGTTGCCGCCACCGGTCTCGTCACCGGTGAACATGTCCTTGATGCGGTTGGCGATGAGCGCGTCGCTGGTGCCGGCGAGGAAGTCGTTCTCCACCCGCTCGATGCCGCTCGCGCTGCCGTTGACCGGCTTCCAGCCGAGCACGTGCGCGTACATCTCCCCCTCGGGGTAGGTGCGCAGGTACTTCAGCTCCCCGCCGGTCTCCTTGCTCAACGCGTACGCGGTGCCGCCGACCTCGATGTTGCCGCGCTTGCGGTCGTACTCGGCGACCTGGACCCGACCGTTGTAGTCGCTGGTCCGGTATTCGTCGGCCTTGTAGGCCTGGATCCAGTTGAGGTTCGCGAAGAGCAACCCGAACAGGATCATCACGACCACACCGACGCGGCGCAGGGGTGCGTTCACGGTCGGATCACCTCCGTGGGGGCGCCGTGCAACTGCTCGGGCGGACCCCCGGCGGGCCGGGCCGCCGGACCGCGACCGCCGGTCACCGGCTGGCGGGCACCGTCGGAGACCCGTAGCAGCACCGCGATCAGCAGCCAGTTCGCCATCAGCGAGGAGCCACCGGCGGAGAGGAACGGAGTGGTCTGGCCGGTCAGCGGGATGAGCTTGCTGATGCCGCCGACGATGACGAAGACCTGGAGGCCCAGGGTGAACGCCAGACCGCCGGCGAGCAGCTTGCCGAACGAGTCCCGCACCGCCAGCGCGGCGCGCAGGCCCCGCTCGACGATCAGCAGATATACCACCAGCAGCGCGGAGAGGCCGAACAGGCCGATCTCCTCACCGATGCCGGCGAAGATGAAGTCGGTCTGCACCTCGGGCAGCAGCGTCGGCTGGCCGCCGCCCGGCCCGGCGCCGAAGAGGCCGCCGGTGCCCAACGTCAGCAGACCCTGGACGAGCTGGTAACCCCGGTCGTACGGCTCGGCGAACGGGTCGAGCCAGATCTGCGCCCGGTCGTAGAAGTTGGCGAACGGTCCACCCACCGTGCTGCCCAGCACATAGGCCAGGTAGGCGCCGCCGAAGAACAGGAGCAGACCGATGAGCAGCCAGCTGACCCGTTCGGTGGCGATGTAGAGCGTCACCACGAACATGCCGAAGTAGAGCAGCGACGTGCCCAGGTCCTTCTCGAAGACCAGCACCATGAGGCTGATCAGCCAGACCACCAGGACCGGGCCGAGATCCCGCCCACGCGGGAAGTCGATCCCGAGCACCCGCCGGCTGGCCAGCGAGAGCACCTCACGCTTGCGCACCAGGTAGTAGGCGAAGAACGTGAGCAGGGCCAGCTTCGCGAACTCACCCGGCTGGATCTGCCCCAGCCCGGGCACGATGATCCAGAGCTTGGCGCCGTTGATCTCGGAGAAGCGGCCGGGCAGGATCGCCGGGATCATCACCAGCACGATGCCGGCCAGCCCCAGCGTGTACGCGTAGCGGGAGAGCGTGCGGTGGTCGCGCAGGATCGCCAGCAGCGCGGCGGCGAGCACCACCGAGGCGAGCGTCCAGGCCAGCTGGCGGCCACCGGTGCCGGCGAAGATGGCCAGGTCCTCCCGCTCCGCCGGCGCGGCCTGGGCCAGGTCGAAGCGACGCAGGAAGCCGACCCCGATGCCGTTGAGCAGTGCCACCGCCGGCAGCAGCGCCGGGTCGGCGAACGGCGCCAGCCACCGGATCACCAGGTGCAGGCCGAGGAAGACCAGCCCCAGCGCGGCGGCGGGGATCCAGAAATCCCCGGTGATCGTGTCGAGCGCCTTCGCCTCGATCATCGCCGAGTATGCCGCCACCAGCACCATGGCCAGCAGGAGCAGGGACAACTCGGCGTTACGCCGGGACCGGGCCAGGCGTACGCCGGACTGCTCGCCCGTCGAGGCGGGCGAGGCTGCCGGTACGGCGGCTGCGGTCACGGATGCGTCCTCGGGATCGAGCCGGCGCTCACTCCGGCGACCGGCAACCGGCGGGATCGGCCGGCGGAACGGTGTCGGAGGGTACGGCGTCGGGCGTGATGGTCAACGTCGGCGCGGGCGTCGGCGTGCCCGCCGCCGGGGTCGGCGACCCGGGCGTGCCGGTGGCCGCCGGGCTCAGCGCACCGGCGGTCGCCACCGGGGTGGGACCGGGCGTGCCGGGCGTCGGGCCGGGCGGGCAGAGCGGCTTGAGGTTCGGGTTGGCCGGGTCGTCGCTGGTCAGCTCGGCCAGCCGGCGCTCGGCGTCCGGTTCGCTCTTGGCCTGGATGCCCTGCTTCACCCGCTCCTGGGCGGCCAGGGTGAGGTCGTCGAGCCGGGACCCGCTGCGCTCGTGCACGGCCGACAGGTCGAGCCCGGCGACCTGGCCGGGCACGCCGCGGAAGACCGCGAGCTGACCGTCGTCGGTGGCGCCGACGTAGTACTGCCGCTGGGTGTAGGTCCAGCCGCCGAAGATGCCGCCACCGACGATCACCGCCAGCGCGAGCACCATCGCCACCGTCCGCAGCGGCCGGCGTCGACGCTGGTCGGGCTCGTCGTCGCGGTTGTCGGCCGGCTCCTCGGGAGCGGGCGGACGCGGGGCGGACAGCGCCGAGGCGCGGGCCGCCGGGGTGGAGTCGTCGGCCGACGTGGCCATGCCCCGGTCGCGGGCGGCGGCGCCGCCGACGATCGGGGACGCCTCGACGATGTCCTGGTCGGTCGCGTCGGCGATGATCACGGTGATGTTGTCCGGGCCGCCGCCGCGCAGCGCGAGCTGCACCAGCCGCTCCACGCACTGCTGCGGGTCCGGGTATTCCCGCATGGTGTCGCCGATGGTGTCCGCGCTGACCACGCCGGAGAGGCCGTCGGAGCAGATCAGGTAGCGGTCGCCGGGCAGCACCTGGCGGACGCTGTACTCCGGGTCGACGTCGCGGCCGTCGAGCGCGCGGGTGAGCAGCGAGCGCTGGGGGTGGCTGCTCGCCTCCTCCGCGCTGATCCGACCCTCGTCGACGAGCATCTGGACGTAGGTGTCGTCCTTGGTGATCTGCGCGAACTCACCGTTGCGCAGGAGGTAGGCCCGCGAGTCACCGATGTGGACCATGCCGAGCTTGCTGCCGGAGAAGAGGGTCGCGGTGAGCGTGGTGCCCATCCCCTCCAGCTGCGGGTTGGCGTCCACGGTGTCGCGGAGCTGCTGGTTGGCGGTGCCGACGGCGGATCGGAGCGCGTCGACCAGGGCGTCACCGGGGACGTCCTCGTCGAGCGGCGCCATGGCACCGATGACGATGTTGCTGGCGACGTCACCGGCGGCCATGCCGCCCATGCCGTCGGCAACGGCGAGCAGCCGCGGTCCGGCGTAGACGGAATCCTGGTTGCCGTCTCGGATCAGACCGCGGTCGCTGTGGGCCGCGTAGCGCAGGGTCAGAGTCATGGCCGTAATTCGAGGGAAGTGCGGCCGATCCGGATCGGCACGCCGAGGGGGACGGGGGTTGGTCCGGTGACCTTAGCGCGATCGAGGTAGGTGCCGTTAGTCGATCCGAGGTCCTCCACGTACCACTGCCCGTCGCGCGGAACGAGCCGGGCGTGTCGGGCCGAGGCGTAGTCGTCGGTGATCACCAGGGTGGAGTCCTCCGCCCGACCGATGGTGATCTGGGCCTCCCCGAGGGTGATCCGCGTGCCGGCCAACTGACCGGCGGTGACCACCATCTGGTGGGCGGCGCGACCCCGCTTGACCTTCGCCGGCTTGCCGCTCGGGGGCTGGCTGGTCGACGCGCCGACCCCCCGTGGCGCGGCCACCAGCCGACCCGACCGGGCCCCCGCGAAGAGGTCCCGGCGGATCACGCCGACCACCGTGAAGACGAAGATCCACAGCAGGATGAGGAACCCGAACCGGGCGACGGTGATGACGAGCTCCGGCAACGGGGATCAGCCGTCCACGCGGAAGGTCAGCGTCGTGGTGCCGAGCTGGATCATGTCGCCGGGGTTGAGGGCCACCGCCGAGACCCGCTGGCCGTTGACCATCGTGCCGTTGGTGGACCCGAGGTCGGTCAGCACGACCTGGCCGCCGTCGAAGTCGAGCCGGGCGTGCCGCCGGGAGATCCCGACGTCGGGCAGGCGCAGGTTGGCCTGGTCACCGCGGCCGATCACCGTCGAGCCCATCTGCAGCGGGTAGGTGCGGCCGTCGCCGGAGACCAGCCGCACGTTGCGGCCGCCGCCGTGCCCGGGCGGGGGGCCGTAGCCGCCGCCCTGGTCGTAGGACGGGTAGGCCGGGCCGGCGTCGTAGCCGCCGCCCTGGTCGTAGCCGCCGGGCGCGGAGACCGGCGCGACGTCGCCGCCGGTGTAGACCTCGGCGGTCACCCGGAACATGCCGGTGTCCAGCCCCTCACCACGCTCGACCTCGACGATCACGTCGCCGTAGACCGTCCAGGCCTGCTCGCCGATGAACTCCGCCTGCGACTGGGCCAGTTCCTGGGCCAGCGCGGCGGCGTACGGCGCCAACCGACTGTGGTCGTAGGGCGAGAGATCGATCACGTAGCGGTTGGGCACCAACGTGCGCCCACCGGCCAGGATCGCCTTGTGCGCCTCGGCCTCCCGCTGCATGGCGTTGAGGATCTCCACGGGGTGGACCACCCCTTTGAAGACCTTGGCGAAGGCCCCCTCGACCAGGCCTTCCAGACGCTTCTCGAAGCGTTGCAGCACGCTCACCGGCTCCTCCTCGGGTCCCGAGGCAATGATGGTATCCGGACACCGCCTCCGCAGCTCACACGCCGCTCGGCCGGCTACCGTCGACCCGTTCGTGACCAGGCCCGCGAGCGTGCTACAGTTTCGCCCGCCACGAGCGGTGATCGTTCGTGGCGTGACCAGTGGACAGCGTAATATGTCCCGACACCCGCCGCAGATGGCGGGCGTGGGATGCGATATGGTGTTCCGGGTCTTGCCACGGGGATGTGGCGGAATGGCAGACGCGCACGGTTCAGGTCCGTGTGTCCGAAAGGACGTGGGGGTTCAACTCCCCCCATCCCCACCAGAACGAGGGCTCCGCAGGCTGCGGGGCCCTCGCGCCGTATCGGGGCGTACCGGACGTCACGCTATGCTCCGAGAGTTTCCCTGCCTCCCATGGACCAGGAGTGGCGTGTGAGTGTCGCGTTGGTGACCGGTTCCGGCGGTCTGATCGGCTCCGAGGCGGCCCGGCACTTCGCCGGCCTCGGTCTCGACGTGGTCGGCATCGACAACGACATGCGCCGGTACTTCTTCGGCGAGGACGGCTCGACCGCCTGGAGCCTGGACCGGCTCGCCGCCGACCTCGGGCCCGCCTACACCCACCACGCCGTGGACATCCGGGACCGCGACGGCCTGGAGAAGGTGTTCACCCGCTACGGGCGGGACATCGCCGTGGTGATCCACAGCGCCGCCCAGCCGAGTCACGACTGGGCCGCCAAGGAGCCCTACACCGACTTCGACGTCAACGCCGGTGGCACGCTCAACGTGCTGGAGAACACCCGGCGGCACGCGATCGACGCGCCGTTCATCCACTGTTCCACCAACAAGGTCTACGGCGACCGGCCGAACACGCTGCCGCTGATCGAGCTGGAGACCCGCTACGAGCTGCCCGAGGACCACCACTGGTACGGCGGCATCACCGAGGACATGTCGATCGACGAGTCGCTGCACTCGATCTTCGGCGCCTCGAAGGTCGCCGCCGACGTGATGGTCCAGGAGTACGGCCGCTACTTCGACATGAAGACCGCCTGCTTCCGGGGCGGCACGCTGACCGGCCCGGCGCACTCTGCGGCCGAGCTGCACGGCTTCCTGGCGTACCTGATGCGGTGCGTGATGGAGGGCCGGACCTACAACCTCTTCGGCTACAAGGGGAAGATGGTCCGGGACGCGATCCACTCCCACGATGTGCTCACCGCGTTCGAGGCGTTCTTCCGCGAGCCGCGCTCCGCCCAGGTCTACAACCTCGGTGGCGGCCGGCACTCGAACACCTCGCACATCGAGGCGTTCCGGATCGCCCAGGAGATCACCGGCCGCGAGGCGCAGATCAACTACGTCGAGCAGGCGCGCACCGGCGACCACCAGTGGTACGTCAGCAGCATGGCCCGGTTCGAGGAGCACTACCCGGCCTGGAAGATCACCTACGACGTGCCGATGATCCTCCGTGAGATCCACGAGGCGAACGCCGACAAGTGGGTGCCGAAGGCATGACCGCCGACACCAAGCGCAACGTGCTCGGCGTCGGGGTCGACGCCACCGACTACGCCCGGGCCACCGATGCGGTGGTCGACGCCGCCCGCGAGCGCCGCCCGCTGGCGCTGACCGCGCTGGCCGTGCACGGCGTGATGACCGGCGTGCTCGACCCGGCGCACAACGCCCGGCTCAACTCGTTCGACGTGGTCACCCCGGACGGGCAGCCGGTGCGCTGGGCGCTCAACCTGCTGCACGGTGCCGGCCTCACCGACCGCGTCTACGGCCCGGAGCTGACCCTGCGGGTGCTGGCCCGGTTCGCCGACGAGGGCCTGCCGGTCTATCTCTACGGCTCCACCGAGGAGACCCTGGCCCGGCTGATCCCGGCGCTGGAGCGAAAGTTCCCCGCCCTGAAGATCGCCGGGGTCGAGCCGTCCAAGTTCCGGGCGGCCACCCCCGGCGAGGACGCCGAGATCGCCGACCGGATCCGCGACAGCGGCGCCCGCCTCGTCCTGGTCGGGCTGGGCTGCCCCCGGCAGGAGGTCTTCGCGTACGCCATGCGGCCCCTGCTGGACATGCCGCTGATGGCCGTCGGGGCGGCGTTCGACTACCACGCCGGGCTGCTGCGCAATCCGCCACCGTGGATGCAGCGGGCCGGGCTCGAGTGGTTCTGGCGGCTCGGCCTGGAGCCGAAGCGGCTGTGGCGTCGGTACGTCATCCTCAACCCGGCCTACCTCGCCCGGCTGGCGGCGCAGAAGACCGGCATGTGGAAGGCCACCCCGCCGCCGCCGGCCACCGAGCGTCCGGCCACGTTCGACGTCTGACCCGACGTCCCCTACGGGAGAACGTTCCGGGTCGACCGGGGTGGCGTCCCGGATTCGGTGGACGGCGAACTGGGCAAGGCTGGGCCCATGGATGACCGTCTCGCCGTGCTGCTCCCCGTCGCCGCCGTCTGGCTGGCCGCCGCCCTCGTGGCGGAGGGCCTGCCCGGGCTGGACCGCGCCCGGGCGCTGCGCCGGCGTACCGGATGGTTGTCCGCCCTGGTGCTGACCGGCCTCGCGCTCACCGCGGCGGCCCTGGGCGCGGGCCTGCAGAGCGCCGGCGACACGGCGCTGGACCGGGCCGCCGCCGGGCTCGCCGTCGCTGCGGTCCCGGCCACGCTCGTCGCGGCCTGCACCGTACGCCGGGTCCGCCGGCTGCGGGCCGGCGCGGGCGCCTTCGCCACCGCGCCGGGCACCCCGGCGCCGCACGGACTGCGGGCGGCCGCCGCGCACCCGCTGATCGCCCTGCCGCTGCACGCGACAACGCTCGCGGTGCTCGCGGCGATGCTCCCGGCCGTCGGGCTCGACCTGTTCGCCGCGCCGGGCGTGGCCGGGCCGGCGATCACGGTCGCGGTGCTCGGCGTCGCCGCGATCGGGGTACGCCACGCGCTGCGGCACAACCGGCTCGCCGAGCGGGCGATGCCGCCGGCCGGCGCGGTGTCAGCGCGTCCGGCTCGCGCCCTGCACGTATAGCAGCTCCAGGATCGCCCGGGTCGCCTCGAACCACCGGTCCAGCCAGCCGGGCGGGGGGACGCTGCCCTTCGGGGGCAACTCCAGCAGCAGGCCGCGCAGCAGCGGATGGTCCACCAGGGACTCCTGCTGCTCCATCGGCCACCCGCTGGGCGGGAAGGACGGCTCGGTGAGCGGGTTCGGGTCGAGCGACGGCAGGGACAGCGCCGGGGCGGCCTGCTCCGGCGCGCCCGCGTCCCGGCCGGCGGGTTCCTCGCCGTCACCGGAGACCACCTCGGTCAGGACGGTGTCCCGGCGCGCGCCGCGGTACTTGCCACCGAACCGCTCCGGCTTGCCCGGGCCGTTGGTGAGATTCTCTGAACCGATCGTCGTCATCCGTCTCGCCTGCCTCGTTCGGTTGCCGATCCGTGCGGTTCAACGAGGCGGAGCGGAACTGGCGACGGGTGACGGCCTGCGGCGGTGCGGGCGGACGAAACGGTCCCGCCCGGCGACGCTGCCGGGCGGGACCATGCTCGGGTGGTGCCGATCAGCTCCGGCCGAAGGCCTCGCCCCTGGCGCCGGCGACGAAGGCGTGCCAGTCACCCGGGGCGAAGACCAAGGCCGGGCCGGCCTTGTCCTTCGAGTCCCGGACGCCGACCGCCCCGGTCACGTAAGCGACCTCCACGCAGTTGTCGCAGTTCGGCCCGCTCTTCGAGCTCTTGAACCACGTCGCCTGCGTCAGGTCCACGGGGAACTCCTTGGTCGCCATTTCCACAGCGGCTCCTCTGCCAGTTTCGCGATGTGTGCGACGGACTCCTCCGGTCGTATGGCCGCTGCTCGAATGTGATCGAAGATGAAGCTGTACTTCTGCAGTTCGTCGCTCTTCTCCAGGAAGAGCCCACCCGTGGCGTTCTCCGCGTACACGACATCCGGATCACTAGGTTCGGGGAAGCTGAGAATCGTGAAGGTCCCGTCCATGCCGGCGTGCGCACCCACCTCGAAGGGCAGGACCTGCACCGTCACGTTCGGCAGTTCGGCCACCTCCACCAACCGCTTGAGCTGACCACGCATGACCGCGTCGCCGCCAACCGGCCGGCTCAGCACCGCCTCATCGAGCACCACCCACAGATCGACCGGATCGTCCTGCGTCAACAACGACTGACGGCCCAGTCGGACACGCACCCGTTGTTCGATCTGATCGGCGGTGAAGTCCGGCCGGGCGGCGCGGATCATCGCCCCGGCGTACTCCTCGGTCTCCAACAGGCCCGGCACGACCTGCTGTTCGTACGCCCGGATCGAGCTGGCGGCGGCCTCCAGCCCGACGTACGCGCCGACCAGCACCGTGCTGTAGGGGTGCCACCAGCCCTTCTGCCGCGCCTCCCGGGCGATCTGCACCAGCTCGTCGCTCTCCGCCCCGACCACCCCGTAGATCCGGAGCATGTCCCGCACGTCGCGGGGTGTGGCGGTGGTGTGCCCGGTCTCGATGCGGGAGACCTTCGACGCCGAGCACTCCAACTGCTCGGCGACCGCCTCTATGGTGATGCCGGCTGCCTCCCGTTGGCGGCGGAGTTCGGCCCCGAGACGGCGCCGGCGGATGGTCGGGCTGCGCCGTTCGCTCACGAGCACTCCTCGGTACGCGGCTGCGGGGCCGGCGGGCAAGCGTTCGCGGCGGGGGTGGTGCCGGTCGTCGACCGGCCGCGACGGGCGAAACCGGCGTCCAGTGTGCCGCCCCGACACCTGAGGCTTCAAGCGTCCCGTTCACGTGTCCCGCTCACCTATCGGCAAAAGTCGACGTGCAACTTGCATGACGCACGTCGCTGATGCACTCTGTCCGTATGGCACGGGTTACTCACCGTCTTCGGTTGATCTCCGGGCGTGGTGACACCACGGTTCGCGGGACGGCCGGAGGGGAGCCGTCCCGCGCCGTGAGACCTGCACCGGAATGAAGACCCCGCCGCTGCATGCCGGCTCGGCTGCGGCGGCGGGAGCGGTAACCGGGAGCAGCCGGGTGATGGTCGGGTGGCGGTCCGCCACCGCGGGTACGGCCCGACCAGCACCGACCCACCGACCGTCGGTCCACGAGGCAGAACCCCCGTCACCGGACCGCACCCGACCCCCGTTCAGTCTCGCCGGCCCCGCCGCCGGCCGAACCTTCCCAGGAGCCCATGTGCTTCCCCGCTCCGGTGACGTACTGCACGTGACGCGCGCGGCGAGTGTCCAGTTCTTCCGACCGATCATGTTCCGGGTGATCCGGGTACTCGACTGGCCGACCTACGACGGTTGGCTCTGGCTCGACGGCTACGAGTTGAACGCGGCGGGGGACGCGGTCAACCGACGGTCGATCTTCGTACAGCAGGAGGGGCTGCGGCAGGTCCAGGCCGCGCCGGTCCCTCGGCAGCACACCGTCCGCACCGCCCGGCGACCGATCGCACGGACTCCGGTCCGGGTGGGCTGACCTCACGATTCCCGGCCGGGTGGGCGTGCCGTCGCCATAGAATCGGTACGCCCACCCCGGCACGTTCCACCCCGCGCGCCCCGGACCCTGAACCAGGGATGGTCATGGTCAAACTGCCCGCCGCGCGGCGGCACCGTCGGTCCCGCATCGGCTACGCCCTCGGGCTCCTCGTGTTCCTCGGGGTCGCCACCGCGCTCGCGCTCGTGGTCCGCAACCCGGCCTTCTCCGCCACCCAGCAACTGGCCGAACCCGTGCCCGCCCCGGAGATCACCGTGGCCGAGCGGGAGGCCGGCTCGGCCACCGAGCCCGAGCCGGACGAACCCGGGGGCGTCGCCGCCGAGGCACCACCCACCTCCGGTACGGCGGGCGTCGGTGCCGGGGAGGGCTCGCTCGCCGACCGTGCCGGCGACCCGGTCGAACCCGGCCGGTCGCTGTTCTACACCGGGCTGCTCGGACTCGCCATCTCACTCGCCGGGCTCGGCCTGGTCGGCACCCGACGCCGGCAGTGGTGAGGCGTCAGGGGGTCGCGGTGGTGGTCGGCGTGGAGCCCGAGGTGGTCCGCGCCGTCGTCGGCGCCCCGGTGGTGGGCTCCGCCGGCTCGGCCACCACGAGGGTGACCCGCTCGCCCTCGCCCACGGAGTAACCGGCCTCCGGATCCGTGGCGATCACGGTGCCGGCCGGCCGGTCCGACGGCCGGCGCTGCACCCGGTAGTCGATACCGAGCCGGTCCAGTGCCGCCCGGGCGGCCGACTCCGGCAGCCCCACCAACGGCGGCATCGGCACCTCCGCCGCCGTCGTGGTCGGCGGCGTGCTCGGCGACGAACTGCTCGGCGACGCGCTGGTCGGCGCGGCGCTCGTCGGCGCGGAGGCGCTCGGCGCCGCCGACGGCGACGTGCCCGGCCCGGAGTCGCGGTCCGCGGCGCGCAGCGCCAGCCAGACGCCGAGCGCGATCAGCCCGATCAGGACCAGGGCGAGGACGCCCAACAGGATCGGCATCCACCAGCGGCGGCCGGCCTGCTCGTCGCCGTACCACTCGGCACCCGGCTCCGGGTAGCCGGCCGGTCGCGGCGGCGGCACCCCGGCCCGCCCCGACCAGGCCCCACCGCCGACCGGCTCCTGCCGGCTGGTGGCGTCGAGGGGCCGCGAGGGGCCACCGGGCAGCGGCCGGGTGGCGTCGCCGCCCGCGCCGCCGGGCTGGACCCGCGTCGCGTCCCCGCCACGGTCACCCGGCATCGCCCTCGTGACGTCCGCGTCGCGGGGCATCGCCCGAGTCGCGTCCGCATCCGCGCCGCGCGGCATCGCCCGGGTGACATCCACGTCGTCCCCGCCGCCGGCCGCGTCACGGGGTATGGCCCTCGTCGCGTCCGCATCCTCGCCACCGGCCGCGCCGCGCGGCATCGCCCGGGTGACATCCGCGTCGTCCCCGCCGGCGGCGACGTTGCCGGGCATGGCCCGGGTGGCGTCCGGGTCGGCGGCACGGTCGGGCAACGTGGGTCGGGTGGGGTCGGCACTCCGATCCGGCGGCAGCGCCCCGGTCGGGTCCGCGTCGCCGGCCGGTGGCTCCCGACGGTCGTCGCTCATGACACACGTCCTTCCCCACCCGGGACGGGGCACACGGCCCTCGAACGTCCACGGTAGCGGGCCACGACCACGCCGGCCGGGATCAGCGCGCCGGCCCGGCCCGTCGGCCGTACCGTCAGGGGGTCGGCGACTCGACGGCGGTCGGCGGGTCGGCGGGCGCGGTGCCGCATGTCAACGTGACCTGGTCGTTCCAGCGGGCGGCGCCCCCGGCGACCGGTTCCTGTGCGGTGACCGCCCCCTGGCGACCAGTGCGGTAGCGGGGATAGAGCCCCGCCTCCACCAGGGCGTCGGCCGCGTCGGAACAGGACCGGCCACCCAGGTCGGGCACGGTGACGGCCGGCGCCGGCCCGGCGACCCAGACGGTGACGGTGACGCCGCGTTTGACCGGCGCGCCGGGCCGCGGTGACGTCCGTTCCACGTCCCGGCCCGAGCCGCTACCGAACACCAGCCGCCAGCCGAGCCGGCGGTCCCGCAACTCCTGTCGGGCCTGCTCGAAGTCGGTGCCCACCAGCTCCGGCACCGTGAGCCCGGCCGGGGTGGTCGACCGCGTACCGGTCGGGCGGTCCTCGCCGGGCCGGTCGGCGCTGGGCGTCACCGCGGTGGGCGGGGACGACGGGGCGGCCGGCGGTGGCGCGGCCTCCGACGACGCGGTCGGTCGGTCCGGCTCACCGGCCAGCACCCAACCCACGCTGCCGCCGATCACCGCCAGCAGCGCCACCGCCAGGCCGCCGCCGACCAGGAGTCGGCTCCGACCCGGGCCGGTCTCCTCGCGCACCGGCTGCTGATCGTCCGTCATCGCGTCCACCGCCTCAGTCATCGGCGACCGTAGCCGGTGCCGCCAAGCCACTCACGCCCGGCCGGCGGTTCCCACGACTCGCCGGGCCGACCTCGGGACGCTACGCTGCCCCGCATGGCCAGACGGGGCTGGGGAGGATCGACCGCCGCCGCGCTCGGCGTGGCTGCCGGCGCGGGTGCCGCGCAGCTCGGCTTCGGCTACGGGCTCGGCATCATCAACTGGACGCCCACCGGCACCGTACGGGTCGAATCGGCGTGGGTGGCGAGCCTCGCCTGGGCCACCTGGATCGCCGCGACCTCGGTCGTCGTCGGCGCGGTCTGCGCCCAGCGCCTGCGCGGCGGTGACGAGCCGGTGGGCGCGCTGCCCCGGCTCGGGCTCGCGCTCGCCGCCGGTGTCGGCGCGCTGGTCACCGTGCTGCTGGTGGCGGTGCCGGCCCGAGCGGCACGGGTGCCGGACACCACCACGCCGCAGACCGTCGCCGCCGCGTACGCGACCGCCGGGCTGGTGCTCGGCGTACTGCTGGCCATCTGGGCGCTGCACACCCGCGCCGCCGCCACCAACCTGCTCGCCACCACCGGCTGGCTCTGGCTGCTCGCCGTGGTGTCGGTGGTCGACGGGGTGCTCTCCGGCCGCGGTCTGACCACCGCCCAGCTCGGCATCTGGCAGATCAGCGCGGACCGCGCCGGATTCTGGATCCGTGACTACTTCTACTGGCCGGGGGCGCTGCTCTCGCTGGGCTCCGCCCTGCTGATCGGAGTGCTGGCCGCCCGACGCGCGACCCGGTCGCCCCAGGCACGCGTCGGCGCCACCGCCTCCGGTGCCGCCGGCCCGCTGCTGGTCGCGTTGGCCTACCTGCTGGCCGTGCCGCGGCTGGCCGGGATCGCCGCCGAGCAGCTGTCGGCCCACCTGATCGCCCCGTACGCTGTGATCGCCGGCGTGGGCGGCTCGGTCCTGGTGGCCGCGCTGGCCCAGCGGGCCGACCGGCGGGCCGCGGACCGCGCGGCGGCAACCATGCCCGACCAGCGCGCCGAAGGGCTGCCGGAGCCGACCGGCGAGGAGCGGGTGGTCGGCAAGGAGCCGGTGGACGACGGACAGCCGGTGGTGGACGAGCCGCAGGTGGGCGACGGATCGCCGGCCGGGGTGAAGCCGGCGGGGCGGTTCTTCCGTCGTCGCGCTGCCTCCCGCACCGCGCCGGCACTCCGGAACCTGCCGGGCGACGGGTCCGCTGCGTCCGACGGGACCGGAACGACCGACGTCGCCGCGTCCGCCGGGACCCGCCCGGACGGTGGACGGACGTCGACGGAGGTGTCAGGCCCGCCCGCCGGACCGGCGCGGGCAACCGGCCACGCCCGGGAGACGACGCCGGGCTCAGCCCGCGAGACGGTGACCGGCGCCGGCCGCGAGACGGTGACCGGCGCCGGCCGCGAGACGGTGACCGGCGCCGGCCGCGAGACGGTGACCGGCGCCGGCCGCGAGACGGTGACCGGCGCCGGCCGCGAGACGGTGACCGGCGCGGGCCGCGAGACGACGGCGGCCTCAGGTCGCGAGGCAACAGTCGGTTCAGGCAGCGAGGCGGCGTCGGGGCACGACGCGGGGGCCGGTTCAGGCGGCGAGACGGCGGCCTCAAGGCGCGACGCCGTGGCGGCGGAGCAGGACGCGCGGGCGGGCCGCAGCGGACCGGCGGGCGGTGGAGCGGCCGGGCCGTCGGGTGGCCCCGCGCGGACGACCGGCGCTCGCCGGAGCCGGGCGCTACCCCAGCAGCGGCAGCCCGACGACGCTCCGCGGATCACCACCACCGACCGGCCCGGGGTCGACGAACCGGAGGCCCCGGACGGCACGGTCACACCGCCGTCGCCGGCCGCCGAACCGAAGGCTCGCCGCCGTACCCGCTGAGGCCGGCACTGCCGTGGGCAGGTGTTAAGCGGGGGCCCCGCCTCTACCGAAAACGTTAAGCGGGGGCCCCTCCTTACACCTCAGTCGACGGGCCAGGTGTGGACGGGCTCGTTGGTGCGCTGCAACTCGGCGTAGCGCTGGACCATGTGGTGCAGGGCGGCCTTCCGGTCCATGCCACGGTGCCGCTCGGCCGCCCACACCGTCTCGGTCTGCCAGACCGCGCCGTTGCGGCCGGTACGACAGCGTCCCTCGATCACGCCGAGAAGGCGGTCGCGCTCGGCCGGGGCGACGCCGAACCCGTCCAGCCCCTGCGCGGCCACCGGCAGCAGCGTGTCGAGGACGAGCGTGGTGACCGGCACGTCGCCGAGCCGGGGCCAGTGCAGCACCGCGTCGATGCCGCGCCGCGCGGCGGCGTGGAAGTTCTCCTCGGCCGAGCTGAACGTGAGCTGGCTCCAGATGGGACGTTCCGCCTCGGCGAGGCCACGGGCGAGGCCGAAGTAGAGCGCGGCGTTGGCGAGCATGTCCACCACGGTCGGGCCGGCGGGCAGCACCCGGTTCTCCACCCGGAGGTGGGGGCGGTCGTTCATGATGTCGTAGACCGGGCGGTTCCAGCGGTAGACGGTGCCGTTGTGCAGCCGCAGCTCACCGAGTTTGGGCACCCCGCCGGCGTGCAGCACCTCGACCGGGTCCTCCTCCTCGCAGATCGGCAGCAGCGGCGGGAAGTAGCGGACGTTCTCCTCGAACAGGTCGAAGATCGAGGTGATCCAGCGCTCACCGAACCAGACCCGCGGGCGTACGCCCTGGGCCTTCAACTCGTCCGGCCGGGTGTCGGTGGCCTGCTCGAACAGGGCGATCCGGGTCTCCGCCCAGAGCTGCCGGCCGTAGAGGAACGGCGAGTTGGCGCCGATGGCGACCTGGACGCCGGCGATCGCCTGGGAGGCGTTCCAGTGGTCGGCGAAGCTGTCCGGCGCGACCTGGAGATGGAACTGGAGGCTGGTGCAGGCGGCCTCCGGCGCGATCGAGTCGGTGTGCGTACGGAGCCGCTCGACGCCGTTGATGTCCAGCTCGATGTCCTCGCCCCGGGCACCGACGATCTGGTCGTTGAGCACCCGGTAGCGCTCGTCCGTGGAGAGGTTGTCGGCGACCAGGTGCCGCTCGGTGAGGGTGGGCAGGATGCCGACCATCACGATGGTGGCGTCGGACTTGGCGGCCCGCTCGTCGGCGCGGCTGAGGCTGCTGCGCAGGTCCTGTTCGTAGTCGGTGAACCCGCTGCCCTCGATCAGCCGGGGCGACGCGTTCAGTTCGAGGTTGAACTGGCCCAGTTCGGTCTGGAAGAGCGGGTCGGCGATGTCGGCCAGGATCTGGTCGTTGCGCATGGCGGGCTCGGCGGCGGCGTCGACCAGGTTCAGCTCGATCTCCAGCCCGGTCATCGGCCGGTCTGCGTCGAAGCCGAAGTCGTCGAGCATCAACGCGAAGACGTCCAGGCACCGTCGGACCTTCTGCCGGTAGCGGACCCGATCCTCGCGGGAGAAGGCGCCCTGCTCGACGTCCCTGCCCATGTGTCCTCCCGGCGCCGGCGCGGCGGAACCGTTGGCGTTCCGCAACGCATTGTGAACCATCCACGTGATCTGCGTAAGTGCCTCCGGCCCTGGTGGAAGCGCGGGTCGGGTGCAGGTCTGCACCTGTACCCCGCCACCGCCTCGCGCAGCGCATGTAACCAGCGAACATCACGTGACAATCCGCACGGCCCCGAATACGGGACGGGCCCACGCCGTCGGTTTCGACGGTGTGGGCCCGTGGGCCTGGCGACGGCTCAGCCCTGGCGGATGGCCTCGCCCTCGATCTCGATCTTGACCTTGCGGCCGACCAGGACGCCACCGGTCTCCAGGGCGACGTTCCAGGTCAGGCCGAAGTCCTCCCGGTCGATCTCGGTGTGCGCGGAGAAGCCGAAGATGTCCTGCCCGAACGGGCTGCGGCCGACGCCCTCGAACTCGACCTCGAGGTCCACCGGGCGGGTCACGCCCTTGACGGTCAGCTCACCGGCGAGCACGAACTCGTTGCCCTCGCGGGACTTCACACCGGTGCTACGGAACTCCAGCGTCGGGAACTGTTCGGCGTCGAGGAACTCCGGGCTGCGCAGGTGCCCGTCGCGGTCCGCCTGCGCGGTGTTGATGCTGGCGGCCTGGATGCTGGCCGTGACCGCGGACTGCAGCGGGTCGTCGGTGACGGTGATGGTGGCGGTGGCCTCGGCGAACTCGCCGCGTACCTTGCTGACCATCATGTGCCGCGCGACGAAGCCGACCCGCTTGTGCGCGGCGTCCAGAACGTAGGTGCCGGGGGCCGGGATCGTGAGGCCCTCCCAGTCGCGGGTAGTCGCCTCGGTGCTGCTGGTCATGATGCTCTCCTCCGGAGAAGATTGTTTAGTAGCCCAACGGCTGACTGAGCAACTATAACTACAGCAATATTCCCCGTGTCAAGTGCTGCTAGGATGGTGGCGTGGACCAGAACGTGTTCGACGACCCCCGGATCACCGCCGTCGGCCTCCTCTACGAGGCGCACGCCGGGCTCTCCGCCCGGTTCGCCGCCCAGTTCGAGGAGCACGGGCTCTCCCCGGTCGAGTTCGAGGTGCTCACCCGCCTCGCCCGCTCGCCCAACAACCAGCTGCGGATGACCGACCTCGCGTCGCAGACCTCGCTCTCCACCAGCGGCGTCACCCGGGTGGTCGACCGGATGGAACGCGACGGCCTGATCCGCCGCCGGGCCTGCCCGTCGGACCGGCGCAGCTCCTTCGCCGTGGTCACAGCCGCGGGCCTGGGTCGACTGGACGAGATCCTCCCCGGCCACCTGAAGATCATCGAGCAGTGGTTCACCGGGCAGCTCGCGCCGGCCCAGCTCGACGGGCTCCTGGACGGGCTGCGTCGGGTGCGGGACGCGGTCCACCCGGGCGCCACCGCCGGCAGCACCGAACCGGCCGGAAGCACCGCCTGCTGAGCCGCCGCTACCCGCCGGTCACCGGCAGAAGGACCGGCAGAACCGCCCCGCTGGGGGAGCAAAGGCGACAAAGACTAATGAACCACTCGGCGCGCCTGGATAGGCTGCCGAAAGCGGGGGGCACCGGGGGGTGCTGGCGCGAGCGTGGAGCGAGGGGCAGCACCAGGGGGCTACTTCGCTCGCGCCACCCCCGCGCCCTCCCTGGAGCCCACCGGCTCCCTCAGGCCCGCCGCGCGCGCTCCCGCCGCGCCGCCAGCGAGTAGAGCAGTTCCTCCTCCCGGGGCAGCAGGCTGACGCCGGTGACCTGCCGCGCCCGCTCCAGCCGATCCAACACGGCCGCGTCCCCCGTGCTGGCCGCCAACCCCACCAGCGCCTCGACCAGGTCCCGCCGGTCCGCGCCACCGGCCGCCGCCTCGGCCGCCGCGGCGAACCACTCCGCCGCCAACTCCCGGTCACCCCGGTTCAACGCCACCTGACCCTCGATCAACGCGCGGAGCGCGTCCTCGGTGCGGGCGTCCCGGCCCGGCCCGGAGGGCTCCCACCGCTCGGCCGCCGAGGGGCGGCGTGGACCGGGCACCACGTTCGAGGGCCAGAGCTCGGCCACCACCGCCAGCGCCTCGTCGTCCCGCCCCTGGAGCGCGAGGGCCAGCCCGACGCCGCCGATCGTCCGGCGGCGTCGACCCGGATCGCCCAGCTCGACGAGCGCGGCCGCCGCCCGCCGCCCCTGCTCGACCGCCTCGGCGTAGCGACCCTCCAGTCGGGTCAGCTCGGCCAAGTCGGCCCGCGCCAGCAGCCGGAGCCGCTGGTCGCCGCACTGCGCGGCCAACCGGTCGACAGTGGCCAGCCGCCGCCGGCCACCGGCCAGCTCCCCCACGCGTACGTCGTGCCAGGTCAGGTGATGCTGGGCGACCGCCATTTCGCGTACCCGGCCGTGCCGGGTGGCCAGCGCCAGCGCGGCGTCGGCCTGCTCCCGGGCCTCGTCGTGCGCGCCGAGACCGCGCAGCACCGCGCAGAGCACCGACCGGGCGGACAGCTCGCCGGTCACGTCGCCGGCCTCGGCGAAGACCGCCAGCGCCGCCCGTGCCGCCGGTAGCTCCTCCGGCCCCGCCCCGTGCTCGGCGGCCAGCCGGGCCGAACCGAGCAACGCCCAGGCCCGTAGCACCGGCGGCGCGCCGGCGGTACGCGGGTCGGCCAGCAACCGACGCAGCCACCGCCGCCCCGAGACGTCCCGCCCCCGCAGCCGCCACCACCGGGGCAGCGCGGCGGCCAGCAGCAGCGCGATCGCCGGCGCGTCCTCGGCGGCGTACGCCAGCGCGGCGCTGATGTCGCCGCTCGCCTCGTCGAGCAGGTGCACGGTGCCGGGCAGCTCGGCACCGACCAGGCCGGGCGCGGTGCGCCGGACCAGCCCGGCGATCACCGAGGCGTGTCGCAGCCGGATGGCCGCCGTCTCGAACTCCAGATCGGCCCGCTCGGCCGCGAAGTCGCGGACCGCGTCCAGCAGCCGGAACCGGAACGGGCCGGTGCCCCGCACGCTGAGCAGGCCCAGCTCGCGCAGCCGGTCCAGCAGCGGGACCGCGTCCCACCGGTGGCCGCCGTCGGCGAGCAGCTCCTCGGCCAGCTCGACCGACCAGCGGTTGCGGAACGCGGACAGCCGGCGCAGCGCGGCACGGTCGGCGGAGGCGAGCAGGTGGTAGCTGGTCGCCACCGCCTCGCGCAACGTCACCGTGCCGGCGACCGGATCGGCCGGCTCCCAGCCGGGACGCACGCCGGCCAGGTCGAGGACGCGGTCGCCGTACCGGTCGAGCAGCTCGGTGACGTCGAGGATCCGGCCCCGCGCGGCCATCAGCTCGACGGCCAGGGGCAGCCCGCCGAGGCGGCGGACCAGCGCGGCGAGCGCCGGCAGCTCGGCCCGGGTGGGCGGCGCGTGCCGGGCCTGGGTGAACCGGGCGGCGAAGAGCGCCGCGGCCGGCCAGCGGTCCAGCTCGGCCCGGTCCGCCGGCTCCACGCCGACCGGCGGCACGTCGAGCGGCGCCACCGGCCGGATCAGCTCACCGGGAAGCCCGACCGGCCGACGGCCGGTCACCAGCACCCGCAGGCCCGGCGCGGCCCCGGTCAGCGACCGCAGCGCCTCGGCCACCGGCCCGGGTGCCCGGTCGACGGCGTCGACCAGCAGCAGCGCCGGCCGGCCGGCGAACCGGCAGGAGAGGTCGGCGAGCCGGTTCACGCCGAACACCGACGTCGAGGCGGCGAGCACGTCGGCGGCGTCCGAACCCTCGCCGACGAGCACCCCGGCCACGCCGGCCGGGTGCCGGGCCGCGACCGCGTGGGCGACCGTGAGCGCAAGCGCGGTCTTGCCGACGCCGGCCAGCCCGACCAGGCTCACCACCGGATGCGCGTAGATCAGGGCGGACACCTCGGCGACGTCGCGATCCCGGCCGAGCAGCGGCACGGGCTGGGGCAGCGCCATCGGCGTACCCGGATCGGGTTCGACCTCGACCGGCGCGGCGGCCGGCACCGGCCGGGCGGTGGCGACGAACTCCCGCCGGGAGGCCCCGGTCAGGCCGAGCGCGTCGGCGAGCAGATCGACTGTGGTGCGTTGGGGCCGGGTCGCCCGGCCCCGCTCCAGATCGCGGACGGTCCGCACCCCCACGCCCGCCCGGTCGGCCAGCTCGGCCTGGGTCAGGCCGGCGACGAGCCGGTGCCCGCGCAACAGATCGGACAGCGGCGTCCGGCTACCCGGGCTCCACGAACGATCATGATCGGGAGTCATGGGCACGAAGAGTACGGATGGGATCCGACGCTCCACAGCCGATCGTCAACCACCCGACCGTACGACGCCGATATCCGACAGACGGCCGAGGCGGGCGGCGGTCACATGCCGAGGTCGCGCGCGATGATCATGCGCTGCACCTCGCTGGTGCCCTCGCCGATCTCCAGGATCTTGGAGTCGCGCCAGAAGCGCGCGACCGGATACTCGTTCATGAAGCCGTACCCGCCGTGGATCTGGGTCGCCTCGCGGGCGTTGTCCACCGCGACGGTGCTGGCGTGCAACTTGGCGATCGCGGCCTGCCGCTTGAACGGCTCACCGGCCAGCATCCGGGCGGCCGCGTCGTAGTAGGCCAGCCGGGCGGTGTGCGCCTTCATCTCCATGTCCGCGATCTTGAACTGGATGGCCTGGTAGTTGCCGATCGGCTGGCCGAACGCCTGACGCTCCTTGGCGTACTTGATCGACTCGTCGACGCAGCCCTGGGCCAGGCCTACCGCGAGCGCCGCGATGGCGATCCGGCCCTCGTCCAGGATGCGCAGGAACTGGGCGAAGCCCCGACCGCGCTCGCCGAGCAGGTTGGCCGCCGGCACCCGGCAGTCGTCGAAGGTCAGCTCGTGGGTGTCCGAGGCGGTCCAGCCGACCTTGGAGTAGCCGGGCGCGACCGTGAAGCCGGGCGTGCCGGACGGCACGATGATCGTGGACAGCTCCTTGCCGCCGTCCGGCCGGGTGCCGGTGACCGCGGTGACGGTGACCATCGCGGTGATGTCGGTGCCGGAGTTCGTGATGAACGCCTTCGAACCGTTGATCACCCACTCGTCGGTCGCCTCGTCGAGCACCGCCCGGGTCTGGGTGCCGCCGGCGTCGGAGCCGGTGCCCGGCTCGGTCAGCCCGAAGCCGGCGAGCGCCTCACCGCTGAGCAGCTTCGGCAACCACTGCGCCTTCTGCTCGTCGGTGCCGAAGCGGTAGATCGGCATCGCGCCCAGCGACACCGCCGCCTCCAGGGTGATCGCCACGCTGGAGTCGACCCGGGCCAGCTCCTCCAGCGCCAGGCAGAGCGCGAAGTAGTCGCCGCCCATGCCGCCGTGCTCCTCGGCGAAGGGCAGGCCGAACAGGCCCATCTTGCCCATCTGCCGGATCACCTCGTACGGAAAGGTGTGGTTCTCGTAGTGCTCGCCGATCACCGGGGCGACCACCTCGCGGGCGAAGTCCCGGACGCTCTCCCGCAGCGCCTGCTGCTCCTCGTCGAGCCGGAAGTCCATGTCGATCCTCCTGGAAGGGGCGGGCCGCCGGACGCTCGTGACGCCGGGAGCGGCTGAAGCGTTAACAGGGGCCCCTTCCTCTACGCCAGGCGTTAAGCGGGGGCCCCTCCTTACCGGTCAGACGGGGGTTACGCCGTGTCGGCGGTGGGAGAAATCGCGGTTCTTGGTGCGGGCGGCGGTGAAGCGGCGCACCAGCTCGGCGCGCAGCTCGTGCGGCTCGACGATCGCGTCCACCACCAGTTCGCTGGCGAGCCGGACGACGTCGATGTCGCGCTCGTACTCCTCGCGCTTCGCGGCGACGAACGCGGCGCGCTCGGTCTCGTCGGAGATCGCGGCGATCTTGTTGGCGTAGACGGCGTTGACCGCCGCCTCGGCGCCCATCACCGCGATCTTCGCGGTGGGCAGCGCGATGGTGGCGTCGGGCTCGAAGCCGGGACCGGCCATCGCGTAGAGACCCGCGCCGTACGCCTTGCGGACCACCACGCAGATCTTCGGCACTGTCGCCTCGGAGATCGCCGTGATCATCTTCGCGCCGTGCCGGATGATGCCCTGCTTCTCCACCGCGCTGCCGACCATGAAGCCGGGCACGTCGCTGAGGAACAGCAGCGGCACGTTGAACGCGTCGCAGAGCTGCACGAACCGGGTCGCCTTGTCGGCCGAGTCGACGAAGAGCACGCCGCCCTTGAACATCGAGTTGTTGCCGACCACGCCGACGACCTCGCCGTTGAGCCGGCCGAAGCCGATGGTCAGCTCCTTGGCCCAGAGCGCCTGGATCTCGAAGAAGCTGCCCTCGTCGACCAGGCCCTTGACGTACCGCCGCATGTCGAACGCCTGCCGCTCGCTGGCCGGGACCAGCGCGGCCAGGTCGGCCTTCTCGGGCGCGGGCTTCGCCTCGGCGGCCGGCGGCGTCTCGGTCCAGTTGGCCGGCAGGTAGGACAGGTAGGTCCGCACCACGTCGAGCGCGTCGGTCTCGGTCTTGCAGAGGAAGTGGCCCACGCCGGACTCGGTGCAGTGCACCTTGGCCCCGCCCATCGCCTCCAGCGTGGTCTTCTCGCCGGTGACCATCTCGACCATCCGGTCGGAGCCGAGATACATGCTGGCGTTGCCGTCGACCATGGCCACCACGTCGCAGAACGCCGGAATGTACGCCCCGCCGGCCGCGCTGGGCCCGAAGAGCGCGCAGACCTGCGGGATCGCGCCGGAGGCCCGGACCTGGTTCCAGAAGATCTTGCCGGCGCCGCGCCGACCGGGGAACAGGTCGACCTGGTCGGTGATCCGGGCGCCGGCGGAGTCGACCAGGTAGACCATCGGCACCTTGGTCGTGTAGGCCCGCTCGATGATCCGGATGATCTTCTCGACGGTGCGGGCGCCCCAGCTGCCGGCCTTGACGGTGGAGTCGTTCGCCATCAGGCAGACCGGTCGGCCGTCGATGGTCGCGGTGCCGGTCACCACCCCGTCGGCGGGCAGCCCGTCGGCCATCGCGTTGGCGTAGAGCCCGTCCTCGACGAAGGAGCCCTCGTCGACCAGGTGTGCCACCCGCTCGCGGGCGAAGAGTTTACCCTTGGCGGCGTTGGCCGCGTGGTATTTGTCCGCACCGCCGGCCCGCGCGCGCTTGCGCAACTGCTCCAGAGCCTCACCGTCGAGCGTCACGCCGACTCCCTCGCCACCCCACCGACCTGAACGATCGTTAGGCTACCGCACCGCCGTCCCCTCCGGCGACCCCGGAGGGGACGGACGGGGCGTGGTCAGCCGGGCATCGAGGTGAGCCGGGTACGAGGGCCGGCACGCAGCACGCCGGAGGGGAGCTTCTTGCCGACCAGGCGCTCGGCCAGCTCGGCCGCCCCGATCAGGGCGTCCAGGTCGATGCCGGTGTCGACGCCCATGTCGTGCAGCATGTGCACCGCCTCCTCGGTCGCCAGGTTGCCGCTGGCGCCCGGGGCGTACGGGCAGCCGCCGAGGCCACCGACGCTGGCGTCGAACTCGGTCACGCCCAACTCCATCGCGGTGAGCATGTTGGCCAGCGCGGTGCCCCGGGTGTTGTGGAAGTGCAGCAGCACCGGCAGCTGGGCGTTGCGGTCCCGGACCGCGGTGACCAGCTCACGGACCCGCCGGGGCGTACCCATGCCGGTGGTGTCGCCGAACGCGACCCGGTCCGCGCCGTCGCGGGCGACCCGGTCGACGATCCCGGCGACCCGCCGCGGGTCCACGTCGCCCTCGTACGGACAGCCGAAGCTCGTCGCCACGATCACCTCGGCGGTCGCGCCCGCGCCGTGCAGCAGGTCGATCAGCTCGGCGATGTCGTCCAGCGACTCGTCGGTCGAGCGGTTCACGTTGCGCCGGTTGTGCGTGTCGCTGGCCGACACCACCACCTCGATCTCGGTGAAGCCGGCGGCCAGCGCCCGCTGCGCGCCCCGGGTGTTCGGCACCAGCGCCGAGTAGCGCACCCCGTCGGCCTTCTCCGCCCGCTGCCACACCTCGTCGGCGTCGGCCATCTGCGGGATCGCCTTCGGGTGCACGAAGGAGACGGCCTCGATCCGCCGCACCCCGGTCCGGGACAGCGCGTCGAGCAGCCGCACCTTGGCGTCGGTCGGGATCGGCTCCTCGTTCTGGAGCCCGTCCCGGGGCCCGACCTCACGGATGCTGACGTGGTCCGGCAGTTCCGCCATAAGGGGTCACCTCGCTGTGACGTCGTTCGTGCCTTCTGAACGAAGTGTGTCACCACGACCGGGCGTCGCCTTGCCGGAGATCCTCCGATGGTGTCGTATCGGGACGCAGCCGTTCGTGGAGTCGGTGTGCCGCAGGCGATCGGGACCTTGAGGAGTCGACACATGACGCAGTACCTGATCTCGTTCAACGACGAATGGGTGCCCGAGCACGCGGCGGAGCAGGTGCGGGAGAAGGACACCGCCGTCCGGGTGGTGATCGAGGAGATGCTCGCCGAGGACGTGCTGGTCTTCGCCAACGGCGGGCTCGACCGGTCCACCGTGGTGTGCGGCGTCGAACCGGTCGACGGCCGGCCCGTCTTCACCGACGGGCCGTACGTCGAGACCAAGGAGCACCTCGGCGGCTTCGTCGTGGTGGACGTGGCCGACGACGAGGCGGCGCGGCACTGGGCCGGCCGGCTCACGACCGCGCTCGACTGGCCCCACGAGGTGCACCGGTTCCGCGGCCCCGGACAGACCCGGCGCAGCGGCACCTGATGTCCGCCGACGAGGCGATCGTCCGGGCCCACCGCGAGGAGTGGGCGCGGCTGGTCGCCGGCCTCGCCCGCCGCGTCGGCGACCTGCACGTCGCCGAGGAGGCCACGGCCGAGGCGTTCGCCGCCGCCGCGGCTCGCTGGCCGGACGAGGGCGTCCCGCCCAGTCCCGGTGGCTGGCTCGCCACCACCGCGACCCGCAAGGCGATCGACTGGCTCCGTCGTGAGGCGCAGCGCGACGCCAAGCACCGGGCGGCCCGGATGATCCACGACGACACCCCGCACCAGCCGACCGGCCCGATCGGGGACGACCGGCTCAGGCTGGTCTTCACCTGCTGCCATGCGGCCCTCGCGATGGAGGCCCGGGTGGCGCTCACCCTGCGCCTGCTCGGTGGCCTCACCGTCGCCGAGATCGCCCGCGCCTTCCTGGTCAAGGAGACCACGATGGCGCGCCGGATCACCCGCGCCAAGGAGAAGATCAGCGCGGCGGGTATCCCCTACCGGGTGCCCTCGGCGGCCGACATCCGCGAGCGGCGCGCCGGGGTGCTCGCGGTCGTCTATCTGATCTTCAACGAGGGCTACCTGGCGGGCGGAGGCGCCGATGCGGTCCGCGTCGACCTCTGCGACCAGGCGATCCACCTCGGCCGCCTGCTCCGCACCCTCCTCCCGGACGACGGCGAGGTGGCCGGGCTGCTCGCCCTGATGCTCCTCCTCGACGCCCGGCGGCCGGCCCGCGTGTCCGACACCGGGGAGCTGGTGACGCTCGCCGAGCAGGACCGCGGCGCCTGGGACCGGGCCCGCGTCGCCGAGGGCCGGGCGCTGGTCCGGGAGCGGATCGAGGCGCTGGCGGCCGGCGGTGACCCACCCGGGCGATACCAGGTGCAGGCCGCGATCAACGCGGTGCACGTGGAGGCGCCGTCCGTGTCGGACACCAACTGGTCCACGATCGTCGCCCTCTACGACCGGCTGGCGCTGCTCGACCCCTCGCCGATCGTGCGGCTCAACCGCGCGGTAGCGGTCGCCGAGGTCGACGGCCCCGGGGCCGGGCTCGCCGAGATCGAGCGACTCGCCCCGGCCCTCGACGGCTACCACGCCCTGCACGCCGCCCGCGCCGATCTCCTGCGACGACTCGGGCGCGACGGCGGCGCACGGGTGGCGTACGACCGGGCCATCGACCTCGCCGGCAACGCCGCCGAGCGGGCCTACCTGACCCGCCGCCGCGACCAGCTCGGGCCGGCGCGCATTCCGGTGCCGGACGACCGGTGACATCCGGCCGTCCGGCGCCGGCGGTTCAGCGCATCCGGGCGACGATGCCGGTGTCGTAGTCGCCGGAGAGGAACTCCGGGTTCTCCAGCAGCTCGGCGAAGAACGGCAGGTTGTTCTTCGGCCCGGCGATCTCGAACTGGGCCACCGCCGCCCGGGCGCGCTGGACGGCCTCCTCCCGGGTGGCGCCACTGACGATCAACTTGGCCAGCAGGCTGTCGTAGAACGGGGTGACGGTGTTGCCCTCGACGTAGCCGGAGTCCACCCGGACGCCCTCGCCGGTCGGCTCCACCCAGGTGCGGATCGCGCCGGGCCCGGGCAGGAACCGCTTCGGGTCCTCGGCGTTGACCCGCAGTTCGATCGCGTGCCCGCGCGGGGTGAGCGCGTCCGGGTCGAACGTCGGCGCCAGGCCGGCCGCCACCCGCAACTGCTCCTCGACCAGGTCGACGCCGTAGACGTACTCGGTGACCGGGTGCTCGACCTGGAGACGCGTGTTCATCTCCAGGAAGAAGAACTCCTGCGTCGCAGGGTCGAGCAAGCACTCCACCGTGCCCGCGTTGCGGTAGTTCACCGCCTCGCCCGCGCGGACCGCCGCGGCCAGGAACCGCTCCCGCAGGTCCGCCGAGACCGCCGGGGAGGGCGACTCCTCGACCAGCTTCTGGTTGCGTCGCTGCACCGAGCACTCGCGCTCGCCGAGCGCCACCACCCGGCCGTCGGCGAGGCCGAGGATCTGCACCTCGACGTGGCGTACCCGGGGGAAGTAGCGCTCGATCAGCACCGAACCGTCCCCGAACATGCGCTCGGCGAACGCGCGGACCTTGTCGTACTCGGTGCGCAGCCCGGCCTCGTCGGCGGCCACGCCCATGCCCATGCCGCCGCCGCCCGCCGCGGCCTTCACCATCACCGGGTAGCCGATCCCGGCGGCGGCCGTGACCGCCGCGTCCAGATCGGCCGCCGGCTCGGTGGTGCCGGGCGCGACCGGCACGCCGGCCGCCGCCATCAGGTTGCGGGCGTTGATCTTGTCGCCCATCGCGGTGATCGCGTCCGCGCCGGGTCCGACCCAGATCAGGCCGGCTTCGGAGACGGTACGGGCGAACTCGGCGTTCTCCGACAGGAAGCCGTAGCCGGGGTGGATCGCCTGCGCGCCGGTGCTCCGGGCGGCGGCGAGGATCGCCTCGACGTTCCGGTAGCTCTGCGCCGGGTTGGCCGGGCCGACGCAGACCGCCTCGTCGGCCTCGGTCACGAACGGCAGGTCGGCGTCGGCCTCCGAGTGCACCGCGATCGCCCGCACGCCCAACCGACGAGCCGTGCGAATGACGCGGCGCGCGATCTCCCCACGATTGGCCACCAGCAGCGAATCAAACATGTTCGGCAAGGAAGGGCCCCTTCTTAACGCCTGGTGTATAGCCGGGGCCCCTTCTTAACATGCGTTAAGGCGCGCGCGGCGTGTCAGGTGGGTCGGTGGGGGCCAGCAGGGCCGCCAGGGTCGCGCCGCGCAGCAACTCGGCCCGGCGTCGACGGTCCACCTCGCCACCGAGGAACGGGGTGGAGTTCATCAGGCCGAACGCCGCGTGGGCGAGCACGCGTGCGGCACCGTCCGGCAGGCCGGGGTGCAACGCGGTCAGCACGGCGACCCACTCCTCGACGTACATCCGCTGGAGCCGGCGGATGCGGCGGCGCGGCTCGTCCGGGAGGCGGTCCAGCTCGTGCAGGTGCAGCGCGATCACGGCCGGATTGGCCAACGCGAACTCGACGTGGAAGTCGATCAGCGACTCCAGCGAGCCGCGCGGGTCGTCCGGGTGATCGGCGGCACGCTCCCGGCCGCCGGCGAGCAGCCCCTCGCTGACCGGGATCAGCGCGGCGGCCAGCATCGCCTCCTTGCCGGCGAAGTGGTGGTAGAGCGCCGGCCCGGTGACGCCGGCGGCCGCGCCGATGTCATCCATCGACACGCCGTGATAGCCCCGCGCCGCGAAGAGACCGACCGCGATCTCCAGGATCTCGTCCCGCCGGGACCGGCGCCGGGCCGTGCCCGCCGCGCCCCGCGCCTGCTGTTCCACCGCCACCGGGCCAGCCTAGACCGCGACTTCCAGGCGAGGGAGCCGTGGTTACCCGCCAGTCGCAAGGCCCTCGGGGGGACCGCTCCCGCCCCCACCTCGTCGATCTTGCACTTCCGGCCCGGGCAAAGCGGCAGGAAGCGGACCAGACGGGGGCCGCAACTGCAAGATCGACGAGGGCGGCGACGAGGGCGAGGGCGAGGGCGGGGTGGGCTCGAAGCCGGCCAGGCGGACGGCCAGGCGGCGGCGGGCGGGGGGCAGCGCGGAGACCGTGCGGAGCAGAAGGTTGCGCAGCGGGCGCAGGGGCGGCGGGGCGGCGGCGAGCCGGGTGAGACCGGCGGCGAAGCCGAGCACCTCCTCGGCCAGTGGGCGGCGGTCCGCCGCGTACCGGTCGAGGGCCTCGGGGCCGGCGGCGAGCGCGTCGCCGAGGGCGACCGCGTCCCGCAGGCCGAGGTTCATCCCCTGCCCACCGGCCGGGCTGTGCACGTGCGCCGCGTCGCCGGCGAGCAGCACCGGGCCGGCCCGGTAGCTGCTGGCGATGCGGTGGTGGATCCGGAACCGGGACGCCCAGGCCATGCCGGTGACCCGGTCCGGCCGCCGGGCCGGGCCCCGCTCGTCGAGCAGCGCCTGGAAGTGCCGCAGATGCGGCTCGCGGGGAGCGTCGGCGACGGTGGCGACCAGCCGGACCGTGCCGTCGGGCAGTGGCGCCCAGACCAGCGGGCCGCCGCGCGAGAGGAACAGGTTTACCTGGTCGCGCGGGAGCACGCTGTCCACCCGCACGTCGGCGAGGAGGAACGACTCGCCCGGGTCGGCCGGGCCGCCGAAGCCGATGCCGGCCAACTCGCGGACCCGGCTGTGCATGCCGTCCGCCCCCACCACCCAGCGGGCCCGGACCGTGTCGCCGCCGGCGAACCGGGCGGTGGCGCCGGCGCCGGCGAGGTCGAGGTCGGTCAGCTCGTACGGCCGCAGCACCCGTCCGCCGAGCGCGGTGAGGCGCTCGGCGAGGACCGCCTCGGTCTCGGCCTGCGAGATCAACAGCGCGTACGGGTAGCGGGACGGCAGCCGGTCGAACGGGACGGTGGCGAGGACGCGGTCCCGGTCGCGGACGGTGAACCGGCCGGAGCGCAGTCCCCGGCCGGCGATCGGTTCGGCGATCCCGATCCGGTCGAGCACCTCCAGGGTGCCGGCGTGCACGACCGCGGCCCGGGAGGTGACCGGCGGCTCGGCCAGCCGGTCGACGACCGTCGTGGCCACCCCGTGCCCGGCCAGGGTGACGGCCACGGCCAGGCCGGTGGGCCCGGCCCCGACCACCAGGACGTCTGTGTGTTCGGGCAGCATCGCTCCACCTCCAGTGAGGTCAACAACTGTTTGCCAACGCTTGTTGGCTGACATTACCGTCGATGTCAACGCTCGTTGGCCTACAGTCGTGCACATGACCGGACCGCCCGCCCGCGCCCGCCGCTCCGACGCCACCCGGGCCGCCATCCTGCGCGCCGCGCGGGAACGCTTCGCCGCCGACGGCTACGACCGGGCCACCATCCGGGCCGTCGCCGCCGACGCCCAGATCGACCCGTCCATGGTGATGCGCTACTACGGCAGCAAGGAGGGGCTCTTCGCCGCGGCGGCCGAGTTCGACCTGCACCTGCCCGACCTGGCCCAGGTGCCCGCCGAGCAGCTCGGCGAGACGCTGGCCCGGCACTTCCTGCGCCGCTGGGAGGCCGACGGCACCCTGGTCGCCCTGCTCCGGGCCGCCAGCACCAACCCCGGCGCGGCCGAACGGATGCGCGGCATCTTCGCCGGGCAACTCGCCACGGCGGTGGCCCGCTCCGGGGCCGACCCGACGACCGCCGCCCGCCGCGCCGGCCTGGTCGCCAGCCAGATCCTCGGACTCGCCCTCACCCGGTACGTCATCCGGCTGCCCCCCGTGGTCGAACTCGCCCCCGACGAGCTGGCCGAATGGGTCGGCCCGACGATCCAGCGCTATCTGACCCAACCTTTTCCACCGTCCCAGGCGTCTGCCGGGTGACGGAGGGAGCAGCCGGATGGGGCGGACCGCGGAGCACGGGCGGGCGGAGTACCTCGCCTTCGTCGAGGCGCACCAGCACCGGCTGCTGCGCGCCGCGTACCTGGTCTGCGGCAACCGCCACCAGGCCGAGGACCTGCTCCAGGACGCGCTGCTGAAGCTGGCGCTGCGCTGGCCCACAGTGCGCGACGGCGACCCGGCCGCATACGTGCGGGCCATCCTCTACCGCGACGCGGTCTCCTGGTGGCGACGCCGGCGGCGGGAACGGCTCAGCGCGTACCCGCCGGAGCGGGCCGGCGCGGACGCCGACGACGCGCTGCGCCTGACCGTGCGGGCCGCGCTCGACCGGCTGCCCCCGCGCCAGCGGGCGGTCCTGGTGCTGCGCTACTTCGAGGACCTGACCGAGGTGGCCACCGCCGAGGCGCTCGGCGTCACCGTGGGCACCGTGAAGAGCCAGTGCCACGCGGCGCTGCGGCGGCTCCGCGAGGTGGCGCCCGACCTCGACGGCACCGACGGCGGCCTGGTCACCGGGATGGAGGCGAACCCGTGAACGAACCGCACCTGACCCGGTTGCTGACCCGGGCGGCGGAGGACGTCCAGCCGAGCCGACCGGCCACCGCCGGCTGGGAGCGGGCCGGGCGGGTCCGCCGCGCCCGCCGGGCCGCCGGTGTCGCCGCCGTGGCGGTCGCCCTGACCGTCGGCGGCACGGCGACGCTGTTGCACCGCGCCGGCCCGCCCGCACCGACGCCCCCGGTGACCCGCCCGGACCCCAACCCGTCGCCGGTGCAGCAACCCCCGCTCGTGCTCGACCTGATCGACGACCCGCTGGGCCGGCTCGGCGACCGGGTCACCGCGCCACTCTCCGCCCGGCCGGTCGACCGGGCCCTGGCGCTTCGCCAGCCGGTCGATCCGAAGACCGGCGAGGCCGGCCCGATCCGGGTGCTCGGCGACGACGGGCTGGTCCGGGAACTCGACGTGGTGACGCTCGCCCCCACCCGGGACGCCAGCGGCAACGAGGCCGCGCCGCTCAAGCCGGGCAGCCTGGCCCCGGACGGCCGGACCGCCGCGTTCGCGCAGACCGGCGAGGTGGTCGTGGTCGACCTGACCGAGGCCGCCGTCCGCCGCTACCCGCTCGGCGGCTACCTGGAACACGTCGTCTGGGCCGGCGACCGGCTGCTCGTCGGCGACAACGACACCGCGTACGAGCTGGACCGGCGCACCGGACAGGCGCGGAAGCTGCCGGTCGACCCGTGGGGACTCGTGGTGCCCGAGCCGCTCCGCCCCGGCGACCTGCTCGCCCTCGGCGGCGCGGAGGACGGCCTGTCCGTACGCCGGTACCCCGCCAACGGCGGCGCGCCGGAGCAGCGGACGGTGGGCACCGGGGACCTGCCGCCCGGCTACCGGCTGGACGAGGTCTACGGCCGGGGCTGGCAGCGCGGCGACCGGATCGCCCAGGCGGGCTGGACCACCACCGGCACCATGGGCGGGGCCGAGGGCGTGGCCGTGGTGGACGCCCGCACCGGAGCGGTGACCCGCCTGCTCGACCTGGGCCGCGAGGACCGCGCCAAGGCCTGTTGCGAGGTGCTCGGATGGTCGGCCGACGGTGCCGTGCTGTTCCGCTCCGACCCCACCGGCCTGGCCCGCTGGCGACCGGAGACCGGCGAGGTCGACCGGGTGGCTCGCGACGTGACCGGCCCGGTGTCGCTGCCCGCCCGCTGACCGGCCGGTCCGCGCCTCGCGGCGGGGACCGGCCGGGACGCTCAACGGGTCAGGCCGCCCGGCTGGTCGCCCTTGACGACGGGCGCCCGGACCAGGTTGCCCCACTCGGTCCACGAGCCGTCGTAGTTGCGCACCTGCGGGAAGCCGAGCAGGTGGTGCAGCACGAACCAGGTGTGGCTGGACCGCTCGCCGATCCGGCAGTAGGCCACCACGTCGTCGGCCGGGCTCAGCCCGAGCTGGTCGGCGTAGATGGCGCGCAGCTCGTCGGCGGACTTGAACGTGCCGTCGTCGTTCGCGGCGGACTTCCACGGCTTGCTCACCGCGCCCGGGATGTGCCCGCCGCGCAGCGCGCCCTCCTGCGGATAGTCCGGCATGTGCAGCATCTCGCCGGTGTACTCGCCGGGCGAGCGCACGTCGACAAGCGGCCGACCGGCCGCCACGTGCGCCATCACCTGCTCCCGGTAGGCCCGGATCGGCGCGTCGTTGCGCTCCGGCACCGGATAGTCGGCGCGCGGCCGGGTCACCTTGTCGCGGGTCAGCTCCCGACCCTCGGCGACCCACTTCTGCCGGCCGCCGTCGAGCAGCCGCACGTCGGCGTGGCCGAAGAGGGAGAAGACCCAGAGGGCGTACGCGGCCCACCAGTTGAAGTTGTCGCCGTAGAAGACCACGGTGTCGCCGCGGCCGATGCCCTTGGCCGCGCACAGCTCGGCGAAGCTCGCGGCGTCCAGGTAGTCGCGGGTGACCTGGTCGTTGAGTTCGGTGTGCCAGTCGACCTTGACGGCGCCGGGGAGGTGGCCGGTGTCGTAGAGGAGCACGTCCTCGTCGGACTCGACCACCACGAGCCCTTCGTCGCCCAGGTGCTCGGCCAGCCACTCGGTGGTGACCAGGCGCTGCGGGTCGGCGTACGACTGGAGTTGGGGATGCGGATCGCTCGGCACAGGCATGATCCCCAAGGTACGCCGGGTCGCCGGGACGCGGCGGCGGGTCAGGCGCGGCGGTGCACCAGCCGGCCGGCGACCACTGTCGCCCGGCAGGAGCCGTCCGGGTCGAACACCGCGAGGTCGGCCCGGCCGCCGACCACAAGCGCCGCCGGCCGGGCGGCGCCCAGCACCGCCACCTCGTTGCGGGCGGCGGCGGCCCGCAGCGCCGGGTCGGTGAGGTGCGCGTCGAGCACCGCGGCGGCGCCGAGCCGGAACAGCGCGTGCACCCGCTCGCGCGGCGTGGGCGCCGGGGGCAGCGGGCCGTCGTGCACCGGCGCCGGCCCGAGCGTGCCGGCCCACCGCCGCACCCGCACCCCGGGGTACGCGGCCGTCAGCTCCGCCAGCGGCGCGACCGCCTCGACCCGGTCGCCGCCGACCAGCACCGCCAGACCGCCGCGGGGCTCCTCGTCGAGGGTGAGCCGCAACAGGTCGGCGGCGTGGACGGTGCGCACCGGTCAGCCGTCGACCGGCCCGAGGACCGGCCGCTTCGCGGTGACGAAGTCGCCGGAGGAGCGGCCGGTCAGCCGCCGCTTGATCCACGGGGCCAGGTGTTGACCGGCCCAGCGCAGGTCGGCTGCGCGGGCGGCCAGCCACGGGGTGGGCGCCGGGTGCGGCGGCACCATCAGCCACTCCTCCTCGCAGCCGACGCCGAGCGCGTCGAGCACCTGGGCGGCGACCCGCCGGTGCCCGGCCGCCGACAGGTGCAGCCGGTCGGTGCTCCAGAGCATCGGGTTGAGGTAGGCCTCGTCGGAGTAGAGGTCGACCAGGATCGCCCCGTGCCGCGCGGCGACCTCGCCGACCGCCTGGTTGAGCAGCGTCACCCGGGGGGCCACCAGCCGCTGCCCGGGCAGCCTGGCCATCACGTCGGCGAACCGGAACAGCACCACGTCGCTGCCGCCGGCCCGCAGCCGCTCGACCACCTTGTCGAAGCGCGGGACGAAGACGTCCGGGTCGAAGCTGCGGCGCAGCACGTCGTTGCCGCCGGCCGCGAACGTGATCAGGTCGGGCTTCATGGCCAGCGCGGACGGCACCTGCTCGGCCACCACGTTCGGGAACAACCGACCCCGGATGGCGAGGTTGGCGTAGCCGAAGTCGGGACCCGCCTCGGCGGCGAGCCGGGTGGCGACCAGATCGGCCCAACCCCGGTAGCTGCCGTCCGGATACGCGTCATCCATGCCCTCGGTGAAGCTGTCGCCCACCGCCACGAAGCTGCGCCAGCGCACGGCGCCTCCCCTCAGACGTCCCCGCGGAAATGCGTCGCTCAGTCTTCCACCGTCGGTGCCGGTCCCGCCCGCCCGCGGGGCCGGACGTGGCGGACGTCTCGACGTCCGGTTCCCGACAGCCGCCCGGGCGGACAAACCCCCCGGCACGTGCAGGTGGGGCAGAATCCGCCGGCCGGACCGGGGATGATGTCAGCCGTCATCCGGTCGGGCGCGCGGCCCGCCCGGTCCCGCGTACGGCACGAGCGAGGATCCGCATGACGCAGGCGCAGCCACCGGCGCCGGGCTGGCCACCGCCGGGCCCCGGTCCCACGCCCGCCCACCCCGGCCCACCTCCCGCACCCGGGCAACCGTGGCCGGCGTTCCCGCCACCGCCACCGCCGCCGCGCTCCCGCCGCAAGCTCTGGATCGGGCTCGCGGCCGGCGCGCTGGCGTTGGCGGTCTGCGCCGGCGCGCTCGTCGGGGTCGGGCTCGGGCTGCGCGACGACGACGAGGAGGGCCCGGCGCGGAAGGCGGCGGCCGCGGCCAACGGCGTCACGGTCACCGACGCCGAGCTGACCGCCCTGCTCGACCGGCACGGCAAGGCGCTGGCCGCCAGGGACCTCGACGGCTGGCTGGCCGCCTTCGACCCGGCCCGCAAGGACCTGGTCGCCGCGCAGACCCGGCTCTTCCGCAACCTCGCCAAGCTGCCGCTGTCGGTGGCCCGCTACGAGACCGTCGAGAAGCAGGGCCGGACCGGCGACGCGTTCGGCCAGGGCGTCACGTTCCAGCTCGACGTCTCCTTCGTGCACCAGCTCGACGGCTTCGACCTGGCTCCGGTCACCGAGTGGTACCGCTGGACGGTGGTCCGCCCCGCCAGGGACGCGCCGATCCGGGTCTCCGCGGTCACCGGCGCGCCGGCCGCCGCGAACGGCAGCTCGAAGACGGTCCACTACCCCGGCCCGTGGGACAGGTGGCCGGAGATCCACGTCGAGCGGACGCCGCACACCTTGGTCATCGCCGATTCCACCCGGGCCGCGCTGGCGAAGCGGTACGCCCCGACCGCCGAGGCCGCCGCCGTCCACGACCTGGCGGTGTGGCGGGCCGGTGGGCTGCCCGGCCCGGCGCCGAACGGCTTCGTCATCGCGCTCGCCAAGGGCCGCGCCGAGATGGGCTCGCTCTATCGGATCGGCACCGAGAAGGCCACCGAGGCCGGCTTCTCGATGCCCATGGTGGCGGCCGAACGCCAGGACGGGACGTTCACCGTCGGCGGCACCCGGGTGGTGGTGGACACCGACACGTCCTACTTCACCCGCACCGGCGGCGACGACGCCGGCATGGTGTTCCGGCACGAGGTGGCGCATTCGCTGGTGTCGCCCCGGACGAACCTGGCCGAGGTGGACGCGTTCGACACGCTCGACGAGTGGGTGGTGGAGGGCTTCGCCGAGTACGTGGCGTTCCACGGCCGGCCGCTGGGCGACAGCGAACGCACCGCACCGGCCCGGCGGATGCTGCGCGGGTGGAACGGGAAGCTGCCGGACAACGGCGACTGGGACAACCCGGACCTGCTGAGCTTCCACTACTGGCTCGGGCACACGGCGATGAACCACCTCGCGGCGAAGTACGGCGAGCCGAAGCTGTTCCGCTTCGTCGACGCCGTCTACGCGGGCACCCCCACCGACCGGGCCGCCCGGGACGTGCTGGGCGTGTCGCTCGACGAGTTCCAGGCCGGCTGGGCCGACGACGTCCGCGCCCAGGCGCGCTGAGCGGGATCGGAGACGACTGATGACGTACCAGCACCAGCAGCAGCCACCCGCGTACCCGCCGCCGGGCTGGCCCGGGCCGGCGGGCGTGCCGCCGGCGGCGCCACGGCGGCGCGGGCGTCTCGCGCTGCTCCTCGCCGGTGGCCTGGTGGCCGTGCTGGCGGTCGCCGCCGGCACCGCCTACGGCGTGTCCCGCCTGGTCGGCGGCCCGGCCGAGGGCGGGCGCACGCTGCGCGCCGCCTGGGTGCTCGACTTCCCCGAGCGGCAGCGCAACGGCCTGAAGACGTTCGACGGGCAGGACATGTTCGGTGCCTGGCTGGTCGGCGACGCGGTGGTCCGGGCCCAACCCGACGGCGTCATCGCCTACCGGCTCGGCGACGGCGGGCAGGCGTGGGGCGTGCCCGCGCCCCCGGGCAGCTCGCTCTGCGGCGCCGCGCAGACCCTGGCCGGGGGGCGCGGCGTGGTGGCGCTCGGCTCCGCCGACTCCTGCGACACGCTCGTCGGTTTCGACGCCGCCACCGGCGCCCGGGCCTGGCAGGCGGCGTTCCCCGCCGAACGCCGGGAGGGCCGCGACACGCTCGCCGCGCCGGACCTGTCGGTGGCCGGCGGTCAGGTGGTCGTCCGCGCCGACCAGCGGGTCCTCGGCTACTCGCTGGCCGACGGCAGGCGGCTGTGGCGCAGCGACGCCGACCGGCTGCTGCCGGGGCGGGACTGCCGGCTCGCCGACACCCGGGCGGCGGGCGACCTGGCCGTGGTCACCGCGCGGTGCGACGGCGACCGGGGCGCGTTGCTCGGCCTGGACCCGGCCACCGGAAAGGTGCGCTGGCAGCAGCGGCTGCCCACCGCGAGCGCCGGCGTGCTCAGCGTCGACCCGCTGGTCAGCCTGCCCGGCCTGAACGACGCGACGTTCGCCGCCCGGGACGCCGCCGGCCGGCCTCGGGCCACGTTCGGCAACCCCGTCGACGGTACGCGGTTCAGCGACCTGCCGGTCAACCGTTCCAACTCGGTCGAGGGCCCGGCCGTGCGGCCCTACCTGGCCGACGCCGACACGCTCTACCTGCCCACCGAGGCGGCGAACGTGGCGGGCAAGGCGCGCCAGGCGAACCAGGTGGTGGCGATCGACCTGGCCACCGGGAAGCGGCGCTGGGTCTCGGCCGGGCACACCGACAGCGAGGTGGAGCTGATCCGCCTGGACGAGGCGGGCCTGCTGGCCTGGGAGGTGGGCGACCGGCGGGACCTCGCGCCGCGTCTGGTGCGGGTCGACCGGGCCTCCGGGACGGTGTCGGTGCTGGCCGAGGGCCCCAGGTCGGCCGGCACCGAAGGCAGCGACGCGACGGTGCTGGAACGGGACGGGACCGTGGTGCTGGTGCCGTGGAAGCACGTCGGCGCGGACGCCGCGATCACGGTGCTGCGCTGACCGGCGGTGGGGCGGGCCACCTCCCGGCGACCCGCCCCACCGCCGATCGTCAGTCGGCCAGCTGGAGGATCTGCTGGTCCTTCAGCGCGGCCGGCTCCCGGCTCTCACTGATCTTGCGGCCGTCCGCGCCGATCAGCACGAGCACGTTGTGGTCACCGGCGTCTACCCGGGCCACCAGCCTGCCGTCGGCCCCGAACCAGGCCTGGTGCAGCGTCCGGCCGCCGAGCGGCAGGTCGACCTGTCGTCCGGTACGGGTGTCGATCACCGCGTTGGCGTCGAGTTCCCGTGCCACGTCTCCGGCCGGCTCGTCCGGCTTGCGCAGCAGGAGCGCCAGCCGGGAGCCGTCCGGGGAGATGCTCGCGACGTCGAAGGACGAGCGGGCGCCCGACCCGCCCACGCCGGGGATCCGCTTCTCCGCCGAGCCGTCCGGGCGGTTCACCGCGACCCGGCCCTCCCCGTCCGCGTAGGCGAGCACCTTGCCGTCGGCCGACCACAGCGGGTGGCAGCCCTTGATCTCGGCGAGTCGGGTGTACTTGCCCGTGTTCAGCTCGACGACGCCCTTCTCCCACGCCGGAGCCGGCTCGGGCCGCAGGACCACCGAGATCGTGAGCCGGCGGGAGTCCGGGGACCACACCGGAGTCCAGCAGTCCCGTTCCACCTGGCGGTGGCCGCCCGGCGTGAGCTTCCGGGGGTTGTCGCCGTCGACGTCGGCCACCCGGAGGTTGTCGTCCGGGTCGACCCAGGCGACGCGCCTGCCGTCGGGCGAGACGGCCGCGTTGAGGATCGCGGCGAGACGGGGGAGCTTCGCCAGCCGGGTCGGCGGTGAGCCGGGCTCGTAGGACCAGAGGTACCCGGCGGCCGACGTGTCGTCGCCGGTCGGCGTCGGGCCGTAGAAGAGCCGCCCGACGGTGACCGCGGCCGGGCCGCCGCCGGTGGTGGTGGTGCTCGGGCTTGCGCTCGCCGTGCGGGACGGCTCCACGCTCGGCGGAGGGCTGGCCTCGGACGGCGGTGGGGTGCTGGTCACCGACGGCACGGCCGGCGCGGGTGCCTGGCCGTCCGGCCGGATCGCGAGCGCGGTCCCGGTCGCGGCGGCCAGCACCGCCAGCGCGGCGGCGGAGGTGACGACGGCCCGCTGGATGCCGAGCCGGCGGGAGGTACGCAGGGCCCGGTCCCGCAGGTCGACCGGGGTGACCTCGTCGGCCAGGTCGGCCAGGTCGAGGCGCAGGCGGTCCTGGTTCATCGGGCGGATCCTTCCGTGACGTACAGGTCGGCGAGTTCCGGGGCGACGGTGCGCAACTTGGTCAGCGCCCTCGAGGTCTGGCTCTTGACCGTGCCGACCGTGACGCCGAGCATCTCCGCCGCCTCGACCTCGCTGCGGTCCTCGAAGAACCGCAGCACCAGCACGGCCCGCTGTTTGGTGGAGAGCCGGGCCAGCGCGGCCCGGAGGGTGAGCCGCAGCGTGATCTGCTGGGCGTGGTCGGGTCCCGAGTCGCCTCCGCGTGACTCGGGCAGGTCGCCCGGCATCGCCTCGGCCACCCGACGGCGTCGCCACCAGGAGACCTGCAGGTGATACATGATCTTGCGGGTGTACGCCTCGGCGTTGCCGCTGTCGTGCAGCCGGCCCCACGAGCGGTGGGTGCGGGCCAGGGCGGACTGGACGAGGTCCTCGGCCAGGTGCTGGTCACCGGTGAGCAGGTAGGCCGAGCGCAGGAGCGCCGGCGTGCGGGTGCGCACGAACGAGTCGAACTCACTCAGGAGAGGGTCCACACGAGCCGATCCTTCGGGTCAGTGGTGCGTCGGTCGATGCCCTCCAGACGTCACCCCGCCGCCCGATGGTTGCCGTCGCCGGGTGTCGGCTTTTCCTCGGTTCAGCAGTCGAACACCGACCAGCAGATGTCGTTGCGCAGGCGCTGGTCGTCGAGAACCAGCTCACGGATCGCCGCCGGGAGCCGGTCGCGCTGCCACCGGCACTCCGCACGCCCCGCCGCGTCCGCCCGGCCCTCGGGCGCCGCCGCCCGCACCGCCTTGATCGCGTACGCGGCGGCGCCGAGTTCGTGCGCGGCCACGTGGGCGACGGCCCCGGCCTGGCCGGCGGCGTACGCGGCGTGGCGTGCCGCTCCCCGCAGGTCCCGGGCCGCGCCCATGGCATGACCGCCCGCCGCGCGGGACACCATCATGGTGACCTCGCCCCGCACCCAGGCCCGGATGTGCGCGATCGCCGCACGCGGCCGTGGATCGTCGGGCCGGACCGCCTCGAACAGGCCGAGGACGTGCTCCGCGCAGTCGGCGGCCCAGAGCGCGAGCAGGCGGTGGTCGTCGTCGGTGAGCGTCCCGCCACGACGGATCGTGGTGAAGCGGGGATCCCGAACCTTCGGCAGGATCACGAGTCGTCCTCCTCGTCCTCGTCGCCGGTCGGCGTCCGTCGCAGGGCATCGTCCAGAGTGCTCATCAGCCGGGCGACCCGGCTGCCGCCACCGGTCACCGGTGGATAGCGGCGGAGCACGTCCACGAGCACCGGGGTGGCCCGCCGTCGCGCACGGTCCAGCAGGGCGTCCCCGACCGCCGGGTCGCCGCCGGCCGCCAGCTCACCGATCCGCGCCGCGCTCGCGGCGGCCCGCAGGATGTGCCCGACCTGGCTGGCCTGGGCGAGCGGATGCAGGTACGCCGCCGCGGCCGCGTCACCGGCGCATCGCGCGGCCAGGCGGGCCGCCTCGTCGGGCGCGGACCGGGCCGCCCGGTGCGCGTCGACCGACGCCACCCGTTGCAGTTTCGTCCGATCCGCGCCGTCGACGAACACCCGCGCCGCCTCGATCGCCGCACGGGGACGCGGATCGCCCGGCACGGCCCGCTCGAAGACCGGCAGCACGCTCTCGGCGTCCTCGACCACGAAACGCGCCACCACGCGCAGCTCGTCCATCGTCAGCTCGAAGTCCCCGGACACGACGTGTCTACGCGCTGCCACGACGGTGGATCCTATCGACGGGGACCGGGTCCTCAGGCCGGGCCGACGACCCCGCGCCGGTACGGGCCCCAGCCGACGAACCTGTCGAACAGGTCGCGCGGGGTCGGGCCGCCGTGCGGGTCGAGGCGGAACAGGTCGTGGGTGGCCTCGTAGTAGAGCCCGGAGAGGTAGACGGCCAGGTCGACCGGCTGGTCGGCGTACTCGACCTTGAGCAGCAGACGGGCCTGGGCGCAGGGCCACGGTGCGCCGCAGGCGCGGCAGAGCCACAGTGGCCGGATCGGCAGGTGCGCCGGGTGGTCGGGCGGATAGGGGCGCGGCCGGTCCGGGTACGGCCCGAGCCGAGGCACGGGAAGATTCATACGTGACAGTCTGCTGATATCGCCACTACGCTCGGAAGTTGCCGGGGCCGGTCCGGGAAGGTGCCGAGAAACCGGCCTGCGATCGAGGAGACCGGGTGGAGAACGAGCCGACCGCCGAGCTGATCCGCGCGCAACTGCGACGGTTGCGGCTCAAGGCCGAGCTGAGCCAGGAGGAGTTCGGGAAGCTGGTGCACTTCTCCAACTCCCAGGTGTCGGCGGTGGAGCTGGGCCAGCGGCCGCTGGACCGGTTCTTCCTGAAACGGGCCGACGAGGTGCTGGGCACCGGCGGGCTGTTGACCTCGCTGCTCAAGCTCGCCGAGCGGGACGGCCAGCCGAGCTGGTTCCGCCCCTGGCTGGAAGCCGAACGCCAGGCCCAGCAGTTGCGCACCTACCAGCCGACCTTGGTGCCCGGGCTGCTGCAGACCGAGAACTACGCACGGGCGATGATCCGCACGGATGACCTCATCAGCGACGACGAGGTCGAACGACGACTCGGGGTGCGGTTGGACCGCCAGTCGATCCTCTCCAGCCAGGACCATCCGAAGTACATCGCGGTTGTCGAGGAGTCCGTCCTACGCCGGGCCGACGAGGCGTTCCGTGGGCTGATGGCCGAGCAGATCACGCATCTCATCGAGTGCAGCGAGCGCCCCCACATCGATATTCACATCGTGCCGACCCAGGTCACCATGCACGTCGGGCTCGTCGGTCCCTTCGCTCTGGCCCGCAGCATCGACGGCGGCTGGGTCGGTCATCTGGAGAACCAGCTCGGTGGAGTGGTGGTCGACAACGACGAGGATGTGGCTACCCTGCTGTCCAGGTGGGAGAGCGTGCGGAGTGAGGCACTTCCGCGCCAGCAGTCGGCCGAGCTGATGAAGGAAGTGATGTCGTCATGGAGCTGATGGGCGCGATCTGGCGGAAGTCCACCCGCAGCGGCACGCAGGGCGACTGCGTCGAAGTGGCGGACGACCTGGTCGGCGTGGTCGGGGTGCGCGACAGCAAGGACCCGAGCGGACCGGTCCTCACCTTCACCCCCGATGCCTGGCGCGCCTTCGTGCGGGTCAGTGGGAGTCGCGCACCGCGCTGATCAGCACCGTGTGCTTGCGTACCCGGAAGGCGCCCTCCGCGTCGATGCGAGCCTGGACCACGTCCCGGGCGGCCGACTCCTGCGCGGCGGTGAGTGGCCCGATCATGCTGGCGACGTAGGCGAGGACCGGTTCCACTGCGGGCACCGCCAGCTCGTCGGGGTAGCGCTCGACCGTCACGTCGGTGAGGTGGGCCGCGACCCGGGCCGGCGTCGTCTCGGCGGTGACGTCGTTCCGGTGGGCGCCGACGGCCAGCTCGGGTCGGTCGATGACCAGGCCGAGCGCGTCCAGCTCGGCGAGGTGGTCGCGACCGTTCACGGCGACGGCGAGCCGCCCACCGGGTCGCAGCACCCGGGCGAACTCCGCCAGCGCCGCGTCGGGATCGTCCAGGTGGTAGAGCATGTGGTTGGCGATCACCGCGTCGAAGGCGGCGTCGGCGTACGGCAGGTGGGTGGCGTCGCAACGCTGCACCCGAGCGCCGGGCACCTCGCGCAGCCGGTCGCACATGGCTGGTGAGAAGTCGGTCAGGGTGAGCCGGAGGCCGGTCTCGGGTCTGCCCACGCGACGCCACAGCTCGCCGGTGCCGGCGCCCACCTCCAGCACGTCCCCGGCCAGCGGAAGCCGCTCGCCGAGCCAGGCGAACCAGCCCTGCGGATTGGTGCCGTAGGCGTGCAACGCGATGCGGGCGGTGAGGTTGCCTGTCGTCGTCGCGTACTGGCTCACCGCGCGAGCCGACGGTGTGGCGGTCACCCCGGCAGAATACTGCCGGGCCCCGGAGCAACGCGCGTGCATGCATAATGAATGCATGGTTGCGCTACAGATCCGAGACGTGCCGGAAGACGTTCGGAACGCGCTCGCCGCCGAGGCCAGGGCGCGTGGTCAGTCGCTCCAGGCCTACCTGCTGGAGTTGGTGGAGACCCAGGCCCGACGGCTGCGCAACGGCGCGATCCTGGACGGCTTCGGCGGGCGGTCCGACGGCACCCGGTCGTTGCCGGGGGAGAGCGCGGCCGACCTGGCCGACGAGCGCAGCCAGCGCGGAAGCGAGCGGAGCCGGCGCGAAAGCCGGGGCGACGCTGCATGATCGTGGTGGACGCGTCCGCCCTTGCCGACGCCCTCGTGGACGACGGTCCGATGGGCGACGCCGCACGATCCGAGCTGATCGCCGACCCGCACTGGGCATCACCCGGGCACCTGCTGATCGAGGTCATGTCGGTCATCCGGGGCAAGGCCCTCGGGCGGAAGCTGGGAGCCGCACGTGCGCAGGAGGCGGTCGACGCCCTGCAATGGCTGGTCATCGACGAGATCCCGACCGCCACGCTGGTCGAGCGGATGTGGCAGCTCCGAGCAAACGTCTCCACCTACGACGCGGCGTACGTCGCGGCAGCGGAGTTGGCAGCCTGCCCCCTGGTGACCGGTGACGCCCGACTCGCCAAGGTGGGCGGTGTCCGTTGTGAGGTCCGGCTGATCGGTCAGAGATAGAGGCAGAACGGGTGGCCGACCGGGTCGAGGTGCACCCGCACGTCGTCCTGGGGTTGGTAGTCGGCCACCGTGGCACCGAGCGACACCGCGTACGCCGAGGCCACGTCGAGGTCGTCGACCTTGATGTCGAGGTGGAGCATCATCGGCGGGTCACCCGGGCCCGCCGGCCACACCGGACGCACATACGCCGGCTCGTCCTGGAACGCCAGCGTGGCACCGCCGTCCGGCGGGGCCAGCACCACCCAGTCGTGCTCGTCCTCGCGCCGGGGCCAGTCGAGCAGCCGCTCGTAGAAGACGGCGAGTTCCTGCGCGGACGGCGCGTCGAGGACGGTGGACGTCAACGAGAACCGGGGACGATCTTCCATGCGACCTTCTTACCCGACGACTACGACGGTCGCCCGACTTCGGGTGCACTTGTTGTCGCCCCGACGACCACGGGTGCACCCGAACCGGCGACCAGCGCGACAGGACCTGGCGGAATGAGATCGCCCGGTCGCGCCTGGTCGCCGTACGCTGCGGCCATGTTGCTACGCGTGTCCACCCTGCTGCTCCGGACCCTGCGCGAGGATCCGGCCGACGCGGAGGTCCCGAGCCACCGGCTGCTGCTCCGCGCCGGCTACGTCCGCCGCGCCGCACCGGGCGGCTACACCTGGCTGCCGCTGGGCAAGCTGGTGCTGGACCGGATCACTGCGATCGTCCGGGACGAGATGACCGCGATCGGCGACCAGGAGGTGCACTTCCCGGCGCTGCTGCCGGCGGAGCCCTACCGGACCAGCGGGCGGTGGACCGAGTACGGCGACGACATCTTCACGCTCGCCGACCGCAGGGGTGCCGAGCACCTGCTCGCGCCGACCCACGAGGAGATGGCCGCGCTGCTGGTGAAGGACCTGTTCACGTCGTACCGGGACTTTCCGGTGACGCTGTTCCAGATCCAGACGAAGTTCCGGGACGAGGCCCGTCCCCGGGCCGGGCTGCTGCGCGGGCGCGAGTTCCTGATGAAGGACGCCTACTCGTTCGACCTGGACGCCGCCGGGCTCCAGGCCGCCTACGACCGGCACCGCGAGGCGTACCAGCGGATCTTCACCCGGCTCGGGCTGGACTTCACCGTGGTGCACGCGATGTCCGGCGCGATGGGCGGCTCGGCGTCGGAGGAGTTCCTGGCCGCCACGCCGGTCGGTGAGGACACCTACGTCGGCTGCACCCGCTGCGACTACGCGGCCAACACCGAGGCGGTGGTGACCCGCGCGCCGGCGGCCGGAGACCCGGACGCGCACCCGCCGATCGAGGTGCACGACACCCCGGAGACGCCGACCATCGCGTCCCTGGTCGACCTGGCGAACGACCGCGCGCTCGCCGGCCGCACCGGCTGGACCGCCGCCGACACCCTGAAGAACGTGGTGCTGACCGTCCGCCGGCCCGGCGCCGAGCGAGCCGAGCTGCTGGTCGTCGGCCTGCCGGGTGACCGCGAGGTGGACCTGAAGCGGGTCGAGGCGGCACTGCACCCGTCCACGGTCGCCGTCTTCGACGACTGGGCCGCCCACCCGGAGCTGGTCCGCGGCTACCTCGGGCCGCAGATCCTGGCCAAGCACGGCGTCCGCTACCTGGTGGACCCGCGGGTCGTCACCGGCACCACCTGGCTGACCGGGGCGAACGAGCCGGGGCGGCACGCCACCGACGTGGTGTGCGGGCGCGACTTCGTGCCCGACGGCACCATCGAGGCGGCCGAGGTCCGACCGGGCGACAGCTGCTCGGCCTGCGACGACGGCGAGTTGACCCTGCGGCGCGGCATCGAGGTGGGGCACATCTTCCAGCTCGGCCGCCGGTTCACCGACGCGTTCGCGGTCGACGTGCTCGGCCCCGAGGGCAAGCCGGTCCGGCCGACCATGGGCTGCTACGGCATCGGCGTGTCCCGGGCGGTCGCCGCCGTGGCCGAGCAGCACCACGACGACCGAGGGCTGGTCTGGCCGTCCGCTGTCGCGCCGTGCGACGTACACGTGGTGTCGGCCGGGAAGGGGCCGCAGCTCGACGCGGCGCTGGCGCTCGGCGCGCGCCTCGCCGCCGCCGGCCTGCGGGTGCTTGTCGACGACCGGGCCCACGTCTCCGCCGGGGTGAAGTTCACCGACGTCGAACTGATCGGCATCCCGCGCGCCGTCGTGGTCGGCCGCCGCCTGACCGAGGGGTACGTCGAGCTGCGGGACCGGGCCGGCGGCGAGCGGACCGAACTGTCGGTGGAGGACGTCGTGGCGCGCCTGCTCGACGAGGTGGGCGCGACGCGCCGCGACGGGGTGTAGCGATTGCGCCACCGGGTACCGCAGAAGGATCGACCGAGGCGTTTCGGAGGCTCTCATGTACCGCGTCAGTGACGTGATGACGAAGCAGGTGGTCTATCTCCCGGCGGAGACCCCGTTGGACGAGGCGGCCCGGGTGATGAAGGAGTCGGACATCGGCGACGTGGTGGTGACCGACGGCGCCACGCTCGCCGGGGTGCTGACCGACCGCGACATCGTGGTGCGGGCGGTGGCCGAACGGGCCGACCCGGGCACCACCACGATCGGGTCGATCATCACCCGTGAGGTCGTCATGATCGAGCAGCACTGCACGGCGGGCGAGGCGGCCGCGTTGATGCGCGAGCGCAACATCCGGCGGGTGCTGGTCTGCGACAACGAGCGGAAGCTGGTCGGCATCGTCTCCCTGGGTGACCTGGCGATGCAGCTGGACCCCAGTTCCGCGCTGAGCGACATCAGCCAGGCCGCCCCCAACTCGTGAAAGGCGGGGCCCCTTCTTAACGCCTCTGGTAGAGGAGGGGCCCCCGCTTAACACCCCGCTCCTGCCCGGCAGCGGCCGGATAGCCTCGACGCATGCCCGAGATGCCGACCAAGCTGGCCGAGATCGTCGACGAGTTCGCCGCCGCCCCGCGCGACGTCGTGCTGGAGATGCTGCTGGAGTTCGCCGACGTGATCCCGCCCCTGCCCGAGGGAGTCGACCGGGAGGAACTGGAGCAGGTCCCCGAGTGCCAGACCGCGTTCTTCCTGCGCGCCGAGGTGAACGCGGACAAGACGGTGAGCACGGTCTTCGACTGCCCGCCGGAGGCGCCGACCACCCGGGCGTTCGCCGGCATCCTGGCCGAGGGGTTGGCCGGCGCGAGCGCCGAGGAGGTGCTGGCCGTGCCGGACGACCTCTACCAGCGGATGGGCCTGGCCCAGGCGATCAGCCCGCTGCGGGTCCGCGGCGGCACGGCCATCCTGGGCCGCCTCAAGCGGCAGGTCCGGGAACAGATCGCCTGACCTGCGGGTTGTTGCTGGTCATGGAGATCGAGATCTACGCCGACGTCGCCTGCCCCTGGTGCTGGATCGGCAAGCGCCGCCTGGAGCAGGCCATCGAGTCGTACGACGGCAAGGTGACCGTCAGTTTCCGGCCGTTCCAGCTCGACCCGACGCCGGTGGCCGAGCCGAGGCCGCTGCTCGACGCACTGGGCGACAAGTTCGGCGGCCGGGACAAGGCCGATCAGATGGCCGCCCACGTGTCCGGGATCGCCGCGGGCGCCGGTCTCGACCTACGGTTCGACCGGGCGGTGGCGGCGAACACCTTCGACGCGCACCGGCTGGTGCGGTTCGCCGCCGAGCGGGGTCGTGCCGCCGAGATGGTCGAGCGCCTCTATCGGGCGCACTTCTCCGACGGGCTCGACGTCGGCTCGATCGACGCGCTTGTCGCACTCGCCGCCGAGGTGGGCCTGGACGAGAGCGAGGCGCGCGGCTATCTGGAGTCGAACCTGGGCCGTCGCGAGGTGGCGGCCGAGCTGAGCGCCGCGCACCAGCTCGGCGTCTCCAGCGTGCCGACCTTCGTGCTGGCCGGAAAGTACGCGGTCACCGGCGCCCAGGAGCCGGAGACGCTGCTCGCGGCGCTGCGCGAGGTGGCCCAGCGGGAGGCGTCCGCGTGATGTTTCACGTGGAACAAGATCGATGCGGGTGAGGCCCTAGGCCGGCCTGGCCAGGTCCTCCACCACCCTCGCCCCGGGCAGCGCGCCGAGCGCCGGCCCGGGCAGGGCGATCTTGCTGTGCCGTACGCCCGATCCGATGATCACGTGCGGCGTGGCGATGACCCGCGCGTCGACCAGGATCGGCCACTCCTCGGGCAACCCGATGGGGGTGATTCCGCCGTACTCCATGCCGGTCAGCTCCACCGCCTCGGCCATCGGCGCGAAGCTCGCCTTGCGGACGTCGAGCAGCTTGCGGACCACGCCGTTCACGTCGGCGCGGGTGGTGGCGAGCACGATGCAGGCGGCGTAGCGGGTCTCGCCGCCACGCTTGCCGGCGACCACCACGCAGTTGGCCGACTCCTCCAGCCCCACCTCGTACGCCGCGCAGAAGGCCGCGGTGTCGGCCAGCTCGGCGTCGATCGGGGCGACCAGCACCTCGTCCACGTCGACAGGCGCCTCGTCCGGCCACCGTTCCACCGCCGCGGCGACCGGCGGCGCCAACAGGTCCAGCCGGGCACGGGCCGGCTCGGTCTTCAACGTTCCCATCACGGGGCGATCCTCGCACCTGCGCCGGCCGCCCGCTCGGCACGGTTAAGAGGGGCCCCCTCCTCTACCGAATCCGTTAACAGGGGGCCCCGCCTTACACCCCGGTGAGCTGGCGCCGCTGCGGCGCCTCGGGGCGGTTCGCCTCGGCGTCCTGGATCCCGTGCCGGACGCCGACCCGGATCACGCCGTAGAGGAAGACGAAGCCGAAGACGTAGAGCACCACGGTGGCGACGAAGACCAGCATGAAGGCCACGCTAGGCCGACCGGGACGCGACCGGCGCTCATCTTCGACCCGTTCCCCCGTACGTGTGAGCGAGGTGGTCCGCCCAGGTGCGGGTGCCCGTCGGCGTGGCGGTGGTGGTGAGGGCGCCGGCGCGCAACTCCCGCCCGAGCCGCCCCGGGATCCGGACCGGCAGCAGCGGCCGGCGGGACCGGCGGGCCGCGAGCCAGGCCCGGGCGGCCTCGTCGAAGCGGAGCACCTCGGGGCCGCCGAAGTCCTCCACCCGGTGCGACGGCCCGGCGCGCAGCAGCACCGCGAGCCGGTCCGCCACCTCGCCGGGGTCGACCGGCTGGGCGAGCACGGCCGGGTCCCCGAGCACCGGGCCCAACCGGCTGGCGCCGGCGAGCAGCTCCGCCAGGAAGCCGGGGAACTGGGTCGCCCGCAGCACGCTCCACGGCACCGACCCGGCGGCCACCACCTGCTCGGCCGCGAGTTTGTGCCGGTAGTAGCCGAGCGGCACCCGGTCGACGCCGACGATCGACACGTACACCAGGTGCCGCACCCCGGCGTGGCCGGCGGCCACGGTCAGCCGGCGGGTGCCGAGTACGTCGATCTCGTAGGTGCGCCGGTTCGGTGACGAGGCCAGGTGCAGCACCGCGTCCGTCCCGGCGACCGCCTCGGCCAGCCCGGCGCCGGTGGCCAGGTCGGCGGCCATCCACTCGACGCCGTCCCCGCCGCCGTCGCTGTCACCGGCATTGGCATCGGGCCGGCGGCTCACCGCCCGGAGGCTGAACCCCTCGTTCCGCAGCCGGGGCACCGCCACCCGCCCGAGCCGTCCGGTCGCCCCGGTCACCAACACCCGCATCGCCCCATCCTCCCGCTCGATCGCCGCGCGGCGGTCCGCTTCGCCGCCGGTCCAAGCCTGTCGACTCCGGCCGGACAGGGGACGGAACACCGCGCAGGATCGTGACCGGCCGCGGGGAACGGGCTGCCGGCGCGGGCCGCCGGCGCGCACGTTGCGACGACCGGGTTCGCTCAGCAGAAGGGTCTACCTTTGCGCGTCATACCTATCAGTCATAAATATGACCGAGGGGTATGACGCCGAAAAGTGATGCCTTCTTTCGATGGCGTCACGCTGCGTGAACACGACGGCCGCCTGGCACGCCACGCCGCCGTCGCGCATCGCCCGTCAGCCGGCCGGCCGGGGCGTCACGCGACCGGCCAGCAGCAGGCCGAGCAGGCCGCAGCCGGCCGCGACGGCCAGCGTGGCCGCGTAGCTCGCCGGGCCGGGTGACGAGCCGCTCGCCAGCACCGCCCCGGTCAGCGCCAGCACGGTGGCCGCCGCCAGCGAGTCGCCCAGTTGCAGCGCCGAGGAGTTGCGGCCCTGCTCGGCCGGGGCGGACAACTCCAGGGTGAGCACCGACAGCGAGGGATAGAGCAGCCCCATGCCCAGGCCGGCGACCGCCCAGGCGAGCACCGCCGGCGCCACCGGGATCCCCGGCAGCAACGCCGACGCGACGCCAGCCGTGCCGACGGCGATGCAGGCCAGCCCGGCCCGGGGCAGGGTGGCGGTGGAGCGGGGCGCGGCGATGCGGCCCTGGATCCACGAACCCACCGACCAGGACAGCGCCCCCACGGTCAGCACCAGCCCGGCGCCGGTCGGCGAGAAGCCACGCTCCCGGGAGAGCATCAACGGGATCACCACCTCCGCGCCGACGAACGCCGCCGAGGCCAGGCCGCGCAGGCCGATCACCGTCGGCAACCCGCGCGCCGCCCGCAGGAACCCGGGCGGCAACAACCGGGGTACGCAGGTGAGCAGCCCGGCCGACGCCACCGTGATGAGCGCGGCGGCGAGCACGCCGCGCTGCTGCCCCCCGTGGTGCAGCAGTGCGGCGCTCGCCCCCGCCCCGCAGGCCCAGGCCACCCGGGCCAGCGCCCCGGCCGACGGTCGGGTCGGTACGGTGCCGGCCAGCGACCGCAGCCCCGGCTGGACCAGCAACACCGCCGGCACCGCCACCGCCGGCACCGCCAGGAACACCCACCGCCAGCCCAGGTGCTCCACGATCAGGCCGGCCAACGCCGGCCCGACCAGCGACGGCACCACCCAGGCGGCGGCGAATGCGGCGAACATCCGCCGCCGCAACCGCTCCGGGTACGCGTGCCCGACGATCACGTAGAGCGCCACCGAGAGCAGACCGGAGCCGAAGCCCTGCACCACCCGCCCGGCGACCAGCACACCCATGCTGGTGGCGGCACCCGCCAGCGCCAGGCCGGCGACGAACCAGGCCACGCCGTGCCACATGGCCGGGCGGGGACCGCGCGCGTCGCACCAGATGCCGGAGGCCACCATCGCCACCACCCCGGAGGCGAACGGCCCACCGAAGGCCAGCGCGTACAGGCCGAGCCCGCCCAGGCTGCGCGCGACCGTCGGCATGGCGGTGCCGACCGCCAGGGCCTCGAACGCGAGCAGCGACACCAGGGCGACGCTGCCCACGGTCATCGCCCGCAGTCCCGGCGACCACAGGTCGACCGGAGATGCGTCGGGCGCGGTGGCGGTGGTCGTCATGGGCTCCAGCCTGTGACCTCAACCGCGGTTGAGGTCAACTGTGGGCCCGGTCTCGTCAGGCGGTCTCCAACGCCTCACCGATGCCCTTCGCCAGGCCGGAGGCGTGCTGGTCGGCGAGGACGTGCCCGGCGGTGATGACCAGCGCGAGCGGCCACTCGATCACCTGCAGAGCGGCGAGCACGCCGACACCGGCGTAGTAGGCCAGCTTGTCCGGCGGAGGCACGGCCACCTCACCCAGCAGCGGGACGTCCACCCGTCGGCTGTACGCCCGGACCGTCTCCCGCGCTCCGCTCAGGTGTCGCGTCAACGTGCTCATCCCTGCCTCCCCGGTAACGACGACGGCATCGACCCCACCGGCATTCCACCGCCCCCGGCGTCCATGCCCCGGTCAGTGGGGAAACTTCCCCCACCCCGGGGGCATAACGGACGCCGCGCCGGGAAGTCGGGCCGCCGGGACGACTCCGGGAGGCGAGATGGCGTACGGCTTCGCCGGTCTCCTGCTGTCGCCGGCCGCCGTGCCGGACGCCATGGCTCGGGTCGCGCGTACCGTCGGATCGGCCCTGCCCGGCGCCGCCGTGCCGCCCGGTGTCACCGAGGCGGCGGGGAGCGTGGGCGCCGCCGCCGCCCGGCTGGCCCGGCTGACCGGGCTGACCCGGCGCCGGGTGTGGTCGCGGGACGGCCGGCACCACATCGAGGTGCACGGCGTCTGCCAGGACGGCGGCGACGGGCTGGCCCGGCAGGTCGAGGCGGCGCTGGAGGCCGTGCCGGGTGTGGCCTGGGCCCGGGTGAACGCGCCGTCCGGCCGGGTGGTGGTGGCGACCCGGGAGCCGGCACCGAAGCTGCGCGACCTCATCGACACGGTGACCCGCGCCGAGCGGACCTGCCCGTACGAGCCGGACCCGGAGATCCCGCCGCCGCATCCGCCCGAGGAGGGCCCCCGCACCCCTCGTACGCTCGGCGCGCTCGCCTCCGACGCGCTCGGCCTGACCATCTCCGCGGCCACCCGGATCCTGCCGTTCACCCCGGTACCCGGTGAGGTGGCAGGCCTGCTGAACGCGGTCGACCTGCACCCGAAGCTGCACGCGTTGGCCGATCGGGGCCTGCGTGCCGACCCCCGCGCCGAGGTGCTCTTCCCGCTCGCCGAGGCGGTGGTGCAAGGTCTCACCGGCGGCTGGGCCGGCATCGTGCTCGACGGGGCGCAGCGGGTGGTGCAGTGGGGCGAGGCGCGGGCCCAGCTCGCCGCCTGGAGCCGGGCCGAGCCGAGGTTGACCGGCGACCCGGACCGGGCGGTCGCCCGGGTGCCGGACGGTGAGCGGCCCTGCCCGGTCCCGCACGGGCCGGCCGAGCGCTACGTCCAGCGGATGCTCGCCGCCGGCGCGGTGGCCGGGGCCGCGGCGGTTCCGGTGGCCGGCGGCAAGCGGGCTGCCGCACTGGCGCTCTCCTCGCTGCCCAAGGCGCCGGGCAGCGGTCGCGAGGGGTACGCGGCACAGCTGGGCCGGATGCTGGCCCGGCGCGGCGTGATCGCCATGGACCGGAGCGTGCTGCGCGAGCTGGACCGGATCGACACCGTGCTGCTGGACGCCGCGGTGCTCGGCTCCGACCGGGGTGTGCTGGCCGACCTGGCGCCGTTGCCCGGCGCCGACACCGGGCAGGTGGCCGCCCGCGCGTTCGCGCTGTTCGACCCGGCCGACCCGGACGCCGTACGGGCCGACGACGGGTGGCGGATCGGGCCCCTGGACCGCCTCGACGCGGAGGACCCCGGTGACAGCCCGGACAGCGAGCGGTTGCGCGCCGGCGGGGGACGGCTGCTCGGCCTGGCCCGGGACGGTCGGCTCGTCGCCGTGCTGCGGGTCGAGCCGGAACCCGCCCCCGGGGTGGACGCGCTGGTGTCCGCCGCCCGTCAGGCCGGATTCCGGCTGGTGATCGGCGGTGCCGAGGACGGCCGGTACGACTTCGCCGACCGGCGGGTGCCGGGCGGGACCGGGCTCGGCGACGCGGTCCGTGACCTGCAACGCGAGGGCGCGGTGGTGCTGGTGGTCTCCGGGGAGCGTCGGGCGCTCGCCGCCGCCGACTGCGGTGTCGGCGTGTCCGGGCCGGACGACCTGCCCCCGTGGGGCGCGCACCTGCTGGTCGGCGACGACCTGCGAATCCCGGCCCTGCTCGTCGACGCCGCCGGGGTGGCGCGCCGGATGACCGGGCAGAACATCCGGATCGCCATGGCCGGCAGCGGGCTCGGCGCGCTCGGCGCGTTCACCGCCGACCGGCGGCAGCTGCCCGGCCGGACCATGGCAGCCGTGAACGGCGCCGCCGCGGTCGCGTTCGCGCACGGCGTCTTCCGGGCCCACCGGCTGCCGGACCGCACCGGCACCCCGACGCCCGCGCTCACCGCCTGGCACCTGATGCCGGTGGAGACCGTCCTGGCGCAGCTCGGCTCCCGTCCGACCGGGCTGACCGGCGAGGAGGCCGGCCGCCGCCGGGGCGCGGAGACCGGCGACGGGCACGGACCGGCCGGGCTGCTCCGCGCGTTCGTCGACGAGTTGTCCAACCCGCTCACCCCGGTGCTGGCCGCCGGGGCGGTGCTGTCCGCCACGTTCGGCTCACTCGTCGACGCGGCGCTGGTGGGCGGCCTGGTCGGCGGTTCCGCGCTGATCGGCGCGGTGCACCAGCGCAACACCGAACGTTCCCTGGCCGAGCTGCTGTCCCGCTCGGCGGTGACCGCCCGGGTGCGGCGCGACGGCGCGGAACGGGTGGTGCCCGCCGAGGACCTGGTGCCCGGCGACGTGATCAGCGTCGGTTCCGGCGACGCCGTACCGGCGGACTGCCGCGTGCTCAGCAGCGACGGTCTGGAGGCCGACGAGTCGTCGCTGACCGGCGAGTCGCTGCCGGTGGCGAAGAACCCCGAACCGGTGGTCGCGGCGGCGATCGCCGAGCGGCACTCGATGCTCTTCGAGGGCACCACGGTGGCCGCCGGGCACGGCACCGCCGTGGTGGTGGCCACCGGCGCGGAGACGGAGTCGGGCCGGAGCCTGGCCCTGGCCCGGCAGGCCCCGCCGGCCAGCGGGGTGGAGGCCCGGCTCGGCAAGCTGACCAGCACCGCCGTACCGCTGGCGGCCGGCTCGGCGATCGCCGTCGCCGGGGCGGGGCTGCTGCGGGGCGTACCCCTGGCCGAGACGGCGGCGACCGCCGCGAACCTGGCCGTGGCGTCGGTGCCGGAGGGGCTGCCGTTCCTGGTCAGCGCCGCGCAGCTGGCGGCCGCGCGGCGGCTGGCCGAGCACGGCGCGCTGGTGCGCAACCCGCGCACGATCGAGGCGCTGGGTCGGGTGGACGTGCTCTGCTTCGACAAGACCGGCACGCTGACCGAGGGGAAGCTGCTGCTGGCCGGCGTGGGCACCGGCGACGACAGGTACGCCCCGGCGGACCGCCTGGACGACGCGCTCCGGTCGACGCTGGCGGCGGGGCTGCGGGCCACCCCGGCCGCGGCCGACCCGGACGAGCTGCCGCAGCAGACCGACCGGGCGGTACGCCGGGGCGCGAACGCGGCCGGGGTGACCGAGCGCACCGGGGCGGCGGACTGGACCGCGACCGGTGGGCTGCCGTTCGAGCCGTCCCGGGGTTACAGCGCCACGGTCGGGCGCACCGCGGACGGGTCGCTGCTCAGCGTGAAGGGCGCACCCGAGTCGGTGCTGCCGCGCTGCGCGTCCCGGCGTACCGCCGCCGGCGACCGGCCGTTGGACGCGGCCGGCCGGGACGAGGTGCAGGCGATGCTTGCTGCCCGGGCCGGTGCCGGGCACCGCATCCTCGCCCTGGCCGAGTGCCGTGTCTCCACCGACGCGGTCACCGACGAGCAGGTGGACGGCCTGGTCTTCGTGGGTTTCCTGACGCTCGCGGACGGGGTGCGGGAGAGCGCCCGGCCGGCGGTGGAGCGGATCCGGAAGGCGGGCGTGCACACCGTCATGATCACCGGTGACCATCCGGCCACCGCCGAGGCGATCGCCGCGACGATCAGCCCGGACCACGGGCAGCAGCGGGTGGTGACCGCCACCGACCTGGACCGGCTCGACGACGCCGCGCTCGCCGAGCGGCTGATGGCCACCGACGTGGTGGCTCGCTGCACGCCCGCGCACAAGGTGCGGATCATCCAGGCGTTGCAGCGCCGGGGCCGGACCGTGGCGATGACCGGTGACGGCGCCAACGACGCCCCGGCGATCCGCCTGGCCGACGTCGGCATCGCGCTCGGCCAGCGCGGCACCCCGGCCGCCCGCGCCGCCGCCGACCTGGTGGTCACCGACGACCGGCTGGAGACGATCATCGCCACGCTGGTGGAGGGGCGGGCCATGTGGTCGTCGGTCCGGCACGCGTTGAGCATCCTGGTCGGCGGCAACCTCGGCGAGATCGCGTTCAGCGTGCTGACCGCCGCCTCGACCGGCCGGTCCGCGCTCACCGGCCGGCAACTGCTGCTGGTCAACCTGCTCACCGACCTGGCGCCGGCGCTGGCCATCGCGGTCCGCCCGCCCGCCGAGGACCGCACCGACCATCTGCTGCGGGAGGGGCCGGACTCGTCGCTGGGCGCCACCATGACCCGGGAGATCGGGTTGCGGGCCGCGGCGACCACGCTGGGCGCGACAGCGGGTTGGACGTTGGCCCGGTGGACAGGTACGCGACGCCGGGCCGGCACCGTGGCGCTCGCCTCGTTGATCGGCACCCAGCTCGGCCAGACCGTGCTGGCCGGCGGCACCAGCCCGACCGTGCTGGCCGCCACCGCCGCGTCGGTCGGCGTGCTGGTCCTGGTGGTGCAGACGCCCGGGGTCAGCCAGTTCTTCGGCTGCACCCCGCTGGGCCCGGTGGGCTGGACCATCGCCACCGGCTCGGCGCTCGGTGCGACGTTCGCCAACGGCGCGTTGACCCGGCTGGTGGATCGCCTGCCACAGCCCGGTGCGCACTGACCGGCCCGCTAGTGCCAGGTCGCGGCGGCCCTTCGCAGCCGGTCGTTGATCGCCCGCCCGACCCCTTCGTCGGGCACCGGCTCGGCCACGATCCCGGCCACCCCGGCCGCGTCGAGCCGGTGCAGCGCGTCGAAGAGCCGCGCGGCCGCCGCGGTCAGGTCACCGTCGGGCGCGAGCACCTCCACCGCCGCCCAGTCGCCGTCCGCCGGTGCTTCCCGGAAGGCCAGGAACCCACGCCGGCCGCCGTCGCGGTCGACCGCCGTGCCCAACCGCAACGGGGTACGCGGGGCGTAGTGCGCGGCCAGCGTGCCGGGCGCGACCGGCTGGCCGGAGCTGCCCTGGCGTACCTCGACCGGGCCGACCGCTTCGACGAGCGCCTCGACCGGCAGCGCGCCGAGCCGGAGCACCACGGGCCGCTCGCCCCGGGCGTCCACGATCGTCGACTCGATGCCGCACCGGGTGGGTCCGCCGTCGAGCACCACGTCCACCGCGCCGCCCAGCCCGGCCACCACGTGCTCGGCCCGGGTGGGGCTGAGCTGCCCGAACCGGTTGGCGCTCGGCGCGGCGACCGGCACCCCGGCGGCGGCGATCAGTGCCCGGGCGGCCGGTTCGTCGGGCACCCGCACCGCCATCGTCTCCAGCCCGGAGGTGACGATCGGCGGGATCGCGGCGGGCCGGTCCACGATCAGCGTGAGCGGGCCGGGCCAGAACCGCTCGACCAGCGCGGCCACGGCCGGCGGCACCGCGCCGACCAGCCCGGGCAGGTCGGCGGCGTCGGCCAGGTGGCTGATCAGCGGGTCGAAGCTGGGCCGGGCCTTCGCCTCGAAGATCCGCGCGGCGGCGCGGGCGTCCAACGCGTTCGCGCCCAGTCCGTAGACCGTCTCGGTGGGGAACGCGACCAGCCCGCCGGCGCGCAGGACGGCGGCGGCCTCGTCGATGCCGCTGCCGGCGGGCAGGACGCGGGGGGATCCGGTGCTCACGCTCCGACGCTAGCCTGCGCCCGGTTCCCGCTCCGGCGCGCCCCCGCCGGCTGCCGGCGCCTCGGATGAGGGATCCGCATCGGGCAGGGTGGGCGCGTCGGTCGGATAGAGCCCGGCGGCGAAGCCGTACACCTGGTCGCCGGCGCGGGGGATCTGCGCGAACCGCCGGGCCAGTGCCTGCACCTCGGCCCAGAACTCCCGCACGTCCTCGATCGGGATGCGCGCGTGCACCAGCGTGCATCGCAGCTCGTCGGCAGCGTGCGCGGCGGCCGCCTCGGCCGCGGCTTCGGCGAGTCCGTTGATCCGCGCGACGACCTGCTTGTCCTCCGGCCGGTGGAGCGCGCCGACGTAGAAGGTGCGGGCCGCCCGGCCGTAGAACCTTTCCTCGATGGCCCGGACCCGGCGGGTCCGCACCACCCGCAGCAGACCGGCGTCGACCAGTTGGTTCACGTGGTAGGCCACGCTGCTCTTGGGTCGGTCGACCGCGGCGGCCAGTTCGTTCACCGTGGCGGCGCGCTCCAGGAGCAACTCCAGGATGGTGCCGCGCAGGGGGTCGGCGAGCGCGCGCAGTTGCTCCGGTGCGGTCACCACGAGCAGGTCGTCGAGGTCGTAGTCCGGGATCCGCTGATTGACCGACATTTCTCGACCGTTCTAAGATTCTGGTTCGTTCGATGATTCTGGTCCGACAGTCAGGAGTCTAGAGATGGCCGAGATCCTCCTCTTCCACCACCTGCAGGGGCGCACCGACGGCGTCCGCGCCCTCGCCGACGCGCTCGGCGCCGGCGGGCACACCGTGCACGTCCCCGACCTCTTCGACGGCGAGTTGCCGGGGAGCGTCGAGGAGGGCTCCGCCCTCACCAAGCGGATCGGCGCCGACGTCCTCGACCAGCACGCCGACCGGATCGCCGCCGAGCTACGTCCCGACCTGGTCTACGCCGGCGTCTCCTGGGGCGCGGCCATCGCCCAGCGCCTCGCCCAGACCCGGCCCGGCGCCCGCGCCGCCCTGCTCTACGAGGCCTGCCTGCCGGTCACCGGGGAGTGGGCGATCGGCCCCTGGCCCGACGGCGTGGCGGTGCAGGTCCACGGCATGGAGCGGGACCCGTTCTTCGGGCTGGAGGGCGACGTCGACGCCGCTCGCGAGCTGGTGTCCATCGTCGGACCCGAGCGGGGTGAGCTGTTCGTCTATCCCGGCGACCGGCACCTGTTCACCGACCGCTCGCTCCCGTCGTACGACGCGGAGGCGACCGCGCTGGTGGTGAGCCGCAGCCGCGACCTGCTCGACCGGCTGGGCTGACGCCGCTACTTGTACTGCGCGATCTGGATCAGGTTGCCGCAGGTGTCGTCGAACACCGCGGTCGCCACCGGGCCCATGTCGACGGGCTCCTGGGTGAACAGCACCCCGAGGCCGCGCAGCCGTTCGTGCTCGGCCGCGACGTCGTCCACCGCGAACTGCGTGAGCGGAATGCCGTCGCCGGCCAGCGCCTCCTTGAACGCCTTGGCGGCCGGGTGCGCGTCGGGCTCCAGCAGCAGCTCGACGCCGTCCGGCGCGTCCGGCGAGACGACGGTCAACCAGCGGTGCTCGCCGGTCGGCACGTCCGTCTTCTTCCGGAAGCCCAGCACCTCGGTGTAGAAGCGCAGCGCCTTCTCCTGGTCGTCGACGTACACGCTCGTCAGGTTGATCCTCATGGCGTCTCCTCGGTGGGTTCGGACCTGAGCCATCGCTCGGCGATGGACCGCAGCGGGCGGGTGTCGAGGTGGTGGAACTTGTAGCGACCCTGCCGCCGCGTGACGATCAGGCCGGCGGCCTCCAGGACGTCGAGGTGCTGGGAGATCGCCTGCCGGGACGAGCCGACCTGGTGCCTGGTCGCCAACCGGCCGCAGATCTCGAAGAGCGTCTGACCGTCGCGTTCGGTCAGCTCGTCGAGGATCAGGCGGCGGGTGTGGTCGGCCAGTGCCTGGTAGACGTCGCCCACGCCCACCACAATAGGCAAGTACGGACTTGCATACAACACCCGGCCGGGTCGTACCCCTAACCGAGACGCCGCCGGATGAGGGGCTTGTCGAGCTTGCCGACCGGGGTGTGCGGAATCCGCTCGACCACCCGAACCGGCATCGCCAGCCCCTGCTCCCCCAGCACGCCCTCCGCGGCCGACCGCACGGCCGCGGCGTCGACCCCGGACACGCCGGTGACCACGACGAACGGTTCCGATCCGGGCAGCGGCGGCAGCACGGCGGCCTCACCCACCGGCCCGCACGCCTGCAGCGCGGCCTCGACCTGCGGTGCGAACCGCAAGCCGCCCCCGTCGGCGGCAAGCGCGTCGGCGGCACGGCCGAGCACCCGGAACTCCCCCGAAGGAGTGCGCTCGGCCACGTCACCCGTGCGGTACCAGCCGTCCTGGAAGGCGTGCGCGGTCGCCGCCGCGTCCCCGTGGTAGCCGGTGCTCGTGTGCGGTGACCGGGCGAGGATCTCCCCGACCTCGGGCACGCCGGCGACCAGCGGCTCCAGGGTCACCACCACCCCGGGCAGCGGACGCATCCCGCGGTCCTCCTGCGGCACGTCGTCGAGGTTGCCCAGGACGATGCCGAACTCCGTCGAACCGTAGATCCGCCGGATCCGGATGCCGAGGCTGCCCCGGGCCCGCGTGACGACCTCCGGGCTCAGGTACGCCCCGCCGCAGAGCGGCAGGCGTAGCCGGGACAGGTCCCGGGGGCCGTGCCCGGCGAGCAGTTCGTAGTGTCGGGGCAGCGCGCTGAACACCGTGGCGCCCGACCGGTCGAGGTCGTCGAGGAGGTGGTGCGGCGGGGCCTCCGGGTCGGACAGCACCAGCCGCGCACCGGCCAGGAGCGCCGGGAACAGGTGTACGTCGGCGCCGTGCGCCACGTCCAACGGATGCATGGTCAGGAACACGTCGTCCGCGGTGATCCCGAGGTACGACAGCCAGGCCGTCCGGTCCGCCAGCAGGTCGTCCTGCCGCCAGCCGACCAGCTTCGGGAACCCGGTGGAGCCGGTGGTCTCCAGCAGCCGGAACAGCCCGGCGCGCCCGCTCGGCACGCTCGTCGCGCCCGGTGCCGCGCCGCCGGCGAGCAGGTCGTCCAGCACCACCGTCTCCACCCGACGGGTCGGCGGTACGTGGCCGGGCTCGGCGACCAACAGCCGCGGCGTGCTGCGACCGACCGACCAGTCCACCGAGTCCGGCCCGGCGGACACGCTGATCGGCACGTGCACCGCGCCCGACCGGGCCAGGGCGAGGATCAGACCCACGTACCCGGGGCTGTTCGTCAGCCGGGTGGCCACCATGTCGCCCGGTGCCACCCCGACCGTCAACAGGCCGTGGGTCAGCCGGTCGACCAGCCGGATCAGCTCGGCGTACGAGATCTCCCGGCCGTCGGCGGCACGCACCGCGACACGATCGCCGCGTTCCGCCGCGACCTGCCGGACGGCGTCGTACAGCACGCTCATCGGCCGACCCGGGTCGCGGCGAGGGTGACCTGACCCCGCAGCAGCAGACGTACGCCCTCGTCGCTGATCGCGGTGCGCCCGTGCAGGGTCCGTTGGTTGTCGATGACGAGCAGGTCACCGACCCGCCACGAGTGCTGGTAGAGGTAGCGGGGGCGGTGCAGGAACTCGCCGAGCCGGGCGAAGAAGCGCTCCGAGGTGGCCTCGTCGGTGCCCTTGACCCGCACCTGCCAGCCCCGGGGGACACCCGGCGGGAACCGCAGGGTCAGGTTGAGGGAGCGAACCCGGCCGTAGTCGCGCACGGTGGGGATCTCGTACCAGTCCGCCGGGACGGTGGGAAAGTAGCCCCGCTCCTCGACCAGATACTCCAACCCGGTCCGCTCCACGACCTCCCGCAGGTCGTCCGGCATCTCCCGCCAGGCGGAGAGCTGGTCGCACACGGTGGTCTCGCCGGATCCGGGCCGGTCGGCGAACCGCGACGCGTACAGGACGATCAGGTCGGTCCGCTCCCCGACGAGCAGACCGTCGGTGTGCAGCGGCAGCGGTCCCCGCCCGGTCACCACCTTGCCGTCCTCCGCGGAGGCGTTCAGCTGGAGCAGGTCCGCGCGCCCCTCGCCGAACTTGTGGTCGACGGTGTCGCCGAGGTCGTGGACGAACCGTTGGAAGCGGCGCTCGTCGAGGTCGAGGCCGCGGACCAGCGCGACACCGGTGCCGGTCGCCGCGCGCCGGCAGGCGTCGGCTAGCTCCTCGCCGGGACCGAGGTCGAGTACGGTGCCCAGCCCGGACGGGGTGAGGCTCATGATCGTCTCCTCTGCGGGTGGAAGGTCTGCGGACGGCGCTCCGGCCCGCCGGCCGGGTCAGCGACGGGCCGCGGCCACGGCGCGCTCGTACAGGCGCAATGGGTCCCAGCCGTCCGGACTGCCGTCCGCCGCCGCCGCGACCAGCTCCCGGAAACAGGCCCGGTAGACGGCCTCCCGATCGACTCCGGGAGCGTCGGCCGTCAGCAGCTTGGTCACCCCGGCCTGCAGGCCTCCGCCGTGGTGCACGGCGGTCTTGCGTCGCCACGCGACCTGGTGCGGCACGTGCTCGCTCATCGCCAGGCGGAGGTGGTGCTTCTCCCGCCCGCCGTGCACCTTGGCGGAGGGCGCGGTGTCCAGCGCCACCCGCATGACCGGCCAACTCCAGAAGGGATGGTGGACCTCCCGCCCGTACGCCAGCGGCAGGCGGCTGGACAGCTCGTTGGTGAACCGGGTCTGGTGCACCGAGTCCAACGTCTGGTCGATCAGCTCGTCGGGGCCGCGGAACGGTCGGTAGAGGCCCGCGTTGATCAGATCGCTGCCGTACCCGGTCAGCACGACCTCGCCCGCGGCGATCTCGGCGCCGCCGTACAGGGCGGTGGCGGTCAGCGCCACCTCCACCACCTCCGGCGTGGTGACGCACAGCCCACGGACGGCCTGCGGGATGGCGGCGAGGATCCGCTCCTCGGACAGGTCGATCCGTTTCAGCGGCAGACCGAGGTGGTCGCAGAGCTCCGCGGCGTCGTCGAACTCGTCGCCCCAGGGCGTTCCCGCGCTGTACGGCGTGACCGGCAGCCCTTCGGCCGCGGCCAGCATGGTCACGCTGCCGGAGTCGATGCCGCCGGAGAGCAGCGTGGCGAACCCGGTGGCCGGCCGGCCCGCGGCGATCCGCCGGATCTCGCCCCGCAGCGCCTCCAGTTGTGCCCGGCCGGCGGCCTGCCCGTCGGTCCGGGTCGGGCGGCGCAGATGCCGGAGAGGATCGTCGGGCGTGGTGGTTCGGGTCGTCCAGCCGTCGCGGTGACGCCGCGTCTCCTGCACCGCCCCGAACGGGACCCGGTGGACGTGCCGCAGCGGCGTCTCGTCGCCGCCCACCGTCGGCGGGTCGTCGCGCACCTCGACGGGCAGCCCGAGGGCCGGCAGGATCAGCGGCGCGAGGAGCGGGTCGGTGAAGTAGGCGAAGCGGCCACGGGCCCGGTTGACCGCCACGTGCACCGGGTCCTCGTTGAGCACCGAGGCGCCGACCGTCACGCCGTCCTCGTCGATGCGGATGCGGGGCGGCTCCCCGGCCGCCGGCGCCGTCGGCGCAGCCGGCGCAGCGACGAGCGACATCGTGCTGACGTCGCACGTCACGGGTGGGTGGCTCGGCCAACTGCCGGAGACGCCGGCGCGGTAGACGGCGAGGTCGCCGACCTCATGTCTCTCGGCCAGATGTGCCAGCCCGGGAAGGTCGACGTTGCCGACCACGATCCATCTGCTTGTCGCCATCCGGCCTGCTCCCGTCCGTCGTTCAGCGGTCGGCGCCGATGACCTGGCGCATGGTGCGTTGTGCCTCCCCGGCGGCGAACGCCGCGCGGTGCGCCTCCTTGCCGATGACCCGCAGCCGTTCGAGGCCCGCGACGTACTCGGCGTTGACGAAGGGCTTGGTGCTGCGGAAGCCTGCGGTCGGATAGTCGGCGAACCTGCGGGCCCGGTCCACCGCGACCTCGCGAAGCCGCCTGACCGGGGCCACCTCGTGCAGAAGGTGGTCGCGCAGGCTCCGCTCCGCCGGCCACTCCTCGCAGGACATGAGCATCTGTTGCATCACCGCCCGCCCGACGGACCGTTCCAGCATGAACCCGCCGAAGGTGCAGGCGATGCCGAGCTGGTACTCCGGCATCTTGAGCAGGCTCCGGTCGCTGCCCAGCCGGTAGTCGGCCGTCAACGCGATCTGCAGGCCGATGCCGATGGCGTAGCCGTCGACAGCGGCCACCACCGGCCGGTTCACCCGTAGGCAGGCGACGTAGAGGTCGGTGATGTGGTCGATCCAGTCGTCGACCTCCGCGCCGCCGCGGAAGGTGGACGTCTCGTGGAAGTCGCCGCCCACCCCGAACGACCGGCCGGCGCCGCTGAACAGCACGACCGCTCGGACGTCCGAGTCACCCAGCTCGCGCATCGTGGCGGTGAGCGCCCGCATCCGCGGCATCGACCACATGTTGTGGCGGTGCCCCTCGGAGAACTCCACCACCGCCACCCCGGCGGACACGTCGATGGTGAAGTGGGTGCGGGTGTCCTCTGTCAGCGTCATCCGGCTCCGGTCCCTTCGTGAGCGTCGACGGCACCATTACCCGGTCCGATTGGGACGGGCCGCTCACATGCTCGACACGTGGTCAGAAATTGTCAATGGGGAAGCCCGACGAAGCGGCGATCCACGAGCTACACAATTCCGGATATTCACGCTTTCAGCTGCGTGATTTGGAACTCCGAGTAAAGATGCCGACGTCTCACACTCCGAGAGGGCGGTTGCCGAAGGCCACCGCGGCATTACGATCAGCGATGAGGTGATCAAGCCCGCCCGCCCCCAGGAGACCGACCCTGACGTCGGCGGCGGCGGGCACGAGCGCGACACACGGGGTGTTGATGCGAAAGAACCTGCACGGCAGTCGCGGCACGAACCTTGGTCCGCATCTCCCACGATGCGGGAGCTGATCGATATACGCCATTAGTATATGGCTGCCTGACTTTCACCGAACGCCGCCACTCTCCTTTCCCGGCTCACTTCTGTGCGGAATCCGCACGGAATCGATGACGCCTGCGCAAAAACAATCCTCACTCGGTCCTGACCATGGCCGGAAACGGCCGGAGAGGCAACACGAAAATGACACAGAAGCTCTGGGGCGGTCGCTTCGCCGAGGACATCACACCCGAGGTGCTGGACTACACCCTCACCGTGGACATCGACGTGCGGCTGGTCCCCCACGATCTCTGGCAGAACGTCGCCCACGTGCTGCTGCTCGCCCGGCAGGGCATCGTGCCCGAGGAGGCGGCACGGTCCCTCGTGGAGACCCTGTCGAGCCTGGACCGGCAACACCACGACGGCACCCTCACGCTCCGCCCGGAGTACGAGGACGTGCACCTCAACATCGAACAGATGGTGATCGAGAAGCTCGGCCTGGACGTCGGCGGGCGGATGCACACCGCGCGGTCCCGCAACGACCAGGTCTCCACCGACGCGCGCATGTACCTGCGCGAGGTGCTGCTGGAGGCGGTGACCGCCAACCTCGACCTGATCGACCTGCTCGCCGACGTCGACGACGAGGACCTGGCCACCGTCCTGCCCGGCTACACCCACAGCCAGGCCGCGCAACCGGTCAGCGTGGCCTTCTGGCGCACCGCCCACGCCAGCGCCCTGCTGCGCGACGTACGGCGGCTCCGGGACACCTTCGACCGGGTCAACGAGTCGCCGCTGGGCGCCTGCGCGCTCGCCGGCACCTCGTTCGACCTCGCCCGGGACGCCGTGGCCCGACTGCTCGGCTTCGACCGGGTGCTCACCCACGCCCTCGACGCGACAAGCGCCCGCGACCACATGATCGAGGCGGCGGCCGCGTTCGCCCTCGGCGGCAACAACCTCTCCCGGATGGCCGAGGAGATCGTCATGTGGAGCGGCCACGAGTATCGGCTCTGCGAGGTCGGGGACGCCTTCACCACCGGCAGCTCCATCATGCCGCAGAAGAAGAACCCGGTGGTCGCGGAGCTGGTGCGTGGCCGGGCCGGGCGGACCGCCGGCGTCCTGGTGCAGCTGCTCACCGCGGTCAAGGGCGTCACGCTCGGATACAGCTGCGACCTCCAGGAGGACAAGCCCTTCCTCTGGCAGAGCATCGACACGTACCTCTCCGCCCTCCGCATCGTCGAGGCGCAGACCCGGACGCTGCGCTTCGACCCGCAGCGCGGCGAGGAGCTGTGCTGGGACAACTTCTCGACCGCCACCGAGCTCGCCAACCACCTGGTGTCCGACGTCGGCCTGTCGTTCCGCGAATCCCACCACGTGGCCGGCCGGGTGGTCGGCCAGCTGATCGGCCGGGGCGCCACCCTGCGCGACGTGGAGCTGGTGTCCCAGCTCGTCGCCGAGGAGGGGCACCCCGTGCCGGTCCCCGTACTGCGGGACCTTCTGGCGCCGAGGAACGCCGTCAACGGCTACACCAGCGCCGGCGGCACCTCCGCGGTCAGCGTCCGTGGCATCGCCGAGGAGATCCGGGAGGGCGCGGCCGGTCACCGCGCCTGGGCCGGCGCCCGCCGGGACGCGATCGCCGCCGCCCGGAGCGCGACCTTCCGCTGCGCCGCGGAGGTGGCGGCCGGCGCACCGCTGGACAAGGCGCTCGCCGCCACCCTCGACGGCGCCCTCGCCGCCCACACCGACAGGGAGCAGCGATGAAGATCGTGCTGGCCTACTCCGGCGGCCTCGACACCTCCGTGGCACTGCACTGGCTGCGCGACCGGTACGACGCGGAGGTGGTCGCCTTCTGCGCCGACATCGGCCAGTTGGAGTCCGTCCCCGACGTGCGGGACCGCGCCCTGCGGACCGGCGCCTCGGCGGTCCACGCCGAACCGCTGACCGACCGGTTCCTGGCCGACTTCGCGCTGCCCGCCCTCCAGGCGCACGCCCGGTACGAGAACAAGTACCTGTTGGCCGCCCCGCTGTCGCGGCCTCTCATCGCGCAGCGCATGGTCGAACTCGCCCACGAGGTGGGTGCCGACGCGGTCGCGCACGGCGCCACCGGCAAGGGCAACGACCAGGTCCGCTTCTTCACCAGCGTGACCGCGCTCGATCCGACGCTGAAGGTGCTGGCACCGGTCATCGACTGGGAACTCGGCAGCCGGGACGACGAGCTGGCGTACGCCGACAAGCACGGGATTCCCGTGCCGGTCGGCAAGGAGAAGCCGTACAGCATCGACACCAACGTCTGGGGCACCAGCATCGAGTGCGGGGAGCTCGACGACATCACGCTGCCGCCACCCGTGGAGGCCTGGCAGCTGACCCGTGACCCCCGCGACGCGCCGGACGAGCCCGCCCGGGTCCGCATCGGGTTCGCCGAGGGTGTGCCGGTCAGCCTGGACGGTGTCGAGCTGCGGCTCGCGGACCTGGTCCGGCAGCTCAACGACCTGGCCGCGCCGCACGGTATCGGCCGGATCGACATCACCGAGAGCCGCATCGTGGGCTTCAAGACCCGGGGCATCTACGAGGCGCCCGCGGCGACCGTGCTGATGACCGCGCACGCCGAGTTGGAGTCGCTCGTGCTCGACCGGGAGACGCTGCACCAGAAGCAGGGCCTCGCGCTGCGCTACGCCGAGCTCGTCTACTACGGCTACTGGTTCAGCGACCTGCGCCGCGCGTTGGACGCCTTCGTCGCGACCCTGCAACCGGCGGTGACCGGCGAGGTGGTCCTCGACCTCTACAAGGGCGGTTGCACAGTGGTCAGCCGCGAGTCGCCGTACTCCCGCTACAACCGGGGCCTGGCCACGTACGAAGCCGGGGACGAGTTCGACCACCGGGCGGGCGCCGCCTTCGCGTACGTGTGGTCGTTGCCCCTGACCGGTGGCCGGACGGCCTGACGACAGGAACGGAGAAGCACATGCGAGTGGTCTTCATGGGTTACCAGACCTGGGGACACCGGGTCCTGCAGGCGCTGCTGAACTCGCGGCACGAGGTCGTCCAGGTGATCACCCACCCGGAGAGCGACCACGCGTACGAGACCATCTGGAGCGACTCCGTCGCGGGTCTCGCGACGGAACGACAACTGCCCCTCCTCGTCCGTAAGTACGCCAACGACGACGAGGTCGTCGAACGGATGGACGAGCTGGCTCCGGACATCATCGTCTCGTCCGACTGGCGCACCTGGCTGTCGTCCCGGGTGTACGGCCTGGCCCGACACGGCGCGATCAACATCCACGACGCCCTGCTGCCCCGGTACGGTGGTTTCGCCCCGCTGAACTGGGCGGTGCTGAACGGCGAGCGCGAGGTGGGGGTCACCGTCCACTTCATGAACGACGAGTTCGACCTCGGGGACATCGTGCTGCAGCAGCGCGTGCCGGTTCGCGAGAAGGACACCGTCACCGACCTGTTCGCGCGGACCATCGAGATCTTCCCCGAGATCACCCTGGCCGCCCTCGACCTCATCGAGGGTGGAACGACCACCTGGATCCGACAGGATCCGAGCGAGGCGACCTTCTTCCACAAGCGGTCCGTCGAGGACAGTCGCATCAACTGGCACTGGCCGGCCGACCGGCTGGCCAACCTGGTACGCGCACAGAGCGATCCCTACCCGAACGCCTTCGCGTACCACGGCGCCACGAGGCTACGGGTGACCTCCGCCTCGGTCTCCCGCAAGAGATACGGCGGTACGCCCGGCCGGATCTTCTGCCCCGAGGGTGAGGGAGTCGTGGTGGTCTGCGGGCCGGAGGCGCACAGCGGACGCGACCACGGCCTCGTGATCGAGCGGGTGCGCACCGAGGACGGGACGGAGGTCCCGGCACGCGCCTACTTCCGCACCATGGGGGGCTACCTGACCTCCCACCCCTGAAGGCGAGGGTAAGCGTTGTTCAGCATTCTCCTGTCCCTGGCCTCGGCCACGGTGCTCGGGTCCGCCGACTTCGTCGGCGGTATCGCTACCAAACGCGCGGCCGCGGTCACGGTGGTGCTGTGGTCCAACGCCGCGGGGCTGCTCACCGCGGTGCTGTTCGTCGGGCTGGTCGGCGGTGACGGCTTCGGCGCCGGCGACCTGGTCTGGGGGGCGCTGGCGGGGCTGGCCGGCAGCGTCGGCGCCATGCTGCTCTACCACTCGCTGGCGCACGGGACGATGAGCGTGGTGGCGCCGACCACCGCGGCGATGGCCGCGATCCTGCCCGTACTGGTCGGGGTGGGCAGCGGCGAGACCGTGTCGACGACGGCGGCGGTCGGGCTGGCCTGCGGGATCGTGGCCATCCCGTGCGTGTCGGTGGCGCCGGCCGAGGAGGGTGCCCGCCGTCGGCCGGCTCTGCGCACCGTGGCCGGGGCCCTGGCGGCGGGCGCCGGCTTCGGGCTCTTCTTCGTGCTGCTGTCCCGCACCGGGGACACGTCGGGGCTGTGGCCGCTGGTGGCCGCCCGGTGCGCCTCGCTCGCCATGCTGGCGGTGCTCTGGCCGGTCGGCCGCTGGCCGGCCCGGCTGTCCCGACCGACCGCCGGGCTCGCCCTGCTCTCCGGCGCACTCGACATGTTCTCCAGCGTGCTCTACCTGGTGGCGGTCCGCGAGGGCTACCTCTCGGTGGCGGGCCTGCTGGCCTCGCTCTATCCGATCAGCACGCTGGTGCTGGCCCGGGTGGTGCTGCGCGAGCGGGCCACGCGCGTGCAGTGGGCGGGCGTCGGCCTCGCACTGGCCGGCATCTTCCTGCTGGCGGCACGCTGACCGCACCACGGTGCCGGGGTGGTTCCCACGGAGGGTGCCACCCCGGCCGCGTCAGGTGGTGTAGTCGGCGTTGATCCGGATGTATCCCTCGGTCAGGTCGCAGCCGTAGACGGTGAACGCGCCGGCGGCGATCCCCAGGTCCACCTCGATCACCACGTCGTCGCCGCGCAGGTGCTCCTGCAACCGCCGCAACGTCTCGTCCGTCGCCGGGGCGGGGAAGACCTCCAGGCCGCCGAAGCCGATCCGCACCCGCTCCGGCCGGATGTCGTCGTCCTCCTCGCACTTGCCCACCGCCATCGCCACCCGCCCCCAGTTCGGGTCGGCGCCGTGCACGGCGGTCTTCACCAGCGGTGAGTTCACCACCGTCTTACCGACCCGCTTGGCCTGGCCGTCGTCGCGGGCGCCGGTCACCCGGACCTCGATCAGCTTGCTGGCACCCTCGCCGTCGCGAGCCACCATCCGCACCAGGTCGAGGGCGCAGGTGTGCAGCGACTCCGCGAACTCGTCGAGGTCGACCGGCCCGGCGAGCCCGTTGGCGAAGATGGCCGCGGTGTCGCTCGTGGAGGTGTCGGTGTCGATGCTCACCGCGTTGAAGGTGCGATCGATGACCGCGCGGAACACCCGGTCCAGGTCCGCCGGGGCGATCTCGGCATCGGTGCAGAAGAAGGTCAGCAGCGTGGCCATGTTGGGTTCGATCATGCCGACGCCCTTGGCGACTCCCACGACGGTGGCCGCACCGCACCGCGAGCGGGACACCTTCGGATGGGTGTCGGTCGTCATCATGGCCGTGGCGATCCGGTCGAAGTCCGCCGGCGGGAACGGCCCGCGCAGCCCGGCGAGGCGCGCCCGCACCCGGGGCATCGGGTACTGCCGTCCGATCACCCCGGTCGACGCGATCAGCAGGTCGTCCGGATCCAACCCCGACGCCTGGGCGGTCATCGCCCGAACCTCGCGGGCGTTCGCCATGCCCTCCTCGCCGGTGGCGACGTTGGCGTTACGAGCGAGCACCACCACGCCACGGGCCGACGAGGTACGCGCCAAGCGGCTGAGCGTCACGCTGGGACCGGCGAACCGGGACCGGGTGAAGACCGCGGCGCTGACCGAGGGCGCTTCCGAGATCAGCGCGGCGAAGTCGTCGCCCTCGTCCTTGAGCCCCGCGTTGCCGACGAACGCACGGAAACCCCGGGGGGCGGTGGTGTCCACGTGATGACTCTCCCTGATCGACCACGAGCGGCATGAACATACCGCGGGTCACAGGAATATGCGGCCTGCTGTCCACTATGCGATCGGTTGGTGGAGCCCAGGGGACTCGAACCCCTAACCCCTGCCTTGCAAAGGCAGTGCTCTGCCAGTTGAGCTAGGGCCCCGTGCCGGGCGGAAACCGCCCCGGTGTCACGCGCTCAGCGCAGGTCGGGCGCGGTGGTGGCCTCGTGCCACAGGGCACGCTCGTCGTTCGAGGCCTTGACCTTCTTGGCCACCACGGCGGCGACGCCGACGATGCCGGCAAGGATCAGGAGCTTCTTGAACATGGGCTTGACCCCTCGCGCTCGACTGGCGTCGGACGATGTGCGGTGGGGCTAGCTGGAATCGAACCAGCGACCTCAGAGTTATCAGCTCTGCGCTCTAACCGACTGAGCTATAGCCCCGCGTAGCGACGAGCAAGGTTAACCCATCGCGTTCTTCGCCCCCAAATCGGGGTCACACCACGAACCTACCCGGACGCGAGACGCCGGGGCGACCGCTTTACGCGGCGCCCCGGCGTCGTCGAATCAGTCCCGCTCGGCGAGCGTCAGCTCGATCCCGCCGACCAGGTCGGCGCAGACGTTGTAGACGAACGCGCTCAGCGTGGCCAGCGCGGTGAACAGCACGACGTTGACCAGGCCGATCAGTGCCGACGTGAGGATCACGCCCTTGGCCGTGACGCGGAAGCCACCGCCGCCGCCCTGGCCGCCGCCGGCGTTCACCAGGTCGGTCAGGCTGTCGTTGACGCTCTTGAACACGCCCATCGCGTCGAGCGCGAGGTAGAGCACCGAGGTGGCGACGACCACCACGATGAAGAGCACGACCGAGACCGCGAAGGCGAACTTCATCACGGACCAGGGGTCGATCCGCTTCAGGTTCAGCCGGGCCCGGCGCGGTCCGCGGGACGCGGCCGAGCTGACCGAGGTACGCGCGGCGCGTACCGCCTCACCCACGCGCGCCGCGCCGACCGCCGCCGCGCCGCCGATGCCCGGCGGCAGGCCGCCGCCGTTGGCGGGGCGGCCCTGGGCGGCGCCGGCACCGGCGCCGGTGGTTCCGGGGCCGGTCGGGCGGGCGGTCTCGGGTGCCGACTTCGGGGCGGTGCCCAGGCCGGCGCCGATGCGTGGCTGCGTGCCGGTCGTCCCGGTGGACGTGCGTGCGGACGCGGTCGCCTTGGTCGGCGGCGCGCTCGTGGCGGGCTTCGCCGCGACCGGAGCCGCCAGGCCGTCGGCCGAGGTCGGCGCGTCGATCTTGGTCTCGGTCGACTCACGGGACCCGGAGTCCTCGCCCGGCTTGTCGGGAGGCGGGGCCATGCCGGGGGCCCGGGTGAACTTCGGGGCAGGCGCGTCGGCGGGGACCGTGGCCCGGCCCACGGCCGCGCGGCCGGTAGCTGGTGTACCGCCCTGCGCGGCCTCCTCCTCGACCGGGGTGGCCGAGGTCCCCTTGTTCCCCGACTTCGCCTGTGTCTCCGTCATCAACTAGTCCTGTTCGTCAGGCTCGTCGGCATTGCGAGCAATCGCCACGATAGTCACGCCGTCCGGGAGGTCCATCAGCTTGACCCCCATTGTGTTCCGGTCACGCGTACGGCGTACAGGCTTCACCGGAGTCCGGATGACGCCGCCGTTGCTCGTGATGGCGAACAGCTCGTCCTCCGGATCGATCACGGCCGCGCCGACCAGACCACCGCGTCGCTCGGTGATCTTCGCAGTCAACACGCCCTTACCTCCCCGGCCCTGGACCGGGTATTCCTCGATCGGGGTGCGTTTCGCGTATCCCCCGTTCGTCGCGACCAGGACGTCCAGACCCTCCCGGACGACCTCGACGGCGAGCAACTCGTCCTCTCCGCTGAAGCGCATGCCGATCACCCCCGAGGTGGCCCGGCCCATCGGACGCAGCGCCTCGTCGGTGGCGTTGAAGCGGATCGCCTGCGCGTTCTTCGACACCAGCAACAGGTCGTCCTCCGGCGCCACCAGGACCGCACCGACCAGCTCGTCCTCATCGCGCAGGTTGACCGCGATGATGCCGCCGGAACGGTTGGAGTCGAACTCCTCGAGCCGCGTCTTCTTCACCAGGCCGTTCTTCGTGGCCAGTACCAGGTAGGGCGCCACCTGGTAGTTCGGAATTTCGATGATCTGCGCGATCTGCTCGTCCGGTTGGAACGCGAGCAGGTTGGCCACGTGCTGGCCCTTGGCCACCCTACTGGCCTCGGGAAGCTCGTACGCCTTCGCCCGGTAGACCCGACCCTTGTTCGTGAAGAACAGGATCCAGTCGTGGGTAGAGCATACGAAGAAGTGGCTCACGATGTCGTCCTGCCGGAGCGTCGCCCCGCTCACGCCCTTGCCGCCACGACGCTGCGACCGGTAGAGGTCGGCCTTCGTCCGCTTCGCGTACCCGGTGCGGGTGATCGTCACGACCACGTCCTCGCGGGCGATGAGGTCCTCCATCGAGACCTCGCCGTCGAACGGGATGATCTTGGTGCGCCGGTCGTCGCCCCACTTCGCGACGATCTCACCCAGCTCGTCGGAGACGATCTTCCGCTGCCGCTCCGGCTTGGCCAGGATGTCCTTGAGGTCGGCGATCTCCACCTCGAGCTTGGCCAGGTCGTCCAGGATCCGCTGCCGCTCCAGCGCGGCCAGCCGGCGCAGCTGCATGTCCAGGATCGCGGTCGCCTGGACCTCGTCGATCTCCAGCAGCCGGATCAGGCCCTGCCGCGCGTCCTCCACCGTGGGCGAACGCCGGATCAGCGCGATCACCTCGTCCAGCGCGTCCAGCGCCTTGCTCAGGCCGCGCAGGATGTGCGCCCGCTCCTCCGCCTTGCGCAGCCGGAACGCGGTCCGCCGGCGGATCACCTCGATCTGGTGCTCGACGTAGTAGCGGATGAACTGAGCCAGGTTGAGCGTGCGCGGCACCCCGTCGACGAGCGCCAGCATGTTGGCGCCGAACGTCTCCTGGAGTTGCGTGTGCTTGTAGAGGTTGTTCAGCACCACCTTGGCGACCGCGTCGCGCTTGAGCACCAGCACGATCCGCATGCCGGTACGCCCGGAGGACTCGTCCCGGATGTCGGCGATGCCGGCGAGCTTGCCCTCCTTGATCAGCTCGGCGATCCGCTCGGCGAGGTTGTCCGGGTTGACCTGGTAGGGCAGCTCGCTGACCACCAGCGCCGGCCGGCCCCGCTTGTCCTCCTCCACCTCGACCACCGCGCGCATCCGGATCGAGCCACGCCCGGTCCGGTACGCGTCCTGGATGGCCTGCTGCCCGACGATCAGGCCGTAGGTCGGGAAGTCCGGACCCTTGACGATCTCCAGCAGGGCTTCCAGGGTGGTCGCCTCGTCGGCCTCCGGGTGCTCCAGGCACCACTGCACCGCCGCGCCGATCTCGCGCAGGTTGTGCGGCGGGATCTTGGTGGCCATGCCGACCGCGATGCCCTCGGACCCGTTGATCAGCAGGTTCGGGATCCGCGACGGCAGGATGGTGGGCTCCTTGGCCCGGCCGTCGTAGTTGTCCTGGAGGTCGACGGTGTCCTCGTCGATGTCCCGCAGCATCTCCATGGCCAGCGGGTCGAGCTTGCACTCGGTGTACCGCATGGCGGCGGCCGGGTCGTTGCCCGGCGAGCCGAAGTTGCCGTTGCCGTCGACCAGCGGGTAGCGCAGCGACCACGGCTGCGCCATCCGGACCAGCGCGTCGTAGATGGCCGAGTCGCCGTGCGGGTGGAACTGGCCCATCACGTCGCCGACGACGCGGGAGCACTTCACGTACCCGCGGTCCGGCCGGTAGCCGGAGTCGAACATGGCGTAGAGGATCTTGCGGTGGACCGGCTTGAGCCCGTCCCGGACGTCCGGCAGGGCCCGCCCGACGATGACGCTCATCGCGTAGTCGAGGTACGAGCGCTGCATCTCGACCTCGAGGCCGACCGGCTCGATCCGGTCGTGCTGGACGACCGCGGTCGGTGTCTCCGGGGTCTCCGGCTCGTTCGGGGTGGACTCGGGAGTATCGGTCACTGTTAACCCTTATCAGACTCAGAGTCGTGATCTAGCTGTGGATAACGGCTGTGGAAAGCGGCCGGACTGTGGATAACTCTGTGGACCGCCGGGCCGGCCGGTGGATCTCCGGCCGGCCCGGGCGCGTCCGTCAGATGTCCAGGAACCGCACGTCCTTGGCGTTGCGCTGGATGAACGACCGGCGGGCCTCGACGTCCTCACCCATCAGGACGCTGAACAGCTCGTCCGCGGTGGCGGCGTCGTCCAGCGTCACCTGGCGCAGCGTGCGGGTGGCCGGGTTCATCGTGGTCTCCCAGAGCTCGGGATAGTTCATCTCGCCGAGACCCTTGAACCGCTGGATGTCGTCCGGCCGGGCGTTGGCCTTCTTCTGCTGGCGCAGCGCGATGAGGCCGTCCCGCTCCCGGTCCGAGTACGCGTACTGGGCGTCGTCGCCCTTCTTGTTCCACTTGATCTTGTAGAGCGGCGGGGCGGCCAGGTAGACGTGGCCCAACTCGACGAGCGGCCGCATGAAGCGGAACAGCAGGGTGAGCAGCAGCGTCTGGATGTGCTGGCCGTCCACGTCGGCGTCGGCCATCAGCACGATCTTGTGGTAGCGCAGCTTCTCGATGTCGAAGTCGTCGTGGATGCCGGTGCCCAGCGCGGTGATCAGCGCCTGCACCTCGTTGTTCTTCAGCACCCGGTCGATCCGGGCCTTCTCCACGTTGAGGATCTTGCCGCGGATCGGCAGGATCGCCTGGGTCCGCGGGTCGCGGCCCTGCTTCGCCGAGCCGCCGGCCGAGTCGCCCTCGACGATGAAGACCTCGGACTCGCGCGGGTCGGTGGACTGGCAGTCGGCCAGCTTGCCCGGCATCGAGCCGGACTCCAGCAGCGACTTGCGCCGGGCCAGCTTGCGCGCCTGCTGGGCGGCGATGCGGGCGCGGGCGGCCTGGGAGGCCTTGGTGATGATGATCTTCGCCTCGGCCGGGTTGCGGTCGAACCAGTCGACGAGCGACTCGTTGCAGACCCGCTGGACGAAGCCCTTGACCGGGGTGTTGCCCAGCTTGGTCTTGGTCTGCCCCTCGAACTGCGGGTCGGTCAGCTTGACCGAGATGATCGCGGCCAGGCCCTCGCGGATGTCCTCGCCGGAGAGCCGCTCGTCGCCCTTGAGCAGCTTGCGCTCGACGCCGTAGCGGTTGACCACGCTGGTCAGCGCCGCCCGGAAGCCCTCCTCGTGGGTGCCGCCCTCGTGGGTGTTGATGTTGTTGGCGAAGGTGTAGACCGACTCGCCGTAGGACTCGTTCCACTGCATGGCGATCTCGGCCGACATGCCGGTCTCCTCGGCGCCGAACTCGACCACCGTCTTGTGGATCGGGCTCTTCGAGGCGTTGAGGTGCCGGACGAAGTCGGCGATGCCGCCGTCGTAGTGGAAGGTGACCTCGCGGGGCTTGCCGTCCTCGTCCTCCGGCACCCGCTCGTCCAGCAGGTGGATGGTGAGGCCGCGGGTGAGGAAGGCCATCTCCTGCAGGCGCCGGTAGATGGTGTGGAAGTCGAAGTCGACGGTCTCGAAGACGTCCGGGTCGGGCCAGAACGAGACCGCGGAGCCGGTGCGGTCGGTCGGCTCACCCTTCTCCAGCGGGGTCGGCTTGGAGTGGTCGTAGCGCTGCCGCCAGACGAAGCCGTCCTTGTGGATCTCCACGGCCATCCGGGTGGAGAGCGCGTTGACCACCGAGACGCCGACACCGTGCAGGCCGCCGGAGACGGCGTACGCCTTGCCGTCGAACTTGCCGCCGGCGTGCAGCACGGTCAGCGCGACCTCGACACCCGGCTTCTTCAGCTTGGGGTGCAGGTCGACCGGGAAGCCTCGGCCGTTGTCGGTGACCCGGACGCCCCCGTCGGCCAGCAGCACCACGTCGATGGTGTCGCAGTAACCGGCCATCGCCTCGTCCACCGCGTTGTCGACGACCTCCCACACCAGGTGGTGCAGGCCGCGCTCGCCGGTGGACCCGATGTACATACCGGGCCGCTTCCGGACCGCTTCCAGGCCCTCGAGCACGGTGATGGACTCGGCACCGTACTTCTTGTTGTCCTCCGCTGCCACGCTCGGCCACTTTCTCGCACCGGCCGCGCGTGGGCGCGGGGCGCGGGTTCGGCGGACAGGACGCGACGTCGGCGTGCACGGGCCGCCCCCGGGATCACCAGGTCACGGATCGTGTGCGCCGGGCGCCGCGGTTGCCCGCGGATCGCGATCGGCTCGGACCCGATGCGGGACTATGATCAAGGGCCCCGGGGGCCCGTGTCCGTCGCTCCGTGCCGGGTCTTTCGTCTCGCCTCCAATCTTACTGTGCGCAGCCGACCAAACCGCCACTCGGCACCCCCTTGGGGGCGGCTGAGAATGCCGTAGCCGGGCGAACCTCGCTGCCCGCGACTCCCCCTACACGCCAGCGACGCCGTGCCGCGCCACCGGCCCCCGTGAGCGGTGGACGTCCCCGGGCCCATGATCGGCGGTCACCATGGCCGGGGGTCGCGGTGGAACGCGACGTGCCGTACCTTTTGCGGCGCCGCCGTTGCGGTCTTGATCTTTCGCGCCCGGACCGGGGACCATCGGCGGAGATGGTCCGACAGACGCTTGGTGAGAGGTGACGCAGATGGGGCTGGACAACGTCGCGGTGCACTGGCCGCGTACCGGCCGCTTCTACGACCCGGTCGCGCCGGCCGAGTTCGTGGACTTCGGCGAGATCGTGGACGTGCCACGCATCTCCGCCCCGACCGCCGCGCTCGCCGAGCTGATCGCGAAGACCGGCACCGTACGGGCGACCGCCTACACCGAACTGGTCGACCTCATCCTCGGGCTGGAGAATGTGCTCTACGCCACGGAGAACGCGGCCGAGGACGAGGACCCGGTGATCGACCCGGACGGCTGCTCCTGGATCGCCGAGGGCGTGGAGAAGTTCGTCGCCCGGCACCGGCCCTACGGCGAGACGGTCACGTTCGAGTCGGTCAGCGAGGTGCTGCGCGCGCTGCTCGGCGACGGGCGGCTGGCCGAGCAGCAGCTCCGCTGGCTGGACACCCGGCTGGACAAGCTGCGCGACGACAGCGGCGACCCGCCGCAGTGGAACTTCACCTGCGCCGAGCTGAGCGTGCTGGCCGCGTTCTACCGGCGCTGCGCGGAACGCGGCTTCGCCGTCTACGCGGACGTGTGACGCCCGCTCAGCCGTAGGTGTCGCGCGGGCCGCGCCCGCGTACCCGACGAGGGCCGCGCGACCACGACGGCGCGGCCGGGCCGTGGATGTGCAGCTTGCGCACCACGTTGTGGCCGACCTCGCTGGCGATCTGCTTGAGCAGCGAGCCGGCCAGCAGCCGCAGCTGGGTGGCCCACGCCGTCGACCGGGCCTCCACGGTCAGCTCGCCGTTCTCCAGCTTCACCGGGCGGCTGTGCTGGGCGACCTCCGGGCCGACCACCTTCTCCCAGGCGCCGAAGACGGTCGCCTCGGCCGCCGGCTGCTGCCAGCCCCGCGCCTTGACCAGCTTGTCGAGCACCGCGCCGAGCGGCTGCGGGTCGCGTGGGTCCGGACCCGGGCCGGAGTAGCCGCGCAGCCGCTTCTCGCCGTCGCCCCGGACCGCGCTGCGCCGCCGGGTGCCGGCCGCGGCCTGACGCCTGGCCTTCGCCGCGTCGAGCACCGCCCGGGCCAGCTCCGGCCCGGCCGCACCCTCCGGCGCCGCGTCCGGCTCGCCGGCCGCGGGCTTTCCCGGGGTACGCGTCGCGGCCCGCTCGCCGCCCGCCGGTTTCCCGGGGGTACGCGGCGCGGACTCGCCCCGCCCGGCCGTCCCGCCGTCGCGCCCCGGCCCCAGCCGGGCCGGCGGGAGCCGCACCTCGTCGTCATCCGGCACGTCGTACCGTCCCCTCGCCGACCGTGTAGCGGGTGCCCCGCAGCGTCGCCGGCACGTCGTCGTCCACCGCGCAGGTCACCAGGAGCTGGCCGGCGCCACCGACCAGCTCGGCCAGGCGTTCCCGCCGGCCGGCGTCCAGCTCGGCGAAGACGTCGTCCAGCACCAGCACCGGCTCGATCCCGTCGGCGCGCAGCAGGTCGTACCCGGCCAGCCGCAACGCCAGCGCGTACGACCAGGACTCGCCGTGGCTGGCGTACCCCTTGGCGGGCAGCGGGCCGAGGGTGAGCGCCAGGTCGTCGCGGTGCGGGCCGACCAGCGTGGTGCCGCGTTCGATCTCGGCGGTGCGGTTCGCGGTGAGCGCGGCGGCCAGCGCCTCCGCCAGCGCCGCCCGGTCGGTGGTCGACTCGGGCAGCTCGACCGAGGGCCGGTAGGTGATGCCGGCCGCGCCCCGGCCGGCCGCCACCGCGTCGTACGCCTTCGCCACGTGCGGGGTGAGCGCGGCGACCAGCTCCAGCCGGCCGGCGAGCAGGTCGGCCCCGTGCTGTGCCAGGTGGGTGTCCCAGACCGCGAGCGTCGACAGGTCGCCGCCGCGCGAGCCGCCGGTCTTGCGGGCGAGGTACGAGGTGCGCAGCAGCGCGTTGCGTTGCTTCACGACGCGCTCGTAGTCGGCCCGGACGCCGGCGTAGCGGGGTTGGCGGTTGACCAGCAGGTCGTCCAGGTAGCGGCGGCGTTCCGCCGGGTCGCCGCGGACGAGTTCCAGGTCCTCCGGCGCGAAGAGCACCAGCCGCAGCGCGCCGAGCACGTCCCGGGCGCGGCGGGCCGGGGAGCGGCCGAGCCGGGCCCGGTTGGCCTTGCCCGGGACGATCTCCAGCTCGACCAGCAGTTCCCGGCCGTCATGCACCACGGCGCAGCGGATCACCGCCGAGCTGGCGCCCATCCGCACCAGCGGGGCGTCCGTGGCGACCCGGTGCGAGTCCAGGGTCGCCACGTAGCCCAACGCCTCGACCAGGTTGGTCTTGCCGACGCCGTTGGCGCCGACCAGCACGTTCGGGCCGGGCTCCAGGTCGACGCCGACCCGCTCGTAGGAGCGGAAGTCGACCAGTTCGAGCCGGCGGACGTACACAGCCTGTGGATACCGCTCAGCGCTTGTGGACGGCGTGGCCACCGAACTGCTGGCGCAGCGCGGAGACGGCCTTCAAGGCGGGCGATTCGTCCTGCCGGGAGGCGAACCGGGCGAACAGCGCGGCGGTGATCACGTTGAGCGGCACGGCGAGCCGGACCGCCTCGTCGACCGTCCACCGGCCCTCGCCGGTGTCCTCGGTGTAGTCGCTCAGCTCGGCCAGCTCCGGGTCCTCGTCGAGGGCCCGGTCGAGCAGGTCGAGCAGCCAGGACTGGACGACGGTGCCCTTGCGCCACGACTTGACCACACCGGGGACGTTGGTCACGAGTTCGGACGCCGAGAGCAGCTCGAAGCCCTCGGCGTAGGCGTGCATCAGGCCGTACTCGATGCCGTTGTGCACCATCTTGGCGTAGTGACCGGCACCGACCGGGCCGGCGTGCACGAAGCCGAACTCGCCCTCGGGCCGGAGCGCGTCGAAGATCGGCATGAGCCGGTCGACGTGCTGCTGGGCGCCGCCGACCATCAGCCCGTAGCCGTTCTCCCGGCCCCAGACGCCACCGGAGACGCCGACGTCGACGTAGCCGATGCCGTGCTCGTTGAGGCGCTCGGCGCGCGGGGCGTCGTCGCTGAAGCGGGAGTTTCCGCCGTCGATGACGATGTCGCCCTCGCCGAGCACGCCGGCGAGCTCGTCGATGGTGGCGTCGGTGACGCCGGCGGGCACCATGACCCAGACCGCGCGGGGCGCGTCGAGCTTCTCGGCCAGCTCCGCGAGGCTCGCGGCGTCGCTGAGGTCCGGGTTGCGGTCGTAGCCGACCACCTCGTGCCCGGCGGCGCGCAACCGTTCGCGCATGTTGCCGCCCATCCGGCCGAGTCCTACCAGGCCGAGCTGCATGTGCTGCTACCTCCGTACGTCAAGGGTGGTGCTGCCTGCGATCAGCGGGAGACGCGGATCGGCATGATGAGGTACCGGTACCCCGGAATGACCTCGCCATCCTCGCCGGCCGGAGAAAGGACCGCGGGCTTGAAGGCGTCGACGAAGCGCAGCAGGGCGAACTGGGCGCCCAGGTTGGTCAGGCCGTCGATCAGATATTGCGGGTTGAAGCCGATGGTGAGCGGGTCACCGCTGAAGGTGGCGTCCATGGCCTCGCTGGCCCGGGCCTCCTCGGTGCCGCCGGCCTCCACCACGAGGCCGTCGGAGCTGAAGCTGAGCAGCACCGGGGTGGTGCGCTCGGCGACCAGCGCCACCCGCTTGACCACCTCGATGAGGGTGGCCACCGCGACCCGGGCCTCGGCGTTGTGGTCGGCCGGGAACAGCGAGCGCACCGGTGGGTAGTTGGCGCCGTCGAGCAGCCGGCTGGTGGTCCGGCGGGTGCCGCCGGAGAAGCCGATCATGCCCTCGCCGGCGCCGCCGGAGGAGAGCGCCATGGTGACGTGGCCACCGAGCGGGCCGAGCGCCTTGGCGGTGTCGTTGAGCGTGCGGGCCGGCACCAGCGCGTTGAGGCTGATCTCCGGGTCGTCCTGGTTCCACTCCATCTCCCGCAGCGCGAGACGGTAGCGGTCGGTGGCGAGCATGGCCATGGTGCTGCCGGACAACTCGATCCGGACGCCGGTCATCATCGGCAGCGTCTCGTCGCGGCCGGCGGCCACGGCGACCTGGGCCACGGCGGCGGCGAAGGCGGCGGCGTCGACGGTGCCGGCGCTCTCCGGCATCTCCGGGAGGGTCGGGTAGTCCTCCACCGGCATGGTGGGCAGGGTGAACCGGGCGCTGCCGCACACCAGCTCCAGGTGCGCGCCGACGGCGGCGATGTCCACCGGCTTGGCCGGCAGCGCCTTGGTGATCTCGGCGAGCAGCCGACCGGAGACCAGGGCCGCGCCGTCCGCGTCACCCTGCACCTCGACGGTCACCTGGCTGGACACCTCGTAGTCGAAGCCGGAGACCTGGAGGTTGCCGTCGGTCACCCGGAGCATCACCCCGGCCAGCACCGGCACGGAGGGTCGGTTGGGCAGGCTCTTGGCGGTCCACGCGACCGCCTCGGCGAGCGCGTCGCGCTCCACTCGGAACTTCATCAATGCCTCCGCGTCGACGTCAGCGACAACTCTCTCATGCCGACCGCTGCCACCCGCCCCGCCCGACCGTGCGGGTGCCCCTCGCACCTTAGGGCGCGAGGGCATCGGCTGTGCGCCCGACCCCGTTGCTTCCAGGTGCCCGGGCGACTGCCGACGGCAGTGCTTCGGCCCGATCCACAGGAAGTCCAACGGTGATGATTGGTTTTTGTTGTTTAGAAGAGATAACTCATCGTCTTCATCGCACCTGTGCAAACTGTGGAGAACCCGCGTCCGCCCAGGTCAGACAGGTTATCCACCGGTGGTTTCGCTGTGGAGAACCAGGGGTACAACTCGTGCCCCGGTCCACAGCCGCCGCCGGCCGCCGGGTTTTCCACCGCTGTCCACCGGTTGTCCACCGGTTATCCACGGGGTTTCTCCCCAGTGCTGTGGACGGTGCGAACGACGTCGGCCACCGTCGTCCCCAGAACCTTCAACAGGCTCCCCACAGGTGGACCGTCGTCGGTGGACAACGCGGGCGTTGTCCCCAGGCGTCCACAGGCTCGTCCCCAGGACTTGTCCACAGTCTGTGGGTAACCGGCCAAGTGCAGACGGTGTTTATCCACCGCCTGTGACACAGGGGGTGTGGACAACGGGCACGAGTTGTGGACAAGCACGACATCGATCCTGCGCCCTCGACCGGGTCGAGGGTCAACAGGCGACGTCCGCGAAGGCCGTTCGTGGCCTCCGCGCACCGGCGTGGGGATGAAGAAGCCCGGCCGGAGGCGTCCGGCCGGGCTGTCGTGACAGGGCTAGGGGAGACGAGAGTCTCAGGTGTTCTGCTTGATCCGGTTGGTCAGCTCGGCGATCTGGTTGTAGAGCGAGCGCCGTTCCGCCATCTGCTGACGGATCTTGCGGTCGGCGTGCATGACCGTGGTGTGGTCGCGACCGCCGAAGGCCTGCCCGATCCGGGGCAGCGACAGGTCGGTCAGCTCGCGGCACAGGTACATGGCCACCTGGCGGGCGTTGACCAGCACCCGGGACCGGGAGTGGCCGCGCAGGTCCTCCAGGCTCACCCCGAAGTACTCGGAGGTGGAGGCCATGATCTGGTCGGCGTTGATCTCCGGGCCGGCGCCGTCCGGCATGAAGTCCCGCAGCACCTCCTCCGCCAGCGACAGCTCGACCGAGGAACGGGTGAGGCTGGCGAACGCGGTGACCCGGATCAGCGCGCCCTCGAGTTCCCGGATCGAGTTCGACACCCGGGAGGCGATGAACTCCAGCACGTCCGGCGGGGCGTACATCCGCTCCTGCGCCGCCTTCTTCTGCAGGATCGCGATCCGGGTCTCCAGGTCCGGCGGCTGGATGTCGGCCAGCAGCCCCCACTCGAACCGGGTGCGCATCCGGTCCTCCAGCGTGGCGAGCTGGCGCGGCGACCGGTCGGAGGTGATCACGATCTGCTTGTTGGCGTTGTGCAGGGTGTTGAAGGTGTGGAAGAACTCCTCCTGGGTCCGCTCCCGGTTCTCCAGGAACTGGATGTCGTCGATCAGAAGGATGTCCACGTCCCGGTACCGGCGCTGGAACGCGCTGGTCTTGTCGTCGCGCAGCGAGTTGATGAAGTCGTTGGTGAACTCCTCGGTCGAGACGTACCGGACCGAGCGGGCGTTGCCCAGCGTGGTGGCGTAGTGGCCGATGGCGTGCAGCAGGTGGGTCTTGCCCAACCCGGAGTGGCCGTAGATGAACAGCGGGTTGTACGCCTTGGCCGGCGACTCGGCCACCGCCACGCTCGCCGCGTGGGCGAAGCGGTTGGACGACCCGATGACGAACGTCTCGAACATGTACTTCGGGTTGAGCCGGTTGCCGCCGCTCTCCGTGCCGCCGGGCAGTCGACGATCACCCTGGCCGCCGGGACGGTGGTGGTCGAGACCGCCGCGGCCGGGGCCGTTGTCCGTCGCGCCGTCGCGGGGCAGGCCACGCAGCGGCGGGGCGTCGACCGGCCCGGGCGCCTCCCGGTAGCGCGGCTCGTAGCCGCCTGCGGCGGGGGCGGGGTGCCCGGCGCCGGGGCGCTCGTCGAAGGCGCGACGCTCGGGCGCGGCGCGGAGCGGCTCGGTGAAGGCGGCGCCGAAGAGCGTGTCCTGGGCGTCCCGGCCGGCCGGGATCAGGTGCGGCCGCCCGCCGTCGGTGTTCCGCTGTCGCGGGGCGGGCTCCTCCGCCCCGTGCTCCGGTCGCGGGTCGGCGGGGTAACCCGGTTCGGGCCGGGGGGCGGGAAACGCCGGCGGAGCCGGCGCCGGGCCGATCCGGTCGAATCCCGGCAGCAGGTCGGCCGGGCCGTTCGGCTCGGCCGACGGCTCCGGGTTGGCGCGGTAGACCGTGCCGGCCGGTCGACCGGCCGGGTCCTCGGCGACGCGCACGGTGACGGCCACCTGGATGTCGCGGCCGAGCCGGCGGCTCAACGCCTCGGTGATGGCCGGGCGGAGCCGGGACTCGATCACGTCCCGGGTGAAGGCGTCCGGTACGGAGAGCAGCGCGGTGTCCTCGACGATCGCCCGCAAGCGGGTGAGGCGCAGGTAGGCCCGCTGCTGGGCGGAGATGATCTCGTCGGCGAGTTCCTCGGTGGCCGCCGCCCACACCGCGGCAAGGTCTGTCGCTCCGGTCACGTCGTGCCACCCCCTCGCCTGATCCTCACGCCCGCCCGGACGGCTGACCGGTCGTCATCCACAAGTTATCCACAGCCTGTGTGTACCGACCGATTGTGGCCGCCCACCGGACGCGGGTCGGACCTGCCCCCTGGATTCGCGGAGGCGCTGAAGCGGGTTCACCGTGCCGAACGATTCAACAGCTTGTCCGGTCTTGCCGGTCGGCGACAAACCCGGACCCCCGACGCCGACCGCAATCGCGCACGCTAACAGCGGGGACCCCACGCCATCAACCGTCGACACCCACCCGGCGTTGACGACATCAGTGAAATCGGCCCCTTCGGTCGCCGTTCCGGCGCAGGTCGGGGGCCGGAGTGTGAGGTTTGACGGTCATTGCGCCCCTGCGTAGGCTGGAGCGGATGCTCTCTCGCCCTCTGCTAGGGTGATAGATGCTCGCTGCCCGTGGCCTTGCCGGGGCAGCGTCGATCGGAGGTCACCGTCGAGGTGATCTGGACCAGCACAGGACCCCGGGCGATCCGCCGCGCGGGGCGTACCACAACGGAGAGCCTGACGTGAGCAAGCGCACCTACCAGCCGAACAACCGCCGGCGCGCGAAGACCCACGGCTTCCGGCTGCGCATGCGCACCCGTGCCGGCCGCGCCATCCTTTCGACCCGTCGCGCCAAGGGCCGCACCCGCCTGGCGGCCTGAGGCCGTCCGGTCCGGTACGGGGACGTGGGCAGTCGTGCTGGCCGCCGCACAGCGACTGCGGCGCAGTAGCGACTTCGCCGCAGCGGTTCGCGGTGGCCGACGCGTCGGCCGCGGTGCCGTCGTGGTCCACCTGACGCTCCCGGAGCCGACCGGCGCCGATGCCGTGACAACCTCGCCGGAGCCGGCGCGGATCAGCGGTGCGGAGAACTCCGCACCCAGCCGCGCCGGCTTCGTCGTGTCCAAGGCCGTCGGCGGCGCCGTGGTCCGCAACAAGGTCCGCCGCCGGCTCCGGCACCTGGTCCGGGAGCGTCTGGCCGAGCTGCCCGCCGGGGCCACCCTGGTCGTACGTGCCCTGCCGCCGGCCGCCGACGCGACGTACGCGCGGCTCGGGGCCGATCTGGACGCCGCCCTGACCGCCGCACGGGCCCCCCGGGGACGGCGGTCGCGATGAACGGCGGGACCGCGACTCCGTCGCCGACTACCGGTGCCCGCATGCTGCTGGCACCCATCATCGCGTACCGTCGGTGGATAAGTCCGGCGCTGCCGGCCCGCTGCCGGTTCTACCCGTCGTGCAGTGCCTACGCCGTGGAGGCGGTGTCCCGGCACGGTGCGTCGCGGGGGGCCTGGCTGACGGTCCGGCGGCTGTCGCGCTGCCACCCCTTTCACCCAGGTGGACACGACCCGGTGCCGGAGCCGGGCGGTCGCCGCCGTGCCGACGTGACTGGAGCCTGAGAATTGAGTCTCGACTGGATCTACTACGCGATCTCGTGGATCCTGCTGACCTGGCACTCGGCCTGGGACGCCATCGGGGTGCCGGTCGGCGCGGTCATCGGCACCAACTGGGCCTGGATCCTCGCCATCATCTTCCTGGTGGTGACGGTCCGGGTGATCCTGTTCCCGGTCTTCGTCAAGCAGATCAAGTCCCAGCGGGCCATGCAGGCGCTCCAGCCGAAGGTGAAGGAGCTCCAGGAGAAGCACAAGGGTGACCGGGAGACGCTCCAGAAGGAGATGATGGAGCTCTACCGGAAGGAAAAGGCCAACCCCCTGATGGGCTGCCTTCCGATGTTCCTCCAGATCCCCGTCTTCCTGGGCCTGTTCCACACGCTCAAGCGACTCAACCCGGAGAACGGCGGAAAGACCCTCTACGGCTGGACCGTCGACCAGTTCAACAGCGCCTCCAGCGCGAAGCTCTTCACCGCCCCCATCTCCGGCCGGTTCGGCTCCACCGCCGCCGACCTGGCTCCGCTGGGTGCGAACACCGGCACGGTGAAGGTGATCGCCGGCGTCCTGGTGCTCATCATGATCGCCACCACCTACCTGACCAGCCGGCAGATGATCCTCAAGACCGGCTGGGCGGAGGACCCGCAGCAGCGCATGGTGCAGCGTCTGATGCTCTACGGCATCCCGGTCTCGCTGCTGGTCTCCGGCTCGATCTTCCCGATCGGTGTGATCATCTACTGGGTCACCAACAACCTCTTCACGCTCGGCCAGCAGCAGTGGGTGCTGCGGAAGTTCCCGCCGCTGGTGCCGCCGAAGAAGGCCACCACGACCACCGGCGGCAAGAGCCCGGTGCAGCCGGCCAAGACCGGCCTGCTCGGCCGCAAGACCGCCCAGCCCGTCGCCAAGGCGCCGGCCGTCGCGCCGAAGGTGGCCGGCCCGAAGCCGGGTGCCAAGCCGGTCAACCCGAAGAAGGCCGGCAACCGCCCCGCCAAGCGACAGGGCTAGAGCATCCGGGCCACCGCCGCGACCGGCGGTGGCCCGTCCGGTCCCCGAGCTGCCCCGAGGAGTAGGCGCCGGGCCGGAACCGCCGCGCACTGCGCGGTCACGGGCGAGACTGGCCCGTACGGACGTGCCCGAGAGGCATCCGGCGAACCTCCCGCCGGCTCTCGGGAGACCAACGGACCTCGACGGTCCGGCCGAGCGAGTACGGAGATGAGACCGTGACCGACACCAGCATCCCCAGCGCCGACCAGTCCGTGGACGAGGAGACCTCGGCCTCCACCGAGACCGGTGAGGGCACCCCCGAGCCCCGGGAGAAGAAGGCCCCGGCCGACAGCGACCTGTTCCGGCAGAGCGAGATCGCCGCCGACTACGTCGAGGGCCTGCTGGACATCCTCGACTACGACGGCGACATCGACGAGTTGGTCTCCGGCGGTCGGCCGGTCGTCGAGGTGGTCGGCTCCCGCCTGCAGAACCTGGTCGGCCAGCGCGGCGCCACCCTGGAGGCGCTCCAGGAGCTGACCCGGCTGGCGGTGTTCCGGCAGACCGGGACGCCCAGCCGCCTGCTGCTCGACGTCGGCGGCTACCGGGCCGCCCGGCGCAAGGAACTGGCCGCGGTCGCCAAGAACGCGGTCGAGAAGGTCAAGGAGCACGGCGAGGCCGTACGCCTGGAGCCGATGTCCGCCTTCGAGCGCAAGTGCGTGCACGACGTGGTCAACGCGATGAGCGGCGTGGAGAGCGAGTCGGAGGGCGTCGAGCCGAACCGGCGCATCGTCGTCCGGCCGGTATCGGACTGAGGCCAGTGGCTTCCGACGACCCGACGGCGGACGCCGTGACCGGCCCGGGTGGCACGCCGCCCGGGCCGCCGGCTGTACGCGCCGATCCGATCTTCTCCGACGAGGAACACCCGGCCGACCCGGCGCACCCGGCCGGGACCGTCGCCGACCCGGACTTCTCCGGTGAGTCGTCGGCGGACGCGCGTGAGATCGAGCCGACCGCTGCTCCGGTGACACCGGCCTTCTCCGGCGAGCCGTCGGCGGTCGCCGAACCCGTCGAGTCCGACGTGCCGGCTGGCGCGGCCGATCCGTTCTTCGCCGAGCCGGACGCCGTGGCCGAGCCGGCGTTCGCCGATCCGGGAGCCGTCGCCGATCCGTCCGGGGTGGACGGTGGTGTGGCCGTGCCGGCGACCGGCGCCGTGCCCGATCCGGCCGACGCGTCCCTGCCGCCCGAGCTGGCGGAGGCCGCACAGTCGCTCTTCGGCGATCGGCTGGACCTCGCCGCCGCGTACGCCGAACTGCTCGCCACCGAGGGCGTGGTCCGCGGCCTGATCGGGCCCCGCGAGACGCCCCGCCTCTGGGATCGGCACCTGCTCAACTGCGCCGTGGTGGCGGAGCGGATCCCGGAGGGGGCCAGCGTGATCGACGTCGGCTCCGGGGCGGGGCTGCCCGGGCTGGTGCTGGCGATCGCGCGACCCGATCTCTCCGTGACGCTTGTCGAGCCGCTCGCCCGACGGGTGTCCTTCCTGGTCGAGGCGATCCAACGCCTCGGTCTGACCAAGTCGGTACGGGTGTTCCGGGGGCGGGCCGAGGAAGCGGCGGCCGGTTCCCGGGACCGCGATCCGCTGAGCGCCGACATCGTCACGGCACGCGCGGTGGCGCCACTGGACCGGCTCGCCACCTGGTGCCTTCCGCTGCTCGCACCGGGCGGACGACTGCTCGCGCTCAAGGGCGCGTCCGCGGCCGAGGAGATCACCGAGCACGCCGAGGCCGTCGGTCGGGTCGGCGGTGGGGAGCCCGAACTGCGTCAGTGCGGCATCGGGGTGATCGAGCCCGCCGCCACCGTGGTCGAGGTGGTCCGGGAGCGGGTGGTCAACCAGCGCAAGCCGAAGGGCCCGAAGCGCTCACGTGGCGGTCGCCGGCGCGGCGGCCGGAACCGGGATCGCTGACCCGGTAAGGCTTCCGTGGCCCCCCGTCGGTCGTTGGACCGGAGGGGACGTGACCGGATCGATCACAACCCGACATGGACCCGCCGCGCCCGTCGGCCGTAGGCTGACCGCGCGTCGATAGTCTGGAGCGGCGGCGCCGGGTGGCACCCGACCCCGACCGTTCCCGCCGGGCCGGTGACGCCGCGCGAAGTGCGGGGCCCGACTGACGGGTGCGGACCGACCATCCGGAGCGGGTAGGGATGACAGGTGCATGACGACGGCAGGTACGACGATCCTCGGCTGACCGGGGGCGACGGGCGATCACCCGACGATCCCGTTTCACGTGAAACCAGCTATCAGGAGTGGGCGGTGAACGATCCCCGTGACGCATCCCCGCACCCCGTCGATCCGACCGCACGGCCGGATCCGTCGACCGGCGCCGTCCGGCCGGTCTCTTCCGCGCCGGCCAATGTCCCGCCGGTCCGTGACCCGCACGATCCGAGCGACGGCCCGGTGAACGCCCCGACTCCCCGGCCGGCAGCGGCCCGTGCGAACGTCGCGGTCTCGGCGCGCTTCGAGCCGCAGACCCCGGCCTCCGCCGTGCCGCACCAGCCCGGCGCCGCCGCCGTCGAGACCACGACATCACCGGCCGACACGCCACCGGCTACCGGGTACGCGGAAGAGACCGGTGCCGACCCGTACGTTTCACGTGAAACCCCGACGCGCGAAGAGGATGACCCACCGTTGGCTATGGAGGCGATGCGCGCCGTGCAGATCCTGAATCCCAGTGGCGAGGTCTCCATGCCCCGTCCCGACCGGACCCGGGTGATGTGCGTCGCCAACCAGAAGGGTGGCGTGGGCAAGACCACCACCACCGTGAACCTCGCGGTGGCGCTCGCGCTGCACGGCAACCGCGTGCTCGTGGTCGACCTCGACCCGCAGGGCAACGCCTCGACCGGGCTCAACGTGCCGCACCACACCGGAGTGCCGGACGTCTACGACTGCCTGATCGACAGCGTTCCGCTCGCGGAGGTCGCCCAAGCGGTCGAGGGCATCCCCAACCTGTGGTGTGTGCCGGCCACCATAGATCTGGCCGGTGCCGAGATCGAGCTGGTCTCGGTGGTCGCCCGCGAGTCCCGCCTGTCGCGGGCCATCGAGGCGTACCCGGGTCACTTCGACTACGTCTTCATCGACTGCCCGCCCTCGCTCGGCCTGCTGACCGTCAACGCGTTGGTCGCCGCGCAGGAGGTGCTCATCCCGATCCAGTGCGAGTACTACGCGCTGGAAGGTCTCAACCAGTTGATAAACAACATCAACCTGGTACGCCAGCACCTGAACCCGAAGCTCGATGTCTCCACCATCCTGCTGACCATGTACGACCGGCGTACCCGGCTGGCCGACGCGGTGGAACAGGACGTCCGGAACCACTTCGGCGACAAGGTCCTCCAGGCCGTCATCCCCCGCAACGTGCGGGTCTCCGAGGCGCCCAGCTACGGCCAGTCGGTGATGACCTACGATCCCGGATCGCGGGGTGCCACGAGCTACTTCGAGGCCGCCCAGGAGATCGCTGAGCGAGGGGTCAAGGAGCCGGTGAGCCGGAATGCGTAGTACGGAGAAGTCGCTGGGAGGCGTCGCATGAAGAACCGTCCCCGCGGCGGCCTGGGCCGAGGGCTCGGCGCCCTCATCCCCACCGGCCCTCCGCCGGACGCGGCGCCGGACGGCGCCGAGACGGAGGCGGTATCGACGGCTCCCGCCCCGGCTCCGCCCGTCACCGGCGCGTCCGCCGTCGTGACCGGTACGGTCGGCGGCACCACGGCGCCGGTCGAGCCGGAGATCGAGCTGAGCCCGGTGCCCGGTGCCCGCTTCGCCGAGATCTCGGTCGACGCCATCGTGCCGAACCCGAAGCAGCCCCGGCACGTCTTCGACGAGGAGGCGCTGGAGGAGCTGAAGACCTCGATCCAGGAGGTCGGCTTCCTCCAGCCGATCGTCGTCCGGCAGCTCGACGGCGAGAAGTACGAACTCGTCATGGGCGAGCGGCGCTGGCGTGCCGCCCAGGCGGTCGGGCGGGAGAGCATCCCGGCCATCGTGCGGGACACCAAGGACGACGCGATGCTCCGGGACGCGCTCCTGGAGAACATCCACCGCGCCAACCTGAACCCGCTCGAAGAGGCAGCGGCCTACCAGCAGTTGCTGGAGGAGTTCGGCGCCACCCACGAGGAGTTGGCGCGCCGGATCGGGCGTAGCCGTCCGCAGATCTCCAACACGATCCGACTGATGAACCTCCCCGCGGTCGTGCAACGGCGCGTCGCCGCCGGGGTGCTTTCCGCCGGTCATGCCCGGGCGCTGCTGAGCCTCGACGACGCCGAGGCTCAGGAGAAGCTCGCCACGCGGATCGTCGCCGAGGGCATCTCCGTACGCGGCACCGAGGAACTGGTGGCTCTGGCGCTCGCTGACGGGCCGGCAAAGGCCCCTGCCGCGAAGCGCCGCACCAAGGCGCATGCGCCGGCGCTCTCCGATCTCGCCGACCGGCTCTCCGATCGGTTCGACACGCGGGTGAAGGTGGACATCGGCCGGAGCAAAGGCAAGATCACGATCGAGTTCGCGACGGTCGACGACTTGGAGCGGATCGTCGGCATCATCGGGGTGAGCGAGGAGGGACAGCTCGACGAGTAGCCCCGGCTTCTGTTCGGTTTCGGCCGCACCACCATCGGGTGGTGCGGCCGATGTCGTTCCGGGGCGGGCGCTCGACTGGCGGTGGCACCTTTCCGGGCATCGCCCGGCTCCCGGGTCCCTCGTCGTTTCACGTGAAACGGGGTGCGCGCTCCGATCATCATTCGGGCCCGCTGACTCACGCACGCGGAGCACGGTCCTTAAGGAAGGGCCCACCGCCGTCGCCGATGTGACGCCGTAGCCCTGAGCCCTGAGCCCTGAGCCCGGTCGCCGGCCGACGCGCCGGCGCTCGCCTTCATCTCTGTCCGGACCGCGCGCAGTGGGATCAGGGCGAGACGATAAGGCTCGTGCGCGTGCCAAACCGAGACACCGCAGGCGCGCCCCATGAGGCACCGCAGTTCCGCGACAGACCGCCGTTCGCTCCTCCCGGCGGCCCCCGGCGCGGTGCGGTTCCGCCAAGGCGTTGCGTCACTCGACACGAGCCGGGCCCGTGCCGCCCGCGTCGCCCGCGTCCTCGTGCCGCCCTCGCCTCCTGCGTCCTGGTGCCGCCCGCGTCCTCGTGCCGCCCGCGCCGCCCGCGCCATCCGCGTCCTCATGTCACACCTCGGGCCGGTCAGCGCCGTACCCCTGGCCTGTCGGCCCGCTCGATCAGCGGCCCGCGTAGTTCAGGCGCGTCTGATGCCCCGCTCGGAACCCTCTCTTATTGGGCGCATCGGTGCCGCTATTTGGGACGACGTTCCGGGCAGTATTTCAGGACCGGCCAGATTCGGGTGCACGAGCACGTGCAGCCGTGCCCGTGGCCCTCGCGTGTGATCCCGTAGTGCAGCCCACGTCGGTGTCTGGGCCACTGGGGCGGGTGGACCCTGCCCCACGGGTCCCCGACCGGAACCCCGACGCCTAGGGGCGAATCTGCTGCCGTCGCGAGGCTGGGGCACTTCACCGTGGACGGGGAGGATCTGACTCCTGACCGGGGAACGAGGACGTTGCGTTTCACGTGAAACCGCGGCGGCCCGCAGCGGCGGCTCGGTGGTTCGCCGATCAGCCATGGCCGCGTCCGCGAGACGGCAAGCGAGGCTCGAACGAAGGCCTCGACCGACGGGAAGCAGCGGCGGTTGCGCTCGTCGGGACGCTCTTAGCTCCCGTGGATGCTGACCTGCTCCACCGCAGCCAGTCGCCCCAACTCTGTTTCACGTGAAACGACTAGGCTGGTCGGTGCGGCGGACCGGCGACGGGCGACATCGGGATGCCTGAACGCGAGGCGAAGGCGGCGCTCGTTCGTTGAGAAGAAGGGGCCGGTGCGCCCCGCTGGTGCCACCAAAGTTATCCACAGCGGTTGTCCACAGGGCGGCGCCGTTTCACGTGAAACAAGCGGCGAAAACCGTTGCTGAGCTGTGGATGACGCGCTGTGGTGGTGATCTCGGCACCCTGTGGACAACGTGGTGGACAACCCGTCGGTCCCGGTGGATCTGCGCCGGGCACGGTAGGGACAGGCGTCGCCAACTCGGTTAGGGTCAGCGTCGTGCAGGACACCCCTCCCTCAGTCCCGGACTTCACCCAGTGGCCCTCCTTCCCGTTCGAGGGCGAGATCCGCGTCAAGCAACTCGACGATCCCGTACCGGTCGAACCTCCCCGTCGGGGCGAGGCGGACCGGGAGTGCACCGCGTGCAACGCCCCCGACGAGGCGTACATCTGGGTCGGTGAGCGATGGCGGGTCCGCACCATGGACCGACCCACCGGGCTGCCCATGGTCCTGATCCTGGAGTCCCGCTCCCACCTCGACCTCGGCGACCTGCCGAACCTGCTCGCCGCCGAGCTGGGCGTGATGACCGTCCGCCTGGAGCGGGCCATCCGCTCGCTGGACGGCGTGGCTCGCGTGCACGTCAACCGGTGGGGCGACGGTTCCGCGCATCTGCACATGTGGTTCCTGGCCCGGCCGTACGGGCGGCTGCAACTGCGTGGCACGTTCCTGTCGTTGTGGGATTCGATCCTGCCGCCGATCTCCGAGGAGCAGTGGCGGGAGAACCTGGCCATGGTGGCCGCCTGGCTCGCCGAGTTCGGTGGCCGCCCTCTCGCCGAGCCGCCGCGCATCCGGTGGCAAGCGCCGTCGAGCCTCTCCTCGCCGTCACCGGCGAGCGCGGCCGAGGAGCCGGAGGAGGAGACCCTGTCCGTGATCGAGGCCGCGGACGAGATCCCGGAGGCCGAGCCGACGGAGGGGGACGCGGACGGCGTCGAGTCGAGCCGCGCGGCCGCCGATCCGGGCGCGGTCCGCGCGGCCGGCGACTCCGGAGCCGCAGTCGACGGTAACGGCGGTTCCGGAGACTACGGCGACGCCGACCCGACCGACGACGGCCACGGGACCGAGGGCAGCTACCCGACCGCCGACGGCCATGGGACTGACGACGCGGGGTCGGGCGCCGGCGCGACCTCGACCGGCGGCGCGAGGCGGAGCGGCCCAGGGCGGAGCGGCACGGGGCCGGACCATGACAGCGGTCACGCCGGGGCCGGCGAGCCGGGGACGGTGCACGCGGGCGATGACACGGCGCGGCCCGCCGAAGAGGAAGGTACGACGCCGAACGGCGGGCGTGCGGGCGCCGCCGGCTGAGTCAGCTCGGCGGGCGGCGGGCGGCGGCCCGGCCGACCAGGGTGCCCAGCACCCGACCGAAGTCGAGCCCGGCCGCCTGGATGGCCAGCGGCAGCAGCGAGGTCTCGGTCATCCCGGGTGAGACGTTGACCTCCAGCACGTGCGGCTGGCCCTCCGCGTCGACGATCAGGTCGACCCGGGACACGTCGCGCAGGCCGAGTGCGGTGTGCGCGGCGAGCGCCACCTCGGTCACCCGTGCGGTCGTCGCGGCGTCGAGCCGGGCCGGCGCATGCCAGGTGGTGCGCCCGGCGGTGTAGCGGGCGGCATAGTCGTAGACGCCGTTGCGGGGCACGATCTCCACCGGGGGCAGGGCCTGCGGACCCTCGCCCAGGTCGAGCACGGAAACCGCCACGTCCATCCCGGGCACGTAGCGTTCCACCAGCGCCGTCTGGTCGTACGCGAAACAGCCGACCATCGCGGCCGGCAGCGACGCGGCCTCCCGGACCACGGCGGCGCCCAGGCCCGACCCGCCCTGCGCCGGCTTGACCATCAGCGGCAGCCCGAGTCGATCGACGATCCGGTCCAGGACGGCGACCGCGCCCAACTCGGAGAATCGGTCGTGCGGCAACGCCACCCAGTCGGGCGTGGGAATGCCGGCCTCGCGCAGCACGGCCTTGGCCGACGGCTTGTCCCAGGCGAGCCGGGAGGAACGGGCGTCGCAGCCGACGTAGGGCACGTCGCAGAGGTCGAGCACGCCGCGCAGCGAGCCGTCCTCGCCGGTGGCGCCGTGCAGGGCGATCACCACCGCGTCGGGCGGGTCGGCGGTCAGCGCGGGCAGCAGCGCGACGTCGGCGTCCCGCAGCTCCGCCTCGACGCCCACCGCGCGCAGCGCGTCGAGCACGCGGCGGCCGGACCGCAGCGAGACGTCCCGCTCGTAGGAGAGGCCACCGGCGAGCACCAGCACGTGCAGCTCGTCGGCGGAGGATCCGGTCACGGGTGTCGGTGCGGCAGGACTGACGGCCATGCCGGCATCATGCCAAGTCGGGGCCGGGCGTGTCCGAGCCGCCCTGGCGGCGGCGCGGCCCGGTGCCGCCGATCGCCCCGAACACCCGCCGCATGGCGATCTCCTGTTCCATCACGCCGGCCAGCCGGCGGACGCCCTCACGGATCCGCTCCGGCGGCGGGAAGGAGAAGTTGAGCCGCATGTTCCCGGTGCCCGTCCCGTCGGCGTAGAAGCCGGTGCCCGGCACGTACGCCACCCGGGCGGCGACGGCCCGCGGCATCATCGCCTTGGCGTCGAGCCCGTCCGGCAGGGTCGCCCAGACGAAGAGGCCACCGGCGGGTGTGGTCCAGGTGGTGCCCTCGGGCATCAGGTCGGCCAGCGCGTCGAGCAGCGCGTCCCGGCGCTCGCGGTAGACCTCCCGGTAGATCTTGAGCTGCTCCCGCCAGGGCATGGTGGCGAGGTAGGTGGAGACGGCCGCCTGCGCGAATCCGCTCGGGCAGAGGATCTGCGCCTCGCTGGCGATGACCAGCTTGTCGCGGACCGCGTGCGGGGCGAGGATCCAGCCCACCCGGAGGCCGGGGGCGAAGGTCTTGGAGAACGTGCTGAGGTAGAAGACCCCGTCGCGCCGCCGGGCCCGCAGCGGCGCGGGCGCCTCGCCGGAGAAACCGAGCTGACCGTACGGGTCGTCCTCCACCACGAGCAGCCCGGCGCGTTCGCAGATGTCGAGCACCCGCTCCCGCCGCTCCTCGCTCAGCGTCACGCCGGCGGGGTTCTGGTAGGTCGGGATGGTGTAGAGGAACTTCACCCGCCGGCCGGCCCGCGCCAGGTCGGCGATGGCGATCTCCAGCGCCTCCGGGATGAGGCCCTCGTCGTCCATCGGCACATGGGCCACCTGGGCCTGGGCGGCCTGGAACACCCCGAGCGCGCCGACGTACGTCGGGCCCTCGGCGAGCACCACGTCACCCGGGTCCAGGAAGAGGCGGGCCACCAGGTCGAGGGCCTGCTGGCCGCCGACGGTCACCACCACGTCCTCCGGGGAGGCGCCGCAGGACGCGTCGATCCCGGAGAGGGCCATCACCTCACAGATCCGCTCGCGCAGATCGAGGGTGCCCTGGCCGATGCCGTACTGCAGGGTTGTGGTGCCGTGCTCGGCGCCGAGCCGGCCGAGCATCTCGCCGACCGCGTCGAGCGGCAGCGCGGCGATGTAGGGCGCACCCCCGGCGAGCGACACGACCTCCGGCCGGCTGGCCACCGCGAAGAGTGCCCGGATCTCGGAGGCGGTCATCCCCCGCACACGCCGGGCGTACCGGTCGGTGTAGTCGTCGAGCGTCGTGCCGGTCATGACATCACCTCGATCGGGTGTCGGCGGGGCTGCCGCCCGGTGTGGTACCCGCGATGCCGGCATCCAATGGCGGCGCGCGGCCGATTGGTCGATGGTAGTCCCTGGTGACCGCCGCGGAACCCGCCGTGTGGACACGTCCACATCCCGGACCGACCGGTCCGCCGCCCGGGTGGGGGTTCGCGCGTCCACTCCCGCACCGGCGGGCAGGGGCGTACGATCGCTCGTCGGGAGCAGGAGGGCGGCGGGACACCGCGGTGGCCGACGCTCCGAGACTGTTTGGTGGGGTGCGCTCATGTCGCGACGTCTGGTCAGCCTGACCCTGGACACCCTGGAGGACCTCCCCCGATCCTGCCGGCGGTGCGTCTACTGGGAGCTGGATCCGGTCTCCGCCGAGCGGGCCTGCGCGGCCGGCGACCCCGGGCTGGAGAAGGAGGCATGGGTCTCCCAGACGCTGCTGGAATGGGGTTCCTGCGGCAAGCTGGTCTACGTCGACGGAATGCCCGCCGGTTACGTCATGTACGCCCCGCCGGCGTACGTCCCGCGTTCGATGGCGTTTCCCACCTCGCCGGTCTCGGCGGACGCGGCGCTGCTGACGACCGCGCACGTGGTGCCCGCGTTCGCCGACGGCGGCCTGGGCCGGATGCTGGTGCAGGGTGTCGCCCGCGACCTCACCAAGCGGGGGATCAAGGCGATCGAGGCGTTCGGCGACGCCAAGTTCGGCGACGACGCGGACGACCCGAACCGGGCCTGCCTGGCCCCGGCCGACTTCTTCCTGTCGGTGGGCTTCAAGACGGTCCGCCCGCACCCCCGCTACCCCCGCCTGCGCCTGGAACTGCGCACCGCGTTGAGCTGGAAGTCCGACGTCGAGTACGCGCTGGAGAAGCTGCTCGGCTCGATGAGCCCGGAGACGCTGCTGCGCCCGGTCCGCCCGGCTCCGGCCACCCGCTCGATGAGCTGACCCGCGACTCAGTCGACAACGGTGCCGGCGGCCACGATCGCCCGCAGTTCGCTCACGTCGATCGAGCCGGTCGGCACGTCCCGCTCGATCGGCAGGTACATCCTCTGCACCCCGGCCACGATCGCCTCGACCACCCGGTCCCGGAACCGGGGGTCGACCAGCCGGCCTCGGTCCAGGGCAGAGGTCAGGTAGCCCACCTCGACGCGGACCGCGGGCATCCGGGTGAGCCGGAGCAGGTCCCACGCCTTCGCGTGGGTGCGGCAGTCGCGTAGCCCGGTGCGGGCCACGATCTCCCGCTGCACCAACCCGGCCAGGCGCTCCCCGGTGGCCGAGGTGACCCCGTTGTCGGTGCCGTAGTGGTAGGTGGCGACCCCGTCGGCCTCCGGGTTGACGTGCCCGTCGGTGTGCAGGGAGATGAACACGTCAGCCCCGAGCGAGTTGGCGAGCTGGGCCCGGTCGGCGTCCGGCAGGCAGGTCAGCGGCGAGGGCCCCCGGGTCAGCTGCACTCGCACGCCGGCCGCCGCGAGTCGGCCCTCCAGCCGGCTGGCCAGGTCGTGCACGAGGTCCGCCTCGCTCCAGCGCAGCGCGCCGTCGGGCACCACCACGCCCGGGTCGGTGCCGCCGTGGCCCGGGTCGATCACCACGGTCCGGCCGACGAGCGTCGGCCCGGCCTGGCGGATGGCGTCGGACTCGCGCAGCCACTGCGGTCGACCGCCGACCACCTTGCGGCCGAGGCGGCGCAGCGCGTTGACGGTGTGCGGGCCGCAGGCGCCGTCCGGCTTCAGCCCCATCTCGCGCTGGAACTGGGCCACCGCCCGGGAGGTGCGGATGCCGTAGATGGCGTCGGCGCGGCCCACGTCGTATCCCATCTCGAGCAGGCGCTCCTGGAGTGAGCGCACGTCCTCGCCGGTCAGGGGCTCGGGAACGGCGTGGTAGAGGGCGCGGGCGCCGAACCGCCAACGGGCCGCGTCCAGCGCCCGCCAGGTCTCCGCGCCGACGCGCCCGTCGACGCTCAGGCCGCGTGACTGTTGGAAGGCGCGGACCGCACGCTCCGTCTGGGCGTCGTAGTCGTCGGCGTGGCCGTCGGCGGGCAGGAGTTCCAGGCCGGCGAGGACGGTGCGGATCTCGGCCACCGCGGGTCCCCGGTCACCGGGTCGGATCGGACGCACGACGACCCCCTCTGCTCGGAAGCTGGTGGACCGGAACTCCGACGGACGCCTACGGAGCGTACCGTGGCCGGTCACCCACCGGGTTCGTGTTCGCGCAGGTCAGGAAAGCCGGAACCCCCGTCACCCGGGCGGGGCGACGGGGGTTCCGGCGGTGTCGGGTACGGCCTCAGAGCGCCGATTCGATGAGCTTGACCAGCTCGCCCTTCGGCTTGGCACCGGCGATCGACTGCACCGGCTCGCCGTCCTTGAAGATGGTCAGCGTCGGCACGGACATCACCCGGTAGGTGCGCGCCGTCTCGGGGTTCTCGTCGATGTTGAGCTTGACGATGGTGACCTGGTCACTCATCTCGCCCGCGATCTCCTCCAGCAGCGGCGAGACCTTGCGGCACGGACCGCACCACTCCGCCCAGAAGTCGACCAGAACCGGCTTGTCGGACTTCAGCACGTCGTTCGCGAAGCTCGCGTCCGTGACCGCCTTGGTTGCTCCCACTATGAACCCCTCCTCCTCGTGAAATTCTCAGCCCTGCAGGGTGGCGATGAAGCGCTCGGCGTCCAGCGCGGCCGCGCACCCGGTGCCGGCCGCCGTGATGGCCTGCCGGTAGGTGTGGTCCACCACGTCGCCGGCGGCGAACACGCCGGGCACGTCGGTGCGGGTGCTGGGCGCCTGCACCTTGACGTAGCCCTCGTCGTCGAGCTCCACCTGGTCGCGGAAGAGTTCGCTGCGCGGGTCGTGGCCGATCGCCACGAAGACGCCGGTGACGTCCAGCACCTTGCTCTCGCCGGTGTGCACGTTGCGCACCCGGACGCCGCTGACCTTGCCGTCGTCGCCGAGGATCTCCTCGACGGTGGTGTTCCACTCGACCTTGATCTTCTCGTTGCCGAGCGCGCGTTCCGCCATGATCTTGCTGGCCCGGAACGAGTCGCGGCGGTGGATGATCGTCACCGACTCGGCGAAGCGGGTGAGGAAGCTCGCCTCCTCCATGGCCGAGTCGCCGCCGCCGACCACCACGATGTGCTGGTTGCGGAAGAAGAAGCCGTCACAGGTGGCGCAGGACGACACGCCGTGACCGAGGTATTCCTGCTCGCCCGGCACGCCGAGTGGACGCCACGCCGAGCCGGTGGAGAGGATCACGGCCCGGGCCCGGTAGGCGGTCTCGCCGACCCACACGGTGCTCACCGCGTCGGAGCCGATCTCGCCGGTGTCCTTCAGCTCGACCCGGGTCACGTCGTCAGTCAGGAACTCGGCGCCGAACCGCTCGGCCTGCTTGCGCATGTTGTCCATCAGCTCGGGACCGAGGATGCCGTCGGCGAAGCCGGGGAAGTTCTCCACCTCGGTGGTGGTCATCAGCGCGCCACCGGACTGCACGCCCTCGATCACCAGCGGCTTGAGGTTGGCGCGTGCCGCGTAGACCGCCGCGGTGTAACCGGCCGGCCCGGAGCCGATGATGATCAGGTTGCGGACCTCGTCCACTGCCGTCTCCCGATGTGTGTGTTCGTCACCGGCGCGCAGGGCCGGCGCCTGACTTGCAGAACGTCATCGTACGAAGCGGGGATTCCCGAGCCGGTCATCCGGTGGGTCACGTCACGTGGCGGGACAGGCCCGCTGACCGCGGTTTCACCCTACCCGCGTGCGGAACCGGGTGTCCGCGCCGGACCCGGGTACGCCGCATTCCGGTCCGCTCACCCAGCCCCAGCGGCTGCCGCCGGCGTCGGAGAACGTGACCACCAGCGCCGGGGCGCCCTGGAACCGGGCGTAGTCGACCAGGTCGACGGTGAGTGGGGTGGCACCGTGCTCGGCGCCGATCGCGGTCAGGCAGGCGGCCAGCGCCTCGGGGCGGTCGAGTCGGTCCGTCCCACCGGGCGCGCTCAGCCGCTTCTCCTCCGTGGCGGCGGAGAACGGGCTCTCCCGGCCGTCCTTCGCCGCACCCGACGGTCCGGCCATGTCCGGCCGGGCGGGGCCCTTCGTGGCACCGCCCACACCCGGGGCGAAGCGCTCCGGGGTCCAGTCCGTGCCGCTGCGCACGGCCGGCCCGGTGGTGCGGTACGGCGCGCCGACGGCCGGCGCGGCCTCCCCGGCCGCCCGGTCGGCCGTGGTGTCGCCGTAGCCGCCCGCGTTCGTCAGCCAACTCACGCCGAGACCCGCCGCGGCGACCGAGGCCGCGGCCAGGGCCACCGGTCCGGCGACCCGGCCCCAGCGCCGGGACCGCCGACCCGGGCCGCGGTGCCGTTCGGAGCGGGACGCCGGGCCGGGCGGACGGGTCGCCCGGACGGGTTGCGCCGGCACTGTCGTCGTCGCCTCGCGGCCGGGCGCGTCGGGCACGTGGCCGGCGACCGGAGCGGGGCCGGCGCCGGCGAGCGCGGCGGTGATCCGGTCGGACACCGCCACCGGCAGCTCCGGGGTGGGCTCCGCCGCCCAGGCGGCCAGGTCGGCGTGGACCAGGTCCGTCGCGCGGGCCAGCGCGTCGTACGCCTCGGCCCAGGCCGGTTCCTGCTCGACCAGCCGGGCCACGGTGGCCTGCTCGGGGGTGCCGTCCAGCGCCCCGCCGAGGTAGTCGGCGAGCAGGTCGTGGTCGACCTCGCTGAACTGGCGGGAACTCACGGCTCCTCCTGGCTGGCGTCCGGTCGGGCGTGCCCCGACGAGGATCCGACGCCCTCGGGCGGCCTGCGGTTCCCCGCCGTGACCCGGGGCACGTCCGTCGGGTCGTCCGAGCCGGTACGCAGGTGCCCGAGGACCACGGCGAGCCGGGCCCGACCGCGGGCGCACCGGCTCTTCACCGTGCCCTCGGCGACGCCGAGGATCCGGGCCACCTCGGCCACCGGGTAGCCCTGCACGTCGACCAGGACGAGCGCCGCCCGCTGCTCCGCCGGCAGGGCCGCGAGCGCCTGCCGGACCACCAGCGCCGTGTCGTGGTCGCGGGCGGGCGCGGCCGGTTCCACCCCACCGGTGTGCCGACCGGGCTCCCCGTCGTCGTGCACCCCGTCCGGCAGCGGGACGGTGGCGTGGGTCTGGCGTCGCCGCATCCGGTCCAGGCACGCGTTCACCACGATGCGGTGCAGCCAGGTGGTGACCGCCGAGTCGCCCCGGAAGCGGGCCGCGGCGCGGTGCGCCGACAGCATCGCGTCCTGGAGCGCGTCGGCCGCGTCCTCGCGGTCGCCGATCGTCCGCAGGGCCACCGCCCAGAGCCGGTCGCGATGCCTGTGGAACAGCTCGGTGAAGGCGTCCCGGTCGCCGGCCACGTGGGCCCGGAGCAGCTCCAGGTCGGACCCGGCCGGCAGCCCGTCGCCGGTCGCCGGCCCGGAGGTGCGCGCGCCGGGACCCGCCATCACCACGTCCGGGGGAGGTGGCGACGGGGGTACGGCGGGCGGCTCACGAGCCCTGGACCGTGATCTCCTGAACCCCCAGCTTCCAGCCGCCGCTGTCCTTCTCCGGCAGCTCGGTGATCCAGAAGAGGAGGTACTGGTACTTCTTGGCGGGGTCGAACCCGTTGAAGATCATGTTGGTGCCGGAGTCGCTGCTCTCGAACGGCTGCCCGATCACCGTGGGGTAGGCCGCGACGAGTTGCTTGTCCCCGGTGGAGCTGGACGGGAAGTCGCCGTTGGTGCCGGTGCGCAGCTCGGCGGCCGCGCCTGCGGACGACAGCGTGGCCTGCACCGACTTGACCGTGTGCGGGGCGCCCAGGTCGATCCAGATGCCCATGCCGTCCTTGAGGCCGCCGAACTTGCCGTTGTTCCGGTAGGTCTGGGTCTCCCAGCCCTCTTCGTCGGTGCCGTCGATGACCTTCTCGGCGTCGCGCACCTCGGCGCGGTCCTTGCTCTTCGGATCGATGATCCGGACGTCCTGGACGTTGAGCTTGCGGGCGGCGGGCGCTTCGGGTTCGCTGCTGCCGCCGCCCGTGGCGGGGGCGCTGTTGGAGGGCTGGGACACCGGCTCCTTGCCGCCGTCGTCGCCGCCACCGAGCACGTTGATCCCGATGAACAGCCCGACCAGGGCCACCGCCAGCAGGCCGGCGACACCGAGCGCCACCTTGCGGCCGCCGGCCGCGGCCAGCGGGGACGGCTCCTCGCCGGGATCGGCGGTGAAGCGCAACGGCCCGGCCTGCTCCAGGAACTGCTCGTCGGCCGGGATGTCGAGCCGACTCAGCTCGGCGGACAGCACGTCCGACGAGGGCGGGGCGATCTCCGGGTCGAGCAGGTCCATGGTGAGGTCGTCGAGATAGGCCGGCACCCCGGCGCGCACCTGGCGGGGCGCGGCGATGCCGCCGGCGGAGTCCCGCACGGCGTCGGGCAGGGCGGCCCGACCGTGCCCGGCGGTGGCGCCGTGCAGCGGGGCCTCCCCGTGCGGCCAGTGCCCGGTCAGGGCGAAGTAGAGCACCCCGCCGACGGCCCGCAGGTCGTTCTCCTGGCTGTCCGCCCCGTCGGTGCGCGCGTCGGCCACCACCACCCGGCCGTCGTCGCTGATCATCACCGTGCCGGGGTGGATGTTGCCGTGCACCATGCCGGTGGCGTGCACTGCGGCCAGCGCGCTGGCGACGGCGTTGCCGATCGCGGTGGCGCGGGCCGGGTCCAGCGGACCGTCGGCGGCCACCATCTCGCGCAGCGACTGACCGTCGACCCACTCGCGTACCACGTAGGCCCGGTCGTCCTCGTCGATGGCGTCGTAGACGCCGACCAGGTTGGGATGGATCACCCGGCTCGCGGCGACCGCGGCCTGGAGCATCTCGGTGGCGGAGTCGCCACCCGGATAGCGGAGGACCACCGCGACGGGCCGGCGCAGCACCACGTCGACACCGCGCCAGACCAGCCGGCCGGCGCTGTCGTTGTTGATGTGCTCGACCAGCTCGTAGCGCTCGGCGAGGAGCTCACCGACGGTGGGAGCACCGAGGGTCACGACCGCCGGAGAGGTTTCCTCCGCTTCCTGACCCTCGCCGACCTGGGTCACCCGTCCTCCCTCGGTGATCGTGTCGATCGATGGACCCGTGTTGCTGGGCATGTGGTTTCCCGCTCTGGCTTCGGTGGAACCGGCACGGTCGACGTCGACGCCGGACGTACCCGTCGAGTGCGACCTTACCCGGGATGCCCGGTTCTCCGACATGTCATCTTCCCGCTGCGGCCGGTGGGAAGCCAGTCACCGCGGACACGCACCGCCAATCTAGAGGTTGACGGCAAGTGAGCGGCGCAGGGGCGTACCGGTGTGGCGTGCTCCTGCTTTCCCCGCCCCGGCCTGGGCACCCTCAGCCGTACGGTTGGTTGTCCACAGGCCGAGAGGCCCACTGGACGGCGGAATCCCGAGTTATCCACAGCCGTATCCCCAGCCTGGTGATCCTCGTTCACCGTCGGTCACGACGGTCCGGCGTGGCGGGCTCAGCGCCCGAGCCGCCGCCGCACCATCCCCACCACCTCGGTGATCTCACCGATCCGCAGCAGCATGGCCAGGCCGAGGTACGTCCCGCCGATCGCCGCGCCGCCGATCACCAGTTGGACCGCCGCGGCCAGCCGGCTCAGGCCCTCCGGGTCGCCGGGGAGCACCGCGACCACGAGCACCCCGACCAGCGCGGCACCCAGCGCGGCCACCACCACCCGACCGAGGGTCTTCATGATCCGGCCCAGCCCGATCCGGCCCACCCGGGGCCGCAGCAGCATGGCCGAGATGATCGCCGCGGCCAGGTACGACACCGCGTTGCCGAGCATCATCCCGGCCGCCGCGAACGTGTTCGAGAAGATCAGGAAGAGGCCCACCTGGAGCAGCACCCGCAGGATCACCACCGGGATGTTGATCAGCGCCGGGGTGCGGGTGTCGGGCAGCGCGTAGAAGGCGAACGTGAAGAGCTGGCTGACCGCGAACGGCACCAGCCCGAGCGCCGCCACCAGCAGGACCGTCGACGTGGCCACCGCGTTGTCGCCGTCGAAGGCGCCGTAGCGGAACACCATCACGGAGATCGGCCCGGCCAGTACGGCGTAGCAGACCGCGATCGGGGCCAGCACCGCGGTGACCATCCGGGTGCCGCGGGACAGGTCGGCCGTGACGTCGGCGAACCGGCCCTCGGCGGCGGCCGCGCTCATCCGGGGCATCAGTGCCGTGATGATCGAGACCGCGATGATGCCGTGCGCCATCATCAGCAGCAGGAACACGTTGTTGTAGATCAGCAGACCGGCGTTCTTGCCCCCGGCGGCCCGGGTGAGCAGGTTGACCACGACGAAGAGGCCGAGCTGGTTGACCCCGACGTAGCAGAACATCCAGCCGCCGAGTCGGGCCAGCTCCGCCAGGCCGAGCGCGCGGAAGTCGAACCGCCACTTCCACCGGAAGTCGACCTTGCGCAGCGCGGGCAGCAGCCCGGCGGTCTGGACCGCGACGCCGAGCAGCGTGCCGCCGCCGATCAGCAGGACCCGTTCCCAGCTCATCTCGCCGGGTTGGATGATCTTGGCGCCGAAGACCGCGATGTAGATCCCGCAGACGGCGATGACCACCAGGTTGTTCAGGATCGGCGCCCACATCGGGGCGGCGAAGTGCCCGCGGGTGTTCAGCACCGCGGCGATCAGCGCGCTCACGCCGGTGAAGAACAGCATCGGCAGCATCAGGTACGACAGTCCGGTGACCAGGCCCTGGTAGTCCTGGTCCTTGCCGCCCGCATAGATGGCGGTGAGCACCGAGGCCCCGGCCATGGCGATCAGCGCGACGGCCGCCAGTGCCAGCACGGCGAGCGTGAGCAACCGCTGCGAGTACGCCTCGCCCCGGTCCGGGTCGGACTTGCGCCGCCGGACCAGCACCGGGATCAGCACGCTGGTGAGCACGCCGCCGAGCAGGAACTCGTAGACCTGGTTCGGCAGGAAGATCGCGGTGGTGTAGGCGTCGCCGACCAGCGCGCCACCGAGCGCGGCGCCGATCATCAGGTTGCGGATGAAGCCCGTACCCCGGCTGACCAGGCTGCCGATCGCCATCACCGCGCTGTTCGCCGCGGCGCTGGTCTCGGCGACGATCTCCTGCGGCGGCGCGACCGCCTCGGCGCCGGGCTGGTTCAGCGGCTCGGCCGAGATGAAGGTGGCGCCGTCGTCCGGCGGCAGGCCGCCGTCGTGCGCGTTCGCGCTGCGGTAGAGCCCGCCGCCGCTCATCTGCCAGCCTCCAGGGGTACGCCGGAACCGGGCCCCGACGGCCCCGCACAACCGGAACCTTAGTCAACCTCGGCCGGTTACCCGCGCCCGGCGCGGTCGATCCACCCCCGGCCCGATAGGCTGGCGATCCCATGTCCGAAGCCTCCGCCTCCGCGTCCGCCGCCGAACGCCACGAGCTGACCGCCGCGCAGCGCAACGCCGTCGCCGAACTGCTCCGCGTCTCCCCGGTCGCCGACGAGCTGGGCCGGCGCTTTGCCCGGGCCGGTCACGAACTGCACCTGGTGGGCGGCTCCGTCCGGGACGCGCTGCTCGGCCGGCTCGGCAACGACCTCGACTTCTGCACCGACGCCCACCCGGACGAGACGGTGAAGGTCGTACGCGGCTGGGCCGAGTCGATCTGGGAAACCGGGCGTGAGTTCGGCACCATCGCCTGCCAGCGCGACGGGCTCACCCTGGAGATCACCACCTTCCGGGCGGAGGTCTACGACCAGGTGAGCCGCAACCCGGTGGTGCAGTACGGCACCAGCCTGACCGAGGACCTGAAGCGCCGCGACTTCACCGTCAACGCGATGGCGGTGAGCCTCCCCGACCACCGGTTCACCGACCCGTACGGCGGCCTGGCCGACCTGGCCGCCAAGATCATCCGTACCCCCGGGACGCCGCAGGAGTCGTTCCGCGACGACCCGCTGCGGATGCTGCGCGCGGCCCGGTTCGCCGCCCAGCTCCGCTTCGCCGTCCACCCCGACGTCCGCGCCGCGATGACCCGGATGGCGTCCGACCTCGACCGGATCACCGCCGAGCGGATCCGGGACGAGTTCACCAAGCTGCTGTGCGGCGCCGACCCGGTGACCGGCCTGCGCCTGCTCGTCGACACCGGCCTGGCCGAGCGCTTCCTCCCGGAGCTGACCGGCCTCAAGCTCACGATCGACGAGCACGCCCAGCACAAGGACGTCTACGAGCACACCCTCACCGTGGTCACCAACGCCATGTCGATGGAGTCCGACGGCTGCGACTTCGTGCTGCGGATGGCCGCGCTCATGCACGACGTCGGCAAGCCCGGCACCAAGGCGGTCGGCGGGGACGGCCGGGTCAGCTTCCACCACCACGAGGTGGTCGGCGCCCGGCTCACCAAGGCCCGGATGAAGGCGCTGCGCTATCCCAAGGACGTCACCTCCCAGGTGGTCAAGCTGGTCGGGCTGCACCTGCGCTTCTACGGGTACGGCCGGGGCGAGTGGACCGACTCGGCGGTGCGCCGGTACGTCACCGACGCCGGTGACCTGCTGTCCCGACTGCACAAGCTGACCCGCTCCGACTGCACCACCCGTAACCGGCGCAAGGCGGCCCAGCTCGCGGCCGACTACGACGCGCTGGAGGAGCGGATCGCCCGGATCGCCGCCGAGGAGGATCTGGCCCGGGTCCGGCCGGACCTGGACGGCAACGCGATCATGGAGCTGCTCGGCGTGCCGCCGGGCCCGGTGGTCGGGCGCGCCTGGCAGCACCTCAAGGAGCTGCGACTGGAGCGCGGGCCGCTGGACCGCGACGAGGCCGAGGCGGAGCTGCTGCGCTGGGCGCGCGCCGAGGGCATCGTCGGCTGATCGTCGGCCCCGGCGGAAAATCGACGACGATACGCCGGCGTGTCGACCGAACGGATGACGTGGTCCGGTCGATCTTTCCCGCATGATGTTGGTCATCACCAGCCCCCCGGCCCGACGGGCGCGGCTGTCCTGATCGCATCCGCCCGTCCGCTCCGGACGGTCGCTGGAGACGGGGAGTCCATTCAGTGTCACGCCACGGCGCGCTGCGCCGCTCCGCGTTGGTGGGGCTCGCCCTCACCTCCGCCACCTCCATCCTCTGCGCCGCCACCGCCGGCCCGGCGTCTGCCGCGCCGGACGGCCCGAAGCGCGGCCCGGTCCGCGGCGCCGACACGGCCGGGGCGGTGCCCGGCCGCTACATCGTCGTCCTCAAGAACGGCAAGGCCACCCCGGCCAAGGTGAAGTCCGCCGCGTCGGCCCTCGCCGGCGAGCACGGCGGTTCCGTCCGCCGGGTGTTCGGCAAGGCGCTGCACGGCTACTCCGCCAGCATGGACCGCCGGCAGGCCGAGCGTCTCGCCGCAGACCCCGACGTCGCGTACGTCCAGCAGGTCCAACGCGCGACGGCCACCGGCACCCAGAGCACCCCGCCCTGGGGCCTGGACCGGATCGACCAGGCCAAGGCGAAGGCCGACGGCCGTTACACCTACCCGGCGACCGGCGCCGGGGTGACCGCGTACGTCATCGACACCGGCATCGACATCGCCCACCAGGACTTCGGCGGGCGGGCCGTGAACGGCTACGACGCGGTCGACTCCGACGACGTCGCGCAGGACTGCGACGGGCACGGCACGCACGTCGCCGGCACCATCGGCGGCACGAAGTACGGCGTGGCCAAGGACGTCAAGCTGGTCGCGGTCCGGGTGCTCGACTGCGCCGGCGGCGGCGACAGCGAGGACGTGATCGCCGGCATCGACTGGGTGACCGCGCACGCCACCGGGCCGTCCGTGGCGAACATGAGCCTGGGCTTCCCCGGCGTCGACCAGGCGGTCGACGACGCGATCAGCCGCTCCATCGCCGCCGGCATCAGCTACGCGATCGCGGCCGGCAACAGCTGGAAGGACGCCTGCGGGATCACGCCGGCACGCGTCCCGGCGGCCATCACGGTCGGCGCCACCGACCGGATCGACATGCGGGCCTGGTTCTCCAACTTCGGCCGCTGCCTGGACACCTACGCCCCGGGTGCCGGCATCGTGTCGGCGAAGGCCGGCACCGCCTCCGGCACCGAGTCGATGAGCGGCACCTCGATGGCCTCCCCGCACGTCGCGGGCGCCGCCGCGCTGCTGCTGGAGGCGCACCCGGACTGGACCCCGCAGCAGGTACGCGACTCGATCGTGGACACCAGCATCGCCGGCGCGGTGCACGACACCATGGGCTCGGTCGACCGGCTCCTGCACGTCGGCAACGCCGTGGTCGCCCGCGAGTCCTACGGCCTGAAGGCCCGGAGCAACGGCCGCTACGTGACGGCGGAGAGCAGCGGCAGCAAGCCGCTGGTCGCGCGCGGCACCGAGGCCGGCGCCTGGGAGAGGTACGACGTGGTGGACGCCGGCAGCGGCCTTTACGGGCTGCGCGCGAAGGCGAACAACAAGTTCGTCAGCGCGGACGGTGGCGGCAGCAGGCCGCTGCTCGCCCGCGCCGCCTCGATCGGCGCCTGGGAGAAGTTCCAGATCGTCACCAACGCCGACGGCACCGTCAGCCTGAAGGCGGTGGTCAACGGGAAGTACGTCACCGCCTCGAACACCACCACCGCGCTGATCGCCAGCAAGACCTCCATCGGCACCGCGGAGAAGTTCGACTTCGACGCCGCCGCCCCGGTCGTCGGCATCAAGGCGGTGGCCAACGGCAAGTACGTGGCCGCGGAGAACAGCGGCACGCTGCCGCTGATCGCCCGGTCCACGGCGGTCGGCGCGTGGGAGAAGTACGAGGTCGTCAGCGTCGGCGACGGCTACTTCACGTTGCGTGCGCTGGTCAACAAGAAGTTCGTCACCGCGGAGAGCGGCGGCAGCAAGCCGCTGATCGCCCGGGCCACGTCACCCGGCGCCTGGGAGGTCTTCGACTTCGTCGACTACAACGCCGACGGCTCGGTCTACCTGCGGGCGAACGCCAACGGCAAGGCGGTCACCGCCGGCAGCACCGGTGGCACCCGGCTCATCGCCAGCCGCGCGATCAACCTGAACAGCGCGACGCTGGGCCTGGGCAACGGCGAGAAGTTCGTCTTCGCCGTGCTCTGACCGGCACCACACACGACGGCGCCCGCCGGCTCCCCGAGGGGAACCGGCGGGCGCCGTCGTTCGTCACGGGTTGACGGTGCTGCCGTCCACCGTGCTCTTGCCGTTGGTGTGCGCGCCGCCCAGCCGGGCCAGCAGCCCGGCCAGGTCGATGCCGGTCAGGTCGCTGCCGAGCTGGAGGCCCTGGGCGACGTTCCCGGCCACCGACTTGGTCAGCGAGGAGGCGCCGTCGGTGGAGATGACGGTCATATTGTCGATCGCGCCGATCGGGGCGCTGGCCGCGCCGACCACCTCGGGCAGCACCTTGACCAGCAGGTCCAGCACCGCGGCCTCGCCGTACGCGGCGAACGCCTCGGCCTTGCGGGCCATCGCGTCGGCCTCCGCCTGCCCCTTGGCCAGGATGGCCGCGGCCTCGGCCTGGCCCTCCCGCTCGACCGCCTCGGCGATCGCGGAGCGCCGGCGCTGCTCGGCCTCGCCCTCCTTGGCGCCTTCGATCGCGTTCGCCTCGGCCAGCGCGGCCCGGCGGGCCCGCTCACCCTCACCGGTGAGCCGGGACTGCTCGGCGACGGCCTGGGCGGCGGCGATGGTGGCCTGCCGCTCGGCGTCGGCGCGCAGCACCGCCGCGTTGCGGGCCGCCTCGGCCTCCTGCTCCACCTTGTACCGCTGGGCGTCGGCCGGCTTGCGCACCTCGGTGTCGAGCTGGCGCTGCTTCAGCTCGGCGTTGCGCTCGGCCACCTTCTGCTGCTCGGAGAGGATCGCCTGGTCCCGCTCGGCCTGGGCGAGCGGACCGGCCGCTGCCGACTTCGCCTTCGCCGCGTCGATCTCGGCCTGGATGCCGGCCTGCTTGAGCGACAGGTTCCGGTTCGCCTCGGCGATCGCCTCCTCGGCGAGCAGCCGCTCCTGCTCGGCGGCCTGCCGGGCCCGGGCCTCGGCGATGGCCGCGTCCTTGAGCACCCGGGCGGCCTCGGGCCGGCCCAGGTCGGCCAGGTATGAGCCCTCGGCCAGGATGTCCTGGAGCTGGAACGTGTCCAGCACCAGGCCCTGGTTGGTCATCGAGTGCTCGGCCTCCTCGGCCACCGCGCTGGCGAACGCGGCCCGGTCCCGGATGACCTCCTCGACGGTGAGCCGGCCGACGATCGAGCGCAGCGCGCCGGCCAGCACCTCCCGGGTGAAGTTGTCGATCTCGTCCTGCTGGTGCAGGAAGCGCTGGGCGGCGGCCCGGATCGCGTCCTCGGTGCCGCCGACCTTGACGATCGCGACGCCGTGCAGGTCGGCACGGATGCCCTGCTTGCTCACCGCGCCCCGGATGCCGACGTCGATGCGTCGGCTGGACAGGTCGAGGGACTGGAGCTTCTGCACCACCGGCAGCACGAAGACCGAGGCGCCGAGCACGACCTTCTGCCCGGACATGTCGGTGGATCGGATGCCGTCGGCGGTCTGGGTGGTCCGGCCCTTGCGGCCGGTGACGATGAACGCCTCGTTCGGCCCGGCGACCTTGATCCGGGAGAGCACGAAGAACACGAGCAGGACGGCGAGGAGGACCGCGCCGCCGATGGCGACGAGCAGGGGCATGGGGGTTCCCGTCTGTTGAGGGATTCAGTAGGTCTCGACGTGCACGCTGGTCTCGCTGAGCGCTTCGACCACGAAGATCCGGGCGCCGATTCCGATGGGCTGGTCGGCCCGGGCGTTGAGCTTGACCGGCTGGCCGGCGAGGCGTACCCGGACCTCGCCGTAGCCGCCGACGGGGATCGGGGTCACCACCAGGCCGATCGCGCCGGTCAGGTGGTCACGGGTGGGGGTGGCGTCGGTGCGCATGTTGCGGGCCGCGCGGCTCAGTCGGGTCGCCAGCCAGCCGGTGGGCACGGCGGCGAGCACGCCGCCGGCCGCCGCCGCCGCGATCATCCCGGAGGTACGCCCCCCGAGCAGCTCGTTGACGATCGCGGCGCCGAACCCGAACGCTCCGGTGAACCCGGCGACCGCCTCCAGCGACACCGGCCCGTCGACGTCCGGGTGGCCGAGGTGCAGCACTCCCGAACCGAGCAGGGCGAGCGTCAGCACTCCGACACCGGCTCCACCGATGATCAGGAAGATGAGCGTCCCCGTGGCCACGACCTGCACAGTATCGACATCGCGCAACATCCACTGCGTACAGCGAACCCTCAGCGACCGCTCAGCCCGGCGCGATGGTCACCTCGGCGAGGCGGAACTCCTCCGGCAGCGGCTGGCGGACCAGCTCCCGGCCGGTGGTGTCGGCGTACACGAACTCGTGCGAGCCGTTCGGCCGCCGGTAGAGCAGCCGATCGGGGCCGGCCCAGACGGCGTCGGCAGCGGGCAGCGCGTTGACCACCCGGCCGGTCGCCGCCTCCACCAGCAGCGGCTCCCGCTGCCCCTGGACGACCACCAGTTTCCCGTCCGGCGACCAGGCCCACGGCCCGGCCGGGTCACCGGGTAACGGCTCGAAGCGGGTGGGCCGGCCGGTGTCGGCGGAGAAGAACTGCACGCCCCGGCGCGGGTGCCGGGCCGACTCGGACCGGGGGCGGCCCGGGTCGGTCTGCTGGAGCAGCACCTCCCGTCCGTCCCGGCTCCAGAGGAAGAAGCAGTGGTCGGTGCAGAGGAACTCGTCGGTGTCGACGGCGTGGGTGCGGCCGGCGCCCTTCGCGTTCAGCACGACGAAGCCGAAGTGGTCGACCCGCTGGCTGGTGAACACCAGGCGCCGGCCGTCCGGCGACCAGTTCGGCGCGCCGAGCGCACGACCCGGCTCGTACCAACGCGTCGTCCCGCGCGCCAGGTCGACGAGCCCGACCTGGCGGGGTCGGTCGTCGTCCCAGACCGCGACCAGCGACCCGGTCGGGGCGGGGAGGACCGCGTCGTAGCGGCCGTTGACGAGGTAACGGCCGCGTGCCCGGTCGGACTTCCCGTTCGACTTGGCGACCTCGTTCAGGCTGGTGACCACCCAGCCGCCCGGCAGTGTCAACGGGCCGTTCGACCAGTTCGCGCCCGGCGCCGACCGGATCACCGGCGACGGGACGGCGGTGACCGGCGGTGCGGTGGGCGGCGGCGCGGGGCGGGGGCGCAGCAGCACGAACGGCAGGGTCACCGCGACCACGGCGACCAGCACGGCGGCGGTCGCGGCGACCCGCCGGCGGCGGCGGAGCCGTCGGCCGTGCCCGAGCGCCCGCCAGGCCAGGTCCGGCGCGGGCACTGCGTCGTCGGCCAGGGCGCGTACGGCCGTGCGGAGCGTCTCGTCCAGCGACGTGCTCATCGGGTCACCTCCGCCGGGGTGGTCAGCTCGTCGAGCGCCGGCACGAGTTGCCGGAACCGAGCCAGCGCCTTCGCGCTCTGACTGGCCACGGTGCCCGGCCGGCAGCCGAGCATCGCGGCGGTCTGCTCGACGCTCAGGTCCTCCAGGTAGCGCAGCGTCAACACGGCCCGCTGGCGGGGCGGCAGCGCGCGCAGCGCGTCGCGCAACAGCAGCCGCAGGTCGCTGTCGTCACCGGCCGCCGGTCGTTCCGGCAGGTCGGCCACCGGGACCTCCGCGCGTCGCGCCCGCCGCCGCCAGCCGGAGACCTGGTCGTGGTAGAGGATCCGTTTCACGTACGGCTCCGCGTCGCCGCGGATCCGGGGCCACCGGGCGTACGCCTTGGCCAGCGCGTTCTGCAGCAGGTCCTCCGCCGCGTGCTGGTTGCCGGCGAGCGCGTACGCGACCCGTAGCAGGGCCGCTCCGCGCTCGTTGACGAACGCGGTGAACTCCCGGTCGACCTCGGCCACCGTCCACCTCCGTCTCTCAGACGCCCGGTGTGCGGGAAACTTTGCCCGCCGCGCGAGAATGGGTGCCATGCGCTGGACAGTGCTCGACTCGCCGATCGGGGAGTTCTCCGTCGGCACGGACGCCGACGCCGTGCGTGGCGCGCACTTCGGCCGGGTGGCCTCGGCCGACGAGGAGCCCGGTGACGACCTGGCCCGGCAGGCCGTGGCGGAGCTGCGGGCCTACTTCGCGGGCGAGCTGACCGAGTTCGACGTGCCGGTGTCGGCGCCCCGCGGCTCGGAGTTCGAGCGCGCGGTCTGGCGCGAGATGACACGCATTCCCTACGGGGAGACGACCACCTACGGCGAGGTGGCGAAGGCGCTCGGTGATCCGGGTGCCGCTCGGGCGGTGGGGGTGGCGTGCAACCGCAACCCGGTGCCGGTGATCGTGCCCTGCCACCGGATCGTCGGGGCAGGCGGCAAGCTGGTCGGCTTCGGCGGCGGGCTGCCGCGCAAGGTGACGCTGCTGGAGTTGGAGGCGGCCGGGGCGCTGCGCCGCGCCTGGTCCTGACGTACGCGAAAGGAGAAGGCCGGGTCCGCGCGGACCCGGCCTTCTTCCTTCATGCGGTACGGCGCGTCAGCGCTCGATCTCGCCGGCGATGAACGCCTCGACGGCGGCGTGCGCGTCGTGGTCGGCGTACTGCTCCGGCGGGGACTTCATGAAGTACGAGGAGGCGGAGAGGATCGGGCCACCGATCTTCCGGTCCAGCGCGATCTTCGCGGCGCGGACGGCGTCGATGATGACACCTGCCGAGTTCGGCGAGTCCCACACCTCGAGCTTCAGCTCCGCGTTGAGCGGGGTGTCACCGAAGGAGCGGCCCTCCAGGCGGATGTACGCCCACTTGCGGTCGTCCAGCCACGGCACGTGGTCGGACGGGCCGATGTGCACGTCGCTCTTGCTCATCTCGTGCGGGATCTGCGAGGTCACCGACTGGGTCTTCGAGATCTTCTTGGAGACCAGGCGGTTGCGCTCCAGCATGTTCATGAAGTCCATGTTGCCGCCGAAGTTGAGCTGGTACGTGCGCAGCAGCTCGACCCCGCGGTCCTCGAAGAGCTTCGCCAGCGCGCGGTGCACGATGGTGGCGCCGACCTGGCTCTTGATGTCGTCACCCACGATCGGCAGACCGGCGTCGGTGAACTTCTGCGCCCACTCCGGGTCGGAGGCGATGAAGACCGGCAGGGCGTTGACGAACGCGCAGCCGGCGTCGATCGCGGCCTGGGCGTAGAACTTGTCGGCCTGCTCGGAACCCACCGGCAGGTAGGAGACGACCACGTCGACCTGCGCGTCGCGCAGCGCCTGGGCCACGTCGACCGGCTTGGCGTCCGACTCCTCGACGATCTCGCGGTAGTACTGGCCCAGGCCGTCGAAGGTCGGGCCGCGCTGCACGGTCACGCCGGTCGGCGGGACGTCGCACAGCTTGATCGTGTTGTTCTCGCTGGCGACGATCGCCTCCGCGAGGTCCATGCCCACCTTCTTGGCGTCCACGTCGAACGCCGCGACGAACGTCACGTCCGAGACGTGGTAGTCGCCGAAGGTGACGTGCATGAGACCCGGGACGCGGTCGTTCGGGTCGGCGTCCCGGTAGTACTCCACGCCCTGTACGAGGGACGAGGCGCAGTTACCCACACCGACGATGGCGACGCGGACGGAGCCCATAGCGTCTGCCTCCTTCTTCTTCATCACGGCCGCTCTGTCCTGGACGTTCCAGGCGTGGGCGGGCTGTCGTTGTCTCCTCGGCCCGTGGCCGTCCCGGTGTCCGGGGCGGCCGGGGCCCGGCCGGAGCGCTCGTTGGCGATGAGCTCCTCCAGCCAGCGGACCTCGCGCTCGCAGGCGTCGAGCCCGTGGCGCTGCAGTTCCAGGGTGTACGCGTCGAGGCGCTCGGCCGCCCGGCCGAGCACGTCGCGAAGACCCTCGCGACGCTCCTCGATCTTGCGACGGCGACCTTCCAGGATCCGGAGCCGGGTGGCCTGGTCGGTCCGGGCGAAGAACGCGAAGTGCACGCCGAAGCCCGTGTCGTCGTACGTCTCGGGTCCAGCCTGCGCTATCAGCTGGGCGAAGCGTTCCTTGCCCTCCGCGGTAATGGTGTAGACCACCCGACCGCGTCGGCTGGTCAGCGCGGGAACCTCCTCGGCGGTCGCGGGTGTCTCGGCGGCTTCGGTGATCCATCCCGCCGCCTGCAGCCGGCGCAGGGTCGGGTAGAGCGAGCCGTAGCTGATCGCCGCCCGGATGGCGCCGAGCTTGGCGGTCAACTCCTTGCGCAGCTCGTAGCCGTGCATCGGAGCCTCCTGCAGGAGGCCCAGGATGGCGAACTCGAGCACGGGCGCCATCCCTTCTTTCCCCCTGCGTGGAGGGCTAACCACCGCGATGTATCGGGCCGATACATCGCACGTTAGCGGACGGGGGTGGCCAGGGCAAACCCCGGGTTACGCGACGCGATCGTCACTGATCGTGACCATGGTCGCCTCGGTTCGCCGGAGCGCGTACCCTTTGCCGCATGCGTACGCAGCGCCAGGTGGTCGACTACTCGCTCCAGAAGCGAGCGGTGCTGCGTGAGCTTCTCGCCGGTCGGATCGGCACGTACGACGTCTGTGACGCCTCGCCGTACCTGAAGAACGCCGCCCACTTCCACGGCGAGCCGACCGATCATCGCTGCCCGATCTGCCGTAGCGAGAACCTGATCCACGTCCACTACATTTACGGTGACGAACTCAAGCAGTCGGCGGGCCAGGCGCGTACCCGGGCGGAGTTGCCCGTCCTGGCCATGACGTTGCGTGAGTTCCAGGTGTTCGTGGTGGAGGTCTGCCCCGGCTGCGACTGGAACCATCTCGTCGAGCAGTTCCTGCTCGGCCGGGACGGTCTCGCGGGCGAGGCGGGGGACGCGACCGGGGTGGCCGTGGCCGACGGCTCCACCCCTCGGCGAAGGCGAGAGGCGCAACGGTGAACACGGCTGTCCCGATCGTCGCCGGCCCGTTGTCCGGGCGGCACGAGCGACAGCCGTTAAGCGTGATTGGTCCGAATAGCTCGCATTTGACGGGCGCGCGCCGGCAGGGCCGGCAGGTAGCGTCCCGTGTTTCAGCTCACGGCAACCCGGTGGCGACGCCCCCGCGTCCCACCGCGACCGGCAGGGTGTGAGGAATGAACTACGGCGATTCCAGTTCTTCGCGTGGGCGGGCCCAGATCCCGGGCCCGAACGGCGACCCCGGCTCCGAGCGGAGCCCGCGCGGGAACGGCTGGTCCGGCGCCCCGGAGGGCGGTGCCTCGGCGCGCGCCTCGGTCACGCCACGCGGCGCCGGCGGCCGAGCCCCGGTCAGCGGCGTGCCACCGGCGCCCCGCGGCACCGCCGGCGCGGCCCCGGTCGGCCGGGCCGGCGCGGGCCGGGCCTCGGTGCCCGTCTCGCCGGCACCCGGCGTCTCCGGGCGCGCGGGCGCCGGTCGGGCGTCGGTCCCGGTCTCCCCGGCCGGCCCGGCCGGACGCGCCTCGGTGGGCGCGGCGAGCGTGGGCGGGGCCGGGCGGGCGAGCGTCGGCGCGGCGCCGGTCGGCGGTCGGGCCGCGGTGGCCCGGGCCGGCGTGCCCGGCTTCAGCGGCGGTGGCCCGGGCGGCCCCGGTGGCCCGGGCGTGCCCCTCGGCCCGGCGCGGGGCGGTCGCGGTGACGACCCGGCCCGGTCGAAGAAGCGCCGTCGGCTCAACATGCTGATTGCCGGCTTCGCCGTGTTCATCATGCTCGCCGGCATCGGCGTCGTGAGCTTCACCTGGTACTCGCAGAAGGTGCTGCTGCCGGAGGACACCATCCCCCCGCTGTCCACCACCATCTACGACCGGACCGGCAAGACGCCCATCGCGCGGATCGGCGACCAGAACCGGCAGCTGGTCACCATCCAGCAGATCCCGGTGTGGGTCCAGCACGCGGTCGCGGCGGCGGAGGACCGGAACTTCTACCGCCACTCCGGCGTGGACTACAAGGGCATCGCGCGGGCCGCCTGGAACAACGTCAGCGGTGGCGACAAGCAGGGTGCCTCGACCATCACCCAGCAGTACGCGCGCAACGCGTTCGACAACCTGAACCAGGACACGTACGGCCGCAAGGTGAAGGAGGCGATTCTCGCCTCCAAGCTGAACGACAAGTACGACAAAAGCGTGATCATGCAGCACTACCTGAACGTGATCTACTTCGGGCGCGGCGCGTACGGCATCCAGGCGGCGGCGCGGACGTACTTCGGCAAGGACGTCGCCAAGCTGACCGTCGCCGAGGGCGCGGTGCTGGCCGCGTTGATCAAGCAGCCCGAGCCGAGCGCCACGCACCAGGGCTACGACCCGGCGATCAACCAGCAGGCCGCGCTGGACCGCTGGAACTACGTCATCAACGGCATGATCACCGAGAAGTGGCTCGACGCGCCGAACACGCCACCGCACCCCACGGAGTACCCGACCAAGTCGCTTCAGAAGCCGTCCAAGAACAGCGCCGGCGGCTTCGGCATCGACACGCCGTACGGCAACGTCGTCAACTACGTCTCGCAGGAACTGCGCGAGATGAAGCTCTGCACCGACAACGAGGCCGAGGTCACCGACAAGAATCCGCTCTGCGCCAAGGCGCTGAGCCGCGGCGGCTACCGGGTCACCACCACCATCGACGCCAAGGTCCAGAGCGCCGCGGTGGCTGCCGCGCAGCGGGCCAAGAAGGGTTCCGAGCTGGCCGGCCAGCCGGGCAACCTGATGGCGGCGCTGGTGTCGATCGACCCCAGTAACGGCGAGGTGCGCGCCTACTACGGCGGCGACAACGGCACCGGCACCGACTACGCCGGCAAGAACGTCGACAACGGCGTGGTCAGCGGTGGTCACTCGCCCGGGTCGAGCTTCAAGATCTACACGCTGGCGGCGGCCCTCGACGAGGGCATCTCCCTGAAGTCCCGCTGGAAGGGCAAGTCCTTCAAGCCGGACAAGATGGAGTTCACCGTCAGCAACGCGGGTGTCGACGCCAGCTGCGGCAACTCCTGCACGCTCGAACAGTCGACGCTCAAGTCGCTGAACGTGCCGTTCTACTACATCACCGAGAAGATCGGCCCGGACAAGGTGCTCGACATGGCCAAGAAGGCCGGCGTCAGCACCATGTGGCGGACGGACACCAACCCCGCCAAGGCGTACGACCTCGCCAAGTACGACGCCAAGGACCTCGCGCCCGATCCGTTCTTCCACGTCATCGGCTACGGCCAGTACCCGATCACGGTGCTCGACCACGCCAACGGCGTGGCCACGTTCGCCAACCAGGGCTTCTACAACAAGGCGCACTTCATCCGGAAGGTCGAGAAGCAGAACCCGGACACCGGTAAGTGGGACGTGCTCAAGACGGTGAAGACCACCCCGGAGCAACGCATCAAGAAGGACGTCGTCGCCGACGTCACCTCGGTGCTGGAGGAATACCCGGGCCAGGTGAACCGGCGGCTCGACGACGGCCGGAAGGCCGCGGAGAAGACCGGCACCTGGGAGTTGAACGCGAAGACGCTCGACAACGGCGACGCCTGGATGATCGGCTACACGCCACAACTCGCCACCGCGGTCTGGGTCGGCAACAAGGACGCCCGCAAGGCGATCAAGGACAAGGACGGCAACAAGATCAGCGGTGCCAAGATGCCCGGTGCCATCTTCCAGCGCTTCATGAACGACGCGTTGAAGGACAAGGAGAAACTCGACTTCCCGCCGGCCGCGAACATCGGCAAGGACGACGTCGGCAACGGCGACATGCCGGCCCCGCCGCCGCCGACCCCCGGCGGCCCCGCCTGCGATCCGCTGGGCCTGTTCTGCCCCGACGGCAACCAGGGCGGTGGCAACCAGGGCGGCGGTAACCCCGGCGGCGGTAACCCGGGCGGTGGTGGCGACCAGGGCGGTGGTCTCCCCGGCTTCCCCGGGGGCGGCGGCCGAGGCGGTGGCGTGCTGCCCAGCACGCCACCGACCAGACAGACGAACTGACGCGTAGCCCTGACGGCGGCGGCCGGACCCGAGCGGTCCGGCCGCCGCCGCGTTTCGCGTACCGGAATTTCTCCGCGCGCGGCGGGACGGACACCCCCGACGTACGGCAGGATGCCTCACCATGAGCACCCAGTCGACCGCAGGCATCGATGAACCCGGTGCGTCCGGGGAGTCGCCCCGACCCGGAGCGACCGCCGACCATCCGTCCCGCTCGGACTGGTTCGTGCGGGGCACGTCCGGCCTGATCGGCGGGCCGCTCGGTGACCACGCCACCGCCCTCGACCGGCCGGCCGGTCGCGAGGGCCGGTTCTGGACTGCGGCGCGGATCGTGCTGGCCCTGGTCTGCCTCACGCTCGCCCTGCACTGGGTGCAGAAGTCGCCCTGCCAGGACGGCGCCTGGCAGAACAACGTCCAGTACACCCGGATGTGCTACACCGACGTGCTGGCGCTCTACTACGCCGAAGGGCTCAACGAGGGCAAGGTCCCCTACGCCGACCACCCGGTGGAATACCCGGTGCTGACCGGCTACTTCATGGGCGCGCTCGGCCTGCCGGTGCACGCCCTCGGCGTCGACAACCCGGGCATCAACCAGGGGCAGTGGTTCTACAACCTCAACGCGCTGGTGCTCGGCGCGCTCGCGGTCGCCACCGTCGCGGTCATCCTCAGCCTGCGCCGCCGACGACCCTGGGACGCGGCCCTGTTCGCGCTCGCCCCGGCCCTGGTGCTCACCGCCACCGTCAACTGGGACCTGCTCGCCGTCGGCCTGGCCGCGTTCGGCCTGCTGGCGTGGGCGCGCGCCCGGCCCGACCGGTACGGCATGCTGCTTCCCGGACTGGCCGGCGTGCTGCTCGGGCTCGGCGGCGCGGCGAAGATGTGGCCGCTGTTCCTCCTCGGCCCGATCCTGGTGCTCACGTTGCGGGCCGGCCGGCTGCTGGCCGGGCTCGTCACCACGGCCACCGCGCTGGTGACGCTGGTCGCGGTCAACCTGCCGGTGGCGATCCCCTACCGGGAGAGCTGGGGGCGGTTCTTCGACCTGAACACCACCCGGCCCATCGACTGGGGCACGCTCTGGTACATCGGCCGCTACCTGGACGGTCGGATCAGCCCGTCCGCCCCCGGTGAACTCGGCCCGTTCGAGTGGCTCAACGCCAACATCTCCACGCTCAACTGGGTGTCGTACCTGCTCTTCGGGCTGGCCTGCCTCGGCGTGGCCGCGCTCGCGATGCTCGCCCCGCGCCGGCCCCGGCTGGCCCCGGTCGCCTTCCTGATCGTCGCCGCCTTCCTGATCTTCAGCAAGGTCTGGTCGCAGCAGTTCGTGCTCTGGCTGCTGCCGCTGGCGGTGCTCGCCCGGCCGCGCTGGGGCGCGTTCCTGGCCTGGCAGTTCGCCGAGGTCTGCTACTTCGCCGCCTTCTACGGCGAACTGCTCGGCACCGCCACCTCCCGGCCGGTCTTCCCCGAGGGCGTCTTCGTGCTGGCGTCCACCCTGCGCCTGGTCACCGTGGCGGTGCTCTGCGGCTTCGTCATCCGGGACATCCTGCGACCGGAGCGCGACGCGGTGCGGCAGACCTACGCCGACGACCCCGACGGCGGGTTGCTCGACGGCGCACCCGACGCGCCCTGGCACCAACGTTGGCGCTCCGGCGCCGCCGCCGACCGCCCCGTCGATCCCGTTCCGGCCTGACCGGGACGGCGGCGGCGGGGCGCGCCGGCCGGGACGCGAGGCGGCCCGGCCGGCCTCACAGCCGGTAGACGACCGCCTCGCCGACCTGCTCCCGGGTCACGCCCAGCCCTTCCACCGGCCGGTCGAGCATCCCCTCCCACGGGGTGCCGCCGAGCTGGTCCCGGAGCACCACCACGTTCCGGACCCCGATCCGCCGGAGGTAGTCGATGCTGGCGTAGTCGGGGAAACTGACCGTGGCCTCACGGACCTGGGCCTGGGAGTTCGGGGTGAAGCCGCTGCCACCGTTGACCATCGGCTGGAACCTGTCGGTCGACCAGAGCATCACCGGCTGGTCGAGGTTCTGGCTGCTGGGCAGCACCAGCATCGGACCGTCGACGGTGCGCATCGCCGCCGGCTGCCGCGGCACCACCGGGTGCGGCGTGACGTTCAACCCCTCGACCAGCACCAGCACCAGCGGCACCAGCGTGGCCAGCCGCAGCCAAGGGCCCGGCCACGGCGGGACCCGTTCGGCGGCCAGCTCACGCACCCGCATGCAGAACGCGGTGACCGCGCCGGCCGCGAGCAGGCCGAGCAGCAGCGTGGTCCAGAGCATCATCCGGCCCGGCGTCCGCAGCCCGTTCCAGCCCGGCAGGTAGTCGAAGAGCGGCACGTAGGTGAACCGGCCGCCGAGGAACCGGGTGCCCATCGCCAGCGCCATCGTCACCAGCACACCGGCGAGCAGGAAGAGCCGGTGGCGGACCCGCCAGACCGAGAAGAACAAGCCGCCGGCGGCCAGCGCGTAGAGCGCGAAGCCCGGCAGCAACGTCATCTCCGGATGCCACGGCAGCACCGCCCGCGCCCCCTCGTGCAGTCCGCCCCAGACCCGGGACTCGGCCGGCGCGGTGAAGAAGCCGCTGGCCGGCGGCGAGTAGAGGTCGATCTCGGCGAGTGAGCGCGCCGCGTTCGGATGCAGCTCGGCGACCTTGAAGAACGGAATCGCCAGCAACCCGCCGACCGCGGCGAAGACGAGCGCGCCGACCAGGTCGGCCAGGAACAGCCGCCGGCCGAACGGACGCTTCACCCGCCGACGACGGACGAACCACAGCACCACCGCGACCAGCCCGACGCCGGCCAACAGGTAGGCGAACGGCAACCCGATGCCGAAGCCGAGGGTGAGCTGCCAGGCGGCCACCAGCCAACCGGCCAGCGCCCAGCCCGCGTGCCGGCGACGCGGGCGGTAGCCGTGGCGCAGCGACCAGCCGTGCCCACGGGCGAGCATGGCCAGCGCCAGCGGGATGCCGCCGTTGGAGATGATGTGCAGGTGCCCGGCCTGGGCCAGCAGCCACGGCGCGTACGCGAAGCTCGCGCCGGCCACCGCGCCGCCGATCCGGCCCGCACCGAGCTGCCGGGCCAGCGCGTACGCCCCGAACGCGGCGAGCGCGTGAGCGAGCACGAACATGATGTTGTAGCGCAGCACGGCCTGCTCCGGGCCGACCCCGATCAGGCCCGCCGGAGCGTACCCGAGCAGGGTGTCGGAGAAGGCGAAGCTCCAGTTCTCCGGGAAGAACGTGTTGGAGTGCCACAGCATCGCCGGGTCGGTACGCAGGATGTGCCCGGACCACGCCATCTGCCACGCCTGCAGGCTCGGGTCCCAGTAGTCCTGCGGCAGCGTGTAACGCGGGTAGCGCAGGGTGGGCCAGGTCATCGCCGCGGCCACCACCAGCGTGGCGACGGCGGCGAGCGTCCATTCGTGCACCAGGAACCGGCCCACCGCGCGCCCGGTCCGACGGGCCCGACCGAGCACCGGCTCGGGGGCCGGCCCGAACGCGGTCCAGCGGTCCGCCGGCGCGTCGCCGTCCGTACCCCCGGCTTCGCCCCTGCCGTCGGTCTCGGTCCCGGGGTCGCGGTCCGTGCCGGCGGTCTTGTCCTCGGTGTCGGTCCCGGGGCCGCGGTCCGTGCCGACGGTCTTGTCCTGGGCGTCGGTTTCGGGGTCGGGGTCAGTGCCGGCGGTCCTGTCCTGGGCGTCGGTCCCGGAGTCGGGGTCAGTGCCGGCGGTCTTGTCCTGGGCGTCGTTCCGGGGGGCGCGGTCCGTGCCTGCGGTCCTGTCCTGGGCGTCGGCCGCGGCGTCGCGGTCCGCGCCTGCGGTTCTGCTCTCGGTCCGAGCGTCGCCGTCCGGGCCGCCGGTCCCGTGCTTGGCGTCGGCCCCGGCGGTCCTGGTGCCGCTGTCGTTCCCGCCGGTCCGGCCTTCTTCGGCGGTCTCGTCGCCGCCGGCCGCGGTGGTCCCCGGGGGCTCGTCGTGGGTGGCGGCCGTCGCGGTCGAGGTGGCTCCGACCCGTGCGGCCGATGCCCTGCCCGGTGCCGGCTTCGCGTCTGTCGCGGCGGCCTCCGCCTGGGGGGCGGCCCCGGTCGCGCCGGACTGCTCCCCGGTCATGCCGTGGCGCCCAGCTGGCCGCGCAGGAACGCGATGTCGGACGCCTGGCCCTCGACGCCTCCGGGGGTCTCGACGATCACCGGCGCGCCGGCCGCCCGGATCACCGCCACCAGCAGCTCGGGATCGATCGTGCCGCCGGTGAGGTTGTCGTGGCGGTCCTGGCCCGAGTTGAAGGCGCCCTTGGAGTTGTTGGCGTGGATCAGGTCGATCCGACCGGTGATCGCCTTCACCCGGTCGACCAGGCCCAGCAGTTCCTCGCCGCCGGCGTGGGCGTGACAGGTGTCGAGGCAGAAGCCGACCTCGTGGTCGCCGAGCGCGTCCCAGAGGCGGGCCAGCGCGTCGAGGTGGCGGGCGCAGGCGTTGTCACCGCCGGCGGTGTTCTCGATCAGCACCGGCAGCGGGAAGCCGCCGGAATCGGCCGCGTACGCGAAGGTCTTGCGCCAGTTGTCGAAGCCCTTGGCGAGGTCGTCCCCGGCGTTGACGTGACCGCCGTGCACGATCAGACCCTTGGCGCCGACGGCCGCCGCGGCGGTGGCGTGACCGAGGAGCAGCTTGCGGCTGGGGATGCGGATCCGGTTGTTGAGCGTGGCCACGTTGATCACATACGGCGCGTGGACGTAGAGGTCGACGTCGGCGGCGCGCAGGCGTTCGGCGTCCTCGCGGGGCTTCGGGGCCTTCCAACCCTGCGGGTCGGCGAGGAAGAACTGCACCGCGTCCGCCTCCCGGGCGGTCGCCTCGGCCAGCGGGTCGGCCGGATCGACGTGGGCTCCGATTCGCATGCAGGGCAGCCTACGTCGCCCCGCCGACGCCCGGCGTACTCGCACGCGGGGGGTCGCGGCTCCGAGTGCGCGTCACCACCTGGCCCGGCGGTCGTTGTCCGAGGTGAGATCGATGGTCGACGCTCCGCCCGGACGTGGTCCACAGCACGGCACGGGCAGGCAAGGCCCCCGGCAACGGGACGCCCCGCCGTGCGGCCCGGCACGACGGGGCGCGATCCACCAGCTGGACGAATTCCTGCATTTACCCCAAGTGGTGACGAGAGCCGCTGTATGGTCACACCAGGCGACAACATGATAAAGCTCCGCGGGGCGTCCTCGATCCAACCTCATCGGTGTGGTCGTTCCTCCCCAGGTCCCACCCAAGGAATGCGGACGGGACGCCTCGCGGCCCCGTGGACAGGGGTCCACCTTCTCGGCGCGCGACGCCGGAGGTGGGCCCCTGTCGCCGCCTCCGGAGCCACCCGGACCACCGGCCCCGGCATGATCGTCCGGACCGGCTATCCTGGTCCGGTTGTCCGCGTCCGGCCGGGTTCCCCCGGCACCGGCGGGCAACGACGCACGACCTCCTGCCACGGAAGGACCGTGGCCGCCTAGCCCACAGGAGGTGAGCACGTCTTGCGTCACTATGAAGTCATGGTGATCCTCGATCCCAGCCTCGAGGAGCGCACCGTCGCCCCGTCTCTCGACACGTACCTGAACGTGATCCGGACCGCGGGTGGCTCGGTGGAGAAGACCGACGTGTGGGGCCGCCGGCGCCTCGCGTACGAGATCAACAAGAAGGCCGAGGGCATCTACGCCGTCGTCGACCTCCAGGCGACACCGGAGGCCGTGGCCGAGCTGGACCGTCAGCTCCGACTCAACGAGTCGGTGCTGCGCACCAAGGTCATTCGCCCGGAGATGCGCTGAGCATCTAGGACCCGGCACGTCCGGATCAAAACCTCATCCGCGCTGTCGGAGGGCTCTGAGAGCCTGTACGGCACAACGATGAGTGCGCGAGGAGATGGTCATGGCAGGAGACACCACCATCACGGTCATCGGCAACCTGACCGATGACCCCGAGTTGCGATTCACCCCGTCCGGTGCGGCGGTCGCGAAGTTCCGGGTCGCTTCGACGCCCCGGTTCCTGGAGAAGGCGTCCGGCGAGTGGAAGGACGGCGAGCCGCTGTTCCTCTCGTGCACGGTCTGGCGCCAGGCCGCCGAGAACGTCGCCGAGTCGCTGCAGCGCGGCGCCCGGGTGATCGTGTCCGGCCGGCTGCGTCAGCGGTCGTACGAGACCCGCGAGGGTGAGAAGCGCACCGTCATCGAGCTGGAGGTCGACGAGATCGGCCCGTCCCTGCGCTACGCCACGGCGAAGGTGCAGAAGATGTCCCGCTCCGGTGGCGGAGGCGGCGGCTTCGGCGGTGGTGGCGGTGGTGGCCAGGGTGGCGGCGGAGGCAACTTCGACGACCCCTGGGCCTCGGCTGCCCCGGCCCCCTCCCGCGCTGGTTCGGGCGGCGGAAACTTCGACGAGGAGCCCCCGTTCTGATGGCGCCGAGCGCCCGCGATCGCAAACCAGGAGCAAGAGCAATGGCGAAGGCTGCGGCACTGCGCAAGCCGAAGAAGAAGGTGAACCCGCTCGACAAGGACGGGATCACCTATATCGATTACAAGGACACCGCGCTGCTGCGCAAGTTCATCTCCGACCGCGGCAAGATCCGCGCTCGACGGGTGACCGGCGTTACCTCGCAGCAGCAGCGGCAGATCGCCCGTGCGGTCAAGAACGCCCGCGAGATGGCGCTCCTGCCGTACACGGCCACGGCACGCTGAGGGGAGGCACGGACATGAAGATCATCCTTACTCAGGAGGTGTCCGGCCTCGGCTCTCCGGGCGACATCGTCGAGGTGAAGGACGGCTTCGGCCGTAACTACCTGCTGCCGCAGGGCTTCGCGATCGCCTGGACCAAGGGTGCCGAGAAGCAGGTCACGGTCATCAAGCGGGCCCGCTCGGCCCGCGAGGTCCGCGACCTCGGCCACGCCAACGAGATCAAGGGCCAGCTCGAGGGCCTGAAGGTCAACCTGAAGGCCCGCGCCGGCGACGGCGGCCGGCTCTTCGGCTCGGTCACCCCGGCCGAGATCGTCGACGCCGTCAAGGCGGCCGGTGGTCCGACCCTGGACCGTCGCCGGCTGGAGACGCCGGGCCACATCAAGTCGCTCGGCGCCTACCCGGTCAGCATTCGCCTGCACCCCGAGGTGACCGCCAAGTTCGACCTGAACGTGGTCAAGGGCTGACACCCACCGCACGACGGAAGGGCCCGCACCGAACAACCGGTGCGGGCCCTTCTCCGCTTCCGCACGTCAGCCGATCGCCTGGCCGGTCACCGCGCTGATCACCACCGTGGACAACCCGCCACCCACCACGGCCGCCGCCAGCGCCACCGTCGCCGACCGCCACGTCGTCCCGACCTGACGCAGCAGCACGGCCACCACCAGGCTGCTCACCAACGCCAGCCCGAACCGCGGCGCCGCCGCCGACAACGACGCGAACGCGTGCGCCCGCGGCGAGTCGCAGCCGCCGCCGCTGATGTCGGTCACGCACCCCGGCGGCGCCTGCCCGTCCAGGAACACCAGACCGAGGAAGAGCAGCACCGCCGGCACCAGGTAGCAGGCCGCCGTGTAGACCAACGGTCGCAGCGGGCCACCCGGATCCGGGTCCAGCAGGTCGTCCTCGAGCCGCCGGCCCCACGGACCGCCGCCGATCGTGTCCATCCCCCGCCGCAACGCGGACCCGCCCGCCCCGACCGGCTCCGCCGGCCGGCGACGAGGCGCGGCCCGGGGACGCGGAGCGGGGTACGCGACCATCGGCGACCGAGGCGCCGACGTCGGCGTCTCCATCCAGCGCGGGTCGTCACCCGCCAGGCGGGTGCCCGACCAGAACTCCTCCATCTGCTCCGGCGACGCCCAGCCCTCCCGGACCGGCGGCGCCGTACGGTCCCACGGGTCCACCGCCGGGTAGCGGTCGCCGGTGTCGCGCACCCGGTCGAGGTGACCGGTGTCGGTGAACCGGTCCCACTGGCCGGTGTGCTCCGTCCGGTCCCACCGGTCCTCCGAGCGCTCCCACCTCGTCCCGGTGGCGCCCCGACCCCACTCCTGCACGCCCGACGCGTCCCACGGGTCGACCGCCGGCTGCTCCACGGGCGCCGGGTCGACCGCCCGCCCCCGCTCCCACGGATCGACCACGGGTGGCGGCCAGGACGAACTCGACGTCGACCGCCGGCTCCGCCGCGTCGGCCGCTCCGCCTCCCACCCGCCGGTGTCACCACCCGGGCTCGCTTCCTCAGGCAGCCCCGACCAGGTCACCTCCGGCTTGCGGGTCGCCGCCCGGCGGGGCCGGCTGCGCGGGACCGTGCCCGACACCGGCTCGTCCTCACCCTCGGCCCGCCGGCTCCCGACGTACCCCCGCTCCTGCGGTGCGTCCAGGGTCCACTCGGCAGTGTGATCCGACACCGGCGCGGCGCCGATGGCCCGCATTTCACGTCGGTCGTCGTCGCGGCGCCACCCGACGTCGGCCCGCCGGCCGCCACCCGAGGACGGCGACTCGACCTCGACGTCCTCGTCGTCGTCGGGCGCGGCGTGCCGACCACCGCCGTCGGCCCGGCTGATCCCCGACTCGACCGCCCATCGCGGCAGGTAGGCGTCCACCGGCTCGTCCTGGCCACGCTCGATCGCCCGTCGGCGGCTCGGAGTGCGGTGGCGCTCCGGCGCGTACGAGTCGACCGCACGCGGACCGGCGGAGGTGTCCCAGGAACCGCTCGGCCGGCGCACGCGCGGGGTGTCCTCCCCGCCTGCCCAGTCCCGGTGTCTCACGGCCGGAGCGTGACCCTTCTCCTCAACCCGAAAGTGCAATCCGCTGTCAAGGTGCAGCCGTTCGCAGCGATAGTACGGGACGAACGGCGACAAGGCTCGACCTGAAATCTTCCGTCCACAGGGTGGGGATGGGAAAAGCCCAGGTCAGGAGCGATAGGCCCGGAATTCCCCATCACTTTTCCACACCCTGTGCACACCCTGCGCACATGCCGGGCCCTCCGCGTCCACAGGTTGTCCCGAGGCTCGTCCACCGGCCCTGTTGGTGGCTGACCTCGGGTTCCGTATCGTGGCCAGCGACCGCCGGGCGATGACCCCCGATCGACCGGAGGGTCGGCGGAAGTTGTCATACCCCGGCGATAGAGCTGGACTCGATCCGACGCAGCAAGGGGGGACCCGTGTCGGTCACCGACGAGACGCGCGCGGAACGCACCGGGGGACAACCGTCCGAGCCGCCGCGCCGGGACGCGTCCTTCGAGAAGACCCCACCCCAGGACGTCGCCGCCGAGCAGTGCGTCCTCGGCGGCATGCTGCTCTCCAAGGACGCCATCGCGGACGTCGTGGAGATCCTCAAGACCAACGACTTCTACCGCCCGGTGCACGCCACCGTCTTCGACGCGATCCTCGACATCTACGGTCGCGGTGAGCCCGCCGACCCGATCACCGTGGCGGCGGCGCTGGCCGACTCCGGCGACCTCGCCCGCGTCGGCGGCGCGCCCTACCTGCACACGCTGATCGCCAGCGTGCCCACCGCCGCCAACGCGGCCTACTACGCCCGCATCGTCGGCGAGCGGGCCGTGCTCCGCCGGCTGGTCGAGGCCGGCACCCGGATCGTGCAGCTCGGCTACGGCACCGGCCCGAGCGGCAGCCGCGACGTGGACGACATCGTCGACCTCGCCCAGCAGGCCGTCTACGAGATCACCGAGAAGCGGGTCAGCGAGGACTTCGCGATCCTGGCCGACATGCTCCAGCCGACGCTGGACGAGATCGAGGCGGTCGGTGCCCAGGGCGGCATGATGACCGGCGTGCCGACCGGCTTCACCGACCTCGACCGCCTGCTCAACGGCCTGCACGCGGGTCAATTGATCATCGTGGCCGGCCGACCGGGTCTCGGAAAGGCGCTGGCGTTGGACACGCCGCTACCTACGCCCACCGGGTGGACAACGATGGGTGAGGTCAGAGTCGGTGATCAGCTTCTCGGCGCGGATGGGCGACCGACCACCATCACCAACGCGTTCGAAGTGATGCATGATCGCCCCTGCTACGAGGTCGAGTTTTCCGACGGCTCGGTCATCGTGGCGGACGCCGAGCACCTGTGGAAGACGACTACCCGCGCTTCACGTCGCCAGCGTGCGGAGATCCGACCGACTTACCAGTGGAGTGAGGCTGCGCGGACTGCTACCGCAGCTACCCACCAAGCCTTCATTGCGCTTCCCGATCGGCTCATCACGTACGGTGACGCAGTCGAGATCGCTGGCGACCAGTTTCGGAGCGTCCTGCACGTTGTCGCGGCCCAGGTCGGGAGGGCCGGCAAGGTCACGCGGGAGTACACGCGACATGGCAAGCCGTGGCGCCGCAGCATCGACGCCTACTCCGCTCACGCGCTGCTCGCGACGCTGCACGACCGGGTAAGCCGGCGGATGAACGCCGAGACGACCGCGAAGCATGACGGCGCGGTGACCACGGCGCACATCGCGGCCACGCTGCGGCATCCCACCGATGGGCGGTTCAACCACGCCGTTGGCAATGCCAGTCCGCTCACCCTCCCACCCCGGGACCTACCAGTCGCGCCGTACACGCTTGGCGCGTGGTTGGGTGACGGAACCACCGCAGGCGCCTCCTTCACAACGGCTGACCCGGAGATCGTGTCGTTCATCGAGGCAGACGGCTACGCGGTACAGCCGACGGCCGCCCGGTTCCATTACGGCATCAAAACCCCGAAGCTCCCGTCAGTGCCAGACCGGGACTGCATCGTCTGTGGCACTCGGTTCACGCCGCGAGGCCCGGGGGTTTGGGCGTGCGGTCGGTCGTGTGGTGGCAAGTCGAGAGGGCTGGTCAAAGGAGCCGACCGAGGGCACTGCTATTCCTGCGGCACCCCGTTCACGTACGCGTCGGCCCCGTCGCGTCTCTGCCAGGCATGCAGGTCTACACAAGGCTCGTTTACGGCGTTGCTGCGGACCGCAGGCGTCCTCGGGAACAAGCACATTCCTGCGGCGTACCTGCGCGCATCCGAGGCCCAGCGGCGGGCGCTGCTCGCAGGTCTACTCGACACAGACGGCACCGTCACCAGCAGCGGAAACGTCCAGTTCACGAGCACGTCGGCCCGTCTCGCCGAGGAAGTCCGGGAACTGATCGTCAGCCTCGGGTACCGGTGCTCCATCTCACGCAAGCCGGTTAAAGGGCGGACACCGGAGTCGTCGGTGGCATACAACCTCAATTTCACGACCACGGACGAGGTGTTCAGGTTGGGGCGAAAGCGGGACCTGCACCGCCAGCGCCGGCGATCCAACAGCACCGTCCGCACCGGGCAGCGATACATCGTGGATGTGCGGCCCACCCCGAGTGTCCCAGTTCGTTGCGTGACCGTAGACAACGACGACCACTTGTATCTTGCCGGCCGTTCGATGATCCCGACCCACAACAGCACGGCCAGCATGGACTTCGCCCGGAACGCAGCCATTCGCGCCAACCAGGCCGCGGCGATCTTCTCGCTGGAGATGAGCAAGGTCGAGATCGTCATGCGACTGCTCTCGGCCGAGGCGCGGGTGCCGCTGCACGTGCTACGCAGCGGGCAGCTCTCCGACGACGACTGGACCAAGCTGGCCCGCTGCATGGGCGAGATCAGCGAGGCCCCGCTCTTCGTCGACGACACGCCGAGCATGAACCTGATGGAGATCCGGGCGAAGGCGCGCCGGTTGAAGCAGAGGCACGACCTGAAGCTGATCGTGGTCGACTATCTCCAGCTGATGACCTCGCCGAAGCGCACCGAGAGCCGGCAGCAGGAGGTCGCCGACCTCTCCCGTGGCCTGAAGCTGCTGGCCAAGGAGGTCGAGTGCCCGGTGATCGCGGTGAGTCAGCTAAACCGTGGCCCTGAGCAGCGCACGGACAAGCGACCCCAGTTGTCCGATTTGCGTGAATCTGGCTCTATTGAGCAGGATGCGGACGTTGTTATCCTTTTGCACCGTGACGACTACTACGACAAGGAGTCGCCGCGGGCCGGAGAGGCCGACTTCATCATCGCCAAGCACCGAAATGGGCCTACCGACACGGTGACGGTCGCGGCCCAGTTGCACCTGTCGCGCTTCGTGGACATGGCCATCGTCTGAGTGCCCGTCTCGCTCCAAGATCTCTGACGATCGCGTCGATCTAGGAGTTGTGGCGCCCTGGTATGTCGGGTTGCGGCCGATATCGGAGGTGCCACAACCCCATGATCGGCGGCTCAGTCGGACGACAGTTCCGGTCGGTGCTCCCGGACCCACTTCTCGACGTCCGACTTCCGCCAGATCTGGCCCATCTTGAGCACCTGATACGGGGCCGGGAAGTCGCGCCGGGAGGCGACCACCGACGCGCGGGCGCGCGAGACGCCGCCGAGCATGTCTCGGATCTCGGCGATTCCCACGAACTCGATCACGTCTTGACGGTAGGTACCGCCGATTTTTCGACGGTCGATAACAGCGATAGGGGTTGACGATCGCTAACAACGCGAGCACGATCGAGGGATGAGCGCGCCGAAGGCCTCTCCCGTACCCGATCGCGGTCGCCGGGCCATCCGGCCGCACACGCCGATGCGACCGCGTTGGCTCTGCCGGGCCTGCGCGAGCCCCTGGCCCTGCCAGCCAGCCCGCCTGTTGCTGCTGATGGACTACCGGCGCGACCGCGTCGCCCTGTCGATCTACATGGCGACCTGCCTGTTCGACGCCACCGCCGACCTGCTGAAGCAGAACCCGGAACCGCAGGAGCTGTTCGACCGCTTCATCGGCTGGACCGCCCGCCCGCCGCTCCGATGATCAAGGAGGGTCAGCCGAGCAGCGGGAACCAGCCCGCCGCCTCGCCCAGCTCGAACCGGTCCCGGTCGGTCAGCGGCACCCGTCCGGTGGCCTTGAGCAGATATTCGTGGTCGTCCCACCCGGCCGGGCGCACCGCCTCGTCGGGCAGCAGCCCGTCCATCGTGGTCACCGCCACCCGGGTCGGGGCCGCCGCCGGCCGCGGCGCGTCCGGCAGGTCCACCACCAGGTCGAGGTGGTGCACGACCGCCTCGGTGGTCAGGGTGGCGAGCAGATCGGGTACGCGCAGCACGTGCCCCTGGGTGGTCACGTACCCGTCGGGGTCCGCGGCGGCGGCCGCGCGGGCGGCGGCCGGGGCGGTGTCGGACCAGATCCGGACCAGGCCGGTGGGCCGGTCGAAGGCGGCGGCCGAGCGGCGGGCCCACCACGCGTGCTTGGCGTCGGCCTCGTCGTCACCGCCGGGGGTGAACGCCCGCCAGTAGCTCACGTCGTCCACGTCGGCGGGGCCGGGCACCGGGCTGGCCAGGGCCACGAGCGCGCGCTGGGCGTCGCAGAGCACGTGGAAGAGCAGGTCGGCGACGAGCCAGCCCTGGCAGCGGGTGGCTCGTTGCAGGCCGGCGTCGTCGAGCGGGGTGACGACGGCGGTGATGCCGTCGTACGCCTGGGCCAGCGCCTCGTGCTGCCGGATCGGGCTCATGGGGGCAGCCTGCCACGGCGCGCGCCGGTCGGCATGGGTAGGAGGGGGCCCCTGCTATCGTCCAGGCGTTAACAAGGGGCCCCTCCTTACACCTCAGTCGAACAGTTCGCCGAGGAAGCCGTGCTTCTTCTTCTTGCGGTAGTGACCGTGGTAGCCGTAGTGCTGCTGCTGCCCGTGGCCGTACGCGGGCTGTGCATAGCCGTGGCCGGGCGGCGGCGGAGGCGGGGGCGGGGGGACGGCGCCGTAACCGGGCTGGTGCGGGGCGGCGGCGGGCGGTGGAGGCGGCGGCGGCGGGTAGCCGGCTCCGGCGGGCGCGGCCTGCGGGGTGCCGCCGTGCTGCCGGTTCCAGTTCGCCTCGGCGTCGAACAGCTTCTCGAGTTCGCCCCGGTCGAGGAAGATGCCGCGGCATTCGCCGCACTGGTCGATGATCACTCCGCTGCGCTCGTACTGGCGCATCTCGGCACGGCATTTGGGACAGATGAGCTGCATGCCATCGACGGTACCGGGTGATTTCACGCGGTGGCGGTCAGCGCGTGCGTCACCTCGTCGTCGGAGACCTCGTGGAAGTCGTCGTAGTAGGCGCCCACGGCGGCGAAGTCGGGCGGGAGTTGGCTGCTCACCACCGTGTCGGCGGTGGCGGCGAGCATCTCGTACGCCTGCGGGGAGCCGACCGGGACGGCGACCAGCACGCGGGCGGCGCCGAGGTGACGGGCGACCTGGACGGCGGCGCGGGCGGTGGCGCCGGTGGCGAGCCCGTCGTCGACGACGACTGCGGTGCGGCCGGTCAGGTCCAGGGGCGGACGACCGTCGCGGTAGCGCTGTTCGCGGCGTTCCAGTTCGGCCTGTTCGCGGCGGCGGACCTGGGCGCGGTCGTTCTCGCTGATCCGGTCGGCGACCACGTCGTTGAGGACCTGAACGCCGCCGGGGCCGAGCGCCCCGTAGGCCACCTCGGGCGCCCAGGGCACGCCGAGCTTGCGGACGACCAGCACGTCGAGGGGGGCGTTGAGGCGGTCGGCGACCACCCGGGCGACGGGTACGCCACCCCGGACCAGACCGAGGACGATGACGTCGGGTCGGCCGGCGAGGTCGGTGAGGTGCTCGGCGAGGTCCCGTCCGGCCTCCGCCCGGTCGCGGTAGGTGGTCATGCCTCAGGTGTACGCCTTTCCGCCGCCTCGCGCCGGGCGGTTGGCGGGAATGTCGGCCGGCCGGTGTCCCGGGCCGGGGATTCGGCGAGCGCCAGCGCCGGGGCGAGCAGGAGCAGGGCGACCGGGTAGAGCAGGTAGCCGAAGCGGGTGGAGGGCATCAGCAGGATCGCGGCGAGCAGCCCGTACCCGCAGAGGGCGGCGGCGGTGGCGGCCGTGCGGGGCGGGCGGCGCAGCAGCCGGACGGCGATCGCCACGCCGACCGCGACGAGCAGCGCGGCGGCGACCACCCGGCCGGCGGGGAGCGTCTCGGCGATCAGGTGGCCGGGGAACGGGGACTGGGCGGGGCTGGTGACCAGGCCGTGGCCGAGGGGGAAGCGCAGCACGTTCTCGACCAGGGCGTCGGAGTCGACGAGCAGCACCGGGAGCAGGGCGAGGACGGGCAGGCCGAGCGCGCCCAGCGCGGTGCGGGTGCCGGCCCGTCGGGTGGCGGCCCAGCAGATCAGCACGATCGCGACCGGCAGGGCGAAGAGTTTCAGGGCGCCGGCGGCGCCGACGGCGAGGCCGGCGCGGCCGGGCCGGCCGGCGGCGGCGAGGGCGAGGGCGAGCAGGCAGAGCGCGAGTACGGGCAGGTCGTCGCCGCCGGTGGCGAGCGTGAGCGCGGAGACGGGCAGGACGGTGGCGGCCTGGACGGCGCGCAGCAGCGCGGCGTCGCGGCGGGGCGAGTCCGGGCCGGTGGTGGTGCGCAGCGTGGTGACCAGGGCGGCGAGGGCGAGCGCGGTGGCCACCGCGAACCAGACGCGGGCGTCGGTCCACCAGGCGTCGGTCGCGGCCCGGGGCAGCCCGAACAGCGCCATGCCCGGTTGGTAGGGGGTGTAGCCGAGGAGCTGCTCCCCGGGCGGCAGGGCGGCGATCGCGTCCGGCCCGAGGTAGGGGGTGCCGTGTTCGGCGAGGCGGATGCCGGCGTGTTCGACCACGACCACCTCCTCCTGGGCACGGTCGGCGCGCCCGGCGGCCCGTTGGACGCTCTGCGTGACGACCGGCAGCAGCGCGCTGGTGGCCCAGGTGAGGCCGGTGACGGCCCAGCGGGCGGGCACCCCGGCCAGCGGTGTGCCGGGGTCGCGGCGGCGGGCGAGGAGCTGGGTGGTCGCGGCGAGCGTGGCGAGGGCGTACCCGATGGTGGCGACCGCTCCCCACGCGCGGTGCGGTGGCAGCGTGGAGGTGGCGGCGGTGATCGCGGCGAAGACGGTGGCGGCGGCGTAGAGGGTCAGGTCGAGAGCGAGCCCGCCGGCGGCGGTGTCGAGCGCCGACCAGCGGCGGGTGGCGGGGCTGGCCGGGTCGGCGTGGGCGGTCACGCGGGCCAGTCTGGCAGACCGGGGAGGTGGCCCGGTCCGGTCGGGCCGGGCGGTCAGGGGTGCCGGGCGTCGGTGGCGGCGGGTGGGTTGGGGCGGTTGCGGGCGCCGCCGGCGCGGCGGCCGGGCAGGCGGATGACCGCGCCGGCGTCGTGCAGGGGCCGGGCGAGGGCGCCGGGCCGGCCGCCGGCACCGCGGTGCAGGGCGGCGAGCAGCGCGCCGGCGGGCAGGGGCCGGGCGAACAGGTGGCCCTGGCCGGCGGCGCAGCCCAGTTCCCAGAGCGCGCGGCGTTGCGGTTCGCTCTCCACCCCCTCGGCGACCACGGTGAGGTCGAGGCTGCGGCCCAGGTCGAGGGTGGAGCGGATGACGGCGGCGGCCTCGGGGGAGGTTTCCATGGCGGTGACGAAACTGCGGTCGATCTTGAGTTCGTGGACCGGGATGCGGGAGAGCAGCGAGAGCGACGAGTAGCCGGTGCCGAAGTCGTCGAGGGCCAGCCGGACCCCGGAGTCGCGGAGCCGGCTGAGCACCCGGTCGACCACGTCGAGCTGGCTGAGGGTGAGCGTCTCGGTGAGTTCCAGCACGAGCCGGTCCGGCGGCAGGTCGTGGGCGCGCAGCCGGGCCAGCACGGCGCCGGGGAAGCGGGCGTCGAGGAGGCTGCGGGGTGACACGTTCACCGAGACGGGCAGGTCGAAGCCGGCGTCGTGCCAGGACCCGGCGGCGATCAGCGCCTGGTCGAGGATTGCTTCGGCGAACGCGGGCAGCAGCCCGGAGCGTTCCACCGCTTCGAGGAAGCGCAGCGGGTCGATCAGCCCGTGGGTGGGGTGGTGCCAGCGGGCCAGCGCCTCGGCGCCGACGACCTGGCCGCTGCCCAGGTCGACGATGGGCTGGAAGTTGACGGTGAACTCGTGGTCGGCGACGGCCCGGGGCAGTTCCCCGCCGAGGGTGAGCCGGTTCAGGTCGGCGGTGTCGCGGGTCGCCGCGTAGGTGGCGGTCCGCTGGCCGGCGCGTTTGGCCTGGTACATGGCTACGTCGGCGCGGCGGAGCAGTTCGGCCATCCCGCCGGTGGCGGGGGCCGCGGCGATGCCTCCGCTGGCTTCCACGCTGATCCGCATGCCGTCCAGGTCGAGCGGGTCGTGCAGGGCGGCGAGCAGGGTCTCGGCGCGGTGCGCGGCGACCGCCGGGGCGGGCAGGCCGCGCAGGAGCACGGCGAACTCGTCGCCGCCGAGCCGGGCGACCAGGTCGTCGGGGCGGGCCGCGTCGCGCAGTCGCCCGGCGACCTGGATGAGCACCTGGTCGCCGGCGCCGTGCCCGAGCGTGTCGTTGACCTCTTTGAAGTGGTTGAGGTCGATCAGCACCAGGGCGGTGACGCCCTCGGCGTGCCGGGTGGTGAGCTGGGCGGTGCCCTCGTCCAGCAGGTGGCGGCGGTTGGACAGGCCGGTGAGGGCGTCGTGGGTGGCGGCGTAGGCGTGGTCGTCGGCGATGCGGGCGAGTTCGGCGTACGCCTGGGCGTTGCGGACCGCGGTGCACAGGGCGGAGGCGAAGGTACGCAGGGTGTACTGCTCGCGTTCGGACAGCTCGACCGGCCCGGCGAAGCGGAGCCGCAGCTCGCCGATGTTCCCGGTGCGGTCGTGTCCTTCCAGCGAGACGGGCACGATCCGGCCGTCGGTCTCGCTGGGCTGCGGCGCGGTCCCGTCGTAGGCGATGCCGGCCGTGCCGCCGCGTACGGTCCGTCCGCCCTCACGCAGCTCGATCTCCACCTCGTCGGCGGAGAAGAGTTCGGCGGCCTCGGTGACGGCGGTGGTCAGCACCTGGTCGAGGTCGACGACGTTGAGCGCGTCGGTGGCGCGGGCGAGCCGCTGCCAGGCCTGCTGCTCGGTGCGGGTGCGGATCCGGGTGGAGTAGGCCAGGTGCAGGCTGAGCACCAGGGGTGGCACGGCGAGCAGCAGGCGGGGGTCGATCGACAGGATCGCCAGGGTGCACACGGCGACCACGAAGCGCACCACGAAGCCCGCTATGCGCAGGTCGAGATTGGTGAGGAACTGTCGACGTACCCGGGTGCCGGAGGCGAGCGCGATGACCGGGATGGCGAGCAGGTCGTCGATGACCGCGACGGCCAGATAGGCGATGCCGAGCGGCGCGAGCATCTCCAGCGGGTGGGGCGGGGGCCACGTCCAGTGCAGGAGCGTGAGGGTGAGACCCGCGCCGTAGGCCACCAGGACGTTCTTGCCGATGCCGAATGCGATCTTGATCGGGGGCAGTTGGAGCGAGGCGAACGCGATGCCGACCACGGTGCACAGCACCACCCAGGGCAACGGGATGACCGCGGCGCCGACGACGATGGCGGTCTCGTTCCAACTGATGGACTGGGTGGTGGATCGAATCCGGATGCGGGCCTTCACCAGGGTGCCGGCCGTGATCATGAACGTCAGCATCACCAGGATGGCGACGTCGTAGGCGGAGGTGGGAAGCGCGTCGACGAGTGCGCCGGGAAGTGAGGTCAGCACCACCACCGCAGCCGCCACGACGACGAGACCGACCAGCAGCCGTAGCCGCCTGTCGGTCTCGATCTCGCGTCGCTGGGAAGAGTTCACGCCGCTCCCAGGTGCTGCGCCGGCTGTGGCAAGAGCCTACCTCGGACGCCCTGTGATGCTGGTTCAGCCTTCAGTTCCAGTCGGTCCCACGCATGTTCCTGCCTCCTTCGATCATCGGCGCCCGATATTCTCCGGCGCATCTTCTGACGAAAAAGAGATTAGGTCAGGAACATGGCGTTTAGAAGGCAAATATGTAACTATATGCAATATGCGCGAATAGGTTGGCTTTTCGCAACTTTCCGTTTGCAGAAGTGTGCGGAGCGCGTCTACTCCTTTCCTTTCCGTGCCGAGTCCATTGCGGACCGCGACCTCCGCCACCTGCTCTGCCGGAGCGCTTCATCAGTCTCACCGCAACCCGGCCACATCTCATCCGCACTTCAGTCGGCTTCGGCTCCGATTCAGGGGAAGGTACCCCGAAGGCAGGCCCCGGTAGGGGTGAGGTAGGCGCCGAGAAGATTCGGCGACGTGGCCGGAATCGGTGCAAATTCCCTACCCGTTGGCCGACTCTGAAAGGCCGGGTCGACCGGTGTGTTCGGTCCGAATTGGTCAGCGCCGCCCCGGTCGTCGTACCCGGCGGATAGGGTCGGACCGTGACCGAACCCGCGCAGCTCACCCACGTCGATCCGGCCGGCGCGGCCCGGATGGTCGACGTCTCCGCCAAGCCGGTCTCCGGCCGGCTCGCGATCGCGGCCGGCCGGCTCCGCACCACCGCCGAGGTGGTCGACCTGCTGCGCCGCGACGGTCTGCCCAAGGGTGACGCGCTCGCGGTCGGGCGGCTCGCCGGGATCATGGGGGCCAAGCGCACCCCCGACCTGATCCCGCTCTGCCACCCCATCGCCCTGCACGGCGTCGCGGTCGACCTGCAACTCACCGCCGACACCGTGGAGATCACCGCCACCGCGCGGACGGCCGACCGCACCGGCGTGGAGATGGAGGCGCTGACCGCGGTGGCCGTCGCCGGGCTCGCCCTGGTCGACATGGTGAAGGCCGTCGACCCGGCCGCGTCGGTGGACGCGGTCCGGGTGCTCCGCAAGTCCGGCGGAAAGACCGGTGAGTGGGTCCGGCCGGAGGACCGGCCGTGATCCGCGCCCGGGTGGTCGTGGCCTCCAACCGCGCTGCCGCCGGGGTCTACGAGGACACCAGCGGCCCGCTGCTCGTCGCCGGCCTGCGGGAGTTGGGCTGCACGGTCGACGCGCCGGTGGTGGTGCCCGACGGCGACCCGGTCGGTGACGCCCTGCGCACCGCCCGGGACGAGGGGGTCGACGTGGTGCTGACCAGTGGCGGCACCGGCATCAGCCCGACCGATCGCACCCCCGAGGTGACCGGCGCGCTGCTCGACTACGAGATCCCGGGCATCGCCGAGGCGATTCGGGCACACAGCCGCGGCGCGGTGCCCACCGCCGCGCTCTCCCGGGGCCGGGCCGGGGTCACCGGCCGGATGCTCGTGGTCAACCTGCCGGGCTCGCGCGGCGGGGCGCGGGACGGGCTGGCCGTGCTCGGGCCGATCCTGCGGCACGCGGTCGACCAGCTTCGCGGCGGCGACCACTGAGCCCGCGGACGGCGTGCACCGGCGTTAGGCTCGCCGGATGAGCACGGAAACCGAAGCCGCCGCGGCCGAGGTGGGCACGCCCCCGCCGGCCGGGTGGGAAGAGGCCCGCTCCCGGGTGTACGCGGTCGGGCTCTCCGCCGCGCTCCCCGCGGTCGCCCGGCCACTGGCCGACACCGACGGGCACACCCTGGTCGAGCCGCTGACCACGCGCACCGACCTGCCGGCGTTCCCCACCTCCAGCGTGGACGGCTGGGCGGTGCGCGGGGCCGGCCCGTGGCAGGTGGTCGGCCGGGTGCTCGCCGGGCACACCGCCTCCCCGCTGGCGGCCGACGGCACCACCGTCGAGATCGCCACGGGTGCGATGGTCCCCGCCGGCACGACCGCGATCCTGCGGATCGAGGAGTCGACCCGGGCGGCGGACGGCCGGGTGGCCGGCACACCACGGTCGCAGCCGGAGTGGCGCGAGCCCGGCGAGGAGGCGCACCTCGGTGAGGAGTTGTTGCCCGCCGGCACGCCGGTGGATCCGGCGGTGATCGGCCTGGCCGCCTCCTGCGGGCACGACACCCTGCGGGTCCGCCGCGCGCCCCGGGCCGCGCTGCTGGTCTTCGGCGACGAACTGCTCACCTCGGGTGCGCCGGGCGCCGGCCGGGTGCGTGACGCGCTCGGCCCCTCGGTGCCGGCCTGGCTGCGCCGCTACGGCTGCCAGGTGCGGGCCGGCGACGTGGTCGGGCCGGTCGCCGACACCCTGCCCGCGCACGTCGCGGCGCTGCGCGGCGCGCTCGCCAACGCCGACCTGGTCTGCACCACCGGCGGCACCATGCACGGTCCGGTCGACCACCTGCACCCGACGCTGGAGGCGCTCGGCGCCGACTACGTGGTCAACACCGTGGCGGTGCGCCCCGGCTTCCCGATGCTGCTTGCCCGGCTGGTCGACGGCGACGGCCGGGTGCGCTTCGTGGCCGGCCTGCCGGGCAACCCGCAGTCCGCCGTGGTGGCCCTGGTCTCCCTGGTCGCCCCGCTGCTGGCCGGTCTCACCGGCCGGCCGATGCCGGTGCTGCCGCAGGTCACCCTGGCCGAGCCGGTTCCGGGGCGCGGCGATCACACCCACCTCGCGCTGGCCCGCTGGGACCGGGTCGCCGGCACCGCGCACCCGGTGCGGCACGTCGGCTCGGCGATGCTGCGTGGCCTGGCCGGCGCGGACGGCTTCGCGGTGATCCGTCCCGGCACCAGCGGCGCGGTGGGCGACCGGGTGCCGCTCGTACCCCTGCCCCTGGCCCCGGGAGAGCGTCAATGACCATGGAAACGCGTGTGGTGCTCGGCGCGGTCACCGACCGGCCGCTCGACCTGGCCGCGCACGAGGCGGCGGTCGCCGACCGCCGGGCCGGCGCGGTGGTCTCCTTCCAGGGCGTGGTCCGCGACCACGACCACGGGCGGGCGGTCACCCGGCTGGAATACGAGGGCCACCCCAGCGCCGAGGCGGTGCTGCGCGAGGTCGCGGCCGAGATCGCCGCCGACCCGGCGGTCCACGCGGTGGCGGTGTCGCACCGCATCGGCCCGCTGGAGATCGGCGACGTGGCGCTGGTCGCGGCGGTCAGCACCGCGCACCGGGCGGCGGCGTTCGCGGCCTGCGCGCGGCTGGTCGACGAGGTCAAGGCGCGGCTGCCGATCTGGAAGCGGCAGGTCTTCGACGACGGCTCCGAGGAGTGGGTGAACTGCCCCTGAGCGGGGCCGCCGCTCAGCGGCGGGCGGCGAGCTGGGCGGTGCGGGCCAGCCGGTCGGAATAGAACGCCGGTTCGGCGCCGGGCCGCCAGGGCAGCGCGGCGACCAGCACGATCAGCGCGATGGCCAGGGAGTTCTCCATCAGCGCGCCGAACAGGCCGTCCTGGTAGTGGGACACCTCGGGGAGCTGGTGCTCGTACGGCCAGATCGGTGAGATCAGGAACAGCAGATAGAGCCCGAGCGCACCGGCCGCGTGCCGGAACCCGGTCAGCGTGGGATACCAGATCGGCGGGCGCAACGTGGGCACGCCGTTCGTCGCGGGCGACACGGTGCCGCGCAGCGGCAGGCCCCGGCTGGCGTCGCGGCGGCGCACCGCGGCGTCGGCCAGCACCACGATCGCCGGGATCACCCAGACCAGGTGATGCGACCACGAGATCGGGCTGATCACGTTGGCGGTGAGCCCGACCAGCGTGAACGCGGTCAGCTCGTCGCCGTCGCCGCGGGCGCTGATCGCCCGGGACAGGCCCAGCGCCAGCATCAGCACCGAGAAGGCGAGCCAGAGCAGCCCGGGCGTCTCGATCGAGTCGTAGAGCCGGGCCAGCAGACCGGCGAGGGACTGGTTGGCGGTCATGTCGGCGGCACCGACCCGCTCGGTCTGCCACAGCACGTCGGTGAAGTAGGTGCGGGACTCCGCGCCGACCGCGCCGAACGTCGCGAGCGTGACGCCGACCGCCGTGGCGACCGCGATCCACGCGGCACGCCACTGCCGGGTGAGCATCAGGTAAGCGATGAACAGCGCCGGGGTGAGCTTCACGGCGGTGGCGAGACCGATGCCGACCCCCGCCCAGGCGCCGCTGAAGAGGAAGCGGGCCAGCGGCGTCTCGGCGGTCTCGTGGTGGGTGCCGCGCTTGGCCCGCCAGCGCAGACCGACGAGATCCGTCATGATCAACGCGAAGAGCAGCAGGTTGACCTGGCCGTAGCCGAGCGTCTCCCGGGACGGCTCGATCGCCACGGCGAGCGGGGTGGCGATGCCGACGGTGAACCAGAGCGACCAGCCGAGCCGGTCCACGATGGGACGCAGCAACGCCGCCAGCACCACGGCGAGCGCGCCGATGCTGGCCAGTGCGTTGACGAACCCGGCACCGTCCACCGGCAGCCAGGACATGGGCAGCATCACCAGGCCGGCGAAGGGCGGGTAGGTGAAACCGAGGGTCGTCGAGGGGGCGACGAAGTCGTACAGCTCGTTGCCGCTCGCCCACCACACCACGGCGCCGTGGTAGATCTTCATGTCGAAGAAGTTGTACGGCCGGCCGAAGGCGCCGATGGCGAGCCAGGCCGCGTACGACACGGCGGCCACGATGCCGATGCGCACCGCGATCCGTTGGTCGACGCCGAGGACGACGCGGGGGGCCGGGGCGAGGCGGTTGGTCCGTCTACCGACTGTCGTCGGCATGGCGTGGCCACCCCCGTACCAAGATCGTCGTGCCCGTCCAGGTCCAGAACGGAGCCTAGAACGGCGCCTCACGATGCTGCCTCCCGCGTTACGCGACCGTGTCCGATCCCACACGTGTTTGCGACATTTCCGCCGCGTTAACGGGTCTCGGACGGTTCAGGTGATTGGTGCCTTGCGGGGGGTGGTGGGCCGTGCAGGTGCGGGTCAGCCGGGCATTCGGCGCGCGGTCGCCGCAGAGCGTACGGCGATCTTCGCCTCCCGGCGGGCGGTGCGGACCGCGCGCTTGACCGACCGGCGGGAGTGGTCGATCCGGTGACCGGCGCGCCAGCGCAGCCCCGGCCTGCCCTCGGTGTCCGCGGCGGCGAGAAGGAGCCCGCCGAGCAGGCCGAGGTTCTTCAGGAAGTGGATCTGGTTGTTGTTGCGCGCGGCCGGGTCGTCGTTGTTCCAGAAGGGATGGCCGGCGGCGGTCGTCGGCAGCAGCGTGCCGGCGAGCACGAGCGCGGCCGGGCGGCTGAACCGGCCGGTGGCCAACATCAGGCCGCCGACCAGCTGCGTCGCCGCGTTGGCCCGGATCAGCGTCTCGGTGTCGGTCGGGATGCGCGGGTGCAGGTTCTGGATCAGCGGGGTGACCTTGTCGGTGACCGGCTTCGCGGCGGGCACCAGCCGTTCCGGATTGCGCAGGTTGCGGGCGCCGCTGACCACGAAGATGCCGCTCAACATGACTCGGGCGAGGGAGCGCACGGGCTTCATGGTTCCAGTCTTACCCCGTCCCGGGCCTCGTCACCCCTGCAACACACGAAAGGTATCGACGTCCGTCCGGCATCGATTTCAGCGACCGTCGCTGATGGACCCGTCGTGTTCGGTAAGGTCGCGCGGGTGACGACGCTGCGACTACGCCCGGAGGGCCCGGCGGACGAGGCACCGGTGGCCCGGGTGCTCGCCGCCGCGTTCGCCCGACCCGACGTGGCCACCCCGCCCGAGGTGGGCCTGGTCGAGGAGTTGCGGCACAGCGCCGCGTGGATCCCGGAACTGGCCATGGTCGCCGAGTACGGCGGCGAGGTGGTCGGCTTCGCGCTGCTCAGCCGGGTGCGGGTACGCACCGACGGCGGCGGCTGGCCGGCGCTGGTGCTCGGACCGGTGGCGGTGGCACCGCACCGGCAACGCGTCGGGCACGGCGCCGCGGTGGTGCAGGCGGCGCTCGACGCCGCCACCGAGTTGGGCGAGCGGCTGGTGGTGGTGCTGGGCGATCCGGCGTACTACCGGCGGTTCGGCTTCGGGCCGGCGGACCGGCTGGAGCTGACCAGCCCGTGGTCCGGGCTGGGGGAGCCGTGGCAGGCGCTGGTGCTGCCACCGTCCACCGGCGAGGAACCGCCGCCCCCGGCCGGTGAGGTGGTCTTCCCACCGCCCTGGTCGCGGGTCTGACCTGCCGTCAGGCCGGCTGGGTGCGCAGGTAGCGGCCGAAGTGCGGCACGGTGAACGCGACCGTCCCCCGCTCACCGGAGTAGATCAGGCCCTTCTTGATCAGCGCGTCCCGGGCCGGGGAGAGGCTGGCCGGCTTGCGGCCGAGCGCCCGCGCGATCTCGGCGGTGGGCACCGCGGCGTCCATGTCGTCCCGCGCGCCCTCCTCGCCGTCCACCAGCGCCAACGTGGCCATGGCGCGCATGTACTCGCGTTCGGCGGGGGTGGCCCGCTCGAACCGGGAGCCGAAGAAGCCCACCGCCAGTTCCGCCTCCGCCTCCGGCGCGGCGACCCGGACGTCCGCCGCCGTGATCGGCGAGCGGGGCGCATGGTCCCAGGTGGCCTTTCCGTACGCCTGAACGAAGTAGGGGTAGCCGCCGGACTTCTCGTAGAGCAGGTCGAGCGCCTTCTGCTCGTACTCGACCTCCTCCCGCTCGGCCGGCGCGCAGAGCGCCTGGTCGGCGGCGATCCGGTCCAGCCGGTCGATCCGCTGGTAGCGGTAGAGCCGCTCGGAGTACGACTTGGCGGCGCTGAGCACGGCCGGCAGGTGCGGCAGGCCGGCGCCCACCACGATCAGCGGCGCACCGAGCTGGGACAGCTCGTGGCACGCGGCGCAGAGCGCGGAGACGTCCTCGGCGCCGACGTCCTGCATCTCGTCGATGAAGATCGCGATGCCGGTGCCCACGTCGGTGGCGACCGCCGCCGCGTCGCTGAGCAGCTCGACCAGGTCGATCTCGATGTCGCCGGAGTCGGCCCGGCCGCTGCTGGCCGGCACGTCGATGCCGGGCTGCCACCGGTCGCGCAGCTTCGGGGCCGTGCCACCCCGACCGGTCGGTGCGGACCGCTGCGCGAACGCCTTGAGCACGCCGAGGAAGGCGTCGATGCGGTCCGGCGCGCGGTGGCGCGGAGCCAGCTCGCGGACCGCCATGTGCAGTGCGGCGGCGATCGGCCGGCGCAACGACTGGTCCGGCCGGGCCTCGATCTTGCCGGTCCCCCAGAGGTGGTTGATCGCCTCCGAGCGCAGCGTGTTGAGCAGGACCGTCTTGCCGACTCCGCGCAGCCCGGTGAGCATCAGGCTGCGCTCGGGCCGGCCGCGGGCGATGCGCTCCAGCACCACGTCGAAGACGTCCAGCTCCCGCCCCCGCCCGGCGAGTTCGGGCGGGCGCTGACCGGCGCCCGGGGCGTACGGGTTGCGGACGGGATCCACGAATCGCACAGTATCGGCTTGTCTAGCGACCAGGCTAGACGTGCGTAGAGGTGGCTACCGCGTGTCGGCGTCGAGACAAAACTAGGGCTGTCTAGCGTGGATGCTAGACAGCCCTAGTTTCGGCTACCGCCTTCTCACCGCCGCTTCAGGCAGAGCACGAAGTCGAGCGTGTCCAGCTCGCTGTCGAAGAAGTACCAGTCGGTGTAGCCGGTCACCTTGCCGCACTTCGCCTCGGCGTCCTTCTTGCCGCTGGTCGCGCCGTCGACCCGGCGCAGCACCTCGTACGTCTTCGGCGCGCAGTCGGCGATCACCAGCTTCGGCTGGCCGCTGCCGGCCTGGTTGGCCACACACTGCCCCGCCTTGACGAAACGCGGATCGGTGGACGAGGCCGGGGCCGGCGCCGTGGGCGTCGCCTCCGCCGCCTCGCTCGGCGCCGCCGCCGTCGGGTCCGCGGCCGGCGCGGTGGCGGCCGTCGTCCCGGCCGTCGGGCTCTCCTCGTCGCGGCCGAGCAGCCAGTATGCTCCGGCGCCACCCAGCAGCAGCACGGCCAGCACGATCACCACCACCAGCAGCGGGCCCCGACCCCGCTTCGGCGGCGTCGGCTCGTCGTAGGGCGCCGGCCCGGCGAGGTACGGCGGCGGACCGCCCGCATACGGCGGCTGACCCCCGGCGTACGGCGGGTACTGCTGCTGCCCGGCGTCGTACCCGGGTGGCCCCGCCTGGTACGGCGGTTGCCCGGCGTCGTACGCCGGTTGTCCGGGCGCGTACCCGGGGGCGGCCGGGTAGCCCTGCTGCGGCGGGGCGTCGGTCCACTCCGGCGCCGGCCCGTACTGCTGGGGCGGCCCGTACTGCTGCGGTGGGCCGCCGTACTGCGGTCCGCCCGGCCCCGGGCCCTGGTGCGGGTCGGGGGCGTAGCCGTCGTCAGGGCGGCGCGCTCCCCACGGCTCGGGTGCGCCGCCGCCCGGTGGTCCGAAGTTCGACATGAACGCCTCCTGCGTACGCCAGTGCTGAGAGGCCGGCCACCGAAGGGGCGACGCCGACGCCGTGGTCACCGTAGCGTGGTCCACCGATGAGCTCACGCCCCACGAGTGCGACGGACGCCACCGGATCTCCGCCGCCGCCGGCCCGTACCGCCCTGATCTGGACCGCACTGGCCCTGGTCTACCTGTTCTGGGGCTCGACCTACCTGGGCATCCGGGTCGCGGTCGAGTCCCTGCCGCCGCTCACCTCCGCCGCGATGCGGTTCGCCGCCGCCGCGGCGGTGCTCGCGCTGGTGCTGCGGCTGCGGCGCGGGCCCGGTTCGCTGCGCGTGCCGGCCCGACGCCTCGGCTCGGCGGCGCTGGTCGGCGTGCTGCTGCTGGCCGGCGGCAACGGGCTGGTGGTGGTCGCCGAGTCCGGCCCACCCGGCGACGCAATGCCCTCCGGCGTCGCCGCGCTGCTGGTCGCCACCGTTCCGCTCCTGGTCGTGGTGCTGCGCACCGTGGGCGGGGACCGGCCCCGGCCGTGGACCTTCGCCGGCGTGGCGCTCGGCTTCGTCGGTCTCGTCCTGCTCGTGCTGCCCCGCGACGGCGTGGACGGGGTGCCGCTGGCCGGCGCGCTGACCGTCGTCGCGGGCGCGGTCAGCTGGTCGGTCGGCTCCTACCTGTCCGGCCGGATCCGGATGCCGGCCGATCCGTTCGTGGCGACCGTCTACGAGATGGTGGCCGGCGCGGTGGCGCTCGCCGCGATCGCGGCCGTCCGTGGCGAGCTGCGCGACTTCGACCCCGCCGAGGTGACCGGACGGTCCTGGGTGGCGCTGGCGTACCTGATGGTGGCCGGCTCGCTCGTGGCCTTCACGGCGTACGTCTGGTTGCTCGCCCACGCGCCGATCTCCCTGGTCTCCACGTACGCGTACGTGAACCCGGCGGTCGCGGTGGCGCTCGGCGCCCTGCTCGTCGCCGAACCGGTCACCGCGCAGGTGCTGCTCGGCGGCGCGGTGATCGTGGCCGGCGTGGCGGTGGTGGTGAGCACCGAACGTCCGCGCCGGACCGCGCCGCCAGCCGGGAACGGGGCGGCCCGGGGACCGGCCGGGCGGTAGCGTCCCGGCCCGTGTCGACGGCGGCGGTGGCGGGGGCGGCGCTCCTCGGTGCGCTCGCCGGCCTGGTCGCGGTGCCGCTCGGCCGCTGCCTCGTCGCCAGGCCGCGCGACCGCGCCTCCGTGCTGTCCGGCGGTGCCCTCGGCCGGTCTCCCGGTGGTGCGGTCGGCTCGCGCCCCGGCGGTGCTGTCGGCCTGCCGCCCGCCGGCGCTGGTGCCGGGTTCGGCCTGGCGGCGCTCCCTGGCGGCATGGCCGTGGCCGGTGCCGTGGTGTTCGGCGGGCTGGCCGGCACGCGCGGCGCCGACCCTGCGCTACCGGTCCTCCTGCTGATCGCGGCGGCCGGCCTGGTGCTCGCGGTCACCGACCTGGTCGCCCTGCGACTGCCCGACCCGCTGGTCGGCGCGGTGGCGCTCGGTGGCGGGCCCGGCCTCGTCGGAACGGCCCTGGTCGTCGGCGAGCCGGGCCGCGCGGCGACCGCCCTCGCCGGCGCCGGCCTGTCGCTGGGCGGATACCTGCTGCTCGCGCTGCTGCCGGGTGCCCGACTCGGCTTCGGCGACGTGAAGCTCGCCGCCGCTCTCGGGCTCCCGCTGGGCTGGCTCGGCTGGCCGGCGCTCCGGCTCGGGCTGCTCCTCCCGCACGTGCTCGCCGGCGTGGCGGTCCTCGCCCTGCTCGCCGCCGGCCGGATCCGCCGGGACACGCCGCTGCCGTTCGGCCCGGCGATCCTCGCCGGCGCCTGGCTCGCCGCCGTGCTCACCTGAACGCCCGCACGCAGCCCGCCGCGCTCGCCCGGCGCGTTGCCGGGATGCGGCTGTGAGAAGGGGCCCCTTCTCTACCGGAGGCGTTAAGAGGGGGCCCCGCCTTTCACATCAAGCGGAGTTGGTGGTCGCGGGGCCGGCGCGGCTCGGCTGCGCCGAGCCGGTCGAACAGGGCCGGGTCGATCACGTCGAGGAACGGCGTCGGGCGGGTCTCCCGTTCCGTTCCGTGCCGGGCCCGCCGGGCGGTGTGGCTGACGTAGAGCCGGTCCTGCGCCCGGGTCAGCCCGACGAAGAAGAGCCGCCGCTCCTCGGCCACCGCGTCCTCGTCCGGCTCGGTGCCGGGCCAGCGCAGCGGCAACAAGCCGTCCTCGGCCCCGACCAGGAACACCACCGGGAACTCCAGGCCCTTTGCCGCGTGCAGGGTGAGCAGCGTGACCGCCTCGGCGCGCGGGTCGAGCGCGTCCACCTCCGCCCCGGTCGCGAGCTGGTTGAGGAAGGACCCCAGGTCGTCGCCGCAGCGCCGGGCCAGCGGCGTGAGCAGGTCCACGGCCGTGCGGACGTCCTCGGGGCGTACCGCGCCGGAGCCGTCGAGCGTCGGCACCGCGAAGCGCTCCGCCAGGACCTGACCGGCCTCGCGCACCCGGGCGGTCAGGGTGCCGTCGAGGCCGGCGTGGCGCAGCTCGCGGGCGATCGCGGTGACGCCGGGGCGGTCGCGCAGCCGGTCGTGCGAGCGCTTCTGCACCGGGATGTTCGCCCGGGTCAACGCGTCCACGATCGGCGCGGCCTGGGAGTCGGTGCGATAGAGCACGGCGATGTCGGAGAAGGAGAGCGCTGTCGCCCGCCCGTCGATCCGGCCCGAGTCGAGCGACCGGTGGGACAGGCCGCCGACCAGCTCGTCGACGGTGCGGGCCACGAAGTCGGCCTCGTCGGCGACAGTGGTCGCGGCGTACCGGCCGACCAGCGCCGCCTCCGGGTCGAGTCGGGCCGGGTCGAGGCGGCGGCCCCGGACCAGCGACGACGGCGCGATCGCCTGCACGGCGGCGGCCAGGATCGGCGCGGAGGAGCGGTAGTTGCGGTTCAGCCGGACCAGTCGCGCGTCGGTGAAGTCCTGCGAGAAGCGCAGGAAGTAGCCGACGTCCGCGCCCCGGAACGAGTAGATCGCCTGGTCCGGGTCGCCGATCGCGCACAGGTTGCCGTCGGGCGGGCTGAGCAGCCGCAGCAGTTCGTACTGGACAGCGTCGACGTCCTGGTACTCGTCGACGAAGATCCACTTCCACCGTTCCCGGTAGTCCCGGACCAGTTTCCGGTCGCCCTTCAACAGCGTCACCGGCAGGGTGAGCAGCTCGTCCAGGTCGACCAGGTCCCGCTTGCGCAGCAGCGCGACGTACCGCTCGTCGTCGTCGCCGGCCTCGGCGCGGGCCGCCGACCGGTCGGCGTCGTCGGCGATCCGGAAGTCCGCCGGCAACCCGGCCGCCGCCGCGTTCTCCCGCAGCACGGTCAGGCCGAGCGCGTGGAACGTGCCCACCGTGACGTCCTCGGCGACCGGCCCGAGCAGTCCGTCCAGGCGGTGCCGCAACTCCTCGGCCGCCCGGCGGGTGAACGTGATCGCCAGGCACTGGTCCGGGAAGACGTTCAACTCGGCGCACAGGTAGGCGATCCGGTGGGTCAGCGTCCGGGTCTTGCCGGTGCCCGGACCGGCCACGATCAACAGCGGGCCGCCCGGCGCCGACGCCGCCACCCGCTGCATCGCGTCCAGCCGGTCCAGCAGGCCGGTGCCGACCTCCTCCATGCCGGCGAGCATCGGCTCGAACGGCTCGTGCGGGGAGGGCGGTGGCGCCAGCGGGGGCACCGTCGGCTTGCGCTTCGGCTCCGGTCGCGCCTCCGCCGGGCGCCTGGCCTTCGGCTTCGGCGGCGACTCCGCGGGCCGCCGCTGCGCGGGCACGGGTACGTCGAAGAGCGCGTCCTGCCCACCGCCGGCCGAGGCGCCCAGTTCCGCCGGATCGAACAGCGTGATCACCCCGTACTCACCGTCGTAACCCGGCACCCGACGCACCTCGCCGCGGCGCAGCCGGGCGATGCCCTCCGCGAGCAGCTCGCCGCCGACGCGGCCGATCTCCTCCACCGGGGTACGGGTCAGGATCTCCAACTCCGGGCCGAGCGCCGCGACCAGCTCGTTGAGCTTGCCCGCGACCTTCTTCGACCGCGCGCCCACCCGGTTCAGCTCACCCAGGATCTCGGCCAGCGGCACCAGGTGGGCCACCTCGCGGGCGTGCGCCGGCCGGTGCCCCGCCGGCCGGTCGGCCAGCGCCTCCACCCGGCTGAGCACCCCGACGGTCAGCTGCTTGCCGCACTCCGGGCAGCGCCCGCCCGCCTCGCGGGTGCGTTCCGGCGACCAGTTCACCCCGCAGAGCCGGTGCCCGTCGGCGTGGTACTTGCCCTCCTCCGGGAAGAACTCGACGGTGCCGGCCAGCCCGTCCCCGGTGCGCAGCGCCTCGCGGATCGCGAAGTAGTCGCGGTCCGCGGTGAGGACGGTCGCCTCCCGGCCCAGCGCCGGCGGCGAGTGGGCGTCCGAGTTCGACACCAACTGGTAGCGGTCCAGGCTGCCGACCCGCCAGTTCATCTCCGGGTCGGAGGAGAGCCCGGTCTCCACCGCGAAGATGTGCTCGGCCAGGTCTGCGTAGCAGTCGGCGATCGCGTCGAAGCCGGACTTCGAGCCGAGCGCGGAGAACCATGGCGTCCAGATGTGCGCCGGCACCAGGTAGCCGTCGGCGCTGGCCTCCAGGGTGATCTCCAGCAGGTCGCGGGAGTCCAGCCCGAGGATCGGCCGGCCGTCCGAGCCGAGGTTGCCGATCCGGCCCAGCGCGGCGTTGAAGCGGCCCACCGCGTCCAGGTCCGGCAGGTAGATCAGGTGGTGCACCTTGCGGGTCCGGTCGTCGCGCTTGTAGATGGTGGAGATCTCCACGCTCAGCATGAACCGGACCGGGTCCGCCTCCGCCTCGCTGGCCAACCGGGGCGGGAGCCGCCGGGCGATGTCCCGTTCCGCCTCCGGCGACAGCCGGTGGAGGCCCGGCTCGGCCGGGTGCAGCGTCTCCCGCAGGTGGTCGTACCAGGCGGGGTGGGTGAAGTCGCCGGTGCCGAGCACCGCGATGCCCTTGCGCCGGGCCCACCAGCCGAGGTTCGGCAGGGTCAGGTCGCGGCTGCACGCGCGCGAGTATTTCGAGTGGATGTGCAGATCCGCGACGTAGGGCGGGAGGCCACCGGGGGGTGCGGCGCTGAACGGAGGCACGCCGCATCCTGTCACGTCCGCTTGCCTACCCGCCCGCCGCCACGCGTACGCGTGAGCTGAGCAATGCGGTGCTGGACGCGGCGGCTTCCACACGCTATGGGGCGCGCAGCTCCACCAACGTCACCTGCGGCGGAGCGCCGACCCGCACCGGCGGACCCCAGAAGCCGGCCCCGTTCGTCACGTAGACCTTGGTGCCGTCCACCTCGCCCAGACCGGAGACCACCGGCTGCTGGAGCTTCACCGCCAGGTTGAACGGCACCATCTGGCCGCCGTGGGTGTGCCCGGAGAGCTGGAGGTCGACGCCGAACTTCGCCGCCTCGTGCGCGGCCACCGGCTGGTGGGCCAGCAGCACCACCGGGCGGCTCGGGTCGCGGTCGCCGAGCGCGGCGGCGTAGTCGGCCGGCGCGGCCAGACCGGTGCCGTCGGCGGTCACGTCGTTGACGCCGGCCAGGTCGAGCACCCCGCCCCGAGCCCGGATCTCCTGCCGCTCGTTCTGCAGCACACGCAGGCCCAGCCGGTCCACCTCGCGGACCCACTCCTCGACCCCGGAGTAGTACTCGTGGTTGCCGGTCACGAAGAAGCTGCCGTACCGGGAGCGCAGGTCACGCAGCGGCTCCGCCGCCGCGCCCAACTCGGCCACCGAGCCGTCCACCAGGTCGCCGACCACCGCCACCAGGTCGGCGTCCAGACGATTGATCATCGCGACGATGCGTTCGGTGTGCGCCCGGCCGCGCAACGGCCCGAGGTGGATGTCGGAGACGGTCGCGATCCGCAGCCCGTCCATGCTCCGGGGCAGCTTGGCCAGCGGGATCCGGACCCGGTCCAGCCGGGGCGGCCCCATCGCGGTGCGGACGCCGTACCCGGTCACGCCGGCGGCCGTGAGCCCGGCGAAGATCGCCGCGCCGCGCGCGAGCAGCAGCCGGCGGGACGGGTCGTGGTCCGCTGGTGCGGCACTGCCGGCCGGCCCGCTCGGCGGCGTGCCGCCGACGTCTCGGCGCGGCGACCTGTCACCGGCGTCGGGGGCCGTGCCGCCGGCATCGCCGGATGGCATGCCGCCGGCCTGGGCGGGCGGCGGCGTCTCGACGAGGTCGGCAGGGGGGTCGGCGGAGTTGCCGGCGCCGACCAGCGCCGGCTCCGCCTGCGGCCCCGCGATCGTGGCGGACCGGGCGCGGCGGCGCAGGGCCAGCCGGACCACCGCCGCCGGCACCTCGAGCACCAGCAGCAGCACCAGCAGGTAGAACATCAGGGCCAGCCAGAGGTAGCCCGGCCAGGCCAGCCAGTAGAACCCGTTCTGGGTGCCGGCCATGGTCGCCGGCACCAGCAGCGCGAGCAGGATCGCCAGCACGGCCCCGCCCCGGCGCCAGGGGCCGGGACGGGTGGTGTCCCGGACCATCCGCTTCCACAGGTAGAAGTGGATCAAGCCGATGACGAGCACGACGAAACCCACGAATGTCGCCATCGCCAGCACGTCGGCCTCCCTCAGCCGCCCGCGAAGGGTGGCAGCACGTCCACCGTCACCCCGGCCGGCAACAGTGCCCGACGATCATGACAGGCCACGCCGTCGACCAGGAAACTCGCCGCCTTCAGCACTATCGCCAGTCGCTCTCCGTGCCGCGCGGCCAGGTCGTCGAGGAGTTCGTCCAACGACCGGCCGGCGGATGCGGTCTCCTCGGCGCGGCCGGCGGCGGCGCGCGCCCCGGCGAAGTAGCGGACGGTCAACTCCACAGTCATCCTCCGATCGCGGACATCGGCCGGACGGGCTGCAGGAAGGACGGGTCGTCGATGCCGTGCCCGGCGCGCTTGCCCCACATGGCGGCGCGCCAACGACGGGCCAGTTCCTCGTCGTCGGCGCCGGCCCGCAACGCGGCCCGCAGGTCGGACTCGTCGGTGGCGAAGAGGCAGTTGCGCACCTGGCCGTCGGCGGTGAGCCGGGTGCGGTCGCAGTCGCCGCAGAACGGCCGGGTCACGCTGGCGATCACCCCGACCCGGGCCGGCCCCTCGTCCACCAGCCAGGTCTCGGCCGGTGCGGCACCCCGCTCGGCCGGATCGGGCCGCAACGCGAACTCGGCGTGCAGGGCGGCCAGGATCTCGTCGGCGGTGACCATGGTCGACCGGTCCCAGCCGTGCTGCGCGTCCAGCGGCATCTGCTCGATGAACCGCAGCTCGTAGCCGTGCGCCAGGGCGAACCGGAGCAGTTCCGGCGCCTCGTCGTCGTTGACGCCGCGCATCAGCACCGCGTTGATCTTCACCGGGGTCAGCCCGGCGGTGGCCGCGCCGGCCAACCCGGCGAGCACGTCATGGTGCCGGTCCCGGCGGGTCAACGCGGCGAACCGCTCCCGGTCGAGCGTGTCCAGCGAGACGTTCACCCGGTCCAGCCCGGCCGACCGCAGCGCCGGCGCGAGGCGGGCCAGGCCGATGCCGTTGGTGGTCAGCGAGATGCGCGGCCGGGGCGACAGCGCGGCCACGGCCGCCACGATGCCGGGCAGCCCGGGCCGGATGAGCGGCTCGCCACCGGTGAAACGGACCTCGGTGACGCCGAGGAGCCGCACCGCGACGCCGACCAGGCGCACGATCTCGTCGTCGGTGAGCAGCTGCGGACCGGCCAGCCAGGGCAGACCCTCGGCCGGCATGCAGTAGGTGCAGCGCAGGTTGCACTTGTCGGTCAGCGAGACCCGAAGGTCCCGGGCGACGCGACCGTACCGGTCGGCGAGAACCCCGTCGGCCGTCGTCCGGGAGGCGGTCATCCGTCGACCGTAGCGCGTCCGAGGGCCCGGAGCGCGGCCCGTGCGGCGGAGGACACGGCCTCCGCGTACGTCTCGCCGAAGAGCGCGGTGTGCACCAGCAGCAGGTGCAGCTGGTGCACCGGCACCCGTTCGCGCCAGCCGTCGGCCAACGGCCAGGCCTCCCGGTAGGCGGCCATGATCCGGTCCAGGTGCGGCGGGCCGCCGAAGAGCGCGAGCTGGGCGAGGTCGGTCTCGCGGTGGCCGCCGTGCGCCGCCGGGTCGACCAGCCAGACCCGGCCGTCGGCGCCCCAGAGCAGGTTGCCGGGCCAGAGATCGCCGTGCAGCCGCGACGGCGGCTCGTCGCCGCCGAACTCGCCCACCCGGTCGACCACCTGCTGGACCAGTGCCGCCGTGGCCCCGGTGAGCGCGCCCCGGTCGACCGAGGCCCGCAGGTGCGGCAGCAGTCGGCACCTGGCGAACCAGCTCGACCACGGGCCCGCGTCGGGGGTGTTGTCCTGCGGCAGGGCGCCGATGAACCCGGGCCACTCCGCGCCGAACGCGGGCGCGCCGGCCCGGTGCAGCGCGGCCAGCCCGCGGCCGAACGCCTCCGCCGCCTCCGGCTCCGGTTCGCCCGGCTCGATCCAGTCGAGCGCCAGCAGCTCCGGCAGCGCGACCAGCACGTCGGGCACCGGCACCGCGTCGGCCTCGCGCAGCCACCGCAGGCCGGCCGCCTCGGTGGCGAAGAAGTCGTCGGGCACCGGGCGCGCCGCCCGTTCCGGCCAGCTCTTGGTGAAGACGGAGTGCCCGTCGTCCAGGGTGAGCCGGGACGCGGTGCAGATGTCGCCACCGGCGACCGGTGTCTCCCGGATCCGCTGGTGGGTCAGGAAGGTCGGCAGGTGCGCCGGGTGTGCCCGCAGGTACGCCAGGTCCATGACCGCAAGGTAGTCCCCGCCTGGGACATCCGTGGGCCGTGTCGTACCCCGATCGCCGGCGGTCGACGTTCAGCTGGACCGATACGCAGCGTGCCTGTGGACGGACCGCGTGTCGTCCACAGGGCCTCCCGTGGCGACCGGCCGGCACGCACGCTCCCGACATGAACTCGACCGAGCGCCCCCGCCTCTCCGTCCGCTCGCCGGGCGACCTCGTCGTCGCGGTGCCCTACCTGCTCGGCTTCCATCCCGCCGACAGCGTCGTGGTGGTCGCGGTGCGGGGCCGGCGAGTGGTCTTCGCCGCCCGGGGCGACCTGCCCGAACCGGGCGCCGACCCCGGTCCGGCCGCCCGGCACCTGGCGCAGGTGGTGGTGCGGCAGGACGCCGACGCCGCGACCGTCATCGGCTACGGCCCGGCCGCCCGGGTCACCGGTGCCGTGGACGCGGTCGGTGAGGCGCTGGACGACGCGGGTCTGGTCGTCCTCGACGCGCTCCGGGTGACCGACGGCCGCTGGTGGTCCTACCTATGCGGCGAACCGGCCTGCTGCCCGGCCGACGGCACGCCGTACGACCCGGTCGCCAGCCAGGTCAGCGCGGCAGCCGTCTTCGCCGGTCAGGTCGCTCTGCCCGACCGCGCGGCGCTGGCCGCGCAGGTGTCGCCGTTCGACGGGCCGGTCCGACTGGCCATGCGTCGGGCCACCGGGCGGGCGCGACATCGGCTGGCCGCCCTCACCGGCGGCCTCCCACCCGGCGGTGCTGCGGTCGAGGGCCACCAGCCGGGCGGTGCCGCGCCGGGCGGTGCCGCGCCGGGCCGTGAGCCGGCGGGCGGTGAGCCGGCGGGCCGTGCCGCGGCGGGCGGTGATCCGGTGGGCGGTGCCGGGGGTGAGGGCGAGCCCGGTGGCGCTTCCTCCGGCGGTGGGCCGGCCGGTGGCCGGCGCGGGGAGGCTCGGGCCCTGCGCTCGGCCGGCACGGCGGCGGTACGGGCCGCGTTCCGCCGGCAGCGGCGCGGCGAGCGGCTCGACGACGACGAGGTGGCCTGGCTGACCGTGCTCCTGACCCATGTCGCGGTTCGCGACCACGCCTGGTCCCGCACCGACGGCCGGGACGCCGACATCAGTCTCTGGACCGACGTCTTCCGCCGCGCCGAGCCGGACCTGAGCGCGGCGCCCGGCACGCTGCTCTCGTTCGCCGCCTGGCGGGCCGGGCACGGCGCGCTGGCCGCCGTCGCCCTGGAGCGGGTGCTCACCGCCCACCCCGAATATCCGCTCGCGGTGCTCCTCGACGACGCGCTCCGCCGTGGGGTGCCCCCGTCCGAGCTGGACGGCTGGCCGGCGAACGTCGGCGGAGCCGTGCTGCGCCGCCGGCGGCGTCGCCCGCCCCGTTGAGCCGGCGGCCGACGGCTCAGCCGATCCGCACCGCCGAGCCGGCGTCCATCGTCCCGCTCGGCGGCCGGCCTGCCGGCCAGCCGCACGGTGCCGCCGCCGTCGGTCGGGAGGGCCGCCGTCGGTCGGGAGGGCCGCCCCGGGTCAGGCAGTCACGCGCTGCGCACCGGTGTAGACGTTCATGGTCGGGTGGCGCAGGAAGCCGACCAGCGTCATCCCGGCCTCCTCGGCCAGTTCGGCGGCGAGCGTGCTGGGTGCCGAGACCGCCGCCAGCAGCGGCACGCCGGCCATCCACGCCTTCTGGGTGAGTTCGAAACTGGCCCGGCCGGAGACGAGCAGCACGTGGCCGGCCAGCGGCAGCCGGTCCGCCCGGGCGGCCCAGCCGATCACCTTGTCCACGGCGTTGTGCCGGCCGACGTCCTCGCGCAGCACCAGCAGCTCACCGTCGGCGCTGAAGAGCCCGGCCGCGTGCAGGCCGCCGGTGCGGTCGAAGGCGCGTTGCGCGGCGCGGAGCCGGTCGGGCAGCCCGGCCAGCAGTTCGGCGGTGACCTCGAGGGGGTCCTCCCGCACGGCGAACCGGGAGCGGGTGCGCACGGATTCGATGCTCGCCTTGCCGCACACCCCGCACGAGCTGGTGGTGTAGAAGTTGCGCGCCGGGTCGGTCTCCGGCTCGGGCACACCGGGGGAGAGCACCACGTCGACCACGTTGTAGGTGTTGGGGGTGTCCGCGCCGGCGCACAGCTGCGCGGTGTGCACGTCCTCCGCCGACCTGATCAGCCCCTCGGTGAGCAGGAAGCCGATCGCCAGGTCCAGGTCGTCGCCGGGGGTGCGCATGGTCACCGCGAGCGGCCGGCGGCGGCCGGGGCCGGCCGGCCCGACCCGGATCTCCAGCGGCTCCTCGACGGCCAGGGTGTCCTGCCGCCGAACCCGGGCCCCACGGTCACCCGTCGCCCCGAGGTCGATCCGCAGCACGCCTCGCCGGTCTGTCGCCCGTCCCATCCCGCCATCCTCTCCCGCACCCACCCCGCCCGCACCTCCAGCTCCCACCCCGCCACGCTCCCGCACCTGCGCGTTTCCGGTCTCGCACGGCTGCCGAGCCCGCGCTCCGGCCGGGCCCCATGATCGACACCAGTACGGCGAGGTGGCTACGTCAATCGCTCCGGGATCCCACCACCTCGGCGGACTGGAGTTGATCAAAGGCGTCGACCCGCGTGCCCGGTGGGGAGCCTGGGTAGGGTGAGGCGGTGACCGGGTACGCGGCGGTGCTGCTCGCCGGCGGCGCGGCCCGGCGGATGGGTGGGATGGACAAGCCCGCCCGTCCGGTCGGCGGCCGGCCGATGCTGCACCGGGTGCTGGCGGCGGTGGCCGACGCGAGTGAACGGGTCGTGGTCGGTCCGCCCGGCCCGGTGCCGGCGGGCGTGCGGGTGACCCGGGAGGATCCGCCCGGCGGTGGCCCGGTGGCCGCGACCGCGGCGGGGCTGGCCCAGCTGCGCTCCGACCCGCCCACGGTCGCCCTGCTCGCCGCCGACCTGCCGCTGCTCACCGCCGCGGCGGTGGCCGAGTTGCGGCACGCGCTCGACGGGTCGGTCGACGGGCTGGCCTGCTACGTGGACGGCGACGGCCGCCGGCAGCAACTCTGCGGCGTCTGGCGCCTGCCGGCGCTGCGCACCGCCCTCGACCGGCTGGCGGCGAGTCGGGGCGGCACGGTCGACGGGGCCCCGGTACGCGGGCTGCTGGCCGCCACCACGGTCCGGGAGGTCGCCTGGTCCGGTGCCGGGGCGCCGCCCTGGTTCGACTGCGACACTGACGAGGACGTACGCCGGGCCGAGGAGTGGACGACATGACGGTGATGGACGACTGGCTCACCGCGGCCTGCGCCGAGCTGGACCTGGATCCGTCGGAGGTGCCGGTGTCGGCGGTGCTCGACGTGGCCCGGGACGTGGCGCACCAGGTGCTCCGGCCGGGCGCGCCGGTCAGCGCGTACCTCCTGGGGGTGGCCGTGGGGCGCGGCGCGGATCCGGCGGCGGCGGCCGCCCGGATCAGCGCTCTCGCGGGCTCGTGGCCGGTGGAGCTGGACGGGACCACCGACGCGAAGTAGCGCGGCCGGCCGGACGTGTCCCTGGGTAGGGTGGCGGGAACGGACGGAGGCGATCATGACGGCAGACCACCCCTCGGCGCCGGTCGACCAGCCTTCCGGCGGTGCGCCGGAGCAGCACGAGTCGATCCTGCTGGACGAGCCGACCACGGCCGACCTGCGGGCCAAGGTGACCGAGGCCTGGCGAGAGTTCGCCCGGGCCCTGGCCGACCGGCTGCGCGAGCTGCCCGCCGGCGGGCACCTGGAGGTGACGCTCGACCCGACGGCCTCCGGGACCGGGGACGCCGTCTACTCGGTCAGCGCGGACGCCGGTGCGGAGGGTGGCCTGTCGGCCCGGGCGGTCGGCAACGCCACACTACCGGCTGGACCGGGCGGCGGTGGCGGACATGGTGGCGCTGGGCTGGTCGCCGCCGGGGGTGGTGCCGGGCTCCGGTGACCAGTTCGGCCTGGACTGCGGCGTCGACGACGCGACCCGGTTGTCCGCCGTGCTGTCCCGGACGCTGCGTGACGTCTACGGCGCTCCGCATCCCGCGTTCCTGGTCTACCTGGTGCACGACGCCGACGGCGAGCCGCTGCCGGTGGAGCCGCTCGGCACCGCTCGCTGCGTCGGTCCGGAGTTCGACGTGGAGGCCGACCTGGACGAGGCGTTGGCCGCCGCGGCGGCGGCACAGGCGGGCGAGAACGACGTGCTGGCCCTGGAGGAGCGGGTTCGCACGGTCGTCTCGACGATGTTGAAGTCCGACTCCGACCAGGTGCAGGTCGACTCCGACGGCGACATCAACATCCGGGCCGGTTCCGCCATGGTCTTCGTCCGGGTGCGGGACAATCCGCCGCTGGTCGACGTCTTCTCGCCGGTGCTGACCGAGGTCGAGCCGACCGAGCGGCTCTACGTGAAGCTGTCCGAGTTGACCAACCGGATGCCGATCGGGCGGCTCTACTGCGCCGACGACACGGTCTGGGCGTCGATCCCGGTCTTCGGCCGGAACTTCCAGGCCACCCACCTGATGCTGGCCGTGCAGGTGATGACCGGTCTCGCCGACGAGCTGGACGACCGGTTGCACGGCGAGTTCGGCGGCAAGCGGTTCTTCGGTGAGGGCGACAAGCCGGCGCGGGCGCAGGAGCACCGCACCGGCATGTACCTCTGAGTCAGCGCACGTCGAGCAGGGTCTTGCCGACGGTGGAGCGGGCTTCCATGGCGGCGTGCGCGTCGGCGGCCCGCTCCAGCGGGAAACGTTGGGCGATCAGCGGCCGGAGCCGGCCGGCCGCGGCCATCGCGAGCGCCTCCTCGGTGAGTGCGCGCAGCTCGTCCGGTCGGGGGCGGGGCCGCAGCAGTGTCACCGCGCGGTCGGCGGCGGCGTCCGCCGGCACGTCCGCCCAGGCGCCGCTGGCCAACCCGTAGCTGATCATCCGGCCACCGGGGTCGAGCAGGTCGAACGCCTCGCGGGCGAGCGTGCCGCCGACCCCGTCGAGGACCACGTCGACGGCGTCGACGGCGGCCCGGACCCGGTCCGCCCAGCCCGGCTCCCGGTAGTCGACGACCACGTCGAGCATCGCGCTGCGGAGCACGACGGTCTTCTCGGGGCCGCCGGCGGCGGCCACCACGGTGGCGCCGGCCCGCCCGACGAGCTGCACCAGCAGGGTGCCGACGCCGCCGGCGGCGGCCAGCACCAGGACCCGGTCGCCGGCCCGTAGGTCCGCCGACCGGGTGAGCATGAGGGCGGTCCGGCCGTCGGCGAGCACCGCCACCGCCTGATCGAGCGGCAACCCCGGGGGTACGGGGATCGGCGCGTCCCGGTCGACGACGACGCGCTCGGCGTACCCGCCGGTGCCGCCGGTGCCGGTGACCACGAGTTGGCCGACGAGCGTCGGGTCGACGCCGGGGCCGACCGAGGTGATCGTGCCGCCGACGCCGTTGCCGGGGATCAGCGGCAGGTCGCCGGCGAACGGGCCGAAGCCGGTCGCCCGGAACATCGTCTCGACGAACGTGATGTTCGCGTGCGCCACCTCGACGAGGACCTGACCCGGCCCGGGCGTCGGGTCGGGCGCCGGCCCCGGGACCAGCACCTCCGGTCCGCCGAACCTCCGTAGCCACACCGCACGCATCGCGCCTCCCGGAATCTTCCGCCTGCGCTCAGTCAACGATGTGAAGCGGGGTTCAGGTCAACCCGCGTGGGACGGCCCGACGCCGGGTGACTCGACCAGCCGGGACAGCACGATGGTGCTGCGGGAGGAGGTGACGAACGGTTCGGCGCGCAGCCGTTCCAGCGCCTCCTCCAGGTGGGAGATGTCGGCGGCGCGCAGGTGCACCAGCGCGTCGGCCTCGCCGGAGACGGTGTAGGCGCCGACCACCTCGGGGTGCCGGCGGGCGGCGACGCCGATCTGCGCCGGGGTGGTCCGGCCGGCGCAGAACAGTTCGACGAACGCCTCGGTGGTCCATCCGACGGCGGCCGGGTCGACGACGGCGGTGAAGCCGCGGATCACCCCGGCCGCGCGCAGCCGGTCCACCCGGCGCTTGACGGCGGGGGCGGAGAGTGACACCCGGGTGCCGATGTCCGCGTAGGAGGCGCGAGCGTCCGCCACGAGCAACGCAATGATTCGCTGGTCGACCGCGTCTATCTGCAACGTTCCGCCTCTGGGAAGCAACGGTTGTGGCTGTTACCAAAGTTCTACCGTACCTACTCTTGGTGACCGTGAACCAGCAGCGAGTCCCGCGAAAGCGGACATATCTCATGTGCTCCCCCGAGCACTTCGCGGTCGAGTACGCGATCAACCCGTGGATGGACGTGACCACGGCGGTCGACGCCGACCTGGCGGTCAAGCAGTGGGACCGGCTGCGCGAGACGCTGCTCGGGCTCGGCCACGACGTGCACACGCTCACCCCCGAGGCGGGCCTGCCGGACATGGTCTTCGCGGCCAACGGCGCCTTCGTGGTCGACGGCACGGTCTACGGCGCCCGCTTCAAGCACGAGCAGCGGGTCGGCGAGGCCACCGCGCACCGGGCGTTCTACGAGGCGCAGGGCTGGCACTTCATCGCGCCGAGCGAGACGAACGAGGGGGAGGGCGACTTCGCGTACCTGCCGGAGGCGCACGGCGGGCTGATCCTCGCCGGTCACGGCTTCCGCACCGAGTTGGCCGCGCACGCCGAGGCGCAGGAGGCGCTCGGCCGACCGGTGGTCTCGCTGCGCCTGGTCGACCCGCGCTTCTACCACCTGGACGTGGCGCTCGCCTCGATCGACGACGGGAACGTCGTCTACTACCCGGGTGCCTTCTCGGCGGCCAGCCAGCGGGTCCTGCACCAGCTCTTCCCGGACGCGGTCGTCGCGGACGACGAGGATGCCCTGGCGTTCGGCCTGAACCTGGTCAGCGACGGGCTCAACGTGGTGCTGAACAGCGAGGCCACCCGGCTGGCCGGCACCCTGAAGGCGGCCGGTTACCAACCGGTGCCGGTGGAGCTGGCCGAGCTGAAGAAGGGCGGCGGCAGCGTGAAGTGCTGCATCGCCGAGCTGCGGCACTGACGTCGGACGTGCCCGAGGGGCGGTCTCCCGGCGGGGAGGCCGCCCCTCGTCGCGTCAGCCGAGCGTGGCCAGCTCGTTGGTCACCACGTTGGAGAGCATCCGGCCGTCCAGCTGCACCTTGCGCAGGTACCACTTCTGCTGCGGGGTACGCGGCTGGTTGAACTGCCAGGGCCCGCGCGGGCTGTCGATCTGGCCGATCTTGCCGAGCGCCAGGTTGAGCTGCGTCGGGGACGGGTCGCCGCCGACCAGCCGGATCGCCTTGTCCAGCACCTGCGCGGCGTCGTACGAGGCCATCGCGTACGTGGTCGGCGAGGTGTTGAACGTCTTGCGGTAGGCGGAGGCGAAGACCCGGTTCGGCGTGTTGTTCAGGTCGGCCGAGTAGTTCAGCGCGGTCTCGATGCCGTACTCCTCGATCAGCCTCCGGTCCCGGCCCTTCTCGCCGTCGTCGAGCTGCTCGAGGACGGTGCCCTCGGTGAGGAATCCGGGCGCGTAGATCGGGCCCCGGTAGCCCTCGTCGTAGAGCTGCTTGATGAACTGCACCGCCTGCGAGCCGCTGTAGTGGCAGAAGACCGCGTCCGGTTTGCGGGCCAGCGCCTTGCGGATCGGCCCGGCGTAGGCGCTCTTGCCGGGGTTGGCGTAGTCGGGGGTGTAGATCGGGTCCTCGGTGAGCCGGCGGCCCTTCTCGTAGCCGCGACGCAGCCCGGCGACGACGTCCTGGCTGCCCTGCCCCTGGGCGCCGAAGATGGCGATCCGGCTGGACGGGTCGAGGGTCTGGCGCAGGTGTTCGCCGAGCGCGAAGCCCGGCTCGTCCAGCACGTACGAGGTGCGCCAGATGTAGACGACGCCCTGGAGCGTCGCGGGCGAGGCGTTGGAGCCGATCAGGGGCACCCGGGCCTCCTCCACGACGTTCCGGATGCCGGTCATGACGGCCGGACTGACCACGCCGGTGAGCGCGAGCACGCCCTCCTTCAGCAGCCGGTCGACGGCGGCCTTGCCGGTCGCGGCGCTGTCGCCCTCCTCGGCCTGCACCACCGTGACCGGGTGCCCGCCGAGCTGCTGACCGTGGGTGCTGAGGAAGAGCTGGAAGCCGTTGGTGATCTCGTCGCCGATGGCCTTGTTCGGGCCGCTGCCGGGCACGATCAACCCGATCTTGATCGGGCTGCCGGACGCGGCCTCCTCGGTGTCGTCCCCGGAGCCGCAACCGGCCACGAGTCCGGTGGTGCCGAGCGCGGCCAGCAGTTGCAGGGCCCGCCTGCGGTTCATCTGTGCCACCGAACTTCCTTCCCGCCGGGGTGGCCATGGTGCACACCCCTTCGGCGTTCTACCTGGTCGGCGACGCTGCGTCAATGCCCTGAAGATCATCGTGAAGGGACCGCAACGCCTCGACAACCCGGGGCCAGGCGGCCGAATCCGGCGCGATCAGCCCGAAGTGCTCGCATTCCGGCAGCTCAACCAGCGTGGCACCGCCTCCGGCGGCGCGGTCGGCGGCCACCCAGGAGCGGCTCGTGGACACCGGAACCTGCTGGTCGAGGGTGCCGTGCACGACTACCGTGCGTACCCGAACCGGCACCAATGCCGATGGATCCGCGTCCGCGTACCGGTCCGGTACGTCGGCCGGGCCACCACCGAGCAGCGCGGCCACCGCCCCGCCGTCCAGGTCCAGCCGGTACGCCTCGGCGAGGTCCGCGACCGGCGCCAGCGCGAGCACCCCGGCGACGGAGTCCGGGGCGTGCGCGGCGGCGTACAGCGCCAGCTGCCCGCCGGCCGAGTGACCGACCAGCACCGGCGGGACCGGCGCCACCCGGCCGGGCAGCGCGGCGGCGGCCAGCCCCGGCAGGGCCGCGACCCCGGCGAGCACGTCGGTGAGCGGGTCCGGCCGGCCGTGGCCCGGCGGACCGGTCCGGCGGTATTCGAGCTGGGCCACCGGATGACCGAGCGCGGCCAGCGCGGCCGCCATCGGGCCGGTGTGGGCGCGGTCGTACTCCGCCCGCCAGAATCCGCCGTGCACCACCACGACCAGCGGCCGGGCGGGTCCCTCGCCGGACGGGCGGCGCAGGTCGGCGCACTGGTCCGGGTGGTCGCCGTAGGCGACTGTGGCGTCCGGCGGCGGCGCCGGTCGGGTCAGCACGTCGCGGGGGTCGCTGGGCATGCGGGGACGGTAGCCGGTCCGGTCCTGGGCGCGTGTGCGTGGTCGGGGTGGGTAAAGATGGGTGCCATGACCGAAGCACACTCCGGCGGACACGACGGCGAACAGGGCAACGATGGCATCCCGGGCACCGTGGTGGTGGTCGGGCCGGACGGCCGACCGGTCGGCACGGTGCAGACCGAGGAGGGCGCGGCCGAGGACCCGACCCGCCTGGTCGAGCAGCCGGCCAAGGTGATGCGGATCGGCAGCATGATCAAGCAGCTGCTGGAGGAGGTGAAGGCCGCCCCGCTGGACGACGCCAGCCGGCACCGGATGCGCGAGATCCACGAGCGCTCGATCGTCGAGCTGAAGGAGGGGCTCGCCCCCGAGCTGCGCGAGGAGCTGGAGCGGATCTCGCTGCCGTTCACCGAGCAGCAGGCGCCCAGCGAGGGCGAGCTGCGCATCGCCCACGCCCAGCTGGTCGGCTGGCTGGAGGGGCTGTTCCACGGCATCCAGGCGGCGTTGGTCGCCCAGCAGATGGCCGCCCGCGTCCAGCTGGAGCAGATGCGCTCCGGCCGCCAGGCGCTCCCCAGCGGCCCGGCCGGGATGGTCCCGGGCATGCCGGGGATACCGGGCGGCACCGAGGGCCACGCCCCCGGTCAGTACCTGTGACCCGCGCGGGCCGGGGCGCGCGACGTGCCCCGGCCCGCACCGTCAGTCCAGCCCGAAGACCTTCTCCAGGTACGCGGCCACGCCGTCCTCGGTGTTCGCCGCGGTGACCTCGTCCGCGATCTCCCGCACCGCCGGGTGGGCGTTGGCCACCGCCACCGCCCGACCGGCCCAGGTCAGCATCGGCACGTCGTTCGGCATGTCACCGAAGGCGAGCACGTCCCGTTCGTCGATGCCCAGCCGGGCGGCGAACCAGGCCAGACCGGCCGCCTTGGTCACGCCGGCGGCGGAGATCTCGATCAGCCCGCTGTACGACGAGTGGGTCGCCTCGGCCAGCCCCTCCAGCGCGCCGGCCACCACCCGGACGAACACGTCCGGATCCTGCTCACCGGCCCGGACCAGCAGTTTCACCGCAGGCGCGGCGAGCAGTTCCTCCGGCGACTCGACGGCCCGGATGGCGTCCGCGTCGGCGTCCCAGCGCAGCGGATAGTGCGCCTCGTGCCGCATCTGCCGGCTGTCCACGATCTCCACGGCGAAGCTCACCCCGGGCACCTCGGCCCGCAGCCGGCGGGCCACCTCGCCCAGCAGCTCCGGGGCGAGCGGGTCGGCGCGCAGCACCTCGTCGGCGATCGGGTCGTACACCACCGCCCCGTTGGCGCAGATCGCCGGCAGCGGGGCGTCGAGCTGGTCGTACACGAGCTGGAGCCAGCGGATCGGACGGCCGGTGACCAGCACGACCGGCGTGCCCCCGGCGGTGATCCGGGCCAGCACCCCCGCGGTACGCGGGCTGAGCCTCCGGTCGTCGGCCAGCAGCGTGCCGTCGATGTCGGTAGCGACGAGTCGAGGTGGCTCTCCCATCACCGGGAGAGTAGTCGGTCCAGGTAGACGGCGACGCCGTCGTCGTCGTTGCGCAGGGTGATCTCGTCGGCGGCGGCGCGCAGCTCCGGGTGGGCGTTCGCCACCGCCACCCGGGACCAGCCGGCCCAGCCGAACATCGGCAGGTCGTTCGGCTGGTCGCCGAAGACCAGCACGTCGGCGGGGTCCACGCCGAGCCGTTCGGCGACCACACTCAGCCCGGTGGCCTTGTCGACCCCGGGCGGGCAGATCTCGACGAAGCCGAGCCCGGCCTGGGTGAGCGTGGCCACCTCCGGCGACACGATCCGGCGGGCGGCGGCGAGCAGCTCGTCGACGTGGTGGTCCTCGGTCCGGGCGAACGCCTTGACCACGTCGCAGGAGAGACAGTCGGCCCGGCTGCGCGCCTCGAACCGGTCCGGGTAGGGCCAGCTCGGGTGGTAGTCGCCCCAGAGCGGCGCATCGTGCTCGCCGGACGCCTCCACCATGACGGTGAGCGGGCCGACGGCGGCCTCCAGGTCGGCGAGGATGCCGGCGAGCACCTCACCGCGCAGGCGCTCGTCGCGCAGCACCAGCGGGCCGGCCGGGTCGCTCTGGTCGACCACCCACCCGCCACCGGCCATCACCAGGAAGTCGGCGGCGCGGATGTCGTTGCGGCTCAGCTCGGCCAGTCGTGGTCCGCGCCCGGTCGCGCCGACGACCGGGATCCCGGCCGCCCGCACCCGGTCCAGCACCCCGTGGGTGTACGCGGAGACGGTGTCGTCGCTGCGGACGAGCGTGCCGTCGAGGTCGGTGGCGATCAGCTTGGGCAGGCCCGGGCGGGTCATGGTTCCTCCTTCGCCCGCCACCGTCACGCCGGCCGACCAGGTCCTCGATGCCGCGGCCACCGGACGGTGGGCAGGCAACCGTATCTCGCGCGACCGGGGCCGACCATGGCATTCCGGCGAATCGGCCACGAATCCGAGGCGGCGATCCGGTGGCCGGCGAACGGGAGCCGGCCCGCTCAGCGGGAGCGTTCCGGGCCGGCGAACGGCACCGTCGGCTCCACCGTGAGGTCGGCCGGGCCCGCCGGCATCTCGTCGTCCCGGCTCCGCCGACGTCGGGCGCGCCGGTCGTCCGGTTCCCCGTCGTCCGGCGCCGCGTCGGCGTCCGCCCGGTCGTCGGTGGCGCGGTCCCCGACCCGCCCGGCCAGGTGCAGCGTGGCCGCCAGCAGCGCGACGGCGACGAACGCGGTGACCAGGCCACGGCCGTGCTCCACCTGGAGGCGCTGCTCGGTCGGGAAGAACAGGACGCGCCGGGCGAGCTGCTGGAGGGAGGCAGCGGCCGCGACCAGCACGCCGAGCAGGGTCGCCGCGAGGCCCAGCCCGGCGATCCGGGCGTGCTGACGCACCGCCGGGGCGCCGCGCAACGCCAGCGCCACGGCGACCGACAGGCCGAGCAGACCCACGAGGTACGCGGCGCCGAAGCCGCCGATCTCGGCGACGCCGCTGGGCAACCGGAACGTGGTGTTCCCGTCCTCGCCCTCGTTCGGCACGGTGATCACCAGCCACTCGCCGATCAGCGAGGCGAGCACGGCGACCGCGCCGAGCCCGGCGAGCACCGGCGGCAGGCGGTGGTCGCGGCCCAGTCCGGCCAGCGACCGGCCCACCCGCCCGGACGGGGTCGCCTCGGCGTCGGTGTCGCCCCACTCCACCACCGTGGTGCCGTCGGAGCGGTTGTCCTGCCTGGGAATCGGGAGATCCTGCGACATCGGCCACCCTTCGGCGTCGACGGGCCTGCGTCGAATCATGGCACAACCGGCACCCGGTCACCGGGAGCGCGATCCGGCCGGGCGGTGCGGGGCGGCCCGCTTTCGGTTAGCGTCGGTGCCATGCCTATCCGTACCGCTTCCGCTCGTTGGCAGGGCGACCTCGCCGAGGGCTCGGGCACCGTCCGCACCGGCAAGGGCGGCCTGTCCGGCAACTACTCCTTCAAGTCGCGCTTCGAGGAGGGTGAGGGCACGAACCCCGAGGAGCTGATCGGCGCCGCGCACGCGAGCTGCTTCTCGATGGCCCTCTCCAAGCAGCTCGCCGACTCGGGCGTCACCGGCACGTCGGTGGAGACGACCGCCAAGGTGCACTTCGACAAGACCGACGCCGGCATGACGGTGACCCGCATCGACCTGGAGACCGTCGGCCAGGCCCCCGGTCTCGACGAGGCCGGCTTCACCAAGCTGGCCGAGGCGGCCAAGGAGGGCTGCCCGATCTCCCGGCTGCTCTCCCCGGGCGCGGAGATCACGCTTACCGCCCGCCTGGCCTGACCACGTCCGACACGGCGGGGGTGCCCTGCGGGCGCCCTCGCCGTGCCGCGTGCCGATCGTGAGGGAGTGACCGGGCGGCGTGGCCGTGGAGATGAGCCGGGACCGGTTCGAGGAACTGGTCGGCGAGGCGCTCGACGAGGTGCCCGAGGAACTGCTCGGGCTGATGAGCAACGTGGTCATCCTGGTCGAGGACGATCCGCCGCCCGGCGAGAACCTGCTCGGACTCTACGAGGGGCACGCGCTCACCACGCGGGGCTGGGACTACGCCGGCGTGCTGCCCGACCGCATCCTGATCTACCGGAACCCGATCCTGGCGATCTGCGACACCGACGACGACGTCGTCGACGAGGTCGCGGTGACCGTGGTGCACGAGATCGCCCACCACTTCGGCATCGACGACGAGCGCCTGCACGCCCTCGGCTGGGGCTGACCGGGTCCCGGCCGGCCCCCCGCTCGGCCGATCCCTGCGGTTGCGCCCGTCCCCTAACCTCCGGTGCAGGCACATCCCGATGCAGGAGGAAACCCATGCGCAGCGAGCTGTTCTCCGCGGCGAACCTCGAGAAGGAGTCCCAGCAGCCGGGCATGCGGCTGCAGAACTCCAAGATGCTGAAGATCGAGCTGAACGGCGAGGCGATGGCCCGTGTCGGGTCGATGGTCGCCTACCAGGGCCAGGTTCAGTTCCAGGCCCTCGGCTCCGGCGGCATCGGCAAGTTCATCAAGCAGCGGCTCACCGGCGAGGGCGTGCCGCTGATGAAGCTCTCCGGCCGGGGCGACGTCTTCCTCGCCGAGGCCGCCAAGGACGTGCACATCATCGACTTGGAGCCCGGCGACGCCCTGTCCATCAACGGCTCCAGCGTGCTCGCCTTCGACTCCAGCCTCCAGTACGACATCAAGATGGTCAGCGGCATGGGCATGGCGTCCTCCGCCGGCCTGTTCAACTGCGTCTTCACCGGGCACGGCCGGATCGCCGTCACCACCAAGGGCACCCCGGTGGTGCTGAACGTGGACGCGCCGACGTACGTCGACCCGCAGGCCGCGGTCTGCTGGTCGGCCAACCTGCAGACCGGCTACCACCGGGCCGAGCAGCTCGGCCTCGGCACGCTGCTCGGCCGCAGCACCGGCGAGGCGTTCACGATGAGCTTCGCCGGTCAGGGCTTCGTCGTGGTGCAGCCCTCCGAGGAGCCGCCGGTGGCCGGCAGCGGCGCCCAGCAGCAACAGCAGGGTGGCCTGCTCGGCGGCCTGCTCCAGTGACCGCCCGGGCCGGGTGCGTCCCTGGGGGGGCACACCCGGCCCGGTCAGCTCAGCTCGCCGGCGCGCAGCCGGGCCAGCCAGGCCGCCGCGTCCGCCCAGTCGGCGTCGGAGAGACCGGCCGGCGCGGGCGTCGGCCGGTCGCTCGCCGCCGGGCTCCAGCGGTGCCGGGGGTACGACCCGAGGAAGCGCACGTCGGCGCAGACCCGGCGCAGGCCGCGCAGCGCCTCGCCGAGGCGTACGTCGGCGACGTGCCCGGTGCAGTCCAGGAAGAACACGTACCGTCCGAGCGCCTCGCCGGTCGGGCGGGACTCGATCCGGGTCAGGTTCACCCCGCGTACGGCCAGTTCCATGAGCACGGACAGCAGCGCACCCACCCGGTCGTGCGCGATGTAGACCGCCAGCGAGGTGAGGTCGTCGCCGGTCGGCGGCGGGGGCGGCCCGGGGCGGGACACCAGCGCGAACCGGGTCACCGCGTCGGGGTGATCGGCGATCTTGTCGGCGAAGACGGTCAGCCGGTGCCGGGTGGCGCCGATCGGGGCGCAGACGGCGGCGTCGTACTCGCCGTTCGCCGCGCCGGCCGCGGCGGCGCCGTTGGAGAGCACGTCGACCACTGTGGCGTCGGGCAGGTGGTCGCGGAGCCAGCCGCGGCACTGGGTGGACGCCTGCGGGTGGGCCGCGACGCTGCGCACCGAGGCCGGCGAGATACCGGACCGGCCGGCGAGCACGAACTCCACCGGCAGGACCACCTCCCGCGTGATCACCAGCGGGTCGCCCTCGGCCAGTTCGTCGAGCGTCACCCCGACCGCGCCACCGATGGAGTTCTCCAGCGGCACCAGGGCGGCGTCGGCCTCCCCGGCCCGTACGGCGTCGAGCGCCTCGCCCACGCTGCGGGCCGGTGTGCGGTCGCCGCGTTCGGCGGCCGGCACGGTCCGGAGCGCCTGTTCGGCGAAGGTGCCCTCGGGGCCGAGGTAGACGAAGCGGGTGGGCGGTGTTCCCGGCATGGCGACCAGCCTACGCACCCGGGATGCCGTCGCAGGCCAGGGTGCGGATGCCCGCCGGCGCGGTGGCCCGCACCTCGACGCCGCAGACGTCCGTGCCGGCGGTGACCAGGGTGGGCGTGCGGCCCCGGGTGACCACCTGGAGTTCCTCGTGTCCGGCGACCGCCAGCACGGTGTAGTGCCAGCCCTCGGCGCAGAGCGGCCCGGTCCGGAGCGTCACCCGCACGTTCCGGGGGAGCACGCCGGCGGAGCCGCGCAGCAGGGTGACGATCCGGCTCCCGGACGGGGCGCCCCGGCAGGGCGTGGCGGCCGGGTCGGGTGCCGGGGCGGTGGGCGCGGACGGGACGGCCGGCGCGCTCGGGGTGGCCGGCGCGGTCGGGGTCGCGCCGGACGGCGCGACCGACGCCGTGGGACGCGGGCCGCCGGTGCCGGCGGGCGGCTCACGCAGCTCGGGCGGCTGGCCGCAGGCGGTGAGCAGGAGCAGCGCGAGCAGCGTCGCCGTCCGGGGCGGGGTGCGGGGCACGATGCAGTCCTCGACATCGACGGGCGTCGTCATGGCCCGGGGGCCGAGCCCATCGTAGGAGGCCCATCCGTTCGGGTGAAGCCGGGTGCTCGACCCGATGCCCGGGCCGCCTCAGAGCACGGAGAAGAAGGTCAGCGAGCCGGCGACAGCGGACCCGGTGAGCACCGGGGTGGAGATCGCGTCCACCGTGGTGCCGGCGTCGGAGCCGGGCCCCTGCACCCGGAGCAGCCCTCGGGCGAGCCGGCCGGAGAGCAGCGCGAGCAGCGGGGGGATCTTGTCGGTCTCCTGCTCGGTCAGCTCGCTCGGGCTGGCGGTGAAGTCGACCAGGCGCAGGCCGCCCTCGAGCAGCGGCAGGCCGATCACGTCCTCCGGCGCGCCGAGGCAGAGCAGGTCGCAGCCGGACGAGGAGATGGCCACCACTGTGGTGTCGGCGTCGATCAGCAGGCACGGCTCGGCGGCCCGGGAGACCGTCCCGGACCACTGCGTGAAGTTGTCGGTCTCCTGCTCGGTGGGTGTCTGGGTCGGGGACGCGAACACTTCCGAGAGTGAGAGCTCGACGTGGGCCACCGCGCCTCCTATGTACACCGACGGTCCGTCCACGCTAGCCGGTCGGCACGGCGACCTTCCGGCCGCGCTGCGTTTCCCGGTCTCCGCCGCCGCCCGAGGGTCGGGCGGCCCGGTGGCCGGGGACGTGCGTCGGTGCGGCGGGAGCCCCGGGGGGTCGGGCGGCCAGCGACGACGCGGACCGACGAACCGGTCGGGGGCGGTGTCGTGGACCGCGTGGCGTCGTCGGAGACGTTACCGCCGGGCGGCCCGCTTGTCAGCGGCCGTTCGGCCCTCGTCATACCACCGGTAGTCGGCGGATGGACGGTAAGTGCCGTTCAGCCACGTCGACGGCGCCTGGGCGACCCGGGACAGCTTCTCGGCGGTGGCCGGGGTGATCCGGTTGCCGGCGGCCACGAGCAGCCGGTCCAGCTCCCGGTGGGTGGCCATGAGGCAGTCCTTCGGCAGGCCGTAGACGCTGATGACGCCGGAGCCGACGAAGGTCAGCACCGGCGTCACCGGGATCGGCAGGCCGACCGCGTCGGAGAGCGCCTTGCTGGCCCGCTTGGCGTCGCGGCGTGCCTCGGCCACGTAGGGCGGACGCTTGCCGTTGATCTGCACGACGTCGCCGGCGACCAGCACCCGGGCCCGGCCGTGGTCGGCGATGGTGACCGCGAAGAGCCCGCTCGGCCCGATCGCGAGGAACCCGGCGCGATCGTCCTCGGCGTGGTCGAACAGCGCGTCGGCCGGGTCCGTCCGGGGCCACTCGATGACGTGCCAGGCGGGACCGAGGTGGTCGAGCTGCCCGAGGGCGCGGGCCCCGGCGGCCTCCAACCGGCGGGCGCCCCGGTCGGCCCGCCGACGGCGGGCCCACTCCAGGGGAGACGGTCGGGCCGGTTCGAGCACCGACGTGGCCTCGACCCGGGGATGCGCCGCGCGGGGCGGCAGTGCCCGGCTCGGTACGGCCCGACGAGCGGGAAAGACAGTCATCGCGACCTCCGGCAAAAGGTCTCTCGAAGTTATGTCTCCACTACCCTACGTTGCACACCCGGGGTCTCGGCAAGTTGGACCGCCGGAATGAGTGTGGATGAATGCCATATTCATTCACACTTCTTTTCCGGATGGTGCGGAAGCCTGCCCTAGGCTGCGGGGGTGACGCACTACGTGGACAGCGAAGTGGCCCGACTCGGCACGGTGCTGCTGCACCGCCCGGGACCGGAACTCGCCCGCCTCACCCCACGCAACAACGACTCCCTGCTCTTCGACGCTATCCCATGGGTGGGACGCGCGCAGGAGGAGCACGACGCGTTCGCGGCGGCCCTCCGCTCGCGCGGCGTCGAGGTGCTCTACCTGGCCGACCTGCTGGCCGAGACGCTCGCCGTGCCGGACGCCCGGACCGAGCTGACCGAGCAGGTGCTGCGGTCCCGCCGCCTCGGCGACACCCTGCGCGCCCGGGTCGCCGACCACCTCGCGTACCTCGATCCGGCCGCCCTGGCGGACGTGTTCATCGCCGGTCTCGCGCACGAGGAGCTGCGGATCGGCGCAGAGCGGCCGGGCGGTCTGGTCTGGACGCTGATGGACCGGCACGACTTCGTCATCGACCCGCTGCCCAATCTGCTCTTCACCCGCGACTCGTCGGTGTGGATCGGCGACCGGGTCGGCGTCACCAGCCTGGCCATGCCGGCGCGGCGGCGGGAGACCACGCTGACCGACGCGATCTACCGCTACCACCCGCGCTTCGTCGGCACCGAGTTCGTCTACCACCCGGAGCTGGAGCACCTGGAGGGCGGCGACGTGCTGCTGCTCGCGCCGGGCGTGCTCGCCGTCGGCGTCGGCGAGCGCACCACCCCGGCCGGCGCCGAGCGGCTGGCCCGGCAGGTCTTCGCCGCCGGGCTGGCGCACACCATCCTGGTGGTGCCGATCGCCCAGGAACGCGCCACCATGCACCTGGACACCGTCTGCACGATGGTCGACGTGGACGCCGTGCTGATGTATCCGAACATCGCCAGCGAGCTGTCCGCGTACACCGTCGTGGCCGGCGCGGACGGCGAGCCGCGGGTCGACGGCCCGGCCCCGTTCCTGCGGGCCGCCGCCGACGCGATGGACCTCGACCAGCTCCGGGTGATCGACACCGGCCTGGACCCGGTCACCGCCGAGCGCGAGCAGTGGGACGACGGCAACAACACGCTCGCCCTCGCGCCGCGTCTCTGCGTGGGCTACGAGCGCAACGTGGAGACCAACGCGCAGTTGGAGCGGGCCGGCATCGAGGTGATCGCCATCGCCGGCTCGGAGCTGGGCTCCGGCCGCGGCGGCCCCCGCTGCATGTCCTGCCCCCTGGTCCGCGAGAAAGGCGGGGCCCCTTCTTAACGCCTCCGGTAGAGAAGGGGCCCCCTCTCACGCGCAGGCGTTAACAGGGGGCCCCTCCTTACCCAAGGGTGCTCAGCGCAGGGTGAGCTGACGGCCGAGCAGTCCCTGGCGGGCGCGCCGGCCCGCCGCGTCCAGCGGCTCCCGATCCCCCAGCGCCTCGGCGTAGCGCTTGGCGAACTCGGCGACCGGGCCCTCCCACTCGGCGGCCGGAGTGTCCTCCGGCAGGTCCCACACCGGCGTCAGGCGGCCGTGCGCCCGGAACATGCCGGCGAACTTCGTGTCGTCGCCGAGGGTCAGCGTCCCGGCCGCGCCGAGCCGGGACAGGGCGTCCAGCGCGGCGTCCTCGTCGTCCGGCAGCACCCAGCGCACGTGGGCCTTCTCCGGCACCTGGCACCAGTACGCCGCCCGGGCCGCGTCCAGCTTCACCGTCGGGTAGATCGCCGCGTTGGCCCGCTCCAGGGACGCCTGCACGGTCGGGTCGTCGGCCGCGCCCGGGTCGAGCCAGAAGTCGAACCCGTCGTGCATGCTGATCTCCAGCGGACCGTCGACCAGGATGTCCTGGAGGCGAGGGCCGGGGCCGGGCAGCGGCGGCACGCTCACCTGCTTGCCCGGCTCGGTGCGCAGCGCGCAGAGCAGCGCGTCGGCCAGGTCCCGGGAGACGTCGCCGGACTGCTGGTGCCGTTGCAGGCCGACGAGGACCTGCCCGTCCGGCTTCGCCACCGCCGGGGCGGCCATCGGCAGGACGGTGGCCAGGACGACCGGCCGGTCGCCGTACTCCTCGACCAGTTCCGGGGTCAGCCGCAGCGGCGCGGACGCGGCCGGCACCAGCTCACGCAGGGCGATCCACTCCGGCTCGTCGACGAGGCCCTCGAACGGGCGGGGCACGAAGACGTCGCGCACCTTCTCCCGCTTCGGGGTGGCTTCGGCCCGCTGGTTCTTTCGACGCTTGCTCACGGCGAGACAGCCTAGAGGCCGGGCGGGGTCCCCGGGGCCAGGACCCGCCTGTCCGTCCGGTCAGCCGGCGGCGACCAGGTCGGGCCGGTGCGACCGGGCCGGGTCGAACTCCGCCCAGACGCTCTGGCCCAGACCGTCCCGCTCGACGCCCCACCGGCTGGAGAGCCCGGCCACGATGTGCAGGCCACGCCCGTCGACCGCGTCCGGGGAGGCGACCCGGAGCCGCGGGCCGGCACCGGCGCCGCCGTCGGTGACCCGGAGCTGGACGCTCGGCCCCTGGTCGGTGGCGCGCAGCCGCCAGGCCACCCGGACCACGCCGCCGGGCAGCGACTCGGCATGTCGGACCGCGTTGCCGACCAGTTCGGCGAGGACCGCCACCAGGTCGGCCAGCAGGGCCGGGGGTACGAGGCCGGTCAGCTCGTCGGCCAGCCGGTGCCGCGCCACGCGCGCGCCGGTCACGTGGTGGGGCACCACCACGCACCACGAACGTTCGGCCGGTCGCGTCGACACGTCGTCCCTTCCACCCGTGGAGACCCGGTTCACCCCCGGGGCAGCCGCACCTCCGCGACCGTACCCCCGCCGGTCCTCGGTCGGAGGGATACCCACCCGTTCTGCTGTTCAACGATCTGCCGGACGAGATAGAGACCCAGCCCGGCGCCCGGGTAGCGCCGGCGGTCGCCGGACTCGCCCTGCCAGAACCGGTCGAAGGCCCGTTCCACGTGTTCCGGCCGGATGCCGATGCCCCGGTCGGCGACCCGGAACGAGACGGTGCGCTCGTTCGCGTCGGCGCCGATCTCGATCGGCGTGTCCGGAAGCGAGTACTTCCCGGCGTTGGTGCCCAGCTCGGTGAGCACGGTGGCCAGGCTGTGCCGGTCGCCGAGCGCCTTCGGCAGGTCGGTCGGCAGGTCGAGCACGATCCGGTGCCGCAGGTCGGCCGGCAGGTCCACCACCGCCGCCCGCAGCGCGTCCACCAGGTCGAACGGGGCGGCCGGTTCCCCGCCGGGGCGGCTCTCGGTGGCGGCGGTGAGCAGCCGGTCGACCAGCCGGGCCAGTTCGTTGGCGCGCTGGCCGATGATCCGGGCGGCCTGCCGCCGGTCGCCGTCGCTGAGCGACTCCCAGTGGTCGGTGAGCGTGTCCGCGTACCCCTTGATCACGGTGACCGGGGTGCGCAGCTCGTGGCTGGTCACCGCCACGAAGAGATCCCGGTCGTGATCGCGGCGCTGCTGGTCGGTGATGTCGCGGAAGGTCACCACCCGCAGCGCGTTCGGGCCGGGCAGCTCGCCGGAGGTGATCCGCAGCCAGCGGCCGTCCGGGAGCCGGTGATCCAGCACCTGCCCGGACGGGGGCAGCGGAAACGGCAGCGGCCGGCTCAGCGCCTCGGCCGCCGCACAGCCGGTCACCTGGGCGGCGGCCGGGTTCCAGAGCCGGACCCGGTGGTCGCGGTCCACCACCGCCAGCCCGTCGGCGAGCGCCGCCACGACCGGGCCGTCGCCGTGCACCGGCAGGCCGGTCTGGTCGCCGTACATGTGCGCGATGCAGGCGGCCACGTAGCCGACGACGGCGCGCTGCGAGGCGTCCAGCGGCTCGCCGGCCGGATAGAGGGCGTGCAGGCTGCCGACGGTGAGCCCGGCGATCTCGGCGCGCGCCACGATCATCCGGCGCAGGCCGCGACCGGCGACCTCGTCGGCCAGCGCGCCCGGGATCGCGTCCACCCGGACCTCGCGCACCGGAGGGCCGGCCAGGAGGCAGACGGTGGCCGGGTCGGTGGCCGGCAACGGCCGGCCGATGACGAACTCGGCGCTGCCGGTCGCCGCGATCACCCGCCCGCCGGCCGGGGTGAACTCGACGAAGACCAGGCCCGCCGCGCCGACCGTCGGCTCGACCTCGCGGAGCAGGCGGTTGAGCACGGAGAGGCCGGACTCACCGGAGTTGATCATCTTGATCACGCTGGTGTGGCCGGCGATGAGGGCGGGGTAGTCGGTTCGCTCCGGCATGTCCCGAGTGTGCCGCGCCGTCCGCCCCGGTGACACCCCCGGCCGGTCGACCGCCCACCGGGCGGATCGACGGGACTCACCGGCCCAACCGGCTCAACATGCGGGCGGGCCGGTCGGTGATCACCCCGTCCACCCCGGCGGCCAGCACGAGTTCCACGTCCGCGGGTTCGTTCACGGTCCAGACGTAGACCGAGTGCCCGGCGGCCCGCAGCGCGGGCACCAGCCCTGGTCGGGCCCGGACCAGCTCCACCCCGGGGCCGGCGATCCGGCAGCCGAAGGGCAGCCGGCCCAGTCGCAGCAGGCGCGGCAGCACCTCCAGCAGCAGCACCGTGGGCAGCGCCGGCGCCAGTTCGTGGATCCGGCGTACGGCAAGCGGCGAGAAGGACATCACGGTCACCCGGACCGGGTCGTTTGGGCCGGGCGCGGCGAGGCCGTACCGGCGCAGCAGGCCGACCAGCCGGCGCTCGACGTCGCCCCGGTAGCGCGACGGATGCTTCGTCTCGATCAGCAACCGGACCGGCCGCCCGGCGGCCAGCACCGCGTCGAGCAGCCGCTCCAGCGTGAGCAGCCGGGTGTGCGACTCGTCGAGTCGGGCGGCCCCGGCGGCCGGGTGCCAGGAGCCGAAGTCGAGCGCCTCCAGCTCGGCGAGCGTCCGCGCGCTGACCAGGCCGTGACCGTTGCTGGTCCGGTCCAGCCGGCGGTCGTGCACGCAGACCAGGTGCCCGTCGCGGGTCAGCCGGACGTCGCACTCCAGCCCGTCCGCGCCCTCGTCCAGCGCGCGCAGGTAGGCCGCCAGGGTGTGCTCCGGCAGGTCGTACGACGAGCCGCGGTGGGCGAAGACCAGGGGATCGGTCATGGCCGGGACGTGCCTCAGACGACCCGGCCCGGCTGCCCGTCGTCGGTGACCACGGGCCGGCCGGCGGCGGCCCAGTCGCCCATTCCGCCCTCGACGTTGCGGACCTGGTCCCACCCGTTGCGCAGCAGGTAGCCGACCACCTGCCCGGAGCGGCCACCGGAGCGGCAGATCACCGCCACCTCGCGGTCGTCGGGCACCTCGGCGAGCCGGGCCGGCAGCTCGGTCATCGGCAGGTGGTGGGCGGCCGGCGCGTGGCCGGCGGCCCACTCGTCGTCCTCGCGGACGTCGAGCAGGTAGACGTCGTCGGGCACGGCCGACGCGGGCACGCTGGGAAGTTGGGCTCCGAACACGGGGAAAGCCTAGTCGCCCGCGCGGCTCAGAGCCGGTTGACCCAGCGGGGGTTCGCGCCGGCCCACGCCGGCATCCGGGCGTCCCGCACCGCGGTGAAGAGGTCGCCGCCGCCGGTGTCCAGCACCACGTACGACACGCCGTCGATGGTCTGCGGGTAGGAGGGCAGCCGCACGCCGCGCAGGGCGTCCGCCGGCAGCGCGCGCAGCGCGAAGACAAGTTCGTCCAGGGGTACGCCGTTGGTGTCGACGGTCAGCGCCCCGCCGACCGCGCGCAGCACCCGGTCCAGCTTCACCGGGTCGCCGCGCAGGTGCGTCTCGCCGGCCCGGTCCAGCACCGCCCGCAGCATCTGCTGCTGGTGCCGCTGCCGGTCGTAGTCGCCGTTCGGCAGGTCGTAGCGCTGCCGCACGTAGTCCAGCGTCCGGGCCCCGTCCATCTGCTGGCAACCGCTGTCGAACTGGGTCTTCGTGTGGATCGAGCGCACCGGCGTGTCCACGCACATGCGGATGCCGCCGAGCTGGTCGATCACCCGGGTGAAGCCGGAGAAGTCGACGAGCGCGGCGCCGTCGAAGCGGACGCCGGTGAGCCGGGTGAGGGTGGCGCTGAGCAGCCGGGCGCCGCCGGAGCCACCGCCGCCGTGCTCGTACGCGGCGTTGACCTTGTCCTGACCGCCGGGGAAACCGGGCGCCGCCGGGATGGCCACCAGCAGGTCGCGGGGCACGGAGATCAGGTACGCCTGCCGCATCCCGGCCGGCACGTGCACGATCAGGATGGTGTCCGAGCGCTGGTCGTCCGGGTTCGCACCGGGTCGGTGGTCGGAGCCGATCAGCAGGTAGTTGAGCGGCTCGTCCAGTTGCGTCCGCTTCTTCCGGGCGCTCGGGTCGAGCAACTGCTCCTTGGCCACCGTGCGGTCGTACCGGTGGGTGAGCCAGTGCAGCCCGGCGACGCCGAGCGCGGCGAGCAGGACCAGGGCGAGCCCGGCGCCGAGCAGGAGCCGGGGCCAGCGGGCCGGTCGACCCCGCCCGCGTCGGTTCCGTGCTGGCCTGGACGTGACGATCCCCCCGTGGCGTCGACATGAGACCCGCTCACGTCAGGCTACGGGGGGATCGGCCGGCCGCGGCCGGCTTCCGTCATTTCCGGGTGGAGAGGACGCTCGGGTTGTTGACCACGAACTCGGCGAGCTTGTCGTCCTTGACCGCCTGGAACATGTCCATGCTGAGCTCGTTGAGGGCCTCGCGGTTGTTCCCGTTGCCGTTGAAGGTGCCACCGTTGGTGCGGAGCGTGACGAGGTCGTTGCCGGTCACGCCCTTCATGGTGAAGATGAAGTCGTCGATCGAGGTGCCGCCGGTGTCCAGGACGAAGGCCTTTCCGGCGGCCTTGATCAGCGCGTTCAGCTTGAGCGGGTTGCTCAGCGTTCCGTTCTGGGACGCCTTCTTCGCCATCGCCTTGATCAGCTGCTGCTGGTTCTGCTGACGGTCGTAGTCGCCGTTGCGGAGGGTCTTGCGCTGCCGGGAGTAGTCCAGCGCCTGCCAGCCCTCCATCTCCTGGCAGCCCTTCTTGTAGGTCACGGGCCGCATCGTCTTGCCGGTCTTCTTGGCGTCCGCGTTCCACATCGGCTTGCCGTCGACCATCGACATGTGCAGCGAGGAGACCTCTTCGGTCACGCAGATCCGCACCGTGCCGATCGCGTCGATGACGTTCTTGAAGCCGCCGAAGTTGATGATCGCGGCGCCGTCGAAGCTGATCCCGGTCATCCCCTTGATGGTCCGGGCCATCATCTGGGCGCCGCCCTCCCAGCCGCCGCCGTTGCGGGCGCCGACCTGGAAGGCGGCGTTGATCTTGTCGGTGCCGCCCTTCCAGCCGGCCTTCTCGGACGCCGGGATGTGCGCCTCGGTGTCCCGGGGGATCGAGATCAGGTAGGCCTGGTCGTGGCTGGCCGGGATGTGCAGGATGATGATCGAGTCCGAGCGGACGTCGTCGGCGGACCAGCGGGCCCGGGCGTCCACGCCGAGCAGCAGCATGTCGATCGGGCCCTCCAGACTCGCGCCGCCCTCGGCGTCCGTCTTGCCCGCGTCGCCGAGCAGGTTCCGCTGCGCGATGTTGCTTGTCGCCTGGCCGATCACGGCCTTGCTGCCGACGATCGCCACGCCGCTGGTCACCATCAGGACGGCGCCGAACGCGAGCGTGAGCTTCGCCCAGAGCGGGTCCTTGCGCTTGGTGCGCTTCTTCTTCCCGCCACCGCCCGGGCCGCGGCCACCGGGGCCGGGCTGCGTGGGGATGACCGGAGGAACCCGCCCGGATGAACCGGGTGCCGGTGAGTGCGGGCGACGACTGGTCTGGACCGACATTCGTGCTCCAGCTCGGTGATCGGGGGCGGCACCACTTTACGTACCTGTTCCCGTTCTCGCGACCTCCTGAGACGGGTAATCCCGTCAATCCCGGCCGATGTCCCCGAGATGTGTCCGAACGGGCGAGGGCGAGAACCCGGTCGGTGGTCGCCCTCCGGTGCCGTCAGCCGCCTGCGCTGTCGGCCGAACCCTTCTGGTTGGCCTTCACCCAGTCGGCCATCTTGTCCCCGACGATCGCCTGGTACATCGCCAGCGCCTTCTCCCGGTCGGAGACCACCACCGACTGGCCGTCGACGGTCTGCCCGCCCAGGTTCGGGCTGGTGACGAACGTCAGGTTCTCGCCGCGCAGGCTGCGGAACTGAACCGCCATGTCGGTCAACGAGAATCCCTGGTCGACCGTGACGGCGGCGGTGACCGCCTTGAGGAAGTCGTTCAGCTTCTTCGGGTTGGTCAGCGTGCCGGTGCTCGCCGCCTTGTCCATCAGCGCCTTCAGGAACTCCTGCTGGTGGCGCATCCGGGCGAAGTCGCCGTCCGGGAACTGCTTGCGCTGCCGGACCCAGTCCAGCGCCTCGGCGCCGGTCATGTGGTTCACGCCCTTGGTGAACGTCCGGTACGGCTTGTGGATCGAGGTGACGGTCCGTTCCACCTTGAGGTCGACCCCGCCCAGCGCGTCGGTGACGTCCTTGAAGCCGGCGAAGTCGATGGCCATGACGTGGTCGATCCGTACGTCGGTGAAGCACTCGACGGTCTTCACCGCGAGCGGCAGCCCGCCGAACGCGAACGCCGCGTTGATCTTGTTGCGTGACCCGGAGTCGCAGGAGGCGCTCGCCTTCTCCGGGATCGGCACGTACAGGTCACGCGGCACGGAGACCAGGTAGGCGCTCTTGTGGTCGGCCGGGATGTGCATGACGATCAGCGTGTCCGCGCGCCACTTGCCGGCGCCGTCGACCGGTGCGTCCGGGTCCCGCGAGTCACTGCCCACGAGCAGGATGTTGAACGCGCCGTCGACAGGCTTGGCCGGCCGGCCCCCGGTGATCTCCGAGAACGGGTCGGTACGGGCCAGGTCGTCGTTGAGGTTGCGGGCGTAGAACCAGGCGCCGACGCCGCCGAGCAACGCCAGCACCAGCACCGCCACGCCGGCCACCAGGCCGATGCGCCCCCAGCGCGGACGGGGCCGGCGGCCGGGCCCGCCGGAGCCGCCACCCGGCCCACCGGGGCCGCCCGGCCCGCCCGGTCCGCCGGGCCCACCCGAGCGGGGTGCCTCGTCGTACGACGGGTACCAGCGGGTTTCGGTGTTGCGGGCGCGCGCGGTGGCGCCCCGGCCGGAGCCGGGAACCTGGGCGCGGCCCGCGCCCCGGTGCAGGGGGCGAGGGAGGGGAGCGCCGGCAGACGAGGTCGCTGACATGTAACCGAGGGTAGGTCGGTCGGTCCACCACCGCCCTCAGGCGCGCACGGCTTACAGCCGGCGGACAGCCGGGCTCAGTACCCTAGCCGCTCGCGGAAGTACGCGATCGTGCGTCCGAGGCCGTCTTCGGGCGTCACGGTCGGCTCGTATCCCAGCAGCTCGCGGGCGAGCGTCAGGTCGGGGCGGCGCTTCTCCGGGTCGTCCGAGGCCCGCGTGATGTAGCTCACCTCGGAACTGCTTCCGGTGAGTGACACGATCGTCTCAGCCAGTTGCCGCATGGACATCTCGTGCTCGGTGCCGCAGTTGATCGGGCCGGTCTGCGTCGAGTCGAGCAGCAGCAGGATGCCCCGCACCAGGTCGTCGACGTAACAGATGGACCGGGTCTGGTCGCCGGTGCCGTGCACCGTGATCGGCTCGCCGCGCAGCGCCTGGGAGATGAAGGTCGGGATGGCCCGGCCGTCGTCCGGACGCATCCGCGGGCCGTACGTGTTGAAGATCCGCACGATCGCGGTGTCCGTGCCCCGGCTGCGGTGGTAGGCCATGGCGGCCGCCTCGGAGAAGCGCTTCGCCTCGTCGTAGACGCTCCGGATGCCGATCGGGTTGACGTTGCCCCAGTAGGTCTCGCGCTGCGGGTGCTCCTTCGGGTCCCCGTACGCCTCGGAGGTGGAGGCCATCAGGAACCGCGCGCCGTCGGCGGTGGCCCGCTCCAGCAGGGCCAGCGTGGCCACCGAGCCGACCCGGAGGATCTCCACCGGAAGCTTCTCGAAGTCGGTCGGGCTGGCCGGGGACGCCATGTGCAGGATCGCGTCGAACCGCTCGGCCACGGCCGGATGGTCGGTGGGCAGGCCGTCGGAGATGTCCGCCTCGACGAGCGTGAAGGTCGGCTTCTGCAGCAGGTGGGCCACGTTGTCCCGGGACCCGGTGACGAAGTTGTCCAGCACCACCACCGTGCAGCCGCGCTCGACGAGCCGGTCGACCAGGTGGGACGGGACGAATCCGGCGCCGCCGGTGACGAGGATGCGGTGACCGGCGCCGAACCGGGGAGCGACCTTCATGCCCGCCACCCTATACAGGTGAGGCGGGGCCCCCGCCTGTGGCAGGGCCCCGCCTCACGAGAGTGTCGGTCAGTGCGCGCCCGCGCCGGTGAGCGAGCGCACCTCCAGTTCCGCGTACTTGTCGTCGTCACGCTCCTTGGACAGGATCGTGCCGAGCCAGCCGCACAGGAAGCCGAACGGGATCGAGATGATGCCCGGGTTCGACAGCGGGAACCAGTGCCAGTCGTGGTCGGGGAACATCGCCGTCGGCGCGCCGGAGACGACCGGTGAGAAGAACACCAGCAGCACCGCGGCGAGCAGGCCGCCGTAGATCGACCAGACCGCGCCCGAGGTGTTGAACCGCTTCCAGAACAGGCTGTAGAGGATCGCCGGCAGGTTGCCCGAGGCGGCGACCGCGAAGGCCAACGCGACCAGGAACGCCACGTTGAGGTTCTGCGCGAAGATCGACAGTACGATCGAGACCGCGCCGATCCCCAGCGCCGAGATCCGGGCGACGTTCACCTCCTGCCGCTCCGACGTCTGCCCGTTCTTGACGACGTTGGCGTAGAAGTCGTGCGCCAGGCTCGACGACGACGCCAGCGTCAGCCCGGCCACCACGGCGAGGATCGTGGCGAACGCGACCGCCGCGATGATCGCCAAGAGTGTCGCGCCGCCCAGGTTCCCGCCGAAGAAGTCCACGCCCAACGCCTCGGCCAGCTGGGGTGCGGCGGTGTTGCCGGCCTTGTCCTGCGCGGTGATCGCCTGCCCGCCGACGATCGCCGCCGCGCCGAAGCCCAGGGCCAGGGTGAGCAGGTAGAACGCGCCGATGATGCCGATCGCCCAGAGCACGCTCTTGCGGGCCGCCCGCGCGGTCGGCACGGTGTAGAAGCGGATCAGGATGTGCGGCAGGCCGGCGGTGCCGAGCACCAGCGCGATGCCGAGCGAGAGCAGGTCCATCTTGCTGTAGAACGTCTTCAGCGCGTCCCCGGGTGTCTCCACGCCGTAGCGCAGCCCGGGTTCGAGGAACGCCGCCCCCTTGCCCGAGGCGTCGGCCGCGTCGCCGAGCAGCGAGGACAGGTTGAACTTGTACTTCGCCAGCACCAGCAGCGTCATCACCAGGGCGCCGCTCATCAGCAGGAACGCCTTGACGATCTGGACGTACGTGGTGCCCTTCATGCCGCCGACCGTGACGTAGATGATCATCAGGGCGCCGACCAGGATGATGGTGGCGACCTTGGCGGTGTCGGCGTCCATGCCGAGGAACGTGGTGCCCGGCTTGATCCCGAGCAGCAGCGCCACCAGCGCGCCGGCGCCGACCATCTGGGCCAGCAGGTAGAAGATCGACACGGTGATGGTGGAGACCGCCGCCGCAGTCCGCACCGGCCGCTGCCGCATTCGGAACGCCAGCACGTCGGCCATCGTGTACCGGCCGGAGTTGCGCAGCAGTTCGGCGACGAGCAGCAGCGCCACCAGCCAGGCGACCAGGAAGCCGATCGAGTAGAGGAAGCCGTCGTAGCCGTAGAGCGCGATGATGCCGGCGATGCCCAGGAAGGACGCGGCGGACATGTAGTCGCCGCCGATCGCCATGCCGTTCTGGAAGCCGGAGAAGGAACGCCCGCCGGCGTAGAAGTCGGTGGCGGTCTTGGTCTGCCGGCTGGCCCACACGGTGATCGCCAGCGTGATCGCCACGAAGATCAGGAACAGCGTGATGGTGAGGTTGCGGGCGGTGGTGCTGCCCGCCTCAGCCGCGAGGACCGTGTTCATGGTTCACCTCCCCCATCTCGGCGCGGATCCGGTCGGCTACCGGGTCGATCCGCCGGTTGGCGAACCGCGAGTAGAGCCAGGCGATGACGAACGTCGAGACGAACTGGAGCAGGCCGAAGACCAGGGCGACGTTGATGTTGCCGATCAGCTTCGTGCCCATGAAGCCCCGCGCGTACGCGGAGAGGATGACGTAGAGCGCGTACCACAGGAAGAACGCGACGGTCATCGGGAAGACGAAGCCGCGCAGCGCGCGCCGCAACCCGGCGAACTCGTCCGACCGCTGGACGGCTAGGTACCGTTCCGCCGTCGACTCGGAGGGTGCGGACGCGGGTGTGTCCGTGGACATCTGTGGATCACCACCTTCGCAGGCGTGGGGGATTTCCGCGCACGCTAGGAGCGCGGAGCCTGCCGCCGAAAGGCTCGGACGGGCGCTGGTCACCTCCTGCGCCCAACGGCGTCCTCACTGCGCCGAGTGACCCACATCACTCCGCTAACCGGTCCACCCAGCCGCGTCGATCATGAAGTTAGCGGCGACAAATCGGATCCGATACGCCGCTAACCTCATGATCAACGCGGTGGCGGGCGGTGGGGGCGGTGGGCGGCCTTAGTCGGTTAGTTCGCGGTAGCGGCCTCGGTAGTGCAGGAGGGGCGGGGTGTCCTGCGGGAGGTCGACCGTCTCGATGGTGGCCTCGACCAGCAGGCCCCAGCCGTACTCCCGGGCGGTGTCGAGGCGGCAGCCGGCCCACCCGCCCGCGTCCGCGGGCACCGGGCCGTAGGGCGTCTCGGTCCAGGCGTCCATGGCGAACAGGCCGCCGGGGGACGGGAACAGGCCGGCGAAACGGTCGGCGAGCTGCCGGTGGCGCGGGTCCAGTTGGGCGACCGCGAACCGCCCGGCGTCCTCGACCGCCGCCCACAGCTCCGACTCCGGGTCGACCAGACCGAGCAACCGGTCCGGCTCACCCTCGGCCACCAGCGTCGATGAAACGGTGAGTCCGGCTGGGCCGGGCGCGGTCCAGAGCGTCACCGGTGCGGCCAGCCGGCCACGCAGCCGGCGTACCGGCGAGCGCTGCCCGGCCGGCACCGCGAACGGGTCGGTGTGGTGGATCTCGGCACCCGGCTGCTCATGATTCACGTGAAACATTGTGCCGCCCCGGCCCCGGACTCAGCCGAGGAAGCGCCCGTGCAGGTCGGTGGCGTCGCCGAGCTGCGTGTACGCCTCGGCCAGCAGCGAGCCGAGATGGAACAGCAACGCGGTTCGGTCGCCCCGGAACTCGCGCAGCAGCCCGAGTCGGGCCGGCTGACACGGCCAGGGCGCCCCGCATCCCCGGCACCGCCACGCCGGCCGCATCGGCAGATGTGCCCGTGTCGGCCCGGTCCAGATCTTGGAAGATTTTGGCCCCTCCGGGGGCCCTTTCCTTCCAAGATCTCCGCGTTCTCCTCGCACCTGCGCCTCCCCGGGGAAGGGGTCGCCCCGGCCGGGGGTGGCCGGGGCGACCCGTCGCAGACCGACTGCCGGGTCGTCGCCTCCACCGGCCGGGCCGCGTACCTCCACCCTGGACTCGGTCGGATCGGCGGGGAGGATGCCAGGGGTTACTACGGAGCGCGGTCGCGTATTTACCGGCGAGGTGAGGGTGGACATCGAGGTGTGGATCCGGGCGTTGAAGGCCGCCCGCGCCGGGGCCGAGGTCTCCCAGGAGGCGCTGGCGGCCACGATCCGGTGGAGCCCGTCGACGGTCGCCGCCATCGAGACCGGCCGCCGCCGGCCCACCATGGAGTTCGCGGCCGCCGCCGACCAGGCCCTCGGCACCGGCGGCCTCCTGGCAAGCCTGCTCACCACCGCCGACCAGGGGCGCGGTCCGTCGTGGTTCGTGCCCTGGCGGGGGTACGAACAGCAGGCGGTCAGACTGCGCGCGTTCGAGGCATGCCTGGTGCCGGGTCTGCTCCAGACCGAGGACTATGCCCGCGCCGTCATCTCCACCGGTGGCCTTCATTCCCCGGCCCTGGCCGACGAGCTGGTGGCGCTCCGGATGGAGCGGCAACAACTACTGCACCGCGACGAGCCGCCGCATTGTGTCTTCCTGCTGGACGAGACGGCGGTCCGTCGCCCGGTCGGCGGACCAGCAGTCCTCGACGGTCAGCTCGCGCGTTTGCTGGAACTGGCCGAACTGCCGGCCGTGCGACTGCATGTGGTGCCATTGGCGGTCGGCGAGCATGCCGGCCTGGGCGGCGGGTTCGTGCTCGCCGAACTGCCGGACTCGGAGCGAGTGCTCTACCTGGAGAACGCGGCGCGGGGACACGTGGTGGACGACCCGGAGAACATCACCTTGATCGAGCGCAAGTGGGATAGCCTCCTCGGCGAATCGCTGTCCACAGGAGCAACCCTCGATTTGGTCCGGAAGTTGAAGGTGACGCCATGACCTCCGACGAGCCCTGCTGGCGCACGTCATTGCGATCGACCGACTCCGGTGGCAACTGTGTCGAGGTGGCGGGGAACCTGCCCGGTGTGGTGCTGGTCCGGGACAGCAAGGACCCGTCCGGCCCGGCCCTCGCCTTCACCCCCGACGCCTGGCGCTCGCTGGTCGCGCACCTCCACCGGGCGCCGCTCGACTGACCCGCCTACCCTGCGGGCATGGCTCTCGTACCCCCGCAGAAGCTTGCCCAGGAGCGCGTCATCACCGCCGACGCGATCCTCGGCGGCCAGGTCGACCTGCGCGCCTACCCGCACCGGCATCTGATGATCATCGCGCGCCACAAGTGGGGCAGCAGTGGGTTCCCGCCGCTGATGGAGGCCGTCGAGCATCTGTCGAACTACGGCTGGGAGCTGGTCAACGTGCTGAGCGTCGGCGAGGGTCACCACGTCTACGCCGCGATGCGTCGCACCGCGTAGCCGCTGGCCGACTCTGTCTTCAGGGTGGTCCGGCGTCGAGAAGAGACCGCCTTTTTGCGGTATGACTGGCAGTCATAATTATGACTCTCAGTCATACCGCATAAAAGTGGAGCCTTCCCGAGCCCCGAAGCAGCCCGAAGCAGCCCGAAGCAGCCCCGAAGCACGGCGCGACTAGCCGGGCAGCGAGCGGCGGGCGGCGGCCAGCACCTCCGGGTCGGCGCAGCCGGCCGCGTACCCGGCGATCCGGCGGCGGATGTCCCGCCCGAGCAGCCACCCGCCGATCCGTTCGGCCACCGGGCGCAGGAACGCCGGACGGCACCGGAAGTTGTAGCGCCAGGTCGCCACCGTGGTGCCCGGCTCCGGGCCGGGCGCGAAACGCCACCCGCCGCCGAACCGCTCGAAGAACCACGGTCCGCGGACCATCTTCATGCCCACGTTCGTCGGCGGCGACCAGGAGACGTACTCGCTGACCATCACCAGGCCGTGCCGTGACCGGGTGAAGGTGCGCACGCCCCGGCCCGGGTGGGTCGCGCCGTCGAGAAAGTGCTGCTCGCGGACGAACGGGTCCCACCGGTAGCGCACCGGGGCGACGGTCTGCGAGACGGCGAACGCCACCGCCGGCGGGACGCCGACGGTGACGACCGCCTCGACGACCGGCATCAGCGTCTCGGGGTGACCGCGGCCAGCAGCTCCGGCTGCCGGCGATCAAGCGTGTCCCCGGCCAGGTACGCGCCGAGCAGCGCCGCGCCCGCCCCGTAGGCCAGGCCGACCGGCAGCGCCAGCCAGAGCCAGACGTCGCCGAGCAGGGCCGCGGCCACCACGAACGGCACGGCCGCCACCGCCGACGAGATCATGGAGAGCAGGGTGAGCAGGCTCTTCGCGACGCCCGCGCCGGTGTTCATGGCGAACGGGTTGCTCGTCTCCGGCAGCGAGTAGGCGCCGAGCACCGAGATGAACACGTTGATCGCCAGCCCGCAGCCGTACGCGGCGAACAACCCGCCGGCCATCACCCCGAGCCACTCGGGTCGCCCGAGCACCACCGCCACCACGACCGAGATCACCAGGAGGATCGGCACCACGTAGAGCGAGAACGCCGCCATCCGGGCGCGCAGCTCGACGCGACCGGGCACGCCGGCCACCACGTTGGCCGCGTACGCGCTGCCGTCGAAGCCGAACTGGTTTGCCAGCGTCAACGAGGCGAGCACCCCGACGAAGACCATCGAGATGCTGACCAGCACCGGGGACGGATCGGCGGCGGACTCGCCGAACGACGTCCCACCGCCGGTGCCGAACGAGACGCCGCCCAGGTTGACCATCACCGGCACGAACACGCCGATGACCGCGACCGTGATCAGGTTGGCCCGCCGCCGGGCGTCCCGCCACCAGTAGCGGCACTCGCGGGCCACCAGCGCGCCGAACCGGTCCCGCCGGGCCCAGCCGACCGCGCGGGGGAAGAGCTGCGCGATCGCGCCGCCGAGCGTGCCGCGCGGGGCCTTCGCCGGCCCGGCGCTCACCGCGCCGACCATCGCCGACTCCAGCGACCGGGACCACCAGAACAGGAGTACGCCGAGCGTGGCGACGCTGATCAGCAGCTTCACCACCGCCGCGCCGGCCCGTCCCTGCGCCATGTCGACGCCGGCCGTCCAGGGCGCGCCGAACGGCGTCCAGCCGACCACCCGGGCCACCCCGGTCAGCCGGTCCCAGTCGGCGTTCTGCACCGCGCCGAGCACCAGCAACTGCAACGGCCCGAGCAGGGCCGCCAGCACGGCGAGCAGCACGGCGGCCAGGTCGCGTACCCGGCGGGACCGCAGCATGGTGGCGAACGCGCTGGTCACCGCGCGGGCCCCGGCCACGCAGACCAGCACCCCGACGACCACCCCGACGGCACCGACCAGCGCGGCCGACCAGCCGCCCAGCGCGGCGGCGGTGACCACCAGCCCGGTCACCGCCAGCATCACGGCCACCGCCGGGACGCTGACCAGGGCGGCGGCGAACAGGCCGGTGACCAGGGTGCGGCGCGAGAGCGGCAGCAGCGCGAACCGGGCCGGGTCCAGCGTCTCGTCCACGCCGAAGAAGACCAGCGGCAGCAGCAGCCAGCCGAGGGTCAGCAAGCCACCGCCGAACGCGGCGGTCATCAGCGCGTACCGGGGCTCGTCGGTCATGCCCGGCGCGGCCAGCAGCAGGAAGCCGCCCGCGGCGAACCAGAGCGCGAACAGCACGCCCACCACGAACAGCGCGATCCGCCACGCCTGGCCGCGGAAGTTGTTGCCGAGCACCCGCAGCTTCAGCCGGACGAAGTGGCGGGCCGAGACGGCCCGTGCCGGCCGCTCGTCGGCGGTCACCGGGACAGCCACGACAGCTCCTCGCCGGTCGCGGTCCGGCCGCCGACGACCTCGACGAACACGTCCTCCAGCGACCGGTCGCCGCGCACCTCGGTCAGCGTGCCCACCCGCTTGATCGTGCCGTCGGCCAGGATCGCCACGTGCGAGCAGAGCCGCTCGACCACCTCCATCACGTGGCTGGAGAAGACCACAGTGCCGCCGCCGGTCACGTAGCGGTGCAGGATGTCGCGGATCAGCGCCGCCGAGACCGGGTCGACCGCCTCGAACGGCTCGTCGAGCACCAGCAGGCGCGGGCCGTGCAGCAGCGCGCAGGCCAGGCCGATCTTCTTCTTCATGCCGGCCGAGTAGTCGACCACCAGGGTCCGGCCCGCGTCGGTGAGCGCCAGCACGTCGAGTAGTTCCGCCGCCCGCTGGTCGACCACCGCCGGGTCCATGCCGCGCAACAGACCGTGGTACGCCAGCAGTTCCGCCCCGCTCAGCCGATCGAAGAGGCGTACCCCGTCCGGCATCACGCCGAGCAGGCTCTTCGCGCGTACCGGATCGGCCCAGACGTCGTACCCGAGCACCCGGGCCTCGCCCGCGTCGGGCCGCAGCAGGCCGACGGCCATGGAGAGGGTCGTGGTCTTGCCGGCCCCGTTCGGGCCGAGCAGGCCGTAGAACGAGCCGGTCGGCACGGCCAGGTCGACGCCCGCCACCGCGATTTTGGTGTCGAAGCGCTTGGCCAGGCCACGAAGGTGCAGGGCCGGGTGCTGATCGGTCATGGTCCGACGGTAGCCCGCTCCGGCCACCGTCCGGTCCGGCGGAAGGAGGATCTTCCCGTCATACCTGAGGGGTACCGCGGGCTACAGGCGGAGCGACTCCGGGGTGTGCAGGCGGAGCATGGTGGTGCCGACGTCGCGGGGCAGCCGCCGCCGGCTGGCCATGGAGACCAGCACCATCACGGTGAACGCCAGCGGCACCGTCCACGCGGCCGGTTGGGTGGTGAGCGTCGCCGGCCACCCGGTCAGCGGCGGCCCGAGCACCGTGAGCAGCACCGCGCCGATCGCCGCGCCGCCGCCGACCAGCACCCCGGCGGCGGCGCCCAGGTCGGTCAGGCCGCGCCACCAGATGCCGAGCACCAGCAGCGGGCAGAAGCTCGACGCGGCGACCGCGAACGCCAGCCCCACCACCTGCGAGACGTCCAGCCCACTGACGTTCAACGCGAGCACCGCCGGCACCGCGCCGGCGATCACCGTGGCGAGCCGGAAACCGCGTACCGAGCCGCGGCCCAGCACATCCGTGGAGATCACCCCGGCCACGCTGGTGAGCAGCCCGGACGAGGTGGAGAGGAAGGCGGCGAACGCCCCCGCGGCGACGAGCGCGGCGAGCAGCCGGCCGGTCGTGCCGTCGCCGAGCGCCGCGCCGGGCAGCAGCACCACCACCGCGTCGGTCTGGCCGGTGACCAGCAGTTGCGGTGTGTAGATCCGACCCAGCACGCCGTAGATCGTGGGCAGCAGGTAGAAGACGCCGACCAGGGCCAGCACCACGAGCGTGGTGCGCCGGGCGGCGGCCCCGTCGGGGTTGGTGTAGAAGCGCACCAGCACGTGCGGCAACCCCATGGTGCCCAGGAACGTGGCCAGGATCAGCGAATATGTCGCGAACAGGCTGCGGTCGTCGTCGCCCGCGGTGTCCGGCAGCAGCCACTCGGTGGCGCCGATCGCCGCGCCGGACACCTCCGGCACCGGGTCGCCGGCGGCGAAGTCGAGGCGGTCGCCGGGGCGTACCTCCCGGATGTCGCCGTCGGGCAGGGTGAGCGTCGCGCGGTGCTCGACCACCACGGTGGTGGCGGTCCGGAACGCCGGCCCGTCGGGCGGCGTCACCGCCGGGCGGGCGTCGGCCTGCCACTGCAACGCCAGGAAGATCGCGGGTACGGCGAGCGCGGTGAGCTTCAACCAGTACTGGAACGCCTGCACGAACGTGATCGCCCGCATGCCGCCCAGCGCCACGTTCGCGGTCACCACCACGGCGACCAGCAGTGCCCCGACCGGGTAGGGCGAGCCGGTCAGCGTGGCAAGCGTCAGCCCGGCGCCCTGCAACTGCGGCACCAGGTAGAGCCAGCCGATGAAGATCACGAAGACGGTGGCGAGCGTGCGCAGCCGGCGCGAGCCGAGCCGCACCTCGCAGAAGTCGGGCAGGGTGAACGCACCGGAGCGGCGCAGCGGTGCGGCCACGAACAGCAGCAGCGCCAGGTAGCCGGCGGCGAAGCCGACCGGGTACCAGAGCACGTCCACGCCGTACTTGAGGATCAGCCCGGCCACGCCGAGGAAACTCGCCGCCGACAGGTATTCCCCGCCGATGGCGGCCGCGTTCCAGGTCGGGCTGACCGAGCGGGACGCGACCAGGAAGTCGGACGTGGTGCGGGCCAGGCGCAGGCCGTAGAAGCCGATGCCGACGGTGACCAGGGTGACCGCGACGATCGCCGGGACCACGTAGCCGTTGCCCATCAGCGCTCCGGCCGCTGGACCAGGTCGACGAAGTCCTGCTCGTTGCGTTCCGCCAGCCGCACGTACGCCCAGCCGACCACGATCAGGAAGGGGAAGGCGGCCACGCCGAGCAGCAGCCACGGCAGGTTGACCCCGAGCACGGTGACCCGCCCGACCGAGGGCGCGATGGCGAACAGCCACGGCAGCCCGCCCAACCCGATCAGCACCAGCAGGCTCAGCCGCAGGGCGAGCGAGAGCTGGGCGCGCATCAGGCCCTGCACCAGCGTCTCGCCGACCCGGGTCTGCTGGGCCAGCTCGGACCGGGTGCGGTCGGCCCGGTTGCCGGTGCGGGAGACCTCGGCCAGCACGATCCGGGTCCGCTGCGGCGGGCGGGCCGGCTGTGGCGCGCGCGGGCCGGGAAGCGGAGCCGGCTGCTGTTCCTCGGCTGCGGTCATCCCCGGCAGTCTCGCCTGCTCGCGGTGAATGTCAAGCACAGCCCGGAAGCCCTGTGCACAACCTGTGGATAACCGGCCAAACCTGTGGACAACCCGGTGGATGAGCGTGGAGTCGTTGTGGACGACCGGACCGGATGTCAGGGTGAGCCGGTAGAGAGGAGGTGTGACAGTGACCAGCCCGGCACGGCCCGGCAGCGGTGACGCCTGGACGGTCGACGACCTCCAGGACCTCCCCGAGGACGGCCAGGACTACGAGATCTTCGACGGGAGCCTGCTCGTGTCCCCACACGCGGACGTCCGCCACGGGGCGATCGCCAACCGCCTCCGCCGGCTCCTCGACCGGCAGGCCCCGCCCGGCCTGTTCGTCGGGCAGGACGTCGGGGTCAGCGCGAAGCGCTCCTCCTACTTCGTGCCCGACCTCTTCGTCGCCCACGAGGACGCCCTCGAACGGGGCGGCCCGGCCCTCCCCCCGGCCGATGTGCTGCTCGTGGTCGAGGTCGTCTCCCCCGGCAACGCCGGCCGAGACCTGGTGCTCAAGCGCCACGAATACGGTGTGGCCGGCATCCCGCGTTACTGGCTCGTGGAGCCGCGCAAGCAGACCGTGACCGTGCTGGAGCACGTCGGCGCCGGCTACCGCGAGTCGGCCGTCCTCTCCGCCGCGGACACCTACCGCACCGACGACCCGTTCCCGATCGTCCTGCCGGTCGCCGACATCTTCTGAGCCGGCTGAGCTCAGTCGAGGCCGACCCGGACCGGGTGCGCGGTGGCCGAGCCGAGCCAGGTGTGCGGGTTGCCGAACCAGCACCAGCCGAGCTTGGGCGCGCCCTGGCTGATCCAGAGCGCCGGCACGCGCCGGTCGCCGCAGCGGGAGCCGACCAGTGAGAAGCACCTGTTGCTGGCCAGCGCCTCCGGGTGCAGCGTGACGAAGGCCAGCCCTTCGTCGATGGTGATCGGCAGCCGGTCCCGCGCGGTCATGTCCTCCAGCGCGGCCGACGGTGGCTGGTTGCGGTACTCCTCGCCACGGTCCACGTCGAACAGCAGGTACGCCGGCCCGGCGGGCACCTCCAGCTCCTTGATCGGGTGGAACGTGGGCAGGTCGTCGGCGGGGAAGTTGCGGTCGAGGACGCCGGGCTTGCGCTTGCCGGCCAGCGTGGTGAGCGCGATCCGCTCCGGGACCGGCACCAGCTCCCGCGCGGTCACCAGCAGGAACGGCACCCGCCGGTCGGTGGGCGCGGCCAGGCCGGCGGCCCCGGTGACGGCCGCGTCGCGCAGCGGGGCGAGGCGGGCGCGGAACGCCTCCTCGGGCAACCCGGCGAGCGTGGGGTAGCCGAGCGTCACCAGGCGGTCGAGTTGGCGGTCGAATTCGGCGGCGGCGTCGAACTGGTCGTCGGACATGCGGTCCTCCACCCTGTCGTACGGACTCCCGTACATTGTACGTCAGGGGTTCAGCGACTCCAGTCCTGCTTGGCGGCGCGCACCAGCTTGTCCTTCAACTCCCGGGTGTGCCGGCGACTCACCGGCAGCTCGGTCCCGTCGATCACCACCACGTAACCGGAGTTGACCAGCCGCAGCTCCGCGATGAGCCGCAACTGCACCAGGTAGGAGCGGTGCACTCGGACGAAACCGGCGTCCGCCCACCGCTCGGCGAGCGTGGCCAGCGAGACCCGGACCAGGTGCGACCCCTCCGCGGTGTGCAGCCGGGCGTAGTCGCCCTGCGCCTCCACCCAACGCACCGCCGAGCGCGGCAGCATCCGGGTGGTGCCGGCCAGCTCGATCGGGATGGTCGGATCCTCCTCCGCCCGGGCCAGCGCCGCCGGATGCGAGGGCACCACCCGCGAGCCCGTGACCCGGCGCAGCGACTCGGCCAGCCGCTCGGCGCGCACCGGCTTGCGCACGTAGTCCGTGGCGCCCAGGTCGAACGCGTCCACCGCGCCGTCGTCGTACGCGGTGACGAACACGATCGCCGGCGGCCGGGCGAACCGGCGCAGCACCCGCGCCAGCTCCATGCCGTCCAGCCCGGGCATCCGGATGTCGAGGAAGACCACGTCCACGTCGTCGTCGCGGAGCACCCGCAGTGCCTCGGTCGCGTCGCCGGCCGTGTGCAGCCGGGCCACCCGGGGATCGGCCCGCAGGTGATATGCCAACTCGTCGAGGGCGGGCGGCTCGTCGTCCACCGCCAGCACCCGGAGGAAACCCGTGCCGGTGACCGTCATGAGGAGACCCGGACGCCGGGATGGAACTTCGGCACCCGCATGCTGACCTTCGTACCCGAGCCCAGGCCGGTCTCGACGACCAGGCCGAACCGGTCCCCGAACGCCGACCGCAGCCGCTCGTCGACGTTGGAGAGGCCGACGTGCTGCCCCGGGTCGTCGGTCGGGTCGCTGCCGACGCCGGACACCTCCGCGATGCCCGCGGTCAGCGTGGTCGGATCCATCCCCACTCCGTCGTCCTCCACCATGATGTGACACTCCGCGCCCGCGTCCCGGGCCTCGATGCTCACCATGCCGGTGCCCGGCTTGCGGGACAAGCCGTGCCGGACCGCGTTCTCGACCAACGGCTGGAGGCAGAGGAACGGCAGCGTCACCGGCAGCACCTCCGGCGCGATCTGGAGGCGCACCTGGAGTCGCTCGCCGAACCGGGCCCGCTCGATGGTCAGGTAGCGGTCGATCGACCGCAGCTCCTCGGCCAGCGTGGTGAACTCACCGTGCGCCCGGAACGAGTAGCGGGTGAACTCGGCGAACTCCAGGATCAACTCGCGGGCCCGCTCCGGGTCGGTGCGCACGAACGAGCCGATCGCGGTGAGCGCGTTGTAGATGAAGTGCGGGCTGATCTGCGCGCGCAGCGCGCGGACCTCGGCCCGGGCCAACCGCTCCCGCGACGAGTCCAGCTCGGCCAGGGCGAGCTGGTCGCCCGCCCAGTGCGCGGTCTCCAGCGTCGCCTGCACCAGCCCCGGCGCCGGCCGCTCGTCGGCCACCGCCACCAGCGCGCCGACCACCCGGCCGTCCGCGCTCAGCGGCGCCACCACCGCGCCGCGCACCGGGCAGTCGACCAGGTCGCAGTGCAGCTCCGACTCGTGCAGCACGGTGGAGCGCCCGCTGTCGACCACCCGCCGGGCCGCCGCGACCAGCTGGTCGCCGTGGTGCGCGCCGCCGCCGTCGATGGCGAGCAGCACGTCCCGGTCCGTCAGCGCCAGCCCGGCCGCGCCCACCAGCGCCCGCAGGTGGCGTACGGCCTTCGCCGCGTCCGCCGCGCTCAGGCCGGCCCGCAGCGGCTCGGCGGCCAGGCCGGCGGTGTGCAGCACCTCGTACGTGGCCCGCTGCGTCGCGGTGGCGATGCCCCGGCGGGCACGCAGCCGAAGCACCGCCCAGAGCGCGGCGGCCAACGCCGTGACCAGCGAGACGACGGCGAAGACCGCCGAGAGGTTGGCACCCACCCGCAGAACGCTAGTACGCGCCCTTGCGCGCCAACACCACCCCGACGGTCCGCCACAGGATGCTCAGGTCGTACGCCAGCGACCAGTTGTCGACGTAGTAGAGGTCGAGCCGGACCGCCTCGTCCCAGGACAGGTCGGAGCGACCGGAGACCTGCCACAGCCCGGTCATGCCCGGACGCACCAACAGCCGGCGCCGGACGTCGCCCAGGAAGTCGCCGTCGTCGGCGGGCAGCGGGCGCGGGCCGACCAGCGACATCTCGCCCCAGAGCACGTTGATCAGCTGGGGCAGCTCGTCCAGCGACGACGCCCGCAGGAAGCGACCCACCGGGAAGACCCGGGGATCCTGCTTCATCTTGAACAGCATGCCGTCGGTCTCGTTCTGGTCGACCAGGCCGGCCAGCCGCTCCTCGGCGTCCACGTACATGGTGCGGAACTTCCAGACCCGGAAGGTGCGCCCCTCGTGCCCGACCCGGGGCTGGCGGAAGAACACCGGGCCGGGGTCGGAGATCCGGATGGCGAGCGCGACGGCCAGGAACAGCGGCGAGAGCAGCAGCAGCCCCAACCCGGACGCGACCCGGTCCAGCAGGCTCTTGAGCAGCAGCGCCGGGCCGGAGAGCGTCGGCTCCTCGACGTGCAGCAGCGGCAGGCCCTCGATCGGGCGGATGTGCACCCGGGGGCCGGCGATGTCGGTGAGCTGCGGCGCGACCACCAGGTCGACGCCGGAGCCCTCCAGCTGCCACGCCAGCCGCCGCAGCTCGCCCGGCTCGGCGCTGGCCGAACCGCACACCGCGATGGTGTCCCCGCCGACCTCGCGGACCAGGGCCAGCACGTCGCGGCCCGCGTACACCGGCACCGGGGTCTCCAGACCGCGGGCGGCGGCGTACCCGTCGGTGAGGTGGATGGCCACCGGCACCAGCCCGACGCCCGGGTTGCGGGTGACGGTGGTGTAGACCTCCAGGCACTCCGGGAGCGTGCCGACGAGCACCATCCGGTGCCCGGCCTGCCCCACCCGGCGGCGCAGCGCGTGCAGGCTGCCACGCGCGATCATCCGGCCGAGCAGGATCAGCAGCAGGGCGCCGAGCAACGCGAAGCCGACCGTCCACCGGGACAGCGACGTCACCGTGGCGAAGGCCAGGAACGAGACGGTGGCGGCGACCGCCACGCCGGAGCGGATCACCCGCTTGTACTCGTCCGGCCCGAGACCCAGGTAACGCCGGTCGTACGCCCGGTTGCCCCACAGGATGAGCACCCAGCCGAGCGGCAGCAGCAGGAACGCGACCGTGTAGAACCACACCTGCGGGGAGTTCTTGAAGCCGGAGTCCGCCTGCTCGAAGATCTGCACGGCGAGGAAGCTGGCCAGGGCCGCCGCGCCGAAGTCGAGCAGCAGCAGGATCGCGATGTAGGGGCGGTGCCAGCGGGAGACCCGGCGCCGGGCACGGGCCCACCCCGACCGGGGCACGCCGTTGTGGGACGGCGGTGTCGGCGGCTGGATCTCAAAGCTGTCGACGTGCCGCACGCTCTTGCTCCGGCCTGTGTCGGTTACCGGGCGCTGGAGGCTTGTCGTCACCTCAACCCATGTCCTCCCGCATGACCCGTGCCCTCACTCGCCGTGAGGACCCGGGTCGCTCACCGTTCCAGTCTCCCACGTGCTCGGGTGAGATCTGGCCGGCTCCTAGTCAGTTGTGAAGCCGGGGACCGAGCCACTATACCGATGGATGACGCCTCGGGTAGAGCCGCGGAGTGGGACCTTCCGCGATCCCCGGATGATTCCGCTCAGTAATCGGCCGGTGCGGTTACTCACCGTACGAGTCGGGACAACCTTCGGTCAGCCAGCGGCTTCCCCCCGGTCTGACAGGTGGGGCAGTACTGGAGACTCGAGTCGGCGAACGACACCTCCCGCACCGTGTCGCCACAGACCGGACACGGCAGGCCCTTCCGGGCGTGCACCTTGAGCCCCGAGCGCTTCTCACCCTTCAGCTCCGCCGCCCGCTGCCCCATCGACCGTCGGACCGCGTCGCCGAGCACCGTCCGGGTCGCCGCGTGCAACCCGGCGAGTTGCTCGTCGGTCAGCCGGTCGGTGATCGCGAACGGGGAGAGCCGCGCCGCGTGCAGGATCTCGTCCGAGTACGCGTTGCCGACGCCGGCGAGCACCGCCTGGTCGGTCAGCACGCCCTTGACCTGGCCCCGGCGGCTGCGCAGCCGCTCGGCGAACGTGGGCAGGTCGGCCGCCAACGCGTCCGGGCCCAGCTTCGCCACGCCCGGCACCAGGGCCGGATCGGTGACCAGGTAGGCGGCCAGCTTCTTCTGCGTACCGGCCTCGGTCAGGTCGAACCCGGAACCGTCGTCGAGGCGGACCCGCACCGCGATCGGGCCCTTGCCCGGCCGCAGCGGGGTCGCGGACGGGAACGCCTCCCGGTAGTGCAGCCAGCCCGCCCGGGCCAGGTGCACCACCAGGTGCAGATCGTCGCCGAACCGGACGTCCAGGAACTTTCCGTGCCGGTCCGCGCCGGTGACCGGGCGGCCGGCCACCGCGCTGGGCGGCGGATCGTACGTCTTCAGGGCGTTGATCGAGGCCACCTCGAACCGCTCGACCCGCCGGCCGACCGCCCGCTCGCGCAGGTAACCGGCGAGCGCTTCCACCTCCGGTAGTTCAGGCACGGGACAACGGTAGCCTTTTCTCCCGTGAGCGCGAGGAATGAGCTTGCGAGTCCCGCAGTCGCGAACGAAGGGCAAGCTCAGTGAGAATCGTGGTGGCGCACAACCGGTACCGGGAAGCTCAGCCCTCCGGCGAGAACACCATCGTCGACGCGGAGATCGAGCAGCTCACCGCGGCGGGCGTGGAGGTGCTGCCGTTCCTGCGCAGCTCCGACGAGATCCCCTCGATGTCCAAGCCGGCCAAGGCGCTGCTGCCGATCTCGCCGATCTGGGCCCCGAAGGCCCAGCACGACCTCGACCGACTGCTCGTCGAGCACCGGCCGGACGCGTTGCACCTGCACAACCCGTACCCGTTGCTCTCGCCCTGGGTGGTGCGGACCGCGCACCGGCGCGGCGTGCCCGTGGTGCAGACGGTGCACAACTACCGGCAGGTCTGCTCCTCCGGGCTCTACTTCCGCGACGGCGTGATCTGCCAGGACTGCCGCGGCCGGACGCTGGGCGTGCCGGCGATCGTGCATCGGTGCTACCGCGACTCCCGGGCACAGAGCGCGCTGATGGCCACCACGCTCGCCGTGCACCGCCCGACCTGGAAGTCGGTGGACCGCTACATCGCGCTGACCACGGCGGTCGCCGACCATCTGCGCGACTACGGCATCCCGGCGGACCGGATCGTGGTCAAGCCGAACGCGGTGCCGGACCCGGGCACCCCGGTGCCGCCGGGCAACGGCTTCCTGTTCATGGGCCGGCTCAGCCCGGAGAAGGGGCTGGACCTGCTGCTCTCGGCGTGGCGGCGGCACCCGGCGGGCGCGCTCGGCCCGCTGCGGATCGCCGGTGACGGCGAGCTGCGACCGCTGGCCGAGGCGGCCGCCGCCGAGCGGCCGGACGTGCTCTACCTGGGCCAGCTCGACCGCCCGGGGGTACGCGCGGCGCTGGCCGACAGCGCCGTGGTGCTGGCCACGTCGACCTGGCACGACGTGCTGCCCACCGTGATCATCGAGGCGCTGGCCGCCGGCCGGCCGGTGCTCGGCACCGCGCTGGGCGGCATCCCGTACCTGGTCGGCGCCGACTCCCCGCGCGAGCCCGCCGGCACCGGCCCGGCCGAGGTGGCGACCGCCGCGCCCGGCGACGGTCGCGTTCCGCTGCCGACCGGCGTGCAGCGCGGCGAGGCCGGCTGGGTGGTGGCGCCGGAGGTCGACGCGCTCGCCGACGCGCTGCCGCTGGCCTCGGCGGAGGCGCACGCGCTGGCCGCTCCGGCCCGCACCCGCTACGAGCGCACGTTCCACCCCGACGTGATCACCAAGCGCCTGATCGACGTGTACGCCTCCCTCACCTGACCGGATGCCACCCGGTCGCTACGCCGGCTCGACGGGCAGCCAGACCTCGCAGGTCGCGGTGCCGACGCCGGCCATCGGCTCCGGCACGGCGACGATCTCCGGGCCCGGTCGCAGGCACCACGGGTTGAAGGGGAACCACTCGGCCGCCGCCGTGGCCCAGGTCCTCTGCAGGGTCTGCGGATACGGCCCCACGGCCCGGATGACCAGCCAGCGGCCCGCCGGCACCTCGACGACGTGGAGGTCGCCCGGGACGGGCGTGCCCGCGGACACGGCGACCCCGTGCAGGTAGGTCAGTTCGCTGCCCTCGTCGTAGTCCGGGTCGAGGTCGTCGCAGACCGCGAGCAGGCCGCCCGGCTCGGTGTCACCGAGTGCCTTCAAGCGCAGGTGCTCCTCTGCCGGCAACGCGGCGATGTGCTGCTGAATGTGCGGGTTGACGCCCCGGTGGATCAGGGGAACCCGGGCAGCGTGCCCCACGAGCCGGAACGCGGGACGGTCGACGATACGGGTCTCCATGTGTCTGCTCCCTTCGACGGTTGGGCGGCCGGGCCTCCGTAGCGTGGCCGTCGCTGGTGCGGCACACCCGACATGAGCGGGGCGGGAAGTGTCGGGTGATCGGGATCGGTGCCGCCACACGATGGGGGCATGGACGACACGACACTGGTATCCCGGTTCCTTCGCGACGGCTTCGTGAAGTTGGCGGGCGCCGTCGCACCGCGCGTGGCAGCGGACTGTGCGCGGCTGCTGTGGCGGGAGACCGGCTGCGCCCCGGACGACCCAGCCACCTGGACGCAGCCCGTGCACTGGGTGCCCGGCATGGCGCAGGGGCCGTTCGCCGCCGCACCCAACTCTCCGTTCCTCCATCACGCGTACGACCTGCTCGTCGGCGAGGGGCGCTGGGAGCCGCGTTACTCGCTGGGCACGTTCCCGTTGCGCTTCCCGCACGGGGACGAGCCGGACGACGCGGGCTGGCACATCGAGGGCAGCTACCTCCCGGACGGTGCGAGCTGGTACTTCACCAATGTCCGCTCCCGCGGCCGGGCGCTGCTGATGCTGTTCCTGTTCAGCGAGGTCGGTGCGGAGGACGCCCCGACCCGGATCCGGGTCGGCTCACACCTCGACGTGCCGAAGGTGCTGGCGAGGTACGGGGAGGACGGGGCGAGTGGGCTGGACCTCGCGCCCGAGCTGGTGGCGGCCTCCGACCACCGGTCACTCGCCCTGGCCACCGGCTCTCCGGGCGATGTCTTCCTGTGCCATCCGTTCCTGGTGCACGCGGCGCAACCGCACCACGGGACGAGACCGCGCTTCATGGCCCAGCCTCCGCTGATGCCAGCCACGCCGTACGAACTGGAACGGGCCGACGGCGCGTACTCGCCCGTGGAGATCGCGATTCGCCGAGGACTCGGGCGGGACACCCCCGGCCCTGACCTGAGGGGAAGTCGGTGAGGGTGCGGGTGAGTGGCCGCAATGCCCGGTTCCAGCAGTGGACGGCCCTGCTCCGCAATCGGGCCAAGCGGCAGCGCCGGGGCGAGTTCCTCGTCCAGGGCGTACGCCCGATCGCCATGGCCGTCGAACACGGCTGGCAGGTCCGGGAGCTGCTCCACGATGCCGACGTCCCGCTCTCCGGCTGGGCACGCGAGACCCTGGACACCGTCCGGGCCGAGAGGTTCGCGGTCTCCCATGATCTGATGCACGAGCTGGGCGGCAAGGCGGACACGGTTCCGGAGCTGCTGGCCGTGGTGGCGATGCGGGAGGACGACCTGTCCCGCATCCCGGTCGGGCCGACCATGAACACCGTCGTGTTCGACCGGCCCACGAGCCCCGGCAACATCGGGACGCTCATCCGGTCCGCGGACGCCCTCGGCGCGTCCGGCGTCATCGTCACCGGCCATGCCGCCGATGTGTACGACCCGAAGGCGGTGCGGGCCAGCACCGGCTCACTGTTCGCGCTGCCCGTGGTCCGGGCGCCCGCACCTCAGGCCGTGCTGTCCTGGGTCGCCGCCGTGCGCGCCGGCGGCGTCGGCGTCGGCGTCGTGGGCGCCGACGAGAACGGCGCGGTGGATGTCGCCGAGTACGACTTCACGCAACCCACGCTGACCCTGATCGGCAACGAGACCACCGGTCTCAGCGTCGGCTGGCGTCAGGCCTGCGACCAGCTCGTCCGGGTCCCGATGACCGGGACCGCCAGCTCCCTGAACGCGGCGGCCGCCGCGACCGTCGTGCTCTACGAATCGGCGCGTCAGCGCAACGAGAGGGGCCCCCGCCTTACAGCGCGGCGCGCGCGGTGAAGGCGATGCTGGCGAGCAGGAACCCGCCGTTCACGACCGTGAACGCCACCATCAGCCAGAACGCCAACGCCGGCGCGAACACCAGCACCAGCCCGGCCACGAAGATCACCGCGCCGTAGTCGCGGACCAGCTTCACCAGCCGGACCGGGAGCGACGTCGAGGTGACCATGCTGGCCGCGTTCGGGCCGGCCTGCATCACCGACGTCACCAGGTTGACCATCCAGGTGCCGGCGAAGACCGCCACCAGCCAGACCGGCGTCGACGGGCGCTGCGCCACCGCCACCGCGCCGATCGCGGTCACCAGCGCGATCTGGGCGGCCACGTCGCAGAGCACGTCGATCCGGGCGCCGGCCGCGCTGCCCTGGCCGGTCACCCGGGCGAGCTGCCCGTCGGCGCAGTCCAGCGCGTACGCGATCTGCCAGCCGACGAGCGCGACCAAACCGACCACCCAGGCTCCGACGGTGCCGGCGGCCACCTCGTCGGCGAGCGCCACCACGGTCACCGAGGCGGCCAGACCCAGCACCAGGTTGGCCAGGGTCAGCGCGGTCGGCCGCAGCCCCAGACGCTGGGCGACGAGCGCGAACGCCGCCCCGATCCACTGGCTGATCGACTCGCTGAACAGGCCGCCACCCCGGTTGACCCGGTGGAAGTCGGCGACGGTGGGACGGGGCTCAGCCAAGGTGGTCGCGGAGGGCACCGGCGTAGTCTGCCAGCTGCTCCCGGGTCTCGGAAGCCGACATCGCCAGGTGTTCGAGGATGGTGTAGCGGTCCGGCCGGGTGGCCGGCGCGAACTGCACCGCCTCGACGAACCGGTCGTCGGTCAACCCCACCTCGGCCGGCAGCCGGGGCAACCCGTGCCGGGCCAGGCAGGCCGACATCTCGGCGAACCGGCGCTCGTCGCCGCGCAGGAACGTGCAGAACAACGCGCCGAGCCCGGCCAGCTCGCCGTGCGAGGCGGTGCCGGGGAAGAGCGCGTCGACCGCGTGCATGATCTCGTGGCAGCCGCCGCTCGACGGACGGCTGGTGCCGCAGACCGCCATCGCCAGGCCGCTGGAGATCAACGCCTCGGCCAGCACCGTGACGAACGCGTCATCGGCCATGTCGCCCGGATGGTTGAGCACCGCCTCCGCGCCGGCCCGGGCCAGCGAGGCGGCCAGCCCGTCGACCGGCTCGCCGCGCACCTGCCGGGCCAGCTCCCAGTCGGCCAACGCGCTGATGTTGCTGACCACGTCTCCGATGCCGGCCCGGTTGTGCCGCTCCGGCCCGGCCTCCACGAAGTCCAGGTCGACGATCACCGCGATCGGGATGTGCACCCCGTAGGAGCCCTTCAGGCCCTCGGTGATCAGGCTGGCCACCGGGGACGCGATGCCGTCGTTCGCGAGCGCGGTCGCCACCGTCACCATCGGCAGCCCGCGTCGGGTGGCCGCGTACTTCGCCACGTCGATGGTCTTGCCGCCGCCGATGCCGACCACCGCGTCGTAGGACCGGGCGCGCAGCTTGCCACCCAGCTCGTCGGCCGCGTCCAGGGTGCCGCCGGAAACCGTGAACACGTCCGCCGACCGCAGCGACGGCCGGAGCAGCTCGGCGATCTTCTCGCCCTGCCCCGGCCCGACCACCACCGCCACGTCACCGCCGGACGAGATCCGGCCGTCGGAGAGGATCGCCGCCAGGTCGGCCACCGCGCCCCGCCGCACGTCGATGTGCAGCGGGGTGAGCACGCTACGGGCTAGTAGCGGCACGCGATCTCCCGCGCCCGGGCCAGGTCCTCGTGGTTGTCGACCTCGACCCAGGAGACGTCCCCGATCGGCGCCGCCCGCACCTCCCCGCCCCGGTCGGCGAACTCCTGGTAGCCGTCCTCGTAGTAGAGGTTCGGGTCGCGTCGCCAGGTCGCCTCCAGCGCGTCGGCGAGCGCGTCGGCCACCTGCGGCTCGATCAGCGTCGCGCCGATGTACTCGCCGTACGCGTCGCCCGGGTCCATCAGCTTGGTGATCCGGGTGAGCTGGCCGGCGGCGTCGAAGGTGGTCTTCATCTCCTCCTCGGCCAGCGGCTTGAGCGTGTCGACCGCCAGCAGGATGCCCGGCCCGCGTTCGGCCAGCAACGTCTTCTCCACGCTCACCGGGTGCACCGTGTCGCCGTTGACCAGGAGCACGCCCTTGGCGAAGTGCTCCCGGGCCAGCCAGAGGGAGTAGGCGTTGTTCCACTCCTCGGCCTTGTCGTTGTCGACCAGGGTGATCGTGACGCCGTACTTCTCCGCCAGCTCGGCCTGGCGCTGCCGGACCGCGTCGGCCGCGTAGCCGACCACGATCACCACCTCGGTCAGCCCCACCTCGGCGAGGTTGCGCAGCGCGATGTCGAGGATGGTGATCTCCCCGTCGACCGGCACCAGGGCCTTGGGCAGGGTGTCCGTGTACGGCCGCAGCCGGCGCCCCGCACCCGCGGCGAGCACCATCCCGATCATGCCGACACGCTCCTCTTCTCGACCGATTCCACGAGGCGAGGATATCGTCGGCGACTCGGCGGCCGCGGTTCAGCCCGTGATCGCCCTACAGCCCGATCGACCGCAGCGCGGCGAAGCCGTCCGCCACGATCCGCCGGAGCAGCCCGTCGTTCACGTCCCGGTGCTCGTCGAGCAGGGCCACGTCCCGCTCGGCCAGCCAGCGGAACTCGGTGTGCTCGGCCGGTGCCAGCCGGGGGCGGCTCAGGTCGCCGTCCACCCGGACCAGGAAGTCGGTCTCCACCCGCTCCAGCCCGTCGTCGCCGGTGTAGCGGTATTCGCCGACCAGGCCGAGCACGTGCGAGACGCTCCAGCCGGTCTCCTCGGCGACCTCCCGGCGCAGCGCGTCGTCGATCTCCTCACCCGGTTCGAGGTGGCCGCCGGCGATGTCCCAGCAGTTGGGGAAGAGCCGCCGCTCGGGAGAGCGGCGCTGGACGAAGATGCGGCCGTCGTCGTCGACGATCAGCGCGCCGGCACAGCGGAGGGGCTCGGTGGACACCCTCCGACAGTAGCCATCCACGCCGCGCCCGGCGATGCCCGTTCTTGTCCCGGTACGCATCGATGGCCCACCATGTCCGTAACCAGTCGCCGTCCCACAGGAGTGATGTGTGATGCAGGTTCGGGAAGCGATGTCCAGCGAGGTACTCGTGGTCGGCCCGGAGCACACGCTCCGCCAGGCGGCCCGGATGATGTCGGCCCGCGGTGTCGGGTCGGCGGTCGTGATCGACCCGGACTCCGAGGGGGTCGGGATCATGACCGAACGCGACGTGCTGAAGGCGATCGGCGCCGGGCTCGACCCGGACGTCGAGCGCACCGGCGCCCACCTGACCTGGGACGTCGTCTACGCCGGCCCGGACTGGACGGTGGAGGAGGCGGCCGCGGCGATGGCCCGCGGCGGGTTCCGCCACCTGGTGGTGCTCGACGGCCGGGAAGTGGCCGGGGTCATCTCGGTGCGTGACCTGATGCGGGTCTGGGCGCGGGAGCACGCCCCGACCCGGGCCTGAGAAGGGCGATGGCCCGGCCGATACCGGCCGGGCCATCGTCGTGCGGTGTTTCTCGGTCGTGCCCGCCCGGTCAGGGGCCGACGAAGACCGCGGTGCCGCGCCAGTCCACGTCGTCGACGCCGGGGCCGCTGCGCAACGTGGCGGAGCCGGTCGGCGCGCCGTCGGCCCAGTCCATCGAGGACAGGTTGCCGGTGCTCCGGGAGACGACGTAGAGCTTGTCGCCGTCGAGGAACAGGCCGGCCGCGTCGGCGAAGCCGGTGGTGCCGGTGACCGTGGCCCGCTCGGCGCCGACGGTGCCGGTGTCCGGTGCGAAGCCGCGCCAGAACAGCGCGCTCTGGCCGGCCAGCGTGTAGTAGACCCGCCCGCTCTTGTAGAACATCGCGGTCACGTTGGGCAGCTCGGCCGAGAAGTTGACCGTCATGCCCGCGTAGGTCTGCCCCTCCGGCGCGGAGCCGGTGAGGATCTTGTCCCACTTCGCGTCGTGGTAGGGGTCGACCTTCTTGGCGGCGCCGAACTCGGAGCCGTCGAACGACCGCTTGTGGAGGTCGCCGCCGACGCCGTAGAACAGGTCGCCGCCGACCCAGAACGCGCCCTTGACCTCCGACCAGCGGGTGTCGTCCGAGTTGGGCACCGACATCGCGTTGCCGACGCCGGTCGCGCCGTCGTACGACCGCTTGGTGATGCTGTCGACCGTGGTGGCCGGCGGCACCGGCGGCAGCTTGACGATCTCGATGCCCTGCACCAGCGGGTTCTCCAGGACCCGACCGAAGTCGATGTCGACGTTGCCGTCGCTGGTCACCGCGAAGGCCCGCATGCTGCCCTTGTTGGTGGCGCCGATTGCGGCCACCGGGTCGAAGTTGCTCAGCTTCTGCACGCCGTCGATGCTGACGTTGAACTTGCGCTTGCCCGCGGTGGCGGTGCCGGCGTACCGGTTGGCCAGGTAGAGCCGCACCTGCACCGGCGTGCCGGCCGGGACCGGGAAGTCCCACTGCATGTCCGGGGCGGGCGACTGGTCCCACCGCTCGCTCCGGAACAGCGTCGCCGGGGTGCCGGCCGGGACGGTGGCGTCGAGCGCCGCCTCCGTCGGGTACGTCGAGACCGTGTTGCCGGCGTTGTGGTAGGAGATCGGCGCGGTGAGGGTGTCGGCGGCCCAGGCCGGGCCGCTCGGCGCGGCCAGCTCCTCGCCGCCGGCGTTGACCCGGTAGAGCACGTCCGAGGCGTCCGGCGTCGGCGCGGTCTTGACGATCTCGATGCCCTGGACCAGCGGGTTCTCCAGGACCCGACCGAAGTCGATGTCGACCACACCGTCGCTGACCACGGAGAAGGACTGCATGGTGCCGCGGTCGGTGCCGCCGGCGACGGCCACCGGGTCGAAGTCGTTCATCTTGAGCACGCCGTCGATGCTGACGTCGAGCTTCCGCTTGCCCGGGGCGGCGGTGCCGGCGTACCGGTTGGCCAGGTAGATCCGGACGTTCACCCGGGTGCCGGCCGCGACCGGGATGTCCCACTGCATGTCGGGCGCGGTCGCCTGGTCCCACCGCTCGGTGTTGAACAGGGTGGCCGGGGTGCTGGTCGGCACGGTCGCGTCGAACGTCGCGTTGGTCGGGTACGACTTCGCGCTGTTACCGCCGTTGTGGTACGGGCTGGGCGTGGCGTCGGTGTCGGCCGACCAGTCCGGGCCGCCGTCGGTCGCCGGGATGGCCGGGCCACCCGCGTTGACCCGGTAGAGCACCTCGGTCTGCGCCGCCCGACCGGCCTGGTAGACGTCGCCGGGCAGGCCCTTCGTGCTGGTCGAGTGCGGGGCGTCGCCGCCGGTCAGCGGGAAGAAGGCGAGCCGCTTCCGCTGGTACTCGTAGTTGCCGATCCACTCCTGGTCGCTGCCGAGCCAGAGGCCCTGCGGAGTCACCAGCATCTCGGTGACGCCGTAGCCGCGCGGGTTGCGGCCCGGGTTCCAGGCCAGCGGCAGGCCACTCAGCGGGTCGAGGGCCGCGATGCTGGCCCGCGGCACCGCGCCGGGGCCGGCCTTGTCACGCGCCAGCGGGTTGTTGGACCAGCGGAAGTGGCCGCCGACGTAGATGGCCTTCTCGCTGATGCCGACGGAGAGGAAGGTGTCGCCGCCGCTGAAGTTGGTCCAGGTCGGCTTCTGGCCGGCTCCGGTGGCGTCGGTCTCCCAGCGGGCCGCCGAGTCGCAGAGCGTGCCCGGGTAGGACGCGCCGGTGCTCACCACGACGAAGTACTTGCTGTCCGGCGAGAACTGCACGTCGCGGACCCACGAGTCGAACGCGCTGTACTTGCAGGCGCCGGCGTAGCCGTCGGTGTTCCAGTCGGCGACCTTGGCGGAACTCGCGCCCAGGTCGATCCGCACGATCTGGTCGTGGACGGCGCCGTCCGCCTTCTTGAAGTTGCCGATCACCACCAGGTGCTTGCCGTCCGGGGAGACGGCCATCTTCTCGGTGCCCACGGCGGCCGACGCGCCACCGTTGGTCGGCGTCCAGTTGTGGTGCTCGGTGAGCGCCACGGTCAGGTAGTCGTCCACCGCGCCCGTGGTCGGGTCCAGCGACACCAGGCCGTTGCGGGTGGCCCCGTTGGTCGAGGTGAAGTTGCCACCCACCAGCAGGTGGTCGCCGACCAGGAGGACGTCGCTGACCGCGCCGTCGAACGCGGGGTTCTTGAACCCGTCGACCAGGCTGCCGTCCTCGACGTTCAGCAGCGCCAGCTTGCGCATGCTCTTGTCGCCGACCTTGTTGAACCTGCCGGCGACGTAGACGGTGCCCGGGGTGGGCCCGGCGATCAGGGCGTTGACGTCGCCGTCGAGCAGCGGCACGAACGCGTTGTCGATCTTGCCGGTGGCCTTGTCGAAGGCGAGGATCGCCCGCCGGTCGACGGGCGTCGGCGACGAGCCGCGGTTCTGCGCGTTGGTGAAGGAGCCGCCGACGATCACCTTGCTGCCGGCGTCGTAGATGGCCAGCACGTTGCCGTCGTTGATGTTCGGCGTCTTGTCCGTGGTCAGCTCGCTGACCAGGGTGCTGTGGTCGGGCGCGACCAAGGCCGCGGGTGCGGCGAGGGCCGGGACCGGGGTGAACAGTGCGGCGATGCCGAGCACGGCGGCGCCGAAGGCGGACACCGAGCGGTGTCTCAGGAACGAGGAAGGCACAGGCTGCTCCGGGGGGAACGTCGGAGGCGCTGCGATCGTGGCCGGTGGCGACGTGAGGTGAGGTCGCACGCGACCGACCGCAGACGTGAGGAAAACACCTTCTCGCATTCGGCCACCGCGCGTCCACCCGGGACCGGCCTTTTTGGCCGAGGAAAGGGCTCGGGTCGAACGAAAAGACGAGGAAAGATCACTCAGTGGATTTGGACGGTGGCGCGGAGGTGGGACTGAGGTTCGGCAGCGGTGGGGAGAAGTAGGGATCGGTGGCCAACTCGCGGAACACCGCCGCGCTCTCCGGGTCGTCGTCGAAGGTGGTGTCGTACACCGGTTTCGTGTCCCGGCCGGAGAAGTACATCGCGGCCTTGATCTGCGGGTGCTCCTTCAGGTAGCCGCGGACCCCGCGCAGCCAGTCGGCCCGCTGGCCGGGCCGGCCCTTCTCGGTCGGGCCGAACTCGCCGATCACCACCGGCCGGGGGTGCTTGCTGGCGAACGCCATGAAGTGGTCCATCCGCTCCGCGAAGCTCACCCATTCGGTGCCCGGATAGACGTCCGCGCAGAGCCAGTCGACCTGGTCGTCGCCGGGGTAGTAGGCCGCGGCGTCGCGCTCCGGGTTGGCGAAGCCGTCGGCGTGCGGGCACCAGACCCAGGCCGCGTTGGTGGCGCCGACCTCGGTGAAGATGGCCCGGATGTGCTTCCAGGCGGCGATGTAGTCCTCCGGCGAGTGGACGCTGGCGCGCAGGTTCGGCCGGTCCATCTCCCAGCGGTAGCGCAGCAGCACCGGGATGCCGAACTCCTTCACGTTCTCGGCCCGTTGCCGGATCAGCGGGTCGTAGACGCCGCTGACCGTCGACCGGGTGTCGGTGCCGCTCCACGAGATCATCTGGAGCTTGCCCATCGCGTTGAACGCGGTCTGCGTGTCGCCCGGGAAGGGCTTGTTCCACTCGTGGAACATGTGGGCCACGGTGAGCTTGCCGCCGGCCGCCTGGTCGAACGCCTCGAACGCGGTCGCCCGTCCGGCCGGGTTGTGGAACTCCGGCTGGACCCAGGCGCCGAGCCAGGCGCCCTTCTCCGGGGGTTCCGGCCCGCGGCCGGTGGTGCGCACCGGATCGGTCCGGGGCGCCACCGACGGGGGCGGAGGCACGAAGGACGCCTGCCCGGACGGTCGGCCCGACCCGGAGTCGCAGGCCACCACCGCCGGAACCAGGCAGACCAGAATGGACAGAGACGCCAACGCACGCCGCACCCGTAGCACCACCGCAACCTCTCCCCAGGATGTCGCCGGCCGACGAATGCAGCCCTGGCGGACCTCCCCGAGGCGACGGCCAGCCGGGCGGGCAGGCGACCCTTGGCACTCTACCCGTGCTGAGTCCTGTCCGCCGGACCCCGAGTCCTCGACGGACCGCGCGGACGCCGGCGGGTCAGGCCCGGGCGGCCGTTCCCGCACCGCCCCCACGCCGCAGGCTGCGGAGCGCGTCGAGGTGCAGCGTGCCCCGCCAGCGCCAGGCCGCCGCCACGTAGGCGGCGCCACCGGCCAGCGTCACCGCGACGAGCACCAGTGGTGCGGCGCCGAACAGGACGGCCACCCCCAGCGGCAGGCCGAAGCAGGTGAGGCCCAGCGTCATGGCGACCCGGCTGCCGCGCCCGAACGGGTGCAGCCGCAGGGACCACCAGAGCTGCGCCAGCGGCACCAGGTTGTTCACCAGGATGGCGCCGGTCCAGGCCAGCGCCGCGCCGACGATGCCGTGGCGTGGGATCAGCACGAGGTTGAGCACCACGTTGAGGACCGTGGCGGCCATCGCGTTGTAGAAGGTCCACGCGGTGCGGCCGGCCATGTTGAGCACCACGTCCACCATGCCGCACCCGGTGGCCACCAGCATGACCAGCGAGAGCAGCACCACCACGGACTTGCCGGCGCCGTAACCCGAGCCGAACAGGGCCAGCATCGGCGTGGCGAAGGCGGCGAAACCCAGATAGATCGGCCAGGACAACAGCACCAGCCAACCGGTGGCCACCTGGTAGAGCTGACGCGCCTCGTCGTGGTCGGCGCGCGCGAAGGCCGCCGCCATGCGGTGCTGCACCGAGCTGCCCAACGCCGTCCCGGCGAGCTGGCCGAGGGCCAGGAACCGGGTGGCGGCGGTGTAGAGGGCCGCGTCGGCCGGCCCGCGCAACGCGCTGAGCAGCACGATGTCGAGCCGCTGCACGACGATCGCGGCCAGCGTGCTCAGCGCGCGGGGCCCGGTGAACCGCCAGAACGGGCCGATCTGCTCGGCCGCCGGCACCGGCCTCGGCACGTCGCGCTCCGCCCGGCGCACGAGCCGGCGGAGCCAGAGCAGGCCGGCGGCGGCCGCGAACAGGTAGGGCAGCGCCCACGCCAGCGGCAACGCGCTGGTGGCGGAGAGGCCGAGCCAGGCCGCCACGGCGACCGCGACGAACTGCACCAGGGTCCGGCCGAGCCGTTCCACGGTCAGCAGCGGGCGCATCTGGCCGAAGCCCTGGCAGGCGGCGACGGCGTAGTCGTTGAGCGCGGCGAGCGGCACGAACGCCAGCAGCACCCGCAGCGCGGTCACCGCGCCGGGGCCCGCCTCCGGCATGGTGAGCCGCGCCAACGCGGGGGCGGCCAGCCAGCCGGCCACCGCGAGCAGCGCCCCGACGACCAGCACCGGCACGAGACCCACCGCGATCGTGCCGCGGATCCGGTCGCGTCGGTCGAGCGTCCGGTGCCGGCTGACGAAGTAGATGGTCCCCACGTCGGTGCCGAGCCGGGCCGCCGACGCGGCGATCATGAACGCGCTGGTGGCGGCGAAGAACATGCCCGCCTCACGGACCGACCAGCCGCGGGTGATGACGATGTTCAGGCCGAAACCGGCCACCGCGGCCAGCCCGACCCCGACCAGGTTGGCGAAGCCCTGACGTGCGGCGCCGCCGAGACCCGCGCCGGACCCGCCGCCGCCGGCCGGCGCCTCCGCGGTCTCGACCCCCCCGGCGTCCGGCCGGGTCACCGCCGCCACGACGGCACGCGTCCCCACCAGGTGGCCAGCCGCTCGTCGTACGGGGCGAAGTGGTCCTCCAGCCGGGCCCGCAGCTCGGCCGACATCGGCGAGCGGGACCGCGAGTTGTGCTTGCCGAAGGCGATGTCCGCCCAGCGGGGCAGCTCCAGGAAGTCGCAGACCGCGTCGAAGGACGGGCGCGGGTCGGCGAAGAAGTCGTCGCTGTCGATGACGTGCAGCCGGTCCCGGCCGACAAGCGCCTCCAACCGCTCCACCTGCTCGATGTAACGACCCCGGGCCAGGTAGGCGTTGTGCTGGAAGTGCTCGCTGGCGTACGACGGGTCGGCGGTCATCCGCTCCCGCTGGCCGGCCGTCCGCTGCTCCTCCAGCGCCAGTGCCCGCTCGAAGTCCGCCTCGGTCTCGAAGCCCCGGGCCAGCTCGTGCGAGTGCGCCGAGTAGGCCCGCTCCACCGGGTCGCGCAGCAGCACCAGCAGCTTCACCGACGGCAGGTCCTTGGCGATCCGCTGCCCGGCCAGCGGGTGGAACATGTAGTAGGGGCTCGACTCGCCGGTGATCCCGCGTACGCCGAGCTGCTCCTTCACCGCGTCGGCCTTGCTCGTGGTGGGGAAGTGGCCGAGATACCAGCTCATCCCCCGGTGGTAGGACATGTCGAAGTAGTGCACGCCCTTGTGGTAGGCGGGCGGCAGCACCCCGGGGTGCTGCGAGAGCGTCTTGAACAGCGAGGTGGTGCCGCAGCGCTGCGCCCCCACGATCAGGAATCCCGGCACCATCCGTGAGCCCGCGGTCAACCGACCGACCGTCCGACTCACCGACTTCACCGCGCGGAGCGCCTGCTCCCTGGCCACCGTCACGTCCCCACTCCTCACTCTCACCGGGCCCGGCGGGCCAGGTGCTCCTCGACGGCAGGCAGCAGCCAGGTGTCGACGTGCCCCAGTCGCGCACCCGCCTCGGCCTGCCGGTCCCGCAGATAACGCGTCGCCAGCTCCACCAGGTAGAGCACGGCGACCAGGTCGGCGCCCCCGCCGCCCTGGTCGAACGGCGCGAGCGTCCGGTCCGCGCCGGCGATCAACGCCCGGGCGGCCGCCAGCGGCTCCACCCCGTCGTGGCTCATCGCGCCCTGCACCGCCAGGTGCAGCGCGTCGTAACCGGCCGGCACGTCGGCTTCGAACCGCTCCCAGTCCCAGACCAGGACCCGGCCGTCGGCCAGCACCGCGCTGTTTCCGCCGTTCCAGTCCCCGTGCCAGGCGCCGAACGCCACCACCGGGTCGGCGTCCGCGACCGAGGCGAGCACCGCGCGCAACCGCCCGGCCTCCGGCCGGTCACCCAACTCGTCCACCGCGCCGGCCAGCCGGGCCGCGTGCCCGCTGCCCGCCCACGACCCCCGGTGTACGCCGAGGCAGCCGGCGACCGCGACCATGGCGGCCCGTTCCGCCTCCGCCGCGACGGCCGGGGTGGCCCGGGGCAACCGCACCGGGAGCGCCTCCTGCACTAGCAACGCGTGCCCGTGCCAGTCGCCGTGGTGGCGTACCCCGGCCAGCACGACCGGGCCGAGCGGCACGCCTGCGAGCCGGCGCAACGCGGCGGCCTCGGCGTCGACCAGGGCCCGGGTCAGCGGGTCGACGCCGAGCTTCGCGTAGCCCAGGGCCCGGCCGTCCGGCGCGAGCAGCTGCAGCACCGGCTTGCGGTTGGCCCGGGCCGGCCCGATGTGCAGGCTGACCAGCGCCGGTTCGCCGAGCACCTCGGTCAGGTAGGCGTCCAGCCCGCCGCCGTCCACCACCAGCCGGTCGCGGAACACCACCGGCCCCAGCCCGAGTCGGAACGCGGTGGCCAGCCCCTGCCGGACCAGCCTGGCCTTGCGGCCGACCGCCTCGGTGGAGTGCCGCACGGCGCCGGCGGCGGCCCGGCCGGAGCCGGTGGGCACCAGCAGCCGGGGACGGGCGGCCGAGGGCACCACCACCCAGCCGGGGCCGCCCCGGCGCAGGGCGGGCTCGGCCGGCTCGGGCCAGATCAGGCCGGCCAGCTCACCGAGGTAGGCGGAGCGGCCGTCGCCGTCCGGAGGTACGCGGAACACCATCAGCGGTCACCGGCTGCTTCCAGTCGGGCCCGTAGCCCGGCGATCGTGCCCTTGGGCGGCGTCGGCGCGAGCGCCCGGCGCAGCCGGTCGTTGCGGGCCAGCAGGGCGACCGAGATCAGGGCGTAGGCGAGGGTGGCTTCCAGCGCCCCGTAGGTGAACTGGAAGAAGAGCATGAGGATGATGACGAGCGTGCCGGCGATGCCGATCGCGCTGTGGTCGCGCCGGTAACGCCAGAGGCAGTAGAGGAAGAAGCCGTTGTAGGCCAGCGCGCCGACCCACCCCTGGCCGATGAGCAGCGCCCAGAGCTGGCCGTTGCTGCCCAGCTCCCGGTTGCCGCACTGCTTGCAGTCCTCCGACTTGCCGATGGCGATGGACCGGTTGCTGCCGATCAGCGCCCGGTTGCCGCCGTAGCCGAGGACCGGCGAGTGGTTGGCCGCGGTGACCGCGCCCGCGGAGAGCGTGGCCCGGATGTCGTCGCTGTGCCCGTTCTGCAGCCGTTCGTCGAAGGTGCGGCCGAGCGGGGTGGCGACGACCAGCACGCCGATCAACCCGACCGCCAGGGCGAGCCCGCCGAGCACCACCATCCGGCCGCGGAGGGCGAGCCGGATGGCGACGTAGACCGCGGCGATGCAGAGGCCGACCCAGAGCCCGCGGTTGAGCGAGTAGACGATCGGGAAGATCGCGGCCAGCGCGATCGCGATGCCGAGCAGGCGCCGCACCGGCCCGCCCAGCACGACCCAGCCGACGATCAGCCAGATCAGCAGGATCGCGATGTTCTCGCCCCACGAGTTGGTGTACTCGAACGGGGCCGAGGGGCGCGGCGACTCGCTCTCGCCGGCCAGCACCTGCTGCACCTGGGCGAACCGCACGTCCATCAGCGAGGCGACGTAGGGCTGGTTGGCGATGGCGGGCGGCAGCAGGTAGTTGAGCGGCGCTACGAAGCCGACGGACGGCAGCAGCGAGCCGAGGTAGCCGCCGATCACCGTGACCACGCCCATGAAGCCGAAGAGCCGGATCACCCGACGCTGCGACAGCTCCCGCTCGCGCAGGTTCAGCACGTAGAGCATGACCACGGTGAGGGCCACGTAGTTGGCCAGCCAGATGCCCCAGCCGAGGTACCGGCCGCCGCCGGAGGGCGGCAGCGTGTTGGGTGCCCGGAGGCCGAGCATCACCACGGAGAGGAAGATCCAGAGCAGCAGGACCAGCCAGATGCCGAAGCCCGGCGGCACCTGGACGGAACCCCGGCGGCGCAGTTGCACGGCCATCGGCACGGCCAGCACGACGAAGATGAAGGTGGACACCCCGAGCATCCAGGCGACCGGGTAGAGCACGAACGCCGCGCTCAGCGGCCAGGACGGCGACAGTCGGAACGACGGAGCCGTCGGTCGGACCGGCGTCCGGGCCGGGACGGCGCCCGCCGCCGGGGAGCCCGTCGGCGGCGCCGGCGCGAATCCGTGGGTCGGTTCGTTCGGGGCGAGGGTGCTCATCCGAGCGTGACCTTGGCGGTGCTCGACACGTAGACCACCCAGGCGTTGCCCGGCTGCGGATGCATCAGGCCGCCGTCGGCGTCCACCACGTTGCAGACCAGGTCCTGGCCCGGCTTCCGCCAGGTCCCCTTGGCGCCGGACGGACCGGAGACGGCGATCGCGGCACCCTGGCCGAAGACCTTGGCGGACGGCAGCGAGCGGGGTGACGGCTTGCGGACGTCCAGCGTCCGGTATTCGGTCGTCAGCACCACCACCGACGTCGCCGCGACGGTCGCCTTGCCCACCCGGGTGGTCCACACCGACTTCGCCGCGTCGTAACGCCACACCATGGGCGGACCACCGGGAACGCTCACGGTGAGCTGCCGGGCCGGGGCGAGGTCGCGCCCGGCCAGCGCGTCGCCCGGAGTCGTCGCGTAGTCCAGCACCGGGGTCGGCGGCGCTGCGGCCTTCGGCGCCGCCCGCCAGAGCGCCGCCGTCGAGGTGTAGTCCCCGGAGAACGCCTTGTCGTCGTCGTCGGGCGTGATCCCGCCGAGCTTCGAGTCCTTGAACTGAGCCAGGAAGCCGGTGGGGCCACCGGTGTAGCCGACGAACGGACGCAGCACGGCGACCGACCGGATGTCGACCGGGCGGATCTCGGTGACCGGCCCGACCTTGGCGGCCTCCCGGGAGTGGAACACCGCGGTCAGGTGCAGGGAGTCGGACTCGGCGAACTCGGCGTAGACCACGTCGGCCGCGTCCAGCCCGGCCGGGGTGGTCGACGGGCTCACCCGCACCGGCACCGCGAGCGCCGGCCGGGTGGCCACCGCCGGGGTGCCGGCCGGCACCCCGGTCAACGGGGCCGGGGGCTGGCTCGGAGCGGTGCTCGCCGCGGTCGTCGCGGGCGCGGTGCCCGGTTCGACGACCTGGACGCCACTCCGCTTGGGTTCGGGCTGGCACGCCGTCACGAGACAGGCCACCATGAGCGGCCCGACGACGGCGCGGAGGATCTGCCGGCGACTCACCCCAGGTCCTCGCCGGATTCCAGGGCGTAGCTGCGGCCGTCGCCGTCGCCCCGGGACCGGTAGGTCCCGCCGCCGCCGTTGACCGGCATCGGGTTGCTCGGGGTCGACGGCTTGCGCGGCGCGGGCGGCTTGACCGGGGTGGAGGACGCCGTGCCGGACGTCGGCCCGGGGGTCGCCGGCTTGGCCGGGGCGCCGGTGCCGGAGGGCCGCATCCGCGGCAGCACCATGGTGGACTCGGCGGACGGCCCGGGGCTCGGTCGAGGCTTGGGCCGGTTCGTCTGATTTGCCGGACCCGCCGGGTTGGCGGGGTCCGACGGCGTCGCCGGCCGGCCGGCGGCGGCCGGCGCGGCCGGCATCCGCGGTGCCAGCACGGCACCGAGCACCGGCGCGTTGACCTGCTCGAACTGCTGGAGTGCGGCGGTGATCTCGACGCTGCGGGTGCGCCCCGTCTCGGCGACCACGATCACCGCGTCCGCGTACCGGCCGAGCGCCTGCGCCTCCACGGCGTGGGTGGGCTGGGCCGTCTCGATCAGCACGTGGTCGAAGCGCGCGGTCAGCTCGCGCAGGATCTCCAGCAGGCCGGCGACCGGCAGCTCGACCTCCGCGTCCAGGTCGCCCGGCACGAGCACCCGGAGCTGGCCGAGCCCCGGCACCGGAGCCAGCGCCTTGAGCGCCGGCACGTCGCGGCGGAGCACCGAGGCGAGGCTGTGCCGCCCCTCGGCCACCCCGGTGATGCTGCTCAACGCCGAGTCCGGCTTGGTGGTGATCAGGGCGACCTGCGCGCCGGTGCGGGCGTACGCGGCGGCCAGGTTGGCGGCCACGAACCCGGCTGCCGTGCCGGCCGAGCCGTCGCAGAGCAGGAGTTGGCGGCCGCGGCCGGCCTGCGCCGGCTCGGGCACCGCGGAGAGCAGGACGTTGCGCAGCCGGCCCAGCTCCCGGGAGATCTTGTGCGAGGCGGGCAGCACGGACAGCGACGGGGTGCGGGCCGGCAGCTCCAGGAGCAGCGGCAGGCCGACCCGGTCGGAGATGTCGCGGCCGCGCCGGACCCGGTTGTCCAGCCGGTCCAGCACCAACGCCAGGACGATGCCGAGCAGCAGGCCGGCGCCCATGCCGCTGGCCAGGTTCAGGGTCCGGTTCGGGGAGCTGGGGTGGTCGGGCAGCCGGGCGTCCGAGATGATCTCGCCCGGGTCGATGTCGGCCGAGATCAGCGGGCTGAGCCGGTTGTTCAGGCCGCTCAGCTGATTGGTCAGCACGTTCTGGTCGGCCTCGGCGCGCTGGCGCTCGGGCGAGTTGGAGGGCGCCGCGGCGATTCTCCCGGCGACCTCGTTGAGCTGCTTCTTGACCTGGTCGATCTGCTGGGTCAGGGCCTTGGTCTCGTTCTCCAGCGCCTTCTGCGCGGTGGCCTTGCGCAGGTCGAGGTAGGCCTGTGCGAACGCGTGCGAGCCCGACTGCGCCTCCTCCGGGCTGGTCGCCTCGTAGGCCACCTGGAGGATCTGGCTGTTCGGCGGGACGGTCACCGTCACCGACTTGACCAGCTCGTCACCGCCGGTGCCGATCTTCATCAGGTCCTTCGCCCGCTCCGCCACCACGAGTGAGCGGACCACCTGCGCCTCGGTGTCGAGGTTGACCTTGGTGTTGGGGTTGTTCTCCGACCCGGAGCTGAGCGGACGCACCAGCAGGGAGGTGGTCGACGTGTAGCGCGCCTCCTGGAGTTGGCTCACCGCCAGACCGCCGGCCAGACCGAGGACCGCGGCGAGCAGCAGGATCCACCAGCGGCGGCGCAACCAGCCCAGGTAGGCCATCAGGGCAAGACCGTCGGCGTCGTTCTCGGCCAAATGGGGTGAGGGCATGAGTGTCTGTCGCTCCCTTTCGACCGAGCCGGGCAGTCCCACGGCACAGCTGGACCTGACCGTGACTTCGAGTGTCCCCGATCCGAACGTTGAGGGAAAGTCTGCTCACGTTCCGGTAAGCCTGCCCAGGTGTGGGCAGCCCGCATAGAGATGGCCGACCGGTGCTGGCCATTCGGCGGGTTCCCGGCAGCGGGCCCGACCTGCCCCCGGGAGCCGACGTCGTCGCCGGCTCGCGTGCGGAGCGGTGACGGAATCCTGACACATGCCGCCGCGACGTCGTCGGCCCGGCCCACCGCCCCGGCGGCACCGCGACTGACCTGGCGGGTCCCACCCTCGGGGGGATCCCGGCGGCGGGAATCCCGAGGTGACCCGACCGGTGGGCCGGGATCCGTCCAACGGCCCCTTCAGTTGTCCAGGGGCGCGCCAGTAGGTTGTCAGGGCGCGTCCGAGGGTCATTCACGTAAATCCGGACGCGATCACACGTGTACGGGAGGAAACGTTGTGGTGAGCGGGTCAACCGACGGCGCGGGGCAGGTCCTGCTGGTCGGCTCCAGCGGCGGCCATCTGGCCCAGCTGCTGGCACTGGAACCCTGGTACCGGGATCGGCACCGGGCCTGGGTCACCTTCGACACACCGGACGCCCGCTCACTGCTCGACGGCGAGGAGGTGGTCTGGGCCCACCACCCCACCACCCGCAACGTCAAGAACCTGGTCCGCAACGCGTTCCTCGCGCTGAAGGTGGTCCGCGGGCGCCGGGTGGACGCGGTGGTCACCACCGGGGCCGGGGTCGCCCTGCCGTTCGTGGTGGCGGCCCGGCTGCGCCGGATCCCCACGGTCTACATCGAGGTGTACGACCGGATCGACAGCGCGACGCTGACCGCCCGGCTCTGCCGGCCCTTCCTCTCCGCGATGCTCGTGCAGTGGGAGGAGCAGCGCCGGATGTACCCGGAGGCGACCGTCGTGGGGAACCTCCTCTGATGGCGCACATTCCGCAGCAGCGGGACCGCCGCTCGGTGCCGTTCGTGCTGGTCGTGGTCGGCACCGACGTGCACCGCTTCGACCGCCTGGTCGGCTGGCTGGAGCGCTGGCACGCCGCCCGACCCGGGGTGCGGCTCGTCCTGCAGTACGGCCACAGCCGCCCGCCGGCGCTTCCCGAGGCCACCCCGTTCCTCGGCCACGACGAGCTGCAACGCGCGATGGCCGAGGCCACGCTGGTGGTCAGCCACGGCGGCCCGGCCACCATCACCGAGGCCCGGCGCACCGGCCACCTGCCGATCGTGGTGCCCCGCGACCCGACCCACGACGAGCACGTCGACAACCACCAGCAACTGTTCTCCCGGCGGCTCGGGGCGGCCGGCATGGTCCGGCTCTGCGAGTCCGAGGCCGAGCTGCTCGCCGCCCTCGACGAGGGGTTGGCCGAGCCGGCCCGCTTCGCCCTGACCGCCGACCCCGGCCGGCCGGACCCGCGCGCCGAGGCGGTCGCCCGGGTCGGCGCCGTGATCGACGACCTGGTGGCCCGCCGGGGCCGCCAGCGGGCCGGCGGGCGGCGCGGATGAGCGCGCCGGAGTCGCCGCAACCCCGCGTCCTCTTCGTCGGCGGCCTCGGCCGCAGTGGCTCCACGCTGCTGGAACTGCTGCTGGCGCAGAGTCGGGACGTGTGCGCGGTCGGTGAGGTGGTGCACCTCTGGGAGCGGGCTCTCGGCGCCGACGAGCGGTGCGGCTGCGGCGAGCGGTTCACCGCCTGCCCGTTCTGGCGGCAGGTCGGCGACCAGGCGTTCGGCGGCTGGTCCGCGGTCGACCGCGACGACGTGCTGGCGCTCAAGGACCGGGTCGACCGGACCCGGCACATCCCCCGGCTGGCGAAGACCTCGCTCCCCCCGGAGCAGCTCGCCGACGTGCGTCGCTACGCCGACCTCTACACCCGGATCTACCGGGCCGCGCTCGCGGTGACCGGCGCGCGGGTGGTGGTCGACTCCAGCAAGCACGCCTCGCTCGCCTTCGCGTTGAGCTGGGCCGACGACCTCGACCTGCGGGTGCTGCACCTGGTCCGGGACAGTCGGGCGGTGGCGTACTCGTGGGGCAAGCAGGTGCGCCGGCCCGAGGTGGTGGACGGCGAGGACTTCATGCCGACGTTCTCGCCGTTCGAGGTGAGCAAGCTGTGGACCGCGCAGAACGCCGCGTTCCACCTGCTCGCCGGGCGGGCGAAGGTGCTCCGGCTGCGCTACGAGGACTTCACCGCCGACCCGGCCGGCACCGTACGCCGGGTTCGCGACTTCAGCGGCCTGCCGGACGATCCGGCGGCGTTGCGCGTCCTGGCCGGCGGCGCGTCCGAGGCCTCGGCGGAGCCGGCCGCGCCGTTCCGCGCGCACAGCGTCGCGGGCAACCCGCTGCGGTTCAGCGGCGGCCCGCTGACGGTACGGCGGGACGAGGCGTGGCGGGAGCGCCTGCCGCGCCGCAGCCGGGCCGTGGTCAGCCTGGCCACGCTGCCCCTCCGAGTCCGCTACGGCTACCTGGGCCAGCGGGGATCCGACGAGTCCGGGGAGAGAACATGAGTGGGCCGAGCATCTCGGTCGTCGTACCGACGCGGGACCGTCCGGAGCTGCTGCGCGCGGCGCTCGACGCGATCCTCAGCCAGGCGCATCCCGGCCTGGTCGAGGCGATCGTGGTCTACGACCAGTCCGAGCCGGACCGGTCGCTGGAGTCGGACCGTGGTGACCGGCGGGTCCGGGTCATCACCAACACCCGCACCGCCGGGCTGGCCGGTGCCCGCAACACCGGCATCGAGGCGGCCACCGGCGACTGGGTGGCGTTCTGCGACGACGACGACGAGTGGCTGCCCGGCAAGCTGGCCGCCCAGTTCGGCGCGCTCGACGCGCACCCGGACGGCGCGTTGGTGAGCTGCGGCATCCGGGTCAGCTACGACGACCGCACGGTGGACCGCTCGCTGGACCGGGCCCGGATCTCGCTGGAGGCGCTGCTCCGCGACCGGCTCACCGAGCTGCACCCGTCGACGTTCCTGATCCGGCGGGCCGCGCTGCTCGACGCGATCGGCCTGGTCGACGAGCAGATCCCGGGCAGCTACGCGGAGGACTACGAGTTCCTGCTCCGCGCCGCCCGGTACGCCCCGCTGGTCAACGTGGAGAGCCCGTACGTGCTGGTCCGCTGGCACAAGCGGTCCTATTTCGCGCAGCGCTGGGAGACGATCTCGACCGCGTTGCAGTGGCTGCTGCGCCGCTATCCGGAGTTCGCCACCGTGCCGCACGGCGAGGCGCGGGTGGCCGGTCAGATCGCCTTCGCCCAGGCGGCGATGGGCAACCGGCGGGACGCGGTGCGCTGGGCGCGGCGCACGCTGGCCCGTAACCCGAAGGAGCCACGCGCCTATCTCGCGTTGGCCGTGGCGAGCCGGGCCGTACAGGCCGACCGGGTGCTGCGCACGCTGCACAAGCGCGGCCGGGGCATCTGAGAGAGACGGTGAACGGGCGGGCGACCCCAGGGCGCCCGCCCGTTCACCGCGCCGGGCCGGTCAGGCCACGCAGAACGACTTCCACGCCTGGATGCTCGGTTGGTCGAGCAGCCGGAAGTCGCCGTAGCTGACGGCGTTGTTCCAGTAGGCCACGAACTCGGGCCGCTTGCCGTTGATGTAGCTGGTCATGGAGCGGATCCACGCCGCCCGCCCGGTGCCGGCGTCACCGGGCAGCAGGTCGCTGCCGGTCTCTGCCAGCCCCCACGGCTTGCCCAGCGCCCGGGACTTGTCGACCATGCGGTCGAAGACCTCGGTCGGGGGCGCGTAGCGCTTCCACTTGACCGCCCAGTTGTAGCAGTCCCAACCGATCGTCTCGACGAGGTCGCTGCCGGGGTAGAAGGCGTCGAAGCTCCGGCCGGACTTCGGGTCGACCGTCCAGCACATCAGGATGACCGTGTTGATCAGCTTCGGGTTGTTCGCCCGGTTGGCCATGCCGGCGATCCGGCGCCAGGCCTGCTTGTACTGGGCGGCGGTGAACGAGCCGCGTTCGACGTCGTCCTCCGGCTCGTGGAAGTAGGCCCAGTAGACGTCGTGGTCGCGGGGGATCGAGGCGAACCAGGAGGTGAGCCGGGCGTCGTACTTGCCCGCGTTGATCTCCTGAGGCGGCGCCTTGAAGGAGACGACCACCGTCCGGTCGACCACGTCGCTGCGGCTGCCGCCCCAGGCCGGCGGCAGGCCGGGGTAGAACACCCGGGCCATCCGCAGCCGGCCGATGGTGCGGTCGGAGCGGGACAGCGCCTGGCTGAACGTCTCCCCGTTCTGCGGGTCGACCGAGGCGCCGGGCAGCGTCAGCCGGGTCCCGGAGAAGCCGTTCGCGTTCGCGCTCGCGGACGCCGACGGCTTCACGGCGGGCTTGCCACCGAGCCCCTGGGCGGCGCTCGGGGAGGCGGCGGGCGCGGCGGGGGCGCCCAGGCCGGCCGACGGCGCCGGCCCGGCGGTGGTCGGCACCTGGCCGGCCTGCGGGTTGGTCGCGTCGGGCCGCAGGGCGGCCACCGCGACGCCGCCGCCCACCATGGCCAGCGCCACGGCCGCCGCGAGAACCATCCGCCCACGCCCCCGGGCTCCGCCGGGCGGCGGGCCGGGTGCGACGGGCGGGGGCGGCGGCTGTCCGGGGCCGCCGACGCCCGGTCGGGTACGCGGGTCGGTCAGCGTGGCGGTCGCCGCCTCGCCCCGGCCGACGCCGTCGACCGGCACGCCTCGGCCGGCACCCTCGTGCGGACCCCAGCCGGCACCCTCGTGCGGACCCCGGCCGGCACCCTCGTGCGGACCCCAGCCGGACGCCTCGTGCGGACCCCAGCCGGCACCCTCGTGCGGAGTCGGTCCGACGGGCGGACCCCAGTCCGGCCCGGAACCGGTCCCCTCCGGCGAGCCGGCCCAGCCGGTGCCGTCGTCGAACGCCGGCCCGGCCGACGGGCTCCGGCCGGACGCGGGGTCGGCCACACGCGACGCGCGGTCGACGCCGGCCGGGTCGTAGCCCGGCCAGCCCTGGTCGGCGTCCGTCCACGGCTGGTCCGGGTGGCCGTGGCCGGGCAGCTCGCGCTCCGGCCAGGGCAGGTCGTCGTGGACCTGCGGTGGCACCGGCGGCGCGGCCCGGGCATCGGGCCAGGGCAGCGCGAAGCTGTCCGGCTGGTGCGAAATGTCCTGCCCCGGCCACAGGCCGGGCGGCTGCCCGAAGGCGGTGTGCGGGTCTCGGTCGGCCGGCATGGCCCTCCCTGGCTGTCGGCGGCCCGTGTCGTGGGCTCAGGTCGGACGCGCATTCCCGCCCGACAATATCCCTCGTTCACCCTGGCCGTACGTACCGTCACTCTCAGCCGAACGCCTCACCCTGCCCACCGGTGACGGCCGAAGCGGGCATCTCGACCCCGGTACGCGAGATCGCGTCGAGCAGCCGGTCCGCCAGTTCGGGGCGACACACCAGCAGATCGGGCAGGCGCGGGTCGGCCCGGTTGTAGCGCAGCGGCGACCCGTCGATCCGGGACGCGTGCATGCCGGCGCCCAGTGCGACGGCCACCGGCGCGGCGCTGTCCCACTCGTACTGGCCGCCCGCGTGGACGTACGCGTCGACCTCGCCGGTCACCACCGCGCAGACCTTGACCCCGGCCGAGCCCATCGGCACGGCCCGGGCGCCCAGCAACTCGACCAGTTCGCCGACGAACGCCGGTGGGCGGCTGCGGCTCACCGCGATGCGGATCGGCCCGTCGGTCGCCTTCGGCATCGGGCAGGTGGTGCCGAGGACGACCGGGTCACCGTCCACGGTGGTGCGCGCCGGCATGCCGACCGCACCGGCGACCAGCGCGCCGTCCGGCGCGGCGGAGCGCTGCCAGAGCGCCACGTGCACCGCCCAGTCGTCCCGCCCGGCCTCGGAGAACTCGCGGGTGCCGTCCAACGGGTCGATGATCCAGACCCGGTCCGCCTCGTGCCGGGGCGCGCGTTCGCCGTCCGCCCAGGCCCGGCGCGCGTCGGCCTCCTCCTCGGAGAGCACCGCGTCGGCCGGGCGCCACCGGGCCAGCGCCGCGGTCATCAGCTCGTGCGACGCCCGGTCGCCGGCGTCCTTGAGCGCCTTCGGGTCGGCGTGGCCCTGCCGCTTTCGCAGCGCGGTGAGCGCGCCCCCGGCCTCGGTGGCCAGCCACTGTGCGAACCGCTGGTCGTCGAGTCGTCCCGTCTCGTCCTCGGTCACGAGCCCCATCCCTGTCTCGCGGGTCTGTCGACCCGTCATCCTTCGGCGGCCGGTGCGGTCGGTGCCACCGTCCGGTCGGATCGTAGACAGCCGCGAGTCGGTCTCGGTTCCGCGTCGACCCTGGTGGACGCCGACGACCGCCCGCATGTTGAACTTCGCGTGTATGCCGGTCGGACCCGCCGGGGCAGGCCCTAGGCTCTGCGCATGACCGCCGAGCAGCTGATCTCCTTCGCCCGTGGGGCTCCCTCGCTGGACATCGTCGATGTCGAGGGGCTCAAGGCCGCCGCCGTCCGCGCCTTCGACGCCGACCCCGCCGGGGTCACGGCGTACGGCACCTCCGTCGGCTACCCGCCCCTGCGGAAGTGGATCGCCGAGAAGCACGGCGTCGAGGCCGACCAGGTGCTGGTCACGAACGGCTCGTTGCAGGCCGACGCGTTCCTCTTCGACCACCTGGTCCGCCGGGGCGACGCGGTGGTCGTCGAGCGCCCGACGTACGACCGCACGCTGCTCAACCTCCAGCAGATGGGCGGCGAGGTGCACGGCGTGACGATCCAGCCGGACGGCCTGGACACCGCCGAGCTGCGCAAGCTGCTGGAGTCCGGGGTCCGGCCGCGGCTGGCCCACGTGATCCCGAACTACCAGAACCCGGCCGGCGTGACCCTCTCCCTGGAGAAGCGTCGTGAGCTGCTGGACCTGGCCGCCGAGTACGAGTTCACGATCTTCGAGGACGACCCGTACGCGGACATCCGCTTCCGGGGCGAGCCGCTGCCCTCGATGCTGTCGATGGACGGCCGGGGCGTGGTGGTGCACGCCTCCAGCTTCACCAAGACGGTGTGCCCGGGCGTCCGGGTCGGTTACCTGGTGGGCCCGGCGGAGCTGATCGCGGCGATCGCCAAGAAGGCCACCAACCTCTACATCTCGCCGGGCATGGTGGCGCAGTCGATCGTGCACCAGTTCTGCGTCTCCGGATCGATCGAGCGGTCGATCCACACGGTCCGCACGGCGCTGGGCGAGCGGGCCGGCGCGCTGGCCGAGTCGCTGCGGCGGCACATTCCGGAGGCGCGGTTCGTGGAGCCGGACGGCGGCTACTTCCTCTGGGTGGAGCTGCCGGAGGACGTGGAGGTCGACCGGCTGGCGCCGGCCGCGGCCGAGCGCGGCGTCGCGGTGGTGAAGGGCAGCGACTTCATGGTCGACGGCGGCCGACACGCGCTGCGGTTGGCGTACTCCGCGGTGACGGCGGACCGGATCGACGAGGGTGTCCGGCGGCTCGCCGAGGCGATGGCGGCCGTTCGCGGCTGAGAATCTGTCGGGTTTCCGACAGAAGGACCTCGCAGGCCGGTCCGGCTCTCCCGCCGGGCCGGCCTGCGGCCCACAATGCTGCGAGCGTCGCTCACGTTTCCGGTCGGCGACCCGTCCCGGCGGGACGGCGGCGCGTCCAGCATCACTCCCGCCCCCAAGGGGTGCCGGGTGGGCCGTGTCGCCCCTCACCCCCCTGACGCGGCCGGCCCGCCCGGCGCCACACACGTGACCGGCACCCGCGCTCCCCGGCGGCGTAGCCTGCAAGCCGCAGCCACGTGGGGAGGGGGCGAGAGATGACGGACCGGGTGGCACGCGAGCGAAACGCCGGCCAGAACGGCGACCGGACGGTCAGGCCACGCGCCTGGGCGGCCCCGGTACGAGCCATGTCCCGCATCCTCAACGCCGACGGCTCGCCGCGGACGCCGCAGCCGGCCCGCTCCGGGCGCAGCGGGATCGTCGACTGCGGGCTCTACGTCGACGGCGAGCGCCGGCCCGGCCGCCCGCAGTACGCCGAGGCCCTGGCCGACGCCCGCCGGGAGCGCGACGGGTTCGTCTGGCTCGGCCTGCACGAGCCCGACCTGACCGAGATGACCGAGATCGCCGCCACGTTCGGCCTGCACGAGCTGGCCGTGGAGGACGCGGTCAAGGCCGAGCAGCGGCCGAAGCTGGAGCACTTCGGGGAGATCGTCTTCCTGGTGCTGCGCACCGCCCGCTACTGCGAGCACGCCGAGCTGACGGAGAACTCCGAGGTGGTGGAGACCGGCCAGGTGATGCTCTTCATCGGGCCGAACTTCGTGATCAGCGTGCGACACGGGGACGCCTGCCGGCTGTCGCCGGTGCGCGCCGACCTGGAGGCGAAGCGGGACCTGCTGCGGCACGGGCCGTGGGCGGTCGCGTACGCGATCACGGACCGGGTGGTCGACCTCTACCTGGAGGTCGCCGACCGGCTGGAGGACGACCTCGACGTGCTGGAGGCGGACGTCTTCGACCGCCAGAGCAGCGGCCGGATCCAGCGGATCTACCAGATGAAGCGGGAGCTGGTCGAGTTCAAGCGGGCGGTGGTGCCGTTGCAGCGACCGTTGCTCACCCTCACCTCCCAGGCCAACCGCGCGGTGCCGCAGGAGGTGCGGCGCTACTTCCGGGACGTGCAGGACCACCTCAGCCGCACGGTTGAGCAGGTCAACTCCTACGACGACCTGCTCAACTCGATCCTCCAGGCCCGGCTGGCCCAGGTCACCGTCGACCAGAACAACGACATGCGCAAGATCGCCGCCTGGGCCGCGATCGGTGCGGTGTGGACCGCGATCGCCGGCATCTACGGCATGAACTTCGACAACATGCCCGAGCTGAAGTGGACGTACGGCTATCCGGGCATCTGGGCGGTGAACCTGACGCTGTCGTTCGTGCTCTACCGCTGGTTCCGCCGCAACGGCTGGCTCTGACCGGCGACGCGCGCAGGTCCGGGCACGGAAGCGCCGGCCACGCGGGACGTGTGCCCGCGCGCCGGCGCTGGTCCGACGGCCGGTGCCGGCTCAGCGGCGACCGCTGGCCTTGGCGGCGCTCCTGCCGTTCTGCGCGGCCTTGGTGATGTCGTCGGCCGGGCGGCCGGAGACGTCCCGGGCACCCTCGGCGACCGAGGGGACCTGGCTGTTCGGGTGGATCACCGGGTCGGCGCCGGGCGCGGTGGTCGACGCGCTGCTGCCGTCGGCCACGGCCGAGCTGCCGGCACCGGTCGGGCCGGCCTGGGTGACCTTCGCGGTCGCGTCCGGGGTCTCCACCACGATCGTGTCCACGTCCTCCCGCATCGGCTCCAACTTGTCCTGACCGGTCGGGGCGATCGCGCCGGTCGGGTCGTACTCGGCCCACTCCTGCTGCTCGCGCCGGCGGCGCATGGCCATCGCCCCGGCCAGACCGGCGACCGTGCCGGCAATCAGCAGGCCGGTGGTCATGCCCCGCGACCTGCGCTGCTTCTTCTTTCCGGCCTTCATGTTCTTCGCCTTCTTCGTCATCGCGGACTGCTTCGCCGCCACGGCCTTGCGGCCGGTCAGCGCCTTGCCCGCGGCCTCGGCCCGGGCGTTGCGCACGGCCAGGAGCACCGGCGCCAGCGCGGCGGCGCTCGACGCGACACCGCTGGACGCCCGGTCCCGGACCAGGACGGCGGTGGGTGCGACCGCGACCCGGGCTGCCTGGACCCGCGGGCCGACCGTGGCGCCGGCACCCTTCGCCGCGTGCGAGGCGGCCTGCCTCAGGTGACCGATGCCCTGGTTCAGCTCGACCTTCGCGAGCTGGCCCTGGGTCTTTCGCCGCCCGATTCCAAACACGGTCCCACCTCCTGGGAGTTGTTCCTTCGTCATCCTCCACCTTCGGATGCCTCCGCATGGCCAGATCGGGCACATGGGAGGATCCGCAAGGAACTGACCAACGAGTGAGGAGTACCCGTGGCCGAGGCTGTCTACGCCACCTTGCACACCAACGCCGGCCCGATCCGGCTGGAGCTCTTCCCGAACCACGCGCCGAAGACCGTCCGGAACTTCGTGGAGCTGGCCGAGGGCACCCGGGAGTACACCGACCCGCGCACCGGCCAGCCGGGCAGCGGGCCGTACTACGACGGCACCATCTCGCACCGTGTGATCAGCGGTTTCATGGTCCAGATGGGCGACCCGACCGGCACCGGTCGCGGTGGTCCGGGCTACAAGTTCGCCGACGAGTTCCACCCCGAGCTGCGCTTCGACCGGCCGTACCTGCTGGCGATGGCGAACGCCGGGCCGGGCACGAACGGCTCGCAGTTCTTCATCACGGTGGGACCGACGCCACACCTGAACAACCGGCACACCATCTTCGGTCAGGTGGCCGACGAGCAGTCGGTGAAGGTGGTCGACTCGATCGCGAACACCCCCACCGGGCCGAGCGACCGGCCGCTGCAGGACGTGGTGATCGAGCGGGTCGAGATCGAGCGGCAGCAGTCCTGAGCGTCGCGCGGGTACCTTTGCTCGCATGACTGAGCGCTCCGGGCCGGCAGGCGACGCGACCGAGGGGCCGGTGCCGACCACTCCGGTCTGCTACCGGCACCCCGATCGGGAGACCTACCTCCGGTGCACGCGTTGTGACCGGCCGATCTGTCCGGAGTGCATGCGGGACGCCTCCGTCGGCCACCAGTGCCCGGAGTGCGTCGCGGAGGGACGCCGCAGCGTGCGGCCGGCGCGCACCGCCTTCGGTGGCGGTGCCGCCGGCCGCGAGGGCTACGTCACCAAGGCCCTGATCGGGCTGAACGTGCTGATGATGGTGTTCTCCGTCATCTCGGCCCGCAGCGGGAACGCGATCGCCGGCGGCGGCCTCGGCGGCCTGATGGGCGGCTCGACCCCGCTGACCGACTGGGGCGGCGTGATCGGCCTGGCGATCCTGCCGGACCAGACGCTCGGCGGGGTGGCCGACGGGCAGTGGTACCGGCTGGTCACCGCGATGTTCCTGCACTTCGGCGTGCTGCACCTGCTGTTGAACATGTGGGCGCTCTGGGTGCTGGGGCGGACGCTGGAGGCGGTGCTCGGGCCGCTGCGGTTCCTCGCGCTCTATCTGATCGCCGGGCTCGGCGGCAACGTCGCGGCCTACGTCTTCACCGCGCCGAACCGGTCCACCGCCGGCGCGTCGACAGCCATCTTCGGCCTGTTCGCCGCGATCTTCGTGATCATGCGCCGGATGGGCCGGGACACGTCGGCGATCGTGCCGATCCTGGTGATCAACCTGATCTTCACGTTCACCGTGCCGAGCATCTCGGTGGCCGGGCACCTGGGCGGGCTGGTGGTCGGCGCCGTGATGGCACTGGTCCTGGCGTACGCGCCGCGATCGCGGCGGACCGCGTTCCAGGTCGCCGGCGGGGCGCTCGTACTGATCGCCCTGATCGGCCTGACGCTGGTCCGCACCGCCGCGCTGACCGGCTGACCCGGTCGGGTACGCCCCTCGCACGGTCCGGCCTGGTCGGCGTGCTGCACTGTGCCGGCAGGTGGACGTCCTCCCGGTGACCCGATTCCTTGATCAACGCCACTTCGCCGAGGTGGTGCCGTCCCGCCGTCCCGGTTGCCGCCATTCCGGCGAGGTGACGCGGCGCCGCCGAGGCTTCATGAACGTCGGCGCGGCGGGGCGGCCCCTGGGGGCGCTCGTGGGGGTCCGTCGCATGCATTCGCTCACGGCTCCCATACGGAGGACGAGCCTTCTCGCACGCCGGAATCCGGGAAGATCTTGGAAGATGAGTGCCCCTCCGGGGACCGCTTCCTTCCAAGATCTCGGCCCGGTGGCGTCGATCATGAAGTTAGCGGTGACGAAACGGTCGAATCGAACCGTCAACTTCATGATCATCGCAGCGGGCAGCGGGCAGCGGGCAGCGGGCAGCGGGCAGCGGGCAGCGGGCAGCGGGCAGCGGGCAGCGGGCAGCGGGCGGCGGGCGGCGGGCGGCGGGCGGCGGGCAGCGGGCAGCGGGCGGCGGGCGAGGTGGCCGGGCTGGGTAGCGCGCGAATCGGGGTCGTGCGGCGGGAAGCCGCGCCGGGGCGGGAGTCAGCGCGCGGCGGACCGGGCGGCGGTGAGCGCGGCGGCCACCTCGTCCAGCGGCGCGTCCAGATCGCGGCGGCCGAACAGGTGCAGCGACTCGCCCGCGTCGATCTCCAGCGTCTCGGCGGTCACCCCGCGACGGCTGCGCCGGTCCAGCCGGATCGCCTCCACCGCGGCCCACGGCAGCCGTCGCCGCCCGGCGAACCCGCGGATCACGGTGAGCCCTTCCGGGTCGACGGTGAGCCGGACCGGCGCGACGAGGTCGCGCAGCGCCCAGGCGAGCAGCGCGGCGGCGACCGCCCCGGCCAGCGCCGGGCGGATGGGGTCACCGGCGGCCAGGAGCAGGCCCAGGGCGGTCACGGCGAGCGCGCCGAGCGCCTTGACCAGCGGCAGCGACCGCGGCACGCGCCACTGCCGGGCCGGCGACGGCTGTGGATCCATGCGCCAAGTATGCCAGTCACTACCGCCGGGACGCGGGGGAGGACGACCGCACGACCCGGTCACTGCCGCCGGGGCGCGGGGGAGGACGACCGCACGACCCGGTCACTGCCGCCGGGGCGCGGGGTAGGACGACCGCACGACCCGGCCGCGACCGCCCCGGGCGCGGGGGAGGACGACCGGTCGGTCAGCACGTAGGATCGGGGGAAGCGAGGTTACCGGGGAGTAGACATGAGTGACGCGGTCATCGTCGGTGCGGTACGGACCCCGGTCGGGCGGCGCAAGGGCAGCCTCGCCGGCGTGCACCCGGTCGATCTGTCGGCGCATGTGCTGCGTGCCCTGGCGGAGCGCACCGGCATCGATCCGGGCCAGGTCGACGACGTGATCTGGGGCTGCGTGTCGCAGGTCGGCGAGCAGTCCTGGAACGTGGCGCGCAACGCGGTGCTGGCCGCCGGCTGGCCCGAGTCGGTCCCCGGCACCACGCTCGACCGGCAGTGCGGTTCGAGCCAGCAGGCGCTGCACTTCGCCGCCGCCACCGTCCTCTCCGGGCAGGCCGACCTCGTCGTCGCCGGCGGTGTCGAGTCGATGACCCGGGTGCCGATGGGCTCCAGCGTGGCCGGCGGGATGCCGTTCAGCGCGGCGATCCTGGAGCGCTACCGCGGGGTCGAGGGCGTCGCGGCGGACTCGCCGCTGCCGTTCAACCAGGGCGTCGGGGCGGAGCTGATCGCCGAGCGGTGGCGCTTCTCGCGCACCCAACTCGACGAGTTCGCGCTGGCCAGCCACGAGAAGGCGGCTGCCGCGCAGGACGCCGGGGCGTTCGACCCGGAGCTGGCCCCGGTGGCGCTCGCCGACGGCGGCAAGTTCGCCGCCGACGAGGGCATCCGCCGGGACACGTCGCTGGCCAAGCTGGGCGAGCTGGCCACCCCGTTCCGCGCCGACGGCGTGGTCACTGCCGGGTCCGCGTCGCAGATCTCCGACGGCGCCGCGGCGCTTGCGGTGACCACCGCCGAGTGGGCGAGCCGGCACGGCCTGCGGCCGCTGGCGCGGGTGCACACCGCCGTGGTCGCCGCCGACGACCCGGTGGCCATGCTCACCGCACCCATCCCGGCCACCGCGAAGGCGCTGCGCCGTGCGGGGCTGGGCATCGAGGAGATCGGGGTGTACGAGGTGAACGAGGCGTTCGCCCCGGTGCCGTTGGCCTGGCTGGCCGAGACGGAGGCGGACCCGGAGCGGCTCAACCCGCGGGGCGGGGCGATCGCGCTCGGTCACCCGCTGGGCGGCTCCGGCGCCCGGATCATGACGACGATGCTCCAGCACATGCGGGACAACGGCATCCGTTACGGCCTGCAGACCATGTGCGAGGGCGGCGGCATGGCAAACGCGACGATCGTCGAGCTGCTCTGAGCGGAGCCGGAGGTCGCACCGCGGGTGCGATTTGCACGGATGGAAGTTCCAGAAATCGGGCGTGACCCATATCACTCCAGGTCAGACGCTCGTTGCACCGGGCATGGACGTGTTCTCGCGAACGTTCCTTCCGGCCGCCGCCGAGACCGGCCTGGCGACCCAGACCGCCACCCGGCACATGCCCGTCTTCCGTCGGTGCGTCGGCTCCGGCGACGCCACCATCCTGGTCACCCGGTGCAGCCGGCCGGACCACCCGGTCGGCGGCGAATACCTGATGCTCCTCACCCACCGCCGGCTGGTGGTGACCCGGCAGACGCGGGTGCTGCACCGGCTGCGCCTGCACCTCAACACCGAGCTGCGGGAGCTGAGCAACGTCACCTGGAGCCCGGACCCGCGAACGCACAGCCTGGAGTTGGCGGCCACCGCCATCGACGGGGCACGGGAGCGCTTCCTCATCCGGACCCACCACCCCAAGCAGGTGTGGCAGCTCGACGCGTTGCTCAACCACGCCTTCCGGACCCGGCTGCGGACGCCGGCGGAACGGCTGGTCGCCACCATCGGTGACCCGCCGGCCGTGACCCGTCCCGCCGTGTTCCGCCCGGCCGCGGCGCACTGACGTTCTCCTTACCGAACCCGAACATCGCCCGTACCGTCCCCGACGCCGCCGGTCGGTCATCATGGGCCGGTGACCGTCGACGCCGCGCAGCGCGGGCTCGTCCTCGTCGTCGAGGACGAACCGGCCATCGCCGACCTGGTCCGGCTCTACCTGACCCGGGACGGCTTCGGCGTACACCTGGAACGGGACGGCACGGCCGGCCTGGCCGCCGCGCGGCGCCTGCGCCCGGTGGCCTGCGTGCTCGACATCGCGCTGCCGGGCCTCGCCGGCACCGAGATCTGCCGGCGGCTGCGCGCGGCGGACGACTGGACGCCCGTCATCTTCCTTACCGCGCGCGACGACGAGGTGGACCGCGTGGTCGGCCTGGAGTTGGGCGCGGACGACTACGTCACCAAGCCGTTCAGCCCGCGTGAGCTGGTCGCCCGGGTCCGGGCGGTGCTGCGCCGCAGCGCCGGCACGCCGGTCGAGCAGCCACGGGTACTGGGCGCGGTGACGCTGGACCCGGTCCGGCGGGCGGTGACCGCCGGCGGGACGCCGGTGCAGCTCACCTCCACCGAGTTCGACCTGCTCGCCCACCTGATGGCGCGGCCCGGCCGGGTGTTCACCCGGGAGGAGTTGCTGGCCGCGGTCTGGGGCTACGCGGCGCACGGCGGCACCCGAACCGTCGACGTGCACGTGGCGCAGGTCCGGGCCAAGCTCGGCCCGGCCGGCGTGATCCGCACCCACCGGGGCGTCGGGTACGCGGCCGATGCCTGAGCCGCCCACCATGGCGCTGCCGGTCGTCGGCCCGGGCGCGCCGCCCGCCCGCCGCCGGCCCGGCCACACCCTGACCGCCCGCGCGGTGCTCGTCACCTGCGCGGTGGCGCTGGTGTCGGTGCTGGTCACCGCGCTGGTCGCGGTGCCGCTGGCGGTGCGCGGCGCGGAACGGCGGGACCAGGAAGCGCTGGCCGCCCAGGCCCGGCTCGCCGCCGACGTGCTGCGGATCCGGCCGGCGCGCCAGCGCGACGGCGCCGGGGACCGGCTCATCCGGCAGCTCCGCCAGCAGCGGATCGACGTGTACGTGGTCCGGGGCGGCCAGGTCGACCGGCGCGGGTTGCCCGGGCCGCTCGTCGCCCGGGTCGCTGCCGGCGGGAACGTCTCCGGCCGGCGGCTCGTCGACGGGCAACGCCGGCTGGTCGAGGCGCGGGCGCTGCCCGGAGGCGACGGGGTGGTGCTCACCCGGGCGGTCACCACCGGCCCGTGGCGGCAGGTGCTGCGCGGGCTGTGGCTGCCGCTGCTGGCCGGCCTCGCCGCCGGGGCCGCCGCCGGGCTGCTCCTCGCCCGCCGGCTGGCCCGGCCGATCCGCACCGCGGCCGACGCGGCCGCCCGACTCCGCGCCGGTGACCGGGCGGTCCGGGTGCCGGTCGAGCCGCCCGACGAGGTCGCCGACCTGGCGTACGCGCTGAACGGGCTGGCCGCCGCGCTGGCCACCAGCGAGGGCCGGCAACGGGAGTTCCTGCTCTCGGTCTCGCACGAGTTGCGCACCCCGCTCACCGCCATCCGGGGCTACGCCGAGGCGCTTGCCGACGGCGTCCTCGACGCGGACGCGGTACCGGCGACCGGCCGGACCGTGCTCGCCGAGGCCGAGCACCTGGACCGGCTGGTCAGCGACCTGCTGGCGCTGGCCCGCCTGGAGGCCGCCGACTTCCCGCTGGAGCCGGGGCCGGTGGACCTGACCCGGCTCGCCGCCGACGCCGAGCGCACCTGGTCGGACCGGTGCGCGGCGGTGGGGGTGCCGTTCCGGGTCGAGACGCCGCGCCTGCCGGTGCCGGCGTACACCGATCCGGGGCGGATCCGGCAGGTGGTGGACGGGCTGCTGGAGAACGCGCTGCGGGTCGTACCCCCGGGCGCGCCGGTGGTGCTCGCGGTCCGGCCGGCCGGCGCGGGCCCGGCCGCCGGCGGTGTCCTGGAGGTCCGGGACGGCGGACCCGGCTTCACCGACGACGACCTGGCCGTGGCGTTCGAGCGGGGTGCGCTGCACCAGCGGTACCGGGGGGTGCGCAAGGTGGGCAGCGGGCTCGGGCTGGCGCTCGCCGCCGGCCTGGTCCGCCGGCTGGGCGGGGACATCGCCGCCGGGCACGCCCCGGAGGGCGGCGCGGCGTTCGCCGTCCGGCTGCCCGGAGACCCTTACCTGACTCGAACATCGGCCTGACGGTCCGCTCGTGCCGGTGCGGAACGCTGACGTCACCACCGGACGAGAGGAACCCACGTGACACGTCAGCGGATCGTCACCGGCGCCACCGCACTGCTCGCCGCCGCGGCGCTCGGCCTCGCCGGGTGCGGGGCGGCCCAGGTCGGCACGGACCAGGCCCGGGAGAGCGCGGTCGAGGTGGCCGCCGCGATGGGCGTGGACGGGCAGGCCCTCGCCGCGCTCGGCGTCGACGCCGAAGACCTGGACGTCGACCCGGTCGCCGCGCCCGCCCCGTCCGCCTCCGGCTCGCCGGGCACGCAGGCCGGCGAACGCAAGGGCGACCGGGCCCAGGAATGGCGCAAGCGGCACCGCGCCAAGGTGCTGCTGCGCCGGAACACGCTGCACGGCGAGGTGGTGGTGCAGACCAAGGAGAACGGGACGAAGACGGTCGCGGTCCAACGCGGGCAGGTCACCGCGGTCGACGCGAAGTCGATGACCGTCAAGTCCGCCGACGGGTTCACCATGACCTGGACGTTCGACGAGAAGCTGCGGGTGGTCGAGCGGCGCGCCACGCTCCGGGCGACCGACGTGAAGGTCGGCACCACGGTCGGCGTGGCGGGCGCCAAGGAGGGCGACCAGGGGATCGCCCGGCTCGTCGTGGTGCCCCGCAAGCAGCAGTAAGGTTGACGGGCCGTCGTGACCTGCCGGATCTGCCAGGCTACGCTATGCCCCGACCTGCCATCGCCTCCGTGGAGAACCCGTGAAGCTCTCGATCCTCATGCCGGTCTACAACGAGGAAGATCGTGTCGCGGACGCGCTCAAGCAGGCACTGGCGGTCGACTACCCGTGCGAGATCGAGCTGGTCGTGGTGGACGACGGCAGCCGCGACGGCACCGGTGAGGTGCTCGGCCGGGTCGACGACGCCCGCCTGCGGGTGATCACCCACCAGCGCAACGCCGGCAAGGGCGCGGCCATCAAGACCGCCGTCGACAACGCCGAGGGTGAATACATGGTCATCCTCGACGCCGACCTCGAATACGACCCGCAGGACATTCCGCGCCTGCTGGAGCCGGTGCTCGACGGTCGGGCCACCGTGGTCTACGGCAACCGCACCTTCGGCAGCCACAGCTCCTACAGCTTCTGGTACGTGGTGGGCAACAAGGGCGTCACGCTGGCGGCCAACGTGCTCTACAACTCCTACATCGGCGACCTGGAGACCTGCTTCAAGCTGATGCCGCTGGAGCTCTACCGCTCGCTCCAGGTGCGGTCGCGGGGCTTCGGCATGGAGGCCGAGGTCACCGGCAAGCTGCTGCGCCAGCGCATCCGTCCCTACGAGGTGCCGATCAGCTACCGGGCCCGGGGCCGCGAGGAGGGCAAGAAGATCACCTGGAAGGACGGCGTCGAGGCGATCTGGATCCTGGCCCGCGAGCGCACCCGGCGCCGCCCGGCCGGCGCCGCCGCGCGCTGACCCTGCACGACCTGCGGACCCCGCACCCGGCACCGGCCGGGTCGCGGGGTCCCGTCGTCTCCGGGTCGGGCCGGTCCCGTCGCTCCCCGGGCCGGTCCCGTCGCTCCCCGGGCCGGCCCGTCGTCCCCGGTCAGGCCGGGTCGAGGAAAGCGTCGACCGAGCGGCGCAGCCCGGCCGCGTCCAACCCGTGCCAGCGGTCGTGGTCCTCGGGGCCGCCGTAGCGGCGCAGCTCCGCCCGGCCCACGCCGAGCGCGAGCAGCCGGTGCGGCCGGTCGGCCAGCGCATCGGCCACCACCCGGGACGAGGTGCCGGCCAGGTACGGCTCGACCAGGATCACCTCGACGCCGGCCAGCGCGCGCAGCCCGGCGGTGTCGAACGGCCGCGGCCGGTGGGTGAACGCCACCGTCACCGGCCGGTCGGCCACCGCGGCCAGCGCCGCGTCCAGCACCGGCCCGACCGCCACCAGCAGCGGCGCGCCCGGACCGGCGTCGCGCACCACCCGAAGGTCACCCGCCTCCGGGTACGCCTCCGCGTTGCTCCGGGTGGACAGCCGCAGGTAGGCCGAGCCGGTCCCGCACACCACGTCGCGCAGCAGCGGTCGCACCTCGTCGGGGTGACCCGGCACGTGCACGGTCCACCCGTCGAGCGTGTCGATCAGGGCCACGTCGGCCGGCGCGAGGTGGGTCCGCCCCGCCGCCGCCCGGTCGTACGAGGCGCCGATGCCGACCAGCACCGCGCCGACGCCCTGGTGGTCGAGGTCCAGCTTGATCTGCTCGTACGCCCGCTCGACCAGGAACGGGGCGTAGCTGTGCACGATCGGCCGCTGCCCGGTCAACGCCAGCCCGCCGGCCACCCCGATCATGAGTTGCTCCCGGATCCCGACGTTGACCACCCGGTCCGGGTGGCGGGCGGCGGCCGGGGCGAACGCGTCCGCGGAGATGTCCGCCAGCACGATCACGCTCCGGGGATCCGCCAGCACCTCCCCGGCGCTGGTCACGAACCTGTCCCGCATGGTCATGGCGTCACTCCCCGTCGGCGACGGCCGCGACGACGACGTGCGGCCGGTGGTGGTCGTGCCCGGTGAGGGCGGTGTGCAGGGCGTCGTGGTCGCGGCCGTCGACGGTGGCGGCGGTCCACCCGTTGACGGTGAACCGGCTCGCCGCGCCGCCCGGCCAGCCGTGCGTGGCGGAACCGTTGTCCACCACGATCGCGGTCAGGTTGCCCAGCCCGGTCGCACCCGCGTACGCGATCGCCTCGTGGTTGGATCCCTCGTCCAGCTCCGCGTCGCCGAGGAGCACGTACACCCGGGGGTCGGTGCGGCCCTGGGCCCGCAGGCCGAGCGCGGTGCCCACGCCCAGCCCGAGGCCGTGGCCGAGCGACCCGGCGCCGATCTCGACGCCCGGCACCAGCAGCCGGTCCGGGTGGTCGCCGAGCCGGCTCCCCGGACCGCCCTGGTCGTCCAGCCATTCGACCGGGATGAAGCCCCTGGCGGCGAGCAGCGCGTAGTAGCTGGCGACCGCGTGCCCCTTGGAGAGCAGGAACCGGTCCCGGTCGGGGTCGTCCACGGTCGCCGGGGTGACCCGGAGCACCCGGTCGTAGAGAACCTGGAGGACGTCGAGCGTCGAGTGAACGTTCGCGCCGAACTCGCGGCCGGCGCGTACCCGGTCCAGGAGCGCACCCAGTTCGGTGGCGGTGGTCGTCGTCATGCCGATAGCCTCGGACCTCAACCGAACTTCACCTCAAGGTCCTGTGATGCACGAGGCAACCCTGACCATCGGCCAGCTCGCCGACCGCAGCGGCGTGGCCCCCTCCGCGCTGCGCTACTACGAGCGGCTCGGCCTGATCCATGCCGCCCGCACCGGCGGCAACCAGCGCCGCTACGCCCGCACCGAGCTGCGCCGGGTCGCCTTCGTCCGGATCTCCCAGCAGGTCGGCGTCTCCCTGGACGAGATCCGGGAGGCGCTCGACTCACTGCCCTCCGGGCGCACGCCGACTCCGGAGGACTGGGCCGCGCTCTCCCGCGCCTGGCGGGACCGGCTGGACGAGCGGATCCGGCTGCTCGGCAAGCTCCGCGACGACCTGGACGGCTGCATCGGCTGCGGCTGCCTGTCGTTGCAGCGCTGCACGCTCTACAACCCCGGCGACTCGCTGGCCGCCGAGGGCCCCGGCGCGCGTCTGATGCTGCCCCGGGACTGAGGCGTCACCGGACCAGCAGCACCTTGCCCAGGTGGTCGTTGGTCTCCACCAGCCGGTGCGCGTCGGCGGCGTCCGCCATGTCCACCCGCGCGTGCACCACCGGCCGGACCTTCCCGGCCGCCACCAGCGGCCACACCTGCTCGCGTACGCCCCTGGTGATCGCCGCCTTCTCGTCGACCGGGCGGGACCGCAGCGCGGTCGCGTGCACCGAGGCGCGCTTCGCCAGCAGCATCCCGAGGTCGAGTTCGCCCTTGCGCCCGCCCTGCATGCCGATCACCACCAGCCGGCCGCCGGTGGCCAGCGCCGCCACGTTCCGGGGCAGGTAGGACGCGCCCATGATGTCGAGGATCACGTCCGCGCCCCGGCCGTCGGTCACCCGGCGCACCTCCTCGACGAAGTCCTGCTCCCGGTAGTCGATCGTGTGCGCGGCGCCCAGCTCGCGCAGCCGCTCGTGCTTGGCCCCGCGCGCGGTGACCACCACCGTCGCGCCCAGCGCCACCCCGAGCTGGATCGCGAACGTGCCGATGCCGCTGCCGCCGCCGTGCACCAGCAGCGTGTCCCCCTCCGCCAAGCCGGCCAGGTCCACCACGTTCGACCAGACCGTGCACGCCACCTCCGGCAACGCGGCGGCGTCCACCAGGTCCACCCCGGCCGGCACCGGCAGCAACTGCCCGGCCGGCACGGCGACCTGCTCGGCGTAGCCGCCGCCGGCCAGCAACGCGCAGACCTCCTGACCCACCGACCAGCCGGCGACGCCCGCGCCGAGCGCACGGACCGTCCCCGAGCACTCCAACCCGGGGTACGCGGGCGCGCCCGGCGGCGGCGGATAGTGGCCCTGCCGTTGCAGCAGGTCGGCCCGGTTGACCGCGCTGGCCCGCACCTCGACGACCACCTCGCCGGGGCCGGGCTCGGGGTCGGGCACCTCCGCCCAGACGAGTGCCTCGGGTCCGCCGGGTTCCGTGATCGTGATCGCGCGCATGGCTCAGTCTTACCCGATCGCGTGTTCGTGGCAGACTGTGCGCGGTCGGGTTCCCCTTCGGGGAGCACGCCGGGAGGGTTCGCCTAGTGGCCGATGGCGCTGGTCTTGAAAACCGGTAAGGCAGCGATGTCTTCGTGGGTTCGAATCCCACACCCTCCGCGATCATCTCACCCCTGTTTGCGCAGCTCAGCCCCGGTTTTTAGGCCGGGGCTGAGTGCTGCTGGGGGGCTGGTGGGGAAAGTCAGGCACCCCCACCGCCGTTGATGGAGTGAAGGTGGGCAATGGGCTGCGTGTCGCCGACGGGGATCTGCTGCTCCTCTAGGAGCCGGAGCACCTTGTCGACCTTCACCTTGACGACCTCGACCTCCTGGTCGCAGAGGCGGATCTTCTCGGCGAGGGACTCTCGCTCCTCATGCTGCTGCCGGAGCCGCCGGTTTTCGGCGATGAGGGCCTGGGTGTGCTGGCGCAGGTCCACCACCCGCAGCCACCCGCACATGGCCGGACCGCCGAGCGCGCAAGTGCCGGCGAGGACGACGGAGAGCATGTTGAAGGGCTCGGCGATGGTGAACGACGTGAAGGCGACCAGGACCCGGGCGGTGATGGCGATGAGGGCGATGGCGCAGATGCCACCGGCGATGCTCCACAGGGCGGGTGTGGCTCGCTTGGCGTGGTGGTACACGGTCTGATCAGCTCCGATCGGTTGTGCTGGGGAGGGTGATCGGAGGCGGTAGCGGTCGCCTCCTGCCGGGGCCCGGTGTGGTGGTGGCGGGGCTGCCGGCGCGTGGCCCACCTGGGTGGGCGCGGGAGGCTCAGGCTGGTCCGGGCTCGATGCAGGTATGCCGCGATTCGGGCAGCTGGGATCGGGCGCGGAGGTGGTCGAGGCGCCCGTGTGCGGGGAGTCCGATGGTGCCGGCGAGGTCGCCGGTGGGCTGCCCAGCCTGCCGGTCGCCGCCGGTGTTGCTGGTGGTGGCGTTGTCGCAGCCGGCTTCGGGGTGGTCGGGCTGGCCGGGTGTGCCGGGGCAGCCTGGTTTCGGGCGGGCTGAGGGCTGGGGTCGCTGGGCGAGTGCGGTGAGGCGGTCGAGGAGGGCCTGGTAGTGGGCGTCCGTGGGGCTGACCAGTTCCCCGCATTCGGGTGGTGGGTCTTCGAGCAGGGCGGCGGGGAGTTCGCCGAGGGCCGTGAGGGCGGCGGTGGCGATGGTGTGGCCGATGGTGGGGCCGAGGATGGTCGGCAGGATGCGGGGGAGGATGCCCGGCGCCGGCTGCGGCTGCGCGGGTAGCGCTTCGGCGTCGGGGAGGGTGGCCGGTTGGGTGCTGGGGAGGATGACGGCGATCGGTGGCACGTCCACGACGAGCGGCGGGACGTCGACGATGACGGGCGGCACGGTGACGACGACCGGGGGCACGTCGACCACGACGGGTGGGGTGGTGACCGGGGGCACGACCTCGTCGACCACCTCGGTGACGTCCTCGACGGTCTGGCAGATGCCATTGACGAGCGGCACGTCGCAGAGGGCCGGCGTCGGGCTGCTGGGTTCGGGCTCCGGGGCGGCCTCGATCGGCTCCGGTTCGGGGTCGGGTGCCCGGTCGGTGTCGCGGGTCGGCGTCGTCGGTTCGGGTTCGGCGGGCCGCGTCGGCTCGGGTTCCGCCTCGCGCGTCGGCTCGGGCTTCGGGGCCGGGGGTGTGGCGGGCTCCTCGGCCGGCTCATCCTTCGCGGGCGGCTCGGGCTTGTCCACCTTCACCGGCACGACGTCGGTGACGGCGTCGACCAGCTTGCGCACGGACTCGCCAGGAAGACCGCGGTCGGGCGTTCCCCCCGGGCGTTCGGCCGCGGCCTGCGGCTTGTCGTCCGCCGACGCGGCGTGGGTGGCGGCGTCGTACGCGGCGAGGCCGAGGCCGGCGCCGGCGGTGAGGGCGGCGGCGATGGCCCAGCGGCGGATCGTGGTGCGGATGGCCATCACCCCCCGATGCGGCCTACGGGGTCTGATCCATGGGACCCCTGCGGTGTGGTGAGCTGGTGTCTCAACTCGCCACGGGTGGTTGTCGCCGGGCAAGTGTCTCGTGTCCGGCGGTAAGCCGACATCGTGCCGCAGTCGCGCGCAAGTTGCACGCGTAGCTATCGCACGTGACCGTTCGGTCAGCAAGATCGCGGCTGATGTGTGCCGGTCGTGTCCGGGTCTGGGCCGGTTACGCGAGAGTCACTTCCCACCATCTGAAGATCACGCAGGTGGTGTCGGGTTCGGGACTCGGCGTGCGCGTCGCCTACGACGGCCAGCGGTAGCGCACCTCGTGCCGGTGCCCGGCCTTCACCATGAGCTGGCACTCCACCGGCCGCCCCGACGCGGCGACCGCCACGCGGAACGTTCGCAGCACCGGCACCTCCGTCGGCAGTTCCAACGCCACGAACTCCTCGGACGTCGGCGGGCGGGTGGAGATGACGTCCTCGAAGCGGGCCGGCTCCACGCCCAGCTCGGCGAGCACCGCCGGGCTACCGCCCTTGATGAGCCGCTTCTGAGTGAGGGCGGTCCCGGCGGCCAGGTCGAGCGGGTAGAAGGTGCACACCAGCTCGACGGGTTCGTCGTCGATGGTGCCGACCATCTGCCGGCGCAGCACCGGCGCGCCGGGGTCGAGGTTGAACGCGGCGGCGACCTGCACGGGGGCGGGCACCTCGCCGACGTCGAGTAGTCGGTAGGCGCCGCGGCGTCCGTGTTCGGCGGCGGCGGTGATCCAGGCGTAGGGCTCGCCGGGGCTGTAGGGGCGGGCGTAGTCGGCGGGGGTGATGGTCTGCTGCTGGGTGGCGCGGACGAACACACCGATGCCGGGTCGGCCCTCGAGGTAGCCCTCGGCCTTGAGGATGTTCAGCGCGTTCTGGATGGTGGCGCTGACGGTTTTGTAGGTGGCCATGAGGTCGGCCGTGGAGGGTAGCCGCTGACCGGGCTGGTGCTCGCCGGCCATGATGTCGGCGCGCAGCTCGGCGGCGATCTGCTGGCTGCGGGGGCGGGGGTCGCGGGGCGGGGGCATGGTCAGCCTGCCTTGCGGACGTAGCGGATGTGCCGGCCGGCGCGCATGACGTTGATGTCGACCTGGTAGGGCTGGCCGGTGTGGTCGAGCAGGATGCGGGTGAGCACCAGCACGGGCTCGGGGTCGGTCAGGCGGAGGTTGCGCCCCTGGAGCACCACCTGTTCGAAGGGGGTCGACATCCTCGCGGTGACGTCTTCGCGGACCTCGCTGGGTGTGTATCCGATCTCGGCCAGGAAGCGCGCGGCGCCGCCTGGGATCTTCTCGCGCTGGGCGAGGATGGTCGCTTCGGCGATGGCTGCCGGCCAGTAGGAGGCGGCGATCTCGACGGGTTCGCCGTCGGCGAGGATCACGCGGCGACGCATCACTACGGCCGGGTGCTCGGCTTCGAGGGCGAGGTGGGCGGCGATCTCGGCGGTCGCGTAGGTGGTGTTGGCGTCGAGGATGCGCTGACTTCCCTGCTGGCCGGCTTCTGCGGCTTCGGCTGCCCAGGCGTCGCCGGTGGTCGGGTTGAGGTACTGGTCGGAGGTGGTCGTCCACCTCGGCTGTCCCATGATCCGGCGCTCCTTCGGCTGGGCTGATCTTTCGCTGAACCTTACTGCCTGATCGTGCAAGTTCTTCGGCAACTCGCACTGTACACAGGCTTGCTGTCTTACGCAGTAGGGCAGTATGGTCGCTCTCATGGACTTCAAGGCCGACATCGACAGGGGAGGTGGGCGCTGATGCTGCGTCTGATCCGCTCCCGGACTCTCGCTGACCTTCAGGCCGCCGTCTTCGAGTTGCAGGACCGGCTCGCCGCCGTCGACCCGCATGCCGTCGCCAACTGCCCTGCGTTCGGCTGCGTCGGCTGCGGCGCGTGGATGGCGGACGTGGTCACGGCGCCGTCGGCGGGCTCCCCGATCGGGGAGAGCTTCTGCTGGCGGTGTGTCCGCCGCCGCGGCATCACCGGCTACCAGGTGCTGCCGGGCCGCGAGCCGCAGGGCGGTCGGTGACGGTCATGGGCATCCCCGACTGGAGCACCATCGCCGACCAGGCCCAGGCGTACGCGCCGCACATCGCGGCCGGCGCCGGAGCCGTCGGCATGCTGCTGGCCGCCTACGCCATCCGCCGGTTCACCAAGACCCGGGAGCACGACGACCTCGCCGCGAACCTCGGCGTCGTCCTGTTCGGCGTGGTCACCACCGAGGGCATGTGGGAGGTCGTCCACCACAAGCTCGGCGTCAACATCGGCCTGACCATCGCGATGTTCGCCGCGTTCGACGTGGTCATCTACTCGCAGGGCCGGATGGCGATCCGGAAGCTGACTGCCAACCCGAAGGCTCGGGTTGGCACCTACCTGGCGATCATCTGGGCGTTGTCGATCGCCGCCGCCCTGACCGTGTCCACCGCCGGCGGGAACCTGACCACCCAGTTGTTCCGGTTCTTCTCCCCGATGGTCGCGGCGGCGCTGTGGACGCAGAAGGTGCTGGAGCTGCGCAGCGGCACGACGGAGCGGGCGGACTCGAACTGGATCTGGACGCCGGACCGGCTGCTGGTGCGGTGGGGGCTGAAGAAGCCCGGCGCCGTGGACGACCTGTCGCAGGTGTTCGCGACCCGGCGCATCGCCGCGCTGGTCGACGCAGGGCTGGAGTTGCACGCCCAGCAGCAGGCCGGCGCGGCGAGGACCGAGTCCGCCGAGCCGGGCAAGCGGTCGTGGCGGCGCCGGGAGGACCCGCTGGTTGTGGCGCGGCGTCGGGTGCAGCGGCTGACGAAGGCGGCTACGCCGGAGGACATGGCGGCTGCGCGCAAGCAGTTGCGGTTGATCCTCAACGCGGAGACCGAGCTGTTCCGCGATGACTCGCAGCCGTCGGAGCGTGAGCGGGCGTTGATGGACGAGCTGCGTCTGGTGATGCGGCAGGCCACCACGAACCTCCGCGCCGACGGGATCCGCGCGTTCAAGGCGGACCAGTCCGGGGAGCCGATGTGGTCCAACGGAATGGTCCAGATGCGGTCCAGTGTCGCGGACCAGATCCGGACTAGCCGGGTGGACCAGCCGTTGGACCGCCCTGTGGTCCAGTCGCGGACCAGCGAGGTGGACCAGTCGCGGACCATCCCTGCTCCGGTGGACCAGCCTGTCATCAGCGGGTCTGTGCCTGCCGAGCGGACCAGTCCGGAGGCGCGGACCACGGTCCGGGTGGACCGGGCGAAGCCGGTGAGTCCGGCCGCTGGCGGGGAGATCGCGCCCCGTATCCGGGACATGGTCCGGGAGCTGAAGAAGGCGTACCGGGGTGACATCCCGGGCCGGCGGACGGTCATGGACCGGATGGGTTGGACCAGCGCTGGTGACGCCCAGACCGCCATCAACTTGGTCCGCGCCGAGCGGTCCAAGAAGTAGACCGCGGTGCCCGGTCCTACCTCCTACAGCCGGGCCGGGCACCGCACCCCTCCCAGAAGGAAGGAACCCTGATCATGACGGACATCGTCCTGGCCCGCGAGTACCGGGCCGCCGAGCAGCCGGCCGGCGAGATCGTGCTGGTCACGGCCCCGGCGCACGTGCACACGCGGTGGCCGAGCCCGGCGCAGATGACCGCGAACGGCGCGGTCACGGCGATGGCGCTGCTCGGCGCCGGGCTGGTGGCGGGTGGTTTCACCGGCCGGGTCGCCGTGGATTCGCCGGTGACGTACGGCGCGATGGTGGTGCTGTTCGTGCTGGCGTTGGTGGCGCTGCGGGCGCGGCGTCGGGCTGAGGGCGGCCAGCCGTGACCGTGACGGTGGGTAAGTCTGAAGTCTGCACTGCAGAGTCCGCGCCGGGGCTGTCTGAGCGTGAGATCGGCTCTGGGCGGCCGGAAAGTCTGCACTCTGCAATCACGGACGGTGAGCGTCGCCCGTGGTCGTCGGCGGACTGGCTGGCCAAGTTCGGCCGCCACTGCACCGTCCCGGAGCTGCTGACCGAACGCCGGCCGGCGGTGGACACGATGCGCGAGTACGCGCTGCGGGGCCGCTACACCAGCCAGCTCCACGGGGCGGTCCGCGCGCTGGGCATCGCCTGGTGCCGCGGGGTCGCGATTCCCGGTCTGGTGCTGGCGCGGCTCGGCGAGCACCTGACCGAGCGGCCCGCCCGTTTCCTGCTGGTCGCCGCCACCGTCAAGGCGCTCAGCTTCCTGCCCCCGGTCGCCTGGCTGGTCGACCACGTCATCCACCCCGGCGCCGACCTGGCGCTGCGGGTGTTCCTGTGAGAGGAGATCCCCTCGTGTCGAAGAACAAGACGGTGAAGAAGATCCAGTCGAAGGGGGTGAGAACCCTCGCCTGGCTGACCCTCGGTGTCGCGTCGATCGGCGGCACGGCCGCCGCCGGCACGTTCATCGGTGACTGGATCAACAACGTGTTCGGCTGGCTCCCCTGGGAGTGGATGGCACCGCTGATCCTGGCGATCCTGTTCATCACCACGGTCATCGACCTGCTCATCGACCTGCTGCCGAACAAGGCGGCGGTCTACTCGGTGATCGCGATGCCGTCCGTGGCGAAGGCGGCGCCGGGCAAGTTCGGCGACACCGTCGGCGGCTGGTTCGACGCGCTGATGGACTGGGTCAACTCCACGCTCATCCAGTGGCTGGGCACGGACAGCGCGGTGGGCCTGGCGGTGGCGTGCATCGTCGCCGCGGTGCTGATGGCCCGCCGGGTCATCAAGAAGTCCGCCGGCGCGACCGCGGAGGCGTGACGTGGAGATCGTGCTGCTGTGGTGCTTCGTGCTCGCCTGGATGGCGAAGCGCGGCGCCGAGGATCTGGTGCACGCGGTGAAGGGCACCCCGAACCCGCGGTACGAGCTGCGCAAGCAGCGTGCCCGGGGGGCGGGTGCCCGGCCGGCGGCGCAGCCCCGGTACGGGACGCGGGAGTGGTTCGGCGACCTGTACTCGGATGCGCTGGTGGCGCACACGGAGCGGCGGCGGAAGTCGGCGGCGGCGAAGGCGCAGCCGATCGACGACCTGGCCGAGGCGGTCCGGGAGCCGCAGCCGGCCCGGGCTCCGGTCTTCCCGTCCCGGCCGGTCGGCGACATCGGCGACGAGGACTGGTGCGAGAAGCACCAGATGCCGCGGATGCGGCAGGGCGTCTGGGAGAACGGTCCGCGTAGCCGGTTCTGCCCGTGCGCGCCCCGGGTCGAGTTTCAGCCGCCGGAGACGCCGGAGGACGAGGGCTTGGACCTGCGGATCGCGGAGGCGAAGAAGCAGATCGCGGAGGCGAAGAAGCAGGAGGAGGAGGCGATGCGATGCCCCGACTGCGGGGCCCCGAACCCGTTCGGCACGCCCTGCCAGCAGCACAACCCCTCTTCCGGCGACGACTCCCCGACCGCCCGTATCTACCTGTTCCCCACCATCAACCAGTTGAAGGAGATCGACATGAGCAACGAGGCCAACGGTCTGACCCACGCGATCGCGTACGCCAACGTCGCGACGAACGCCCACCAGTCGTTCGCCGCCGGCGGCGCCGAGACGTACGTCGCGGCGCTGGAGAACGGCGGCATGAAGGGCGAGGCGCTGTCGTCCGCCCGGGAGGCCATGGAGGCGTCGGGGACCGCCGCCGAGAAGTGGGCGGCGCACCGGGCGAAGCTGGAGGACCAGATGACGGTGAAGGACGCCTACCTGGCGCAGCCGGACGCGGCGGACAAGGACTACCTGCTCCGCGGCTGACCCGGCCAGCTTCCGTGGGGCGCAGGCCGCAGGGTCTGCGCCTCCGCAGTGGAAGGCCGGAGCACCAAACCGGAGGTAGATCGATGGACAGCACGAGTCAGCCGACCCAAGGTGGTCCGCGCCCGCACGCGGTGCCGCACGTCGCCGTGGGCGCGCTGGTGGTGGCCGCCGCGGCGTGCCAGGTCGCCGTGCACTACGCCGGCGACGAGCAGGTCGTGGCCACGTGGGTGGCCGGTACGGCGTTCGTCATCGGCGTGGTCGCGGCTACGAGGGTGCGGCGTCGGGTGCTGGACAAGAAGGCCCGCCGCCGCGCGCTGCAGTTCATCGCCGTCGCCGGCGGGTGGCTGACCACGGTCACCCTCACCGGCCTGTCGTGGGGTGCGGTGGGTGTGCTGATGGCGGTCGGGTACGCGCTGTCGATGCACTGGTGGCGGCAGCACCCGGTCGGACTGATCCAGCCGAAGGTGTCCCGGTCGGAGTACCAGCGTCTGTGGGCGGAGAACGTCGGCTGCTCCGACGGGGTGCTCGCCGGATCCCGGCTCAGCAACCCGGAGCAGATCGCCGCCGGAATCCGCTACGCGCTGCGGCTGCGACCCGGCAAGCAGCACGTCGGGATGGTCGTCGACAAGATGAAGACCGTCCGCGGCGGCCTCAAGCTGCGGCCCGACCAGCAGCTCATCGTCGAGGCCCACCCGACGGAGCCGGAGCCCACCGCGCTGCTGACCATCGTCACGAACTCCCCCGTCAAGGCCGGCGTGCTGTGGCCGGGCCCGTCGGCGTTCGACCCGGAGACCGGCCGGGTGCAACTCGGCCCGTACGCCGACGGTGAGGGCACCGCCACCTGGCGGGCGTACACCGACAACCGGCTGTGGGGCGGGTTCATCCAGGGCGGCACCGGGTCAGGCAAGTCCCGGCTCATCGACTCGCTGGCCATGTCGCTGGCGGCCAGCACCACTCACCCGACGGTCATCTTCTACGCCGACGGGCAGGGCGGCGCGTCGTCGCCGCTGCTCATGCGCCACGCAGACCTGTTCGCGGGCACGTTCGAGCGGATCTTCGCCATGGTCGAGGCCATGCACATGGTGATGCTGCTGCGGCAGCGGGAGAACGTCGAGCACGGCTGGGAGGGGTTCACGCCGACGGCGGACCGGCCCGGCCTGCTTGGGATCATCGACGAGTGCCACAAGCCGCTGCTGGAGGCGGAGAACCCGGAGTACTGGAAGCGCACGCAGCAGCTTGCCGCCACCATCAGCCGGGAGGGCGGCAAGGTCGGTGTGGCGCTGATCCTGGCCAGCCAGGAGCCGACGCTGAACGCGTTCGGCGGTGCCGGGTCGCGGTATTGCGAGGCGCTGCGGTCGAGCCTGCTCACCGGCAACGGCATCATGCTGGCCGGCGATGACCCGAACGCGCGGGTCATCTTCGGGGTGAAGGAGAACCCGAAGGAGTTCCCGGTGGGTGGCGGGTACGGGCTGGTGGCGAAGCCGGCCCCGGGTGCCCGGCAGGCCCTGTTCCGTAGCACGTACCTCGACGACCAGGCCAAGGCGAAGTGGCCGGGCCGGTTCGTGTGGCGGTCGTTCGACGGGACGTCGGCGGGTGCGGCGATGAAGGGCTACGGCGAGCGGGAGCGGACGTTCGCGGATCGGAAGGCGGTGAAGGACGGTATGCCGGTGGGCTTCGTGGGTCTCGCGCAGCCGGTCCCGGCTCAGCGCCAGCCGGAGCCTCAGCCGGCCACCGGTGGGGACGGTGCGGCGTTGGAGGCGTTCGGGGCTGTGGCGTTCCCGCCGGCGTGGCCTGCGTTCGTGGCGTCGATGCAGGCTGAGGCCCGCAAGGAGTTGGGCCCGTCGCACGCGAAGGTGCTCGACGCCATCGCGGCCGGGCACACGAGCCCGGCGCGGATCGCCGACCACATCGGGCTGGGCGTGCGGCAGGTGCACAACCTGCTCGGCACCCTCGTCGAGGCGGGCCGGGTTCGGGGCGGTGGCCGCCAGTACGAGGTGGCCGCCTGACCCCGGGCGCGCAGAAGCGGCCCCCCTCACCTGCCCGAATCGGGCAAGCGAGGGGGGCCGCAGTCTGTGCAGCGTGCGGTGGGTCAGTCCGAGACGGTCGGGGTCTTCGAGCCGATGCCGTTGTCCGACACGGCCGGCGCCACCGCCACACCGGCGGCGGTCAGGCCGGCGAGGACGAGGACGATCCACTCCCCGGAGTCCAGCCCACCCAGCACCGTGGTGGCCAGGGCCTGGAGGACGGCGAGGACGACCGCGACGGCGGTCTTACCCCACCGGTACTGGGGGGCGATGGGGACGAGGTACACGCCGGCGGCGGTCGCGGCGGCGATGCCGACTTGGACGAGTTCTTCCGAGTCGATGTGGTTGTCGCCGCCGAGGGCGGCGTACAGGGCGACGAGGACGGCGCCGAGCAGCGACGCGAGGGCCTTGCCGTAGCGATCCATGGGGGTCTCCTACAGTGAGGTTGTGGCTGGGTTTTCGCAGCTCCGCGAGGCGGGCTGGCTGTATGGCGCGGATCCGACGTTGCCGCTGGCGCTGGTCAGGCTGTTCGAGCACGTGGACGGCAGCGGCCGGTGGGAGGTGCGGTTGAACTCGCCCGCGTCGGAGCCTTCGCAGGTGGCCGTGTTCGACGGCGAGGGCCCGGCGCGGGCGGAGGTGGCGCGGATCTACGCCGACGGCGCTCAGGACGGGACGTGGCGGGTACGCCAACCCGACGCGTACTAGCCCTGCTCCCGGCCCGCGCCGACGGGTTCGCCGGTGACCATCTTCCGCAGCGCCTCCACCTTCGCGTCCGGGTGCAGGATCGCCGCCCGCCACCGGCGCAACGTCGCCGTCAACCCCGACACCGAGTCGGACAACTCGACCATGTTGTCGCGGGTCGTCTTCACCTCCGCCTCCAGCTCATGCACCCGCACCTTCAACGGCTCCAGCAGCGTCAACGCCGTATCGGTCAGAACGTCGGCCGCCTCCGCGCGGATCTTCTTCCGAGACGCCAGCACCGCCAGACCACCCGCGGCGCCGACCGCCCCGCCGAGCGCACCCACCACCGTCGTCGCCGTCTCCACCCAGCTCATGGCCGCTCCCGTTCCACCAGCAGCGACACGTCCGCCACCTGGCCGGCTTCGACCGCGATGGTGACCCGCCGCAGGTCCAACCCGATCTGCGCCACCCGCCACCACGACGCGACCGCCGTGGACGCCACGAACGCCCCCGCGGCGATGGCCGCGCTGCCGCTGACCGCGTACAAGGCGATGGCGTACATGGTGGTGACGGTGCCGAGGGCGGCGACGCCGCACAGTTCCACGCCCAGGGACGCGGCGAGCCGGTTACCGGGCATGCTGACACCGGTGAGGCCGATGACCCCGGCGAGGATCAGCCCGACCTCCCAGACGGCTTGGACGCTGGTGGGCATGCCGGCGGTCACGGACGCGGGTCGGGTGCCGGTGGCGAGCAGCGTCAACCCGGACAGCAGCGCGGCGAGGAGCACGGCCACCTCGAACGGCTGCCGGCCGCGGCCGATCGTGACTGGGCGCACTACGAGGCCAGGCGGGCGGCCAGCTCGTCGGCGACCTGCTTCGCGAGGCCCTTCGGAATGGCCGCGGCGATGGCCTCCGGGGACAGGCCGGCGAGGACACCGGCGATGATGGCCGGCTCGTCGACGAGGTCCCGGCCGACGGCCGCGGCCAGTTCGGCGCGGGCCTTGCCGATGTCCCGGACGGCCATACGGCCGCCCTTCAGGTGGTCCGCGACCGTGAACGTGCCGAGGGTGGGCGACGGCAGCTCCCGGTTGAGCAGCTCGTCCACGATCTCCTTGGCGGTAGGCATGTCCTCGTCCTCTCCGATCGGCCAGTCCGCCGGGTCATCCGCGGCGGCGGTGTGCACGGTGCTCACGTGGATGTGCGTGTCGTGAGGGTCCGAGCCCCGGTAGGTGGACCACTCCCAGCCGTAGTTCGGGCCGGTGATCCGCGCGTTGGAGATGATGTAGCCGATCCGCCGGTCCCGGCTCAGCCGCAGCTGCTCGGCTATCCGGTGGGAGTCGAGGCCCAGGCCTGGGGCGTGCGGGAAGTCCCGGGCGCACACCACCGCCGTCTGGCCGAGCGCCGAGTAGAAGTGCGGGTAGTGGTCCGACGTCGACGAGTGCGCGCCGTCAGCGATCGCCCCCCACGACGCCGGGTCGGTGGCCGGCGGCACCGCCCTCGGGTGGGCGGCGCGGATCTGCTCGTTGAGCCGGTCCAGCGACCGGACGGTCCGCCAGTTCTGCCCCTTGCTCCACACCGTGGCCGCCTCCTGTGCGATCAGGTCACGCAGCACGGCCTGCTCAGCCGGCCGCTTGGTCAGGTCACCGACGGCGGCGCCCTCGTCGGCGTGGAAGTGCGCCCACACCTGGCAGCCGGCGTCGCGGGCCACCGAGTGCGCCTGCCGGTACCAGGCGGCGGCCAGCGACCCGGTCGGGTCGAGGTCGACGGAGAAGCCGTTCGCGCGCAGGATCCGCGGGTGGTCGATCTCGGCGATGCCCCACACCCGGCCGATCTGGGCGGCGATGTCGATGGGCACCCGCATGGCGGCGGCCGGGTCCTCGTAGACGCGCGGTTTCCACGGGTTCGGCTCTCCCGCCATGAACGGGTACCAGTCGAACAGCAGCAGGTCCACGGCGTCGGCCTCGTGCTCCGGCCACCACAGCGCCCAGGTGCCGCCCTTGCGGATCCACTGCAACGTCCAGCAGGTGGCCAGCCGCAACCGGCCCTCGGCGCGGGCCGGGTGGTCGGCGAGCTGCTGGCGGGTGAGGGTCCACGACGCCCGGTACTGGGCAGGGGTGGGGTCCCCTCCGGTCTGCTGCTCGGGCTCGTGGTGGGTGATGAGGTCAACGGTGACGTCGGGCCGGTACTTCAGCCACGCCTCGACGAACGGGCGCCGGTCGACCTGGGCGTCCTTGAAGGAGACGACGAGGCGACAGCCGAACGGTAGGGCGGACAGGCGCTGCCGGCCGGTCCGGGTGATGTCGGTCCACGCGCTGGCGGGCAGGCCCTCGCCGGGGGCGAAGAACACCCGGACCGCGGTGGTGTCCTGGTAGAGCTGGGCCATCTCGCCGATGCCTCTGTTCCCGGGGCACCAGCCGGTGGGCATCATCGGTGCACCAGGCACTTCGGGTCGGCCTCGATCGTGCGGAACGCGCTGTACGTGGAGTGCCAGCCGATCGCGAACATGCCGTTGGCCGGCTGCCAGCCCTGGTACGCCCTGGTCGCGTTGCGGGCCCGGTTGGTGACCTGCGCGTTCGCGGCGTAGTCCCACCACCAGTCGACCTTCGACAGCCGGGCGTCGGACCAGTACATGGGCAGCACGTAGTAGCGGCGGTCCCACCAGCGCACCGGATCCTCGGTGCCGAGCTGGCGGACGGCCTGCCCGGCGGCCAGGTGGTCGGCGTGGTTGTCGACGGTGTGCGACGGCGCCCACAGTCCGACGTCCGCGCCGATGTCGGTCGCGCACGCCACGATCGCCGCCTTCGCGCTGGCCACGGTCACGCCTTCGTTGGGCAGGCCCGCCTCGTGGATGTGGTCCGCCGGGACACCGAGCGCCCCGGCCGCGGCCGTGATCTCCCGACGCCGCGCCTCCCCGAACGTCGCCTCGGTCAGCGGCGCGTAGCCCTCCACCTGCGGGTTGTGGGTGACACCCCACCAGCCCATCGTCCCGGTCCCGTTGAGGCCGTCCATCACCGCCGACTTCTCCCCGCGGGTGAGCAGCAGCAGGTGCACGTCCCGGCCCGCCGCCACATGCTCGGCGATGACCACACCGGCGGCGAGGGTCTCGTCGTCCGGGTGCGGGATCACGAACAGGGCCGGGCGGCCGGTCGCCGCCTGGGCGGCGCCCGCCGTACCGACGGCGGCGGACACACCAGCGGCGGCAGCAGCGGCGAGCAGGGCACGACGACGCACAGCATCCTCCCCAGGACAGGGCAAGCAGATGAGAAGAGAGCGCCCGTCAGAGGGCGATGACGGTCAACCGGCGGTCCGAGAAGCTGCCGGTGCCACCGTTGGTGTGGTACTGGAGCTTGAAGGTGTTGCTGCCCGGGGTCAGGCCACCCTCGAACATGACCTGACCCGACCGGGCCTCCTGGTTCGCCGAGTCCGACTGGAAGCGCAGCGCCGACGCGTCCTGCGCCGACCTGCTCGACGCCCCCGACACCGTGTAGTCCACGTACGTCTTCGCGTTCGCGGTCGAGTTGGACATCAGCGCGGACCACAGCAGGATCGCCGCCGACCCGGTCGTCACCGTCACCGTCGGTCCCGGCGTCGTCAGGTCCACGAAACTCGTCGACCCGGTCGTCTGCGTCGTCGCGATCGCCGACGACACCACGTCCCGCTCCGCGACGCTGTTCAACCCGGTCGTCACGATCAGCCGACCCGCCTGCGTGGCCTTCGCCGGCGCCGTCTCGTTCAGGTCGTCGCGCAGCAGGTTGAGCTGCGCAGCCGTCAGCACACTGCCGTCGGTGAAGGTTGGAGGCGACGTCCACGCCATGTCAGATCACTCCCGATTCGAGCGCCAGCCGGGCCGCACCCGACACCTGGAAACCGCCCCCCAGCGCGTCCGCGTCCGGGAGGATGCCGTGCACGAGGTTCTCCACCAGCAGGTCGTGCACGGTCTCCGGCGGCGCCCAGTTCCGGTTCGCCGGCACCGGACGGCTCGCGAGGACCCGGCTGATGTCGTCCACGTCCGCCGGCCACACCACCTCGCAGACGAGCAGGCAGTGGGCGCAGCGGAACCGGCCACCGGTCAGTCCGCCGACGTGCCCGGTCACCGCGTCGCGGCCGTGGTGTTCGGCGTTCACGCAGCCCGGCCGGGGGCAGTCGGCGATCCACCGACCCCAGTGCACCCTCGCCACCGCCTGCAGCATCGTCGTCGTCATCAGTGCCCCAGAAGGTTCGCGCCGAGGACCCCCGCACCGACGATGAACACCGCCGCCGGGTCGTCCAGACCTGTCGTACCGAGCCGACCCGTGCCCAACTTCCCGCGGATCGTGTCGCCGAGGACCAGCACACCGGCCGGCTGAGCGGGGATCCGCTCCACCCCGAACGCCGTCACATGGTCGGCGCCGGACACGGAGTGCTCAATGCGCTCCACCCAGCAGTCCGCGTCCAGACCGGTCCCGCCGTCGATCACCCGGACCCGGTCGGACAGGTCCCGGGCCAACTGCTGCCGCAGCCGCGCCGGCACGCCACCGCGGAACGTGACCGTCATCGTCGGCTGCCGGCGAGCCCGACCCGCGAGGATCACGTCCGCGATCGCCGTCGCGTCGGGCAGCGACGCCAGCGTCGGCGCCCGATCCGACGGCCACGACTGCCGACCCACCTCGGCGATGCTCGACGGGTCCTCGGCGTGCACCTCCACCGTCGTCTGCACCGGCACCGGGTACGCCCGCACGGCCATCCCGTCGAGCTGCACCGGCCCGCCCACCGCCGTCACCAGCACGGTCACCGACTGGCCCGACGTCCGCGACAGCGCGGTGGTGACCGCACCGGACACCAGCTGGAAGTCGACGCCGGCGACCGGCGGTACCGCGCCGAAGAACGGGTCACCCGACTGCGCGGTCAACGCGATCGTCTCCCCGTCGACCAGCGACCGAGGGCCGGTCATCTGCCACACCGTGGCCATCTGCCCCGACGGCACCCGCACCGCCACCGGGTAGGTGACGTCGTTGACGATGTCCGCCCAGCCCGCCTGGTAGGAGGCGGGCGCCGAGTAGCACGGCTCGATGCCCGTGGACCGCCACGTCGCCTGCACCGTGGTCGACCGGGCCCGGACCAGCCGGTGGTGCCGGTCGCGGAACACGAGCCGGCCGTCGATGTCGACAGCGGCCAGCGACCCGGGGCCCTCCGCGTCGAGGATCGCCTGCAGCGCGGTGAACGCATCCGTGCCGTCGGCCCACCACCACGGCATGACGGTGCCGCCCACGTCGAGGTCCCGGCGCCCGGCGGGCCAGCCGGCGGCGTCGAGGAGCAGGCCGACGGCCTGACCGGTCCGCAACCCCTGGTAGAGGGGCGTGGACACCTGAACGCGCCGCAGCCTCGACAGGCCGTCGAGGACGCTCACCTGCACCGACCGCTGCTCGATCGCGGGCAGCAGTTCGATGTCGTCGACCACGCCGCGCATCAGCCCGTACGTCACCCCGCCGTAGGTGGCGCGGATCCGCACCTCCCGACCCGGCCGAACCTTCCCGGCCAGCGGAGACGCCGTGTTGTCGGGCAGGTAGTCACGGGAGAAGTTGTTCAGCTCGAACTGGCCCCGGCCGCCGGCGAGCGGCGCGAACGCCCGGGCCTGCTCCCGCCCGTACTGGGCGGTCAGCGGGGTGCCCCGGTCGAACACCCGGGCGGTGACGTCGTCACCGGCGGCGGTGAACGTGCCATCGGCGGCCCAGTCGACGGCCACCTCGTAGTCGGCGTTCACGCCCGGCCCTGCCGCTTCAGGGTGTCCAGCGACGCGGCGAGCCAGTTCTCGGTCTCCTGCCGGGAGCCGATGACACCCTGGTTGACGAGGGTCACCTGCACCACGGTGGTGCCGGCGGGTGAGCTGCCGAGGCCGGGGAACACCCGCTCCGGGCCCCGCTCCCCGAACGAGTAGGAGTTGCCGGACCGCAGGCCGTACCCGTAGACCGGCTCCTGGATGACGCCGCCGTTGGCCATCGCGATGTGGATGTGGTTGCGGTGCGCCTCCATCAGCGAGTTGTTGAAGGAGCCCATGTTCCGGCCCCGCGTGTACGCGTAGTCCCGCGAGTTCGTCCGGTGGATCAGCTCCAGGGGCCGCTTGCCCGCCAGGAACGACGCCAGCGCGTTCTGGTTGTAGCCCATCCAGTCCACCGCCCGCCCCGACCCGTGCCAGAGCGGATCACCAGGCCGGTAGGAGTTGCCGAACTCGCCGGACAGCGGGCCGGTGGCGCGGATCATCGCCACGATGCCCCGCCACACCCCCGAGTCACCGCGCTGCGAGCCCGGGCCCGCCGGCCAGTCCCCGAACGCCGGAGTCACCGCCCGAGCCGCCTCGGCCCGCGACGGGATCCGCGTCTTCGCCGCCGTCGCCGGGAACGGCCACCGCACCGCACCGCCGGCCGCATAACCGGCCACCTGCCCGGTCGCGTTCATCTCGTCGAGCAGCCCAGGATGCCGCTGCTCGATCTGCTGCCGGGACTCCTTGCGGATCACGAACTCGTCGGCGTGGACCACACCGGCCGGGGTGTACTTGCTGCCCGGACCGGTCCAGCCACCCGCGTGGTAGTCCTTGCCCTGCACCGGGCCCTGGAAGTTCGCCGGGATCGTGCCCTTCTTCAACGCCTGCTGGTACGTCGACAGCCGCTTCAACCGGTCCAGGGCCATCGGGTAGCCGACCAGCTCCACCGCCGCCTTGTACGAGCCGTCGAACGCGTCCGCCCGGCTCTTCGCGTTCTTGAGCTGCTTGTCCGCCTCGGTCACACCCGGCGCCGACGCGTTGGCCTTGTAGCTGCCGTCGTACTTCTCCGCGTCCGCCTTGGCTTGCCGGAACTGCGCGGCGACGTCGGCGATCTGCCGGTCCGTCAGGTGGGCCGCCTTCAGCGTCGCCCGCAGCGCCGGGCTCACCTTGCCATCGAACGCGTCACCGAGCACCCCGGCCCGGCCCTGCAACTCGATGGCGGCCTCGGCCAGCGCCCGGGTCGCCTCACGCGCCTCAGCGCTGTTACGGCCGTGCTCGCGGGTCGCCTTCGCGGCGGCCTTCTGCGCCTCCGCCAGCTTCTGCTGGGCGTCCGCGAACCCGAACACCGGGTCCGTCTCCGCCTTCATCATCTTCGACAGCGCCGCCAGGGCGTCCCGCTGCCCGTCGACCGCCGCGGTGGCAGCCTCGGTCGCGTTCGCGAATCCGAGGGTCTTCGAGCCCATTGCGTCCGTCGGGGCGATCGCGTCCTTCGTCGCGCCCGCGGCCGTCTCGATCGCCGCCGCGTACTGCGGGAACAGCTTCCGCAGCTCATCCATCGACACGTTCGACTTGGCGGCCTCGGCGGCGAGCCGGTCGAACGCCTGCCGCGCCGCGTCCGCCTTCCCCGACGAGACGAGCTGCGCGAACGCCGCGTCCATCGCCGTCACCCGCTCCCGGGTGCGCGTCAGGCTGGTGTTCGTCGAGTCGAGGCCCGGGACCAGGCCCTCCAGCAGGTCCTGACCCCACCTCACGAACTTCCGCCGGTCGTTGTCGGTGTCGGCCAGGAACTTCAGGCCCACGTTCAGGTCGGCCATGTCCGCGCCGAGGACCCGCGCCGACTCACCGGCCAGCGTGCCGGACTTACCCCACGACTCCAGGCCCGTGGCCATGGCGTCGATCTGCGGGCTCAGATCCCCGACCATCTTGTTGACGACCATGCCGGCGACCTGGAACGCGGCGAACGCCACCGCCGCCCTGCCCGCCCACTTCGACGCCGTCTCCAACCCTCGCGCCGCCCGAGCGCCAGCAGGGCCGGTGGCCTCCAACTCCGCCCGGAACTCCGCGTTCGCCCGGCGGGTCTTCACCCACCCGGCACCGAGCAAGGTCGTCGCACCGCCGAGCGCGGCGAGCACCGTGATGGTGCTGCCCACCGCCGGCGGCATCTGCGACAGCTCCCCGACCACCCCATCGAGGCCCTGCGTCAACACCCGCAGCCCACCGTTGGCCCCGGACGACGACTCGATCGCCAACGTCTCCAGCGAGCCCTTCAGCCGCTCGATGTCACCGGCGAGGTTGTCGGTGCGCATCCGCGCCGTCTCCGCGGCGAACCCGGCATCGTTGGTCTTGTCGATCCACGACTGGATGCCCTCGGCGCCCTGCTCGTACAGCACCGACGCGGCGCGGATCGCATCCGACCCGAACACCACGGAGAGGGTGGCGTTGCGCTGCTCCTGCGTCAGCCCGCCGAGCTTGGTGCGCAGCTCCCCGGCCAGCTTCGTGACGCCGATGAAGTTGCCCTGCATGTCGTAGGCCTCGATACCGGCCGCCTGAAGCGCCTTCGACGCGTCCTCGGACGGCTTCGTCAGCGCCAGGAGCATCGTCTTCAGGCTGGTGCCAGCGTCGGAGCCGAGCAGCCCAGCGGAGGCGAACGCGGCGAGGGTGCCGGTGGTGTCCTCCACCGTCAGGCCCATCTGGTGCGACACCAGACCGGCCTGCGACAGCGCGTACCCCATGTCGTGCACGGAGCCCTGCGCCTTACCGGCGGCGGCGGCGAGGAGGTCCGCGATGTGCGGCACGTCGGAGCCCTGCAGGTTGAACTGCGTCATCGCCGACGCGGCGGTCTCGGCCGCCTCGGCGACGTCCAGGCCACCGGCGGCGGCGAGGTCCAGGGCGCCGCGCAGACCACCGCCGAGGATCGCCGCCGTGGACACGCCGGCCTTGGCCAGCTCTTCGACGCCCTGCGCGGCCTCCGTCGCGCTGTAGGCGGTGTCCTTGCCGGCCTGGAGCGCGGCGGCGCGCAGCCGCTCGATGTCACCCGCCGAGGCGTGCGTCGCCGCGGACACCGCTGACATCTGCTTCTCGAAGTCCATGCCGAACTTCACGGCCGCCCCGGCGAGGCCGAGGAGCCCGGCGCCAGCGAGCGCGGCCCGGTCGGCGACCTGGTCGAGGTGCCCGGCCCGGCCCGCCTTGTCGATCTCCCCGATGAGGCTGCGGGTGGCGGTGCCGGCCTGCTTCAGGTTGTTCATGTAGCCGGCGACCTCGGCGGTCAGCCGGACTCCTACAGTGCGCAGCGCCACCCCGTCACCCCCTCTTGCGCAGCTTCCACACCCGGGCTCCCGCGTACGGGCCCGGTGCCTTGCCGTCGTCGGCGGCCCGCTGCGCCTCGATCAACGCCAGGCGGGCCCGGCACGTCGACCGGTCCGCCTCGAACTGGGCCCCGGACTCCTCCGGCGTCGTGCACTCCGAGAGGGGCCCGCCGTGAAGCGGGCACAGGCCCGCCCGGTATAGGCCGAGCGCGAGGATCTCCGCCCGGTCCTGCTCCGTCCACTCCGGCTCCCGCACGGTGACCGACCGGACCAGCCGGCCCCGCCGGCTGTAGTGGTACGTCGTCGTCTCGACCGGCTCCCGGCCGTCGAACCGTGACGGTGGGATACCGAGCCGCTCGGCCGCCTCTACTCGGTCGCGGAACCCCTGGTCATCCGTGAGGCGGCGGGCGAGAAAGGGACGTCGATCTCCCGCCGGTTCAGCGCCCACGCCGCGTCGGCGAGCGCGTTGAACTGCCGGTCCGTCAACGCCTCACCCAGCGTCGCCCACTCGCCGTCGTCGAGGGTCGGGTCGACCACCGACCGGCGGACCAGCGCCGGCCAGAACGTCTCCGCGTTCACCCCGAGCAGCTTGTCCCGCTCGTCGACCCCACCGTCGTCGTCCTTGCGCGGCGGGTGGTCGGCGCAGAACGCCATCCACACGTGGTGCGGCATCGCCCGCAGCCGGAAGCGGTAGGTGTGCGCCTGCATCTGCTCCCGCAGGGCCTCGATCTGCTCGGCGATGCCCGCCGACCCGTCGCCCTCCAGCGACGACGCCGGCACCCGCAGGGCCTCTTCGAGCTGCTCTTCGAGGGCCTCGAACTCGGCGGTCAGGTCCCCTCTCAAGCAGATCGGTACCGTCCGCTCGGGGAGCTTCGCGCCGGCGAGCAGCGTCTTGAAGTCGATCATGACTCTCCCGTCCCGGGTCCCGGATGGAGTGCCCGGCCGGCTCCGGGACAGGACCGGCCGGGCACGATCAGGGTCAGGCGACGGCCGCGCGCAGCGACGGCGACGACGTGATCTTCAGCGGGATCTCGTACCGCTCCACCGTGTTCGGCTCCGGGTCCACCCGCGCCACCTCACCGCACAGCGCCGGGTACACCTCCACCTTCTGCGCGCTCGCCCACGCCGTGCTCGCGGTCACCGACCGGCGCACCACCAGGTAGCCGGCGGCGTCCCGCACCAGCGTGTCGAAGATCGTGTCGGTGCCCGACTGCTTCTTCAGCCGCAGCATCGTGCCGGAGAAGCTGGTCCGGCCGTTCACCGTGGTGGAGAACGTCGAGTCCAGCGCCGACGTGTCCACGTCCGCCGTCTCCGGCCGCAGCCCCACCAGACCATCCGCCGTCAGCGTGGACTGCAACAGCATCCCCGCGTTCAGCTCCGTCGTGGTCGGCGCGTTGATGTTGCTGATCGACGGCACCCAGGCGACCCGGGTCTTACCGTCAGCGGTGATATCCGGCACGTCACTTCCCCTTCACGTTGCCGCTGGCGGCGGACTCGGTGTTGCTGGTGCTCTCCGCCACCGGCACGGCTGCCGGGGCGACATCCACGAGCTGCGCGTCGTGCAGCACGTCCACGGGCTCCGGCGGCGCCGACGGCACCCAGCCCAGCGCCCGCCACGTCTCCACCACACCGGCAGCGAACATCTGCCGGCCGTCGGTGTCCGGGTGGTGCATCCACACCATCTCCGCGCCGGCCGGCTCGTCGGCCTCCGACCAGCCGCGCGGCACCCACCGGTCCCGCTCGGCGGCGCCCTCGACCAGGGCGTGGGTGCCGTAGCCGTCGGTCAGCCAGTACGTCTTCTTCTCAGCCATCGGTGCTCCTCAGCAGCGGATCAGCTTGTAGGTCACCGACGTCGCCGACGACAGGGTGACCGCCGCGACGCCGGTGGACGGGTTCACGTGGGCCGGCGACAGGCGGAACCACCGGTCCGACCCGTTCGGGACGGCCTGCGCGACCGCCGTGCCGGCGTTGCCCACCGCGGTCAGGTTCGGATCGACCAGGGTCACGTTGACCGGCGAGCCGGCGCCGTTGATGACCTGGAGCAGGGCACCGTTCTGGCCGATGTCGGAGCCGGAGACGGTGTCGGACGTGGTCATGGATGCGGCGGTGACGGTGGTCGCCGCGCTGGTGACCGAGGTTGCGGTGAGCAGCGCCATCCGGCGCACCCCCTTCTCTTGATCGGATATCCGCCACAGGGGGCGGGGCTACTGGCGCGCGGCCGGTACGGTGCGCGGCATGACTGATCAGCACCCGTCGCGGTGGTCCCTCACCTACACCGGCAACCGGGTCGCCCTGGCCGTGCTCATCGCCCTGCTCGTCGGCATGATCGGGGCCTTGGCCGGCGCCACCGGCACCGCGCACGTGATCGTGTTCGTGCTGGCCCTCGCGGTCACCTACGGCGTGCTGACGTACGTCGCCCGCCGCTTCTTCTAGACCGGGACGCTTTCGAGCCTGTAAATGTCGACGCGGTCCATGACCAGCGTCCCGGTGGACTCGTCACGCTGAGGCGGGGAGCCCTCCTCGCGGCGGATCGGCCAACACGCACGGCCCGCGATCGCCGGGGTGACGTCGAGCAGCGCCGCACGGACACGCTCACCGAGCGCCCGCGCCGCCGCCGCGTTCCCGCCCACGCTGTGCGCATAGACCCGCAGCACGAACCGCTCGCTGACGCCCTCCAACGGCCGGGAGTCCGGCAACTCCGGGTCCTCGTCACCGAAGTACACCAGCACGTAAGGTGCGGTCACACCGGTCGGCACCGCCCCGTCCAGCACCCGCAGCGGATTGCCCGGGGCGGCAGCGAGCAGCGCCAGCACCGCGTCAGCGTGCGCCCGGACCGTCATCGCCCCTCCAGCAGCCGCGCCGCCAGATCTTCGAGAGCACGCTCGAACTTGGGCGCCTCAGCCTGACCAGCCGGCAGCATGTGCGGATGCGGCGGACTGGTGGGCGACCCGTTCTCCAAGATGCTGCCCAGCGACCCCTGACCACGGCCCACCTCCGGGCCGATCTCCGCCACCGGACCCCGCAGGCCCTGCCGCAGGTCGTAGCCGATCGAATACGGATACCGGCGCACGTGCCGGCCGATCCGCTTCGCCCTCGCCTGCGCATCCTTCTTGATGTTCAGCGCGCCACGGGCCACCACCTGCGTGACCTCCTTCGGCGCCGCCGACAGCACGCTATCGAGCTTCGCCACCCACCGGTCCAGCTCCTCGTGCACGAACCCGGCGGCCATCAGCTCGTCCGCTCCGTCACGCCCACCCGCCGCGCCGTCTTGTGGGTCCCATGCGCCAGATCCCGCACGATGAACACCCGCCCCGGCAGATCCGAATCGAGCTGCGACACCGTTGCCAGCACCTCGTCGCCGACCTTCAACCCGGTCAGCGACATCGGGAACTGCACCTCTACGCGCTGCAACAGCACATAGTCCTCGCCCACGTCCGCCTGCGCGGCCTGCCCCCGCGACGCTTTCTGGAAGCGGCACTTCCCGGCGTACAAGTCCTCGTACGTCTTCACCACGTTGCCGTCATCGTCCGACCCCTCGCCCGTCGGCCGGCGCACCACACACTCGTCGACCATCAGCGCCTCAGCAGCAGCCCGACCCCTCGCCAGCAGCGCATCCACCAGGCCACCCCTCTACGGTCGGACCACCACACCAGACGACGGCCGGGACACCACACCCACCGGCCGGGCCACCGTGCCCGCGTACGGGCGCAACACCCGCCGGCCCGGCACCGACGTCCCCGCCGCACCGACCAGCACCGGCACGGCCACACCATCCGGCGCCACCTCGCCCGCCCACACCACCGACGGATCACCGAGCAGCACCGGCACCGGCACACCATCCGGGCCGAGCACCGCCCCGAGCAGCCCCGGGTCACCGACCTCGACCGGCAGCACCACGCCGTCCGGGCCGACCTGAGCCGACCAGCCCACCACCGGGCCACCCACCGCCACCGGCGCCGCGACACCGTCCGGCCCGACAGCACCCAACCAGCCCACCGACGGGCCACCCACCGCCACCGGCAGCGAAAGACCATCCGGGGCCGCTGAGAGCGCCCAGGAGACACCGGGAGCACCCACCGCCACCGGCACGGACACCCCGGCCGGAGAGACTCCCAGAGAGCCATCCACCGCCGGGGCGCCGACATCCACCGGCACGGCCACACCATCCGGCGCAGCCGCCAGCGTGCCGTCCACCGCCGGGGAACCCACCTCGGCGGGCACCGCCACACCGTCCGGGCCGACCGACGCGTCAACCGACGCCGCCGACACCTCCAGCAGCACGCCGACCATCGACCCCGAACCGGTCGATGACACGGCCTCGCCGCCGTAGCTGCCCGCCGAACCGACCAGCCGATACCCGGCCGCCATCCGCACATTCGCGCTCGACGTGGCCCGCGACGTCGCGTGATCCACCGACTCGGTGTAGACCACGTTCGCGGACAGATCCGTCGGAATGGTCCCCGTAGCGACCCGCACGTGGGCCGCCCACACCAGCGCCGAACCCGCGCCCACCCCGGACAGGGTCGGCAGGGTCACCGACGCCGCCGACACCACCGCCGCCGACGCCTGCACCACCGACGCGGCGTCCCGCAGCACCACCATCGACCAGCCGCCGGTGATGAACCCGCTGTTGGCGATCGTCGGCGGACTGTCGCCGGCTTGCAGGGTCCGCCACCACACGTACGCCCGTGACGCCGTGCCCTGGTTGGTCGGGTTGCTGACCCCCGGCGCCGACGTCCAGCCCGCACCGGCGTCCATGGTCAGGTTCGTCGCGGAGACGTGCCCGACCAGCACCGCCACGTCACCGGCAGCCCAGCCGACCGGGAACGTGGTGGGGAACGTGTCGTTGTTCGCCGTACCCGAGTTGCCCGAGGTGGGAGTGCCGACGATGGAGACCGCCACGACGACCTCCCGGTCAGCCCACCTTCAGGATCTTCGGGTTGGAAGCGGGCCAGACAATCGTCACGGTGCCCGTGCCCGGCTGGATCGGCAGACCCGTCCCCGTGTCGTACCAGGCGATCACCCGCTGCGAACCGGCCGCCACGTCCGCGCCGCCCGTCACCGCGCTCGACTGGAACAGCAGCAGGCCGTGGTTGCTGGCCGACGCCGACGCGCTGATCGTGGTGTCGTCAGCGTCGAACACCCCGCCCGTCACCGTCTTGTTCGCCAACGCCGCCGACGTGCCGTTGATCGTGCCCCCGGCACCCGTCACGTCCGAGACGAACTTGTGCGCCGCCGAGAACGTGTAACCCCTGACCAGGGCAACCTTGATGACCGCCGTGTCCAGATCGATCTCACCCGCGATGAAACCCTCAGCCGCGGTCGTGTAGTAGCCGTTCGCCATCTCAGCCCCTCACCGTGCTACTCGTCCACGACCAATCCGGCTCCGGGAACGACCACTGCGGACCCGACCCGGCTGGTGGATACGCCCGCCGCGCGTCCGCCAGGATCTCCGCACGCCGCGCCCGGTCCGCCGAGAACTCGTAGTCATCCACCCGCTCGCTCAACGCCGCGCTCGGGTTCCGGAACGCGATCGCCGCCAGCTCCACCGCCCACGCCCACAGCCGATCCGGAACCGGATCCGGCCACGAGGTGAGCCCGGTGGCGTTCTGCAACCAGCCGTTCGCCGCCCGCCGGACCCGCGTCGCCGTCTCCGCGTCGACCTCGGGGACCTGAAGCCATGACGGCAGGTCCCCGAGGTCGAACAGATCCGCCACGACTCAGCCCTTGGCCTCGTCGCCGGAGCGCTGCCGGCGCGCCCGCCGGCCGTCCTCGGACGCGTCCTGCGCCCGCCGAGCCCGGTCCGCGGTGCCCAGGTTCAGCCCCGATGCCTCCGACACCGGCACGTTCGGCGGCTCACCCGGCACCGGAGTGCCAGCCGGAACCGCGAGCAGGTCGGCCTCCCGGCTGCCCTCCTCCGCGACCATGCCCTTGCGGACGTGACGCTCCAGGTCCTCCTGCTGCACACCATCAGGCAGCACCGCTCCCTGGTGGAAACCCAGCACGACGTCCTGACCCAGATCGTTGTTGACCCGCAGCGTCACGTACGCCGCCGTCACCTTGTACGCCTTCATCAGGACACCACCCCGGTGATCTCTTCGATGGCGCCGGCCTCCTGCACGACCGGCACCGTCTTGCGGCGGCCCTGCAGGTCCCAGGCGTCCTGGTCGTCCTTGCGGATCGCCTTGACCTGCACGGCCAGGTCCGACACCGCGTAGCCCGGGGCCCCGTCGGTCTCGTCGGCCATGCCGCCGACCTGCTGCGAGTCCAGCACCAGCGCACCGGTCGTCAGCGACGGCGTCTTGATGACCGTCAGACCGGCGACCTTCTCGATCTCCCCGGTGTACACCGGGTTGTCAGTGCTCTCCCGCTGCCGCAGCTGCGCGATCGCGTCGTTGAGCATCAGGTACGTGTACGCCTTCGGCGACACCACCAGCGTGTCCGGGCGGTAACCCTGGTTGCGGTCCTCGATCCGCTGCACCGCCAGCAGGATGTCCTCCAGCGGCTTACGGTTCGCGGCCGTCGCGTTGTCCCACGACCCGGCGGTCGCGGTGTCCGCGGCGGCCGACTGGATCGCCGACATGGCGATCGCGTCGACCTGCTTGATGATCGAGTTGACGACCTTGCGCATCGCCCGGTCGATCGCCGACCCCGCGAACGCGTTGCGGGCGATCTCCTCGTCCGTCAGCAGGACCTTCTGGCCCCACTTCGAGATCGCGGCGACCGCAGCGGTACCGGTGGCCAGGTTGGCGTACGGGTACACCGAACCGGCGCCGACGGCCTCGACGGACCGGTCGGTCAGGAACGGCTCCGACTGCTCGTACAGCACCGCGCCGCCCTGGGTGCGGAACCGCTGCGTGAGCAGCTGGTCGGACACGAACCGCAGGTCGCGGTAGTCGCGCAGCCGACGCTGGATCAGCGCCGGGTTCTGGAGGAAGCGCGAGATGGTCAGCGAGTCGCCCGAAAGGGTCGGTGCCGCTGCCGGGTAGGTGCCAGGCACTTGTTATCTCCCTTCGAGTTTCTCAGCTGCCGCCGACGAAGCGGACCTTGGCGCCGCCGGTGGCGGCGGTGGTGGCGCGGCCGAGCAGGGTGCCCGCCGCCGCGGCGGTCGCGACCGACGCCGTGGTGGCGACGCCCGACGCCGCGGACACGATGCCGTCACCGACGGCGACCGTGCCGGTCGAGGTCAGCTCGTGCTCGACGTTGTTCAGGGGCCACACCGTGACCCGGGCGCCGCTGGCCGCGTCGTGCGCGGCCACCCCGACGACCTTCGTCGACGCGGCGCCGGCGGTACCGACCGAACTGGCGGTGGTCGCCTCGACGAGCTGGCCACCGGTGATGGTGGTGCTGGCGGTCTTCGTCATCGGCTGCGCGCCGCCGGCGTAGACCGGGCTGTAGTCGGCCATGACTCAGGCCCCCTTCCGGTTCGGCGGGAACAGCCCGGCGAACTCCATCTCGAAGTCGGCGTCGTCGCCCGGGCCGGCGTAGCCGAGCGCCGCGGTCGGGATGACGTTCTTCTGCAGGCCGTTGATGACCTCGCGGGTGCCCTCCGGGTCGGCGTCCCACAGCCGCGTCCAGTGGTCCTTGCGGGCCGGCGCGAACTTGCCGTCCCGCACGGCCTGGTTGACGACCTCGTCACGCTCGTCGCGGCGACGCCGGGCGTCGGCCGCCTGCAGCTGCCGGATCGCCTCCTGCTGCGCCTCCCACGCGCTCGCGTCGATGACCATCGTCCCGGCCGCCGAAGGGCGGGGAGACGACGGCGCGGGCGCGGGCTCGGACGGCGACGGGCTCGGGGCCGGCTGGGTGGGCTGGCTGTTCTCGACGAGACCGGCGGAGCCCAGGGCCGCCTTCACCTCGTCGTCGGAAGCACCGGGAGCCAGCCCCAGCGCCTCTCGGATCTTCGCCGGATCCATGCGGCCGGCTCCCTTCTCTGGTGCGTCCCCCGCCTGGTTGACGGGGGTGGTTCGCTGCGCCGCCGCGTGGATGCGGCGGGCGGCCTCCGCGGCCGTGACCTTCTGCCGGGAGGAGTTCGTGGCGGTCGCGTCGGGGTCGTCGGCCACCTCGTCGGCCAGACCGGCGTCCACCGCCTCCTGCGCCGTGTACCAGGTGTCGCGGGCCATCGCGGTGCGGAACTCCGCCATCGGGCGGCCCGAGCGGGCCGCGTAGATGCTGGCGATCGAGTCCGACACCCGGTCGAGGACCTCGGCCATGTCCCGCATGTCCCGGGCGTTGCCGATGGCCAGACCCGCCGCGTCGTGGATCATCATCTGCGCGCCGCGGTTCATCGTGACCCGGTCGCCGGCCTGCGCGATGAACGACGCCGCCGACGCCGCCAGCCCGTCGACCACCACGTGCACGCTGGCCCGGTGGTCCTTCAACGCGTTGAAGATCGCGATGCCGTCCCAGGCGTCCCCGCCAGGGGAGTTCAGCCGCAGCGTGATGTCGTCGGCGTCCAGAGCGCGCAGCTCGGCGGCGAAGTCCTTCGCGGTGGTGCCGGCCCAACCGATCTCGTCGTAGATCGACACCACGGCGGACCGGGCGCCGGCCTTGGCCTCGATGCGGTACCAGTCGCCGGCCTTCGCCGTCGGCCGGGCCCGCAGCCGCTCCAGGTGCGCCGGCAACTCCGGCAGGGCAACCTCAGCCATCAGGGATTCTCCTCGATCGAAGGGGTCCGCGGCGGATAGTCCTTCGGCGGCAGCCCGTACGCCTGCCGGGCCGCCTCCTCCAGCGAACGGTCCGGCAGCAGGATCCCCGCGTCGGCGAGCATCTTCAGCGCCTGAGCCGTCGCCGCCTGCCGCGAACCGATCTCGTCGAACACCACCCGCGGCGCCGGCTCCGACTCCCCAAAGTTCAGATCGACCAGGTCCTCGACGATGTGCTGCGTGGCGACATCCGCGATCTGCTGCGCGAGGGTCTGCAAGCTGAGGGTGAAGAAGTCCGCGAAGGTCGTGCCCAACGCCCAGCTGCCGGTCTGCGTGCCGAGGTTGAGGAAGTGCGCGAGGACCGCCCGGGCGATCTGCTCGTCGTGGTAGCGGATCGGCTTGTCAGCGTCCGGGAGGGATCCCTCGACACCCAGCAGACGCATCTTCGCCCCGTGCGGGATGGCCGACCCGGCGGACTGCCCGGCGCGCCAGGCCTGCGCCATCTGCGCGCCCTTGGTCAGGTCCTCTTCGCCCTCGGCGCCCTCGTACAAGGGCACGCCCATGCCGTTGCGTTCGATCGTCTGCGCCTGCACCCGCAGCAGCCGATCCTTGATCAGCCAGTTCTTGTAGCAGGACCGCAGCACCGACCGGCCCAGCCAGTTGCCGCCCTCACGCTCCAACACGTACACGACCAGCCGGTCCACCGGAATCGGGCGGGCCCGCTGTTCGGTCTTCGCGCCGTACTGCGTGATCGAGACCAGCCCACCATCCGGCGCCACATCGATCTTCTCGATGGTGCGGGGCATCCGCTCTGCGAGCTTCCGCAGCCGCGCCCGTCCCTGCTCGTCGATGCGGTACACCTGCTCGAACGGCATGAACCCGAACGGCAGCATCAGCAACGCCAGCCGCAGATGCTCAGACCAGGAGAAACGGTCCCGGGTGCGCGGCATCGGCTCCGGGTTCCGGCCCGCCACCGGCAGGCCGAGGTCCTCGGCGACCAGCCGCACCACCTCATCGCGGGCGCCCGCCGGGTCCAGACGCCACGGTGTCCGCCGCAACGGATAGGTGACCGCCCGCAGCACCGACCCGACCTGCGAGTCCTGGCTGCGCATGGCGTCGTACACGGCCACCGACTCCGGCCACCGCAGCTCCGGCGTCGGCTCATCGTCAGAGGTCCACCAGTTGCCGCCGAGGTGGGCGTATCCGATCTCGTTCACCGGTGCGGTCATCGGTACGACACCCCCTCTCTCAGAAACCCGCGCTGGCCAGCTCGTTCGTCTCGGATCGCACCGTCAACGTCTCAGTGATAACCGGCGCCGCCGGCGGCTGCGGCTTCTCCGCCGTGCCCAGCCCGTGCAGCGCGGCGGTCACCGCGACCAGGCCGGAGATGTCACCGCCCGAGTGCTTGCGGTCCCACGCCCACGCATCCGCCAACTGCCGAGTCGACGACTTGCGCAGCATCTCCAGCAACCGGTCATCGCCCAACTGCCGCAACTGGCCGGTCAACGCCGCGTCGTACAGCCGGCCACAGGCGTGCGCCAGACCACGCATCGTCAGCGGCGTCGGATCCAGCCGCGCCGGAAGCCGCTCCGTCACCTCCGACAGCAGCGACCCACCCGGCCCCGACGGGTCCACCAGCACCGCCGTCACCGGCTGCCGGCCCGCGATCTCACCCAGCCGGCCCGCCACCCAGTCCGTGCCGTCCCGGTACTCGACCAACTCCACATGCGGCAGCCCGTCAGCGCGTAGACCCGCCGCGGCGATCGCCGCCCGGTCCCGATGCCACGACACCTCCCACGCCAGCACCACCGGCCCGACGATCCGCGAGGACGGATCCGCGCACTTCACCCACGCCGTCAGCGGGATCTTCGACGGCTCCAGGTCCGGCACCCGCTGACACAGGCACTCGGTGCGGAAAATCGGCTCCGGGTCCGTCTCCAGCGCCGCCCGCAACGCCTCGAACGAGATGCCCTGCGGGTAGCCCAGCGACGGATTCGCCAACCGCCACATCTGCGGGTCGTCGACCGGGCAGTCATCCGGCGCCGACCACTCGAAGATGCCCATCGACGCATCAGCGGCAGGATCCTCGGCGGTCGCCCGGCCTTTCTCCTGCAACGCGTTGAGCACCACCGACCGGTCGTCACCGGCGTTGGAGAACGCCCAGATCTGCGCCTTGCGGCGGGCCATCGTCGTCTTCGTGACAGCCGCCCACGACTCCCACGTGTGATGCTCGCGCAGCTCATCGAGGTTCACGTCGTCGCCCGACAAGCCACGACCGCCCTTGCGGGACGCCGCGGCGACCTTCCACCGCGACCCGTGCGCGAGCTTCAGCGACTTCTTGCCGTTGACCCGCACGATCCCGCCGTCACGCGGGACCTCGGCGGCCAGCTCCGGCACCGACTCGACGATCTCGACGGCCTTGTCCCACGACTCCTCAGACACGTCCAGGTTCTGCGCCGTGCCGATGACCAGCGGGATCCGCAGGACGAACATCTTCCAGAGGTTCTTGACCTCCACCAGCGTCGTCTTGCCGTTCTGGCGGGCCACCAGCACCAACACCGTGCGGAAGCGGAACCGGCCGTCGGCGAGCAGCTCCAGCGAGTGAATGAGCAGCCAGCGCTGCCACGGCATCAGGTGGAAGCCGAGCACCTCCTCGGCGAACTCCACAGCCGAGAAGCCGTGCGACGTCGCCGGAGTGAGCGCGCACCCGCAGCCACACGGCCCAGGCGGTCCGACCACCAGCGGCGGCGTCCAGATCCTAGGAGTCGTGCTGCCCAGCAGCGGCGCGGATCTGAGCAAGACGACCCCCCACCGGCTTGTCCTTCTTCATCGCCGCCCGCGCCGCCGGCGTCCCGCCCAGGTCGCGCAGCACGCCCTGGAGCTGCGGGCCCAGCCAGCCGACGGTCTTGGTGACCTCACACATCGCTTCGAGTGCCTTCAGCCGCTTGTACGCCGACTCGTCGCCGGCCAAGTCCCGGCGCAGCGCTTCCAGCTCGCGCGCCCGGTCGATAGCCCCCTCGATCTCCTCGGCCTGTCGCAGGGCGAGGGTCTTCAACGCCTCGTCGGTCGGGGTGAGCCAGTCCATGGCGTCGACCGTCGACCGGACAGCATCACGCAGGTCAGGGGTTCTTTCCCGGGTGGCCTCCGGGTCGGCGGAAACCGCTGCGAGGCGGCGAGCGCGAGGCGGCACGACCGGCACCTCCTCACGGAAAGTCACTGTGGGTATGTCACGGAATGTGATGCATGAATATGCAATGCATGGTTATGCAGTGGGGGGCACGGGGTTGGCCGGGGGGAGATTTCCGCGACTGCCCCGGTGGTCCCCTGGCCTGCTGCCGAATTTTTCTGAACCGGACATTCCGTCACCGCTATGCATAACCATTGCATAGTTATACATTGCCGAACGTCACGCAGAGTAACGTTGACTCGTTGTCACCACTCACGGGACGTTCGCACTCCGACGCCGCGACCCGCGTTCGCCACCCGCGCACCGTTCGCACCACCGGCTCGCCTGTTGCACGTCCTGTGCTCAGGCCCCCGGTACTGACCACGGTCGTCATCATCGTGGCCCAGGTCCCACGGCCTGCCCGGCTGGATCAGATCACCACACCGCCAGCAGTCCACCGTGCCGGCGTCCACCTTCGGCGCCCACTGCTTCCGCAGATCCTCGTGCTTGCGGCCGTAGCCGCGGGCTGCGGTGCTGCGCCTGGCCACCGGCTCACCCCCGGGCATGACGAAGCCCCGCCGTCCTGGGGGATGCGGCGGGGCTTCGGAGACAGTGGTGCTGCTGGCATTCATCGTAGGTCAACTCGCGTTGGCGTCAAGCTGACCCGCTGGTCACGCCGCGGTGACGCGTTCGCTGCGGCTGGTGACGTACTCGCCGAGGGCGTGGAGGCTGCCGTCGTCGGCGGCCCAGGTGGCTTGGCAGGCCCGGCAGTGCGCCGCCTGGGCGGTGAGGTTGATGCGCAGCTTGCCGGTGGTGTGGCAGGCGGGGCAGGGCACGTGCGGCTGGTAGAGGGGGGCGATCCAGCCGGTGGCGACGGCGGCCCAGCGCCGCCAGGTGCGCAGTTCCCCGGCGAGCAGTTGCAGGTCGTCGTCGTCGAGTTGCGGTGCGGCGCCGACGAGGGCTCGGATGTTCGCTTCCACGGTGTCGCGGAGGTCGATGCCCAGGGATGTGCACCAGTGGGCGGCGTGGGTGCAGATCGCCGCGTGGGTGCTGAGCGCTTCGAGGGCGAGCGGGGGACGGCTGCGCGGCACCGGGCGCGGGCCGGGCTCTGTACGGCCGTCTGCGGGCTCTACAGCGGCTTGGTGGAGCTGTTCGAGGAGACCGGGTTGGATGGTCCGCCATTCGCGGTATTTGCGGTTGCGGTTGTCGTCCCAGTAGGGGATGCGTTCGGTGTGTTGTCCGGGGTCGCAGAGTTGCTCGGCGAGGCCGGTGATGGTGGTGAGGGTTTGCGTCCGGTCCATGGTGGTCCCCCCTTGTAGGCTTGCCGGCGGTTGGGCGGCTACCTGCGGGTGGCGTTGGTGGGCCGGCGGGGTGGGCGACCCCGACCGGCCCACCGCTGGTTTCAGGGCGGCGGCTGGCTCGTCACAGTGCGGGCGAACCACTCGGCATTCGTCTCCTGCGGCTCAACCAGCCCGTACCACGGGTGCTCGTACCGGACGGCGACGCCGAGCATCACGGCCGGCGGCCGATCGCGGTACTTCGCGGCATCCCCACGGTCGCTGCGAGCCTCGCCGATGTTGCAGGACCGGCAGAGCCACCCCCGGACCAGCGCGGTGTGGTGGTCGTGGTCGACCACGAAGTCCGGGCCGGCACCAAAGTCCGGCGCCCACTGGTGGCCGCCGCCTCCGCAGATGGCGCACCGTCCGCGCTGCCACTTCCAGAGCAGATCCTGACCCTGGCGGGATCGGCGCAGCTCGTCGCCGATGTCGGCCAGTGCCGCCGCCTCCGCTCGGTGTTCATCCATGACAGACCAGCCATGGCACGCCGGCGCGAGACTGTCCTCCCACTCGACGATGAGGGAGGACAGTCGCTCGGCCTCGACCCTGGCGACGAGCTGCTCTTCCTCCGTTGCGTGGGCGGAGCAGGCCGGGGTGAAGCGGGCGCAGAGGGCGCGGCATGCGGTGCCTCGACGGGTAGGACGACCGCAGGATCGGGCCTCGCGGGCGCCTGTGAGCGCCTCACAAGCGTCGCTGATATGCCGAGGCGGGAGACCATGAACCCGGCTCAGGAACGCCTCTACGTCGCTGTCGTCCACAGGTCCATTGTAAAGTAATCTGGAGTTTCGTTTACATAGCAGGTCAGGGGCATCATGAAGCTCACCGGATACCTCCGCGTCAGCACCGAATCCCAGATGGACGGGTTCGGGCTCAACGTCCAGGAAAAGGCCGTTCGGTCCTGGTGCCGCGCCAACGGGCACCGCCTCGTCTCGCTCCACACCGACGCCGGCATCTCCGGAGCGAAGGACGCCGCCGACCGACCCGGCCTGTCCGCCGCGCTCTACGACATCGAGTCCCGGACCGCTGAGGGTCTGCTCGTCCCCCGGCTTGACCGGCTGGCCCGTGCCGTCACCGTCCAGGAGGCCACCCTCGCGCTCGTGTGGCGCCAGGGCGGCCGGGTGTTCGCGGTCGACGGCGGCGAGGTGCTCCGCGACGACCCCGACGACCCGATGCGCACCGCCATGCGGGAGATGGCCGGCGTCTTCGCCGGGCTGGAGCGGCGCATGATCGTGAAGCGGATGCGCGACGGCCGCAAGGCCAAAGCCGAGGCGGGCCGGCACGCGGTCGGCCAGTACGCCTTCGGCCTCCGGGGTGAGGGCAAGGGGCGCGAGCGTGACGCCGCGCCGAACCCCGCCGAGCAGGTGGCCCGGGACGAGGTCGTGCGTCGCCGGAAGGCCGGCGAGTCGTACCGGGTCATTGCCGCCGCGCTGGACGCCGCTGGGCTCCGGCCGCGCCGGGCCGACCGATGGTCCGCGATGGCGGTCCGGTCGGTGGCCCGACGGGCTGGTCTGAGCTGACATAGCTGATCTCACCGGTCTCTGGGAGCTATCAGGTCAGGCGGCGGTGCGGGTTCGGGCGCCGAGGTGGTCGAGGATCTGCTCTCCGATGAACCGCGTGTACGCCGGCGGGATGCCGAGGGCCAGGCCGCGGGGCGACGCCCACGGGGCGCCCATCAGCCGGCGGGCCCGGTCGACTCCGGCGCGCACGTCACCTCCGGGTCGATTGCGGCCGCCGCACGCCCGGTCGTTCTTGGTCAGGTCGCCGTAGACGCCGACGATCCGTACACCCCGGTTGCGGCACCGGTGCGGGCCGGGCGCCATCAGGAGGGCGTTGGACTCGAATAGGCGGTGGCGGGCGAGGTGCCACCCGCCGTCGGTGAGGCCGAACATGGTGCCGCAGAGCATCAGCGGGGATCCCATGATGGTCTTGGCGCCCTCGACGTTCTCGACGACCCAGAGTCCGCCGGTGGCGTCGCCCCACGCGCGGAGGCGGTTGATGGTGTGCGGCAGCATCCAGCCGGTGTCGGTGCTGGCGCCGCGGCGGTGCTCGGCGAGGGTGGCGCGGGTGGTGTGGTCGGTGCACGGCGGGGAGGCGACCACCACCTCGAACCCGTCGAGCGGGAAGGTGGTGGCGTCGCCTTCGACGACGGTGACGTTGGGGTGGCGGACGTGGTTGGCGATGCGCTCGGGGTTGATCTCGACGCTGGTGACGTCGAATCCGGCGAGGGCGTAGCCGTAGGCGGCGAGGCCTTCTCCGCCGAACAGGTCGAGCAAAAGCGGCCGCTTCACGCTTCCTCCTTGGGCTCGTAGCGGTCGCAGCGGCAGGGCCATTCGGTGCAGGTGCCCGAGCCGCGCTTGTGGGACCACTGGCCGTGGCCGCAGTGGCAGGCGTCGTGAGCGGCCGCTTTCGCGACGTGCAGGGGGCGCATGGTCAGTTCCTCCAGAGGCGGGCGGTCAGGCGGGCCCGACGCCGGCGGGCGAGGGCGAGGATCCGGGCGCGGCGTAGCAGCGGGGTGGACTGCCAGCGGGCGTGGGCTTCGACGGCGCACGAAGGGATCACGACGCGGCCTGCGCGATCTGGTCGAGGAGGAACGGCTCGCACGGCTGGGTCCGCGCCCTCGGCACCTTCCGACCCAGCAGCCGCGTGTAGACGACACCCCGACCGCGGGGCCCGTTCGCGGCGAGCAGCGGCACGGCGCCGACCCAGCCGGCGACCTCGAACACCCGGTCCCACTCGGCGGGCGGCAGGGTGCCCGAGCGCTTGGCCTGGATGAACAGGAGCTGGCCGGGCTTCAGTGCGACGAGGTCCACCTTGGATGCGCCCTTGCTCCCCGCGGCTCGCATGACCTCGTAGCCGTTGTCGCGGAGGTCGTCGCGGATCTTGTGCTCAAACCTCGTACCCGCCTGGTAGTGGCTCACCGGGTCACCTCCGCCGGGCACCGGTCGGCGCGGTGCATCTGCCGCATGGTCCGTGCCCGCCCGGCGGGGTGCTGCTCGCACGCCGGGTCCGCGCGCCGGGTGTCCACCGACCCGCACGGCTCCTTCGGGCAGGGGCAGTTGGCTTCGGGGAAGCCAGGCCAGGTGCCGCGGGTGACGTGGAATGCGGCGGGGAGGGTGGCGCGGTCGGCGCGGAGTGCGGCGAGTTGCGCGTCGAGGCGGTCGGCGCGGGCGCGTTGGGCGTCGGCTTCGAGGCGGGCGGCGTCGCGTTCGCGGCGGAGGCGTTCGACGGTGGTGTGGCGGGGGTCGGCGATGGGGTGGGTGGCCATGGCGGGCTCCAGGGGTGGGCGGTGGCGGTGGATGTCGGCGAGGGTCCGCGGGGTCACGGGGTGGCCTCGGCGGGCGTCGGGGCTTTCCACTGCCCGGCGTCGACGGCGGCGGCCAGGTCGCGCTCCTCGGCGGTGAGCTGGTTGCGCCAGTAGGTGGGCGAGTTGGGGCAGAGCTGGCAGGCGGGGATGTGGCCGGCGGGTCCGGGCTTGCCGGGGAAGTCGCAGGCGGGCATCGGCTGGGTCACGGCTGCTCCTTGGTGCGGATGGCGGGCTTCTGCTGGCGGAGGCGTGCGAGGGCTTCGCGTCGTCGGGCGGCGAGGTCCGGGTCGGCCTGTTGCGCGGCGAGCCGGTCGAGGAACTGCGCAGCGAGGGGCCGACGGGCTCGGGGTCCGCGGCGGCCGGCGCGGTGGGGTTTTTGTTGACCTCCCCCCTCTCGGGGTCACGTTCCGCCCTCCCTAAAGGAAGGGCGGAAAACGTGACTTTCCGAGGGAGGGGCCGCGTGACTTTCTCCACGGCGGTGCGTGACTTTCTGACCTGCGGAAACTCGACGGGGGTATCGACGCGTGACTTTCCTCGTGACTTTCGGGCAGACATCGACGCGTGACTTTCTCCGTGACTTTCTTCGGCACGATGCGTGCCCGCCGCATCACTACTGGTATCGGTCATCGGGGGCCTCCTCACCCACGACCCACGACGCCGGAGCGACCGCGAACCAGCGGTCACCGTTGCCCCGACCGCCCTTCCCATCCGTCGCGGCGCGCTCCGTCAACAGCCCCTGCTTCACCAGCTGCCGCAGCTTCCGCCGAGCCTTCTCGACCTGCGCCTTCGACGGGGTCTCCGTCGAGAACTGGCACCGGGCAGCCTCAGCCGCCGACACACCCGTCTCCGCGCAGCGCCGAGCCAGCGCCACCACGTCGGTGTCCTCGTCGTGGAACACCTCCGACAGCCCCGTCTCCCGGTTGTGCCGCACACTCAGCGGCCCCACCTCGTTCATGGGCTGCTTCAGGTGCAGTAGCTCGATCACCGGGTCGCCCGGGTCGCCCCACAACATGACGACGGATCCGGCGCCCGAGGTCAGCCAGGTGGAGCCGTAGATGCCGTTGATGTTGTTCGGTTTGGCTCCGTCCGCGCCGGACTTGACGACGTGATGCAGCTCGACGAGTTGGACACCCTCGGCGAGGGCGAGCTGCCGCGCCCGGTTGTAGCCGGCGCCGACCTCGTCCTTCGACAGACCGACCGCGGCGTCCTTCAAGCTGTCGACGAACACCACGTCGGCGTCGTGCTGCTGGGCCAGCCGCAGCAGCGCTGCCGGGTCGGCGGCGAAGTCCGACGGCGGCGGCCCGGACCAGAACCGGAGGATCTCGGCGAGGTAGTCCCGGCCGATCTCCACCTCGGCGTCGGCGAACATGCGGGCCAGGTTGCGGCGGGCCTGCTCGGGCCGGTCCATGGCCAGGTAGAGGATCCGCCGCTCGCACGGCTCGACCGGGTAGCCGAGGACGTCCCCCGTGATGCCGGCGACCGCGCGCAGGAGCTGCCCGGCGATGGTGGTCTTCCCGACGCCCTGCGGGCCGGCGATCATCAGCGCCTCACCGCGGGCCCACAGGATGTCCTCGCCCTTGCCCCACAGGGCGGGCGGGGTGGGCGGCAGGTCGAGCAGGAACGTGGCGCCGTCGTGGACGCGGGCGGCGTCGTCGGCGGCAGCCTTGGCCAGTTCCGCCTGCTCCTGCGTCCACCGCTGCTCGGCGGCGTGCCGGGCCTTCAGCCGGACCAGCTCGCGTTCGGTCTCGTCTTCGAGGTAGCGGGCCTTCGCCTCCTTCCGCTCCTGCCGGCGGCGCTCCTTGGCCTGCTCGACCTCTTCGCGGGCGCCGGCGGTCTGCCGCTCGAAAGCGGCGTGCTCGTCCGGGTGCCGCTGCGGGTCGAACGGGTTGGGTTCGACGGGGGCGATGACGTCCATGCCTTCCCAGCGGTCCCAATCGGTGTCGAGGCTCACGCGTTCACGTCCTCGCCGGGTGCCAGCACGCGGCCGGTTTCCCAGTCGACGGGCCCGCCGGGGTGCAGCCGGTAGGGGCGGCCTTCGGCGGCGGCGCGGGCCTGCCCGAGGGCGTCCATCTCGGCCATCCGTTCGCGGTAGCGCTCCTCGGCGGTGGGCCGGTGGATGGGGTTGCGGGCCCAGGTGGCGTGGAGTTCGGCGATGTCGCCGACGTACTGGGCGGTGCGCCCGGAGTCGTAGGCGAGGTGCATGAGGAGGGCCACCTCGTCTCGGGTGTAGGTCTGCTGAGGGCCCTGCAAGGAGTCGGCGGCGGCGAGGATGTCGCCGGCGCTCGGGGTGGTGCTGGTCATCAGGTCCCCCTTGGTGCTTGATCTGGTGGTCGGGTTGGCGCCCCGTCGCGCGCTCGATGCGCGGTGCCGGCCTGGCGTGGTGCCGCCCGGGCGGGGCCGGTGGATCAGAACGGGATGTCGCCCTCGGGGGTCGAGCCCCAGCCGTCGTCCTGCCGGGCCGGCGCGGGCCGGGACTGCCGCCGCTCCCCGCCGCCGCTGCTGTTGCGCTCGACCTTCGCGGTGGCCCGGAACAGCGACGGGCCGATCTCGTCGACCTCGATCTCCATGACGGTGCGCTTCTCACCCTCGCGGGTCTCGAAAGAGCGCTGCCGCAGCCGGCCCTGCACGATGACGCGGGTGCCACGGGTGAGGGACTCGGCGACGTTCTCGGCCGCCTGCCGCCACACGTTGCAGGACAGGAACAGCGGCTCCCCGTCCTTCCACTCCTGCGACTGCTTGTCGAACATGCGGGGGGTGGAGGCGATGCGGAACTTGGCGACCGGGGCACCGGACGGGGTGAACCTCAGCTCGGGGTCGTCGGTCAGGTTGCCGACGACGGTGATGACGGTCTCGTTGCTCACTGCTGCTCCTGCTGGTCGACGGCGGCCTGGAGGTGGTCGATGACGCGCTTGGCGTCGTCCTTGCTCAGTTCCTTGGTGGTGGTGATCTCCCGCTCCAGGACGTCGCTGATGTAGCCGAGCCCGGCTTCGCGCTGGCCCTTGCCGGCCTTGCCGAGCAGGACGTGCAGCAGGGACTGCTGACGCGGGGTGATGCCGTCGCTGTCACCGGGAAGCGGCGGGCCGGCGGGGCGGGGGGAGCGCTGCGCGGTGGCCCGCTCCGGCGCCGCCGTGGCGGCGGGTGCGGGGCGGTTCTGCTGGGCGCGCTGGGCGGTGCGCCGGCCCGACGCGGCCTGCCCGTCGTCGTCCTCGTCCTCCGCGGCGACACCCGTCAGCGCCAGCAGCACGTACCGGCGGGCGTAGGTGATCGCCGAGCCCATCTGCTGCGGGTTCTCCGCCAGCTTCAGCGGGTACCGGCCGGCAAGCTTCTCGCCCGACGCGACGTGGGTCAGCTCGTAGGCGAGGACGAACTTGCCGTCGTCGTCGAGGGTCGGCGCGCAGGTGTAGACGATGCCCAGCTCGTTGAGGCGGGCCAGCACCTGCTCGTTGACCTGAACGAGGTCGGCGTACTTCGACTGGTGTCCGGCCTTGTTCTTGGTGAGGGTGGGCGGCTTGGCCTGGAAGTCGGCGAGCGCGGCGAGCAGCGGGCTGGTGGTCATCAGAACGGCACCTCTTCGGTCTCGTCGGCCTTGGCCAGGACGTAGGTGGAGGCGGTCGGCGCGACGATCGGCTCACCGACCAGGTCGCGGAGGCTGCCGACGATCCGGGCGACCTCCTTGACGTAGAGGAAGTCCCGGTACTGGTCCTCGCCGCACTCCAGCGGCACGAAGTCGTAGACGCCGTCGGGGCGCAGGTGCACGCCGGCGCAGAAGTCCACGTTGGGCATGTCGACGGGCTCGCCGTCGGCGCCGATGAGGTACTCGGAGAACCGGTACGGGGAGAGCTGGAGGGCGACGTCGCCGAAGATCCCCGACTTGCCGGTCTTCCAGTCGACGAGGCCGCGGGCGTAGCCGTCGTCGCGGCGTGGGATGTGTTCGTAGCGCGCCTCGTCGGGGAGCAGAACGTCGGCGATCAGGTCGAGGGTGCCGACGTGCCGCTGGGTTTCGGAGTAGACGACGGCTTCGACGTGGAGGGGCCGGACGTCGAAGTCGTCGAGGAACCGGACGCAGGCTTGGACGTAGCCGGTGAGGTGGTCGGGGACGGTGACGCGTTCGCCGGCGACGAGCTTCTCGGCGAGGGTGTGGATCTCGGAGCCTTTGTTCGCGGCGGCGTCGCGCTTCTCGTACCGGCCGCCCTTGATCTTCTTGAGGCGTTCGGAGGTGGGGAGTTTGGCGAGGTCGTCCCAGTGGTCGACGGCGTATTCGGCGGTGGCGTCGCCGGCCCAGTTGAGCAGGGCGGGCTTGGGGAGGCCGTTGCCGGTGGTGGTGGTGACGCCGTCGACTTTCTGGCCGGTGTCGAGGTCGACGTACCAGTGGTTGCGTCCTCGGTTGACGCGCTGGATCTTCACTTGCCACTTCCCTTGACGAGTCGGAGGTGTCCGCCGCGCTTCTCGCAGCCGGGGTGTCGGTCGTAGATGGCGGGTGTGCCGTCCCAGCCGGCTGCGGCGGCGGGGTCGAGGAGGCTGCCGCAGCCGGTGCAGAGGGCGCGGGGTTCGGCGGGGGCGGTCATGCGGCGACCTGCTCTTGAGCGATCCGCCGGACGCGCCGCTGGCGCTTCCAGTACGACTTGACGCTCTCGGTGGTCGACCCGATCGCCTTAGCGATCTCCGACCAGGTGGCGCCGTTGGCGCGCATCTGGACCATCTGGTCGTGGTGCTCGCCGGGTCCGCCGCGCCACCGGCGCAGCTGCACCCGCTTCAGGTCGATGCGCTCGACGTGGCTGAGTCCGCCCCACACGCCGTGCAGTTCGGTGACCGGCTGGTCGAGTGCCCACAGCCGGCAGCGGGCGAGCAGCGGGCATCGGCGGAAGATGGCTTTCGCCTCGGTGGAGTCCTGGCCGCGAGGCGGGAAGAACAGGGTGGTGTCGACGCCGCGGCACGCCGGGGCGGCCGTGGTGGCGTTGAGGAAGTCCGGGTAGTTGCTCATGCCGGCACCGCCACGGCCGCGTCGAGGTGTTCCAGCTCGACGGCGAGCCGCCCGCCGATGGCCCGGCAGTACCGCTGCGGGCTGATCAGCACCAGGCCGGTCCGGGTGCGCTCGTAGTTGCCGACGGCGCTACCCGAGCAGCCGAGCCGCTCCCCGACCTGCCGGCGGGTGAGGCCGGTCGCCTCGCGGGCGGTCGCGAGGTCGGCGAGGAGGTTTTGCTGGTCCCACCGGTCGGCGTCGGTGGGGTCGGTGGGGCGGAACAGGCCGGCGGCGGGGTTGTCGTAGGGGCCGCCGGGGACGCCGTCGGGGTAGAGGACGATGCGGGCGTTGATGCCGCGGGCGAGGCGTTGGAGGACGGCGATGTGCCAGTTGGTGCCGGTCTCGATGTTGGCGACCCAGCCCTGGCTGGCGCCGATGTGCTGGGCGAGGGCGGCCTGGCTGTAGCCGAGGTCGACGCGCCGCTCGACGAGCATGTTGCGCAGGTTGATGCGGGCGGTGTGGTCGTCGGGGTGCAGGTCGTCGAAGAGGATCACGCCGCCACCCCCAGCTGTCGGCCGCTGTTCTTGCGGCGCTTGATGGCTTTGCGGTCGGCGTGGCTGGTGGCGCCCCACACGCCGTACACCTTGTCGGTGGGCTGGTCGATGGCCCACCGGCGGCAGCGGATGCGCAGGGGGCAGTCGCCGCAGATGGCTTTCGCGGCGTCGATGTCGGTGGGCTTGTCGCTGAAGAACAGGTCGGTGTTCTGGCCGCGGCAGGCGGGGTCGGCGTCGGGTTCGTCGAGGAAGGCGGGGAACTCGCCGAGCTTCATCGGTCCGGTGCTCATGGCTTTCTCCGGGTGGGCAGGTGCAGGAGGAGGTAGGTGCCGATGGCGGGTAGGGCGATGGCGAGGAGGGTGCTCACGACGTCGCCTCCTGGGTGTCGTCGGCGCCGGCGGCGGCGAACACCTCGCGGACGACGCGCATGGGCGCGGTCGGGTCGGTGATGTCGGCGCGGAGCTTGTCGAGCTGGTCGCGGATGGCGTCGCGGATGCGTTCGTGGCTGACGACGGGGGCGACGGCGCGGACGGCCCGGTTGTCGTCGTCGCGGGGCGGGGGCCGGTAGCCGGCGGAGACGCAGTTGGAGGTGCTGATGGTGCGGCGGCCGTGTTCGTTGATGGGGTCGCCTTTGCGCCAGCGGTGCTGGCCGCCGGTGGTGTTGGTGTCGGTCACGGGAGCAGGTCCTTCCAGGTGAACGCGGCGGGTGAGGTGTCGTCGATCCACGCCCGGAAGCGGGCCAGTTCTGCCTCTTGGGCGTGGGTGAGGTGCACGGCCTTCGCGCGGTTGTGGATGGCGGTGGTGGCGGCCCGGGCGGTGTCGGCGACGCCGTTTCCTTCGCGTCGGAGTTCGGCGAGGGCGTCGGCCAGGAGGAGCGCGGCGGCGATGACGCAGGTGCCGAGGGCGGTGAGGGTGACGACGTCGCCGACGGGCATCAGACGGCCGCCGTCTCGACCGGTTCGATGTGGCTGAGAGCGATGCACGCCCCCTCGTCCTCGACCCACACGACAGCGGTGTGACCGCTGAGCATCTGGGCGCCGGTGCGGGTCTTGCTGGTGCGGCCCTCGCCCTCGCGCGCGCCCTTCCAGTAGCGGACGGGCGTACCGATCAGGTGGCGGCTGTTGAACTCGACGACCAGCGCCTGCTCGCGCTCGGTCTTGGCTGCCTTCTCCTGCATCGCCGTCAGCTCGGTCTTCAGCTCGTTGACCTGGTTGGCCCAGTGGGTGACGGCCTGGGCGTGGCTGGCGATCTCGGCCTGGGCGCGGTGGAGGTCGGCGTGCTTCTCGGCGAGCTGCGCGCGGAGCCGGTCCAGCTCGGCGGCCTGGTCGTCGGCCTTGACGCCGAGGGCGTCGCGCTCCTGACCGAGCTTGGCGACCAGCGCGCCGACCAGGCCGTCGCCGACGTTGACGGTGCCGTCGGTGGTGTCCGGCCAGTCGATGCTGATGCTGGCGGTCTTGACCAGCTCGGCGACCTGCTCGGCGAACCCGTCGGGCTCGTCGGGCATCTCGGTGTCGTCGAGGCGCTCGCTGATGGTCAGGGTGTCGATGTCGCGGGCCGCGTTGAGCATCAGCTCGGCGGCGATGTCGGCGGGGGTGACAGTGTCGGTGGTCATGCTGCTGCTCCGATCAGGAGGTTGAGGACGCGCCAGGTGGCGGTCTGGGCGGCCCACACGGTCAGGTAGAGGGCTGCGCCGGTGGCGAGGGCGACAGCCCAGAAGGTGCGGTTCACAGGTGACCTCGGGTGGCGTGGCGTTCGGCGTGGAGTTGGGCGATGTGCCGGCGGGCCGCGTCGCGCTCGGCGGTGACCTTGTCTAGGTCGCCCTCGGCCTGCCACAGCGCAGCGGTGACGACGGCGCAGAGGACGCCGAGGAGCGTGACGATCAGCCAGCCGGTGGTGGTCATGCCGCCCGCCGCCCGGCGGGAAGGTGCGCGTCGGCGGCGGCCTGGCGGCGCAGCTCCGGGTCGCGGATCGCGATGTCGGCGGCCCACAGCCGGTGCCGGAGTCCGTCGGCGGCGCGGGCGTGCCGCCAGGCGCGGACGGCGAGCAGGAGCAGGACGAGGACGAGGATCCGGCTGGTGATGGCGGGTGGGAGGGCGATGGTGGGGGTGAGGACCCCGGCGGAGATGAGCAGCGTCTTCACTGGGTCACCTCCGGGCCGTCGAGGCAGCACCGCTCGCCGGCGGGGGCGGGGCAGCCGTTCAGGCAGGTGCCGCAGGCGGTCTCGTCGTCGGGGCAGCCGGTGGGGCTGTTGGGGCAGCACGGCGGGATGCCGGCGGGCTGGCCGGTGGGCGTGATGTAGACGGTGAGCGGGGCGGTCATCAGGCGGCCCTCCGGGTGTCGGTGGTGCGGGGCAGGTCGCCGTGGGCGATCCGCCGGGCCTGGTCGATGAGCTGGGCGAGGTCGGCGGGCACCCGGTGCTCGCCGGCGAGGTGGGCGATCTCGCGGGTGAGGAACCGCAGCCGGCCGACGATCTCGGCGTCTTCGGCGACACCCGCCGGGAGCAGCGGGGTGACGGTGGCGGTGGGCGCGTCGGGGTTGTGGCCGGCGAGCGCCGGGTCGGTGGCGACCGGGAAGTCGTTGCTGCCGTTCCGCCACCAGTGGTCGAGGTGGGTGGTGGGTTCGGCGGTGGCGGGCCACGCGTTGGGGCCGGGGGTGTTGGGCATGGGGTTGGTGGGGGTGCGGGGTTCCAGTTCGCTGCGGGGTGCGGGGACGGTCCAGCCGGTGTGGGCGAGGACGGCGGCGAGGTCGAGCGGGCCGGTCATCGGGTGCCGTCCTCAGTCGCGGCTCCGCCGTCCGGCTGGATCTGCGCGTGGACGGAGAACGACGGCCCCCACCGCTCGCCATCGAAGAGGGTCACGTGCTCGATGCGGGGGATGTCCCCGCTGGTGCCGCCGTCCTCCTCGATCTCGACGCCGAGGTGGTCGGCCCACCGCTCCAGGTCGGCTCGGCTGTCGAGCACCCCGACGGAGAGGCGGGCGCTCATCAGGTCGGCGACGGGCAGCTTCAGGTTGACGATGTCGTAGGCGATGCGGTGCAGCTCGGTGGCGAGACGCTCGCGCAGGACGTTGGGGTCGTTGCTCATCGGGTGCTCCCGGTGGTCGTGGGGCGCAGGACCGTGCCCTGGGCCCGACGGATCTGGATCTGCTCGTCGACCAGCGCCCGGTACTCGGAGCCGGGCAGGGCCTCGACGCGGGCGGCCTCCACGGCGAGCTGCTCGTCGGTCATGCGGACGAGGCGGACGGCGTAGCGGCGGCAGGCGTCGGCGACGGTGAGGGGGCGAATCGCGGCGCATTCGGCGTGGCAGGCGTCGGTGACGACGACCTCCCGCAGCGTCGGGGCGGTCACCGGGCACCCCCGGTCAGGGCGGTGTGGGCGGCGGTGAGCCGGTTGAGCGCGACCCAGCGGCGCTTCATCGCCCGGATCGCCCGGGTGCGGCCGGCGGAGTCACCCGCCGCCCACGCGTACCCGTGGTCGCTGGCGGCGCGGGCGCAGCGCTCGGCCATGGCGAGGATCGCGGCGGCGAGGAGCTGGGCGGGGTCGCCGCTGGCGTGTGCGGCCCGGTAGACGTCGACCACGCGGGGCGGGCGCGTCGGGGCGGTCACCGGGACACCTGCTCGAAGCCGACGGGAAGCACACCGACCGCGATTAGGCACCTGACGGCCTCGGCGGGGTGCGTCACCCGGTGGTGGAACGGCGTCAACTGCCACTCGCCGCCCCCGCTACGCCGGCTGACGCCGATCAGCTCGCAGGCGTCCGACCAGCCGATGCACATCGTCGCGTCGGCCGTGTCGGGGGCGTTGTACCGGTAGCCGTAGGAGCCGAGGCGGGGCCAGCCGTTGGTGCGCAGCCAGCGGACGATCTCGGCGATGGCCTGCCGGTGCTCGCCGGGCGCGAAGTGCGGGTAGCTCGGGATGGTGGGCGCGGCGGTCACTTGAGGCCACCCTTGCAGCCGTCCCAGCACTCCCACTCCCGCTGGGAGTAGCCGAGGCCGGAGTACAGCGTCTTCAGGTCCTGCGTGGCACCGCAGCGGCGGCACCGCCTGTCCGTGTACGACGTCTCGACGATCGCCTGGAACTCCAGCTCGTTGCTGTACAGCTCGCCGAGGATCTCGAACACCACGTCGTCCTCGCCGAGCTGCGCGTACTCGCGGACCCGGGCGAGGGTCTTCCCCATCACCGAGTCGATGTCGCCGCCGGCGGGGATGAGCGCCAGGTGGTTGCCGAGGGTGTCGTAGACGACCCGGCCGGCGTCGCCGACGACGGTCCAGCGGGGCGACCCGTCCGCGGGGTGTTCGGTCTTGGTGCTGGTGGTCCCGGTCATCCGGTAACCTGCCTTTCGGTCGGCGCTCCGCGATGTCCTTGCCGGGATGCGGGGCGCTGTTCGCTGTCCGGGCCCGGTCGGGTCCGGGGTGGATCAGGCGGCCGTGCGAGCGGCGCGGCGAACGCGGCCAGCGGCGCGGCTGGGGGTGGCGGTCACCGCAGGCTCGAACAGCTGCTGCTTGATGGCCTCGACGTCCTCCGGCGCGAAGCGCACGCCGCCGGCGGGCCGGCGGTGGGGGAGAACCCGGGCGGTGACCTTGTCCCGCACCCAGGAGCGCTTGACGTTCATCAGCTCGGCGAGTTCGTCGATCGTCAGCCACTTCTCGCTGGTCATGGCGTACCTCCTTTCGATCTCTCTCCGGCCTTCTCCGGTCTGCTCCGGTTTCTGGCCGCGCACAGAACGTAGCCCGAATGTGTGCGCAGGCACAAGGGGTACGGAGGGCTGGTCTGGCATCATCTGAAAGTCGGATGTGCGAGCCGCGCACAACCGAGGAATGCGGGGAGAGCAAGAGGATGTCGCCCAACCTCGGCACTTACACGCAAGGCATCGACGATGTGCGTGATCACACGCACGTGACAGCCCGCGCAGCCGTCCCTAATCTCGTGCGCGTGCGCACAGTCGAATGGCCGGAGCGTGAGGCGTTCGTCGCCCACCTCGACCGGCTGAAGGATGCCCGCGGGTTCCGCTACGACGTTGCGCTGGCCGAAGCCGCCGACATCTCCCACTCCGCGATCAGCAACTGGCGCTCCGGGAAGCAGAAGCCGAGCCTCGCCGCCATCACCAAGCTGGCGTCAGCGCTCGACGTGTCCGCGCACGACCTGGCCGCCCGGGCGGGTGTCGCCGAAGGGTTCGCGCAGGCGTCCACCCCCACCCAGCTCCCCCCGGAGCTGGAGGCGCTGCTGGATCACTACCAGACCGCGGAGCCCAACCGGCGGGCCGAGCTGTTGAGCTTCGTGGCGCGAGTCAACGAGTGGTTCGAGGCCACCGCGCCTCGCCCGGCCGAGGGCCGTTCCCGCCGGGCAGGCTGACCCCCGTGTGGGTCGAGAAGCACGGCCCAGGCTGGCGCATCCGCGAGCAAGTCGGCGGCCGGAAGCTGACCATCGAATCCGGCTACCCGACGAAGACCGCCGCCAAGGCCGCCATGACCCGCATGACCGCAGACCGGTGGCGGGGGGAGTACATCGACCCGCGGGCCGGCCGAGTCACCCTCAACACCTGGATCGACGCCTGGTGGCCGTCGTACGCGGCGACGCTGAAGGCCACCACCCAGCGCACCGAGGACTCCCGGGTGCGCAACCACGTCCGCCCGATCCTCGGCGACTTGCCGCTCGACGAGGTGGACACCCTCGCCGTGCAGCAGTTCGTGTCCCGGCTCGCCGCCGGCCGGTACCCGGGCGGGCGCCCACTGACGCCGAAGACGATCCGCAACAGCCACGCGATCCTCCACAAGCTGCTCGACGCCGCGGTCGCTCAGCGGCTGATCCGGGTCAACCCCGCTGGCTCGACCGGCCTGCCGAAGGTTCGCCGACAGGAGATGCGGTTCCTGACCACGCCGGAGATCGGCCGGCTGCTCGCGGCGACGCCGGAGCACTGGAAGCCCTTCGTCACGCTGCTCGTCGCGACGGGGCTGCGGTACGGGGAGGCGGTGGCGCTGAAGGTGGGCCGGGTGGATGTGCTCGCCGGCCGGCTGGAGGTGCTGGAGGCGATGCACGACGGGATCGGCGGGGTGCCGATCTTCACCGATCCGAAGTCGGAGCGGTCGCGGCGGACCGTTACGTTCCCGCCGGCGGTCGGCCATGCGCTGGCGCCGCTGCTGGTCGACAAGGGCCGCGATGATCTGGTGTTCCGGGACCTGGATGGCGTGCGGGCGGTGACGCGGAACTTCCGGCAGCGCGTGTGGCCCCGCGTCCTGGCGGAGGCGGGGCTGGGTCGGGTGCGGCTTCATGACCTGAGGCACACCCACGTCGCGCATCTGATCAGTGCGGGGGTGCCGTTGACGGCGGTGTCCCGGCGGATGGGTCACGCGTCGATCTCGGTCACGTCGGACGTGTACGGGCACCTGCTCGCCGAGGTTGACGAGGGGGTGATGGCGACGGTCGCGGGGATGCTCCCGGCGCCCGCCGATGGGGGGCTGGTGGGGGGAACGCCGCCGGAGCAGACCGGAGCGGACCGGAGCCGACAGGAGCAGAATGCAGGCCAGGTACGGCGGTAGCGGCTCCACCAGGAGCCCGGTTCGGGTTCGAATCCCACACCCTCCGCCCGCAACGCCGGGGAGGCCCAGGTGACGGACGCGTCGGTGGCCGAGCTGACGGCCGAACTGGCCGCGCTCGACGACCCGAGGGCCCGCGCGGTCAACGAGCGGCACGGTGACGACCACGGGGTCAACCTGGGCAGCCTGCGCGCGATCGCGAAGCGGCTGAAGACGCAGCATGAGCTGGCCCGGGAGCTGTGGGCGACCGGCGACAGCGCGGCGCGGCTGCTGGCGCTGCTGATCTGCCGGCCGAAGGCGTACGCGGCGGACGAGCTGGACGCGATG